>JAFLCD010000001.1:0-446998 GCA_017302715.1 Deltaproteobacteria bacterium
AGTTCGAATCGCGATATTGCGATCCATCAGGGCTTTAGAGGTGGATCCAGCCGCGAGAATTTTTTGATTTCCTCCGGCTCCACCACCAAACGAAAAGGGAAGAACTTGCTTTAACACATCGAGTGGCTGAGAAACTCCTACCCTGGTGACTCTCGATTTTTCGACTTTTTCTTCTAAAGTTGAAAGCATTCGAATTGTATCATCGATTCCTTTTAAGTAGGGGTGCTTGGGATTCAGCATCTGAAGCGGCTTTGCTTGCGAAAGACTTTGATTAAAAGCCGCGGGATCATCAGGCAGCAACACGGCCGCCTCCATATTAAATTTTTGCTTAATCACCTGAGGAGAAATAATTCCGCGCGGATCGTACTGATTAAGAACGAGTTTTTGAATATCGCTTCCAAATTGAAGGCTACGTAATTTCTTTGAAAATTCGGCAGTTTGATTAATCGCAAGAACATTCGAAGACGAAACAACAAAAATAAGAGAGGAATTTTCAAAAGCCCTGAATGAAAGTGGATTGATATCTCGTCCGAGATCCATGATCACATAATCGAAAGATCGGGCCAAAAGTTTTAAAGATTTATCGAGACCTAAATCGTCTATATTTTGAAAATCTGTTGAAAAAGTAACTGCGTCCAAAACATAAAGTCCGTTTGGATTTTTTCCGATCCAATTTTGTGCAAGCTTTGGATCAAGCCTCGTCGAATTTTTTATAAAATCAACGAGGGTTTTATTTTGCTTCAGATTCAAATAAGTTTTGAGATCTCCAAAGTTTGGAATATCTGCTTCTATTAAACAGACATTTTTCTGCGATGCTTTAGCCAAACCAAAGGCCAAATGAATGGCGAAAGCGGTTTTACCCACTCCGTCCTTAGCGCCGCAGACAGATAAAATAGATCCCATTTTTATTCGAAATCCTCAGCTGCATTTGGCGTGTAAGCTTCAACACCATTTAAGTTCATCGCCTCACGAATTCTTCTTCCAGAGTCTCTACCCGTTCCTAAAATTTCTGGAGTGATAAAGACGATAAACATCGTTCGATCCGAAGTGACCGAATGACTTTTGAAAACTTGAAAAATATTTCCAAGCGAACTGGTAAACGATGGTCCCTCACTTCCCGCAGGTGCAAACGAAAAAGGCTGATCAGGAGGAGAATCCTTAATATCGCTGAATGCCGATCTTAAAACTCCACCAAGTGCAACTGTTTCACCTGATCGAACATAGTGAACGGTGTTCACATTCGATTTATTAACTTGAATGGTATTTGGAGTCGTACCCGATCCAATTTTCGAAACTTGGATTCCAAGCTTCATATCGACGAAGTCCCGATCATCAGCGGTTGCGGTAACGTCTAAAGTAACTCCGGTTTCAATCGGAGATTGCGAGAAAGTCGTTCCACCATTTTGATTGGGAACGGGAATGAAAACTTGTCCGCCTGAGGAAATCTTTGCCGCTTCTCCACTTTTTACAGAAACAGTTGGATTTTCAAAAACTCTGGCCACTCCTAAGGCTTTTGCCATATTGAGCTTAGGAAGAAATTCTGTAACTAAAGTAGATAAAACAAAATCCCCTCTTCCGCCTGAGTAATTGTATCCAATTTTTACATCGGCGATGGGCGTCCAAGAAAAATTGAAATTTCTTAAGAAGGCTTTGTTAAGCTCTACAAAATATCCCGAGACTTGAATAAGTTTTGCAGGCCTTGCTCCAGATTTTTTTGGATTAACGGCGATCGCATTCACGATGCTCGCTTTGTCCGTGTAAATTTGTGCGATTTTTTCAGCTCGAGCCGCTTCATCTTCACTTAAAACTTCTCCTTTAAGTACGATGCGATCTTTAGCTGTAGAAACTTCAACACCTTGAATTCCAATTTCATCCTTAATTCTTCGAGCTAAAATTCTCTGTGTATCTTGAGAAAGAGTGACGAGATCAACGATGAAATCATTCCCCTTCAAGACTTCATGAATTCGATCGAGATCAGATTTAAGATAAACTTCGCCTTCGATGATGACTTTTCTTCCAACGCGGCGAAAACTCAATCCTTCGATATCACGAAATAAAAATTTCAAATCTTTTACGAAAGTGTCGAGATCTGTTGAGGTCACTGTGATCGAAATATTATCTCGCTGTCTTCCGCCTACATCAAAAATGAGAAGCGCGGTTTCGCCTGGCTCAAGAGGCGAGAGAACAATTCTTCGTCGAGGTCGATCCGCTACAACGGATGCGATCGCGGGATTACCGACGGCGATTTCTCCGATGTCGTAATCGACGGTGATGGTTTGAGGAATATCTTTAACCGCAAAAATTTCTTTGTTTGCGCCCTTGTTGAGCTCGGCCGCATAAGTAAAAGAAATTTCCGAGATAAAAATAAATGAAAATAAAATTTTAATAAGGTTGCGCAAAGACTTGTCCTCCTCTGATTTCACGATAAGCGGGTTGAGGGCCCGCTACGATCGGCAACTTGATGCCAAAAGCTCTGAACGGATCCAAATAATCAAGTTGAGCCAAATCAGTTTCATTAAATCTTCTGAGTGCCAAAGTGATTCGTCCTGTCGACTGAGCTAAGACGAGCTTTTGCACATCCTCAGGTTTAAGGGCGACGGTAATATTTTTATTTGTTAAATCTTCTTCGCCAGCGACGGGGCGATTTACATTCGCCGTTGCGAGTTTTAAATCTCTACCGACTGCGAGAATTTTAATATTTTGAAAAATCGTTCGAACTTCAGCACGAAGCCCAGAAGTATCGTTAGCAATGATCGTTCGACCTTTTTCAATTTCTTTTGTGTTTACGAAAAGCATCAACAAGATATCCACAAAGTGGCCAGGTCTTAGTAAGCCTCCAACCCCGATCACATCTTGATCATCACGAATTCCAATCGTAACAGCGCGGTAACCCTCTGGAATTCTTCGATCGAGTGAACTTTCATCAAAGGGAACAAGTTTACTAATCAAGATTGGCTCACTTTCAAAAATCGTTGCGATCGCAACTTGACCAACAACTTCCGAAGGATTTTGCGCGGCCTTCGGTGGAACAAAACTTGCGGGATAATCAGCCTCTACGAACATCGATTGATCGATACGAGTGTTCGCTGGAATATCGCGAGCAGCTCGCAGAATTTTTTGTCGAATTTTTAAATCGCCGATCTCTCGATCGACGGCCTTATTCACATAAAGCCAAAAAGAAATCACACCGATAAGAGCAGCGGTGAGAGACCAGGCAACGGCACGACGATTGTCCATTTGAATTCAATCCCCTTTGATTTCTATTTTATCTGGTTCGTAGGTCTTGATTCGATGCCGCACGCGTATCTTGGTGCGCGAAAATCTCTTTAAGTTCTAGCGCTTTGCGCTGCAAACTCATCAGCAGTTTTTATCTTTGCAATACAAAGTTTTTTTCAACGAATATTCAAGTTGTTGAATCGTCGCTTCTCGCTGATTAAAGTTATCGCGAAGCGCATAAAAAGTTTCTCGAGGCGTCACAAAATCTCGCTGCCCTGAAGCAATCGAATTTAATCTGTCTTCAGCACTCTTCCAACGCGCCGCTTGATCGCTTGTAAGATCTGCTGCGCGCTCTGTTCGGATTTGATTAAGTTGCACAGCTAATGATCCTGCATTTTCTCTCGCACTATCTCGATTCGCTGCCATGATGGGGCCACTCAGCGGAATTCCACTCGCGAGTTGAGAAATTTTATTTCCAAATTCCATCTGACGAGCTTGTCTGTCTTCGATACTTTTAGCTTGAGCCACATAATTATTCATTCGTCGCATATCGGCTTGTCTAACAAGAATGTCTCCGTAAGCATCGGTCGCTCGCGTTGAACCTTTCGTCGCTGAAGCCGCATAGAAAGGATTTATTTTTGCCATATCACTTTCAAAAACTTTAGCGTCTTTCATCGTTCCATAAGTTAAAGTGTCGTTGATAAATGTTCGCTGACTTGTCGTCTCGTAAGATTTTGATTGAGCCGAAGCATATTCACTTGTGCGTTTGGTCTCGCCCCACTGAGCAGCGAGCTGTTCAGCCGCGCGATTCGCATCAGCAAGTTTTCCTTGGTCGACATCTGCAAATCCCATAGAGGCATCTCTTAAATTTTTTACAGAATCATTTACGATCGCGAGCTGCTCTTTGGTTTGCGCCATCACTCTTTCAGATTCATAAATATCTTTTGAATTCACAGCCGAGATCGCAGCAATTTTATCGGACATCGCCTCCATTCGATCGGTCGCGTTCATCAGTGCTGTCTTCGTAGTGCTCGAATCGATTCCATGAAGTTGATAGGCGACTGCACCAGAACTATCGCGATCAAGATTTGCTAAGTTTTGCATAAGTTTTTGAGCTTCAGCATTTTCGATTTGAACACTCGGACTCATGATGCTTCCGATATTTGTTTCGATTTGCGCCTGATAATCCTTCATGTTGGTTCCAAAATCTTCTAAGGTTTTTTTTGCGCCATCAATATTGGCTTGAATAATATGTTCGCCGATTGAAATCGGATTCAAATCGATTCCGCTCATTTTTATATTTTCAATTGTATTTCCTAAACTTCCCGCTGCACCAAAAACGGCGCCACCCATGGCGAGAAAACTTGCGGGCGTTCCGTCGGCTCCCGTCAAGCTTGCCATTCCTCCATAAGCAGATCCTAAATTTCCAGCGAGTGCTCCGATACTTTGTGCAGTTTCAGATGCTGTTTGCGCGCCGCTCGCAAGCACGCCACCTAAATCAAGAGAGCCGTTAATTCCACTCGCAACTCCAAGTGCAGTTCCGATTTGTCCAAGCGGAACGCCTAAACCTGGTCCAGCAAACGAAGCGAGACGAGTAAGTGGTTGAGAAATTTCTCGAGCAGCACCAAAGACATCTCCGATTCCGGCAGTGTTGATGTTGTTCATAGCCGCTTCGAAATTACTCATGCCAGATGCAAGAGCAGAGGGCGCACTTAAGATCGAACTCGCTAATTGCACATTGTGCATATCAACACCTGCAAATCCGCCCACCATCGAAGCTGTATTCATTAATTTCGCGGCGCCACTTGCGGTTGTCATTAATCCTTCAGCTCCACCTCTTGCAAGTCCGCCTGTAAAATCGCGAGCACCTTGCGCTACATTTTCAAAAGGAGATAAAACTGTTTTCATTAAACCCGAGCCAAGATCTCCACCCGCAGTTGCTGAGGCCATATCGCCTGGATCAAACATGCCTCCAATTTGTCCGTAAGGATCAGTTCCGCCGCTCGCGCCACTTACCCCACCGCCTCCTCCATATCCGCCATCGCTACTCCCGCTCATTCCGCTCATATCAATTCCACTCATCGCATTTTTGAGTGCGTCCATTCCGGCTTGCATCGCGATTTGCACGGCCATCGCAATCAACGCGGCTTCCATACTTCCGCTTAAACTATCGGCTGCATTAATAGATTTTTCGAGTGCGGCTGCTTCATCGGCGAGAGAGGAATCATTCTTCACCAAAGTTTTCAGCGCATCTTTAAGTGCGTCTTGATTATCGCGAAGCCCTCGCTCTGTTGGCAATTCAATGCCCGCCAATTTTACGAAATCATTAAAATGCATACTGCCCGAAAACATTCCCGTGCTTTTTTGATCTTTTTTTCCGGTGTCTTTTAAATTGATCGATCGGTTGTGCGCGATCGCAACGACTTGCATAAGCTCTAGCTCAACTTGTGTTTCGCCTTGTTTATTCCAAAGTACCGTTGTTTTTGCTTTAGGAAGCTCGTAGTTTTCCCAAAAGCGATCTTGATTGAGCGAGCGAGAGACATCGATTTTTATTTCACCTTGAACAGCTTTTTGAAAATCAGAATTTTTTTCTAAATCTACTCGAACGTATTTAGTTTTTTCGCCGAGTTTAAAAATGACTTGAGATTTTGCTTCTTTAGGATTGTCTTCACCCTGTTTGCTTTCAGAATAATCCGAATAATTTCCAAGCTCCATAAACGCCTGATGACGAACGAGCATCGTTTGCTTCTGCGCCACTACAAAAATCGTCGAAAGGTAATAAGCTAAAACAAAAAAACCCGCGAACCACATCAAGAAAAAGCAAAGCTCCAAAATAGTTTGGCCTGAATGCAATCGCTTCTCTTTTTTTAAATGTAAATTCGTTTTCAACATATTTTAATGTAAAAATCTTTTAACCGTCTCTTCGGGTGATTTATCAATGGGCCTTCCGTCATTATCTTTGGGGCTCAAGCTCGTCATATAATCAAACAAATTAGGATAATCGCTTTTGACATCTGCGATTCTTGGATCGAGCAAAACTTTTCGAATCGCCTGCAATCGAACTCCAAACGTAATATCCGATTTTGTTCTGACTAAATCTCCGCCGAAAGGTTCAGCTGCAGCGACTGCTACCAATCGAGTTTGCTTTGGAAACAAACTTCCCTGAGCGCCGAGAGAATTTTCAATATTTAAAAAAGCTCCGTTCTGCGGATACCATTCAGCGGCCACCATAAAAAAAGGATCGGGTCGATTTGGGTTTTGTATGAATTGCAAACGAATGGCTCGAGTGCTTGGATCCGAAATTTTATTGATATTTCCGATATTGCCTCCGCCCATCGGATTAAATTTTTCCGTGAGTGAGTTTGCAAACGCCTGAGCAGCCGAATTAAATCCTTCGGGCCCACCTGGAGCTCCGGCTCCATTCACCGCGCAATAAAATTCTGGCGCCATCGACATATTTTGATATTTGTCAAAACACATAGGACCAAAATAGGCGAAGGTGTGCGGAACGGCTGCGACTACATTCGCCAAATACATTCCTTTGTCTGAGCTAAAACTTAAAACAGCATTTTTCTTTTTCGAAAGTGCGTTGCCTGTTGAATCTTGTGCTGCGCGAATCACTTCTTCCGCCGAATTCGAAGTGTTCGCATCAAAACCTCCGCCTTCGATCGCGAGGTCCGGAATATTTAATTTCAAAGTTTCTTCAGCTGCCGCTTGAGCGGCCTTTGGAAGTTGATTCATGATGGCCGCGATCTCTTGACGATATTGTTCCATATCGGCAGCAGCTTTTTTGTAAATATTTGTGGCATGCTGACCGTTTGCTAAACTCGCCGCCATACAAGCCGCGGCACATGAACCTGGATCAGGAAATCCAAATGGCCAAGGAGCAATCGATCCAAATTTCTCTTCGTTGAGTAAATCGATATAGCGTTTGAAAATTTTAAGGTTGATGGCCTTTACAGATTGATCACCCGAAGATTTATTTCCTAAATAACTTGCTTGCACACTTGCTCCAGCATAAGCCGCAAGATCCACAGCGGTTTGAAGTCGGATTTTTTGATAAATAAGCATTCCCGTATTTACAACGAGCATCAAAAATCCCAGCATCACGCCAACGATCATCGCAAAATAAATAAGCGCTACGCCCTTGCGAGATTTATTTTTCTTTAACATAAAAAATCTCATTTCTTTTTCACCGTCTCGACTTCTTCTTTTTCTTCTTTGTCGCGAGCTTTCAACCCAGATTGCAATCCAGGATTTAAAAGCACAGGAACATAAACATCGTTTCGAACGAGCTGATCAGGATTATCCATTTTTAAAACGTTAAAGGGGTTAAACAAAATCGGAGTTCGATATCTTAAATGCAAAATTCCATATCTCATGGTTTCTCGTGCATTTTCTCCAAAAGCTCCGGCCACTAAATCGAGTTTTGGCGGCTCAAATGCTGAGCCCGATTCATCTGCTTTGAATGAAGCAAAATCTAAACTTCGAGAATTCGCACTTCCGACCCCGATATTGAGTTGTTCGTATTTTCTTTTTCCTTCCATGCATCGGATAAGCGGAATTTTTTCAAGATCTGAATTATTAATCACAGTGTCTGAATCTCCATCCGGAACTGACATCCAAGGAAGAGCACACGTAAAAATATCTTCGGCCGTTTGCATCGCGGCCAAAGTTTTTAAATCTTTAAGATAATAGTTAGCGCCATTTCCATAAGGCGCCTGCTGAGAACCTGAACTCGTTTGATCGCCAAGCACTTGATAAGAACGTGCGGCCATAAACGCGGCATAAGTCGCGACATTTTTGGTGTGGAATAAAAATCCAAAGTTGATAATTGAAAAAGTTAGAAAAATAATAAAAGTAAAAACAAAGGCGGTCTCAAGTGCTACTTGGCCGCCAATGTTTTTACGAACTAACTTCTTTTGGGTACGTTCACGCAAAGCGAGGGCCTCCCATCAGTAAGCAAAAGGAAACTTCAAAAAAACGGACTTACCGTTTAATCGTTGCATTACCTTTTGTAAGCTGGTCATTGATAATGCCGAGCATATTTCCTTTGATCGCTTTTTGAACTGAGTCACCGACTTGGTTCCAAGCCACCATGATCACAAGCGAAACCGCAGCCACCACGAGTGCGTACTCGAGAGCTGTTTGTCCTTTGCGATTCAATTTGAGAGTTTTAAGTTTCATACATGTCTCCTTTTGTTTGTTAAATTTTTATGGGTAAGGGCGGCCGATCACTCCCATTCGACTTTCATCTCCGTAAGCATCGGTCACCATTTTCTTAACTGGTGTTTCTTTTTTAGAGTTCAAACCTTGATCTCCGCTGATTTCTTTTAAAACTTCCTTCACCGCAATCGCCGTGGGAACCATCACCACGACAAGCATCATCGCGTATTCGAGAGCCGTCTGGCCTCGGGTGGATTTTCTTAATCTTTGCATCAGCGTTTTTTTCATTTCTTACATCTAAGTAATGCAAAGTTCGTACCGAGCTAAACTAGCGAAATGAATGGCTTTAAAGCAGGGCATCTGAAATCTTTGCAGACCGCAAAATTGAACTAAATGCAGAGACGAATGAGCGTAAAAAAAATTGGCGTGCAGATTTTCCACACGCCAAAAAATTTTTTATAATTTCGATTAGAACAACCTAAATTTTGCTCTCTGGAATCAGCCTTGTATTGTCTGAATCAAATCCATCGCCTGAAGAATCTGCTCCACCACCAAGTGAAGAACTAAATTTATCTCCTACACCGGCATAGGCAACAGATCGCGAAGGAACTTTATTACGATTTGTATTTAAATCTGTCACTTCTGCACCCATTTGATTTAAATAATCTTTGGCATCCGTTGATTGTTCTCTGTCTTGAACATACTCACGAACGTTTTTACTTTGATCGAAAGCTGCTGATACGGTTGCTGAAGACTCCATATATTTTGTCACAGGAACAACGCTCACGCTTCTACCTGCTACATTTAACATCGCTTGATAAGAATTAATTTTTTGAAGCTCTTCCTTCGCTTTCTTTTTACCAGCATCTGTTAGATCAGATGAGGCATCAATTTGTTTAATGTTGTCGCTCTTAAATTTTGCAAATGAAGATAAAAGCGCGAGCGAGTTAATAACTCGTTTATTGTCATCAGTGGTTGCTGGAATATGGCTTTTAATATTATCCATATCCGCTCTCAGTTTATCTAAATTTTCTGCATTGGTTTCTGATTTTACTCGGTCATAAAATTCAACATATCGTCTGAGCTCTGGACTAAGTCGTGCTCTAAAATCTGTACTTAAATCACCCTGTCCAATATCACCGCCCAAAAAGTTATGCATATCATCTGCAGCGTACTTCTCTTGTTTAGGTGGAATTTTTTCTCCGGGAGCAGATCTTACTGCATTAGCAACAGCTCGAGGATTCATTTTCTTTGAAAGAGCATCTGTCTGATCAGCTGTAGCATTTACGCGCCCTCTCACTTGATCAAAGTATCCTTGTTGTTCACTGCTAACTCCGCGGGCTTCTCTGCCTAAACTTTTTAAATCAAACATTTGGTTATCATAAGTCTCTATCACTTCATCCAACCCAGCAGACGCGGCTACAGCTCCACCATGTGCGGCACTATAAGCTTGTGCCTCTTGAAGTAATTTTGGAGGAATATTTGCTCTCTGCATTTCACTACCAGGCTGAGTAGCTAAAATTGCATTTTGAAGTTGTTCGGCTTTATTTTTTCTTCTGCTTACATCTTCGTAAGCCGCACTTAAATCACCTAAGACTCTTTGTTTGTTACTCTCTAAAGTAGCTTCTCTTTTTTGATCGGCTTGATAAGCATTTCGCGCATCTCGCTCTGCAGCTCGCTCATTTCCGGCAGCGCCCGCATTGATTGTAGCGATATCCACATCTTTTTGATCACTTCTTGCGCTTCTTTCGTTTGCTGCTTTATCACTAGCAGCTTGAGCAGAAGATCTCATCGATCCACCTAAAACTTGTCCGACGATATCTCCACCACTTCGAATCATCTGCTGAGTGGTCTGTTGACCGGCGGCATATTTTTCAGCTTCAGATCTTTCACTGCCACTTAATAAATTTGCACTCGAACTATTTTTTGCGACTTCGATATCAGCTGCATTTTTTGCAGCATCTCTTCGCTCAGCGGAAGCTTGCCCTTGAAGTTCGATTCTTTCTTTTGATGCTCGATCTTCGGCATCGGCTGCTCTTTGAGCCGCCTGATCCGCCATCGTTGCAGCGATGTCTTGCCCTCCGCCACCACGAGTGGCGTTAACGTTTTGCTCTTCGTTACATGCCGCGATGATCAGCGCGACGGACGAAGTCAGAAGAAGTTTTGAAAAAGCAGAAAGATGTATTTGCTTCATAGTCTTCACCTTGCTTCTTAATGAATGCAATTTTGGTGCCCAATTTGGGCCCGCGTCAGAATTCTAACCTACTGAAATTACTTAGCTTTATTTTGCACCCCCTGAGAACTATGAAGGATCCTGCGTAGTTAGTCTGCAGCTTATAACGTTAAAGAAGGCGGCAATCCCTATGATATTCTCTCTATATATATGAGGTCTTTCACCACTACTGAATTCAAAGCAAAGTGCTTACAACTTTTGAATAAGTTGGAAGATCAAGGAATCTTGATAACCAAATACGGCAAGCCCATAGCGAAAATTCTGCCGATAAATTCAGTGAATCCATTTTCATTCTACGGCTGCATGAAAGGCAAAATTAAAATTAAAGGTGATACCCGTAGTACTCAAATAAAATGGAATGCGGAATCTCGTTAAATTCTAAAATCAAAATTTTACTGAATCGTCTTACGTCGTACTTCGAGATAGCGACGATTAGCTTTTTTTGAAAGTTCGCCGCGGGGATCGGCGACGTCGAGAGAACGTTTGTAGTATTGCTCGGCCGCAATTAAATCATCGGCTTCGAATTCAAACACGCGAGCTTGATTGTAGTATTGCATGGCCTTCGGCGTAGTTTTCTTTTCGATGATTTCTTTAAGTTGCTCGGCTTCAGAATTAGAAGGCGCCATATCTAAGTAGCGATAGAGTTCTTGCCAAGCGGCTTCGTAACTTTCGGCCTGAATGAATCTTTCGATATTCGATTTCACTGTCGCAAAAGTGATTTGAAGAGCGCGCTGCATTTCTTGTCGAAGGGCAGAAACTTCGCGAGTGCTTGAGTGATTTGGATATTTTTTTATGAACTCATCGATTTCATTTCTGGCCTGAGAGGTATTGGCCATATCTAAATTTGTTTTTATCGATCTCAACAAACGATCGGCATCCTGATTTGCAATTTTGGCTTGAGCTTGCCGGCGCTGAGAATCGATCTGCATTTTCTCAAGATTCTTTATCTTTTCTTCCCAATTTGCGGCTTCGATCTTTCCCACTTTTTCGAAGCGGGCATCTTTTTGAACAAGAAGCAAAATTCTCTCGTGAACTAATTTTGCAAATTGAATGGCGCTTGCGATTCTGCCCTTAGAGATATCGCCCTCCACTCGCTTTTGATAATCCGAAAGATAGTTATCTATTTGCTGGCGCTCATCTTTTGTAATTCCATCGACAGGTTGATTAGCTGCTGTCACGGCCACCAATGAAGTTAATTTTTCTGCTGCAGAAGTTAGGCTTTGGTCATTGGGCTTAAAGCGAAGCAAAAATTGAGTGAGCATGAGAGCGTCTGAATATCTTTTTTGAACCACGAGAGCGTTTAGTCTTGTGCGAAGGGCCACTTCAAACCCCTCTTTATCTACTCCGCCAACCGCGGCACTTGCGATAATCTTTGGATCTTCAAGCAAGACGCGGATGATTTCTGGAGGCACCGACTGAATTTGTTGTTTAAGCTCGCTGGGAATGAAATTACTTAGTGCACTCTGAGAAACGCGATCGATAAAAGATTTTTTTACTTCTTCAGCGGGAATTTCTGTAATGGATTTTTTAGCGTCTCTCTCAAGTGCCGTTCTTAAATCGGTGACACTGCTTTCGACTTGCTCTTGAAATACTTGAATAGATTTTTCTTGAGCTTGCTTTTTAAGTTCAGCGCTGTTGGTGACTAAATAATATCCGATTGCAAAAATAACTAAGCCTGCCGCTAAAAGTTTGGTGCGCTTTTTCTTTTTTGCAATTTGAGGAGTGATAGTTTTTGAATCTTTGTCAGGCGTTTGCTCTACAACAGCTCTGACGATTCCTTTAGAAAGTTCGCCAGATCCTAAAAACTCGAGACTCAGATCTCCGATTTGCAAGATATCATGACTATGGAGGATCTGCTCCGACGCAAGCAGACCATTCACTTTCACACCATTCGTGCTCCCAAGATCTACGATAATTAAATCGTCATCTCGTCGGCGAATTTCGGCGTGAAAACGTGAAATATTGGATTCATCGATCACGAGTTCATTTTCGGGATCGCGGCCAATGCGAAGGGGCAAGTTTGCCAAATGAAATGCTTTCGCATTTGCCTTTCCATCGAGAACCACCAAGCGGCAGTCTCCTAAATCTTTGTCGTAATCAAAATGCGCTGTGCCGCTAGCCTCTTCTGCAGGAGCGTCGTTTTCTTTATAATCAAACGCAACGGTCGGTCGAGTGCCATCTAAACTTAAGTCTGAAAGTCCTGTCGAAACATCTTCAACAATTTCATCCATTGAATTCTCGACCTGCGTGAAAACTTCTGTCGCCTCCACTCGCGAAATTCTGGAGAGCTGAGAAACGCGAGACATAAGCGAAATAACTTCTGTTTTTTCGACGACGGCAGAGCGGTAATTCTCATCCGTGGCGGCGCGATAAATTTCGGTAGGCTCTGAAATCGCCTCTTCAATCGCTTGATTCAGCGAAGCTGTATCAATGGGTTCACTTGATTCTTGTTCATATTCTACCTGAGATTCTTGCTGTTCTTCTTCAGGCGCAGCCTCAACCATCGCTTCCGTCTGAGAAAGCTCTTTTGGCTCATCGTCTTCGATGCCAATCATTTTTAAAAATGACTGATGGTTGTAGCTCATTCGCTTATCTTAATTTCTTTCTTTCTTCAGCTTTTTGAATTCCAGAAACTGCTTTCAATCGATATTCAGAAGAATCAGCAGAGATCAACAAAACTTCTTGCCACTTCAAAATTGCGATATCGTAGTAATAATTTTCAAAAGCTTGAGTACCTTCAACAAATCGTTTTTCGGCGAGCTCAGTTTGTTGAGCTTGAATTCGTTTAAGAGCCGAAGAAACATCAGCTGTTAAAGGAAGATTTCTAAAACAAGAATAAGCTTGTCTAAAATTTCCAAGATCTTCGAGCTCAAGACATTTTTCGAAAGCACGTTTGTCTGTAGGAGTTTCAACAATCGCTTCGTAAGACTCTAAAGTACTTGAAGCTGTTACGAAGCCAGTGTTCTTTCCACCAAATATCATCGACCAAACAATGAAAAGTGAGAGAACGCCGGCACCAACTGTAAAAATTCTTTTCTTTTTATCCATCGATTCCCATTTATTTCTGGATCGATCGACGATGTCTTCGGCCATATGGCTGATCTGTTCAAAACCAGCAGCCGTTAATTTTTCAGAGAGCTTAGATAAAATTTGAAATTGTGGTTGAGTCGAAACTCGTTTCGTTCTTTGAAAGAAAACTCCAACAAGATCCCCGATTTGAATTTGATCGTTATCTTTAAGAGCAGCTCTTCGAACAACTTCACCTTGAAGACGAACACCATTTCGGCTTTTCAAATCTTCTAAAATAACTCGATCACCTTGAAGAGTGATCAATGCGTGATAGCGTGAACAACTTTTGTGATCGAGAACGATGTCGTTGTCAGCCGCGCGACCTAAACGAATGCTTTTTCCAACAAGGCGAAATTCTTTTCCGCCAATGTTCAGCCAAAGCTCTGCCGCAACTTTCGTATGAAATTCGGTACGGCGAGATTCTGAATGTTCAATTCTCGTTTGCGCTTGCGTTGTTGTTGCCATAGGACACCTCTTTCTCGAGGTGCTTTTAGAAAATCAGAATCGAAGCTACATAATCGTCTCTAAGAAAAAGTGGCATTCCTCTTGCCTGGACGACTCGATCCGATAACGACAGTGCTCGGTCTAAAACTTCGTTACTCACACTTAAATCATTCAAGAACGAAATAAGTTCGCCTTGAAGGTGAGTATCGCTGACCGCATCCGTTACGTGGACGTTTAAATTTTCCACATTAACCGGAATCGCTGCCGCTAATGAGGCACTGGCTGCAATCATATGATTATCTCTATCGACTACCATCACAGCTCGTTCCTCAAGTAAAAGCACCTGTTGTAATAACAAATGCAAAAAGCTTGCCTCGCCGGTGCCAAGACTAGAATTTGAGCTAACTGCTTGATTTGATTTAGATATTAGCCGGTTTATCTCATCGACCAAGGGATCCAACCCCGCAAAAGATTCAATCTTTTCAACATTTGTCGCTGTTCCAGATACAGCCAAATGCACACCCTCAGAAGCTAAGAAAACCGCCTTTTCCTGCCACTTTTGCCATAGCCACCAAATACCCACAAGAATCAGAAGGCTTAAGGCCAGGGTTTTCCATCCCAAAGTCTGCAAGTTTTGCAGAGTCAAAAAAGCGTCGTGTGGCTGATATCTGACACGAGAAACTCCCACGGTCACGTACTGAGCTTGTTGATCTCGCCACTCTCGCACCGGAAAAACTAAATCGCAATTATCTAAACCTTCTTCGGTAATTCGCTCTCGGCAGTCATCGACGGTTTCGCCGCGATAAAGTGCTGCTTCAGTTAGCGAATCTTGAGCAATATCTGCACCGATCGGACACACTACTTTTCCTCGCGCATCGAGAAGAAAAACTTTTTCAACGCCAGGAGAGCCTTTTAAAAAATCGCAATCGAGTAAAAAATTTGAACCTTCAGCAAGCTCGCGCTTATTTCGATCTCCCAAACTTCGCGCGGCTTTTCTTGCGATCTCAAAAGATTGACTGAGCAAACTTTTTCGCGCATCCGAAATAGCGGGAGCTGTAATCAGCCAATGAGAAATCATCCCTCCAAGCATCAATGCGATTAAAACTTTTTTCTTTAAATCTAAACGATCAAATCTATCGACGAGTTTTTTTACAGCGGGTGACATTCGAGAAGTGACTTCTCGTGCATATTTTTCTGCTTCGGTACCTGAAGTGGCTGAAGCCGAATAAGATTCTTCGGGCTCTTGATTTTGACGATGAGTTTTTGTTTTTGATTCTGCTTCGACAACAAAAGAAAATTCACCGATGTCGAGAGTGTCACCTTTTTCTAAAACACCCCTAGCCATTTTTTGACGATTGATACGAATTCCATTTGAAGATTTTAAATCAATGACCTGAAGCTCGCCGTTAGAAAATTTTATCTGGCAATGATTTCTCGAAACCGTCTTTGAAGGAAGCGCGATAGGCTGACCACTTTCGGAGCTTGGATCTCTTCCTAAAATATAAGATTCGCCTTCTTGAATAGAAAAAACTTCTCCAGTGATGGGCCCTGAGGTGCAACGAATTCTCATGCACTCTCTCCGGATTTTTCTTCGGTTTTTTCTTTTGGATTTTCTTCTGGCCACTCAAGCTGAACACCCTTGCGAATATTTGAAATGTCGCAATTAGAAAATTCTAAGAGATAAGAGCATCCGCCAACTGCATGAAGCATCGGAAAAATAAATCGACCAGGCTTTACTTTTTCATAGCGGTGGAGAACTTTTTTTTGTGAATCGCAAAATAGAATATCTATGGGAAATTTCATTCCTATCGTGTGAACAAGTGGAAAAAATCCAAAGAGAGGCAATTTAAAAATAGCTCCGAAATTCTGTGGGGGCTGATCAAATTTCAACATACCGATAGCGCGAGATTTTGAAGTTTTCATCCACTCGATTTGTCTCGCAATAATTCGGCGCGAAGATGGCTCTGTGATCATTTGCCACCGCTAAAAAGATCTTTAAACCAAGTTTGATTGTAGACGATATCACAAATCATCGGACCCAAAACCACGATGAAAACAGCGGGCATAATAAATAAAACCAGCGGAATCAAAAGTTTCTGAGTTGCCTTAGCGCCCTCTCTCTCCGCTCGAGAAAATCGAGCAGCTCTCAACAAATCTGACTGCGCGCGAAGCACAGGCCCAATGCTAGATCCCATCTGATCGGCCTGAATGAGAATGGTCGCAAACGAAGAAAGCTCAGACACTTGCACTCGATCGGCCAAATTTCTAAGAGCATCAGATCTCACGGTTCCGATCTGAAGCTCCTTCAGCATTTGGTTGAATTCATCTTTGAGCGGACCATCTTTTGCGTAACGAATAACTCGCGAAATCGCTGCAATAAAATCTAAGCCCGCTTCTACCGAAAGAGTCATCAAGTCCATGACGTTTGGAAGCTGCGACAAAATAGATTTCTGACGCTTATTTTTTATATCCCATACGACGTAATCCGGAATAAAAAACCCAATAGCGAGAACTGCAAAAACGGCAACGAGAGGAAAGTTTTTTCCAAGCTGCACCGTAAATAAAAAAACAATGAACAGAGCCAAAAATGCAGAAATAATTTTAAGGCCAATAAATTCATCAGGATCGAATTGATCTGTAAGCCCGGCCGCAATAAACGAGGCTTTCTTTTTTTGGCGATAAAGAGGAATTTTCATTTGCTGAATTCTTGGAACAAACATTCTGTAAAAAGGCTGAAGCAGAGGCAAAGACCAGTGCTTATATTGTCGAACGGCACTTTCAACACCCAGTCGCTGCTGAGCTGCGAGAAGATCGGCATCCGGAAAAACAGATTTTACAATTTGAAAAACGAAATAGCCTACTCCTGCCATTCCTAAAAGTAAGTAAAAAATCTGAAGAGCAAGATCGATATTCACTTTTTTATTATACCATTTCAAGAACTTGGGCGGTTGAGCACGACCTTAGCTTGAAAAATTTGCACAGCATTTGACAGGCCGCCGCTAGTGCGGCGTTATGAAACATTGTGGCAAACTTAAAAACCATTCGCTTAAGCGGAGTCAGGCAAAACAATTTAAAGAATTTCGCCCTCGAAATTCCTCTCGAAAAATTTGTCTGCATTACGGGGCCGAGTGGCTCTGGCAAAAGCAGTTTGGCCTTCGATACTCTTTATGCGGAGGGTTATCGAAGGTACGTCGAATCTCTGAGCACCTACGCTCGACAGTTTTTTGAAAAAGTTCCAAAGCCCGATATAGATTCGATCGAAAATATTTGTCCGAGCATTGCCCTTCAACAGAAAAATCCTGTTCGAAATTCTCGATCAACGGTTGGAACTTCAACTGAAATTTACGATTACCTTCGTTTGTGTTTTTCAAAACTCGGGCAATCCTACTGCCCTAAATGCGGCGAACTCGTAAAAGCAGATACGGCGCAGTCGGCAGCCGATGCGATCTTGGGATTTTTAAGAGAGAAAAGTGATCGAGCCTACTTGGGATTTTTTTTAAAAGAAGAGGCAAAAGTAGATCAGCTGATTGAAAAAGGATTTTTGAGACGATTGAGTTCCGCAAGCTCACCCGAACCCATCGAATTAGAATCTGAGCGTGGAAAAAATTTAAAAGCAAAATCTCTCATTGTTTATGATCGACTCGTTGTCTCGATGAAAGATCGCCATCGACTTGTTGAATCTTTAGAAGGAAGTTTTCGAGAATCCAGCGGCGAAGCATTTATTTTTCTTTCTGAAGCAAAGAAAATTTTAAAATTTTCTTCCGAGTTTAGATGCGCGAATTGCGATATCGCGGTGCCCAAACCCTCGCCTCTTTTATTTTCTTTTAATTCTCCTCTTGGTGCATGCCCAGCCTGTAAAGGCTTTGGAAATACTTTAGAATACGATGAAAAACTTTTAGTTCCTAACACGCGACTTAGTTTAGATCGAGGTGCCGTCGATCCCTTTACGAAGCCAATCATGAAGAAGGCGCAAAAAAAATTAATTGAGTTCGCCGACAAAATGAAAATTGCGGTGGATGCCCCATGGACCGAGCTCACCGAAAAAGAGCGAAAACTTTTGATGCATGGACAAGGTGCTTACAAAGGAATTGTCGGACATTTTAAGAAGCTTGAAGAGAAAAAATATAAACTTCACGTTCGGGTTTTTATTCGCCGATTTCAAACGGCTTTTCGCTGCGAAGTTTGTAAAGGCTCACGACTTCGCCCAGAAGCTTTATTTATCAAAGTAAAGGGCAAGACCATTTTCGATCTCACGGTGATGTCGCTTGAAAATTTAGAAAAATGGTTTGCTGGAATTTCTTGGACGCCCGCAGAAAAAACAATAAACCGCGAAGTGCTTCGACAACTCCAATCGCGTTTACATTTTTTAAATCGAATGGGCTTACAATATTTAAATCTCGCCCGACTTTCAAAAACTTTATCCGGAGGCGAAACCCAGCGCATTTTGCTTTCAAATCAACTTGGCTCTGAACTTTCAGGCACTCTGTATGTGCTTGATGAGCCGAGCATCGGACTTCACCCAACGGATCGCGATCGACTTTTAGATTCTTTAAAAGATCTTATTCAGATGGGTAACTCCATCGTTGTCGTAGAGCACGACCTCGACACGATCTCTAAATCTGACACGGTAATTGAACTTGGGCCCGGCTCCGGAAAAAACGGAGGCGAAATTATTTTTAACGGTGATTATAAAGATTTTCGAAAATCGGGCACGCTGACGGCGAAATACCTACGAAATGAATCTCGAATTGAACTTCCAAAAAATATTCGCGAGGGTTCTGCGATTTGGCTCTCGATTCAAGGTGCTACAGAAAATAATTTAAGAGATGTTTCACTTCGACTTCCGCTTCATCGTTTGATCGGGGTTTCGGGAGTTTCAGGAAGTGGCAAATCTACTCTCATTCATCAAACGCTCTATAACGCACTTGCGAGACTTTTTTATCAATCGACCGAAACGATTGGGCATTTCAAAAAACTTTTTGGCTCCGATAAACTTCGCGGAGTCGTGATGCTCGATCAATCTCCCATCGGAAAATCAGCACGAAGCATTCCGCTGACAATTATCGGCGCTTACGATGATATTCGTTCACTTTTTTCATCTCAACTTAAAGCGAAGCGAGCTGGCTTAGCGGCTCGAGATTTTTCCTTTAATTTGCCGGGTGGTCGGTGTGAAACCTGCCAAGGCGAAGGCGTTGTTAAAACTGAAATGTATTTTCTCGATGATCTTTATTTAACTTGTGAGACGTGCGAAGGCAGGCGCTTCAAAAAAGAAATTCTGCAAATTAAAGTTCGCGGAAAAAGTATTTACGATATTTTTCAAATGACGGTGAGCGAAGCCCGCACTTTCTTTGCAGATCATCGAAGTCTTGGCGATAGAATGGAGCTTTTAGAAAAAGTAGGTTTGGGTTATCTGCAGCTTGGTCAAAGCTCGCATACTTTATCGGGCGGAGAATCTCAGCGACTTAAAATCGCTTCTGAGCTGATGGACCGCAAAAAGAAAAATCTTCTCTATATATTAGATGAGCCCACTACCGGTCTTCATATCTCTGAGGTAGGGCTTCTCATTAAAGTTTTGCAAGATTTAGTCGAGAACGGAAATACTGTCGTCGTGATTGAGCATAATATAGACGTCTTGAAATCTGTAGATTGGCTTGTGGATATGGGTCCAGGTGCAGGAGAAAATGGCGGGCAAATCGTCGCCGAGGGAACTCCTCAGCAAATTTCTAAATCAAAAACGAAAACGGCAATTTATTTAAAGAAAGCTTTCGAAGTCGCGGCTTAAGAAGATTAATCACGAACCATTAGCTGAACCCAAACGCTTCCCCGACGTTTTCCAGTTTCAGCGTAATTTCCTAACCCCTTAAATTCGATAGGCTTTGTAAAATCTAATTTCTTTGTAATCTTAAATTCAATCTGCTGTCGGTCTGTTGCAATTCCAGTACCTAAACATTTATTACATTTTTCAGCCGTCACGCCTTTACCATCACAAGCTTCGCAGGTTTTATCCCACTTCATAGCTCCGCGCTGAATTTTGCTTACGCCTAAACCCTTACAAATTTTACAGGTTTGCTTTCTTGACTGCGGATTTGCCCCACTACCTAAACAGACGGAGCAAGGTTTTCTAAATGGAAATTCAAAAAATTGGGACCCTTCTTTTTCAAGATCGTCTGCATCGATCGATAAAACTAAATGAATATCTAGATTTTCATCTGTTTTGATCAGCCTATTCTTAGGCCGATAAATTCCTGAAATCTCGATAAACTCTTCTCGCTTCACAGGCGTTAGAGCATAGGTCACTTTTTTTTCAGCGAATTTAATCTGTGAGATCTGCACTTCGATCTGTTTCTTATGCTTTAAAATCTTACCTTCGGTGTTAAGCGTGGCATAGGCCTCCTGAATTAATCGAAACGCAGCAGGAGCCTTAGGGTCTGAATTGATGTCCGGGTGAAATTTCTTTGCCAAACGACGATAAGCCCTTTGAACTTCATTCAAATCAGCCTGAATATCGAGCTCAAGATCGGCAAAGTAATTGTGGATCACTTCTCTATTTTACAAGAAATCGAAATCCTTTAGTGTGTTGAAAGAAATGATTCTTGCGATTGATCAAGGAACCACAAGCTCACGAGCTATTTTGCTCGACGCAAAAGGTCGCCTGATTGCAAGTCATAGTGTTGCCATTGTGCAGCATTATCCAAAGCCAGGCTGGGTGGAGCATGACCCAAAAGATATTTGGTCAAGTGTTGAAAAATCTATCGTTGGAGCCATTCGCAAAGCTCGCATCTCTCCTAAGAAAATTTTAAGTATAGGAATTTCGAATCAGCGTGAAACGGTCAGTTTGTTTGACGGAGATAAACCTCTTCATCGTTTTATTGTTTGGCAGGATCGGAGAACTTCTGATGAATGCCAAAAGTTAAAAAAATTTGAAAAAATTATTCAGAAAAAATCTGGGCTGCCCGTAGACCCCTATTTTTCATCTACGAAAATTCGCTGGCTGATTGAAAAATTAAAAATTTCGCCGAGTCAAAAATCCATTCGTTTTCGAACCATCGAAAGTTTTTTAATTTCTAAAATGTCTCGAAAAGATTTTACAGAGGCAACCAACGCTTCTCGTACATCTTTAATGAATCTTCAGTCTCTTAAGTGGGATCCTGAGCTTTTAGAAATTTTTGGAATTCCTAAATCTTTTTGTCCCGAAATTATTTCTTCTCAAAATACGGAGATTAAAACAAAGGGCCTGCATTTTTTACCCGATGGCATTCCCATTTCAGGAATTTTAGGAGATCAACAAGCTGCTCTGTTTGGTCAAATGGGTTGGCGCGCAGGCGAAGGCAAAATCACTTTTGGCACGGGCTCTTTTATTTTATTGAATGCCGGCGAAAAACCCATCGAATCAAAAAATTCTTTGGTCTCTACTTTGGCCATTCAATGGAAAGACCGAAAAAAGCTTTACGCCCTTGAAGGTAGCGCTTTTATCTGCGGCGCTTGGATTCAGTGGCTGCGCGATGAACTGAAATTGATAAAAAATTCTGCAGAAATTGAAAATCTTGCAGAAAAAGTTTCTTCTTCTGAAGGAGTGATGGTCATTCCTGCACTTTCAGGAATGGGTGCTCCCTTTTGGAAGCCCGAAATGAGAGGAGAAATCTTAGGTCTTACTCGTGGATCTTCTCAATCACATCTTGCACGCGCCTCGCTTGAAGCTTTGGCTTTTCAAAATCGCGCCCTCATCGATGCGATGAAAAAAGATTCTCCCGGCTTAAAATTAAATTGGAAAGTAGACGGCGGCGCTGTGAAAAATAATCTGCTGATGCAGATTCAGGCAGATATTTTGCAATCCACTATTATTCGACCAAAAAATTTAGAGGCAACTGCTTTTGGAGCCGGAATGCTTTCGGCTCATGCTCTCGATTTGATAGATCTTAAAACGATTGAGAAATCTTGGAAGCAAGAGCGAAGCTTTAAGCCTCAACGGACTTCAAGCGCCGATCTTGTTCCTCTCTATGCTCGCTGGCTTCAGCGAGTTTCTTCGTAACAATTAATTTTCTTTAACTCGTCTTTGAAAGTTTCTTTAAATGAAACCTGAACTTTTCCATCCAAAAATCTGGCGGCGATCCACTCTTTGTCCAACTTTGGAAGTTCATTCTCCATATAGATAGCGCCATCTGAATTTTGAATATCGGCATAAGCTTTTCTGCCTTCCGTAATTAAAACCCAAAGACCTTTTGCAGTATCTGCCCAGTACTCGCCGATGCCATCTCGGTAATAGTAACCTTGAGTTTTTGCATTCCAAGTACTCGTCCACAATCTTTCTAAGTAGCCAAGACGCTGACTGCAGTGTTGAGATGAAGAAGAGCTTAAAATATTTTTAGCAAATTTCATCTTAGTCGAAAGAATTGAGCCGATGAAAACTGCATAAGCTTCTTCAAGAGCCATTTCTGATTTTTCTTTAGAGTATTTGCTATAAACAATATGCGCTCGATTTTTCATCCAAGTATTGAGTTGAGAAAAATCTTTTTTCAACTCAATGAAATTAGCTTTGTAAGCGTGAAAACTTTCGTGAATCAAAGTATCTAAATCGTTTGGTGAAATGAGATCGATAGTTTTTAATCGTCCCGCTCCGTCTCCCAATCGAGAATTTAAAATGAGTCGGTTGAAAAACCTCTCATACTTATTCACGGGCTCAATTTCAAAATCGATAGAGTTAATGGATCTCAAGCCCTTAACAACATGCTCAAGATCTAACTCAGTTCCGTGAATACTCTTTAAAAATGACTCTACTTGCCAGGTCGAAGCCTCTGAACGAGTCGAATTTAAAGAAATTGCGGTTAAAAAAATGAACGCTATCCTTACAACCCGCCCAAGCAGCTGCCCGGCAGGGTTGCATTCCCCTCTTTTAGATATCATCCCCTTGTCCCCTCATATTCATTAAACGTAATGTCATCGGTACGCGTCAATATGAATTCGACATCCACCGGAATTGATTTGTTAGAAAAAAACCTCCCCGTTATTTTGCGCAAACGACGCATTAAAAACGTTGGCGTGTTGTGTCATCCCTCTTCTGCGACGCGTCAATTTCGTCATCTCGTTTCGATTGTTGAAAAACATTCAACGATCGCAGCACTCTTTGGACCGCAACACGGCATTCATGGAGAGACTCAAGACAATATGATTGAGTGGCAAGACACTCGAGATGAGAAAGGACGAAATGTATTTTCTCTCTACGGCGAAAGGCGAAAGCCAACTCAAGATTCTCTAAAAAATGTTGAGCTGATGATCGTCGATCTTTTTGATGTGGGTGCGCGCTACTACACATTTATTTATACGATGGCGTATATGCTCGAAGTTTGTGGCGAACTTGATATTCCTGTTTTGATTTGTGATCGACCGAATCCCCTCGGCGGAGATTTCATTGAAGGAAATATTTTAGATTTAAATTTTAAATCTTTTGTCGGCATGTACGAACTTCCTGTTTGTCATGGAATGACAATTGCAGAGCTCGCAAAATTTTTCTGTTCGAAGATGAAAAACCCTCCAGAGCTTTTGATTTCTAAAATGTCTAAGTGGAAAAGAAAAATGCATTTTCCTGAGACGAAGCTTCCCTGGACACTTCCCTCTCCCAATATGCCTAATTACGAAGCTTCTGTTTTTTATCCAGGCGGATGTTTGCTAGAAGCCACCTCTCTTTCGGAAGGGCGTGGAACAACTCGACCCTTTGAACTCATCGGCGCACCTTTTTTAAATTGGGATGAAATCGAAAAAGAATACCTCTCGATTTGTAAAAAATTAAAATTGCAGCCCGCTATTTTTCATCGCCAGGGATTTCTTCCAACTTTTCATAAATTTTCTGGAGAAGTTTGTAAGGGCGCGCTTCAGTCTTGTTCAAATCCAAAAAAGTTTTTTCCTCTTCGCCACACCGTCATTTTGCTTTGGATTTTTAGAAAGCTCTACGGCTCGCAATGGAAATGGAAAGAGCCGCCTTACGAATATGAATTTAAAAAACTTCCGATCGATATCTTGGCTGGCGGAACGACGCTTAGAGAAACTGTCGATCAGCAAAAGCCTCTCTCAGAGCTTTTTGATTCATGGAAAGTGGACGAAGCGAAGTTCAAAAAAATTCGAAAAGAATTTTTAATTTATACTTAAGTTGTATGAAACTGGTTCACCCTCAACGAGAGATTTTAAAGGCATCGGGCCTGACGGCTTCTAGCTATCTCTATTTTATTTCAAAGCATTTTCGTTCGGGACTCGTTGTAGTGCCTAATTCGTTTGATCTCAATCAAGCGAAAGAGACTTTAAATTTTTTCTTAGGAAATGAATTTTCGGTTTCAATTTTTCCTAGCTTAGAAAGAGTTTACGAACCGCTTCGACAAGAGCCTGAAGCTCTCTTTCAAAGAATCTTAACTCAGTGGCAACTCGCTTCAGGCGGCAATTACAGACCAGATTTTATTCTCACCACTCGAGAGGCTCTTAGCCAAAAGACGATTTCGGCAAAAGAGATCCTCAAAAGAACTCTCAAAGTTGAAAAGGGGGCGTGGCTCGAGCGAGATCATTTCATCCAGCAACTTTTTGCGTTGGGATATCGAAAAGATGAGCTCGCAGAAGATCAGGGATTTTTTAGTGTTCGCGGACATCTCATCGATATTTTCTCTCCTTACGAAAACTTTCCCTATCGATTGGAGTTTTTTGGCGATGAAGTCGTCTCTTTAAGAACTTTTGATCCAAAATCTCAACGAAGCTTAAAAGATTTAGAGAACTTTGATATTCTTCCCTGCCGAGAACTAATTTTAACCGGAGAAAATTTAAAACTCGCCAAAGAAAAGTTAAAAGATCTTGGTGATGAGCTCGGTGTAGATCGCTCAGATCGAGAGAGAATTTTAAGTGAACTCGAAAATCACCGCGAAATCATCGAGCCGAGATGGGTTTTGCCCGCTTTCACAGATTCGTTTGTAAATTTATTTGAATATCTGGATGAAAATCTTCCCATCATTTTAGTGGACGCAGAAAAATCAGCCAAAGATCTTAGGGCATTTTGGAAAGAAGAAGATGCCGCTTTCGAGGAGCTCTCGGGAAGACTCGCCTATCCACCTCATCTTTTAAGATCGGAGGAAGATAGATTTTCTAAAGAAAATATAAACAAGTTAAACACAGGCGTGGTCGGCGAAGGCCATTCATATGAAGTTTTAAGTTTTGAAGGCTTAAGGCAAAAACTTTTGCAGGCTAAAAGCTTTCTTCCACTTGCAGAACTTGTTCGCGAATTTCACACGAAAGGAATTGCGACCGAAATTATTTTGCAAAATTCTAAGCGTACAGAAGCCTTAAAAGATGCGCTCCCTGAACTTCAAGACCTTATATATAGAGATGGACCTCTTTTCGACGGATTTTCTTCCAATACGTTTCAGAAAATATTTATTAATGAAAAAGACATTTTCGGCAGTAAGCGCCGAAAAGTTTCAAGCGCTCGAGTGTCTTCAGAAGATTTTCTGCGCCAATTCTCTGACCTCAAAGAGGGCGACTATATCATCCACGAAGATCATGGAATCGGACGCTATCGAGGCCTTCAAAAGTTAGAAATTCATAAAGTTACGAGTGAGTTTTTAGTTCTTGAATTTGCTGACAATGACAAACTTTATTTACCCATTTATCGGGTAGATAAACTTTCTCGCTATGTTCGAGAGGGATTTGCGCATCCAAGGCTTGATAAACTTGGCACTCAAATTTTTCTCAAGAAAAAAGCGAAAATCAGAAAAGATATCTTAGCTGTTGCACACGAGCTGCTTGAAATAGCGGGGGCTCGAAAAACACAAAAAGTGGAGCGCCTTGATATGCAAAATCGCGATGCCTATTTCGAATTTGGAAATCGATTTGCTTACGATTTAACGTCCGATCAAGAAAGCGCGGTCGCAGAAATCGAAAGTGATATGCGAAAAGATTTTCCCATGGACCGTCTTGTTTGTGGAGATGTTGGCTTTGGCAAAACTGAAGTAGCTCTTCGAGCCGCTATGCGCTGCCTTCTTCAAGGCAGACAAGTTGCCGTACTCGCGCCAACGACAATTCTAGTAGAGCAACATATGCGCACCTTTAAAAAAAGATTTGAAGGGTTTAAGTTTCATCTCGCGCATCTCTCTCGGTTTGTTTCAGATGCCGATCAAAAAAAATCGGTCGCGGGAGTTCGTGAAGGTAAAATTGATCTGGTCATTGGCACCCATCGACTCTTACAAAACGATATTCAATTTAAAAATTTGGGCCTTCTTATTATCGATGAAGAACAACGGTTTGGGGTTAAACATAAAGAAAAAATAAAAAAAATGAGATCAAGCATCGATATATTAACTCTTTCAGCCACTCCCATCCCGAGAACTTTACAGATGTCTATTTTTGGAATTCGTGAACTGAGTCTAATCACCACTCCACCGGAGAGCCGCGAGTCAGTAAAAACCTATGTGGGAGCTTTTGATGAAAATCTTATTCGTGCGGCGTGCCTTAAAGAGCGCGAACGAGGTGGCCAAATTTTATTTGTACATAATAGGGTTCAAACCATTCAGGGGGTTGCTGATAAATTAAAGAAATTATTGCCCGAGTGTAAAATCGTAGTGGCTCACGGGCAAATGAAAGAAAACGATCTCGAAAATAAAATGCTCGAGTTTATCGAGGGTCGAGCGGATATTTTGATCGCCACGACGATTATTGAAAATGGTTTAGACATTCCAAACGCCAATACACTTTTTGTAGATCATGCTGAAATGTTTGGACTCAGTGATCTGTATCAACTTCGCGGGCGCGTTGGTCGAGGACATCGATCGTCTTTCGCCTATTTTTTAATTCACGAAAATACAGCGCTTTCGGAAGAAGCCTCGAAACGCCTTCAAGTCATTCAAAGTTGCACCGAATTAGGCAGCGGATTCAATGTCGCCACTCATGATATGGAAATTCGAGGTTCCGGAAACCTTCTCGGCGAAGAACAATCGGGAATTATTGCTGAGGTGGGCTTAGAACTTTATACACAAATGCTTCAAGAAACTTTATCGACGCTTAAGAAAGAAAGTTTTCCTGAGCCGCTACCTGAACTCAACTCGGGATACTCTGCTTATATCCCTGAAACTTATATTCCGGATGCTACGGTTCGAATTGCAACTTACTCTCGACTCAATAAAACAAAAACGCCTGGCGATCTTCTTATTTTAGAAGAAGAAATTTTAGATCGCTTTGGACTTTATCCCAAAGAAGTTGAAAATCTTTGCCAGCTTCAACGTCTGCGCACCATGGCCTACGCGCTTAAAGCTTCCGTCATAGATTGTTTTCCGGGCAAACTTTCACTCACACTTTCAACGAATACTCCGCTAGAACCTCAAAAAATTATTCCTATTTTAAGTAAAAAAATTGTGCTCGATCCCAAAGGCCGCCTCGTTTTTCACTTTGATTCAGCTTTAAAAAAGCCGGAGCTTGCCACCGACGTTCGATACCAAAAACATCACGAACTTTATGATTTCAGCCTCTGCAGAGATTTTTTAAAGGATCTTTGTTCACGCACCAACGTCGTATTGCAGAATATCTAAGTTTTTAGCATAGTTTCGCTATGCTCAATCAGAAGTCGATTTTACAATTTTTTGGTTTTTTATTTTTTACATCTCTTGTTTTTGCCGCATGTGAGCGTCGACCCAGGCCGCCAACTCTTGAAAATAAACAAATCGCCTTAGCTGATGTGGGCAATGTAACTATTTCCGACAAAGACTTAGACGATCGAATTGCGGCGATCGAAAAAACTTTTCCTCGTATTTATTCCACCTTTAATCAAAAAAAGCGCTTGCTTGAAGAGATGATGCATATCGAGCTGCTCTATCAAAAGGCTTTGGAACTGGGGCTCGACAAGCGATATGAGTTCAAATCTCGTTTAGCTGATTTTTATGTGCAGCAAATGTCTGAAAAAGCGAGAAATGAACTTTCTGATGTAAAGGTTAAGGATTTCTTTGAAGCGAATCGCGACCGATACGAACAAATTTCTGCTAAGCACATTTTATTAAAATTCGAATCCACGACTTCTGCTAAAGCCAAAAAAGGTCTTAAAGATAGAATGGAAAAGTATAGAAAAGAGTTGGTTGCCGATCCCGATAAGTTTTCTGACTATGCTCAAAAATATTCTGAAGATGGAACTAAAAATAACGGTGGAGAGCTTGGATTTTTTACATCTCAAATGATGGTAGCTCCTTTTTCAAAAGCCGCATACTCACTTAAGAAAATTGGAGAGATTTCTCCGGTCGTAGAAACTCAATACGGTTATCATCTTATTCAGCTGACGGGCGATAAGCGCGGCTTCGAATCCTATAAAGATTTAGTAAAAGATCAGATGACTCGATCCACTCAACGTGAGCGGCTGGATCAAGAGCTTGAGGCATTAAAGAAAGGTAAGAAGTTTCAGATCTACGATGACAATTTAGCTAAAATTTCTCCGTTGCCTAAAGAAATTACAACCGATTCTAAAAATCCTTAAGTAAATGATGTCTGAAAGAAAAATATTTTTTGCATTCGTACTCTTGGCATTTTCTGCATGCACGAATGCGCCCCGAGAAGATGAGGCGATTGCACGAGTGAATAGAAAGTCTATTACCGTTCGTGATTATTTAACTTCTTTTGAAACCTTGAAGCCAAAAGAAATGAGCATGGGAGGAAAAGAGCGATCGGAATTAAAAAATTTAGTTATTAAAAATCTCGTCAAGCGCGCTGCCATATTGACCGAAAGTGAACGCAAAAAAATCTCGATCACAGATCAAGAGCTTGAAAAAGGAATGAAGAGATATAAAGAAGACTACGGCCAAGGCGTATTTGAACAAAGTCTTCTCGAGCAAATGATCGATGAAAATGAATGGAAAGAACAAATTCGACAAAATCTTCTCATGGAAAAATTATTTGCAGCCTCCGAACCAAGGCCTCAGCCGCCCACCCCTAGAGAAATTTCTGAATTTTACGAAGCTAATCCGCAACTTTTTAGAAAGCCCGCTCAAGCCACAGCACTTCAAATTGTTGTAAATGATATGAAGACGGCAGAAGAAATTCGATCGCAGCTTAGAAAAAAGCCTAAAGATTTTTTAGTCCTCATGAAAAAATATAGTTCAGGCCCCGAGGCACAGGCTGATGGAAAAATTAAAATCGCGAAGGGCGTGCTTCCCGAAAGTTTAGATAGAATTCTTTTTGAGGGAAGAATCGGAGACATAACAAATATTATTTCATCGCCCTATGGATTTCATATTTTAAAAATCTTGGACCGAACACCGACCATCAATTTGGATTACGATCAGGCAAGAGATGATATCGCTAAACACCTTTTACAAGAGCGCCGCGCTGAATGGTTGATGAAATATGAAGAGAAATTGCTAAGGAATTCACAGATCGAATACAACCGAAAGCTCATCTCAAAGCTCTAGTCCCGCTCCAGCTCCTTAAGGGCCTCTTGAAAAACCAAGTAAAATCAGTGGGTTATATTAAATGCACAGAAAGTCAAAAGTCTGATATAAATAGCAGCCTATGTTCGGTCTTATTTCCATCTTAAGCTTCGTTGGAATTATTAGTGCATTTGACTCTAAACCTTTGTCAGAAAAAATCGAAGCTCGGGTAGGCAGTGAAATCATCACCTCAACAGATCTCGATCTTTTAGTTGAAGCGATGAAGGCCGCCACACCTGCCGATGAAAAAGTCGATTTCAGACAAAAAGCTCTTCAAGCTCTCATCGATCAAACTTTGATGAGCCAATATCTCGCTAAACTTAATATGCAAGTTTCGGATCGAGACGTAGATCAGCGCATTAATTCGATTCGTTCTTCAAATGGAATTCAAGACAGTACCCAGTTTCGTGAATTGCTTGAGAAGCAAGGGATGACCTTTGAAAGATTTCGTACCCAACTTCGAAAACAAATGGAGCAAATGCAATTTGCTAATTTAATTCGCAGACAAGCCGTTCATACAATTGAAGACAAAGAACTTCTCTCGTATTACAAAGCTCACGCCGATATTTATAAATCGACTCCTGAGATTGAACTTCAAGAGTGTGTGGTCCCCGTTAAAAAAACTGAAGCTGAAGCTATTAAGTCAGCTGAATTTTATATTAAAAATCCTAAAAAGTTTTCTGAATGTATAAAAAAATATTCTGACGCTTCAGGTCCAAATTCCGGCGCCTTAGGCAAATTTAGACGGGGTTCTTTGAGAGAAGACGTTGAAGCTAAAGTTTTTAATTTAAAATCTGGCGAAGTTACAATGATGAAAGCGCCGAATGGGATTCAGCTTTTGAAGGTTACAAAAATTACCAATTTAGGTGCTCAAAAATTTGAAGATGTTAAAGAGCAGATTCGCGAACATATCGAAAATGAAATCGTTCAAAAAGAATTTCAAAAAACTCTGTCCGAGCTGAAGTCTTCTACTTTTATTAAAATATAATGATTCATCTGGCGGCCACTGTAGGCGATCCGACAAGCATTGGCCCTGAGGTCGCCTCTCAATCTATTCCAAAATTTTTAAGAGAAAACCCAAGTGTCGTCGTGCATCTTTTTGCTCCTCGAAGTGTTTTGAAGAATCTTAAGCATGCGCGCTTAGAAATTCATGATCACAGAGACTCTAAATCAGAGAAGTTTGTTCCTGGTCGGCCCAATATAAAATCTGGAGCTCGAGCGCTTGAAGATCTTTGGATAGCGAGCGAAGCCTGTATTAGAAATTATTGCGATGCCTTGATCACTGGCCCTTTAGATAAATTCATTTGCGCTAAAACCGATAAAGAATTTACGGGACACACTGAGTTTTTGCAGAAGCGTACCAAATCAGACGGCACTACCATGCTACTTGCCAGCGAAAGTCTTCGAGTTGCTTTAGTAACAACTCATATTCCGCTTAAGGATGTTTCAAAAAATTTAAAAAAAGAAAAAATTGAAAAGACCATTTTAAGAACTCATCAGTTTCTCAAAACTTTTTCTAAATCTCCAAAAATAGCGGTCTGCGGTCTAAATCCTCATGCGTCCGACAGGGGTGTGTTTGGAACTGAAGAGCAAAAAATTATTTTGCCCGCTATTCAAAGTCTTAAGCGCAAAGGACTTACGATAGAGGGTCCCGTCTCTCCTGATTCATTTTTTCACCGAGCCGAAAATTATGATGCCGTCATTTGTATGTATCATGATCAGGGATTGATCCCACTTAAGATGAAATATTTTTACGAGGCGGTAAATATAACCTTGGGCCTACCCTTTTTACGAACCTCAGTAGATCACGGCACAGCCTTTGACATTGCAGGAAAATCCAAGGCATCTTCATTAAGTTATGCCAAAGCTCTCGAGTATGCCTGTCAGTGGGCAAAGCGATTTCGACAAAAAGATCGAGGCTCGACCTGATCTCATTCAGGTGCGCGGAGCTCGCGAGCACAATTTAAAAGACATCTCTCTCGATATTCCTAGAAATAAATTAATCGTGATCACGGGTCCAAGTGGTAGCGGAAAATCCACCCTCGCCTTTGACACTCTTTTTGCTGAAGGTCAGCGACGCTATATTGAGAGTCTCTCTGTCTATGCGAGACAGTTTGTCGATCAACTTAAAAAGCCCGAGGTGGAATCGATTAGAGGCTTATGTCCTTCAATTGCCATTCAACAAAAGGGAATTTCAAAAAATCCGCGATCAACGGTTGGGACACTCACAGAAATTTATGATTTTCTTCGTTTGCTCTTTAGTAGAATTGGGGAACCCGTTTGTCCAAATTGTCATATTCCCATTTCATCTCAATCGAGCAGCCAAATCGTCGATCAAATCATGGAGATCAAAGCCGACACTCGAATCAATGTTGTGGCTATTCTGGCGCGAAAGAAAAAGGGAGAGTTTTCTCAAGAGCTTGATGATTTAGTTCGAGCAGGAATTATTCGCGTTCGAATCGATGGCCAAGACATCTCTCTTGAAAAAGGTTTAAAGCTTGAAAAATCTAAGCCTCATACGATCGAGGCCTATATCGATCGACTCATTTTAAAAGAAGAGGTTCGCTCGAGATTAAAGGATGCGGTTGAACTTGCGAGCTCTCTAGCTCAAGGCCAAATTCAAATCGAAAACATCGATCAGAATAAAACCTATCTTTTTAGTGAGAGCTTAAGTTGCGCCGATTGTGGGCAAGCCTTTCCAGAAATGACTCCTCGTTTATTTTCTTTCAACTCTCCAATCGGAGCATGCCCCGATTGTAAGGGATTAGGATATGAGCTTGATGAAGATGAAGAAGAAATTGAAGAAGAGCACGATGAAGGCGACGAAGTTGCAGTTGTAAGAGAAATTTGTAAAACCTGTAAGGGCACAAGATTAAAACCTGAGGGCACTTCAGTTTTTATTCATAAGAAAAGCATTTCAGAAATAAATGCAATGTCAGTGCTTGAAGCAAAATCTTTCTTTAAAGATTTAAAATTTAAAGGTAACCGAGCCATCATTGCCGAAAAAATTCTTAAAGAAATTCGAGAGCGACTTCAATTTTTGGATGAAGTGGGACTCGATTATCTTTCTTTGGAGCGCCGAGCTTCGACTATCTCTGGCGGAGAAGAGCAACGAGTTCGCTTGGCCACTCAAATTGGCACGCAACTTACGGGTGTGCTTTATGTCTTAGATGAGCCAAGTATTGGTCTTCATCAAGTAGATAATCAGCGCCTGATCAATGCGCTTACAAAACTTCGCGATATGGGAAATACCGTAATCGTAGTCGAACACGATTCTGAAACCATGATGGCGGCTGACTATTTAATCGATCTAGGTCCAGGAGCAGGAAAATTTGGCGGTTTCATCGTCGATGAAGCGGCGCCCTCTAAGCTTTCTAAAGGAATTACAGCCGACTATTTAACGGGCAAAAAAGTAATTCCAGTTCCCAAAACACGAAGAGCTGCCAAAAATAAAATCGAAGTTGTTGGCGCAAGCTTAAATAATTTAAAAAATATTTCTGTTTCATTTCCACTCGGAGTTTTTACGGTAGTTACCGGGGTTTCAGGTAGCGGCAAGTCGACTCTTATGCTCGATGTGCTTTCTGAAAGCTTAAGACTGCGAACGCCTATTGGATGCAAAGAAATTAAAGGAATGGATTTGATCGACAAAGTTATTCGAGTGGATCAATCCCCAATTGGAAGATCTCCCAGAAGCAACCCTGCAACTTACATTGGATTATTCGGTCAAATTCGCGAACTTTTCTCGCAAGTCTCCGAATCTAGGCAGCGCGGATACTCAGCCGGAAGATTTAGTTTTAATATTTCTGGCGGACGTTGCGAAACTTGTCGCGGTGCTGGTCAGCTCGATATTGAAATGCATTTTCTTCCCGATGTAAAAGTGCAGTGTGAAACCTGCGAGGGTCGACGCTATAATGCTGAGACCTTAGAAATTACATTTAAAGGAAAATCCATTTACGACGTTTTAGAAATGACCTTTGAAGATGCATTTGAATTTTTTGAAGCGGTTCCACCCGTTCATTCCAAATTAAAAATTATGATCGACGTTGGGCTTGGTTATTTAAAGCTTGGTCAATCGGCTATCACACTTTCGGGTGGCGAAGCTCAACGAGTAAAGCTTGCAAAAGAATTAGCAAAACGTCCCACTGGAAAAACTTTATACATTCTTGATGAGCCTACGACCGGACTTCATTTTGTGGATGTTGAAAAATTACTTCATGTCATTCATCAACTTGTGGATATGGGAAATTCTGTTTTAATGATCGAGCATCATCTCGATGTCATTAAATCAGCCGATCATCTTATTGATCTTGGCCCACTCGGCGGAATTCTTGGTGGAGAAGTTGTAGCAACAGGAACTCCAGAAGAAATTTCGAAGTCCTCAAAATCTAAGACGGGCGTCTTTTTAAAACCTCTACTTAAATAGTTTAAATCAAATCCATAACTTAGCGCGTCCCAACTCAAGATAAAAATTCTATATATAATAGACAAAGTGGCTAATTGCTGTGGTTAGTCAATCTGGTGGGGAGTGGGTATGAAAAAATATTTTCAAATTTTCTTTAATCTTATTTTAATGATCATGGTCACCAATCAAATTCTGATCGCTGCTCCATCAAAAACAAAATCTCCACCTGTCGATGAAAGCGGTCGAGTTTTGACATGTCCGGCTTGCGATACGAGTACTATTTTTTTAAATGAAGATACTTGCCCCGCAAATTTCTCAACGAGCAAGCCCTCAGCTACTGTCGCCGCAAAAGATTCTGCTATGATTGCGTGTCCCACTTCAGTCTGTGGAACTGGCTCTTTGCTCCCACCGGGAGCTTTGATGAATTTATATATCTCGGGCTCTAACACGGTAGATGCCGTAAATATTTCTTCTATTCAAGGTGCACAAATATCTGGGGATTATTTTTTATTTAAAGCGCCGATATTTTTAAAAGTTTCTTCTGTTGCATGGCTTAAATTTGTAAGTGGATCTAAAAATTTATGCGCCGCCATCTCTGGAACTTCTATTGATAACGCCGCGACAGCTGCAGCTAATTCAAATTCTTCTAATAGCGCCGCTAACTGTGGAGTCATTGTTGAAAGCACTAATCTGCCGGGTCAGCTTGTTTCATTTGTTTTACTTTTATCAGCCACCTTATTCACACTTGGCTTAAGACGATCGGCCTTCCAAAAAACAAAAAGCCCCAAATAAATTGGGGCTTCTCGAAATTAGAAATTAAATTCTAAAAAATTATACTGGAACGGCGGCTTTGAAGATGAAGACGAAAATCAAAGCATAAATCGTCAACGACTCAATAAACGCCAAACCGAGAATCATAGGAACGAATAAATCTTTGCTCGCTCCTGGATTTCGCGCAATACCTTCCATGGCGGAGGCAACCATTTTTCCCTGTCCAAGCGCACCACCGAAAGCGGCGATACCAAGACCAATTCCAGAACTTAAAGCTAACCATTTAGCAGTATCGCTAACAGCTGCACCGTGAGCTTCTTCTGCGAAAGCTAAGCTGATTCCGGCAATTAAAAACATTCCAAATGCTATTCCGAACTGAGTCAGTTTTTTCATATCCATTTTCATTACGTCATTTCTCCTTGTTATTATTTCCTGGTTTTCCCTTGGGAGGGTTAAACTTTAGTGATCGTGCGATACCGCCAATTTAATATAGGCCGTTGATAGCAACGAAAATACGAACGCCTGAACCACGCAGACAAAAACTCCAAGCACCATAAAAAGAATCGGAACAAAAAGTGGAGCGATGCCATTGAATACGCCCACTAGTGTATGATCTCCGTTGATATTTCCCCAGAGACGAAGGCTTAGAGAAAGGGGGCGAATTAAATGTCCGATCACTTCGATAGCAAACATCAGCGCAGCGACGAGCGAAAGAATCGCAGTGATGCCGAAACTGTATCCCTTAGGAGGAAGGCCGCCTGTAAATTGTTTGAGGTAAAAAATTCCATGCTCTTTAAATCCTAGATATTGATAATAAAGAAAGATCGAGAGCCCCATGGCAAAATTAGTATTGATATTGTCTGTGGGCGGAACAAATCCAGGCACCAATCCTAAAAAGTTACTAAACAAAATAAATAAGAAGGTAGTCGCAATAATCGGAATAAACTTTTCAGCCCCATGACCTATCATCGAGTCGATTAAATTTTTGAAGGCGCCCACTAAAGCGACACAGCAATTCAAAAAGTTCATCTTGGGCTCTGGCAAAATATGCTTATCGACATTTGATAATTGAGATCTCACACGAAGGCCGATGGCTGTCAAAATGACCCCCGCTGTAACCGCGCCCGCGATATGATTGAGGTGGTGAGGAACCCCGATAAGTTGAAAAACTGTTGAGTGTTCAGCTGACATTGTTTTGTCTTTTTATATATCGACGCGACTCCCAAAAAGCCGCACCAATGCTAGCGAAGATAACGACACCTAATCCCAAGGTAAAGGGCAAAAGAAGCGGTTTTAAGAGAACTAGAATCATTCCAACAAGCAGCACAAAAGTGAGACTTTTGAATAGCAAAAGCATTAAAAAAACTCCGCCCGATTTAGCTCCTCCACCCAATCCACGCTGAACGGCCCAAATCGCATAGTACATATTCATGAGCGCAAGGCCTCCGCCCACAGCGAACCAAAGAAAGCCCTCAAAACCCCAGTAAAAATAGGAAAAAATAAATCCAATAAAATAAACCACCAAACCCAGTCGAAATGTAAGAGTAAGTTTCATATCTATTTTGATTTAACTAGCCTGATCAAAAGGCTAATTCCAGAAAAGAATCCTAGTAAGAGACCAACTAGTCCTAAAAAAGGCGAGGTTGAAAATTTCTTATCGAGCCAAAGACCTCCCAGCAATCCAGCCGCCACAAATAGCCCCATTTGAGAAGCGCCAAGGGCGAGTGCGAAATTTCTACCCTTTCTATTTTGATCTTCAGAAGTTTGGTTTGGATCAACCATGAAAGGCCTCATCTATGGCTTCAATGCTTTTACCTATTAATTCCTCCATAATTTTTTCATCATGAGCAGAAGATAAAAAGCATGCTTCAAAAGCGCTCGGTGGATAATAAATATTTTTTTTCATCAAACTCCAAAAAAATCGATTGAATCGGTTGGTGTCGGACAGCTTTACCTCAGCATAATTTTTAGGAGCAGACTTACAAAAGAAAACGCTGACCATGCTTCCCATTTGAACAACGCAAGCTTCATAACCTTGAGATTCGATATGGGCATCAAGCTGGCTTTTCCACTCACTCGCATTCGCGTCTAAATTTTGATAAAAATCTTTTTCATTTTTTAAAATAAGTTGAAGTGATGCAACTCCAGCTGCCGAACAAAGTGGATTTCCAGACAAAGTTCCGGCCTGATAAACACTTCCAAGCGGAGCAATGTTTTTCATCAAGTCTTCTCTGCCGCCGTAGGCACCGACGGGCATTCCTCCGCCAATAATTTTGCCGAGTGTAATAAGATCAGGCTTAATTCCGTAAATCCCTTGAGCCCCTGAAAGTGAAAGCCGAAATCCCGTCATCACTTCATCAAAAATTAAAATGGATTTATTTTCGGTGCATAGTCTTCTTAGCGTTTGCAAAAAAGAAAGCTCTGGCAAAACAACGCCGATATTTCCGCAAACTACTTCGAGAATTACTCCTGCAATTTTATTTCCAAAATTTGCAAAAGTTTTTTCAAGCGCGAGCACATCGTTGAAAGGAAGCACGATTGTATCTTGTAAAACTTTTTGTGTAACACCTGCAGAGCCAGCGACTTGCAATGTGGCAACACCACTTCCCGCTCCGACTAAAAAAGAGTCGGCATGACCGTGATAATTTCCATCGAACTTAATAATGATATCTCTTTGAGTCGCGCCACGGGCTAAACGAATCGCGCTCATACATGCTTCGGTTCCAGAATTTACCAAACGAACCATATCTATGCCTGGAACAGATTTTGTAATCAGTTCACAAAGCTCGATTTCTTTTTCGCAAGTAATTCCAAAGCTCGTACCCTTTTGAAGATTTTCTTCGACTGCAGAACGAATCGCCGGATGATTATGTCCATGAATCAAAGCGCCCCAAGAACAGACGAGGTCGATCATTTTATTTCCATCCACGTCGATGAGATAAGGGCCATCTCCATGCGAGGCCACAAATGCGTTTCCACCAACTGATTTGAATGAGCGGACGGGAGAATTCACTCCGCCAGGAATTATTTTTTCTGCTTTAGTTAAAATTTCTCTCGAGCGACTTTGTTCCGACATATCCTAAGAAATTAGATTAAGCGCGGGGCTGCAGCCAATACTGAAGATGAAAATTAAGGAGCCGATCGAAAAGCATCGATGCCGGTCCGAAAATCCGAGAGAACTTGGGTATGAATACGATCAATATACGTAGTATAAGATTCGCCTCCGAGGCGCTCGGCATCGAAAGCGGTCTTAATTGCTTGAGCTTGCGAATAAAGCGGGTCACTTGGGTTTGTCGTGGTTTGAATCATATTCGCCCAGTATTTATCTGATCCCCACCAAACTATCCCTCGGGAATTCTTTTTTGAATTAGTTTCAAGCGTTTGAAGCGCGCCCGTTACATAGGCCTGAAAATCAGCGGAATCGAATGTGCGATAAGGAGATGTCGTATTTGAATTATGAACTCGCGCCCAAATAAAAGGAAATACGGGTTTGTTGCCCGCCATTCTCAAGGCTTCTTTTATATTGTCAGAAATATAGTCAAGATTCGCAGACCTTCCAACCTGTGAGGACAAATAAAAAACATATACGGACGGAAAAACGGCATCGCTCGCATCGATAATTCTTTGGGCAGTGTCATTGAGTGCGCGCCAAGTTGCATTGCGATTGTAATAATATCGAAATGGAATCGCATAGTAACCAGCCTTCGCGCTTGGCAAAACCGAATGAACTATTTGAAGTCCTCGCAAAAATTCTTGTATTTGAGTTTCTTGAGTCGCAGATTTGGGATTTGTATTGAGTCGCTCCAGTCCCCTCTCTTCCCAATCCAAAATCAGATACCCACTAAAATCGCGAGTGAAGTTTTCCAGCAAATAATTTCTTAAAATGGAATCATTTAAATAACCGTCATTGTCTGGATCAATCTTACTTCCATTGACCATATAAGCTTTTCCAATATTTAAATCTGAATTCGCATTCAGTAGGCTTGTCGAAACATCTTCAGCTATTAAGAAAATCGGAGGCGGTCCTGCATTATCTGCGCAAGATGAAATCCATACAGACAAAAAAGTAAGTAAAAATAAAGATACGCCCACCCGCATAAACACTGTCTTTATTATAAACAAATTTAGCGAATTTGCTTCTCTCTTTGTCTTTTCTTAATACTTTCAAGCAAAAAGTGCGCTCGAGAGTTCGAGGGCTGGGCTTTAATAATGTCTTCGTAAATCTTAATCGCCCTCTGGATTTCATTTCCTGATTCAAAGCAATGCGCCTCTTCAAAGGCCAAAGAAAATGAGTCGGGCTTGCAAGCAGCGGGCAATTTCTTTTGAATCCAGTCTATGGCTTGATCACATTTTTTATCTAAAGAAAAAGTTTGAATCATATCCATTTGGAGGGATCTGAAAAGATTACAATTTTTTGAGGTGGGCGCTTTATCCCAAGCTTTTTTTAGAAAAAATGTGGCTTCAGAAAATTTTCTAATGGATAAATAATTTTTTGCCACTTCTTGTAAAACTTCAGAATTAGCATTTGTATCGAGTGATAATGGTTCTAAAATTTGCAGAGCTCTTTCATATTTTTGAAAATGAGTTCGATAAATTTGTGCAGCACGAAGACGCCAAGCAGTCGTTCGATCACGAAATAAAGCATCACGGCCAAATTCTTCTAAAATTATTTCGATCGCTTTAATAGCGGCCGGATAATCAAAAAGTTGCGTGGATGAAACTTCTGCCAAACCTTCTAGTGCACGAAATCTGAGTTCATCTCTGTTGCTTCGATTTTGCAAAACTTGAATATAAAGATATTTGGCCAACTGCGCTCGTTGATTAAGCGCTTCGTCATCAGCCTTTCGAATTAAATCAGAATCTGAGGTCTTACATGCAGAAAAAATAATCCCTGTAAAAACAATTAAGAAAAATTTGAAGGGAAAAAATTTAAGGAAAAATTTATTTCTATTCTTCTGCGGGTTCATCAGAAGGCACTTCCACTGCCGGCGCTTTAGAGGCTGATCCTTTATCTGAAGCATCATCTTCTTCGGATACTCGAGTAACTGAAGTTACTTTTTCACCATCATCCAGCGTAATCAGCCGCATACCTTGAGTATTTCGGCCGATCACAGAAATTTCTGCAGCCTTCATACGAATAAGCTTTCCGCCATTCGTTACGATCATAATTTGATCGCTCTCATGAACTTGAAGTGCGGCAACCACTCCACCGTTTCTATCGGTAGTCTTGATGGTGATAATTCCCTTACCGCCGCGAGACTGGGTTCTATACTCTTCGGCGTCGGTGCGCTTTCCGTATCCAAACTCACTTACCGTTAAAAGCTGTGCCTTTGAATCTACCTTATCGAGACTTACGACAAAATCTTTCTCGTTTAAATCGATGCCGCGAACTCCGCGAGCCGTTCTTCCCATCGGACGAACATCATCTTCGTTGAAGCGAATGCTTAAACCATCTTTGGTACTTAAAAGAATTTCATCTTTTCCATTAGTTAAGGCAGCGCCTATCAACTGATCGCCGTCATCAAAATGAATTGCGATAATTCCAGAAGCTCTTGGATTAGAGAAAAGCATCAAGTCAGTTTTTTTGATCACGCCCTCTTTAGTAGCCATGACCACATAGAAGCCTTCTTCAAATTTTCTAACCGGAAGAATTCCGCAAATTTTTTCATCTGGAGCAAGGCGAACCAAATTAATCAGCGGCCTACCTTTTGCGGTTCTACTGACGAGAGGAAGCTCGTGAACCTTAAGCCACATCAATCGACCCTTGTCGGTGAAAAGCAATAAATACGAATGTGTCGATGCTACGAAAACTTTTTCAACGAAGTCTTCATCCTTCGTTGCCATTCCAATTTTTCCAGAGCCCCCGCGTCTTTGAGCACGATAAGCATCGGTAGGAAGTCGTTTTACATATCCAGAGTGAGAAACCGTAACCACCATTTCCTCTTCAGGAATAAGATCTTCGGTTTCCATTTTTCCTACAGCGCCAACAATCTTCGTTCGTCTTTCGTCGCCGTAATTTTTCTTAACTAGCTCACATTCTTTTCGAATCAACGCAAAAAGTTTTTCCTGAGACCCTAAAAGTGATTTTAATTCACCGATAACTTTTTTAAGTTCGCCGAGCTCAGCCTGAATTTTTTCTCGCTCAAGGCCTGTTAATCTCTGAAGTCGCATTTCCAAAATCGCGACGGCTTGCTCCATCGTGAATTGAAATTTTTTGATCAAAGAAGTTTTAGCTTCGTCTGGAGTTGCAGAAGCGCGAATCGCTTCAATTACCGCGTCGATTTTATCGAGAGCTTTTTCATATCCTTCTAAAATATGTGCGCGCATTTGCGCTTTTCGAAGTTCAAAAACAGATCTACGAACAACGACTTCTTTTCGATGCGCAATAAACGCTTGCAGCATCTCTTTAAGATTGAAAACTTTGGGTCGCTTATTCGCGATCGCGAGCATGATGATACCAAAGCTCTCGCGCATTTGAGTTTTACTATAAAGCTGATTGAGCACTACGTCGGATGAAGCATCTCGACGAAGCTCAATTACGATTCTAATTCCTTCGCGATTACTTTCGTCTCGAATATCCGAAATTCCATCAATTTTTTTATCGCGAACCGCATCGGCGATCTGCTCGACAAGCCGAGACTTGCTCACCTGATAAGGAATCTCGGTGATAATAATTCGCGAGCGATTTTTATCTTCTTCAACATTCGCAACTGCGCGCATTTGAATTGAGCCGCGACCCGTTCGATAAGCCTGTTTGATTCCTTCGTTTCCAGCGATTTGCGCGCCAGTTGGAAGATCGGGGCCTGGAACTAAATTAATCAATTCTTCGATATCAATTTCTGGATTATCAATGGTAGCGATCACCGCCGTCATAATTTCTGTCAAATTATGCGGGGGAATATTTGTCGCCATACCCACAGCAATTCCCGTTGATCCATTGATCAATAAATTGGGGACCATTGCAGGCAAAACGGTGGGCTCTTCTGTTGAGCCGTCATAGTTTGGAATAAAATCAACCGTGTCTTGATCAATTTCATTTAAAAATTCTTCGGTAATTTTTCTAAGCCTAGCCTCTGTGTATCGATAAGCGGCCGCGTTATCTCCGTCGATGGATCCGAAATTTCCCTGACCTTCGACGAGCATATAACGCAGATTCCAATCTTGCGCCATACGTACGAGAGAATCATAAACAGCCATGTCACCGTGGGGGTGATACTTTTTTAAAACTTCCCCGACAACCCCTGCTGATTTCGAAAATCTTTTAGATGAAAGCAAATCTTCGCGAAACATCGCGTACAAAATTCGACGATGCACGGGCTTAAGTCCGTCTCGAACATCAGGAATCGCGCGACCGATGATAACGCTCATCGCGTAATCGAGATAAGAATTTCTCATCTCATCTTCGATGGTGATATTGCGAATGCCTAATTCTAAATTCTGCTCAGCCATGACTAAACGTCCAAATTCCTTACCTTCAATGCATTTACTTCAATAAAAGATCTTCGATCTTCAACTTCATCGCCCATCAGAGTTGTAAAAAGTGCGTCGGCCTGAACGGCATCGTCTACGCTCACACGAAGAAGCGTTCTCTTGTTTGCATCCATCGTCGTTTCCCAAAGTTGTTCGGGATTCATTTCTCCCAACCCCTTGTAACGTTGAATATAAATTCCTTTTTCGCCCTTTAAGCGAACCGCGTTTGAAACTTCAGCAGGAGAATGTAAAGTCACCTCCGCTTTATCGCTAGCTTCGTCCGAAATAAAGTGCGCTGGAAAAGTTCCCGCACTCGAAAGATCTTTAGCAATTTCAAAAAGTCGCGAGAGATCGCCGGTCTTTAAAGACTCAAGACTCAATTCAAATTCACGCAAGTATCCTGCTTCAAAACAACTGGCTTTAATATTTTCGCCATCGAGTTCAAATTTAAAAGTTTTCTTTACGAGCTGATCATTTAAAGCAGCTTCAAATTTTTTCCAAAAATCTGCTTTGGAAAATTGTTTGATATCGCGAGCCAACTCAATAAGAACGAGTCCTAAAAAGTCGGTATCAAAGCGTTGGGTAAATTTTGAGATCGTCTGCACATAAGCGTTTGCTTTTTTGACGTAATCTTTAAGTTTATCGCCAGAAATTTTTTGATCTTTAAAGTTTAGCGAAAGACCCTCAACGCCTTCAGCGAGCAAAAAGTTAAGCATCGCCTCTTCATCTTTAAAGTAAGTTTCTTTTTTTCCTTTTTTCACGCGATAAAGCGGTGGCTGAGCAATATAAAGATGTCCACCCTCAACCAGCTGATGCATTTTTCGATAGAAGAAAGTCAGAAGCAAAGTTCTGATGTGTGATCCGTCGTAATCCGCATCGGTCATCAAAACAATTTTGTGATAACGCAAGCGATCTACTTTAAAATCTTCTTCGCCGATTCCGGTTCCGAGAGCCGTGATAATTGTTTTGATATCATCGTGGCCGAGCATTTTATCAAGACGAGCTCGCTCCACATTTAAAATTTTTCCCTTGAGCGGCAAGATAGCCTGAATATTTCTATTTCTTCCAAGCTTCGCAGAACCACCCGCGGAATCTCCCTCGACAATAAAAATTTCACAGAGCTTTGGATCTTTTTCTTGGCAGTCTGCCAATTTTCCAGGAAGTCCCTGAAAATCTAATGCTGATTTTCTTCGAGCAAGTTCGCTCGCTTTTTTTGCAGCCTCACGTGCACGGGCAGCATCGACAATTTTTTGAACAATTTTTCGGGCCGTCGATGGATTCTCTTCAAAGAAATATTTTAAATGCTCGTGAGTTGCAGACTGAACAATTCCCTTAACATCGGAATTTCCTAATTTCGTTTTTGTCTGTCCCTCAAACTGAGGCTCAGGAATTTTAATCGAGATAATGGCACAAAGACCTTCGCGGCAATCATCTCCCGAGATAGAAATTTTCGAATCTTTTATATTTTGCTCGGCGTAAGTATTAATTGCTCTTGTAAGCGAAGTTTTAAATCCTAAAAGGTGGGTTCCACCTTCATGCGTATTGATATTGTTGCAATATGAAAAAACAGTTTCTGAATAAGTAGTATTGTACTGAATCGCTACTTCTAAAATGCAGCGATCTTTTTCAGATTTAAAATAAACCACATCATGAAGTGTAGGTTTTTTCTGATTTAAAAATTCTACGAAAGATTTAACTCCGCCTTCGTAAACATATTCATTCTTTTTTCCAGTGCGCTCATCTTCAAATACAATTTTTACGCCGGTATTTAAAAAAGCGAGTTCGCGAAATCTGACCGTTAGAGTTTCGTAAGAAAATTCGGTGGTTTCAAAAATTTCTTCGTCAGGCCAAAAGCGAATCGTCGTTCCGTGTTTGTCACTTGTGCCCACTTTTTCCACAGGAGTGGTCGGTTTACCTTGAGCATATTTTTGCTCGTAAGCTCCGCCATCGCGTTCAATATGCAAATGAAGTTGCTTTGAAAGTGCATTTACACAAGAAACCCCAACTCCATGAAGTCCCCCAGAAACCTTGTATGCGCCTTCTTGAAATTTTCCGCCCGCATGAAGAACCGTCATCACTACTTCAGCGGCATCTTTGCCTTTCATCGTAGGATGCGGTCCGACAGGAATTCCCCGGCCGTTATCTGAGACTGAACAAGATCCATCTTTATGGATCGTCACATAAACGGTGTCACAATAGCCGGCCATTGCTTCATCGATTGAGTTATCGATGACTTCGTAAACGAGATGATGCAGTCCCTGCTCGCTTGTAGAGCCGATATACATCGCGGGGCGCTTTCGAACAGCTTCAAGGCCTTCTAAAACCTTGATAGAATCTGCGCCGTAATCCCCACCTGACTTTGATTTTTTTGCGAGATTATCTTCCATTTTTAAAAAATTAGATTAGCGGGACCATGCTTATCTAGCAAGCGATCTGCTCAGTTTTAAAGAGTATTTTTGGAGGAGAAAAGAGGGCTTTTTAGACCTGTTCTACGCTGAATTGAAGGGGTCTTTCAGGAGCATTTTCAGGTCTCAAAATCTTCAATTTTTGTGCGCCCAAATCTACCAACTTAAAGCCCGAAAATTTACTGTGAAGTGCCTTCACTTTATTCACTTCAGCGGTCGTTACAAAAAGTTGGCCGGGATAATTCGACAGGTACTCCACAAGCGCCTCTACTCTTTGGTCGTCGAGCTCAGAAATAATATCATCCAAAAGTAAAATCGGACTCCAGTTGCGATGATCTCTGGTCAATTCAAGTTGAGCGACTTTTAAAGCGATAACAATTCCACGAATTTGACCCTGACTGGCGTAATCTCTCGCCTCCATTTGATCGATTTTAAAAATCAAATCATCTCGATGAGGGCCAACCAAAGTGTAGCCCACCGCTTTTTCAGCATCGCTTAGTTGATCAATTTTTTCTGAAAGTGCGCCAGCTACATCATCCTCTGTGGATAAACTGTGCTTGTAAGTTACCGAAACAGATTCGTTGATTTGAAAAAGATCTTTAAAAATTTTATTTAATTTTTCATTCAAGATACTGACAGTTTTAAATCTCTCTTTATAAAGAGGAATCGCTGCATCTAAAAATTCTTTTGTCCAAATCGAATATTCTTCAAAACAACTTCCACCATTTTTGATGAGATTAAGAAGTTTATTTCTCTGTTTTAAAACGCGCTCAAATCTTTGAATTATTTTTAAAACTGAAGGATCTAAACCAATACTCAACTCATCTAAGAAATCCCTGCGTCCATCAGGACCGCCTTTGATGAGATAAAGATCATCAGGACCAAACGAAACACTGCTACCTAAAAATGGAAATTTAGATCGCGGAGTAATTTGTTTTTCATCCATCTTAATAGCTTTTCGATGAGCTTCGATGGCTAAAACAATTTTACTCGCAGTAGGTGTGTAAAGTTTTATAGTGACCGAGGCTTCCGTTTTTCCATTTTGAATGAGTTCTAAATTTTTTGATGTTCGAAAACTTTTTAAACTTGTGATGAGAGCTAAGCTCTCAAGAATGGTGGTTTTTCCTCGAGCGTTTGGCCCAACAAAAATATTCAAATTAGAATTTAAATCTTCGACAGAAAATTCTTCAAATTTTCTAAGTTGATGAAGTCTGATCGAGGAAACTTGAATAATACACCTAGTGAAACTGACTAATAGGTTGTTTCATTTCCTAATTGCATTGGCATGACGATATTCAGTGAACCGTCGAAATCTTTTCCTTTAATAAGGCTTGGCGATAAAACGTCCGTGAGTTCTAAAACGACTTCTTCTTGTTGATTCATTGCATTTAAAACGTCGAGAAAATATCCGGCATTAAATCCTATTTCAATACCATCCCCTACGTAATCAACATCAATATCTTCTTTCGCTTCGCCTAATTTAGGATTGCTTGAAGAAAGACAAAGTTTTCCTTTTTCAAATTGAAAACGAACCGATCGAGAATGTTCTGCAGAAAGGACAGAAATTCTTTTAAGAGATGTAAGAAGTTGATCGCGTCTAATTTGAATTTTTCTATCATTATTTTTTGGAATAACTGGAGTGTAATCAGGAAAATCTCCATCTAAAAGTCTCATGAAAAGCGTTGTTTGTTTTTGTGGATTCCAAAAAACAATATTGTTTTCCATGAAACAACAAGAGAGCGAACCTTCTTCAGATAAAACTCTCTTTAATTCAAATAAACCTTTTTTAGGAAGAATGACTCCATGATCAATATGAACATCTTTCAAGCCTTCAACTTCTTGATCCATCATCGAGAGTCGATGTCCGTCAGTTGCAACCATTCGAAGATAAACTTTTCCTTTAGCTTTAATTTGCTCAAGAAAAACTCCGCTTAAATCGTATCGAGTTTGATCATTCGAAACAGCGAAGATAGTGTGATCAATCATTCGAATAAAATTTTCACTTGGAATATTGAATGATTTTTCTTTTACCACTTGTGGAAGTTGAGGAAACTCATCTGAATCTTGACCAACAAGTTTGAAAAGACTTTTTCCGGCAGTAAGCTCTACCCAAAAATTATCAAAAACTTTGAATTTAACATTGGAATCGATAGGAAGTTCTTTAACGATTTCGTATAAACTTTTTGCAGGAACGGTGATTCGACCTGGCTGAGAAATTTTTCCTGGATAAACGCATTTAATTCCAACTTCTAAATCAGTGGCAGAAAAAACGAGTTGGTTTCCGTCAGCTTCAATTAATAAATGACTGAGAATCGGAATCGTATTCTTTCGATCCACGATAGATTGAACCCTTTGAAGAGCCTTCAAAAGAACTTCTCTATTAACTTCGAAGCCAGCTATTTCTTTAGTTGCCATAAATATTTTTAAGACCTCTTAGAGCTATGCTTTGAGGTTTTCTTTGTAAATTCTTTTTGTATGTCTGAATACGTTAAGATATACAAAGGACTTCAGTTAAATGGGCCTGTAGCTCAGCTGGGAGAGCACCACACTGGCAGTGTGGGGGTCATCGGTTCGATCCCGATCAGGTCCACCATTTTATCAACAGCCTATTTTTTCTAATTTAAATTTTTTCCTAAAGAGTAGTAGTAGAGAAGGCTTTTCTGTTCGTAAGTATGTAAATATATGAAATTATTAAACAATTTATGAACAGCTCTGTTGATAATTACGCACAACTTTCCCTGTTGATAGGATTTTTATGCACAAGAGAGCCTAGTTATAAACAGGGTGTTCATAAGATTGCACAGGCTCTGTGCATAAATTTTGTAAGTTATGCACAGCTGTTGATAACTTTAGAGTTCATATTTGAAAAATTTCTGAAACCTTAAGATATTATGTCGATGCCTGTGCATAACTTTAGTCATCTTGTTAATTTATATAATAATTTCAATATATTACAAAAATATAACCTGTTGATAGATCTGTGCATAAACCTGTTCATAATGCTGTGCATAAAAAAAAATCGTTGAGTTATGCACGAGTTATGCACAATTTTATGCACAGGATGTGTAGTGTTCAAGACACGTGAATTTCAAAAAAATAAAAATTTTTTAAAGTGAATTAAGCGCTGACCTGCTTAAGACTTGTTTCAAGTTTTGCGATGCTTTCTTTAAGAAGCGGATCGGTTCCTTGAACTTTGCTGATTCTTCGAATGGCATGCAAAACCGTCGTGTGATTTTTTCCGCCAAAAAGCGTTCCGATATCTGGCAAAGAAAGATGCGTATATTTTCGACAAAGATACATCGCCAATTGTCTCGGAATGGCGAGCTGTCTATTTTTTCTTTCTGAGCGAAGATCTTCGAGGCTTACTTGATATTGTCTCGCCACCAATTTCATAATTTCTTCTGGATCGCGATGAAATTGATTCATTTCAACCGGTTCTTCTTTCAAAACTTTTTTTGCGAGCTCTAAATTTATTTCGGATCCAGTCAGAGATGCAAAAGCGCTAAGCTTCAACATGGCTCCTTCGAGTTCGCGAATATTCGATCTATAAATTTTTGCTAAAAAGAAGGCGACGTCTTGAGAAATTTGAATTCCATCGAGCTCCGCTTTCTTGAAGATAATTGCGACGCGCGTTTCCATTTCTGGCGCTTGAATATCAACAATGAGACCCATCTCAAAGCGGCTTCGCAAGCGGTCTTCCAGGCCCTCAATTTCTTTTGGTGGACGATCTGACGAAAGTACAATTTGCTTATGATGTTCGTAGAGAGCGTTGAATGTGTGAAAAAATTCTTCCTGTGTTCTTTCTTTTCCAGAAATAAATTGAATGTCGTCGATGATAAGCACATCACAATTTTTTCTATATCGATCGCGAAACTCTTCCATTTTTTCGAAACGAATACTTTCGATCATATGGTTCGTGAATTTTTCGAAAGTTGTATAATGCACTCGCGTAGTCGGAAATTTTTCTAGGATTTTCAATCCAATTGCATTTAACAAATGTGTTTTTCCAAGTCCCACATCTCCGTAAATGAAAAGCGGATTGTAATGTCGCCCAGGAGCTTCAGCCACCAAGAAACTTGCAGCATGAGCAAACTGATTACTGGTACCAACGACGAAAGTTTCAAATCCATATTTCGTATTGAGAACCGCATTTGCAGAAAGAGATCCTTTTAAGTTTTTAGAAGGAGGAATCACTAAACTAGGCTTCGGACGAATTTCCTCTAGAGGAAGTGACGGCGCCTTTGCCTTTATTTCCATTAAAGAGGCCGGAATTGTAGGCTTTGTCTCAACCTCAAATTCTAGCTTAAACAAATGATGAGACGCTTCATCGAAACGCTCTTGAATCAAAACGGAATAGTGATCATAGACCCAGTCTCTATAAAAGCGGTCTGGGAAACCCAAAACCAATATATTATCCTTTGATTTCAATAACTTAATGGTAAGTATGAAAGACTGAAAATATTGGGGCCTAACGATTTTTTCAATGGACTGAAGGGTTTTATCCCAGGCGATTCGCATCTCATCTGAAATGCCATTATCAGGTTCACCACCCAGTTCTGATGCTGTTTCTCGACCTTCCAGTGGAATTGTCTCGACGCTTTCTTGATTTTCCAGAAACTCTGTCATACAAATTCCTAAAAGCTTTTTCCGTAAATGAAATCGACAATATTTAAATCGAAGGTTTCGTTTTTGTATTCGGATTCTTAGATGATTAGAACTGGCGGTCAAAGCTTTTTTAGAGAAGCAGGAAAATTTTATGAAACGTACCTATCAACCAAGTAAGATTCGACGAAGAAGAGCCCATGGATTTTTAACCCGCATGGCGAGCCCAGGTGGACGAAATGTGTTGCGCCGACGACGGGCTAAGGGTCGATATCAAATCGCAGTTGGAACTTACGAAAAATAAGTTCATCGTTCTCTTTTTTGAGGACTCTCGTGAAATTTAAAAAAAAAGATCGCCTTCTAACTCAAAGTGACTTCACGAATGTCTTTGATAGCGCTCATAAGCGCGCCGGAAGACGTGGAACAATTTTGCGATCTGAGCCTTACCTTATATATAGAGCGCCTCATTTGGACGAAGCGCGACTCGGATTAAGTATAGCGCGACGCGTCATAAAAAATGCTACGGATAGAAATAGAATCAAAAGATGCATTAAAGAATTTTTTCGAGCTCACAAAGAAGTAATCGAGGGCGATATCATCGTTCGCCTTTCTCATCGACCTAAAAATTTTACTTATGAAAGTCTAACTACACCTCTTCAGGTGTTATTGAACAATTCTCGTTCATGAAATTAGCCCTTATTTTTTTAATTAGATTCTATCAATTCGCCGTTTCTCCGATTCTTGTATTTTTGAGTTTCTTAGGATTGAGAATGGGCTGTCGCTACCCTATTTCTTGTTCCGAATTTGCGAGAGATGAAATTCAAAATTCAAAATCTTTGATGAAGTCTTTGTATAAAATATCAATTCGCCTAATGTCTTGTGGTCCATGGCAGCATTTTTTCCGCCCACCGAAAGGAATTTAAATTGGATACTCGAACAATAATCGCTTTTGCGTTGATGATTTTTATTTATATTTATTTTTTTCAACCCAAACCTGTTCAGCATATCGCCACAAACTCCATTCAGATTTCTAAAGAGATTCCGTCATCTAAATCAGCTGGCTCTGCACCCGCTCAAGCAGCTCAAAAATCTCCGGAGATGAATGCATTGGCAGCGAAGACTGTAGAATTAAAAAACGAAAAAGTTGTATTGGAATTAAGCGGGCTGGGAAGTGTAAAGAGCGCCGAGTTTTTAGATTTCAAAGTTTCAGCTAAAGATCATTCGCCGACCATTCAGTCGTTTGGAGAAAGGGGTTTTAATTCTGAAATTTTGAAAACCTCTTTAGGCATTCCGCAGTGGAGGCTGGTTAGTAGCTCAGAGAGTGAACTTCAATATCAGGCGACTATTGGAAAACTGAATGTCACTCGAAGGATTCAACTCGAACCAAATTCTTATATTCTTCATTTTACTGACGAGATTACAAACTCTGGCGCGGAGTCCGTTCGATCTGACTTGGGAATTACGCTGCATCACACCTCGAATTTAAAAAATGCGCCTTCGGGGTTTTGGAAACTCTTTTTACCTCAAACGGATCTCAACGAATTTGTCTTTCTTCAAGATGGCTCTATTACAAGAAAGCCAATTGAGCATCTCGGTTCTGCATTTGAAAAGCATGAGTTGTTTTCTTGGGCCGGCTTTGGACATAAATATTTCTTCTATGGTTTGATCCCGGGAAATATTTCTTTCACAGATATAAAGCTCGAAACGAATGCCGATCTTTTTTCAACTGGGAGTTTGGCTTTATCGGATAAGCAGATAGCACCCGGTGAAACTGCAAACTATTCTTATAAATATTATCTTGGGCCAAAAGAAATGCCTGAGCTGAAGAAGGCCAGCCCAGATCTTCAAAAGGTTATTGATTATGGCGATTGGATCGGACCCATCGCGCGCTTTTTACTTTCGATTCTTCATTTGTTTTATTCGATTATCCCGAACTATGGAGTCGCGATTATTCTGCTGACCATTTTGGTGAAGGCGGTTCTCTATCCGCTGGCATATAAATCTGCAGTTTCGATGAGAAAGCTTCAGCTGGTTCAGCCGAAGATGAAAGAAATTCGTGAGAAATATAAAAATGACAAAGCCAGAATGAATTCAGAAATGATGAGCCTGTATAAAACAGAAAAAGTGAACCCGATCGGCGGATGTTTGCCGTTGTTACTTCAGATGCCGGTGTTTTTTGCTCTCTATCGAGTCTTCTTTTCTTCAATTGAGCTTCGTCAGGCCCCATTTTTTGGATGGATTCAAGATTTATCGGTTCACGATCCTTTATTTGTGACCCCTATTTTGATGACAGCATTGATGTGGTACCAAACAAAAATCACTCCAACGCCACCAGCAGCTGAAGATAATGAGACCGTAAGAGTACAAAAGGCCATGATGAAGTGGATGCCGATCGTTTTCGGTCTCATCATGATCTTTTTGCCGGCTGGATTGACCCTGTATTTCTTAGTGAACGCCCTTTTGTCGGTGGTTCAACAGGTCTATCTCAACAAAAAGTTAGAAAAAGAATTTCCTATTTCAGCAAAAGCTTAAGCGGGCTATGAAGTCCTGCTGTGAGTGACTTTGCTGAAACAATTTGTGCGCTTTCTACTCCCATGGGCCATTCGGCCCTTGGACTCATCCGTATTTCGGGGTCGAAGTCTTCAAAGATTTTAAAAGATTTGGCGGGAATATTGCCTGAGCCTCGGGTTTCAAGGCTTTGTATTCTTAAAAATCATCGATCAGAGGTCATTGATGAGGTGGTGGCCACCTTCTATCCCGGCCCGCACTCTTATACGGGAGAAGATATGGTTGAAATTTCTGCCCACGGCAATCCTTTGATATTGGACGAGATCATTGCCGAGATTGTTTCACGTGAAACACGAGGGGCCGAGGCGGGTGAATTTACGAGACGAGCGCTCGCGAACGGTAAATTAAGTATAGATCAAGTAGAGTCACTTGATTGGGTTTTGAATTCAAGTACTCGAGAGGGTGTAAAGCTCGGCTTGCGGTCAAAAGTGGAGGGTCTTTCGGGGTCAGTAGAAGAAATTCGCGGACTGTTTTTAGATTTAAAAGTTCAAATAGAGGCGCAGCTGGATTTTTCGGAGGCCGAAGTCGGCGAACTAGATAAAGTGCAGATCATAAAAACAGCCGATGAGCTTCGATTTAAGATTGAGGCTTGGGCAAAAGCCTTCGATATTCATAAATACTTATTAAACTCATGGACCGTGGCGCTTATTGGGCCCCCAAATTCTGGAAAATCATCTTTGTTTAACGCTTTAGTAGGCTCAGATCGGGCAATTGTTTTCGATCAGCCGGGGACAACCCGAGATTTTCTTCATCAGAGTATAAAAATTGATGGCCTGCCCGTCACTTTGATTGATACCGCGGGTATTCGCAACAACGCCGACCCCATTGAGGCTATTGGAATTCAAAAGACTTATGAGGCCATGAAGGGCGCGGACCTCATTTGCTGGGTGACGGACTCAGGTGAGGGGGCTCCACCTGAGCTTTTATCCAAGCATTCATCGAAGAAGTGGCTATTGATTAGATCGAAGTCCGATTTGGGTGGTCGAGCGCCCGAAGAATTTATTTCAATCTCTGTAAAAACAGGGGACGGAGTAAATGAATTTAGAAAACTTATGCTTCCAACTCAAAAGGAGGCCGATGCTTTGACTGAAGACTGGCTTCCCCTAACTTCTGGCCGTCAAAGAGACTTGGTTTTGTCGGCCGCGGACTGTCTTTTGTCTATGTCTGAGGATCTAAGGGCGGGCAAATATCTAGATCTTAGTTCTCAGTGGGTCGATAAAGCTCAAAGGCAGCTTTCGCAAATTATTGACTCCGTCCCCAATGAGGATGTGATCGGTGCCATTTTTTCGAGATTTTGCATAGGAAAATGAAAATCCACTAAAAATTTGCTCAGTCGGGGGGCGTTTTGGTAAATGTTTCATGTGAAACATTTACTCAGAGCCCATGTTTCACGTGAAACACTATCTTTTGGAGACTAATTTTGCCTGAATTTAGGGTCATCGTCGTTGGGGCCGGTCATGCCGGCATAGAAGCAGCTTTAGCTTCCGCCAGAATGGGGACGGAGACGCTTCTTTTAACGATGAACGCCGATCAGATCGGGGCCATGTCTTGTAACCCGGCCATTGGGGGTTTGGGGAAAAGCCAACTTGCTCGAGAAGTGGATGCTTTGGGTGGAATGATGTGCCGAGTGGCCGACCAAACGGCCATGCAATATCGACTTTTAAATGAAAGCAAGGGCGCGGCTGTTCAGGCAACTCGAGTTCATGTCGATAGACACGAATATCGCAAGCGAATGAAGGCGATATGCGAGCGCCAATCCCATCTTTCAGTCAAACAAGCTCAAGTTTCGAAGCTACTTTTTGAAAACTCCAGGCTGATTGGGGTCGAAACCAGCGTTGGTCAGAAATTTTTTGCCTCTCAGGTGGTCATTACGACTGGAACCTTTATGAACGGCAAAGCTCATATAGGAAAAATGAATTTTGCTTCGGGAAGAGCGGGTGAGCCCCCCTCAATTGGACTTTCAGATTTTCTTTCCACGATTGGTGTTCGAATTGGTCGCCTCAAAACCGGAACCGTTCCACGCGTGGATGCAAGAACCATAGATTTTTCAAAGGTTGAAGAGCAGCCTTCCCATACTCATTGCGGTCCGCTTTCCTTTTTTTCTAAAAATCTGCGCCCAGATCTTGAAAGTGCTCATATAACTTTTACAAATTCTCGCACTCACGAAATTATTAGAGCTTCTCTTCAAGAATCCCCGCTTTATTCGGGAATTATTTCAAGCCGCGGCCCCCGCTATTGTCCGTCTGTGGAAGATAAGATTGTTCGCTTCGCGGACAAGGATCGCCATCAAGTATTTTTGGAACGAGAAGGTCGCGACACTGAAGAAGTTTATGTCGGAGGTCTATCGACTAGCCTTCCTTATAATTGTCAGCTCGAATTTTTAAGATCAATTGCCGGCCTAGAAAATGTTGAAATCATTCGCCCAGGGTATGCAATCGAATACGATTATATAGACGCCACTCAACTCTTCCCTACTTTGGAACTTAAAAACTTGCCGGGACTCTACTTCGCGGGCCAAGTGAACGGAACTTCGGGCTACGAAGAGGCGGCATCTCAAGGTTTATTGGCGGGAATCAATGCCTCACTCGCCGCTCAGGAAAAATCTCCTTATATATTGAAAAGATCCGACGCATACATTGGCGTTCTAATCGACGATCTCGTCACGAAAGGTACTAAAGAGCCTTACCGAATGTTCACCTCGCGCGCGGAATGGCGACTTATTCTTCGTCAAGATAACGCCGACTTAAGATTAACGCCTTCCGCTCATGAGCTAGGACTTATCAGTGATGAAGATTTCGAAACTTTTGAGAGAAAAAATTTAAAGCGGCAGAACTTAAGAGATCAGCTTCATCAAATTCGTTTCACCCCCACTTCTGAATTCAATGAAAAACTGCGATCGATTGATCAGGCCGAATTAAAGACAGCGACTCGCGCCTCAGAACTTCTTCGTCGCCCAACTTTTTCAATCGACTCCCTTAAGCACTTCGTTTCTGAAATCGATTTTGAAAATTTAAAAAGCGATCTGTGTTTCATAGAAACAGAAATTAAATATGAGGGTTATATTGAGCAGGCAAAATCTCAGATTCGCCAAGTCGAGCGCTTAGAAAATATGCCGATTCCAAAAGATTTTGATTATTCGAATCTTCACGGACTTACAAAAGAAAATATCGAAAAGCTTTCGAGCATTCGACCGATGACGATTGGTCAGGCCGGAAGAATTTCGGGAATTACTCCTGCGACTCTTTCGATTCTCGCTATTCATTTAAATAGAAAGCGATCTGATAATCCGACTTGCTCTGCATCACAAGTCTTTGATTTAATAGAAGAAACGTCCGGGGGAAATGAAGCAGAGGAATTGAGAATATGAGTGAACAAAATTCGGTTCTGCCGAAAATTGTTGCCGTAGCGAATCAAAAAGGTGGGGTCGGAAAGACAACTACAGCAGTTAATTTAGCTGCGGCGCTAGCGGTAGCGGGTAGAAAAACGCTTTTAATAGATTTGGATCCTCAGGGTAACGCGAGCAGCGGCCTTGGAATCGACAGACATTCGTCTTCTACTATTTACGACGTCCTTATTGGTCGAAAAGAGCTTAATGATAGCATCCAGAATACGGAGCTCTCGACGCTTTGCGTCATTCCGGCGAACCAAAATCTAATCGGAGCCGAAGTCGAGCTTATCAACGCGATTTCTCGCGAGAAAAAATTGAAGTTAGCGCTGAAGAAACTTCCAAAAGATTTTGAATTCGTTGTTTTTGATTGTCCGCCGAGTTTGGGATTGTTGACGATCAATGCTTTTACGGCGAGTCATTCGATTTTGATTCCAACTCAATGTGAATATTATGCGCTTGAGGGGTTGGGCCAACTTTTAAGTACGTATCAAATCGTCAAAGAAGATTTAAATGAGAGTCTTGAGATCGAAGGCGTTTTATTAACGATGTTTGATCCAAGAAATAAACTTACTCATGAAGTCGTCAAAGAAATGAAGCAACACTTTCCTGACAAACTTTATGAAACAGTGATTCCGAGAAACGTGAAACTTTCTGAATCTCCAAGCTTCGGAAAGCCGGTCGCACTTTATGATCCTGAGTCTAAGGGCGCGCTTGCTTACAAACAACTTGCGCAAGAATTTTTGCGACGAAATGGTTTTAGCACCGAAGGATTTGAAAAAGTTTCTACGCAAACCGCAACAGAAGAAAATATTTCGGAAGTTAAAATAGATGTCGCGCCAGAACAAGTTATTGAAGAAAATAAAGTTGAAGTGCTGGATCAAGAAATTTCTGCGCCGAAAGTTTCTGAATCAGAAGCTTTGTCAGTAAGCGAAGAAATTATTTCTCAAGAAGTTGAAGTGGCTGCCACAGAAATTCAATCAGAAATAAAGTCGGAAATCTCAGTTTAATAGGGGAGAAAATTTTATGGAAACAGAAACAACAGGTAGAGCAGATAGTTCCAGATCAGTTTTAGGAAGAGGCATTGGAAGTCTTTTGCCAGAAACAAACAAGCGCGGATATTTTATGTGTCCGATCGGCGAACTTTATCCAAACCACGCACAACCTCGAAAACATTTTGATGAGCCTGCACTCGAAGAACTTGCTCAAAGCATTCGAGAAAAAGGAGTGTTGCAACCCATACTCGCAAAGAAGACAGACAAGGGTTATGTGATCATCGCTGGAGAGCGACGATGGAGAGCTTCTCAAAAGGCTGGAAAAAAAGAAGTTCCTGTTATTTTAAAAGATCTTTCTGACAATGAAATTTTAGAGACCGCACTTATCGAAAATGTTCAGAGAGAAGATCTTAACCCAATTGAAGAATCAGAATCTTATCAAAGATTGATTTTAGATTTAGGGCTCACTCAGGAAGAAGTTTCAAAGCGAGTTGGAAAAGATCGCACAACGATTGCAAATGCACTTCGTCTTTTAAAACTTTCAAAAGAAGTTCGAGAAAAAATCGCGACAGGCGAACTAAGTGTCGGACACGCTCGAGCCTTGATCACCATCGAAGATAAAGCGGTGCAGAATAAATTACTCGAAGAAATTATTTCGAAAGGTTATTCGGTGCGTCAGGTTGAAGCTCTTGCAAAACGATTCAAGGGAAATGACGCTGCGGGAAATACAGAAACCACAACTGCAGCTGCCAACGAAGAACTTACAGCCTGGAAAACTGTTGGCGAAGACCTTCAAAAATACTTTGACGCTAAGGTGGAAATTAGGCCCCATGTGTCAGGGCGCGGACAAATTATAATTAATTTTTTGAGCCGCGATGATTTTGATCGAATTCTTGGTAAAATGACTAATAGTAAATGAGCTCAAACCCAAACAAGCGAAATCTTCCTACCACGATCACTTTGTTAGACCGTGGTTGCGAATTCAACGGCAAGCTTTCGTTTGAAGGGGTTGTTCGCATCGACGGAGTTTTTCAAGGCGAAATTTATTCTCAAGATCATTTGATCATTGGAGAAGGCGCTGTGGTTGAAGCAAATCTTCAAGTTGGACAACTTGAGATCAGCGGATCATTTATGGGCGACATTCGCGCCAACGAAAAACTTATTGTTCATTCTACTGGAAGAATTAATGGAAAAATTCAGACGCGAGAACTCGAGGTTCATCGTGGAGCTCAAGTTGACGGACAAATTGAAATGAATTCGTTGCGAGAAGTATCAGATTCAAAAACTCCAGCGCAAGAAACTATTCTGCACTTCAAGCGACCTAATTAATAAAGCTCGAATTTATTTTCTGCCTGATCTTTCAAAAGATTTTTTAATTCATCTCGGGTTTTTAAATAGACGTCTCGTATTTGCGGTAAAATTTTCAAAATAAATTTTCGACTGGCCTCGGTCGCATCTTTATCACTTCCGTTTAAATTAAAGGCCGACCCCTGAAGGATTGGATGCAATAAACCAAAATAGAAAGATTGAGATTCTAAAATCTGCAAGATCTCCGATGCGGTTGCCGACTTAATTTGCTCGCAAATTTGCGAAATTTTTGGAAGAGCAAAGTCTAATTTTTCTAAAAATAATTTTGTTTCACGCAAAACATTTTTTGTTCTGTCATAAGAAATATTTGTCGAAAGCTCTGCATGAAAATCAAATGGGGTAGAATTTATTTTTACTTCGTCAAGTGAGAGTGGGGCAGCCCCAGCAATTGAAAGGCCAGAAGGGGAGAGATTAAATATTTTTCCCGGATTTCGTTTTGCCCAAAACTCAAATTGCTGCTTGAACGCAGTCCAAAATTGATTTGTTCTAACGGTTTTTCCTTGAGAATTTTTTGTGACAAAAGAATTTTCAAAAAGCTTTTTATTTTGAGTGATATAGAATTGCTTTTGCAAATAAGGCACATCGCTCATATGGCTTTGACCTTCTTCACTCCAACAAAGATCTATTCCCATTAAATAAACTTGTGAAGATTCTAAATAAGTCGCAAGTGTCATCGCAAGGCCCATGCAGCTGTGACCGGATCCTAGTCTCAGGCGCTCAAATGGAAACCACTCGGAGAAGGGCAAACCTGAAGCGTAAATCGTGTGCGGTCCTCGAAAGTCTGAAAAGCATTTTGGATCCAGAACAGAAGAGGCGACCAAAAAACTTTTAGAGTGATCATTTGTATCATTAAGTAGATCGATAATTTCGGGAGCGCGCTCCATCGAAGCAAGCAGGTGTGCAGAAATCCCCGCGCGAGCGAGTGGCTTCAGCATTGTATCTGCGGCGATGATAATCGCGCAATCTTGAACGGACCTTAAAAACTCAAGCTGGCTTCGTACAGATGGTCCTGCTCCTACTAAAAATACGGGTCGACCCTTGCCCAGACCTTTCCAATTTCGAATGTCAGGAGTTTTCAGCATTAAGGGAATATTTTGCATCCCATTTTTAAAACCTAAAAAACTGTCTTCTGTGCAAAAGTCTGATCCCAGGCCGTCGCGATGAAGGGCTGTGATTGTAAAATAGATAGACCGCACTTGTGCCAACCACTCTTGTTGGCCTTCAAATTCGGGTCGAAATGAATAGAAAAAGGACGTTTCATTCTTTAGATCCCAACTGGAGGGCTCAAAAATATTTCGGTACACCGTCAAATCTGGAGGTTCGTTTGGGTCTATAACCGCAATTTTGAGCGCGGGATGCTCAAAAAGAAATTGATAGGGCTCCGATTTCACGAGGGCAGCCATTTCGGACGCATCTGTTGTTAAAACAAGGAGGCGCTTGAGATTGGGATTATTTTTTATCTGAATGCAAATTCGTTGCAAAATATTCGAGATGCGGTCGACCACCCAGACGATAGAGGCGTCTGATGGCGGGGGGGCCTCTAAAGGCCCGCCAATAACTGGCAATGCCGGGGTTTTTTCTAAGAGTTTTCCAATTTTTTCGTAACCAAAGACGATTTTTGATGAAGCTTTTTCGAACAAAGTTTAACCCCCAAGATTTACCCTATTTTAAGGGCTTTCTTTTAAAAACTTGAGTTTTATTTGAACCCTTCAAATTTAGAGCATATTTCAACCCAGAGCTTTTGACTCGAATCTTCATATTCGTTAAACAAAGAGGGTCGTGGAATTTAATAGTACTTTGCTTATCCAGTTGGGCATCTATCTGGGCCTAATCTTTATTTTAAAAATCCTTTTTTTCGACCCTATTTTGAAGCTTTTAAATAAACGAGAAGCTTTGACCGAGGGTAAAAAAGAAGAAGCTTCGGGGATGCGAGAAAAAATCACCGCCATCCGAATTAAATTTGATTCAAAGATGTCTGAAGTTAAACAGAGCTTAGAAGGTCAGCGTCAAATAGAGCTTAAGATGGTGAAGGAGCGGGCTGAACAAAAGCTCTCTGAGGCGAAATCTAAGGTCGAGAGAAAGTTAATCGATCATCAAATCGAAATGGAGGCCGAGCTGAAAAGACTTCGCGGACAACTCCCTCAGCTTTCTTCAGAAATTTCAAATGAAATCACTAAGGCCATTTTAGGCGCGAAAGTGGTGCGGTCGTGAACCCGCTTATTTATCAATGGATTAACTTTTCAGTTTTAATTTTAGGACTCGGCTATCTTTTAAATAAACAACTTGGGAAACACTTTTCTAAAGAGCGAGCAGATTTAGAAAAAAGAATTTCTTCTTCAAAAGCGGAATTTGAAGAGATGCGAGCGGAATTTTTAGCCACCGAACAGATGATGTCGTCGTTGGATTCGCGAGTAGAAGAAATGAAGTCTGCGACTCTGCGCGAAATTCAATTCGAAACAAAAAAAATAGAGCTCGAAAGTGAGCGAGCTGTTGAAAAAATGTTTTTGGATGGAGAAGTCAAAGCTAAGGCCGATATTGAGCGAGTAAAAAAATCTTTAGAGAAAGAATTGATGGAAAAATCTATTTCTTCCGCGCGCGCTGCACTTCAAAAAGATCTCGCATCTAAAGATGCAGACTGGACTGCGAGCATGATTCAGCAAGACTCTTCGCAAAATTCGGGAAGAAAAAATTATGCAACGTAATTCGATGGTCGCTAAGCGATATGCCGAAGCTCTTTTTGATTTAACTACAGATAAAAATGAAAAAGTTTTTTTTGGCGCAGCTCCTAAAATTTTTGCCGAACTCAAAATGTTTTCCTCGGCTGTAGAGGCTGTTGGAGCAAATGAGTTTTTTTTAAGCCCCGTCATTAAAGGTTCTGAAAAAACTGAAGTTTTAGAATCTATTAAAGATAAGCTGCCGCTTACTCATTTATTTTTTCTGACCTTGATTGAGGGCGGTCGAATGAATTGTGTGTCTGAAATTGTTGAGGAGTTCAATCGACTTTGTGATGAAGCATCGGGCGAACTCACTGTGGATCTGCAGCTGGCACATTCTTTAAGTCCGCAACTCGTTGAAGAAATTAAGTCAGTTCTTCAAGAACAATGGCAGAGACAAATTAAAATTAAACAAAAGATAAATCCTGAGATCATCGGTGGATTTGTAGCAACAGCACCCGGACGAATTATGGATGCTAGTGTTGCGTCTCAACTCGAAAATCTCGAACACCAAGTTTTTGTATAATCACTGGAGGAAATTGAAATGGCTATTCGCGTAGATGAAGTCAGCGAAATTCTAAAATCGAAAATCAGAAAATTTGAGCGCGTGCTCGAAGCAAAAGACACTGGAACTGTTTTATCAGCAGGTGACGGTATTGCGCGTGTTTACGGATTGGAGTCCGCAATTGCTGGAGAGCTCGTAGAGTTTCCGGGTGGAGTTAAAGGGTTGGTTCTTAATCTCGAAGATTCCAACGTGGGTATTGCGCTTCTCGGTGATTACGAAGAAATTTGCGAAGGCGATACGGTAAAGCGAACGGGCGAAATCGCCTCTGTTCCTGTGGGCGAGGCCTTGCTTGGTCGCGTTGTTGATGCGCTTGGAAATGCGATCGATGGAAAAGGTGCAATCCAAACAAAGACCAAAAGAATTATCGAACAAAAAGCTCCTGGAATTGTTCCACGTCAGAGCGTTAAAGAGCCGCTGCAAACTGGAATCAAAGCTATCGATGGAATGATCCCAATCGGTAGAGGTCAGCGCGAGCTTATCATCGGCGATCGTCAAACTGGAAAAACAGCAATCGCGATCGATACGATCATCAATCAAAAAGGTTTAGGCGTTTATTGTTTTTATGTAGCGATCGGACAAAAACAATCGAGCGTTGCTCAAGTTGTTTCGAAACTTGAAAAGCATGGAGCGATGGAATACACGACTGTTATTTCTGCTCCCGCGACTGCTTCTGCTCCACTTCAATTTTTGGCCCCTTACTCAGGTTGTGCGATGGCGGAATATTTTCGTGATAACGGAAAACACGCGCTTATCGTTTATGACGACTTGTCAAAACAAGCTGTCGCTTATCGACAACTTTCGCTTTTGCTTCGACGCCCACCAGGTCGCGAAGCTTATCCTGGAGATGTTTTTTATCTTCACTCTCGATTGTTGGAGAGGGCTTGTAAACTTAACGATAAATTGGGCGGAGGTTCGCTGACCGCACTTCCAATTATTGAAACTCAAGCGGGTGATGTTTCAGCGTATATTCCTACGAACGTTATTTCGATTACAGACGGACAAATTTATCTCGAAACAGATTTGTTTTATTCAGGCGTTCGACCGGCGATCAACGTGGGACTTTCAGTTTCACGGGTGGGTGGTAGCGCGCAAATTAAAGCGATGCGATCTGTCGCAGGAACTTTGCGACTTAGCTTGGCGCAGTTTCGTGAGCTTGAAGCATTTTCTCAATTCGGTAGTGATCTCGATGCTGCGACTCAGTCGCAACTTCGTCGAGGGGCTCGCTTAGTAGAAATTTTGAAGCAAGGCCAATACTCACCACTCTCTGTTCAAAAACAAGTGGCGATTATTTTTGCGGCTACACAAGGTGCGCTGGATGATATTCCTGTAAACAAGCTAAAAGCTTTTGAAGATGGACTTATGTCTTATCTTGATGCCAACGCTTCAGATCTTTTGAATGAAATTTCTACAAAGAAAGTTTTGAGCGATGAATTAAAGCCAAGATTAACTGCAGCGATTCAAAAATTTAAATCCAACTTTTCTTATACAAAAGAATAAAGGTTTAGCGAATGGCATCACTTAAAATCATCAAAAAGCGAATCACGAGCGTTAAAAGCACGCAGAAGATTACGCGCGCGATGAAATTAGTTTCGGCAGCGAAGCTTCGCAGGGCGAGCGAAAAAGCTCATTCCTCAAGACCTTTTGAAGAAGAGTTGAAGTCGATGGTTTCAACAATTCTCAATGAAATCGAGTGGAGTTCTCCGTTGACTATGGCTCGGCCAGTAAAAAAAATGGCGGCGATTATCTGCGCAACAGATCGAGGTCTTTGCGGAAGTTTAAACGCAAACAATTTTAAAGCCGCTTTGAGAATTTTAAATCAAAAGCGAGCGAGTGGAATTGAGGTCGAAGTTGTAGCCCTTGGAAAAAAAGCTGGAGAGTTTTTTAGAAAAAACGGATTTAAAATTAAATCTGTTACGACCGATTTAGCTCGCAAGGCTTCGCATACCTTGATCTCTTCGGTGGCCAGCGAAGTTCGAAAAGAATTTTTGTCGGGCAATTTTGATCAAGTAGATGTTTTTTATTGTCGATTTCAATCGGCGCTTGTTCAAAAGCCTTCGACCTTTACTTTGCTTCCTTTTGTTCCACCAAAATCAGAAGAGAAGAAATCATTTATTTATGAGCCCGAAGCTCCTGAACTTTTAAATCAACTTGTACCTATGCTTTTAGATTTTCAACTCTATCGCGTGGTACTTGAGATGATTGCTTGCGAACACGGAGCTCGAATGGCGGCGATGGAATCCGCAACGAAAAATTCGAAAGATATGATCGAGCGATTGACGTTGCAAAGAAATCGAGCACGACAAGCGGCGATTACAAAAGAGTTAATGGAAATTATTGGAGGCGCAGAAGCTATTTCGGCCTAATTGTGAGAGGAAATATTATGGAAAAAACAACGAATGAAACTTTAGTTGGAGAAGTTGAGCAAGTTATCGGACCTGTGGTCGATGTTCAATTTCCCTCAGGAAAGCTACCTCCCGTTTATGGATCGGTCACTTTGACCAATAAATCTATCAACGATAAGGAAGACAATCTTGTGCTCGAAGTTGCTCAGCATCTTGGCGAGCGAACTGTTCGTTGCATCGCAATGGATGAAACAGCGGGTTTAAGTCGCGGAATTAAAGCTACTTATCGTGGCCAACAAATTACCGTTCCCGTTGGAAAAGAAGTTTTAGGAAGAATTTTAAACGTTGTGGGCGAGCCCGTAGATGAAATGGGCCCAGTAAAAACTTCAACACGATGGCCGATTCACCGAGCCGCTCCTTCTTATGAAGATCAAACAACTGAAGTAAAAATGTTTGAAACAGGAATCAAAGTTATCGATCTTCTCGCTCCTTATTCTAAGGGTGGAAAAATCGGACTCTTCGGAGGAGCCGGAGTTGGTAAAACAGTTTTGATTATGGAACTTATCAACAACGTCGCGATGAAACACGGAGGATTCTCTGTGTTCGGGGGAGTTGGAGAAAGAACTCGAGAAGGAAATGACCTTTGGATGGAAATGAAAGAGTCCGGAGTTCTCAACAAAACTTCACTCGTCTACGGACAAATGAATGAACCTCCCGGTGCTCGTGCTCGAGTTGCGCTTTCGGCACTTACCGTTGCTGAATATTTTCGTGATCAAGAAAATCAAGACGTGCTTTTCTTCATCGATAATATCTTTCGATTTACTCAAGCGGGCTCTGAAGTTTCGGCTTTGCTTGGACGTATTCCTTCTGCCGTAGGTTATCAGCCTACGCTCGCTACTGAAATGGGCGAGCTTCAAGAGCGTATTACGACTACGAAAAAAGGATCGATCACTTCGGTTCAAGCGATTTACGTTCCTGCGGATGACTTGACGGATCCAGCACCTGCAACTGCGTTCTCTCACTTAGATGCGACAACAGTTCTTAGTCGATCGATCGCTGAACTTGGAATTTATCCTGCCGTGGATCCTCTCGATTCAACTTCTCGAATTTTGGATCCTCAAGTGGTTGGACAAGAGCACTATGATATTGCTCGAAAAGTTCAATCGACTTTGCAGAGATATAAAGATCTTCAAGACATTATTGCGATTCTTGGAATGGAAGAGCTCTCTGATGACGATAAAATTACGGTAGCTCGCGCTCGTAAGATTCAGAAATTTTTGAGCCAGCCATTCTTCGTTGCTGAACAGTTCACAGGCATGAAGGGTGCATACGTAGAACTCAAAGATACGATTCGTGCTTTCAAAGAAATTTTGGAAGGCAAACACGATGATCTTCCTGAGCAAGCCTTCTATTTAGTTGGAACAATCGAAGAAGCGATTGCGAAAGCTAATAAGCTTGCGGAGGCTGCATAACGATGCAAGTTTCTTTGGCCACACCTGAGAAAATAATTTTCTCAGGTTCTGCTGATGACGTTTTGCTTATTGCAGACAAAGGGCAAATTAATTTGCTCGATCGGCATGCAAATCTCATTACTCTTGTTCGAAAAGGTCCCATCACCTTAAAGGCCGCTACTGGAGTTTTAAAATTTCAAGTGGGTGATGGAGTTCTTAAAGTCGAAGATAATAAAGTTTCGATTTTGTGTGGCGAAATTTCGGCGAGCGCTTAATTTTTCATTTATTTTTTCTGCTGAAGTTGAATTTTAACTTCTACTTTTCCTGTCGCACTTTTCTGTATTTTTAATTCAATTTTCTTGTCAGGATTTTTAGCTTTTAAATCTGTCAGCTGTTTATCCATATTCGCGAGAAAAGTCTGTTTCTCAGGAAGTTTTTGAGTACTGCCAACCAGCGCGGACATCTTTTCATAGAGCGTTTCGAGATGTTTTTTAGCCTTCGGTGTTTCAGTCGCAGAATTTGTAGCAGAGAGATTGGCGGGTCGAGGTTGCTCTCCGGTTGTCTTTTTCTCGAGCAAAAATAAATCTCGTTTGTAAGTTCCTTCTTCTATTTGTCTTTGAATTTTTGTCCAAAGAGTTGAGAGCTGAAGGTATCTACTTTGAATAGATTGAAATCTAAATTTAGCAGCGGTCGTCTTTAGATCGACTGGCGTAATTCGAGCTAAAGAAGTTTTAAATTCTTGATGTTCTTTGGAGGGCTCTCGCTTTTGAACTCCAGCGAAGTATTGTTCGTAAAGAGATTGTACCTTCTGCAAGCCGCGATCGACTTCAGTTAGCTTGGCATCAATATCAATTGAAGCTCCTGCCTTCGGTGATCTGCCGCCCATCTCTCTATTTTACAGGCTGGATCGGATATCCCAAAGCTGCCCCGCGCGTGTCCCAGCGGAGAAGTAGCGAAGTCGCGAGAAGCTCTTGAAAATACATAGAAATATGCGATCTAGGTTGAGCATGAATCTTGCAGTTCATGAGGTTAAGGGGATTTTTATGTTCGGACATAAGGGAGTTTTGCTTTTCACATCTATTGTTTTTATTGTGCCTCATCTCGCTTTTGCGGGTGATTACGATCGAATTCTTTTCGATCAAAACGGAAAACGAATCGATTTAACAACCTATCAAGCAAAAGATCCTTCCGTAGCTTTAACTTCAAAAGTAACGACAACGTGCGCAGAGTATCCAGATCATCCATGTATCAAATACAAAGTAATTGGCGATCCTTCAGTTACAACTCCAGAAAATATTTCTGCGATCGAGTCCGCATTTTCACTTTGGTCAAGCGTACAGCTCTATTCAAAATTTATAGATTTAAAATATGTTACAAATGGAATTTCTTCGACCATTCCGGATTTAAAAGTTTACGAAGGTAGCGTTGCTACGAATTCAATTCAATTTGATGAATTTCAAAACCCTCTTATCGAGGGAGATTTTATTGTCTCGTTTATTCCTCCAGTTGATATGCAATTTGGAGACAAAGTTTTTTCAAAATCTTTTTCTTATGTTCGCCCCGATATTGCTAATTTAAAGGCAGAAACAAAATGGGCGGGAATTTTTTTGAATCCAGCTTTAAAACCTGGGATTGATTATAATTTACAGGCCGTTGTTGCGTTTGAACTTGGTCGAATTTTAGGATTAGCTCCTTCTAATTTATTAGGTTCTGCGATGTATCCCATTCGCTCAAGCAAAAGTACTTTAGCTACTTTAAATGGAGACGATATGTTTTGGATTTCTTCTCTCTACCCGCCTACTGGATTTTCAAAAACCGTCGGAAGCATTAGCGGAAAAATTTTAGATGGAAAAGATGGAGCTCCGTTTAAAGGCGCAATCGTAGAATTGTTAGCCGCTGAAAAGCTTGCTGACTTCGTTAAGTCTCCTGACCGATCGATGTTAGCGCTGTCCACTTACTCAAGAGACGAAGGTAAGTTCGAATTCAAGGCCGTGCCCGTTGGCAAATATATTTTAATTATTGAACCTCTCCCCGTAGGTCGCGTTGCCTTAAATCTTTTTGATTCTTGGCTGCAGTTTTTTACGACATCAACAGATTTTGAAACGGAATTTTATGACGGAGCTAAAAGAGAGTCGAATCATGAGGCTATTTTTTCGTTTACTCCGCAAGCTATTTACTACGCTGCAACATTAGGAGTGGTGGTAGAACAAAATACAACTAAGGTCACCGTGATTACAAATTCAGCGAATACAAAGAATGAAACGATATCAGCCGAAGGATCTTCAAATGAAACTCTATCTTCGGTTGTAGCGGGCGAAACGGGAGATCTATCAAAAGATGTTCAGTTGTCGCCAGGAAATGATTTAAATGCGGGGCTTATTGGAGGTTGCGGAATGATAGAAAATTCTTCAGTAGAAAATTTTAGTTTTCTTATTCCACTAGGCTTAATTTTTGCTTTATTCCTGCTGCTTCGGTCTCGATCGGATCAGAGAGCAAAATCGTATCGTTCTGGATTCCGCCAATTCTAACGATTTCAGAAATTTTACGTTTTCCATCCGTATCGCGCTTAAGCTGAACAATGATGTTCACAGCTTGTGCAATTTGCCGTCGCGCAGACGGAACAGTAACGCCAACTCCAGCGGCTAACAATAAACTTTCTAATCGGCTCAGTGCCTCACGCGTAGAATTTGAATGCAAAGTTGTCATGGAGCCCGAGTGACCAGTGTTGAGTGCTTGCATCATTTCAAATGCTTCCACACCTCTCACTTCACTAACAATCAAACGTGAAGGTCGCATTCTTAGACATTCTACAACAGCCGATCGCAGCTGACCTCTTCCGCTTTCGATTGCTATTGCGTGAGGATGGGGCCAATCGGTTTCAGCTTCTTCTTCAACGATCACGAGCCTCTCTGTTGGATCAATTTGTTCGACGAGACTACGAAGTAAAACAGTTTTTCCTGTGGATGTTCCGCCAGAAATTACAATGCTTTGTTTTTCTTTAAGAGCTCGTTTTAAAAAATCAATTTGATCAACGCTTCCAAATCCAGTTTTTAAAAGTTGATCGAGAGAAAGAACATTTTGTTTTGCTTTTCGAATCGAAAGATGTGGAGCTTCAGCGATCGGAGGAAGTGCCGCTTGCATTCTCAAGGTTCGGTTCAGTCGCCAAGAAGCCCAGCCAGAATTTTTTCCAGTGTAAGATTCAATTTTTTTCTGAAGAAAATCATTTGAAGAAAATTTCCAAGGAGTTTTTAAAAGCATGCCGCGCCAATCTACATAAATTTGATCAGCTCCGTTGATCATAATTTCATCAAATTCTTTTTCTGAAAGTAGGTAGTTAAAAAATTCTTCATCATTAGATGGCTGCGCTAAAAACTCAGGAGCTTGCGAAGCCTGTTGTTCATCGATTTCAAATAAAATTTGATGACCTCGAATTTGAATTTCATCGCTCGAGGCTAATTTAGATTCTAGAGAAATATTTTTCTTATTTAATTTTATATCTTGAATGCGGTCGGCGTTGACAATCCACCACTGATCTTCTGCAAATTTAATTTCAAAATGAAATGGCTTATCGAGATCTTTTAAACAGACATCGGCTGAATCAGTTGTGCCGATAGTGATACTGTCATTTTCAAGTTGTACGACTCGCTTTCGATAGCGAGCGGGTGTTTCACTTGAAACTTTCTCTGCGATGGTAAGCTTGATCTTCATTTGTTAATCGCATTTGCCCGTATACTGGTTAATGGTGCATCCGCTTGGATTTGAATTTTGAGATCGACTAACGCTGCAAACCTCCGGGCTGCCTATAGCGACAGATCCATTGAGGGGAACAGAGCTTCCATTAGATGCGGAATTTGGCATTGGTGTGCCGCTTACTCCACCGCAACGCAGATCTTCTCCACATCCGGAGAGGGTTAATAAAATGAATCCGAATAAGAAAATTGATTTCATGATCCTCAATAAAGCAAATAGAATGCCCATTAAAAGCGGTCTTAAGAGCCTTTCTGCCCTGCCCCTATGCAAAAAAGTCACAGAAATCTGACTTTATTTCAGGGTCAGGGAGTAAGATAGAAGTTGGATAAGTTGTGGGAATGTCTTCAGAAGTATCACTAAATTTGCCGCCGCCAGGCCCCTTTGGTCGAGGCTTCGATCCTTATAAAATTTCGATTCGAGTGATCGCCGTTTGCGTTGTTATTTCCCTTCTTATTCATCTTTTAATTTTAATTTTTGCAGCGAGATATCAACCGTTCGCTGACAAGACATTAGAGACGGATCGAATTCCCATAGAAATCAATGTGCCCAATCAAATTTTAGACAGCATTCAGACGCTTCAAAAGTCTGCAGAAAAAACTCCGGAAGATGCAAAATTTGCGAGTGATCGAAATTTAAAAGCAGATGAAGAAACAAGTCCGCAGAGTGCTCCCACTTCTGTTCCACAAATTCGCGCTCAACCGAAATCTTCTCCCAGAGCTCAGACAAAAAAATCTAATGAAGGCATCGGAGAAAAAACAAAATTTTCGATTAGCCAAAAAGAAATGATGGAGGATGGCACTTTAGAGCAAGAGACACTTTCTCCTTCAGCTATTAATTCACCAGGATTTTTAAATCGTTTGAAATTAGGTGAGCAGCTCAAATTAAATGCGAGAGAATTCGATTACGGCCAATACATCATCAGAATGAAAAATAAGCTTGTTCAACAGTGGAATCCCAATAATACATTTAGCCCTCAGATGGTGAACTACAACGAAATTCGCGTGGAAATCGCGGTCATTTTGAACAAACTAGGTGAGATCGTAGAGCTGAGAACTCTAAATCCTTCGATTTTTAATGCTTACGATCAAGAGGCTTTACGAGCGTTGCGAGAGTCGGGACCATTCCCAAATCCACCTAAATCCCTCATTCAAGATGATGGATTTGTCTATATGCCCTGGAGTTTTACATTCTCTATCCGGCAATGGGGTGGGCCTCGTGTCGAGTAGATAAATTTTCATTTAAATCTACGGAATGAATGGCTGCGTAAATCATTTGCCCATAGAGTTTTGCAGCGGCTCGCGCGGAATAAATAAAATCTTCTTCTTCTTTTCCATCAGAAATATTTTGATCGATTAGATTTTCTAAATATTTATTGTGAGTAATATTCACAAGACTTCTATTCGAAACAAATGAAGTCGATTCTTTGGGAACGCCAATTCTTTCAAGCGCCTTTAAGTAGCCTCGACCTGCGGCTGGGTGCATCGATTCCAAATGATAAAAATATCCTAGGAAAGCGGGGATGGATTTTTGTTGAAGTAAATAATGACCAAAGCCTATGAAGGCCGCAGTTTCAGGAAGCGGGCGGCGATCAAAAATTTGAGAGGCGTCGATACCAAGAAACTTTAAATCGTTAACAAGAACTTGCTCTAAGTCGGCTTCGAAATTTACAATTTTAGAAAACAATTTCGATATAGATTTTTGAATAAATAAAATATCTCGAGTTTGAATCGCGAGCTCAAGCAAGATAGCTTTATAGTGTTCAATATTCATTTCACGCAAAAGAATGCGTTTAAAACCCTCAGACTTGGACATTTCTACAAAGGCTTTTTGCCATTCATATTTGATTCGTTCGATTTTGGATGTTGTCATTGAGATGAATCTAAATCTGAATACTCAAAATAAAAACTGACTCACCCTGACAGCGCCATTTAGATAATTTATTGAAATTATTAAAGATTTTAGAATTTACAGGTCTTTAAATTTTTTGAATCTTAAAAACTTAGAGATATCAGGGATTTAACTGCCTTACACAAATCGGGTTTGACCGAAACTGACCGAATATAAATTTTTTTTGTTTAGTTTTTCACAATCCTCGACAGAGACTGTCGATCAACCACATCTTTCTTCACAGTCCGCGACAAGATTGTCTCAGCAAAAAGTAGCGAACTAGGCGTTTGAACGAACTTTTTGCGAATCTATTCGGCCCTAAACCCTCAAGTTAAAATTAATTATCGCTACCAAATGGAGGGCTATTTGGCAGCGCATACATAAAGTTTGGTCGTTTTTTTAAGGTAGGGAGGGAAAAATAATGAAAAGTTTTACTTACGGCATTTTAGTTGCGAGCGCTTTACAGATTTTTGGTTTTACGACAGCCGCTTTGGGTGGGGATCATCAAGGACCTACGTCACCTCCGGTAGAAATGACTCCACCGCCAACTATTGATTCTGCGTCTATTGCTGAAGCTAAACCAGTTCGTATGAACTTAAGTGGTGTCAACTACACCTGTACGCCTGAGCTGCAAGAAGACCTAGATTGGTCGCAGCTCTTTCCAGATCTGCGATCTAACCCATAGTCTTTTGATATTTAGTAGATTTTCCTTTGCCGGTGATTTTGATAAGGCCGCGATCGAGTAGACTTTTGAGTTCCTGTTTAGCAGAGGTCGAACTTATTTTAAGTAAATTTTGAATAGAATTTCGATCTATAAACTCATTGTTTTTCAAGAATTCTAGAATCCATCTTTCGCGTTCAGATAAATCATCGGCTGAATTTTTTAAGCTTAAGATTGCATACTTAAGCGAGTGACTGACAAAATATTTACCGCCATCTTCCTGAATCATTTCCTCTAATTTTGTTTCTTTTAAAATCTCTCGAATTCTTTTGATCGACGTATAAATTCGCGAGTCATGTACAAGTGGATTATAAGTTTCATGCCAAACGAGAACTGTTAAATCTTCTTTAGAAAATTTCTCACCCGCTCTCTCAAGTAAAAATCTAAGCAAATGAGTGAGTAAGTACTTTCCTTTAATTGAAAAATTTAATTTTGCAGCCCGAACTTCAGATTTAATGTCGTCAAAAATGATATCAAATTTATTTGTATTAAGCTCCGGCAATTGATTTTCAAAATAAACAGAGGCACTTTGATTGGTTTTTAAAACAACCTCTCGAATCCCGCCTATTCCTGCCAAACTTAAGATCTTATCAAAATAATTTTTCTGATGAGGTAAAATGGAAACTTTAGAAGATCGTTTGGTTTGAACGGTGAATGATTCTAAAATTTCGTAAAAATAGGCGTGAGGCTTTTTGGGGTTCAAAGATCTAAGGCTCTTTTCAAACTCCTGTTGGTCTCCTAATTTTAAGTTGGCAATCGCTAAAAGAGCTTTTATAAATTCCTCGTCTTCGTGAGAGTCAAATTTATTCAATAACAACGAGGCATTTTGCAATATTCCCAATGCATCTGCATTTCGATTCGAATTTAGCTCTAAAAGAGCTAATGCCAAGAGGCATCTAAACTCCCAAATAAAGTACTCATACTTTTTTGAAGTACTTAATGCCTGCAGCAAGAGCAGCTTGCCAGCCTGCAATTTGCCTTGAACTAGAAAATGATATCCAAGCAGGCATCGATAAGCGGTTGTAATATCTAAATCAGTAGTTTCTTTAAAAAATTCTAAAAAATCAGGCGCAAGAGTCTCAAGTTCTACGGGAAATTTTTCTAGAAAGTTAATTTCCATCAGATTTAAATGGAGACGAATCAAAGATCCTTCTGACAATTGACTTCTTTCCACGCGACTGGCCGCATTCCATTTAAATTTATTCCAGCCCCCCTGAAGCCTGATGGTTAAAAAATCGTAGAGCTGCTTTAGAACAATCCCGCTTTCTGGGTCGTCTTTCAGTGCTGAGGATCCAGATATTTTTCTTAAAACTTCTAAGGCGCCTTGAAAATTTCCAGAACCAATATGAAGATAAACCAGTCTTCTTATTCTTTGAAATTCGTCTCGGCCCATAGGTCCATTAACATTTGAATTGATTATGCTTATAAGAATTTGTTCAGATTTTTTGAATTGCCCCTGCCCTATTAAATGAGTAGAAAAAAATAACTGGCAAAAGCTGACGACTCTAAGCAATCCAAGTTTTTCTGCCCTGTCTAGGACCTTCTTTTTTTCGATTAATGCTTGATCAACATTTCCTAAATCGTATTCACAGGTCCATGCGTTTGATTCAGCCACAAGTTCAACGGAAACAATTCTATTCAGACGATAAATAGGAATGGCAAGGCGGTAACTGGCTGCCGCTTTTTTTTGATTCCCTATAATATGAAAATAAAGGCCCTCATAAATATAATAATCGGCCCAAAGATAATGGGTTTGGTGGACGCATTTATTTAAAAGCAAATGAGCTTGATCCAATAGGCTTTTGCATAAACTTGGATTTTTAGTACAAACAAATTCTGCCTTATAAAGTAGGGCCTGAAGATGGGATGGCTCATGTGGCTCACATTTTTCTAAAATTCTATCGAGCAATTGAATCGATTCATCAAATTTTGAAATCAGAAAATAACTTCTTCCGAGTGCTAAATAAATTTGAAATCTCTCATCATCTCCCACAGATTTTAAAAGTGCAGCTTCGAGTTCTGGAATCGGATCTTCAAGGCGATTCAAATAATTAAATACGGCTCGTCTCACCAACAAGCTTTCGATAGAAAGCATTTCAACAAGTGGATCGCTCAGCTTTAAAAAATCTGAAAATTCACCATTTTTTTCCATCTCTTTTGCGATAAATTCAAACTCTTTAGCAGCCTCAGAAATTTGATTCGTTTGTAAAAATTGCCAGACGCTTTCTTTTTTTGATAAATAAGAATCCTTAGATTTTAAAATATTGAGAATTTCGGTGCGTTGAACAGATTGAAAATCTTTGCAAATTTCGCGAATGAATTCTTTGATCTCGTCGATGAGAACCGGATTATCCATCGACTGAATAAATCCAAGACCGAGCAACATATGTCGTTCACGAATAGAAAAAGAATTAATAATTTCTTTTTCCAGGCTTAAATCGAATTCAATAAATCCAGCTAATTGAATTTTTTCTTTAAGCTCTGGAATAAATGAATCCAAAATTCTGCTGAAATATTTATTTTTTACTTCGGTGAAGTTTTTTTCGACATCTGTTTCGGCGAGTGGACGGCCTTCGATGATGGCCGGAGAAAGCATCATCTTTAGTAAAAAAGGATTGCCGCCGCATGCATTGAAAATTTTTCTCTTTAAACCTTCTGCATCTTCAGCGGGAACCTGTACTCGAGACTTTTCGATGAGCTTTTCAACTTCTTCTAAATTAAGTCCATTCCATTTAATAATTCCTGCATCCATAATAAGCGTAGGATCCAGTTCTGGAATAGCGGCGCAAGTCATCACGATGGTTGCTTCGGTAATATTTTTTAAAATAAAATCGAGCCAAGATTTTCCGTCTTGAATTCGATCGACTCCGTCTAAGAGCAAAAGAATTTTTTCTTCATTGCAGAGTTTTAAAATCTCATCTTGCAAACTTGGCAACTGTCTCAATGCATCGGGGTGATCAAAGGCCATGACGACGCCGATTTCTTCGGCAATTTTTTGAATAGCCGAAAGCAGATTGGTATCTGCAGAAAACGAAATAAGATGCGCGCGCTTGCCCGACATTTTAGAGGTCGTTAGAAGTTGCTGCATCAACGTGGTTCTGCCGGTGAGTGGGCGTCCGCGAATAAAAACAACGCGATAATGTTGTGTTTCTTCTTCTATTTTATCGAGGCCGGCGGTCAGCCAGACCTGAGAAGGCGGCAGAGAAACAAGACGATCTTTTAGTTTTTCAAGAGCGATACTCAATCGCGACCATTTCTATCATAGGCCTCTGAATTCGGACATATGGCCAAGAAAGAAAATTTTTAATACCTTGAAATTACTAGATTTTTTAAATCAGACATTTTTAAAAAGTGAGCGCTCTTTTAATAAAAGTTAGTGTTTTAAGACACTTACAAACAAATCCAATTGTCAGTTTAACTAGGCTCGCGACCAACGAAGGCGAGGCTGCTTTTGAGCGCGAAGCTCATCAAGTCGCTCTCTAAAAACTCGAGTCGGTGCGGTTTTTAAAATCTCTGGAGTGGATTTTGCCTCTTTTGCAATTTGAATCATCACATCACAAAACTGATCGAGAGTTTCTTTTGTTTCGCTCTCCGTTGGCTCAATCATCATCGCGCCATGAACCACGAGTGGAAAATAAACAGTCATCGGATGGTAGCCGTAATCCATAAGTCGTTTTGCGATATCCAAAGTTTTGATCCCGAAATCCTCTTGAATTTTGTCCGACAAAACAACTTCATGCATGCAAGTTGTATCAAACGGAATGTCGTAGTGACCGCGCAAGCGATGACGAATGTAGTTCGCATTCAAAACGGCCGCCGTCGCCATCTGTTGAATATAAGTAGAGTCTTCAGTGGCGCCGATCGAAAGCATATAAGCCAAAGCGCGCACATGAATTGAAAAATTTCCAAAGTATCCGCTCATTCGTCCCATCGTATGAGGCAAATCATAATTAAAAATAAACCCGTCGCCTTTTTTCTCAACCACAGGAAGCGGAAGAAATTTTTTCAAATCTTCACGAACGCCAACGGGTCCGGCTCCGGGACCGCCACCGCCGTGCGGAGTTGAAAAAGTTTTGTGCACATTGATATGCATAATATCGACGCCAAGATCTGCGGGACGAACAATACCCATGATGGCGTTAAAGTTTGCGCCATCCATATAAAAAATTCCATCCACCTTATGAATGAGCTCCGCAATCTTATGAATATTTTTTTCGTAAAGTCCGAGCGTATTTGGATTTGTCATCATGATGCCGGCTACATCTTGATCGATGAGTTTTTCGATATCTTCGATTTCAACCACTCCACTTGGGCCAGTTGGAATGGGAACAATTTCATAGCCCACCATTGCGCAAGTCGCGGGATTTGTTCCATGCGCCGAATCAGGGATCAAAACTTTTGTTTTTTTAGATTTCTTCGCTTCATGATAAGCGCGCATGATTTTCATGCCAGCGTATTCGCCGTGTGCTCCCGCGTTGGGTTGAAAAGTAAAAGCTGCAAGTCCCGTAACCGACGACAACAATTGTCCGAGTTGAAATTGAATCGAGAGTGCGGGCTGCAGAAATTTTTCTGGCCACAGAGGATGCAAATTAGAAATTCCAGGAATCTTAGCAACCTCTTCGTTAATTTTCGGATTATATTTCATCGTGCAAGAGCCAAGGGGATAAAATCCCGTATCGATGCTGTAATTTTTTTGAGAGAGACGAACAAAATGTCTCACGACTTCGTTTTCAGAAATTTCTGGAAAATCTAGAACCGCGTCTCGAATTTGATCTTTTGGCAAAACTTTCGAAGCTTCTACGCGAGGTACTGTAAGTGTAGGAAGAGAATACCCGATCCGACCAGGATGCGATCTTTCAAAAAGCGTGGCTTCTTCTGGTGAGAGAACAGAGCCAACGGTATCTTCAAGTAAACTCATAGATTTTGTTTGAGGAAGCTCGCCACTTTGTCCAAATCTTGAGGTTTGTGAAGTTCGCTGACGTGTATCAATAGTTTGTTCTTCCATGCTGGATTAAATCTCCCTAAATCAACTCCGCAAACCCAACCCTCATTCGCTGCTTGCTCAACAATGGCAGATGCAGGCTTTGTCGTCTCAACGACGAACTCATTAAATGTCGGAGAATTTGAAATCGAAAGTTTAGTTTCAGTTCGAATTTTATTTTTAAGGTATTCGCACAAACTTAGATTTTGAGAAGCAAGTTCTTTCAATCCTTGTTTGCCGAGTGTCGCCATATGAATAAGTCCGGCGAGCATATTTAAATTATTATTCGTGCAAATATTTGAAGTCGCTTTTTCGCGACGAATAAATTGCTCTCGCGTTGCAAAAGTTAAAGTGTAAGAGCGTCGACCTTTCGTATCGACCGTTTCACCGACCAATCGTCCAGGCAACTGGCGTAAATATTCATTTCGAGTTGTAAAAATTCCAAACGAAGATCCGCCAAGATAGGCGGCGTTTCCAAAACTCTGTCCTTCAGCTGTTACGATATGAGCGCCAAAAGCTCCAGGTCCTCGAAGAATTCCAAAGCTGATAGGTTCCATCGTCGATGTAACCCAAAGTGTTTCAGATTTTTGAATCCATTCGCCGATTTGAGAATAATCCTCGATGACTCCAAAAATATTTGGACTCTGGGTCACTAAAATATCTGCGCCAGATTGAAGAATTTTTTCAAGCTTCACTAAATCGATATGGTCTTTTTCAATATCAATCTTTTCGATTCGATCTTTAAACTCTTCGCAATACGTTCGAATCGTCTGCTCATAAAAAGGATGGAGCGCTCCAGACAATAAAATTTTTCCTGAAGATTTTTTCTTCAGACGAATTCCCATAAGCACGCCCTCGGCAAGGGCTGTAGCTCCGTCATACATCGAGGCATTTGAAAGCTCGGTTTCGGTTAACTGACAGGCCAAAGTTTGAAATTCAAAAATCGCCTGCAAAGTTCCTTGAGAAATTTCTGGTTGATAAGGCGTATACGAAGTCGCAAACTCAGATCTTCCCTGCAAAAATGGAACGATCGAAGGAATATCGTGTGCGTAAATTCCACAGCCTGCAAAATTTAATTTAGGCAAAGTGGAGAGCTGAGAAATCTGTTTAAATGTTTCTCGCAACTCCATTTCAGATTGAGCTGGAGGATAATTTAATTTTTTTGCGCGAAGTTGAGCGGGGATGTGAGTGAAAAGTTCTTCTGTATTTTTAAACCCGATAGCATCCAAAAGTTGTTTTTGGTCCTCGCGGGCTTGAGGAATATATTTCATTTCTTTTTCGAAATGAGTTTTAAATATTCTGCAGAAGGTAAAAGTTGTTCTAGCTCTTTTTCATCCGAAAGTTCGATTTTGACCATCCAACCTTCACCGTAAGGATCTTCGTTCACGTGTTCAGCGTTATTTGGCAATTTGCCATTTACTTCTAAAACCTCGCCACTCACTGGAGCGAAAAGTTCAGCCACTGTTTTAAGAGAATCGACGGTTCCAAAAACTTTTCCGGCAACATAAGAATCACCTTCTTCTGGAAGTTCAACATAAGTGATATCGCCCAGTGCGTTCTGTGCGTAATCTGTAATTCCGATGACAGCAGTACCGTCTTCGATTCGCGCCCACTCGTGATTTTTTGTATAAAGTAAATGCTCGGGAACTTTCATTCCTGGTTCTTTTGTTGATTTACCTGATTTTGCTTCGCTCGCCATATTTTTCCTCTAAGTGATTAAGCCGTTTTTTTCAGCGATTTTTTTGCACCCTGCACCCTCGCTGTTGTCACAAATGGGGTCGCTGTCAGCACAGCCTCTCTCTGTTTTCCGCCACTTTCAAGCATAAAAATGAAACCCGTTTCTAGCGGAACATTTATCTGGGAAAGATCGATCAGTGCAAGGCCGATGCCAACTTTTTTTACAGGCGAAGTTGATCCGCTCGTAAGCCATCCCACCCGTTTTCCGTTCCAAAAGAGACTTTCATCTGCTCTCATGGGCTTAGGAGTCTGGCTTTGCACTGCAACCGCTTTATATCGGGGGGCTAGCCGAGCTTTTTCAACACCGACAAAACTAGAATTTAAATTCGTCGCAAAGGCCGAAAAAGTCTCCATGGGGCGAAGTTGATCTGAAAGCTCGTGCCCATAAAGTGGAAAGCCTACTTCGAGTCGCAAGGTATCCCGCGCCCCAAGCCCGATAGGAAGCCCACCTTTTTTTTCAAGCTGCATCCAAAAATTCATGGCTTCTTCAACGGGCAAAAAAACTTCAAAGCCATCTTCACCGGTATAGCCGGTACGTCCGACGATCCAGCCATTTTTGGGCTGATAGAATGCATAATATTTCAGCTCGAGAGCTTGAGGAAAAATATCCTTCATTATTTCGACGGCGCGCGGGCCTTGAATAGCGATGAGAGCTGTTTTCTCGCTGACATCTTCAAGCGTTACCTGAAAGCCCGAGCTTAGACTTTTCATATGTGCAAAATCTTTATCTATATTAGAGGCGTTTACGACGACCCAATAATTCTCGGAGTCGAATTTATAAACGATGATGTCATCGACGATGGTGCCGTCGTCTTTAAGCAAAAGGCAGTACTGCGCCTTAAAATGAATCAGATTTTCAAACGGTCTCGTGCAAGTTTTGGTCAAATAAGCGGTCGCATCTTTGCCGCGCACCCAAAATTCACCCATATGCGAAACATCGAAAATCCCTACATCTTTGCGAACTGCAAGGTGTTCCTTCATCATTCCACCCGAAGTTGAATCATAAGAAATAGGCATATCGTAGCCCGCAAAAGGCGCCATTCGGGCTTGTAACTCAAGATGCCGTGCGTGAAGGGGCGTTTTCTTCAAAGCTTGCATTTTTTTCTCCGCTCAAAAGTTTACAGAATCTTTAATCAAGGCTTAGATCGATCTTTAATACTATTGAAAGCGATTGCCCCCCTGGTCAATCGATATCAGGAGAAAGAATGTCAGTACCTGTTTCTCAAATGTGGACGGTCGCATCTTATGTGATCAAACAAAAATTGATGGGCCGAAAGCGATATCCTTTGGTGTTAATGCTCGAGCCGCTCTTTCGTTGCAACTTATCGTGCGCGGGCTGTGGAAAAATTCAGTACCCCGACCATATTTTGAAAAAAGTTTTGAGTGCCGACCAATGTTTGGCCGCAGCAGATGAATGTGGAGCTCCAATTGTGAGCATTCCTGGTGGCGAACCGCTTCTTCATCCCGAGATGCCTCAACTTGTCGAAGGTTTGGTTGCGCGTAAAAAATATATTTATTTATGTACGAACGCGATTTTACTTAAATCTAAAATCGATCAATACAAAGCCACAAAATATCTGACGTTTTCGGTTCATATGGACGGATTGCAAGAAGAGCATGATGAAGCCGTTTGTCGCGATGGAACTTATGCCAAAGCGATCGAAGGAATCAAAGAAGCTTTGAAGCGCGGATTTCGTGTGACGACCAACACCACGCTTTTTGATGGAGCGAAGTCCGAGCGCGTTCGCGAATTTTTTGATGAGATGATGAAGCTAGGAGTTGAAGGGATGATGGTTTCTCCTGGATATTCTTATTCAAAAGCCCCCGATCAAAATCATTTTTTAAAACGTCAAAAAACTTTTAAATTGTTTAGAGAGATTTTTTTTAACGGAAAGAAATCTTGGAGATTCAATCAGTCTCCTCTTTTCATTGAATATCTTGCGGGCTCAAGACACTTTGAATGCACGCCTTGGGGAAATCCAACTTACAATATTTTTGGATGGCAAAAACCCTGCTACTTACTTCAAGACGGATACGTAAAAACTTTTAATGAACTTCTTGAAACGACGAACTGGGATAATTACGGACGCAAGTCTGGTAATCCTGCATGCCAAGATTGCATGGTCCACTGCGGTCATGAACCAACAGCCGTTGATTACACATTTGGAACAGCTAAAGGATTTTGGGGAACGGTGAAGGCCACTTTGTCTGGACCTAAAATTCACGCCCCTGATTCACCCATTTTTCCATTTATGTCGAAGCCAAAAAACTTTGTATCCGAGTACGAGCAGTCTGAAAATTCTGAGAAAGTGATGAAAAATGGCTAATGCATTTGAAAAAAGAGAATTTGTGCAGGGCGTTTCTCTTCGTGTAAGCGACGCAGATTTTTATGATGGATTAAGAGCTGTAGTCGATTATCGAGGCGACTGCAAAATTTTGCTCAAAGACGGATCAGAAGCTGAAGGGTATATTTTTAATTTTACAAAACTCTGTGTGGATTTGATACCTGTTGATAGTGAGCAGAGAAAATCTTTTCTTATTTCAAACATCGCTGAAATTATTTTTTCCGGAGCGGATGCCGCTGCAGGAAAATCTTGGGAAGATTGGATGAAGCGAAAAGCTGCACAGAAATCTCATCAAGCTGCTTCTTCTGATGCGGCTTCGCATGCCTAATTCTGAAAAAAAGCTCGCAGGTAAAATTGCCATCATCACAGGAGGAGCTCGCGGAATTGGCGCTGCCACGGCCGAACTTTTTATCTCTGAAGGTGCTAAAGTAATTATTACAAGTAGAACAAGCTCCGAGCTCGGAGAAGCGAGCTTGAGACTTCAAAAAGAATTTGGAGAAGATAAAATATTTTCCGTGGTAACCGATGTGAGTCGCGAAAAAGATGTTCTCAATTTATTTGACGCCACTGAGAAAAAGTTTGGAACTCCTTCAATTTTAATTAACAATGCCGCTATTTTTATTGGAAAGTCGGTTACAGAGATGAGCGTGTCTGAGTGGGATGAAACGATGGCGGTCAATGTGCGAGGAAGTTTTTTGTGCGCGCGTGAATCTTTTAAGCGAATGAAGCCCGGAGGTGCGATCGTCAATATCAGTTCTTTGGCAGGCGTAAGAGGTACCGATAAATTTTTAAATTTTACTGCTTACACAACGAGCAAGTTTGGCGTCGTCGGAATGACAGAGAATTTAGCTGTCGAAGGTAAAGCTCTCGGAATTCGCGTAAATTGTGTAGCTCCCGGCGCAGTAGAAACTGAAATGCTTCGCAAGGCAGCTCCGGGATTAAAAACTCAAACTAAACCCTCGGATATCGCGAAAGTTATTTTAACTTTGTGCGATGACAAAGAATCTAAAAATGTAACGGGATCTGTTATCGAATTATTCACTAACGTTTAGGAGATCGAGATGTCGATTGTTTATCTTAGTCGTCGCGCCACATTCTGTGCTTCTCATAGACTTCATTCCGAAAAGCTTTCTCCAGCTGAAAATAAAAAATTATTTGGAAAATGTAATAGCGCGAACGGGCACGGTCACAATTATATTTTAGAAGTAATCATTTGCGGGCAACTTAATCCGAAAACGGGAATTGTGATGGATTTAACGAAGCTAAAAAAAATTATCGAAGATTCTGTTGTGGCTCGAGTCGATCACAAAAATCTCAATCTTGATGTCAGAGAGTTTAAATCTTTAAATCCGACGGCTGAAAATATGGCCGTTGTTTTTTGGGAATGGCTGGAAGAGGCCTTGCCTAAAGACTTGCTTTACGAGGTTCGTCTTCACGAAACCGAAAACAATATCGCTATTTACAGGGGCGAATAGGTCGCTTCATCGATTTTCATAAATAAATTAGGAGATAGTCGAGGGCTGTGATAACAATGCATCTTCTTAATTTTTCCGTGCCCGTGGCTTAAAACCTTTTGGGGCAAAACTCCTCAAAAGTTTCTGTAAAAAATTAAGTTTATTAAATTAAGCCCGGGAATTTTTTTCCCAGAAAGTAGAACAGACCATGAAATCATTTAATGATATTTCTTTGCCAGAACCATTACAGCGCGCTTTGAGCGAGCTTAAATTTACAACTCCAACTCCCATTCAAGCGAGCGCTATACCCATCGCTCTTGAAGGAAAAGATTTAATCGGCTGCGCTCAGACGGGGACTGGAAAAACAGCGGCCTTCGCGATTCCAATCGTTGTTCATTTATTAAATGGAAACGACTCAAGAGCTTTGATTATTACTCCCACTCGTGAGCTTGCGGATCAAGTAGCTGAAGTTTGCGCAAAACTTTCTCGTTACGTTAAGGGACTAAATGGAATCGCTTTATTGATTGGTGGAATGAGCATGCAACGACAAGTTCGTGCACTCGACCGCGATCCAAAAATTATTGTAGCAACTCCTGGTCGATTGAATGATCACCTTGAGCGTGGAAATGTAAACATTAAAAAAGTTCGCATTGTGGTGATGGATGAAGCCGATCGAATGTTGGATATGGGTTTTGCTCCTCAAATCGAAGAAATTTTTAGTCAAGTTCCCAAAGAAAGACAGACGCTTTTATTTTCGGCTACTTTGCCAAAAAATATTATGAAGCTTGTAGGTCAGTATATGAATAACCCTGAACGCGTAAGCACAGGCGAAGTTGAAAAACCTGTTTCTAGAATTGTTCAGAAGCACCTTGAAATGAGTGGAAGCGAGAAGAAAGACCGATTGATATCGGAGCTTAAAAATCGCCAAGGTTTAGTTTTAGTTTTTGCTCGAACAAAAATGCGAACAGATCGTTTGGCGAAAAATTTGCGAGCCTCGCAAATTGAATGCGTTCAAATTCACGGTGGACGTTCACAATCTCAGCGAATGACCGCACTCGATGTTTTTAGAAGAGGCGAAACCAGAATCATGATCGCTACAGATGTGGCCGCACGTGGTTTGGATATTCCCGCCATTTCTCATGTCATTAATTTTGATCTTCCACAAACTTCTGAAGATTATATTCATCGCATTGGCCGAACCGCTCGAGCCGGCGCAGAAGGTGAAGCTTTAAGTTTTGTTACTCCAGAAGAAAAAGGATTTTGGAGATCTCTTTCGTTAGGTACCAAAGATGGTGAGTCGGCAAAAAATCCTAATCATCGTGGTGGCGGCTCGAATCAATCAGGCAAAAAACATTTTCGTGGAAGCAACAGACCAAGTGGAAATTCTCATCGATCAGATGATCGAAACCCATCGTTTGGTGGCGGGCCTAAAAAGAAAAGATTCGGCGGAGGTAGTGCTCGATTTCGTAAAGGTCCAAAATCACATGCAACCGGTGGCGGGTTTGGCGATAAGCCAAAAAAAGCTGCGGGCGGCCGCGGTTTTTTCGCTTCCTAAGCAGGTTTAATTCAAATTTAACACTTTCAAGTTTTCTACTCTTGAATTTATAAATAAAAATTGTTTATAAATAGAGGGGAGGAGATTTGAGAGGCCATGGCTTCAACGTCAATAAAGATTCTTTTAGTAGAAAGCGAATCTCGAGATTCTTCTTTAATGTTAACTTTGTTAGGAGAATCTTCTCAACCGCGCTTCGAAACTAAGAATGTTAGTGCTTTGAGTGAGGCTCTTAAAGCGCTTGGTGAAGAAAAGTTTGGAGTTATTCTTCTCAATCTCAATTTAAAAGATTCGGAAGGACTTCAGACGCTTACCAAAATTCTTACAAAATTTTCTCATACACCTGTCATTGTAATTAACGGAGCAGATGATGAAGCTCTGATGGCTAGAATGATGAAGTCCGGTGCTCAAGATTATTGGACTAAAGCACAAGTTGGCGCTCGTTTTATGAGTAGATCAATTGGATTGGCTGTGGAGCGTTTTAAATCTGTATCTCCACAAGTTTCGATGGCAGAGGCGATTAAAAGTAAAAATGCTGACGATCTTTCTAAGAAAGTTTCAGATGCTAAAATAGAGCAACGAGTCGGCGGCCGGCGTGAAAAAGTTTTAGTTGCTGAAGACGAAGAAGAAATTCTTCAAATTATTTTAAAACGTTTAGAGAAATTAGGATTTTCAGAAGTGGTTTCGGTTTCAAATGGAATGGAAGCTTACAATACTTGCATTGCTAAGATGAATCAGCATGAAAGCTTTGATGTCATTATTTCAGATTGGAAAATGCCGCGGCTTAGTGGATTAGAATTTCTCACTAAAGTCCGCGGCAATATTCACTTAAAAGACACGCCGTTCATGATGATCACAGGAATGGATGAACGCGATAATGTAAAAGAAGCGGCTGAGCACAAAGTTTCAGAATATCTCGTAAAGCCATTTAAGCTGGAAGACTTCGACCGTAAGATTGAAGGTCTTCTTCGCTCCTCGAAAAAGCGTTGATATCAGAAACTTGAGAAATAATTTCTGCTAGGATCATTCGATACAAATCTGAACTTTGTTTTAGACTCTGAAGAATGATATCTGCTTCTGTAGGGGCAGCCATACTTAGTTTTTCAAAGGCCTCTGCAAGATGTCCGTCATCTTCTTGTGAATGAACTTTCCAAAACGTTGCGGTCTTTTCTCCAAATGCTTTGCAAACTTGCCCATAGACGTCTTTTCCTGCTGTCGAAGATATTCCTTCAAGACAAAGAATGTATCCGTAGAGAGCGAGCGGATGTGCATAATCTATTAAATAGTATTGAGACTGATAAAAAGCAGACGTCATTGAAGATTCTGGAAATTGAGAAATGGGGTATCCCAAATGTTTAAGGTCATTAAGCGCTAAAATCTCATGCGATCTTTCTTCTTTCATATGATCGAGGCAGCGCAGGTGAAATTTATTTTGTGATAATGAAAATCGTGCCGCTGATAACGATAGCAGTCGTGTAGAGTGACATACAAAATGATAAGTTTGCGCAAGCCATCGCGCGTAAGCTTCTCGATTTTGCCACGGAAACTTGTTGTAAATTTTTTGAAGAAGAACCATTTCTCGATTAAAAGCTTCCTTAATTTTCTGACTGGTCATTTCATTTTTATTTTCTGTCGTATTCATTTTCCCTCCTTGAATAATTTTACGCTGCAGCTTGAGACTTTAGCGCGATCCCAAGCGGATCATTTTTTGTTAGCCAAAATTTTTCTACAAATTCTATCTCTGGATTTTGCTCTTCGATGCATTGACCTTTAAAAAATCCAATAATATCGACTGCCACATTGTGAAGATTCAAATCTGAAGCCAGGCACTTGGCACCTTTTCGATAGAGCATCTCATTCACTTTTCTTTCGTTGCGAGTAACGGATGTAATCGCTTGAGCAGAGGAGGCAGCAAAAAGTCGAAGGCCTAAACTACAGATGACATCTGCCAAAGAAATTCCAACGACTGAGCGTCTCCAATCGGGATTGACATACAGATACTCCATCGTCATCACCTGTTGAACACCTTCATTTTTTAATATTTCAAAAACTTTTGGTGGATAGGTTTTAAAGTAGGGATGCTCAAGGTGAGCGTTCCAATTCAAATTGAAAATGGAATAGGCTTGCAGCCCGATGACTTCGCTTCGATTTAAAAAAAGCCCTGCGACAATGCTTTGTCGAATGAAGTCTGGGGAGACAACTTGAGCATCACTTGAGAGTTCTTGAAATGTGCCTTCCCAGCCTTTTTTCCACGTTTCATAGAGCAGGCCCTGTTCTTTTATAAAGCCATCCACCGCTTGTCGGCCATCAAAGACGAAGTATTGAAGAGCGTTCAGCGCCTCTTTCTTTTCGGTTTGCATTCTTTCCCCTCCCAAGGATTCCCTGCCAAAACATTGATTTTGCTAAAGAAAATTTTGGGGCGGCTTAAGCAATATGTAAATACAATTTGTTTATAAATCTCGAACTTAACTAAAATTTGATATATAAACAAAAAGCATTTATAACACATCATGCTAGAAAAGCACCTAAATCAAGACACTTCCCATATTTCTTCACAGGTAATTCGGTTAAATGAAATCGTGCAAAAGTTTGGAAGTCTTTTGGCCGCCAGTGGAATGAAAATTAACACTCGCCTTCGGTCGACGGCGAGAAAGCAAATCGCAACGATGGAATTAAGTCAGCTGACGGCACTAGTGAATCATTTTGAAAAATATGTGAACCTGATCGAACAGGCCTACAACAGAAAAGTTAATATTTTAGATTCAAAGCAACTCACTTGGGCGTGTCTTCAATATTTAAAACTCAAACCCTGTCATGATGCTTTTGATAAAATTGAAGATGACCACGTCATTGAAATTTATAATAATGACCACATACAAATTTTTAGAAATTTAAAATTTTTTGAACTTTGCAGTTATTCAGTTTACGAAATTTTAATTTTTGATTGGCCTACACTTTACTACCGAGATGAAAATATTCTTCAGGAAATTTTTCAACAGACTCAGCGCGCACTTACAGAGAAATTAGGGACTGAATTTTATTCTGGAATTCCGCCGCATATTCTGCGAGAGAGATTTTCTGAGGAACAGAGGAGTTTCAGAATAGAAATGGGAATGCATTCACCACTTTATAATTTAGACAATTCAAAACAACCCGAAGCCGTGCTTCTTACATTGAAAGCTACTCGCATATGAAACACAAAGGACAAAGTCTTTTTACAGAACTTGGAAACTATTTAAAAACAAAGCGATTGGCCGCAAAACTCAGTCAAAGCGATGCAAGTAAAGCGCTAGGATACTCCGGCCCACAATTCATTTCGAATTTTGAGCGCGGTCTGTGTGCTCCGCCCATTGGAAAATTAAAAATCTTAGTCGATCTTTATAATATTTCTCATAAAGAGCTCACTTATCTTTTAATGAAAGAGCAGCGTAAATATATTGATTTTCATTTATCGAGGACGAAAAGCGCTAGGAAAAAAGCTTAAGTTTTTTTTAATTTCAGACCAACTTCTAAAGCGTAGTTCATGAACGACGTTATTCTGTATGGAAGTTGCGTCGATGAGACCCTAACCACTTAGAAGGTCACAGTATTTAAAACTCTGAGAGTTCGAGGTAGAATTAAGATATGTGGCTTATTATCCAAATTGCTGCCGGGGTATTTGCGGGATTACTGGTCTACCGGTTTGTTGATAAAAATCCTGGCGCAGCCAAGGATTTCGTTCTTGGTGCGATTAAATGGACACTTTTTGTTGGAGTTATTGGCTTAATAGTTTGGACCGTTTTGATTGGCATCATATGGGTTTATCAAAAATTATCAGAATCACCTTGGATCCTTGGTTTAATCATTGGAATCCCAGCCAGCATGATTGGCTATGGCCTAATTACTTTTCTTTTGGAAAGGGTCGCCAAAAAATCTGAAGACCCAAGTGACCTCGTTGGTAAATGTTTGGAGTTTTTCTTTCAAATTTTTCGTTACGTTGCCGTTATTGGAGTTGCCCTAATCGGCGGCATAGTAGTTTTCGGAATGTCCGTTGCCGTTATTGGAGCGAAAGAACCATGGGATTCAGTGTGGTCAATCCTTTTAAGCATTGTTGCCACCATTGTTATTGGATTTGGAGTTTTCAAGGGAACGAGAACAAAATCACAAGTCCCTACCTCTCAATAATTATTTAATCTTGGATTTAAAATTCGTGCCCAGGAGGACTTGAACCTCCGACCCTCAGATTAGAAATCTGATGCTCTATCCAGCTGAGCTATGGGCACACGATAAATATCGAAATCACTATATACGAGGTCTTAGGAAATTCAGCAATAAACGGTATGAAACTTGCATTAAATCGGGAATGAACATATTTAGAAACGGGCAAATGATGTATCGAAAGCTCTTTTACTTTATTGGCGCAATACTCATCGGCATCTCCTCCATAGCCTCTGCCCGCGCCGATATCGCTGATCATCGAACATTTTCTGATGCGATTAATATTCCCACATGGCGAGATGAGTTTATTTTGCGAGCGGCCTTACTTGCTGCAAATGAGAGACGGATGGGCGACAAGGAAAGCTATTTAGAAAAAGTTTTAAAGAGTTTAGATCAGCGAGGTTTTTTATCGGTAGTTGCTCGAATTTCAACAAATGATGCTAAGACTCAGCCTGCTCGATTTCGAGTGAGCATCGGATCAGATGAGCCTTCTAAAACGGGTCCCCAACTTTTGATGAAACTCACCAACGCCGGCTATCCGGACGGAGAGAATTGGATTGAAATTATTGAAGCCAAGCCCACCGAGATTCGAACTTATGATTCTACGATAGCTGCATCTCATTTTCATTATTCTGAAGATTTTAAAATGAGTGAATCTTATGGAAGAAGTGCTCTCAGCACATTCATTGTTCCGGTAGTTTTAGGAAAATATTTAAATCAATTTGCAGGTGTTGTTGAGATTCCCAATCGAACACAAATTTTAGAAAGACTTATCAAGGCGACGATAAGTTCAAGTTTAAGTGCGACGTCTTCTTACGAGTATGCCCCTTCAACTTTGCAGTCAGATACGATGTCCGCAGGCTCCGGCAACTCGAGGTTTAAACTGAACAGATATTTCTCTGGCCCCACCTGCGAGAGAATTATTTTTAAGATTGCAGGATAGTCATCCGCTGAAAGCTCTTTAAAACCTAATCTGGAGCATTTTATTTAGAAATTTCATGCACTGCGTCAAAAACTCTTGCTAAAGGCAAGCCGTCTTTGAGATTCAAGATATAGGTGGGTAGTAGGGGAAAAGCATATTCTGTTAGGGTTCTTAACGCGTTTCGCGTTTTTATTTTAGTCTCCATTTTTTGTTTTTCATTTTCGGTAAAAACTTTCGGTCAACCCGATCCCGATTTTACCGTTTATCAACCGAGCAAATTTTTTAAAGAGTTTTCTTCAGAGTATTTTCCAGAGATGGATAAAATTAATCCTCAAACTTATCCAGAGTTTCAAAACTTTGTTAATTTTCTAGATCGTCATGGAATTCCATTTTCGATTGGTACGAACGCGAACAAGCAAACTATTTTTGAGCTTTATCTTCCGGATGTAAATCGACCCGAAGGTCAAACGCCTCCTACGATCGGCGCTTCTCGAGAGCGCGAAGTCGGTAATCTTTATTTTTTAATGCATGATGTGGTTCATCACATCGTTGGAATTCCCGGGCCACGATTGACGGATTTAAAAAACCGAGAAGCTGCAAAGAAAAAACTAATCGATATCATGTTGATGAAAGAGCAAGTAGCAACCTCTCACTCACTCATGGATTATGTTCGCTATTATTGGAATTGGCGTGATGAAGTGCGACACGGAAAATTGCGACCTGATTTCGAAAGATTGAATCGCGGAGCCTTTCCGTTTGGCGACATTCCCCGAGATGACTATGTCGAAATTATTGGACACTTTGTTCATGGTCGAACGTGGGAATATTCTAAAATTCTTAGAAAATATTTAGATGCTGGAATTACAGAGGAAGCGAGACGCGCTGGCATTCCTAATCCTGCGCAGAATTTTAGTAAATTTTTAGGATTTAAGGGCGAAGCTTTAGCTTACAAGTTTTTAGTTCCGATTGTTGAACCCATTTTAGCTCGATATCGCGAAGTGGGTTACTGGGGATTTTTGAAATATTCAGAAGCGATGGCGGATTTCATGCTTCAAGACTGGTATGTGGAGTGGGCCGATCGCTTTCATTTTGGATATTCATTTGACGAATTAGAGGCTCGTGGCGCTGATGCACTCAAAAAATTAAAAAGCGGAGAGCATTTAGGAGATGCTAACCCAGCAAAGCCGTACGAATTTGATCTTCGCTATCTTCAAAATCAGATCGCGCTTTTTGGAAGAAGAGTCATGGAAGTGCGGGAGTTAGGACGTCAGGGAAATTCACGAGCTGATTTCAGTGCACAGGATGCATCGAGACTAAAATATTTTTATGATGAAGCTGCAAAATTAAGCGATGAGCTTCGAGAAGCAAATGTTGATGCGCTAAATGAAAAGCAGATTGAAACTTGGAAATCCAAATTTCATTCACAAATGGAAAATTGCCAAAAAGAATTTTCAATAGAAAAATATATTCCATTTAAAATTCGCCAACCCTTTATTAATTACGACCGTTATTGGTTCGATATGACCGCGCTTGCGATGCCCCGATATGGGCATAATTCTGCAGGCTCTAGTCCCGGCGGAATTAAAGAAATGGTGGTTATGGATCGCGAGGCTCAAAAAAGTTTTTGGGGATTTGCACGCGCGAAGATGAAGGATTGGTATATGCGAAATATTATCGGCATTCCCGATCTTTGGGATTTTCAAAAAGACTTGGCTGCCGATTATGAAAAAGCTCAGGAGGCCGTTAAGCCCACTGAATTTAAGTCGAGTCCAGAAAATCTTCCCGTTTATATTCAGCGCCTAAGAAAATTGGCCGAGGCTGTCTCTCAACAGGTTGAGCTTGTGGTGCTTCCACAAATTTTAGAAGGAATCCAACTTGATATAGAAACAAGAGATGCGATCAAAGAGAGCTTGGACGGGTTCAATTATGTAACAACTTTGAGAACGCTTGAGCTTGAAGCATTGTACGAGAATACTTTTGAGAAAAAGGGAACCACTCGTTCTCCTTCTACATTATTGAGAAATCAGGAATTACGCTTACATCAATTTTTTAGCCGATCTTATGATCTCATTTTAGAATTGCTGGATGCCAATGAACAAAAGCAGTCACCAGAAAAATTGAAAGCAATAGCTGAAAAATTACAGCAAATTAATCGAATAGGTTTAACTGTTAGGGGGGAATTTCCCGCGTTAGGAACTGCGAAAGATATTGCGGAAATCTTGCCAGTAAATGGAAGTGTTAAGTTTACGATTCCTCCGTTTATAAAAAAAGTTTTGTACGGAAGCAAAGTTTCAAGCACGGAGCTTCTCAGTAAATTATCTGTTTCAAGTTTGTGGCGTGCTGGAAATCAATATGATGTGAAGTTGACTGGTTGGGATCCCGTCGATGCACCTCGTGACGGCGGCGTTTTTGTTTTAGCTCTTAATCATGAGCAAGGCCCCATTGATTCGGTCATAGGAATTCAAGCTCTCAAGAAAATGGGTGCAACGAGAGTTATTTTGTTGGCCACTCGCTCTGCGATGCAGGTTTATCAAAGAAAAAATTATATTGAGTCGGATGTTGTTTTTATCGAGGACGAAAAGCCTGTTGATCAGTTACTTCAAAAAATTTCTTCAGCAAAAAATGAAAAAATTGGAGTTCTTATTTTTCCTGAGGGAGTTATCACTAATCAAAAAACTTGGTCTCCTATGTCTGCTAAACCTGGAGCCTTTGTTTTGGCGAGGCGAGCGGCGGCAAAATTATTAGGAATTAAGTCCGTATACTTCATCACAGGTCAGCACAATGGCCTCGAACATTTTACAAACGAGTCTCGAGCCTCTTACAATTTAAATTTAGAAGCTCCTCAGTTGGTGCCTTCAACTTCTGTCTCTGAGAATGATGAGTGGGTGAATCAGCAGCGACTTCAATTTGAGAACCGCCTAAACCAAAATCGAAGCAACCAGCTTATTGATTTAATTCATCGAAGACTTATTCCTGGAACCAAAGCTTTAGCGACTTCACCGCTTAAACCTTATTTGCAGTTTAAGGATTGGTTTAGCCCCTCTGTAATTAAAAAATGCGCTCGACCTTTAGAAATTATCGGTAAACAAAAAGCAAAACCGAACTAATTTTTAGGGGCGAATTTGTCCAAAACTTTTCGATCCTTCATTTTTATTCTGCTGTTTTTTGAGTCTTCTTATGCCTCTATTTATTTAGAAAAACTTTCTGAGTATAAAAATAATATTCATACTCAGCTGGGTGAAATTGTTATTCCACAAATTCAAAGTTCATCTTTGACGGTTGAACAAAAAGATGAAGTTCGAGGTGTGCTCAAAAGATTTGGTGTGCAAATAGATCGAATAACCGAAGAATTTAAATCCCTTTATCAAAAAACTTATTATCCCCCATCATCTGGCGAAGTTTTGCAGTCGACGGTTCTTCAGCGAAGAGAGGAGCAATTTGCTATTCAAGTGGAAAGGGTATTTAGAGATATTTTTCATCTTTTAAATGATTTGGAGAAACCAGATCGTTGGAAAATACGAATGCAAAGTATTGAATCCGAAGTAAGTGACTTAGAGCACTCACAGATGAAATGGAAAATGTCGATTGATCTTAAATTGTGGATGCAGCAATTCTTTCCAATCCGAAGAGAAAGATTTTTTCAGCTCGCTCAAGCTGCGACAAATTTACTACCCCTACCTTGGAAGACAACGCAGTTAGAAAGGCTTGAGAAAATTTCGCTTAAGAATTTTCTCAGAAAAGACACCGCCATCGAAATCAGCGGAGTGGATAAAAATAAAATAGCAAGTGACCCAAGTATTTTACTGCTCGCTATTAATCATGAGCATGGAATTTTTGAATTGAAGTTGGCGATCGAGTTACTGCGACAGTATGGAGCTGACAAAATTTTTCTCTTAACAGCGCGGCACGCGTGGCCAAAGTATGCAAAGAATAAAAAGCAGGAGTTTTCTCTCATTTTTCCTGAAGATGGAGATCCCGCTAAGCAACTAGAGGCGCGCTTGCAAAATTCAAATCGGGTAGGCGTGATTGTTTGTCCCGAGGGTCTTTTGCCCCATACTCACACGTGGTTTCCTCTTTCGGTAAAGCCTGGAATTTTTGTGATGGCGAGAAGATTGGCCGTGCGACTTGCAGATCGAGTGCGGGTTTATTTTGTTCCTACAAAATATAACGGACTAGAAGTTTTAACTTCTGAAGAGAAGGTTTCTGTTCGTGTTGACGTTAAAGATCCTGAGAAAGTTCCATCTGATGCGATTAGTAAACCAGATGAGTGGGTAAACTCTCGGCGATTGTTCTATGAAAATTGGATTAATGAGACGCGCGGTGGATATATTCAAATTGATCTGGTTCACAGAACTTATGTTCCTGAAACAGATTTACCCGTCGCGCGTCCGCTTCAATATTGTGTCGCTCAGTTAAAAAAACTTTTGCGATAATTAACTTTTCGATTTCAAACTATTTAGCTGATCTGACTTCGCCTGCTTTTCAACAGCATCCATCATGTCTTTAATTTGATCGTATTCTTTCTTCATCGAAGCTTGAATTTCGAGAAGCTTTTTAACGACCACTTTCTTTTTAATTTCAAGTTTGGGATCTGGTCTTAAGTCAGTCATACAAACGAGAGCACTTAACTTAGTCATGATACCAACGACGTCGGTCATTCCCGAAATCCAAGATTTCATTTCGGGCTTCATCGATGGACCTGAATAATTTGGATCATCTGAATTCCCACCGTCTGTTTTAAACATTTTTGTCTCTAGAAGAATTTTGCTGAATGCGTTCCAGCGAGTATTGAGTTTGTAAACTCCGTTAGCTTCTTTGGGCAAAGAATTTCCTAAAAGTGCCCAAGCCATATCATATTTAAATCGAAGTCCGACTTCTGCAATTTGATTAAACATAATATAGAAATTTTCTGGATTGGCGTTGCCGCACATATAGGCTGTTAGATATCTTCCAAACTCTCGAATGGCATAGGCCACATCAAGTTTTGTCAGCGTAGAAAAATAACTGTTCTTTGAGCTGATGATTTTAAATTCAATCTGTGGCCCAACTTTTTTCATATAATGTTTTACGCCATAGAATTTTAAAGTTTCCAAAAAAACTTTTGCCGCGATTAACTCTGCACTTCCATTTTTTCGAGCAATCAGCGAGCCGTCATTTCCGTAACCATATGGATCCATGTATCCAGGATCCAAAGGTCCATTGGATGGATCGGAAGGAAATTGATCGGGTGAAGTTGTCTCATCAGGACCTGCCAAAGTAAGGCGTTGGTGAGCTTCTTGATCTAAGGTCTGTGGAAATTCATCTTGAAGCACATAAGAAAGATAAGAGTCGACTCTTGCCTCTTGCCCCGGAGTCAGCGCAAATGTCTCCATCCCCATGATTAAAAATAAAACACCTGAATACAGTGATAGACTGCGTAATCTCATTGAACCCCCCTCTGGTTAATGCGATCCAAACCTAAGAATTTAAAATTTAAGAAACCCCTCAGTCTTTACGCTACGCAACATCTCAGTGCGCAATCAAGGCTTTGTGAATTCGCTAAATCAGATTTTTGAGAGATAAACGCCGAAAGACCTGCATGTGTTTATTAAAATGCCAATAATTTCATATACTTAATATATTGGTCGCCTCCTTTACAGACCTTAAAGGCTGTGGTAATTATTTGCCTCCGGAATTTCTTGTCCAAAGAAATCCTTCGGGGACCGTTCTATTAGTAAGTGAGTAAGAGTTTCAGTGTGAATAAGTAAGTAACGAGTAAGGGGTAATGAGTATAATGAGAGCACAAAAAATCGCAGTTCGTGGGACCGCATTCGCCAAATCCATCCAACCAAAAGTTAAGCCAGCTAAAACAGAAAAACCTATAACTTTTGAAGTTGGACAAAAAGTTGTTTATCCAGCTTATGGTGTCGGACAAATTCAATCGATTGAATCCAAAGAAATTGCTGGATCCTCGATATCTTTTTATATGATTCGCGTTTTGGAGAGCGACGTCACTGTGATGGTTCCCCTTAATAAAGTTGAAAATGTGGGTGTTCGCCCCATCGCCACTCAAGGCGAAGTCAAAGAAGTTTATTCGATGCTCAAAGATAAAAAAGTGATTGTGGAACAGACTACATGGAATCGTCGTCATCGAGAATATATGGAAAAAATTAAAACCGGTTCCATTTTTGAAATTGCAGAAGTCTTAAGAGATCTCTGTGTTCTTCGTGCCGATAAAGTTCTTTCGTTTGGTGAAAAGAAAATGCTCGAACTCGCGAAAGGTTTGCTCGTTAAAGAGTTAGCTATCGCCGAAGTCACCGACGAACCTACAGTCGAAGCTCAAATCGAAACTATTTATACAACCTAATGTCAGTGAAACTTTCTGCTGTTGTCGTAGCGGCGGGGAGAAGCCAGCGATTCAATCAGGCTCGCGAGGGTGATTCCTCACGCCTATCGAAGCAACTCGCTTCATGGGATGGAAAGCCGCTCTTCGTTCATACGCTTGAGGCACTTTCAGTTTTACCTATCATTGAATGGTCACTCGTCATTCATCCCGACGAAGAAGACGTGATTCGCGAGAATTTAAATAAATTTTTTTCAGACTTAAAAATTAAAATCGTAAATGGTGGAAAGCGCCGCCAAGATTCGGTTCGAAATGGACTCGAAGCTTTAGAAGCTTGCGATATGGTTTTGATCCACGATGCTGCAAGACCGTTTTTATCTTCAGATTTTTTAAAAAATATTTTTGAGAAAGCAAAATCTGTAGACGCACTTATTCCAACGATGCCCATTGTTGAGACGCTAAAAGAAATTGATAGCACGGGTAAGGTTTTGCGAACGCAGGATCGAAATCGATTTGTGCGAGTGCAAACGCCGCAGTTTTTTAAATTTGATTTGATCATGGCGGCCCATGAAAAATTAAAAAATTCTTCCGAAGATTTTACAGATGATGCCGCGGTAATGGAAGCTTGTGGATATGTTGTGCAAACCGCGAGCGGAATCTTAGAGAATATTAAGGTGACTCTACCTGAAGATCTTCGCTCGAGAGGTATTCATGTTTGATGGTTTAAGAATCGGAAGTGGCTTCGATGTTCATCCTTTTAAAGAGGGTCGGCCCCTTATTTTAGGTGGAGTTCATATTCCGCATTCAAAAGGTCTCGAGGGACATTCGGATGCAGATGCTCTTATCCATGCAGTGGTGGATTCTATTTTGGGGGCTTTAGGTTTAGGAGATATCGGTCAGCACTTTTCTCCTTCGAATCCTCGATGGAAGGATGCGGCGAGCTCAAAGTTTTTAGAGTACGCCTGCGAAAAACTTGAGGAGCGAAATGGAAAAATTCTTTCGATCGATACGACGATTTTGGCCGAAGAGCCCAAAATGGCTCCTCATTACGAAAGCATGAGAAAAAATTTAGCGAATATTTTAAAAATTTCGATCGATCGAGTTTCTGTAAAGGCAACGACGACCGAAAAACTCGGTTTTGTGGGTAGGTCCGAAGGCATAGCCGCTCAGGCCACCTGTCTTTTGCACCTATCTTAATCTGGGCCCGCGTTCGCTCTTCTGCTAAAACATGAGAACTTTATGACTCAGACGCGAACACGCTTTGCTCCTTCTCCTTCTGGATTTTTGCACCTTGGAAATGCACGAACCGCGCTCTTTGCTTTTTTATTTGCAAAGCATACCGGCGGCAGATTTATTTTACGGATCGAAGATACGGATCTCGAGCGAATCGTAGCAGGATCTGAAGTTGGAATTTTACAAGATTTGAAATGGCTGAAGCTCGAGTGGGATGAAGGTCCAGATCGAGGAGGCCCACTGGGGCCTTATCGTTGCTCGGAGCGGATGCATATTTATGAAGCTCAATTAAAGCGAATTCAAAAAGAGACTCGTGTTTACAGATGCTTTTGTAGTCCTGATCAGCTTGATCAAGATCGAAAGCTTTTATCGTCTCAGAAAAAAGTTATTAAATACGTCGGTCGTTGTTTAAATCTTTCCGAAGCTCAAGCGACTGAAAAAGCAAAGACCACACCGTATGTTTGGCGAATGCATGTGCCCGAAGGTGCACCCGTAGCAATTGAAGATATCGTTCGAGGTCATGTTGAAATGCAGCGCGATGTTCTAGGGGACTTCGTTATTTTTAGATCGACAGGAGTTCCGGTCTTTTTATTTCAAAATGCTATTGATGATGCGCTTCAGGAAATGACTCACGTCATTCGGGGCGAGGATCATTTGTCGAATACTTTTCGACAAGTTCTTATATACGACGCACTCAAATTAAAAGTTCCTACTTTCTCTCACCTTCCGATGATTGGTGCTGAAGACGGTGGAAAATTAAGTAAGCGATTAGGAAGTCTTTCGATCAAAGAACTTCGTGAAGAAGGATTTTTACCTCAAGGTATTACAAATTATCTCGCACTGCTGGGATGGTCGCCTGGAGACACGGCCGTTACGGGAGAAAAATTTAATCTTGAAGAGCTCGGAAAAGCTTTTGATCTTAATCGCGTTCACAAGGGTCGTGCACTTTTTGATTTCCAAAAGTTGAGATTTTTAAATCAGCAGCATTTGCATGATTTAAATTTAGATCAGTTATTAGAACTCGCACCCTGCAAACTGCTTGATTGGAGCGCAGAGTGGAAAAGCGCCATTGAGCTTGTTAAGCACGACGCTGCAACGGTGAATGATCTTTATAAAGTTGAAAGTTTTTTAAATAAGCCGAGCTTCGATCAAAATGAAGCAGCTCAGAAAATTTTGAAAACCGACAATGCTCGCAAAGCATTGGAGATGGGAATTTCTGAATTCAAAACAAAGGTTCACCAAAATCCAGCAGTTGAAATTTCTTTAAAAGAAAGTATTCAATCAGTGGGCAAAGCCATCGGACTTAAAGGAAAGGATCTCTTTTTTCCATTTCGAGTGGCGATCACGGGCGTGGAGGCAGGACCCGAACTGATTCCACTCGCTAAAATTTTGGGTGCTCCCGAGGTTCAAAGCCGACTCGAAAAAGCTTTTGAATATTCTAAAGCTTAGGGCGTGGCCTCCTAAAGACAAGAGGATTGCGCGAAGACAATTTTTATCATGGAACGCACTGAAACATTTCAACTTGTTTCGTCTTACACTCCTAAAGGCAGTCAGCCTAAGGCGATAGAAGTTTTGTCAAAAAATCTGAAAGCGGGAGTGAAGGATCAGGTTCTCTTAGGGATCACGGGTTCAGGAAAAACTTTTACGATGGCAAATGTTATCGCGACGGTGAATAAACCCACACTCGTGATGGCGCACAATAAAACTTTAGCAGCTCAACTTTATATGGAGCTTCGAGAGTTGTTTCCAAAAAATGCTGTCGAGTATTTTGTTAGTTTTTATGATTATTATCAGCCCGAGGCTTACGTTCCTTCGAGTGATACTTATATTGAGAAAGATTCAGCGATTAACGAGACGATTGACAAAATGCGACACGCCGCCACTCGCTCGCTGCTTGAGAGAAACGATGTCATTATTGTTTCTTCGGTTTCTTGCATCTACGGGCTCGGCTCTCCCGAAGCTTATTACGGAATGCTTTTACATGTGCAGGCCGACCAGGAGATGCCACGAAAAGATATTATTTCAAAGTTGGTATTGATTGGTTATCAGAGAAATGACTTTGATTTTTCTCGCGGAACTTTTCGAGTGCGCGGAGATACGATCGATGTTTTTCCGGCGTCCGAAGAATCGAGAGGATTTCGAATTGAACTCTTTGGCGATCATGTTGAAAGTTTGTCAGAGATCGATGCGCTTACAGGTCAAAATATTCGAAAGCTTTCAAAAATTTCGGTTTATCCAACCAGTCACTATGTCACTCCTCCAGAGACAATCAAAAAAGCTATTGCGACCATTCAAATGGAACTCGATCGACACATCGTCGATATGAAAAACTCTGGAAAGGTTTTAGAAGCTAAGCGCATTGAGCAGAGAACCAAATTTGATTTGGAGATGCTTGAGCAGGCTGGATTTTGTTTGGGCATAGAAAATTATTCGAGGCATTTAACGGGCCGAGCGCCCGGCGAACCTCCGTACACTCTCTTTGATTATTTTCCGAAAGATTTTCTGCTGGTTTTAGATGAGAGCCATGCAACGGTTCCGCAAATTGGCGGAATGTATAAGGGCGATCGCTCTCGAAAAATGACTTTGGTGGATCATGGATTTCGATTGCCGTCGGCTTTAGATAATCGACCTCTCCAATTTTCTGAATTTCTAACGCGTATCAATCAGACGATTTATGTCTCAGCTACTCCTGCTAATTATGAACTCGATTTAGCGAAGGGCCATTTAGTTGAGCAGATTATTCGGCCAACGGGCTTGTTGGACCCACAAATTGAAGTGAAACCTGCAAAGAATCAGGTGGATTATTTAATTAAAGAGCTTCATCCACAAATTGCAAAAAAAGAACGAACACTTGTGACGACGCTCACAAAAAAAAGTGCGGAGAACCTGACAGAATATTTGCAGTCACTTGGATTTAAAGTTCGCTATATGCACGCGGATGTCGAAACTTTAGAGCGATCTCAATTGCTAAAGGAACTTCGCTTAGGCGTTTACGATATTTTGGTTGGAATTAATTTGCTTCGAGAGGGTTTGGATTTACCTGAAGTGAGTTTGGTTGCAATTTTAGATGCCGATAAAGAGGGATTTTTAAGATCCACTCGCTCGCTTTTGCAAACCTGCGGTCGTGCTGCCAGAAATGCAAACGGTCGAGTGATCATGTTTGCCGATGAAGTCACTGAATCTATGGAAGCGGCAATTAAAGAAACTGAACGAAGGCGACAGATTCAAATTGCCTACAATGAAAAGCATGGCATCACTCCAGGAACGATTTCGACTCCAATTTTAAAGTCTCTTCAAGAAGTGGCCAAAGAAGCTGGCTTCATTGAAATGCCAGTGGCGATCGCTGAGGATCTTGAAAGTTTGGGCAACGATCTTCAAAAATTGGAAGCTGAGAAAAAGCAGGCGGTCAAAGAATTAGATTTCGAAAAGGCGGCGAAGATTCGTGATAGAATTTTAGCATTGAAGCGATTGGCGGTTGTCGATCCAACAGGAGCCTAAGTTGGAAGATCTCAATGAAGAAAAAATTATAACAAAAGATCAGTTGGGAGAAGTCCCTAAGGCGACTGGAATCTATCTTTTTCACGGTCGCACCAAAGATTCTGCCGAAGAAAGCATTCTTTATATAGGAAAAGCAAAGTCGCTTTATTCTCGTGTGCGACAATATTTTATTGGAGACACGGACAAGCGGCCTTTTGTTCAATTTATTCGTTCGAAAGCAGATCGAATTCAGTACATCGTTGTCAAAACAGAGCAAGATGCGCTTTTACTTGAGAACGAGCTCATCAAAAAACATAAGCCTCCTTATAATATTTCTCTTAAAGACGACAAAAGATATTTAAGTCTAAGACTCGATCTTAAACATGAATGGCCAAAGATCGATGTCGTTCGAAAAATTTTAAAAGATAAGGCTGTTTATCTTGGACCTTTTTCTTCGGCAACTCGATTGCGTGAAACTTTAGATTTCATGCAGAAAATTTTTCCACTTAGAACTTGCTCTGATCATAAACTTTATAATCGCTCTAGGCCTTGCATTGAGTATGAGATTAAGCGCTGTGTTGCGCCTTGCGTAAATTATGTGACGAAAGAGCAATATACCGAACTCGTTCAGGGCGCGATGATGTTTTTGAAAGGAAAAAACGAAGAGCTGGTCTTAAAATTGGGAGAGGCCATGGAAGTGGCTGCGAACGACGACAGATTTGAAGAGGCGGCTTTAATTCGAGATAAGGTTTCAGCGATTCGTACAACTTTAGATTCTCAGTCCGTAATCGGAGTAAAACAATTTCAATTGGGAATTAATCAAGATGTTATCGGTTTTGCATCTCAAACAGAGTTTGCAGTTGTAGCCATTTTATTTGTTCGAAACGGAATTATTTTTGATAAGCGAATTATTGAATTTAAAAATATCAAGCTCGATCGAGAAAGTTTCATGATTGAATTTTTAGAGCGTTACTATTCGTCGGAAGTTTTTGTTCCAGATGAAATTTTACTTCCATTTTCTCTAAATGACGAAGCGATCGAAATTGATTCGAAAGTTATATATCCAAAATCCGAAGAAAAAAGAAATTTCATCGATATCGCAAACAAGAATGCTCAAATTCACTTGGAATCTCGATTTAAGAAATTAAAAAATCTTGAGCAAACTTTAGCGGGCCTTCAAAAATTAATTTCTCTAAAAAAATTGCCGCAAACCATAGATTGTATTGATATATCTCATCATCAGGGTTTAGAGACCGTCGCCTCCGTGGTGAGATTTCAAGACGGTGTTCCTTTCAAAAATGGATACAGAAAAATAAAAATGAAAGTGGATCAAATCGATGATTTTCAATCGATGAAAGAGGCAGTGGAGAGAAGATATAAAACTTTAGATGATCTTCCAGATTTAATTGTTATCGATGGAGGCAAAGGGCAGCTCACATCGGCTTATGAAATTTTGAAACAAAATACTTGGCTTGAAAATGTAGATTTAGTTTCGCTCGCTAAAGCGAGGGATCAAGAAGGAATTGATCCACTCAATCCTCAAAACAGGGAAAGAATATTTAAGCCCCATCAAAAAAATCCTATTTTATTGAAAGCTGACTCTAACGAAGAATTATTGCTTCGTTATCTTCGAGATGAAGCTCATCGTTTTGCCATTACTTATCATCGATTTCGAAAAGATAAGCTTATTTCTACCTCAGTCTTAGATGAGGTAGAGGGGATGAATGAGAAATACAAACTGAAGTTGCTGACGCGCTTTGGTGGGATCGAAGAAATTCGTGAAGCAAATGACGAAGATTTAGTGGCTGTCATTCCAAAAAAGTTGATCCCTTCGCTTCGATTGACTTTGCAATCGAAGTTCAGAGAACCTGAGGAGGCATGATTTCACTTTTTATAGCGAGCCTTTTACAAATTGGAGCGGTCGGTGATTATTGGAAGCCAAAGATGCCTCCGCAACCTTATTTAGGATTTCATGCCGCGACTTTTCCCGACAGAATTACTACTTCAAATGGTACAACCGAAGATACGATCACTCGTCGTAAAAAATTCATCTCCCTAGCAGCACCTTTTGAGTTTTATTCAATTGAAATGCAAGATCTGAGACCGATTCCGATTCTTTTTCTTCCCGAAGTTTTTTTGCATCAAAACTTAGTGATGTTTAATTTAGCAGTTGGACCCGAGCTCAATGTAGAGCTTACAAAAAACTTTTATCCAACGGGAATGTTTGGTGGAATTCAGGGCGGATTTTTTGGACTTTGGTATTACAGTCCTGGCACTCATTACAATGATGATGGACGGCTTTTTACCGCATCTGATCAGTTTTCTTACGGCTTTCTTGTGAATACTTATTTTGGACCTAGTTTTGATATTTTAGGAAAATTTTTATTTAAGCTTCAATTCAATCCAAAATTTTATTTTGGAAATATTTCAAGACATACTATGCGAATGTCGAACACAAAATTTGCAGGCATGACTTGGGGAATCAATTTACAAGTTCAAGGGCTTTAGTTCGCAACAATCAACTGAGAAATTTCTTGCAGAGCTTCCATTTCGGATCTCCAGTAAGAAGGCGTTCCAAAATTAGCAAACACATTGGCAAATGCTGGATCTTCCCATCTCCTCGCGATCCATGCTGAATAATGGATGATGCGAAGTCCTCGCAGTGGTTCGATTAAATTTAAACTCGTATAATCAAATTCATTCATTTGCTCGTAAGTAGAAAGTAAAATATTTCTTTGGCGAAGGCTTTCTTCGTCTCTTCCTCGCAAAATCATCCAGACATCCTGAACGGGCGGCGCAATCATCATATCGTCAAAATCTAGAAAAAAAGGCGCTTCACCTTCCCAAAGTGTATTTCCTAAATGACAATCTCCGTGCACTACCTGAGCCTTCACATTTTTCAAAAGTGGCTCGCAACGATTTAAAAAATCTTCGGTTAAATTTTGATAATGGGAACGAGTCTGTGGATCTATGAATTTAGAATCTAAAATAAATTTTAAGGATTCTCGACCCCATTTTTCAGTGGATAATTTAAGTCTATGCCGAGCAGGCCATGTTCTGCCGATATTGTGAATGCGGCCGAGATATCTTCCGAGGGTTTCGATCTGAGTCGTAGACAATTCATCTAAGAGTCGGCCGCGAACTTTTGGAAAAACAGCGAACCAAATATTATCTGGAGATTGCGCGAGAGTTGTTACCTTGGAGAGTTTTGAAAATTTAGACTCGGCTAGTTCCAGAGGTGCGACGACAGGAATTTCTGCGGTTTTTAATTTTTTTAGAAACTCGTGCTCTTCGCCCAATTGAGCTTCGCTCCATCGGCCAGGCCGATAAAATTTTGTAACGACGAATGAATTATCTTCGAGCTCAATTTCGTAGACTCGATTTTCTAAGCTATTGAGAGCCATGATTCTGCCAGTCGCTCGAATATTTGGTTTAACTTTTGAGAGAGCCGCTTCGACAGAATCTAAGACTCTATCTGTCGTTAATTTATAAAAGCTTTCACTGAGGGACATCTTTCAACGATAGAGATTGTAGGGACGGCAGGCAATCTCATCGGCCCGAATTTGTAATCCGGATAAAATCCGGATAAAAAATTTTTTAAAACCTGTTTTAATCATGACGGAGAACTTGGCCGAATTTTTGCTTAGTAAAAGCCCATGCTTAAAGGCCTTCATATCCCCCCTCTTTTGGCAGGATGGTTAGCTGCACTTTTGGGTGTTTATGCATTTTTGCGACCCTCCCTCTTCCCCTCAGGATTTTGGCTACTCATCGGAGCTTTTTTACTTTTTCTCTTTAGTCGCTATCGTCTATTGATCGTATTATTTTTTTCTTTAGCCTTTGTAAGATCTTCTCTTCCTCTGTCTGAAGTCGCAGTCGCTCCTACTTTTGAGATTCCCCAAAAATTTAAACTTAAAGTCATCGAAAAGATTTCATATGGAGCTCTCGCAGAAATTTTGGAGGGTCCTTTAAAGTCTAAAATCGTAAAACTCCCAGCGGATGGAGCTTGTTCGGCAGGTTGCGAACTAGAAGGTGTTGCTCAACTGTTCCCCTTGTCACGCATCTCGCGGGATCGAAATCTCATTGCGCAGCTCAAGTGGGCGGATGAGCCGTCGCGAATATTAAAATCTTCCGATCTGCGGCAAATCATTCGCAGCAAGATTTTTAATATTCTACAAACCGAAAGAGAGCCTTTGCATGGATTTAGACGAGCTCTTGTCCTTGGAGATGGTAAAGGCATTCCTGCCCCCGCATGGGAGGCAATGAATTACTTAGGGCTCTCTCATCTTATGGTGATATCTGGCTCTCACTTAAGTTTTCTGATTTTGTGTCTTCTTTTTTTTAATAAAAAAATTTTTCAATTTTTTAGACTCAAGAAATTTATCTTTTCTCGAGCCCTACTTCTCATTCTTATTTCTATTTTTTATGTTCTTACTAATTTTGATATCTCTTTATCTCGTGCTTGGCTGACTTGTTTAGCAACTTTAGGCATGAGTTTATTTGTTCCATCCCTTCATCGGTACAGGCGGACAGAAATTTTGGCGGCAGTTGGCCTGGTCCTGCTTTTTTGGGACCCACACTCAGTCACTTCAACAACTTATCTCTTAAGCTTTGCAGCAACTTTTGCGCTTTTGATTTCGGAATTTTGGGGGGATCGATTTTTGTTAAATCAAAATCTATTTTGTAAATTATTCATCTATCTTTTTCTGCCTTACTTTATTTTATCCCCTCTTTGCTATTCACTTGGATTATTCATTCACCCGCTCTCGCCACTATTTAATTTTATTTTTCTTCCGATTTTTGGATTTGTGCTTGTTCCCGCGTCTTTAGGCAGCATTTTTATTCCGAGTTTAGAGAAATGGGCGAATCAACTTCTTCATTTCTATTTTGATGGGCTTAGATTTTTTGCAAAGTTTCTGGAAACGATTACTCCTCGAATTCATTTGCCCACAAGTTATGCAATTCCGTTTTTATTTTTAATAATTATAATTTGTTTAGAGAAAGAGCGAAGTTTTAAAATTCGTAGCATCTTTTTTTTAATCATTTCTCTGGTGTTCATAGGGTCAACTTGGATGCCTTGGGAAAAATTTCTAACCAAAACTCGGCAAGGAGTTGAATACCGCGCCATCCATCTCGACAGATATTCTTCTGTCATTCTTCTAAAGATGGAAGATCAGAATATTTTACTGAGTTCAGGGAGTACGAAATATTGGAAATCTAGAATACTTCCTCACTTGCTAAGTGACTTTAGAAATTCAACGGATTTATGGATTTCATTTAATACATCTTCAAAAAGCCCTGAATATTTTAAAAATATACTAAATTGGATTGATGTTCGGGCCATTTGGACACCCGCTCAGAAGTTCAAATCCCGTTTAGGTACTTGTTCGCCTCGATTTTGTCTTGAACTTGACACTCGAAGTCGAGGTCCGGGACAATTTCTTATTAGACAAAGGTTAGACGGAAGCATTCTAGAGGTGTTTTCGAAAGATTTGAGTGCCAAAAAAACTTATTTTTTGTTTAAATGACTATCTAAGTTTAACGGATTCACGTGAGTGATTCAAAAATAGAAGCGCTGTTTAGTCGGCGATTTAGAAGGAGTTTAAGATTATGAATTTTCGAAATATTTTTAAGAGCGTTTTTATTTTAGGTAGCGTTTCGCTGGCCTTAACCGGATGTGCCATGAAAGGCGGTTCGGCTGGAGACGGAGTGAATGCCGAATATGGATCAAGCGATACAAATGGAACTGGAATTGGCCTTGGCACACTTCAAAGAATTTATTTTGATTTTGATAAATCCAATATTTCTCCAGAAGCTGCAAAAGTATTGAAGTCGAATGCCGAAGCAATGCAAAAAGATCGAGCGATGAAAGTATTAGTTGAAGGTCATACCGATGATCGAGGAACGAATGAATACAATATCGCTTTAGGTGAGCGACGCGCCAAAATGACTTTAGATTATTTGGTATCGCTCGGAGTGGCTCGCAATCGGCTTGAGATGAAAAGCTGGGGCGAAGAAAAGCCATTGGATACTGATAAAACAGAAGAAGCATTTGCAAGAAATCGTCGCGCCGAATTTGTAATTTTATCTAAGTAATATAGAGATGAAGTTTTTTTATTTTATTTTGATAGCCGGCGTTTTCGCCGGCTGCGCTCAACGGCTGGATGAGTTCGAAGAGCGCACCAACGAGCTTCAAAAGAGAATTTCTCAGATGGAACATAAATCCGGACTGCCGGTTGGTTCCGACCGAGAGCTTTTAGATTCTCAAAAGCTAGCTGACGTTCGTTCGCAGATGGCATCCATGCGAAATGATATGACAGTGATGTCTGGCAAAATGGAAGCTCTTGAGTACGAGAATAAGAATCTCAATCAACGTATGGATTCTCTAGCTTTAGAGCTCGAAAAACGAGGGGCTAAAACTGAGGGTCCTTCAGTTCCCGCGGCCGTGAACCCGGCTCCTCAAGATGCTGAATCGGCTTATCATGAGGCTTTAAAAGCCCATCAAGACGGAGACTTTAGTAAGGCTGAGAAGCTTTTTGAGGCCTTTGTACGTAAGTATCCTAAGAATTCTTTGGCTCCGAGCGCCCTTTTTTGGATCGGAGACGGCCATATGGCGGAAAAGTCCTATAAAAAGGCTATTGTTAAGTTTCAGACGGTTATTGATAAGTATCCGAAGTCCGAAAAACGCTGCGAAGCTATGGATAAACAGATTTCTTGTCTTCAGGCCTTAAAAATGGAAAAAGAAGCCTCGGCGTTTCAAAAACTATACGCCGAGCAATGCTCTGCAAAGAAATAAATATACTCGCATTCGAATCTTCCTGTGACGATACGTCGGTTGCCCTTTTGCGTGCTTGCGAAGGTGACGAGTTTCCAAAGCTCATTTCTTTATCTGTTCAATCTCAGCAAGAGGTTCACGAAAAATACGGAGGAGTAGTTCCCGATTTAGCTTCGCGAGCCCATTTAAGAAATTTGCTTCCTTGTCTTAAAAAAGTTTTGGATGAATCAAAAATAAATTTGAGTGATGTCGATCTGATGGCTTCGACTCATCAACCCGGGCTCATTGGCTGTTTATTGATTGGCCATTCGGCTGCGAAGGCGCTTTCTTTTTTATACGATAAGCCGCTTCTTTCTTGTCATCATATCGAGGGACATTTGATGTCTGTGTTTTTGGAGCATCGCCCGGCCTATCCTTTATTGGCGGCAGTTGTCTCTGGCGGGCATACGAGTTTGTATCTTGCAAAAAATCACGATGACTTTGAAAAACTCGGAGTTACTCTGGATGATGCAATTGGAGAAGCCTTCGATAAGGGTGCAAAAGTTTTAGGACTTCCATTTCCTGGCGGGCCAGAAATTGATCGACTGGCAAAGGAAGGAAATCCAACGCGATATAAATTTGGAAAAGTTCAGACAAAAAATTTAGATTTTAGTTTTAGTGGCCATAAGAGTGAATTGGTTCGACTCGTTCAGAGAGAGGGTGAAAATCTTCATCACGCCGATGCAGCAGCGAGTTATCAAAAAGCTCTCATCGATCATCTGATGGATAAAATAGAAATAGCAATTAAATCTCATTCGGTTCGAGATTTGGCAATCGTAGGTGGAGTGGCCAGAAATTCTGAACTTCGCTTACGCCTTGAAGAATTAAAAAATAAAAATTCTATTTCGCAGTGGTATGCACCGAGCGCTCAGTTCTGCACGGACAATGCAGCCATGATCGGCGTTCTGGCTTATAGAAAATATTTAAGAAAAGAATTTTCGAATTTATCTGAAGATGTGCATTCGACTTTTCGTCCAAACTCAAAAAAGAAAAAAATCGCATGAGCCGTCAATATCTTGGACAGAACTTTTTAATTGATGAAAGTATTCTAGAAAAAATTGCGAGTTTGTTTAAGCCTCCTGGTGAGTTTGGAGAAATTGGTCCAGGTCATGGAGAGCTCACCAAATATCTTTCAAAAAAATATTCTGATTTTACGGTTTTTGAAAAAGATAAGAATTTAGTTCCTCTTCACAAGACTTTAAAAAATTATCGCGTCGTTGAAGGTGATTTTTTAGATTGGGATTTTAATCTTCAAAATAAGCAAATAGAAAATTTTTCTTTTATAGGAAATCTCCCTTATGAGGCTGGAACGGCTATCGTCAAAAGAATTTGCGAGCGACCTTCGCAGGTTGTTCATTTTTTATTTCTTCTGCAGAAAGAAGTTGTTGAAAGGCTGTGCGCAAAACCTCATACGCGAGATTTTGGATCTTTGAGTGTACTCGTGCAGGGGCAGTTTGATGTCGAAGCTCTCGATATTGTTCGACCAGAGGCATTTAATCCCGCCCCTCAAGTGATGTCTCAGTTGGTTGGCGGATTTCGACGTGAGAATGGAGCTCATCCGGTTAGCTCGAAATACAATCAATTTGTGCAATCTTGCTTTTTACATAAGAGAAAGACTTTTCGAAATGCGATCAAATCTAAATTTTCTAAAGAGAAAATCGATGAAGTTTTTCAAGACTTTGATTTAAAACCCACGGCGAGGGCCGAAGAGATCTCGGTTGATCTCTGGCCAGCATTGTTTAAAGCTTTTCAAGATGGCTAAAGATAAAACACCAAAGCAGCCCGCAGAAAAAAATGCTGAAGGTTCGCTTTTAGCTGAAAATCGTAAGGCCAGATTTAATTATCATATTATCGAAACTTTTGAAGCGGGCCTCGTCTTGCAAGGCACCGAAGTCAAAGCTTGCCGCGCCGGAAAAGCAAATTTAACAGATGGTTATGCAGCCTTTCGAGGATCTGAACTTTTTATTCAGAATTTGCATATCAATGAATACTCTCATGGGAATCGAGAGAATCATTCGCCGCGCAGAACGAGAAAACTACTTTTAAATAGAAGTGAAATCGTAAAACTTTTAACTCTGCTTAAGAGCGGGATGTCTCTTGTTCCACTAAAAATGTATGTGAAAAATTCTTATATTAAAATTCTTTTGGGGTTGGCGAAGGGTAAGAAAGCTTATGACAAGCGGGAAGATCTGAAAAAGAAAGATGCAGATCGAGAAATCGCCCGATCTGCATCTCGAAAATAATTATCTCCTATCTCGAACTTTTCCTAAAAGTCTTAAGATTTCCATATAGAGCCAAACAAGAGTAATTAAAATGGCGAATCCTGAATACCACTCCATATATTTAGGAGCGCGAGCGGCAACACCATTTTCAATTCTATCAAAGTCTAAAATAAAATTGAGAGACGCAATGATGACAACGATAACGCTGAATGCAATTCCCACAGGACTTGAAGTGTGGATCATCGGGATTTGAATTCCAAACATTCCTAAAACCATCGAAGCAATATAGACAATCGCGATGGCTCCCGTGGCTGCAAAAACTCCAATTTTGAATTTCTCAGTCGCTCGAATCCATCCACTTCGATAGGCAAACAAAAGAGAGAATAAAACTCCAAATGTGAGAAGCACAGCTTGAAAAACAATTCCTGGATACTGTCTTTCGAACATCAACGAAACACTTCCAAGCACAACACCTTGAATAGCTGCGTACAATGGAGCCGTTGTGGGTGACCAAGAATGTTTAAAAATTGTAACGAAAGCGACGATGGCTCCTAAAATGGCAGAGCCAATAAGAACGCCAGTTGCTAAGCCGGCTTGTTCTGCAGGTAAGCCGATTAAAGTTCCCCAGGTTAAAGCGCTGGTAAGAAAACAAATGGCGATCAATGCGAAGGTTTTGTTAACGACACCCTTAAAGGTCATCACATCCGTTGAAGTAGTGAGCGCTGCTTCACGCGAAAAAAGATTATCTTTAAGAATTGGATTTGAAGATTGCATAAAATTTCCCTTTCTAAACACCAAGATCATAAGACAGATTTAAGACTTGTCAAAGAATCAGCACCTTAAATTCATTGTATTTGCCGATGGAGCTTGCTCTGGCAATCCTGGGCCGGGTGGATGGGGTACCGTTATTTCAGACGGCCAGCATGTTTTAGAATTGGGCGGATTTGATGCGAACACCACCAACAATCGGATGGAGCTCGAGGCAGTTTTTCGCGCTTTAGAAAATATTCGATCCCGAAAAAATGAATTACCCATCAGCATTTATACCGATTCAAAATATGTCATCCATGGAATCACGCAGTGGATTTCAGGTTGGAAAAAAAATTCCTGGAAAACTGCTGCGAAAGAGGAAGTTAAGAACAAAGATCTTTGGATAAAATTGGACGATGTTTTTTCAAGTTTAAAAAAAATCTGCACTATCGAATGGAATCATGTAGACGGTCATTCAGGTATTCCCGGAAATGAACGTGTCGATGAAATCGCTTCCAGTTTTTCGAAGCATGAAGAAATTGATCTCTATGATGGAGATTTAAAAAATTATAATGTTGATCTTTCGAACTTAGAAATTTCAAATCGGCCCGCGAAAAAAAAGTCGAAATCAAAAACGGGTGAAAAAGTTTTTTATTTGAGTTTAGTAAATGGAAAAGTTTTTCGAGATGAAACTTGGAAAGCTTGTGAGGCTCGAGTGAAAAATCAACGCGGCGCGAAGTTTAAGAAGTTTTCAACTCTCGAAGAAGAGCGAGCAATTTTAAATACTTGGAAAATTCCTTAACAACTCGCGTTGAGTGCGCCGCAGTAACGCGGTGCAAATCTTCAGCCTGCTACTGACAAAGTCTTTTTTTCTTCTTCATAATGTACAAATGAAAAAGAATTTTTATCTTTGTACGTTTTTCTTCAATTTATTTTTGATTTTATTCGCCGCTCAAGACGTTCGGGCAGAAAAAATTTACACTTCAAAATTTTTAAGAAAGTTAGCCGAAAAGGCGGCGATCTTTTCGCCAGAAAGAAATGGTTCCAAGGCTATTTTGCTGGGAAGTGGAAGCGAGTCGACAGCCTATTTGATGCAGTTGGAACATAGATTTGCAAATCAAGATGGATACGTGGCTGTAAAATTGGCAAATCAAGACGTATTAGATCGAAACGATTTACGTACAGCGCAATACATTTTTGCTACGAGATTGGAAGGCCAAAGACAACTACAGCAGATTGGATGGAAGTATGCCGCCATCGATGATGCGGTAAAATTGAACTCAAAAGACATACCACTTATCCAGCGGTATATAGAAGGACCCACGGTCTCCACTTTTCTTTCGGAATATCGCAATTATGGTATTGATACCGAAGTTGTCAGCAAATTTGCTCACGAACTTAACTTCCGCACCAATAATATAAATTATCAGCTAAGGCAGCAGTTGAGGAAAGCTGGTGTAGATGCGCATAGTGTTCAGTTGGGAAACTTAGATTTAAATCCCTCAAATCTTATTATCAAATCCAAAACATTAAATTTTTTCAAGTTAACTAAACAGCAATTAGATCCGATAAGAGATGCAATTGTTATCGATTGGTAATTTCTAAAAGATTTAAGAAAACATTTTTGAAAAAATATTAATCAACCTTGGCTCGAATCGCCAATTCTGTCCGCTGTGAGTGCCTGGATATTCGTTTATCTCAAAAGAAACTCCATGTTTTTTAAATTTTTCGGCGAGTTGGCGATGTCCCCACTGAAGTCCGTATTCATCTTGAAGACCTGCTTCAAGCAAAATGAATTTTAGCTTTTTAATATTCTGAATATTTTTTTCAACCATATGAATGGGATCCCACTCTAAATATTTTTTCCAAATCTCAGGGATTATTTTTCCTGTGGTGGGTTCAAAAAAAAGATCTCCAAACAAGGGAGCCTTCGAAGGATTGGGCGCATAACAAGCCGCCATCGAAAGACTCATCAGAGCTTCGCCTTTAGAGCGTGGCAAACTTTTTGGATTCGGGTGATTTAAAAAATCTTCAACAAATTTGACTAAGCTTCCGGATTTTTCAAGCTCGCTCATCATCAAATTCACGCTTGGTAAATAAAGTGCTTCATAAAAACTATCCCCTGCCGATGAGCAAACAAATTGGAATCGATCGGGTCGAAGAAATCCAGAAACGAGAGCTCCAAAGCCGCCGCTTGAATGTCCGGTCACTGCTCGAAAATTTGCCGAAGAGTAGGTGTGAAATTCTTTATCTATGAGTGATGTGATTTCATCGCAAATATAGTCGCCATAATTTCCAAGTGAGGGAGAATTAATATACTGGCTGCAACCTAGTTTCGATGTGCCATCTGGGAAGGCGCCAATGAAAGCTGGCATTCGGCCTTCGCCAATCGCTCTATCAAAGCGAGTTTGAAGAGGAATTCCAAAGGCAGATTCGTCGCTCAAATAACTAGAGCCTTTGCTCGACCATCCCGCTAAAAAAACCACAACGGGGTAAGGCTCTTTACGTTTTTTATCGTAATTGGGTGGCAAATAAACTGGGCAAATGCGCTCATGGGCATCTCCCATAGGGAAGTCTTTAATGGCTTTGCTGCTGATTTTGAGCATTTCAATCATATTCGACGAATAGCATGCATGAAGCTTTACGTGAAAGCTAAGACTGCTATAAGTGCCAACCATGTCGACCCCAGCCAAAATATACTTAAAATCTCGCCACTGTGGCCCCGCACTTGGACGGCATCCTTGGGTGTTTTCTGATGTTATCGAAAAAATCGACGGCGAACCTAAAGATGGAGACGAAGTAAAAGTTTTTGGCGAAGGAAAGTTCATCGCCACAGGTTTTTTTAATTCTAAAAGCCAAATTCGGATTCGGCTTCTTGCTTGGGAAGATCGTTCTTTAGATGAAAGTTTTTTCGCGGAAAAAATCAAAGCGGCGTATGAGCTTCGAAAACAAATTGGTTTAGTGAAGGCAGATGCAGCTTATCGTTTTATTTATTCTGAGGGGGATGGCTTGTCAGGTTTGGTGGCCGATAGATTTGGAGACTATTTAGTTTTGCAAATCACAAGCCTAGCTCTTTATGAGCGTCGCCATATGATTGCTAAGATTTTAGAAAAAATAGCTGAGCCAAAGGGAATTTTTCTAAAGGCTGAAAAAAATATTTCAACGGCAGAGGGTTTAAGTTCAGAGGATGAAATTTTATTTGGAAAAGTCCCTGAGGCTGCGGTTGAAGTCGCTGAAAATGATATTCGATTTGAAGTGAATTTTCTTCACGGTCAAAAAACTGGATTCTATTGCGATCAGCGCGATAACAGAAAGGCTGCTGCTGCACTTGTTAAGGGAAAGAAAGTTCTCGATCTTTATTCCTACACGGGAGCTTTCGCTATGAATTTTGCAAAAGCTGGCGCTAAAGAAATTATCGCAGTCGATAGTTCTAAAGGCGCAATCGAGCAGGCTCAAAAAAATGCGAAGCTCAATGGGATTTCAAATATAGATTTTCAAGTGAACGATGCTTTTGATTGGCTCAAAGAAAATGCAGATAAAAAATTCGATTTGATTGTTTTAGATCCTCCTCGATTTGCTCCTTCGCGAGGCGCAAAAGAAAAAGCTCTTCGAACTTATTTTAAAATTAATGAAGAGGCACTTAAAGCTATTTCGCCTGGCGGTTATTTGGTGACTTGTAGTTGTTCAGGACAAATTTCGAGAGAAGATTTTGCATTTATGCTGGCGGGAGTGGCTCGACGTTCAAAAAGATTTGTTCAAGTTTTGGAGCAACGAGGCCAAGCCGCCGATCATCCTGTCTTAACGGCATGTCCTGAGACGGATTATCTGAAGACTTTTATTTGCCGCGTTTTATAATTTTTTTTCGGTGCCTAGAGATTTCTGAGCTTTCTGAATCGTAAAATCTTAATTTTGCGTCTTTCCATTTTCCTGCGTAATCCACCCCAATTCGTTTGTCTGAGATGATTTTTTTTGGAGAGGGTCCTTGCGAAAAAAATATTTTATCGCTCGTAAGAAGTAGTCCGTTAACTTTTCGAGTAATTTTCATTCCTCGAGTGAACTTTCCCGGACCAGATAGTTTTAATTTTGAATCATCGAGAGATTCGGCTGCGCGAATGAGAACGGCTTCAGCTTCGTTTTCTTTTCCGGTGACTACATTGAACATTTCGTACATTCCATAGATAAAATAGACGTAGATATGTCCGCCCATTCCAAACATGACCTCGGTACGCGTAGTTCTGCCTTTAGCTGAATGACAGGCTAAATCGTGCGGGCCTATATAGGCTTCAGTTTCAACGATGCGAGCTTTTAGAAGTTTTTTTCCCACACGATGAACGAAAATTTTTCCGAGCAAATCCTTAGCCACTTCTTTCGCTGGGCGCTGATAAAAGCTTAAAGGCAGAGGTTTCACGAATTTACTTTACGATTTTTGAGTAAAAAGACTAGAAAAGAGGCCGTTATGCTTGAGAAGAACCATGCCACCGATTCTGCCGAAGCTGCTGTTAAGGAGCTCATAAAACTTATCGGCGAAGATACAAATCGCGAAGGATTAAAGCGAACTCCTCACCGAGTCGTCAAATCTCTTCTCGAATTAACCTCGGGCTATAATCTGGATCCAAAATCTATTCTTTCAACCACGTTCACCGAGAAGTGTAACGAAATGGTGGTGGTGAGAAATATTCAATTTTGGTCGCTGTGTGAGCATCATATGCTTCCGTTTCACGGAACAGCGACAGTGGGCTATCTGCCTAAAGATAGAATTGTAGGCCTTTCAAAAATTGGAAGGCTTGTTCATTGTTTTGCGCGGCGTCTTCAAGTCCAAGAAAGAATGACTGAAGAAATTGCCAACGCTCTTCAAGAAAATCTAAGTCCTTATGGGGTTGGAGTGATCGTGCGTGCCACTCATACGTGTATGGAAATGCGCGGCGTAAAAACAGCCGCGGAGATGATGACAAGTTGTTTACTTGGTCAGTTTCGTGAGCCTGCTACTCGGTCTGAATTTTTAGCGCTGAGATAAATTATTTCAAACCAATTTCCCGAAGTCTCTCGGTCAAATAAGAATCTGCCGTGTGAGTTTCGGACAAACGAACCTCAGGTGTCGGATGCAAAAATAAAGGCATTGAATACCGAGGTAATTTTGCAGCTTCTCCGCTTGGATTAACCACTCGATGTGTTGTTGATTTGTAAAATTTTTGACTCGCCATCTGAAGCATATCGCCAACATTGATCACAATATCTCCCCAATCTCCGGGCACATCGTGCCACTGACCAGCGACATCCTTTACTTGAAGTCCCATCGCTGTCGAAGCGGGAAGCAAAGTGATGATATTAATATCTTCATGAGCGGCAGCGCGAATGGCACCCGCGGGTTCCTGCCCTGAAAGTGGTGGATAATGAATAATTCTAAAAAGATTTTTAGGACTTTCTTTCACCATCTTAGAAAGCGGCATCGAAAATTCAGAGCGAATATCTGACGGTGTTTGTTCATCTAACCAATCGAGCAAAATTTTTCCAAGCTTCATCAACTCATTGAAAAGTTCTAAAGATCTTTCACTCACTTCTTTAGGAAGCGCGTGACCTGGATAGATATGATAAAATTCTTTTAAATCTTTGATGGGAGAATCTTTTGCGTTCTCGGAGGCGAATGGAAAATAACCCACCTGAGCTTTTTTATCGTAAAGATAATTATGTTTTGCCTCGTTTGCGAAAAACTTTTTCCAATCATCATAAACACTTTGGATGAGTGATGCAGAAATTGGATGATGCGTGACCACGCCGAACCCCGTTTTTTGAAGAGATTCTGCAAATCGAAAAGACGCGTTTTTTTCGCGAAAATCTACTTTGAGAATATTCATGAGCTCTCCTGCCTAATTGCCTACACCTTGAAGCAGTTTCTCTCGTTCTTGTCGAACTTTCTCTAGAAGATACGCTTTGAGATTCGCGATAGCTTCGGCTTCAAATAGGCTCTCCGATTTCAAATTTTCTAAAGAGTTCTGCAGATCTAGCATCATTTTGTCTGACTTTTCAGGATGGGCTCCGATGTGATTTTTTCCGACACCTAAACTTACTAACTGTGCAGTATCTAAGAGTGATTCAAAACGAAATTGAATCTGTCGAATTTTGAAGTTGAGAGGTGAATCAAGTTTAATAATTTGAGTTAAATCAAGCATTGGCTCAACCCAATCTCGGTCAAAAACTTTCTCTAAATAAATTTCTTCTTCAGAAAGTCGCGTCAGACTTTGTTGATCTGCGATGCTTAGTTGATCGCGCCATCGACGTAATTGATTTTGGACTTCTTTTAACTTCTGAGTCTTTGGCAAAAGCGGGTTTGAAAGAAGGCTTAAAATTTCTTTTAAATTTTTTAAACTTCGATTTTCTCGATCCTTGAAAGTTAAGAGGTAGGCTTCTGTTTGAGAAATGAGTTGGTTGAGTTCTGTATTTTTTGCAAGTCTCTCTTGTCGCTCAGGACTGTCTTCACTAATGAGTCGAACTGGATTTTCTAAATTTCGTTCAGATTTTTTTGCTACTAACTTTTCTCTCGTATGAGAGACCGCTTCTAAAAATAAATTATGTTGAGACGGCGAGGCATTTTTTAAAGCTCTTTCATAAGACTCAAGTGCGTGTTCTAAATAAATCGCTGATGATTGTCCTTGTGCTTCGATTTTTTGTGCCCACTCGCCATAAAAATTTCCCAAGCGAACGTCGATGCTAGCATCCTCAGGTCTGTATTTTTTTGAAATTGTAAAATGAGCTTCAGCGTCTGCAAATTTCTCGAGTCCAACAAAGCTTTCAGCCAAAAGATAATGAGCGCGACTTAAAACGATTCTATAAGAATGCTCGGCTGGATTTTCAGTTTCAGCAAAACGCGCAATAAGGTGTTCTAAAAATGGGATCGCTTCTTCATATTTTTTTACCGCATTATAAGCTTCAGCTATTTGCAGATGAAGATCGGCATATTCAGAAACACTTATTTGAAATTCAGTTCGTGAGTGAAGAATATCTAGTAAGTAGGGGATAGCCTCTGCGGGTCGCGAGGCTCGTAATGCCTCATTAGCAGATGCAAGCTTTCGAGTAAGAGCTGTGCATTCTGAAAATGGTTTAATATTTGCAGCTTGAGCGTCGTTGGTGATTAACCAACCTAAAAAAGTTAGAAAGTAAAAAAAACGCGCTCTCATAAGGGTACCTTATGAGGACTTTAACTAGCGCTTTTTAGAAGAAAAGCAAGGGGCTAAAGGTCGGATTTCATCAGTAGTTATAGGGTCTTAGAAGCTAACGAGATACTTCTGACTTTTTAATGATGCTCAAAACTCCGTCGGCCTCCAAAACTGCCGTATGAATTTCGCTGAAGTGATGAACTCCTTGTTTTCTTAAAAGAGTTACAAGCTCTTCGGTCGTTAATCGCTCTCTATAGAGATTCTTTTTTACAACTTCGCCGTTATGAACAAGCAGAGTTGGAGTGCCTTCAAAAAAGCGACTGAAAAGCTTGCTGTGAAAGTTAAGTTCTGAAAGTCCCCAACTTAAAAAAATTAAAGTTACCGAAAGAATCAGGCCGCCGACGAGTGAGTTATCTCCTGCGTTCATCGAATTTTGTACGGCATTACTAATCAAAAGAATGACAACAAATTCGGTCGGGCTCATTTGTCCGAGCTGTCTTTTGCCTGCCAGTCTTAGTAAAAACAAGATTGCTAAAAAAATAATGGTGCCGCGAACAATGAGTTCCGTTGGAGAAACACTCATATCGATTAATTGATTCCACATAAAACTTCGCTCTCACTTTCTAAAAATAAAAAATGCGCCTAAGGCGATAAATGAAAATCCAACCAAGGTATTCCATTTGAAATCTTCTTTGAGATAAAAAACTGAGAAAAAGGCAAAGACAACTAGTGTAATGACTTCTTGAATAGTCTTTAATTGAGCTGCTGAAAATTGGGAGTGGCCTATTCGATTTGCGGGAACTTGAAGGCAGTATTCAAAAAAAGCGATGAACCACGATATGAGAATGACTTTAAAAAGTGGCGATTCTTTAAATTTAAGATGTCCATACCATGCGAAGGTCATGAAAATATTGGAGAGCGTTAAAAGAATAATCGCTGTCACAAATTATTTTCGACCCGCATCTTGAAAGATGTTTTTTAGAAAAATCTCATCGGAAACCAAATTCATTTCGATCAACCCAGCTTTTTTTAAATCGAGAGGCTCGCGAATGGCTTTATACAGAAAAGTGGGGATCCAATCTCCGTGAGAGCATATCACACAAAAATCAGCAGCTTCTGTTTTCCACCAATCCATAAACTTTTCAACTCGAGCTAAAAATTCTTTTTCATTTTCTTTTAAGTCTCGCTCATCAAGCAAATCCATGGTTTCAAATTTACCAATAGCTGCAATTGTTTCTTGGCAGCGAATTTTCGGGCTTGAAAAAGCCTGGGGATTTTTTACAGAATAATTTTCTGCAAAGAATTTTTTTAACCGAGCCACCTGCTCTATGCCTTTTTCATCGAGCCCATTGTCAAGTGATCGCTCGCTAGTATCTCGGTGAGCGTGACGTAAAATGATGAGAGTTTTTTTCATAACTATTCTTTTCTGCTAAGAACAGTGCCTTTATATCCCTGCTCTGCGATTTCTTGAAAGATAGCTTGAGCACTTAAAGCTTTTCTTGTTTTTAAGGGGGAAGACGCAAATTTATCTTCTGGACGAATGGATGAAGAATTTCTTTTTTTCCAAATCCCTTGAGGCGTAAGTTCTCGCGCTTTCACGGTATCTAAAAGATAGGCTGGAATAATAATATCTTCAACATACTGATAGAGAATGGGATCTAAAACTGGAAAGGCCAATTCAAGCCGAGAAAAGAAATTTCGAGGCATCCAATCCGCGCTCGAAAAATAAAGAGCCTTAGAATCTCCAAAATAATAAATTCGACTATGTTCTAAAAATCGATCAACGATGCTTACGACTCGAATGTTCTCACTGAGGCCCTTTACTCCCGGAATCAGCGAACAAGCGCCACGTACAATAAGATCAACCTGAACCCCCGCTTGAGAAGCCTTATAAAGTTGTGCAATCACGGCTTCATCTACGAGAGCATTCACTTTAGCGACGATACGAGCTTTTCGTCCGGCCTTGGCGGCTTCTGTCTCGGCATCAATGAGACTCAAAAGTTTTTTGTGTAATCTTAAGGGAGCTGAAACAAGTAGACGAAAATTTGAAGGAACTTTTCCATTCCAAACCGAATCGAAAAAGTGTCGAGCATCAGCACCGATTTCTTGATTACTCGTAACAATCGCAAGATCGGTATATTGCCGAGCAGTGAGTGCATTATAATTTCCTGTAGAAAGATGCGTATAAAATCTTAAACCATCAGATTCTCTTCGAGTAACAAGAGCGACTTTAGCGTGAAGTTTTAATTTTCCAAATCCAAATCCAACTTCAACCCCGGCCTGACGAAGCTCGTCTGCTAATTTTAAATTATTGAGTTCGTCAAATCGTGCGCGAAGTTCAATCATCACGCGAATTCGTTTTTTCTTAGCAGCTTTTTTCAAAGCGTCGACGACAAGGGAAAGTGTATCCACTCTGTAAACGGTCTGCTCGATGGTTTCTACTTTTGGATCGTCGCAGGCATATTTGATCCAACTGACAAATCCATCAAATGAATCGTAAGGATGATGAAAGAGATAATCATTCTGTCGAAGCTTTTCAAAAATTCCCTCTGTGTTTCGAAAGGGTCGTGGCAGAAAAGGTTTTAGCGGTGGAAAACGTAAATTTTTTGTCGATTGATTCTCCGGAATTTGATGATAGAGCCCCCAAAGTCCATGCATGCAAAGAGTCTTTAGCACTTCAGAAATTTGACCAGGTTCAAATTTAAAATATTGAGCTGATCTCTGAAGGGTCGGCATTGAAATATTTCCCGTCCATTGAAGACGAACGGGCCTTCCTTTGTCGCGAACACGTAAGTTTGATTTTACGACATCGGGCACAGACTCCGTATCTTCATAAGCGAGATCCAAGCTAAAATCTGCATCGCGAGTCATTCTTAAAATTCCTGGAGGAGATTTTTGAGAAAATGCTTCTGCTAAGTGAGTAATCAATAAATCATCTAAGAAGAAAACGAAGAGCTCTCCATTTGATTGCTTTGAAAAATATACAAGTGGCAAAGATCGAGGAATTCTAAACCAAGTATTTGCATCGCCGAGAACACCCATCTGTAAATTTTCCAGGGTTGAAATTTGAGCAGTCGAAAAAATTTCTGGAGAAGTTAAGGAGGGTAAAATTTGCTCCTTAAAAATATTTCTTCCTACCGTGTGCGTAGGATCGTCAGGCTTAGATCGACGGATCAGAAAAATTTTATGTGACTGCAAGCCAGCGGCTAAAAGATCGAGAGTCTCGGTTTGCCTGCGACCAAATTGAGTCACGGCTTCGATCAAATTCATTCGAATGCGAGTCAGAGACTTAAGGAGCTTTGGATCGTGCCTTCGAGCTTGCTGAATGGATCGATTAAGCGACGAAAAACGGATCATGAAAAACTCATCTAAATTTGAGGCCGTAATCGCCAAAAATTTTGTTCGTTCTAAAATGGGATTCGTGGTCAGACGCGCCTCTGCGAGAACTCTGTCGTTGAACTGCAGCCAACTGAGGTCTCGATGGATAAAAGGGGATTTTTTATCCACTAAAAGCGAGGGCATCGTCGGTAGTGAAAATCCCGTTTCCATCAAGTGACACTAATACTGACTTCTTTTTGAGCCCAGGGTCATGTTAATCTTCTGTGAAGGGAGCTAAATGCGCTTAGCTATTGTAGATTTAGGGACCAACTCCGTGCGCTTTGATGTTCATGAGCTTGGCCCCGACAACCAAATCTTTCATTTGCATCGCGAGAAACTGATGATTCGCCTCGGGGAAGGCGTGTTTTTGAAGCACCGATTGAGCAGGCGCTCAATCGATCTTTGCATAGAAGCTTTTCAAAGTTTTAAAAAAACCATCGAAGACTTTAGGGTGTTGCGAGTTGTCGCATTTGGAACAAGCGCACTGAGAGAAGCTAAAGATGGGGACCGTTTAATTAGAGAAATAAAAAAGAAAACCGGAATCTCAATTCAAATTATCTCAGGAAGTGAGGAAGCTCGCCTTATTTCGCGTGGCGTGATTGCAAATGAAACAAATTTGCGAGGCAGATTTGCACTTGTCGATATTGGAGGGGGCAGCACTGAAGTTACCGTTTGTAGTGGAAAGAAAATTTTAAGATCAGCAAGTTTTCCTTTAGGGACAGCAAGACTTCAGCAAGTTTTTTTAAAATCAATTCCTCCGGATGAAGGCACTGAAAAAAAAGCTAGTCCCATTGATTTACTGAGACGACACATTCGCGGAGTTTTACTTTATCAATTGGTTTCTGAGGACTGGCCCAAAGTACGAAAAATTTTAGGCTCGAGCGGAACAGTGAGAGCTCTCCATAAAATTTTATCTCCTCATAGTGACAAAGATGTCATCGAGAAAAAATCTTTATCTGATTTAGTAAAGCGTATGAGTAAAATGAATCGTGCTCAACTTTCTAAAATTCCAGGAATGGAATCTCGACGTATCGATATGATTTTATCCGGCGCAATTTTATTAGAAGAGTGTATGAATGCGCTGCATGCAGAAGAAGTTCAAATGACTGAGTTTTCATTGCGAGATGGAATTTTAGATGAGCAGATGGAAATTTTGCGCGATAGAAAAAAGCTTTTGAAATACGATCCTCTAAATGATCTTTACGATACAGCCAAAGATCTTGGATGCAACGAGCTCGAAATTTTTCAAAGCCAAAAAATAGCTGAAGATCTTTTTAACCGATTAAAACCGCTGCATCGCTTAGATTCAAAATGGAAAATTTATTTATTGGCTGCAGCTATTTTGCACGACACGGGTAAAGCCATCAGCCCTATCGATTCTTCTTATCATTCATTTTATGTGGCTCGCTATGCAGACGTGCCCGCATTCGAGGACTGGGAATCTAAATTAATTGCTGAGCTTTGTGCCGAACATAAAAACGGAAAAATTCAAAAGAAAGATCTGCCTTGGAAAAAGAATGAAGGTCTTCAAAGAGTTTTTTTGAAGCTGCTCGCCATTTTGAGAATTTCAACGGCGTTTTCGTATCAAAGACGCTCCTCTATTTTAATTGATCAAGTGCGAATGGATTCCAAAAAAGTAGTTATTAAATTTTCAAAACGACATCGTCCTGACCTAGGTATTTTAAGAGCTGATCAAAAACGACAACTTTTCGAAGAAGTTTTTAAACGGGAGTTAATGCTTGGCTAATTCATCAGTATCCGAGTTTAAGTTGGTTCCTTTTAAAGAGAATGAATTATTTTCTATTTTAGGAATCATAGATTGTTCACCTCAAAAAATTCACGTGGGATTTTTGGTAGAAGGTCCTCTCAAAGATCTGATCATTCCAAAGATGTCCATTAAGCCACAAAAAAAAGATAAACTTTGGGAACAGACCTGCTTTGAAATTTTTCTTTCTGAAAAAAGTGCGGACAAATATTTTGAATTGAATTTCTCTCCTTCAAGGGACTGGGCTATTTATTCTTTTGATGATTATCGAGAGCTCGGTGCGAGCGGTCGATTGAAGACTTTTAACGCTCCAGAGATCGCAATGGAAACCTCGAAGCACGAACTAAAAATTGAAATTCTTTTAGATAATCCAACGGGCTTAGCAAAAAAAGATTTAGATATTGGGATCACGGCAGTTCTTCAGGAAAAAAATTTAGAAAAAACTTTTTGGGCGCTTACGCATCTTTCGGCCGAACCTGATTTTCATAAACGCGATACATTTGTACTTTAGACAAAAAAAATCGGGAGGGCTTTTTAGGGCACCTCCCGATTCGAACTGAAAAAATTTTCAGCAATTTTGGTTAGCGATTACCAGCGTCGTCCGCCGCCGCCTCCGCCACCAAAACCTCGGCCTCCTCCGCCGCCGCCTTCACGACGACCGCCGCCTCCGCCGCCACCGAATCCACGGCCACCACCGCCGCCACCAGTTCGTGGAGCTTGTGGACGAGCTTCGGATACAGTCAGTTTTCGACCTTCGAAATCTTTTTCATTCAAAGATTGAACTGCGTTCGCTGCTTCTTCATCAGAAGACATTTCAACGAAACCAAAGCCTTTGCTTCGGCCGCTATCGCGATCGGTTATAACTTTTGCTGATTCTACAGTGCCCGCTGATGCGAACAAAGATTGAAGAGCTTCGTCAGTTGCTGAAAAGGGAAGATTCCCTACGTATAGTTTTTTACCCATTGTTTCCTCCTTAGGATCTGGGACCGCTAAGAGAGGACATAAGTACCATACTTAAAACCAGAGCTCTGACGCGGACATGTCACGGCAGATTTTTTCAAATCACGCCGATCGTTATTTACTTTCTATAAATAACATATTTCGCAAACCAGCAGTTAAATTATTTGTTGATTTTACTAAGTCCTAACTTATGGCCAGGCGCGCCTAACCTGCATCTGCAGTGATTTTAAAGGCTTAGCGTCATCCTTTGACTGGCTTTTTCACTGAGGCTGGGGCCCCTTCGTCCGTATAATCCGTATAATAAGAGGGTAAGCGGCCATTTTACTGGGGGAGGATGTATGAAATTAGCTGTTATAGCGGCACTTCTGTTCGCAAATTCTATTCTAAATTTAGAAGCCGCTGATGTCTCAGAGGGCGTATTTATAAATTCCAATCAAAATTTTCTAGAAGAAGCTTCAAAAAATTCTTTATGGACGATCGATCATCGCTCCAGCAAAGGATTCGAAGTCTATGGACCGACAGGATTAAAGAATCAATTGAGGGCGCAAAGTATTTCTTTCACAGATCTTGATAAAGAAAATTTTTTTAAAGAGAAATTTTCTGATTATCCAAGTTTCGAAGATCTTACTCAAACCCTGATGGATATTCATGCTGCTTATCCCGATCTCACTGAATTAACATCAGCTGGAAAAACAAATGAAGGTCGAGAGCTTTGGGTCATGCAAATTTCTAAGCATATTTTAGATTCAGCACTTCTTCCTGAGGTGAAATATATTTCGAGTATGCATGGCAATGAAATCACAGGCCGAGAATTGATGGTTTTGCTGATGCAGGATCTACTTGCGAATTACGGAAAAGACGAAAAAATTACTTCTCTCATTAACAACTCTCGAATTTTTATTATACCCTCGATGAATCCCGACGGCAGCTCAAAGTCGCGTCGAGGCAATGCAAACAATATGGATCTCAATCGAAATTTTCCAGATTTCTCAACGAGCGATAACGAAAATTCCCTCATCGGTAGAGAAGTTGAAACGCAAGCGATTATGAATTTTCAATCTGAACGGCATTTCGCGCTCTCTGCTAATTTTCATGGAGGAGCTGAAGTCGTCAATTATATGTGGGATGGATTTAAGGATCAGCATCCCTTGCATTCTTTGCTTAAGGATATTTCTCTAACTTACGCAGAGAAAGTTTCTTATATGAAAAATTCAAAGGAATTTGAAAATGGAATCACCAATGGCTTTGAGTGGTATCAAGTAAATGGCGGAATGCAGGACTGGAGTTATTTTTGGTACGGCGACACTCAGTTTACGATCGAGCTTTCAGAAAAAAAATGGCCAAGCTATTCGATGATTCCTCATTATTATATGGAGAATCGTGAATCTCTCATTCAGTTTCTACAAACAGTACATCAGGGCGCTGGAGTTATTTATTTACAATCCGAAGTGAACGGCGTTGTGAACATACTTAAAGATATGGGGCCAGATTTAGATAAGAAAAATTTAGGTGCCTATCCGCTAAAAAATTCTTACTTCTATAAAGTTTTAGAGCCCGGCAAATATATTTTCGTCATTGATCGAGGCAATGACGAATTCGATCGAGCTGAAGTTGAAATAAAAGCCGGCACTATTTATAGCGGCGGAAATTTCGTTTACTTTTAAGCGTCTTCGCCTCGGTTTACCGAACGCATATTTTGCGCGAGAATTTTTTTACGAATTCGAATCGACTTCGGAGTGATTTCGATCCACTCATCGGCCTCGATCCACTCTAAGCAATCTTCGAGTGACATTTTTCGAGTTCCAGCCAAATGCACGAGCGCTTCTAAGTGTGAAGCTCGCATATTCGTTAATTTTTTCTCGCGACAAACGTTGACGTTAATGTCTTCGTTTTTATTCGCCTCACCGACGATCATTCCCTCATAAACCATCACACCTGGATCAAAGAAAAACATCCCGCGATCTTCAAGGCCACGAATGGCATACTCGGTTGTGGGGCCAGAGCGATCGGCAATCAAAGATCCACTCGTTCTGTGTAAAATCTCTCCTTTATAAGGAAAAAATCCGTGAAACAAAGTGCTAAACAATCCTTCGCCTCGAGTAAGCGTTAAATATTTGGAGCGAACGCCAAGCAATCCCCGAGTTGGAATTTCAATCATCAAGCGAACGCGTTTACTTCCTTGAGAAGAAGTTCCGCCGAGTTGCTCATAAGAAGTCAGAATTCCTTTTCGCTGTTGAAACAACGAGGTGACATCGCCTGCCGCTTCTTCAGGTAAATCCAAGACAGCTTTTTCAAATGGCTCTAAGCGATTACCTGCTTCGTCTTTCGTAAAAAGCACGAGAGGCTTTCCAACCATGAATTCAAAACCTTCGCGTCTCATCTGTTCGATAAGAATTGCAAATTGAAGTTCACCTCGACCAAGCAGACGAATCTGATCAGGTTGATCTGTCTCTTCAAATCGAATCGCCACATTTTGTCGGCACTCACGCAATAATCGATCCCTTAATTTTCGAGACTGAATGGCCTCACCTTCCTGACCAGAAAAAGGAGAGGTATTGACGGAAAACAACATCCCCAAAGTTGGTTTTTCAACGGTGATTCTTGGAAGAGTTTCTACAGAAGCAGAGCCAGCAAGCGTGTCACCAATTTCAAAATGTTCGGAGCCTGAGATAAGTCCAATGTCTCCTGCTTCTAGTTCTTCAACTTCAGATTGCTTGAGTCCGTCGAATGTATTGATCTGAGTCACTGTAAAATTTTCGTCAACGTTGGATCCGGCGGCGTTAATTCCTTTGCGAACCATTTTTTGATTTCGTTTTGCGCTTCCAGAGATCACACGTCCGATAGCGAGTCGGCCGACATAATCTGAATAAGCTAAGTTTGAAATCATCATGCTGAAATCTGCGCTCGCATTAATCTTTGGAGCGGGAATCGTTTTCAAAATCAAATCAAAGAGAGGTTCGAGCGAGCCTTTTTCTTTTCCAGAAATTAAATTGGGAATTCTCTCAAAGTCCGTCGTACACCAGCCGGCTCGAGCGCAGGCGTAGACGATGGGAAAATCAGCTTGTTCTTCGTTTGCACCAAGCTCGACAAATAAATCGAAAGTTTGATTTACGACTTCTTTAATTCGACTGCCATCTTCGCACTCGCGTCGATCGACTTTATTAATGACTAAGATCACTTTGTGACCTCTAGCTAAAGCTTTTTCTAAAACGAAACGAGTTTGGGGAAGCGGACCTTCGGCGGCGTCGACTAAGAGCAAAGCTCCGTCGACCATTCCGATGATACGTTCAACTTCTCCACCGAAGTCTGCGTGTCCAGGAGTGTCGACGATATTGATTTTAGCGTCTTTCACATGAATCGCAGCATTTTTAGCGCGAATGGTAATTCCTCTTTCGCGTTCAAGATCCATAGAATCCATCACGCGATCGCTTAATTCTTCGTGAGATTTAAAAGTTCCTGCCTGACGGAGCATATAATCCACCAAAGTGGTTTTTCCGTGGTCAACGTGGGCGACAATGCAAATGTTTCGAATATTTTTCATAGTGTTTTTCTGTCTAAAGACTTTTAATTATGCCTGATGGATCCGGAGGATAGCAAAGCCAGAATCGATTTCATTAAGCGTGAAGCTATCGCAGGTATTACGACCTTTGTCACGATGGCTTATATCGTTATTGTGAACCCTGCCATCCTCTCGAGTGATGGAACCGGCATGAGTTTTTCGGGAGTCATGACGGCCACCGTTGTCTTGGCCTTTGTTTCGACTTTGGCGATGGGTCTTTATGCAAAACTTCCTTTCGCCGTTGCTCCTGGAATGGGTATCAACGCTGTTTTTACTTATCAGATTATCCTAGGCCAAAAAGTGCCGTGGCCCATCGCTTTAGGAATGGTTTTTTGGGCAGGAATTCTCTTTTTATTGATTTCGACCACTTCGATTCGCGAAAAAATTGCAGCTGCGATTCCGCTGACCTTAAGAAACGCAACGGCTTGCGGAATTGGGCTTTTTTTAACTTTTATTGGACTTAAAAATTCAGGGCTTATCGTGGCCGATCCAGTGACGTTTGTGAAAGCGGGCTCTTTGTCGGCGCCGGCCTTGCTTTCGATTTTTGGATTCGTCATTTTACTTTGGTTTTATCGAAAACAAAATCCATTCGCGTTTTTAATTAGCATCGGAGTAGTTACAGTTTTGGCGTGGTGGCTTGGACTTGTGCACGCACCCGAAAGATTTTTTTCGCTTCCGGATTTTAGCTCCACTTTTTTTAAACTCGACATCATGGGCGCTTTGCAACTTTCGCTCGTGCCTGCCATTTTGATTTTTCTATTTATCGATTTATTTGATTCGCTTTCTACATTTGTGGGTGTTTCGTACGCAACAGGACTTGTGGATGAAGAAGGAAAGCCTAAAAACTTAAAACGCGGACTTATTGTGGATTCGCTTGCGACAGCAGGAGGCGGATTGTTTGGAACTTCTTCGGGAACTGCTTTCATCGAAAGCTCGGCAGGAATTGAAGCCGGCGGGCGAACAGGTTTAACTTCTGTTTTTACAGCACTTTGCTTTTTGCCTTGTTTGTTTTTGGCACCGCTTGTTTCGATGGTGCCGGCGTTTGCGACATCTTCAGTTTTGATTTTTGTCGGAATTTTGATGTTTAAATGCATCGCTCAAATTAATTTTTCAAAATTAGAAAATTTAATCCCGGCATTTTTAACGATTGTTTTGATTCCTCTGACGTTTTCGATCACTCACGGAATCATGTGGGGATTTCTTTCGCATGTGGGATGTTATTGTTTTGCTGGACGAAGAAAAGAAATTCATCCGGCCATGGTTGTGATCGCGGTGTTCTGTGTGATCTTACTTATTTTAGAAAATCCTTCTCTCGGTTCTCGAGGATAAATTTTAATGCACCAAAAAATGGGAATAATTGGCGCGGGAAGATTCGGCAGAGCCTTCATTGAAGGAATTTTAAAGGCAAAAATTTTTAAGAAAGATCAGATTTGGGCGGCAGAGAAAAACCAAACGGCTAAAGAGATGGCTGAGAAATTTTTAGGCATCGAAATCTGCGAAGATTTTTCAGAAAAAATTTCTAAAACAGATATTTTAATTCTTGCCGTGAAGCCCGCTCAGATTTCTTCGGTGCTTGAAATTTTGCGTGAACAAAATATCTCTGAAAAAACTTTGATGATTTCAGTGGCAGCAGGAACTTCCGTCCATAAATTAGAGAATGGTCTTCAGAAAAAAAATCCTGTGATTCGAGCGATGCCTAATTCTCCAGCCATGGTGCAATCGGGAATCACGGCTATTTGCCGCGGCACTTATGCAACTGATGAAAGTTTTAAGGTGGCCCAATCTATTTTTGAAGCGCTTGGAGTTTGCGTAGAGATCGAAGAGAAATATTTTGATCTCGTGACGGCGCTGAGTGGAAGCGGCCCTGCTTATTTTTATACAATGATTTCAGCTCTTATAGATGCCGGCACAAAGGGTGGGCTTACTAAAGATCAAGCTAAACAGCTCGCTACGCACACCGCAAAAGGTGCTGCTGAAATGATCTTGAAATTAAATCGTGAGCCTCTCGATCTACGAAATGATGTGGCGACACCAGGTGGCTGCACGGTAGAGGCACTAAAAATTTTAGATTTAAATTCCTTTTCTCAATCCATCATAAAAGCGGTAGAAGAAGCCACCCAGGTGGCTAGTCGACTTGGCAAAAATTGATCGGATAAAAAATGAAAAAAAATTTATTACTTATTTGTTTATTTAATTTTGTTTTGATTGGGTGCGCCATTTCTCCCACGGGGAGAAAGCAACTTATTTTGGTTCCTGATTCTCAAATGGATCAGATGGGCTCCCAAGCTTTTTCAGAAATGAAAACGGCGACACCTGTAAATAAAGAAACAAAGGCTAATCAATATGTTCAGTGCATTGTTTCCGCTTTGCTTAAGCAAGTAGATGCCTCGGTTGCGCCCGAGTGGGAGCTCGTCGTTTTTGAAGAGCCAAAAACTGTGAATGCATTTGCGCTTCCTGGTGGAAAGATTGGTGTTTACACAGGCATGATGAAGGTCGCGACCACTCAAGATGAGCTTGCAGCGGTGATTGGTCACGAAATCGGTCACGTGATTGCTCGTCATGGAAATGAAAGAGTTTCGACAGCACTTGTTGCAGAAGGTGGATTGGCCGCGGTCTCTGCAGCGATGGATAAAAAAGATACAAAATTTAATCTGTTGATGGCGGCACTAGGACTCGGTGCGCAATTTGGAGTTTTGCTTCCACACTCGCGTACTCAAGAATCCGAAGCGGATCGAATTGGTTTAGAGTTAATGGCGAAAGCTGGATTCAATCCAAACGCAGCAGTTCAGCTGTGGAAAAATATGGCCAAAGAATCTGGAGGAGAACCTCCTGAGTTTATGTCGACTCACCCCTCACATCAAACGCGCATCTCTCGCTTGCAAGCTGCTATCGCGGAAGTGATGCCGCTTTATGAGCAGGCAAAGAAAGAGGGTCGAAGGCCTCGCTGTTCGATGAAGTAAGCGCTTGGATTAATGGGGCGGTTTTCGCTATCATAAAGGGTCTGCGAAAAGTTTTGCCCAATAGTGGGCAATGTAATGTTAAGGAGATTTTATGGCCACCCCGAAGACTGCAAAGCTAGAACTCGAAGGAAAAGTTTACGAGCTTCCTATTATCGAAGGTACGGAGGGTGAAAAGGCCATCGATATTACCAAGCTGCGCGCAGAAACGAATTATATCACCCTTGATTCTGGATATATGAATACAGGTGCCTGTACTTCAGCCGTCACTTTTTTGGATGGCGAGAAGGGCGTGCTTCGATATCGCGGAATTCCTATCGAAGAACTTTGCGCGAGCTCAACCTTTTTAGAAGTTTCGTTTCTTTTAATTTACGGACATCTTCCAACGACCGAAGAATTTTCTAAGTTTAGAGAAAAAATTCGTTATCACTCACTCATTCACGAAGATCTGAAAAATTATTTTAACAACTATCCCGGCCAAGCTCATCCGATGGCTATTTTGTCCTCGATGGTTTGCTCGCTTTCAGCTTATTATCCTGAGCTCATCAAAGCCGATCAAACTCCTGACGAGCGAGATGGAACGATCACACGCATGCTTTCAAAAGTTCGCGTGCTTGCAGCTTTTGCTTACAAGCGTTCTGTCGGACAGGCTTTCGTTTATCCACGCAATGACCTTATGTATATGGCGAACTTTTTAAATATGATGTTTGCGGTTCCTGCGGAGCCTTATGAAATTGATCCTGTGATTGTAAAAGCAATGGATTTACTTTTCATTTTGCATGCGGATCACGAACAAAATTGTTCCACCTCCACAGTGAGAATGGTCGGATCTTCCAAGGCAAATTTATTTGCTTCCATTTCTGCAGGCATTTGCGCTCTCTGGGGCCCACTTCACGGCGGAGCCAATCAAGAAGTGGTTGAGATGCTCGAGATGATTCAAAAAGATGGTGGCGGATATAAAAAATATATCGATAAGGCAAAAGATAAAAACGACAACTTCCGTCTGATGGGATTTGGACATCGCGTTTACAAAAATTTTGATCCTCGTGCAAAAATTATCAAAAAAGCTTGCGACGATGTTCTCAATAAACTCGGTATTCACGATCCTATTTTAGAAATTGCTAAAGGACTTGAAGAAGAAGCGCTTAAAGATTCTTACTTTGTCGAAAGAAAGCTTTATCCAAACGTGGATTTTTATTCTGGAATTATTTATCGAGCGATCGGCATTCCTACGAATATGTTCACGGTGATGTTTGCTCTTGGACGCTTGCCTGGTTGGATCGGTCAGTGGAAGGAAATGATCGAGGATAAGAATATGAAGATCTGTCGTCCGCGACAAATCTATACGGGCGAAGTAAATCGTAAATATGTTCCAATTGAGAAACGTGGCTCTTAAAAGACCACGTTCTCTTTTTTGGCCGAATCTTAAGTTAAGGCTTTTCGCTTTTTTTAAAGTTCCCGTTTTATTTTTCGTTAAGCCAACCATTGCTGAGCTTAGTCTTGATCGCGCTGTGATTCAGATCGGGCTTACTCGAAAAACACGCAATCATTATCGTTCGATGTATTTTGGAGTTTTAGCAGCGGGGGCTGATGTTGCTGCGGGAATTTTAGCAATGGAGCACATCTCTGCCTCAAAAACTAAAATAGGAATTCTTTTTAAGTCTTTTCGAGCGGAGTTTTTAAAGCGGGCCGAGTCGGATGTGTTTTTTATTTGCGAAGATGGAAAAGTAATTTCAAAAATGGTAGCGGCAACCATTTCAACCGGCGAGAGACAAAACGCCGAGGTGAAAGTGCGCGGTGTTGTTAAAAATCTTTCTGGCCCGGAGACTGTGGCGGAGTTTGTCCTGACGCTATCTTTAAAGAAGGCGTCTCAATAAACCTAGGTTGTGCTGCATTAAAAAACGCTTTTGGATCGATAAACTTTGAATCTCGAATAAATCTGACAGCCGCTTCTCGAGTAGAAATTCCCGCAATGATTCTAAGTTTAGTTTTTGAAACAGAACGGAAAACACCTTCTTGGCCATCGCCGCCTTCAGTTAAATAATCATTGAGGGCTACTTTATAAATTTTCTTATCTGAGATGGGCTTTTTATTTTTATCTAAAATATTAACGAGCTTATTGTCTTCATTTTCTCGATCCGAAGAGTCAATCAGAATAAATCCGCCGCTAAAGCCCGCTCGTCCAAATTTTCCTTCGATTGCAATTGATAAAACTTTTTTTAATTCTGCTCCCGTAAGATTTGCGATCACTAAATTATTTTCAAAAGGCAAAACTTTATAAATATCTCGGTAAGTTATCTTACCTTTCTCAATATTAGCGCGGATGTTGCCCGCCTGAATGATGGCAAAATCCACAGTCGAATATTTTTTTGCCATCCACATCACCGAATCCGCAACAAAATTTGTCAGCGCATTTTCTTTATAATAGTTCTGTAGAAAATCTTGGGAGCTGTTTCCCAATGTTTGAATTTGAATGGTTTGAATTTCATCTCTATAAGGTTTAAGTAGTTTTGTAATAGCGGCGTTTGCTGCTTCGGATTTAACTTTAATAAAAGGATCGAACGCTGCAACTTGGCCATCTGAATAAAGGTGAAGGGCTCCGACGACATTTCCTAAAGCTCCTGACTGAATAACCGGAGTGCCATGAATCACTCTTTGTGAAGCATAATGAGTGTGTCCTGCGATCACAGCGTCTAAAGTTTTTCGAGGAAGCGATTGCAGAAGCCGATTGATTTCAGAATCCTCTGTTTTTTCTGAAATTCCAGCATGGGCAATGAGCACAACAAAATGGCATTGAGAATTTTTTCTTAAAACTTGGGCTTCAAGCAAAACTCTCTGTGTATACTCTGCAAACTGTGTTCCTTTTAAAAGACTTGGAAAACTTCTCGAATTTGTTTGAGTCGTTGTCATTCCTAAAAAACAAACTTTGTTCTCAGCCTGTTCAATAACTGTGGAAGATGGAAAGACCGTGAACTCACCACTAGCATTTTTAAACTTATCGAATCCTGCTCTAGGCTTTTGTTTCCAAACCCAATTGAGAGATAGCCACTTGAATTTTGCTTCTTTGGAACGAGCGAGTAAACTTCCTAAAGGTTCATCTCCTTTTTCAGGGATCACCCGTCCTAATATATTGGGACCAAAATCGATTTCATGATTTCCGATCGCGGCCACTTGAAGTTGAAGAGCGTTCATCAGATCGACGACGGATTTTCCTTTGCTTAAATTTCCTTCAAGTGTCCCCTGAAACATATCCCCCGCATCGACATAGATCATTTTCTCGCCATATCGAGCGCGCAGATTTTCGATGGCGTTAGCAAGCCCCTCAGCCTGTTCTAAATTGCCGTGAAAATCTGTCGTACTAACAATGACAATCTCGCGATTTCGAATATGCGGATTCTGGCCGAATAAAGAATGTGAAACTAACAAAATCCAAACACTCGCTAAGGAGCGAGCCCAGCTCAGACTTGAATTCTTAAAACCCATGAGGCTTATCGAATATCCGAGCTAGGATTCGTAGTAAAGCTATAGCGGCAATAAATCAAAAGCCAAAAATTCTGTGTCGGGAGCGGCTTTTATAAGGATGTTTTCTGAATCCGTAAATGCTGCGCCATCGCCTGCAGATAAAGTATTTGAATCAATTTTCACAGAGCCTTTGACCACTTGAATCCAAGCTGTCCGTTCGGCTTCGATTTTAAAATCAATTTCTTGAGCGGCAGAAGATTTTCCCACGTATAAATTTACATCTTGATGCAAACTGACAGAGCCATCTTTTCCGGACTCACTCGCTACTAAAATAAATTTTTTTTCTTTAAGCTCTGACTCAAAAGATTTTTGTTCATAGCCAGGTTGAATATTTTTCTTATTCGGCAAAACCCAAATTTGTAACAAATGTGTTCGACGATCCTTAAAATGATTGAACTCAGAATGTTGAACGCCCGTTCCAGCGCTCATGCGTTGAACTTCTCCGGGTTTAATAACGGTTGAATTTCCCATCGAATCTTTGTGCTCAAGCGCACCTTCGATCACATACGTAATGATTTCCATATCGCGATGAGAATGCGTGGCGAAGCCAGCTCCGGCTTCAACAAAATCTTCGTTGATCACTCGCAAATCGCTGAAACCCATATGCTCAGGGTCATGATAATCAGCAAATGAAAAAGTGTGATAGGTGTCTAACCAGCCATGATTAGCGTGGCCTCGTTCGGAAGATTTGCGAATTTGAATAGTACTCATAATATCGAAACATAAGTTCAGAAAAGTAATTGTCAAAGCTAATTCAAAAAAGCAGAAACTTTAGTAAGTGCGAGTATTCATTCTCGGGTACAAAGAGGTTATTCTTTTTTATGAACGAAACTCACTCATTACGTATTGAATCGAGTGCTGCAAAGCCAATGCATGAGAAAGTAGCTGCTACTTTTTTACGCGAAAAACTTTTGTGGGCTCGTGAAAGATCTTGGAACTTACTCGATGAGATTCGTGCGCAGCTAAAAGAAGGCATGACAGAGAGACAAGCTTTTCAGCTCGCGATGAACCTTTGCGCGACGAGCGGAATTTCTAAGCAGTGGCATAAGCCTGTGATTCGATTTGGTCCCGGCACCATTTTAACTTTTGCTGACGAACTCAATGATCAATATAAACTTAAGCGCGGTGATCCTATTTATATAGATTTAGGTCCTGTGTGGGCCGATCAAGAATATGGATTGGAATACGAAGGCGACGTAGCCGATTCATTTATTTTTGATGGGCAAAATATCGAAGCAAAAAAATGTATCGCGGCTGCCCGCGAAATTTTTCGTGCCACCGAAGAAGAGTGGATGAAGACAAAAATTTCTGGAATAGAACTCTACAATTTTATCAAAAAAAATGTAGAGAAGCGCGGATATAAATTAGTCGAAGAAGTTGAAGGCCATCGCATCTCTGATTTTCCTCATCACAAATATTCAAAAGAGAGATTGGCAAAAATCAATTTTGAGCCCGAACCATTGCTTTGGGTTTTAGAAATTCAGATCAAACATCCTAGTCTCGAAATAGGCGCATTTTTTGAAGATTTGCTTGGATTAGAAAAAGATCGAAGAATTTAAAAACAAATCTCTTCTTTAAAATTTTTCAAATACGTTTTCATAGTCTCAAGTCTTTTCATGCCTTCGATTTTTCCTGCCGGAGTTTTGAGGGTCTCGACTGTTTTGAAAAGTTTTGAATAAAAATGATCGATCGTAAATTTTGAATCATCGGGTGGGCGAGATTCACAAAACGGATCTTCCTCGAAGTAGAAAATTCTTTTCATAAGCCCTGAGGTTGCGAAGACTCTCGCGATTCCAATCGCGCCCAGTCCATCTAAGCGATCAGCGTCTTGAACAATTTTTGCTTCGAGAGTTTTTGTCTCTATATTAGCGCTATAGCTGTGAGCCATAATCGCATGCGCAATTTCATCGAAAAATTTCTCTGGATAATGATTCTCTTTTAAAAACTGAACAGCTGCTTCAGCAGATAATTTAGAAGCCTGACTTCGCCTTGGATCATTTTTAGGAATGATCACAAAATCATGTAACCATGCCGCAGGCAAAACCACTTCCAGCTTTGCATTCTCTTCTTTGCAAAGCGCCTTCGCCGTCGTCACCACTCTTTTAAAATGCAAAAAATCATGGGCTGGATCTTCATTGGATGCGATCTGAGAGATCTTCTCTGAAAGAATTTTTTCAATTTCATTAAGATTCATCATTTTACTTTAGTCGAAAATCTCAAATCTGTCGTTGATCTTAGAAATGAAACTCCATTATGTAAGACAAAGAAAAGAGGTCCCAAGATGCGACATTTAATAAGTTTATTCTTTTTTTTCTCATTTATTTTATTAAGTCATTTTGCTGAAGCTCAAGTTGGTGTCGATTGGTCTCCAGTGACGACAGCGGGGCCAGCTTCTCGAGATGCACATGCCATCGTTTATGATTCAGAGCGTGAAACAAGTGTTTTATTCGGCGGCGATGATGCCAATGGAAATCGTTTTGATGATACATGGGAGTGGAATGGCACCGAGTGGTTGAATCTGCAGATTGAGGGTCCAGAAGCTCGAAATTTTCATGCGATGGCTTACGATACTTTTAGAAAAAAAGTTGTTTTATTTGGCGGGCAAACGTCTTCACAAAAAATGGGAGACACTTGGGAATTCGACAGTGCTTCGGGTGCTTGGAATTTGCAAACAACTGATCTGCCGCTAGAGCGCTCCAATAATGCACTTCCCGCTATTCTCTCAAGAGGTGGAGATGGACCTGTTTATACAAATGGTCCTCGCGCACCGTCAGCGCGCACTTATCATGCGATGGTTTACGACGTTGCCAGAAGAGAAACCGTTTTGTTTGGTGGCTCCGATGCAGTCACCGGAGTTTCTTACAGCGGAGAAACTTGGGTGTGGAACGGAAGCAATTGGAGATTAGCTTCAAAGACGGGACCATCGCCCAGAATTTTGCATGCCATGGCCTACGACAAAGTTCGTCAACGTGTCGTTTTATTTGGTGGATCCGACGCTTCTGGAAAACTCGCAGATACATGGGAGTGGAATGGAAGTTCGTGGTCCCAAAAAAGTACGACGGGACCTTCGGCGAGAGAAAGTCATTCGATGGCGTTCGATGGAAGTAGTTCGCGCGTTATTCTTTTTGGCGGATCGAATACGGGATTTTTTGGTGACACGTGGGCATGGAACGGAACGGCTTGGACGATATGGGCTGGGCCAGGTCCATATAGTAGAAATCATTCCGCGCTTGTATGGGATGAAGCGAATGCACAGCTCACACTTTTTGGTGGTTCTTATGACAATGGAGTTTCATTCGACGCCTATAGTGATACATGGGTTGCTCCGCCTGCAACTCCACCAGAAATTATTGTAAGTTCTGTCGATCCAAAGTTATTTCCAAATTTGCCAAAAGGACCGTATGGCGACGCCGTGCAAGGGCTCGCAAGTGATTTTACAAAAATTTATATTGGATATGACGATGTAAATTTAAATCATCCATCCGATACAGGACATATCGATATTCTATCGCCGAATGGAATTGTACTTGGAAGAAGAACAACTCCTGTCGGAGCCGTTCACACAAATGATTTAAAATATGATTTTGATACAGATGAATTGCTTATCATCGATACAAATACTGACGAGACGATTTCTAATGATGAAGATTTCAGAGCTTGGCGAATCGATGCGCGTGACGGGCATACCTCTTCAAGACTCCCACTTCTTCCAATTACCCCTGCAGGCCATCGACAAACAGCGATCGCTTTAGATGGCTCTCAAATATGGAGTGGAATTTCAACAACGGCTTTAGAAAATGTTCCCTTTCAAATGGATGCAATCGATAGCGCGGGCAATATTCTTGAGTCTAGAAGCGCCATCTTAGATGGAGTGGTTCAAGGTTCGTTTATTAAGGATGGATTTTTGTGGTTAATCAAAACGAAGCATGATGATCCACCGAACTCTATCTTTTATGCGCCATCAATTGATAAATATCGTTTAGATACTGAGCCTATGCGAAATGTAGGACATTGGGATGGATCGCGTCCAGTGGGTGGTGTTATCGAAGCACAAGGAATCACAACTTTTAGAGATCGAATTATTTATTCTGTTTTTTATCAGAGCGCACTGGAAAATGGAGTATCTTCGCTTCGTTCTGATCTTAGCGATAAAGCAATTGAATACGGATCGTCTGAATCTTTTTATGTGGCAGCAACAGGCACACCTCCACTTTATTTTCAGTGGAGAAAAAATGGAATACCGCTCTCTAATGGAGATGGAATTTTGGGTGCAACCACAAACTCACTTACGATTGATCCGATGGATGAAACTCTTGAAGGGCAATATGATTGTGTCGTTTCAAATCTTTCAGGACAAGCGATCACGAATTTATTTTCTGTAAGTTTGTCTGAATAAATTTATTTTAAGGGATGATAGTAAGCGCTTCCCTCGCCGCGTCTTTTAATTCCTGATAAAGATAGTATCTCTCGGAAGAAATTTCATAAGACATTTCTTTCGCTTGTTCTAAAGAATCCGTCAGATCAGATTCTGAAATAAGTTCTGCGTCCTCACGCTGTTCTTCTAATTCATCCATGGCCTCGCGAATAGCATTGAGTCTGCCTTGATCTCGGGATGATGGATTCACTTCTGCAATTTGTTGGCTTAAAGATAGAAGCTGCTTCCAATAATTTCTCAATCTTCTGTAACTATTGATTGCTTCAACTTCGTGATGATGCGTCTGATGGACATGTACTTTGCCGACAAGCATAACGCTGGTGGTCTCAACCTCATCAAAGAATTCCTCCAACTCATTAAGTTTGGACTCAATTTGGTTATCAAATTTTTCGAGTTGATTGTGGAGATTTAATAAGTCTCTAATCTGCGAATCTTTCTTGGCCAAAACTTCTGAAATTTTCATATCCATCGCTTTAAACTCGGCTAATTTTTGATTAATTAAATTTTGAGTATCTTGGTGGAGTTTTCTGCGCTGTCGAAGAAGTGCTGATCTCTCTTTAACGAGTACGCGATTGATACTGAGTGCACCCCATAAAAACCAATCAAAAAATCCTCGTTGTTCACTTAATTCTTTGAAAGGCGCTCGAAGTTTTTTGAGTTGAACAAGATTTGTTTTTATCGCTTGCGAAAGATCGCGAATCCTTTTTTCATTTTCAAAAATTTTATTAGAAATTTCTACTCCGCCTTCGGCTGTTACATATTGAAGAGTAGTTTCGCAAAGACCTATTGCTTCAGCGGAAACTGACCTCAATAATAAAAAAAGTATGGCGACGCGTTTGACCATTATCCTCTTAATTTGTGCAAGTTTTGTGCCGAAGATTTAAGTCGATGACAATAAGATCTCTTCCAGCTGTAAGTTCACTCGGGACACGCTAAAAACTAGAGGAAGTCTCGTACCTCTTGACTTCTAATGGCTTCAATTGCAGTGTTTTTTGCAATAAGAGGAGTTAAGGGTCATGCGAAAAATTTTGGGTTCATTAGCGGCCATTTCTTTGGCTTTCATCATCTCAAGCGAAAAAAACATTGTCGCCACACCCTATTGTAAGGAAGCGCTTCAAAACTTATCAGCGCTGATGACTAATCCGATGGTCTATCTGGATCTCAACGATTTTATTCTGGAGCATAAAACTAAAGATCCCGTTCTTGTGGCCGCTGGCAAAATCGATATCGGACAAGTCGGATATATCACTCATGTTTCATTGGCCGAAAATGGAAGCACGACTCCGCTAAATTCTGCGCTGGTGATTTTAGGTGAGAAAAATAATCTTCATTTAGAAAAACCGATTAAAATCTCGGATGGTCCATTCACTCACCTTGAATGGGTTTCAAATTATGGAGTTTTTCATTTGGGAACGGAGGGGTCCGATCGCGTTCATCAGCTAACGCTTAACCCTGAAGGTGTTGTAAAAACATATCGACTGGTTCAGCCTTTTGGTCTGGATAAAAACAATCCTAAACTGATCGGCTTAAAAGGTGGTGGCCCCGGCTTAAGTATACTTTGGTCTTTTTATGACGATGGATCGGTTTTTGAAATTGCGTCGCCAGAAAAGAAAAACGTATTTCGAACCTTTGATAAAGGAGTGGAAAATCTAAAAGTTGTCAGCCAGGCGCAATCGGCTTTGCATACATTTCCAGCCGTTCAAGGGATTTCGGATGGCAGCATTCGGCTTTTGAGTTTAGTTGGAGATAAATACGAATCAAGTTGGTTGATGGGGTACTCGAAGCGTGGATGGGTTGTCGCCGACACGGTCATGGCACCTAAAGGAGATACTGGAATTTCGATTTATGATGGCGAAGGTTATGTGGTTCGCTGGCGAATTGAGAAATCCGAATTGCTTACTGATTATATGACAAAGCTCGAGGGATATAATCCTCGTATTGATCCCACTTACAAATTTACCGGCAAGCCTCTTCTTATGGGAAGGCGATTAGTAGTTCCGACAATAGATAAAGGTAGAACTTATATCGATGTGTTTGATCTCGCAGAAACGATGAGTCCGCGAGTTGTGCGATGGGAAATGAATTTGTCTTGGGATTTAAAAGTTTTCATTGGCCCCGTAGGAGGTGCAGTGAGGATTTCGAATCTCTTCCTTTCTCCAAATGGAAAAGAAATCGTAGCCGTTTCAAACGATGGCTTTCTGGGTGTTTTAAATATCGAAAAACTTTTCAATCATTCAAAGCCAGAATGACCATGAATATTTTAGTCTGGCCTGCTACTAGCGCAGTGGCTTCAGTATTCCGCGTAGTGAAACGAAGCGTTGAGATAGGAATGATTACAAAATCGTGCAGCCAAGCCGCAGGTAAAACTACTTCTAATTTTGCGTTCTCTTCTTTGCAAAGATCCTTTGCTGTTTTTACCACTCTTTTAAAATGCAAAAAATCATGCGCCGGATCTTCAGCGGAAGCGACCTGAGAAATTTTCTCGGAAAGAATTTTTTCGATTTCAGAAAGATTCATGGATGTCAGATTACAAAATGTCCCCATTTAAAGGAAGGGGTGTTCTTGACTTCGATTTTATTTAATCGTCAGTTCTCTTTCGGGCACTGCGACGGGTATTTTAAATTCAAAATCGAGCCCATGCGCATGATTGAAAGAAAACTCCGAATGGAGCGCGTGTGACACCGCAGAATCAAAGTCATCATTGCGTCTAGGAGGATTTTTTGCATCGGCCACAATGTTTTCAAAATTCTTTGGCTCGTTTACTTTAGTGCGAGCAAGGCTTCTCAAAATTAATATTCTGGTTAAGTCTTTAAAGTCTCTCACTGTGAAATCAAATTGATGAAGCAGTGGAACTGCCATTTGAATGCTTCGATCTGTGGGGGAATATTTTCCCCACTTCAATCCTTTCCCACGAGCCGAAAACATCACATCACTCAATTCCGCTGGAAACATAACAAATGGTGAAATCCAACCAAACTCTTCTGCATAAACAGTGTGGGGAATTGCTGTTCTCGGTCCGTAAAAAGATTTTGATTCCGAAGGATCAATAGTTTTATCCGTAAAATATAGATTCACGAAAAAAAACACATTATCACTGCCGCCGAGGATTTGATCGTTGAATGGAGCAGTATTTCCCGCTCCGTTGAGACCCAAGGCCTCAAGTCGCTTTGCACTTAAAATCATGCCGGGGCGCTTGGAATTTAAATGATGTGAGTTGTGAACAAAATAAACAGCAAATCTTTTTTTTATTAATTTATAGAGATAAGCCAGATCGGGATCTTGCAAAGCTTGTTCCAGAGAAAATCCGGCGAGGATTCGCTTTTTATTTTCAGCGCTAAGTCTTTTTAAGCACGCATAACCAGAGCCATTGCACTTGTAGCCGCGTTTTTGCAAATTTAGTTTGAGGGCTTTATCTTGCTCTCTTCTTAACATCTCTCGGTCTTTAAATTTATTGATCCCCGCCATCACTTCTTTCGGGCTTAAATCAAAGTCATCTCGTCCTAAAGCTTGAATAATTTGTTTAATACAAGCTAAGCGTTCATCTTCTTTTTTTTTCGCGTACGCCGGAACAAAAAAGAACGTGAGCAGAATAAAAAATAAAATTCTTCGAATTTTAATCATACCGGTAGTGAATTCGAGATCATTATCCATAAATATGCAATTTTCATGTTTTCATTTGAAGGAATTTAAAACTTTTTTGCAGATCGAGACCGTAGCTTTCGCGAACTGAGTGAATTTCGGTGGCGCTTCTACTGGAATGTCAGAGTGTGGAACAAAACTAATTTTAAATTCGTTTCCCCTAAGACTTTCCAGAGCTTCTTGAACTACTGAGGCTTTCGTTCTTAAATCTGTAGGTGACAATGGCGTTGCGGCCTTCGATTTTTGAATCTGAAACTCTGTAAAGCGATTATTTAAGAGAGCTTCTATTTGTTGCGCATCATGCTTTTCGAGAAATTGAAGGCCTTCGTCGGTAAGGCCGTATTCGACGATGCCTAAAGGAGTAGCAATTTTTGCATTTAATTTTTTTTGAATTCCACTAGCTTTCAATATTTTTAAAATTTCTGCTAAAGAAATAAAATCTCTATAGGAGGGCATATGATTTTGAAGATATTGCCAGGCTTCAAGTGTTTTTAGTGTTTTTTTATCTAAGGTTCTAGGTCTTCCGTTTTCATCGGTTGAGTAAATTTTTTTTATTTCCTTCGCTGATCGTAGAATTGCAATCGGATGAAAATGATAAAATGTAATTTCATTTGCATACTGAAAAATAGCTTTGGGCCCCTCAAGATTTATATACACACCTAAACTTCTATCTTTGGAATCTAGTGACTGAACCTGACCTAGAGAGGCCTGCATCCAAACGTTCAGCTCATGCACGAAAAACCACGCTTCCTCATTTTTTGAAGTCGCGATCAGTAAACGCATCTCCGATATTCCGGCATCTTCAGATTTTTCCGTAATGGCCACCTGATTAGGGAATGGATCAACCATTAATTTTTCTGTCTTTTGAAAGACGCGATTTTTAGTAGTATTTGCAACAGGAGGGGCAGCGTTCAAAAGCGATAATGGCATGGCTAACATCCAAAGACTCATTATCACTGTGAAATTAGATGGATTAATCATTTTCATGCCCACGTAAGTTTCATTTCAAGATTTAAAGGATGCAAGGCCTATGCCTTTTAAGCGGGTGATTAAGTAATGAATTTCTTTAGCTTTTATCGACTATCTCTTTGGAGAAATCATTCAAAGTTGGGATATAAATGTCTCATTAATTTTTAGGATTTCTGAAATCTTATTCCTTTGGCTTGTGAACTTGGTATCCCCTTGCATCGAATTCAATGACATGTTCTGAATCCCAGAGAAGTGTTAAGGCGAATTGGTGAGGTGTCTTACGAATGAGATCAACGACTGATGAAAGGATGTCTGGTTTTTCGATCCATTCAAAAGGATAACCGTGATTACGAACATCGAGCACTGTACGAAGTCCCCTGTTCAATAGCGAATATTGCCCATCTTTAAAAAGATCTAGCAGGCCAAGAACGCTGGCCGTCTGTTGCATGATGTCTAAAGCTGTTTTTGATTTTGTGATTTTCAGTATGCTTTGACCACCTCCGAAAGCTCGTAGCCAACCTAAAGGGGAATCAAATCTTTTTAGGTCCATATCATGGTCAAGTCGCCCCATCATACTTTCTAAGAATGTTTCCATAGATATTCTCGACATTGAAACTGAAGCATATTTAAGGGAAACATTTTCTATCCTTTCGCCGGCTTCATTGACGATAAATCCGTCAAATATCGGAACACTCTTGCCTTGAAATTCAGAGAGAAAAACGAAGAGTGCTTTACGATGATGTTTCAAAAATTTGGCATAGTCTCGTGCAGTTTGAAGCTCGGCTGCAAATTCCGTAGTCGAGTATTTCTCTGAGGGTAGATCATCTAGAACAAGAAGATTGGGCTCCTTCTCATCTTCTCGAAGTTTATAAAGAGTTTTCAAGTCTGCGGAGCGAGGCAATGCAATTTTCGTTATTAGTTCAATGAGTGCACGTTCAAAATTAATTAAATCATGGTTCGTTTGTTTACGAATGCAGGCTTTTCTTAATGCCAAGAGGCTTTCTTGATCGGATGCAAAAAGCTGAATCGAGAATGTAAGCAATACTAAAATCGACAGTGCTGTAATAAATCGGCAGTTCACGACGGCGCTTTATATCACGTTCAAATGATTTCCGCATTTTCACGGAACAAGCCGTTAAATTTTGATTGAACTTAAATCCGATCCATTAAAGTACATGAAATAATTAAGGAATTTAGTTCGATGTCATAACAAAGTGGACACGATTGCAACCAATTCGAACCGTCTCCAAAATCGACTTTGAATTCACGGTTTTCTGCAAGAACCCTTCTTATACCAGCAGATTAGCTCGAAAGTGAAAATGTGGCGGTCATTTTATTCAGAAGCTTAGAATTTTCATTGTGAGGCTTATGATTGTGATATTTTCAGCGAGTTGCTGCTCTAAGAATTAAGGCTTAAAATTAGTATGGGGTGAAATGATGAAATCCTTACTAGTATCAATTTTATTTTTAGTTGGATTCGAATCGTATGGACAGGAATGTATAGTATCAAATGCCAAAACTGAAAATGTCTTTGAGTATTTAAAAAAAATGGCTGAATCCTTAGCGCATATTAAAATTCAGTTCCAAAAAATAAAATCTGTGCATGGAAACGAAGGCGCCACCACTGTTGATGCGTTAGTTGCACTAAAAGAGTTGCAGGCTGGATATTTTTGTTCAGCAACTATGATTAGTAATTATAGAAAAAGTAAGGATAGAAATATTGCTAGAAGCGCTGAGACGCTAGGAGCAAGTTATCAAATGCTTGGTTCGAATGTTAATGAATCAATTTCAGATATTAAATCTTCGTTAGATGGGAAAGGTCAAATTTCTCCTGGGGAACAAGCTGAGAGAGACGCAGAAAAAATAATTGATGTTAAGAAAAAATGGGAAATAGCTATTTTAGCAATTGGTCTTGGAACCCATTCTGCAATCGACAATGAAAGTTCACCTGCAAAAAGACGTGATGCACTTACCATCTCAAAATTAGAGCGTGATGAAGTGGTTAAAATATTAAAAATGCAGTTTATCCTTCCCAATAAAAATCAAAATTTTGATCCCATCGATATGGCGGCAAATATTTATTTTAATTTTTTGAATCAGCCTTGGAAGTTTAAGTAGATGGTATTCGATCCTTCAAATATAGCTCACTCAGGAATCTCAAAATAAACTCAATTCCCAGGATTTTTAAATGTCGTAAGTTTGTAAAGACAAGCGCCAAGGTGATCTGCGAACGCTGCAAGTTCGGCATTTTCATATTTAGCGAGTTTCAAAATTGTTTGGCTTTCTCGAAATGACCCAAGCGCTATCTGATAAATTCTTTTTTTATCTGCATAAGATCGTTTCGCGTTTCCCTCCGATAAATTGAGCGATACTGAAGAGGCTGCTCTTAAGATTTGATTTCTTAAATGTGCAGGTAATTTTATATTTTCAATTGTTTGATAATACTGGATGGCAAGTTCAAGGGTTCTAAAAGTTTTCATGAGGGGTGTTTCATTGCAATATTTGGACCACCCCTTCAATCCTGCAAATTTGCGCTATTTGAGAAATAAATATTCCGGATTTTCGGAAAAACCTCCGGATCCGGAAGTTTTTGTCATTCTGTATTTAGTATTCTGTATACGGTATTCAGAATACTGAAGCGTAGTGAAACGAAGCGTTGAGAGTGGAGGCGGCGGGAGTCGAACCCGCGTCCGAGTGGCTTCTCTCTACCCATCTTCATGTGTAGTTCTTCCTTTAATTTAAAACTAAGAAGCTCCGAAGAACGGGATAATCTTAGTTCGAGCTGCGGATATTAATGCTCATCACACACCGAAGCTCTGCGTGAGAACATCCCTGCTTTTTTAACGCCGTCCGAACTTAGCAGGAGTCGGATCGAATCGACGAGCAGCGCTTAGGCTGCCAACGCGAAGTTAGATTCGTCGTTTATAGTTTGCCAATGAGGTTACGAGATCACTGACACCTCGACATGCAGAGTAGAAATCTACGCACCCGTCGAAGCCAAAACGCCCCCAAGTTTTCAAAGACCTGAACCCTTAAAGTAGTCGCAATCGATGAATTTATCTAGTTTAGCTGCATATTTTTATGCAAGATGAGCGCCTATGAAAAAATTTATTCGTTTCGTGACCTTAGCGATTCTTCTTCAAACAAGTTTTCAATTGGCAGAGGTAAATGCGGCCGAAGTTTCTAAACCCATATCCGAAAAAAAATATAGTTTAGGCTTAAGTATTTTTACACTTGTGGTGCCAATGATCGAAGTGCCTATCGGAGCTTTTTTAAATCCGAACTTGCGGGTCAGTGTTGCGCCTACGATGATTTCTAGTTTTTACGGAAGTTCTGCGCTGGATTCATTTTTAATAGGTGGAACTTTCGCCACCACTTTCTTTTTCGATGACTGGTCTGGATGGTATTTAGAGCCTGCTTTCGTTTATCTACACGGAATTAAGAAGAAGGATTCCAGAGATTCAAATGTGGATATGGTCGGCGCTCAGTTGATTGGCGGGTATGAAAAAGTTTGGAACTCAGGGCTTTTTATGAACTTTGGATTTGGTCTTGGAGTAGGAAAAGTATTTTACGATGATAGAGATGATTATCTTCGAGTTCATCAAGCTTTTCCTTATCCAACATACAACGCTCTGTTTGGAACGCGATTTTAAGATATAAAGAGAAGCGTTAGTCCGAACAAAATCAGAACGCATCCGGTGATGCGTTCGATCCAGTGTTTAACGCCAAAAAGTTTTAGCTGAAGTTTTTTTGTACTGAAGACAAAGCTCACCATGCAAAACCAAATCAAAGTAATGCTCGTCATGATTATTGTACTCAATGCAACAAAATGCATCTGATGCCCCCACGCACTTAAGCTCGAAATAAATCCAATAAAAAACAGAATCGCTTTGGCGTTAAAGAAGCTTGTTAAAAAACCCTGACGATACATCGAAAGATTTTTTTTGAGGTGTGGAAGCTGTGTCTCAGCCGAATTTAATTTTTCTTTTTTTGCAGTGAGTCCTTTAAATCCAATCCATAAAAGATAAATGGCACCCAAAGTTTGAATCACCTTCGGTGCTTGTGGAAAACTTGCAAGTAAAGCTCCAACTCCAAGAAAAGCCGCGAGAATATGAACGCAGTTTGAAGTTGCAATGCCGGCAGCAGTCCAAATGCCGGCGAGTCTAGAGCGAGTGAGAGAATTTCTGACGACGAGCGCAAAGTCTGGACCCGGGCTCACTACGCAAACGAAATGTACGCTCGCTACCATCACTAAAATTTCAAATAAATTTTGAGAGGGCATAAGAATTACTTTTGTCGCGGTGGCAAAACTTTGAACGAAGGAGTGCCAACTCGATTTGTAATTTCATTTTCTAATGCGGCAACAACTTCAGATCTTTTAAGTACTCCAAAATCTCCAAACTTCGGAGACTTAAGTGCGAGAGAATCGGCTTCCATTTCTTTATCACCGATCACCGCGATATAGGGAACTCTTTGAACAGTGGCTTCACGAACTTTACCACCCATATTTCCTTCGCTGGTGTCGACAAAAACTCGTATGCCTTTTTGTTTAAGCTCAGCTTCAAGTTTTTTTGCATATTCAAAATGATTTTCGCGAATCGGAACCAAATAAATCTGAATAGGCGCAAGCCAAGTCGGAAAATATCCTTCGCAGTGCTCAAGATAAACTGCAAAAAATCTTTCAAGTGATCCAAAAATTGCGCGATGAAGCATCACAGGACGGTGACGTTTGCTATCTTCACCAACATATTCAAGTTCAAATCTTTCTGGCAGAGCAAAATCAAGTTGAAGAGTGGCAAGCTGCCATGACCGACCTATCGCGTCTTTTACATGAAATTCATATTTCGGACCGTAAATGGCGCCTTCACCCTCGGCAATTTCATAGGTGACTTTGCGTTTCTTCAATAAGTCTTCCATGATTTTTTCGGCTTTATCCCAAACTTCATCGGAACCGATTCGTTTTTCTGGGCGAGTGGCTAACTTCACTTCGTATTCTTTAAATCCGAAAATATTATAAATGAGATCAAGAAAATTAAAAAATCCTTCAGCCTCTTGCTCCACTTGATTTTCAGTGCAGTAAATATGTGCATCATCTTGTGACATCGCGCGAACTCTAGTCATTCCATGAAGTGCACCCGCTCGTTCATTGCGGTGAAGTTTGCTAAACTCTGCAAATCGGAGCGGCAAATCTTTGTAACTCCAAAGGCTATGTTTATAGAGTAAACAATGGCCTGGACAATTCATTGGCTTAAGCGACATCTCTCCATCTTCTGTAAAAAACATATTTTCTTTGAAAGTGTCGTAGTGGCCGCTGCGGTGATAAAGCTTTGCATCGTAGAGAAGTGGTGTGAGAACTTCTTTGTATCCGCTATGAAAATAATGATCGCGAATTAAATTTTGCATTTCATTAAAAACAATCGTGCCCTTGGGATGAAAGAATGGAATTCCAGGCGACCATTCGTGAAATGAAAATAAATCTAACCTTTTTCCAAGCTCGCGATGATCGCGCTTCTTTGCTTCTTCAAGCATTTTTAAATGTGCGTCGAGCGCTTCGGCAGATTCAAAAGCTGTTCCGTAAATGCGCTGAAGCATTGCATTGTTTTGATCGGCTTTCCAGTAAGCTCCAGAAGTATATAAAAGTTTAAAATGTTTTAGCTCGCCCGTTGTTTTGACATGCGGACCTTCGCAAAGATCGATGAACTCGCCTTGAGAATAAAAAGTGATGGGTTCGCCCGTAGGAATCGAATCAATTAATTCTACTTTGTAAGTCTGTCCGGCCTTTTTTAAAAAACTTTTCGCTTCTTCTCGCGGCATTTCGGAATACGTAACTTTTAAATTTTCTTTAACGATTTTTTTCATCGTCTCTTCCACGCGCGCAAGATCTTCAGGAGTTAAAGTCACTCCACCTAAATCGATATCGTAGAAAAATCCTTCGTCAGTGGCAGGACCAACCGTCAACTTCGCCTGCGGATAAAGACGAATTACTGCTTGCGCCATCAAATGCGCTGCCGAATGTCTTAGAGCAAAACGATAATCTTTATCAGATGAAGTTCGGAATTTTTCCACTTCGAAAGCTTATTCGAGCTCTCTAATACTGTCTATTTTTCAGTCGGGAGATCGAGCGGTTCGGGCAAATCCTGATGCCCCTACAATTTTAGAAGCTGTGGATCTACATCTTTGAGGGAATAAAAAACGGTGCGGATCGGTATGAATGCCTTCATCGTGATGAGTTGAAGGTTTGCTAGTATCGGCGATTCGAAGTTGAGGAGCGCCGGCGGTTCGAGATTCAGGTGTAAGGTTTGCTGTAGCCCATTCTCTGCTGAGAATAAAATCGCCTTTATTGTCCCTGGTAATCACACCAAGTTGCTTCAGCGTTTCCCAGATTTCTGGATTTTCGCTATTCATTTTCTTGTAAGCAAACTCCATAAAGTTTTTTCCATCTCCCATAGCGAGAGCTGACAAAATGTAACGCTGTCCCTTCGAAAGTAAAAAATTCTCTCTATGAGTTAGAATTCGTTTCTGTTTTTTACCTCTGGCAACTCGAGCTAAGCGAGTGAATTGATCTTTGATTGCTGGGTCGACCCCACCGTGACGTCTAAGGTAATCTCTCACGATATCTTGAGCATTGAGTAGAGTTCCAACGTCGTAAATAATGGGCAAAGCTAGATTTCGTCGAGGTGTAAAAGTGTCGTTGCGAATAGACTCAATCATTTTTTCAAAGATGTATTTTGCCCATGGCAGAGAAGAGGGGCCTTGACGAGTCAGATACTCAAATTTTTCTATAAAAATATCTTTCATTGATGGATCCAATCGATCCGTGGGAATTCGCATGCGAAGATTTTCTAAAGTTGCGTTCCAAAAAATTTCAAAAGCTTCTTGGGGTAAAAAAATATCTGGAGGAAGTTTCATATGCTTCAGTGAAACAGGTTTGTTTTTAAGAATTTGTGAAACAATTTTTATTCTGGCTGTGAAATCATACTTACTTATTATTGGATCTGTTGGCGATTGTGCCATTTGATTTACAATATCAATCGCGAGCTCTTTCAATCCGCTGTCTCGATTTTCTATCGAATTTTTAAGGCGAGAAATGGGATTTGGGCGCATCGAAATATCAACGGGGATTCTTGAATAGAATTGAGGAAGATCCTCGGGAAGATGATATAAATACCATTCCTTCCAAATTTGATCTTGATAATTTAGACCAGCGAGGCCCCACTTTTGAAGTTGGGCCAATGAATCTCTTGGCAGTCCATCAATCATAGAATCGTAATTTAATTTTTCGACAGCGGATTTAGAAATAGTGGTCGTGGCAATGTGAGAAAGCATATCGACCATCGCACGAGCAATCGATTCACGATCTTCGAATGTCATTAGATTTGCGGTAGCTAGAGCCTTCTGATTTGCGACTGATAGAAGTGTTCGATAAAAACCCAGTAATTTGGGATTTCTTTCTTCAACCATTTCTATTTCGAGAGTTTGACGAAAAATAGTTCTAAAGAATGCAGGTCGTCTCCAGTTTGCATCGTCGGCAAAAGTAATTCTTCCTTCACGAATTCTTTGAGCTGCGGTTTCAAGTAATGTAACGGCTAAATAAGTGTTGGGGCGCTGGATAGATCTTTTATTGAATTCGGCATTTCTCTTAATGGCATTATCAAAAATAACGGCGGAGTAATTTTCAAATTTTTTGGCGAGGTCTTCAGTTTGAAATTCATCTTCAATTTGCTGAGAAAAAGCCACTGGCTGACTTGAAAACAGCACAACAAAACTACTGATCAGACAAACCTTAATCAGTAGAGGGTGCTTCGAATTTTCGAATAACCACGCCATCAAGCCTCCAAACCCTTAAAACTGCAATTTGTATGCCGTAAAATTGAACGGCGCAAGAATAATGAGGCCAATAGTTTCAATAGGTTAGTAACAAGCTTTTGTTGTGGGATTTATAGCTGCGACAGGCAGTTCCTAAGAGCTTTGCTTTTTACCAATTATTCCCGAGGTTCCTTGGAACGTTACGTGACGTTTCTCGAGCGATTCCGCCGCAACCATTTGTTGCCGTTCGTTTGGCGGAGAAGAGAAGGGGAATATCTTCGAGATTTTCCCAAGGCTTCATGTTGAGAGTGAGAGGAACTCTGATCCATTCAAAAGAAGGTCGAAATTTTTCAGACTCAAGCAGACTTAGTTTTTCAACAGTATCTCTCAAATATCCTTTAGTAGGACCTCGAAAACTTTTTCGAATATTTGCAGTGTTTCTTTCGCCATTTAAAATCTGAATGAAAACATCCGGAAAAATTTTTTGTAAATTTTCTTTCTGGCTTGATGTCAATGCACTACCTTTTTTTGATTCGGCAAACATGAGAACAGCCTGAAATTTTGCAGAGAGATACGGGTCCCTTAAAATAAACTGACGGATATAAGCATCAAAAACTTCGGGCGTACTATTGGTGGTCAAGGCATGATCAGTTAAACGATCCTTCCAATACGGAGAGTCGGCAGTTAGGCGAACTTTTCTCTCACGAATGGCTTCTGCGCTTTTTTTAATTAAATAATTTATCCAATCGGTTACGGCTTGCTCAAATGGATCTCTGTACTGCGGCTTAAGAAAGCTGATGTATTGCAATTTTGCGCCAGCTTCAAAACGTTCGGCAAGCGTCTCGGGTGACGGATCTGCCCAAATGAAATTTGTACTTACCGAAAAAAAGACACAAAAGATCATCAAAATTTTAAGGACTAAGAATTTCACAAATGAACCCTTAATAGGCCTCCCCTTGCTAGATCTTGCAAGTCTTATGCCTTCTAAGCGTAAAGTTTTAAGAAAAAAGCGTAGTCATATTAAGAGATTAGAGCGGGAATAACGAAAACTAACTTAGAATCTGCGACATCCTCAGCCCTCTATTAACTATCGTCAGTAAGAACTGGAGAAATATCTGCTATAAACTTGGGCTGGCTGAAGGAAAAGGAGTTTTTAAGTAGATGCTTTTTAATAAGAATATTTTTTTGATTGCGGGATGCGTATTACCTTTTTTTCAATTGGGTGCGGCAACATCTCCTCGCAAAAGTTCATGTGTTCAAACTACTTCAAGGATACCAGTCGAATCATTAAATCCCCGCTCAATTCTTGGCGAAGAGCGCAGTGTCCCAAACTCAAATAGTTTTAAATTTTCAAAAGTAAAATTTCTTGAAGGTAAGATGTGGAAAGATCTTCCAACTAGTTTTAAAAATATTTTGGGTGATCCTATTTTTGTGGTTCTGCCTACACCCACCGACGTCGCTTTAGTGGTTCAAGTTGATGCAAATACAATTGGAGTTGAAGTTTTTAGACTTTTGGCTGACCACAGATTTATGCGTATAGCTCATTTTACATCAAGTGATGGCGAGCAACTTAACCTTCTGAAGCAGGAGTTTTCTGCTGATGCTACTTCTTCCATAGATCTTACCCCACATGTGAATGAGAAGGGGGCACTCATTTTAAATATCCTTCAGTTTAGTCCCCAGCGAAAAGCTAAGGTCTACGAATTTGATCTTCCTAAATAAGTTAATTCAGCAAAATTTTTACGAGTTTATGGAACTCCATGCCCTCGCGTTTTGCAGATCGAGCGAAGTCGTCGTAAGAACTCAACGAGGGATTGGGATTTACTTCGAGTAAAAAGGCATCTCCTGTTTTTTCACAGAGACGAAAATCAAGACGAACATAAGATCTAAGTTTTAATGTTTTAAAAACTTTTTTTGCCGTCGTTTCCATTTGGGCGATTTGATTTTTTAAGATCTTTTTCGCGAATCCATTCTCAATTTTCCATTTTTTTCTAAACTTTTCGTCCCATTTAGTTTGATAGGTAGCAAATCTAAATCCCTTGCCAGGATACTTCTTAAAATTTAATTCTCGAATGGGTAGAACGCGCACTTTGCCTTGATGTTCGAAGACGCTGACGTAAAGCTCTCTTCCCGAAATAAATTCTTCAGCCAAAATATCGTGTGCAAATCTTTTATGTAATTTTTGAATGCGCCGCAAAGCTTCCGAATGTGTGAACACGAGAGAATCTTTTGAAATTCCTTCGGAACTCTCTAGTTTTGTAGGTTTGATAAAAAGAGGAAATTTTAATTTTGATAATTTTTTAAGAGGCTGCTTGTGGCGAGAAATTTTTCCAGCTGGCATTTTTATGCCAGCTTTTTGAAGAATATTTTTAGTGAGCGCTTTATCTTTGCAAATTTGTAAAGTCTTCGATGAATTGCCGGTGAATGGAATGCCCAGCTCTTCAAGAAAACTGACAAGCTCAGGTTCTCCGTCTCTTCGACCCGCAAAGGCTTCGGCTAAATTAAAAATCATATCTGGTTTGATTTTTAAAATATCTTTTTTAAGTTTTTTCAAATCGTCAAAGACACCCACCATAAATGGCTGATGCCCTAATTTTTTAAGAGCAGTGAAAACAGATTTTTCTGCTTCCCATTCGATACCCTTAAAAAATTTAGAATAGTCATGATTCTTGAAAGGTGGAATGAGCAGATCAAAGAGTATGATTACTTTCTTTGATCGGGTTGGTGAGACGCTCATCTTAAATAGTTTTGGAATATTCTTTAAAGCCAGTCAAAAGCGAATCAAAAGAGTCGATAAAAAATAAATCGTCCTGCATATGATGAATCTCGAACTCTTGATTGGCGACTTTTTCAAAATCAAACGGATGCACCCTTACTTTGTTTCCTAAAGAGTAAATGACTTCACCTACAGAAGATAAAATTCCGGATCCATAAATTCTCAATCCTTCTTTATTTTTGATCAGGCCAAATTCGACGCTAAACCAATAGATGCGCTGAAGTTTAACAACCTGTTCGGGTGTTGCACGCGCAGCTACTTTCCCAAAAAATTCATAGAAGTTAGCGAAAGTTTGATTCGTAATAAGTGGAATATGTCCAAAAATATCATGAAACATATCTGGCGAAGGAGTGTATTCAAGTTCTTCGCGTTTTCGAATGAAATCTGTACACGGAAATAATTTTTGTGAGAGCAGTTCAAAAAATTCTTTTTCCGGAACAAGGCCTTCAACTCTTGTTAATTTCCATCCGGTAGATTTTTCTAAAACATTACTGACGTCTAATAAGCGAGGAATTCGATCGGCGGGCAAATTTAGTTTTTGAAGTGCATCTAGATATTCTTGAGATACACGTTGGGGGAGAGCTTCCATTTGTCGTTTAAACATCAATGCCCAAGTGCCATGTTCTTCTTGAGAGTAAATGGGGACTACTAGATTTTTTAAATCAGAATTATGACCTGTTGTGACAACAACGGATGCATCGCGATATTGATCAGTGACGGATTTTGATTTCATATCCTTCATTTCTTGTATTCATTATAGCAAGCCCTTAAATTAAAGAAAAATGAACTTTAAAACGACTGCTTTAGAATACAAATACATTCCCCCGAACTCTGGTGACTGCAAATATCTTTTAATTCTAGTTCACGGTCGCACAGGAAATTTACGACTTTTAGAATGGTATTCAAAGCGTTTTAAAATTGATGAACTTGGATTTATTTGTGTTCAAGCTCCATATCCAGATAGACGTCTCGATCAAGCAGATGAAGGATTTTCTTGGTATCTAGAAAAGTATCAGGGTCTAGATGAATCTCGGCAAAAAATTTTAAAAATGGTTGAGGAGTTAAAAAGTCAGGGGATGTCTGCCGAAAATACTTTTTGGCTGGGGTTTTCTCAAGGCTCCGTGATGATTTTAGATTTGGCGTTAAGAGGTCCTTATAAATTTGGGGGCTTTTTATGTATTTCAGGTTTCTGCATATCTATTCAAGATTATCCAAAAGCCTTTGGGCCTTTTGCAAAGAAGCAAAATATTTTGATTAGTCATGGCACGCGTGATGAAATTATTTCTTATAAAAAAACAAAGGCTGTTTATGATCAATTGGCAGCGCTCGGCGTGAATTTTGACTTTCGAACTTATGATAAGCCTCATTCTTTTCATATGCAGAAAGAAATCCCTGAGCTCGAAACACAATTGAAAGAATGGATAGCATCTAAATGATCTCGAGTTATTGGTACGCCCTCGCTTCAACCTTTATTTTTGCGAGCTGCAGTGTCGTTTTTGGACATTTTTCGAATAAAATTTCTGTGCTTTGGATGAATTCTTTCAAGGCATCCATCGCGCTCATCGCATTTTCATTTGCCACTTACATAAGTGGCGGATTTACTCGCATGCCTGAAACGGCAAGTTTGGTTTCCTTTTTGCTGAGCGGCTTGGTTGGGCTCAATATCGGAGATATTTTTTTACTGCGAGCTTTTAAGTCGATTGGATCGGCGCGCACACTTCTCATTTTTAGTTTTCAGCCCATTTTTTTAGGCATCGCTGCCTATTTTATATTTGATCAAATCGTCACTCCCACAAAAATGTTGGCGATTGTTTTTATGATGGCCTGCGTTTTCACGGTTAGTTACGAAAAATTTAAATTAGCAGGCCGGTGGGAGATTCGTGGCCCGCTTTATGCGCTCATTGGAGTTTCTTTAGATTCGGTGGGGATATTGCTTACGCGTTACGGATTTAATTCGGATGCAAATGTTTCTGTCTTAGAAGGAAATTTTTACAGATGTCTCGGTGCTATTGTCGGATTTTTTATTTTTTCTCGTTTTGTTCCGCTCAATTTAATGAAATCTCTTAAAGAACTCGCACACAAACCAAAGGCTATTGTGATCACGGCAAGTTTTATGGGAACATTTGTTTCGCTTTGGCTTTATTTAACTGCGCTTAGTCGCGGACATCTCGCCACGATTGCAGCGATTGTTGGAACGGGTCCGATCTTCGCAGCGGTCATTGAAGCTGCCATTTCAAAAAAATGGCCCTCTAAATATTTATTTATCGCCTTCACTTTGTTTGCAGCGGGCTTCTATCTATTGCTTTAGTTGTTTAAATCATCTCGCTATACTTTAAATATGTTGCGCGGGGATTTTCATATTGTGGGTTGGCAAGAGCTTGCGATTTTTCCTGAATGGAAAAATGCAAAAATGAAAGCCAAGGTGGATACGGGAGCAGCTTCTTCTGCCATTCACGCTGAAGAATATCAAATTTTACATCTGCCGGGAACTCACGACAGACCGCTTAACGAAGAAATTAAGATGAAGTTGAAGATAGGCACAGTCGCTAATCCTAAGTTTATTTGGGCACATGCTCCTATTGTCGATTATCGAAACGTAAAAAATTCTGGCGGAAAAATTGAAGAGCGACCATTCATCGAAACTAAAATTTTGATCGGTGGATTAACCCATTCGATTATCTTGAGTGTGACAAACAGAGAAAAAATGAAGTTTCCAGTTTTGCTTGGCCGCAGTTTTCTCGCAAATAAATTTTTGGTCGATTCGGGATCGAAAAAATTACTTTAGAAATTTTTCAATCACGCCGTGCTCGGCCATTTGCTCGAGTTCTTGAATCAAAAGCTCTACTAAAAATTGCTGATCTTCGTTAAATCGAACTCCTGTATAAAACAAAGTGGCATGATCTAAATCTTTGGGCTCGCTATAAATGATTTCGCCTTCCACTTTGATGGGCTCAAAAAAAACATCATTCCATTCAAATTGACAAACAATGGTAGCTTTTAAGTCGTGAGGTTTGAGTTTTCGCGTTCCGTAAAATCCACAGCCACCTTTGCCCAGCGAAACGAGATAAGAATAAGTTTCGAGTCCAAGAATAGAACCTTTCAGTCCTTTTAACTTGGACACGTGATATCTCTCAAATTTTCTTCGACTGAAAAACTTATTGTTATTCATTTTTAAAGCCTCGTTCATAGACGACTCCAATTTCGAATGTCTCGATTCGATTTTCGTATGAGATTTTGCATAACGCATGCCAAAGTGGCTTCTACGAAAATTGCCTATGGAATAGCACACTTAAGTCTTAAGTGAAGGTTTAGAAATCTTTGAAGCGCGTATCAGTCTGTGTCGAATTTCGACGTCTTTTGTAAAAGCGGGGCAAAAAGTGGCTTAAATTTTTATAAGCAATTTAAGCGGCTGATTTGTTAAGTCTATGGATTGCCTAAAGCTTTTGATCTCGCACTGAGAGAGTGCGGTTTCTCCTTCGCCGCAATAGTAAAAACTAAAGTCTGCAAAAAGTTTATGAGCCGAATGAGACGTATCCATTTTTGCAGAGATATCGAAGTGTGACGTCGAAATCTTTTGATTTGCGAGTCTATTATATAGAGGAGTTTTTTTATTTTCGATGAGTTCGTATAACTGCCAAGAAGAAGGAGCCTCTGCATTTATTTTTTTACCCTTAGGCAATTCGATCGCGACCGAAATATGGATGGATTGAGAATTCGACTTCTCTAAACCACCCTGCACTTTTGGCAATTCAACTAAATTAGGCAAAAAAGGTAATTCAGCTAAAAGAGAATTTTCTTTAGACGTAGTATTATTTAAATTCTGCGGAACTTTAATTTTAAGTTCGGATAATTCTTTTGTCTTAAGATTAAATTTTTTAATCGAATGATGATTGGTATCTACGATCCAAAGATCATCGCCTAGAACCAAAACATCATTGGGTTCCCTGAGGCCCGTTTTTAAAAGAGTTGAGACTTGATTTGTTTTTAAATTAATTTCGCGAATTGCAGAGTTATAAGTATCGGCCACATAAATTTTATTTTCACTTACAGCTAAGCCAAGCGGATGTTGAAAGCGTGCCGCTTGAGTTAGGCCATCGATTAAGCCAAATTCAAAAAGTCCTGCGCCTACAATTGTTTTTACATTTTGCTTTTCTAAAACACGTATGGAACTCGTTTCGGAATCTGCAAAATAAATTTTATTTGCATCAACAGCGAGACCACTTGTTTGCGCTAAACTTGCGGACTTAAAGTCTCCGTCATCAATATCTTCTCGGCCTGAGCCCGCGAGAACTAAAAATTTTTCTTTCGAAGGATCTGAAGTCAGTGGCAATCCCCAAATCTGATGAGTGCCCGCCATCGCGATGACCAAAACTTTTTTGCCAGCAATTGGAGTGATAGCTAAATCCCAAGGACTCGCGATGGGAGTTTCTTTGGCAATATTTTTAGGAGCTCTTTCGTAACCTTGTTTTCCTGTTCCGGCGATGGTTTCAACTTTTTTATTCTTCGTATCTACTCTTCGAATGAGATGATTAGAAGTGTCGGCCACATAAACAAAATCTTCGTCGACGATTACGCCTTGGGGTTGAAAAAATTCTGCCTGATTAAAGTCCCCACCTTTTTGACCTGCCTCGCCCGAGCCCACTACAAAATCAACTTCTCCTTTTTTATCAAATCGAATGAGGCGATGGTGATTCGAATCCGAAATCCAAAATTTTTCTGATCGCGGATCAAAAGCGATCTTTGCCGGGAAAAGAAGATCCGTTTGGCTTTTTGTTTCTAATCGCACTGGAATTTTATTATTTTTTAAAGTTCCATTTTCTTTTGCTTCAGCAATTAATTTTTGAATATTTTCTCGCAGCACTTCGTATTGGCCTTCTCCCGAAGTAGATCCTCGATACATACCGCGAGTATCTAGCAAAACAAATGAAGGCCATGCGTGAACATCAAACATTCTCCATAAAATAAAATCTTTATCATTGATAACGGGGTGTTCGATTTCGTATCGCAAAATCGCTTCTCGAATATTCTCTGAATTTTTTTCATTTTCGAATTTAGCCGAATGTGAACCAATGACGACGAGGTCATCTTTAAATTCATGCTCCAATTTTTTAAGATCGGGCAAAATATGCATGCAGTTAATGCAGCAGTAGGTCCAAAAATCGATCAGAACGACTTTGCCTAGTAGGTCTTCAGACGTTAGAGGTCTAGAAACATTCAGCCAGGGTAGATTTTTGGCAGTTTCGTAAGCTTGAGGGCGCATGGAGTTTGGCCTTTCATGGGATTGAGTATCACCGAGAATAAAAATGCTCGAGAGAATTAAGGCTAACTGAAGAAAGCGCATGAGACATTCTAGTTAAAATCTTTGACCAAGGCCAAAAAACCATTGCCACTAACGCAATGCGTCGTGAAAAGTGAATTCATGTTTAGGGGGCGGGGGAATCAAAAAATTCTATCTTATATATTAAGCCTCGGCCTTGTTCTTTTAAGTCTGCCAGCCCCCATTTTTGCAGATTGCGCTCAAAACGTTAGAAAAATCACTAAAATCGAAACTCCAGCGCCTAAAAAGCTGCGTCTTTCGCATTTATTTGAAGTTGTTCCCAATCTGAAAAAATATTGGGAGGCCCCCAGTGCTTCGGCTGCAACGATCGGTGTTCTAAATATTGTAGCAAGTGAAGCCGTAGCGGTTGGAATGTTGCTGAGAGATTTTCCCGCAGCTCTTTCGATTCCACTCATCGGTTTAGATTATACGTTGAATGCTGTTTTAATTATCCCCGGAAAATTTTGGACGAATCACAATATTCGTTTAATGGAACTCGATAAGCGCTTACCTTTTCTTCGACAATTTTTGATCGGTTTATTTTGTTCTTCTGCTTTTAAAGTGGTGGCGAATTATCAACATCTCGGCGATCTCTCACTTACGCGCGCCGGCGCCGAAATTTTAGCAGCAACTATTTTAAATACTCTTTGGCGAACTCCCACAAATACATCTGTCGATAATTGGGTGAGACAAGCTGACAATCCACTTTCAGATGTAAAAGATCGCGACAATGTTCGCGCCGCCTATTTGATGCCATTTAATTTAATCGGCTCACCCATGTATATTTTTTCACTGATGCCCGATCAAAAAGTTATCGCGCACCTACCTTTACTTGATCTTAATCAATGGCATCTCGGCATGTTGGCTCTAGGAGCGGCTGGTGCAGCTTTTTGGAAATTTCCAAAACTTTATAATCCAACGGCGAAGCCAATAGCTCGAGGGGTTCATTTTGTAAAAAATATTTTTACGAAGAAAGAAGAAGCTCAGGGCCCATAGATTTTTTTGGAGGGGGAAAATTTGTTTCGTTCAGTTTTTTTATTTTTTGTTTTTTTTCTTTCGCTTTCATTTCACTTATTTGCAGCAGACTCTGTTCGGATTCGTGATCGAGGGATCCCCTGCGGAATTTATTTAAGTAAACTCGCAAGCCCTTCGATGGGAGAAAAAATTTCTGAGATCAACGAAAATGAATTTAAAAAATTTCTTTTAGAAAATCCTGAACTAAAAGATGTGAAATTTTTTGCTGTCGGCGTTCCACTTTTAAAATCTGAGAGAAGGGAAGCGCTCGCCATGATGCGAGAGAATTTAAAAGACGCCGACTTAGAAGAAATTTCGGTAGGCGCGATCACAAAACCGGCCAATTTACTTGAAAGTGCGCTGATGTTTTTTCCGCTTCGAGAAGATTTTCAGATGCCAACGAGAGGCGAGATGACGCCCTCTCTTATTTCTTGGTCACTGGGAACGGCCGCTACGGGTTTAGTTTTGCTTTCAACTCAACCCTTGAAAGTTGCCTTGCCATCACTGGCAATCAATTCTCTTTTTAGTGCCTCCACTACTTTTCCGCGCCAAAGTTGGGGAAACTATTTTATTCGATCGCGAAACTTTCCCGAAAAATTTGCTAAGCAGATCATGATGGGCATGGTTTTCACTTACGGCGTCTACGCGGCCGGTCAGGGAAATTTCGAAGCTGCAGCCACGGCTCTGACATTGGGGGGATTCGTGAATTTTCTCTCTCACAAGTGGTCGAATATTCTTTTTCAATCGAGTTGGCGTGTGCCGGTTGAATTTGGAATTCCAAAGTGGGTTCGACTTGAAACGAAGGCTGGAAATGAACAGCAGGCCCGAACTTATGGTTCTTGGTATCGAGCGATTGCCACGAATGTTGCCACTCCGGCATGGGCCTATTCGACCTTAACCCATTCGAAATGGGGAACTATGCTCGGAATTGATTGGACGACCGGACACTTTGTAATGGTTGCCGTCGGTGCAGTTGCGGGAGCTGCGTGGGCTTACCCAAAAATTTATCATTTTCCGATTCAGCTCATCGAAAAAATAAAAGAGCAGATGAAAACTTTACGCGCACGTGAGGTGCGTGAGAATTGAAGCTTGATCGATTGACACGTTGAAAGTCGTACTCCTTAATATCTTAAGACGTTTTTCTAATGAGTGATGATAAGTGTGAAAATTCAGTAAGTTCACGTAAAGCATGTATTGTTTTAGCACTTGCCGTTCTTGGAACTCTCGCTATTGCTGCACTCGCTTTTAGTCCGCTTGGATTCGGGCCCGCATGGTATCAAAACTATGCTCCTAAACAGCCGATTCCTTTTTCGCATAAAACTCATGCGGGCCAATTCAATATTCCCTGTCTCTACTGTCACGGCGCTGCGGAGTACGCAGCTTTCGCCGAAGTTCCAGGCGTAGAAACTTGTATGAACTGTCACAGCGTCGTGAAGACAGATTCGCCTTGGATCAAGCAAGTTAAAGAAGCTTACGATACGAATAATCCAATCAAGTGGGTGAAGGTGCATGTGCTTCCAGATTTCGTGCATTTTAATCACAAGCGACATATCGCTGCGGGCCTTGAGTGCGAGACTTGTCACGGTCCGGTGAAAACAATGGATACAGTTTATCAATATTCGGCTTTGACCATGGGTTGGTGCGTGAACTGTCACCGCGATAATAATTATGTAGGCCCAAGTCGAGCTGAGTGGACGAAGGCAAGAGATGCATTGCGAGGCGAGAGCTTGAAAGACAAGCCTTTCTGGTTTCAGATGTTGTCGCATCCTGATCCACACAATGCAGATGTAAGCTGTTCAACTTGCCACTATTAAATAGATTGAGGATTTTTGATGAACGAGATCGCAGAAATTAAGCCCGCAAAATCTTCTGAAAGTGCTAGCGGTCGCTCGCCCCGTTTTTGGGGACTTGTGGCGCTGTCCTTTATTGTGGGCGGATTTGCGATGGCAAAGAAAAAGCGACGAGGTCTTCCGACAAAATCCGTGGCGAGAGCTACTAATCAAACAGGAAATCCTAAAGTATGAGTACAGCTGAAAAAGATCTTGAAGCTCTGCGCATTCGTCAGGAGCAAATGCTTACTCAAGAAAAGCGTGGGCTCTGGATTACTACTGAAGAGATCGGCGAAGACTTTGAAGTTTCTAAAGCTCGCCGCGCTAAAGAATTTTTAGAGAGCTCAAAGACAGATGCAGACTTAGCGAAAATTTCAGCTGACGAAGATTCAAATTCTTTTAGCCGCAGACGTTTTTTGCAGTGGATGGGTGCGGCAACCGCATTGATGGGAACGGCGGCTTGCACGCGCAGACCTGTCGACACTTTAGTTCCCTATGTTCACAAGCCTCAGGGTTTTGTTTATGGAGTTCCCGTTTGGTATGCCTCTTCTTCGGCGAATGGTTATGGAGTTTTAGTTAAAACTCGAGAAGGTCGACCGATTAAGCTCGAAGGAAATCCCGATCATCCTGTGAATCAGGGTGGTTTAGATGCTGCAATTCAAGCCTCTATTTTAGATTTTTATAATCCAGAGCGACTTCGTGGTCCTGCTACTGCAGATGGCAAAGCCTTAGGATGGAAAGAAGTCGACGATTTCATGAAATCAGCTGTGAGGACGGCTGAAACAAAACCTGGAAGCCTTCGCGTTTTAACGGGTGCGATGACAAGCCCAACAGCGCTATCTGTTTTAAAAAAATTCATCGAAGTTTCTAAGGGCGAGCATCATGTTTTAGAAACCTTGGGATCAGATCCGATTGCTAAGGCTTACGAAATTTTGACCGGACATTCTGTTGTTCCTACTTTGCGATTTGAAAAAGCAGATGTGGTTGTTTCTTTAGATGCAGATTTCTTGGCCACTTGGCTGCGACCTCTTGAGTTTGCAAAGGGATTTTCAAAACGACGAAAAGTTCATTTCGGCGAAAAAGATATTAACCAACTTTTCGTTTTTGAAAGCATGTACACCACAACGGGTGTCGCCGCTGACTATCGTGCAAGTATTTTACCTTCGCAGCAATTGGCCGTTGTATTAGCTATCGCAAATTATGTTTCTCAATCTATCGGTGGCGCGGATGCGGGCTTCAAAAATATTTTTGGAAGCTACAGTTTAGAAAAAACCGCTCAGAATACAGGAATCGATGTCGAAGTTTTAAAGACTGCGGCGGCTGCACTCGTCAAAGCTAAAGGAAAATCTTTAGTAGTCGCTGGCGGAAATGGCCCAGACGCTTTAGCCGTTCAGTTAGCAACCGCTTTGCTCAATCAAATGCTTCAGAATTTTGGAGCGAGCATTGATCTTGAAACTCCGATGGTGACTGGTTTTGAAAGCGGAAGTTCATTTGATAAATTGCTCGAAGATATCAACGCAGGAAAAGTTGAGACTTTAATTTTGCAAGGCGTAAATCCACTTTATACTTTTCCTTCTAAAGAGATCGAAGCTGCATTTGGCAAAGTTAAAAATATTATCACCATCACTTCAGAAATGTCTGAGACAGCTGCGAAATCAAAATATATTTTGCCTGAGAGTCATTTCTTAGAAACTTGGGGTGATTCTGAAATTCGCGCAGGCGTTTTTAGTATTCAGCAACCTGCGATCGAGCCACTTTTTGATTCGCGAAATTTTTCTGAAAATCTTTTAGCGTGGATGGGTGCTGAAGGCGCAAACGATTATCGAACGGTCGTTCAAAATTATTGGAAACAAAATATTCATTCGGGGCTCGATTTTTCTGCCTGGTGGAACGATCAACTTCGAAAGGGGGCAACTTTAGGTAATTCAAAAGCTGCTCGTCGAGGAATTTCGATTAAGGCTGGAAGCGCTGCCGCTTATTTTGCAAAAGCTTCGGACGTAAAATCAAATTACCAACTTGTTTTGTATTCCTCTTCGAATTTGGGAGATGGATCTCAAGCCAATAATGCTTGGTTGCAAGAAGTTCCCGATCCAATTTCTAAAGTGACTTGGGGAAATTTCGCAGCGATTTCACCTGCGCTTTCGAAAAAATTAGGCGTTCATCAAAATGATTTGATTGAATTGAAGGCCAATAATCAAAGTTTAAAATTACCTGTTTACGTGATGCCGGGACTGCGCGCTGATGCAGTGGCTGTCTCTATCGGATACGGTCGAAAAATCGGCGGATCAATCGGAACGGGTTGCGGAGAAAACGCGAGTGTTTTCATTTCGCGAGATCCTAAGAAAAATGATTTCATCCAGCTCTCTGGAATTCCTGTTGAAATTTCTAAAGCAGGCGGTCGCTATGAGTTAGCTTGCACTCAGAAATATTTTGATATTCAAGGGCGAGATCACGATATTTTACAGCAAACGACTCTTGCTGAATTTTTAAAAAATCCGATGGCAGCGAAGCAAAGTGAAGCAGTTCACGAATCGACTTCGCTCTATCGAAAAAATGAATTTGTTTACCCTGGCCACAAATGGGGAATGGCAATCGATCTCAATACTTGCACTGGCTGTAATTCATGCGTTGTTTCTTGCTACAGTGAAAACAACGTCTCTGTCGTAGGCGCTGATCAAATTCGAATGGGTCGACATCAAGCCTGGATGAGAATGGATCTTTATCATAGCGGCACGGCTGAAGCTCCTGAATCTGCTTTCGAGCCGATGCTTTGTCAGCAATGTGATTCTGCTCCGTGTGAAACCGTTTGTCCTGTGCTTGCAACCGTCCATAGTTCGGATGGCTTAAATGATATGGTTTACAATCGTTGCGTTGGAACTCGATACTGCGCCAACAATTGTCCTTACAAAGTTCGTCGTTTCAATTATTTCTTCTATTCCGAATCTCTCGCCGACAAAATTCAGATGGTGGATCCGCTTCCGATGTTGATGAATCCAGATGTCACCATTCGATCTCGCGGCGTGATGGAAAAATGTACTTTCTGCGTTCAGAGAATTCGCAAAACAGTAGATGAGCATAAGAGCAATGCCGGCGGAAAATTGGTTAAAGTTCCAGACGGTGAAATCAAGACAGCATGTCAGCAGTCTTGTCCGTCGGATTCGATTGTGTTTGGAGATTTAAATGATCCAAACTCTGAAGTTTCAAAAATTTCTGCAAAGAAACAAGGTTTCAGAGTTCTCGAAGTTTTAAATACGAAGCCTTCGATTACGTATTTGCCACGAATTCGAAATAAGGGGAATGCATGAGTCAGGCTGTATTAAGAGATGAGCCACTCGTAGAGGGCGGAAAAACTTACGCCGATATTTCGAATGATGTTTGTAGGCCTCTTGAATCTTTTCCAACCAAAATTTGGTGGGTAGCGTTTGCAATTTCTCTCAGCGTGATGACGATGGGTTTCTCGCTCATCGGCTATATGCTTTATCAGGGCGTGGGTATGTCGGGAATTCGTAGTCCAGTTAGCTGGGGTATGATGATTATCACCTTCGTTTTCTGGATCGGTATTGGTCACGCCGGAACTTTGATTTCAGCGATTCTCTTTTTGTTCCGACAAAAATGGCGAACGGCGATCAATCGCTCTGCTGAAGCGATGACGATTTTTGCCGTTATGTGCGCAGGAATTTTTCCGCTCATTCACACCGGTCGACCTTGGTATTCGGCTTACTGGTTGTTTCCTTATCCAAACGTGATGGGGCCACTCTGGGTAAATTTTCGATCTCCACTTTTGTGGGATGTGTTTGCAGTTTCGACTTACTTAACGATTTCGCTCGTATTTTGGTACACAGGTTTGGTTCCCGATCTTGCGACCGTTCGCGATCGCGCGAAAAATTTCTGGCGAAAAAAATTCTACACCATTCTTTCATTGGGATGGAGAGGTTCAAGTCGTGGATGGCATCACTACGAAGTGGCGTATTGGATTCTTGCAGGACTTTCGACTCCACTCGTTCTTTCGGTTCACACGATCGTTTCTTTTGACTTCGCGGTCTCGATTATTCCTGGTTGGCATACGACGATTTTTCCTCCGTACTTTGTTGCCGGAGCGATTTTCTCAGGATTTGCGATGGTTGTTACCTTGCTTGTCATTGCTCGAGAAGTATTTGGTCTTAAACAATACATCACGCTGAATCACCTCGATGCGATGAACAAAATTATTCTCGCCACCGGTATGATGGTGGGGCTCGCTTACGCCACAGAATTTTTTATCGCCTGGTACAGCGGCGTTCCTTACGAGAGATTTATTTTTATTCAACGTGCGATGGGTCCGTATGCTTGGGCCTATTGGACGATGGTGTGTTGCAATGTTTTATCTCCGCAGTTTTTTTGGTTCAGAGCTTGCCGAAGAAATATTCCACTCATGTTTATTCTCTCTATTTTCGTAAATATCGGAATGTGGTTTGAGAGATTTGTGATCGTTGTCACATCACTGGCGAACGATTTCTTGCCCTCTTCTTGGAATTATTTTCAATTATCTCCCTGGGATTATGGAGTTTTACTTGGAAGCTTTGGAATGTTTTTCACTTTCTTCCTCTTGTTCTGTCGAGTTCTGCCGACGATATCGATTGCAGAAGTGAAGGCTGTTCTTCCTGCTAAAGAAGGGGAGCATCATCATGGCTAAGAAAATTTGCGTCGTAGGATATTATTTTGATACGCATGCAATTATTGAAGCTTCTCGAAAAACTCGCGATCGAGGATTTCAAAAGTTCGACGCTTTCGTTCCATTTCCTGTGCACGGAATTGATGAAGCTCTGGGCATCAAGAGAAGTTGTCTTCCTTATATTAGTTTTGTGGCTGGTTGTGCGGGATTGACGACGGCGATTGTATTACAAGTTTGGACGCATATGTTTTCGTGGCCCATGAATATTGGCGCGAAACCTATTTTGGCCATTCCAGCTTACGTTCCGATTTTCTTTGAACTTACGGTTTTGTTTGCGGGAGTTACAACGGCTGTCGTAATGTTCACAAAATTTTTGGGATTACCTAATTTTAGTGAACCTATTTTTCACCCAGATATCACGAACGATAGATTTGCTTTGGCCATCGAAGTTTCTTCAGAAGCTGAAGTTGAGCCCGTGAAAAGATTTTTGAAAGAAATCTACGCTGCAGAAGTGCATCATGTGGAGGGCCGACTGTGAAAAAAGCATTAGGCACTCTGATTCTTGTCATTTTGATTTTTGTGGGCGCGTGGATGTTTTATAAGCACAGCGGATTCTTTTTGTATGAGCAAAGCCCTCTGCAATATATGCCCAATATGCATCACACTCGCGCTTTGATTCCTCAGCGTGGTTATGATTTTTACAAAAATGGTGCTGCCACTCGAGTTCCTCCTTCGGGAACCCTATCGAGAAATCAAAAAGTTTATCCTTATAAAAAAGAAGACGACGCAGGCAAAGTAGAAAGATTTGTTAATCCACTCCCTATCACTCTCGATGTCGTGATGCGTGGAAAGAAAATGTATATGCAGTACTGCGTGGTTTGCCACGGAGTTACAGGGCAAGGAAATGGCTATGTCGTTCCTCCTTTCTCTCAACCACCTTCTTTGAATTCAGATAAGATTCGCGGCTATGCTGATTCGCAAATTTTTCATGTGATCACAGTCGGACAGAATTTAATGGGAGCTTACGGTCCGCAGATTCGTGAGAACGATCGCTGGGCTGCTATTCATTATCTTCGTGTCTTACAACGTTCTGAAAATCCAACGCCCGAAGATATTGCAGCCTTCGATAAGATGTTGAATAAAACAGGAGAAGGAAGCAAATGAGCGCAACCGTTCAACCTTTTCGAATGAGTTTTCAGATGAAAACAATTTTGGGAATTTTCATCGCAGCTGGAGTGCTTTGTCTTCACCTCACTTTTCAAGAGAATGTTTCCAGAGCTTGGCTGAATGTTTTGATCGGCAGCACTTTGTTTTTAGGAATGGGACTCTGCGGACTTTTCTTTACCGCGATTCAACATCTCACTTCAGCAAAGTGGAGTGTGGTCCTTCGAAGAATTTTCGAAGCGATGTCTTTAACTTTGCCTATCGCTGCCATTCTTTTCTTTTTTGTTTTTCGAGGAATGCATCACCTCTATGAATGGACACATGAAGCCGCTGTCGCCCACGACCTTTTATTGCAATGGAAAGCTCCGTTTTTAAATGAGCGCGCGTTTGGCATTCGTTTGATTATTTATTTTGCGATTTGGATCGTCGCTGCACTTTGTTTGGTTTTAAGTTCGCTCAAGCAAGATAAGACAGGTGATATTTCGATTACGAAACGTAACTTTAAAAAATCCGCTCTCATTTTAGTTTTATTTGGCCTCAGTGTTACGATGGCGGGCTTCGATATATTGATGTCGATCGAGCCTCATTGGTTTTCGACCATGTTCGGTGTTTATTTTTTTGCAGGATTTTTTCAAGCCGGTTTAGCGATGATTATGATTTTAGCTTGGATTCTTTACCGACGCGGAACTTTTCAAGGATTTGTCAGCATCGATCACTTTCATGACATCAACCGATTTGTTTTTGGATTTTCTATTTTCTGGGCTTATATCGCGTTTTGCCAATTCATGTTGATTTGGTATGCCAATCTTCCTGAAGAAACCTTCTTTTTCTATCACCGCATGAATCACGGTTGGGAATGGGTTAGCTTTGTGCTTTTAACCATTCGTTGGGGCATACCCTTTTTGGTCTTGATGCCTTTTGCAGCTAAACGTAATTTCAAAGTCACTGTTCCGATCGCAGCTTTGATCATTTTTGGACAGTGGCTGGATATTTTTTGGGTGACCAATCCTGCGATGCGACTGGTTCTGGGCGTTCATGAAATCGCTCCAAGCATTCAATGGAAAGAGATCGCGATTGGCTTAGGATTTGTATCATTGTTCCTGTTTATTGTTGGTTTTATTATGGAAAGGATTCAGATGGTTCCAGTGAAGGACCCACGTTTGGAGGCTTCTATCCATTACTATCATCACGGATAACTCATGAGAATTTTCTCCGCCATTTTTAGCTTCGCCTTCATAAGTTTTGCGGGCCTGCATCTTTTTGCGGAAGAAAATCTTGGAAAGCCAACTTCAAGTACAGTCGCTCACGATTTAAGCGATATCAAGATCACCGAAAATCTTGGCGCTCAAGTGGATATCGATGGTCTTCATTTCAAAGATGAAGATGGTCAAGACGTAGCGCTTTCAAAATATTTTCGAAAAGGTAAGCCCGTCATTATCACTTTGGTTTATTACGGATGTCCTAATCTTTGTACGTTCATGTTGAATGGACTTTCAAACGGACTTCGTTCGTTTGCTTGGAACTTAGGTGAAAAATTTGACATCGTTACGGTAAGCATCAATCCCAATGAAGGCTCTTCGCTCGCGACACAAAAAAAGGCTGCTTATCTTAAAGAATACGGAAGACGAAATTCAGAAAATGGATGGCATTTTTTAACGGGTCAGCAGGATCAAATTGAAAAGCTCGCTGGCACTCTTGGGTTTGGTTATCGCTATGATCCTCCTACTAAAGAATATATTCACGGCTCTGCTATTTTTGTTCTTACTCCCGAAGGAAAAATTTCTAGAATTTTATACGGCATCGATTTTCCTGAGAAAAATTTAAAACTTTCATTGCTTGAAGCTTCAAATGGAAAAGTAGGCACCGTAATCGATAGATTTTTAATGTTTTGTTATCAATACAATCCAAATTCTCGCGGATATGCATTGTATGCGATGCGAATCGTGCAAGTGGGTGGCGCACTTACGATACTCATTTTAGGCATTTTTATATTTTCACTATGGCGAAGGGAGAGATTCCGATGAACGGCCGTCTCGCAGATACATTACCTCTGGCAGCTTCAGACTTGGCGACACGCTGGGACGACCTTTATATTTGGCTGTTTTACGTTTTGCTCGTTTTCTTTTTTATTGCGATTGGCCCGATGGTTTATTTTGCAATTAAGTATCGCGCAAAGCCTGGCGTAAAAAGCTCTCCAGCTCATGATCACAATACCCCACTAGAAATTTTGTGGACCGCTATTCCTACGGCAATTGTTTTCGCCATTTTTGCCTGGGGATGGATTGTCTATAAAGACATGGTTACGGCTCCTGCTGATTCAATTGAAGTTCGTGTTATCGCAAAACGCTGGGGTTGGACTTTTCAATACGACGATGGTCGAATTTTTCAGAATCAACTTTTTGTTCCTAAAGATAAGAACGTAAAACTTATCATGACTTCACAGATGGATGATGTACTTCATTCATTTTTCGTGCCGACTCTTAGAATCAAGCAAGATCTCGTACCAGGAATGTATACCTACATTTGGTTCAACGTAAAAATGGCAGGTCAGCATCAAGTTTTCTGCGCGGAGTATTGCGGAACGGGCCACTCAGGAATGCTTGCAAAGTTAGTCGTGCTCGAGCCTGAAGAATGGCAGTTATGGAAATGGGGCAAAGAAGTTCCACTTCCTCCTTCAGTGGGTGTGGGTAGTCTTGCAGAACTTGGTTTCAAAGATGAGCAACTAAAAAATTCACGTACGGCCTCACTTTCTTCAGAAGTTTTAAGTGATATGCCCCTTCCAAAACTGACTCTTGCGGATCAAGGAAGAAAATTAATGGAGTCTCGCGGATGTATGTCTTGTCACTCGGACAATGGATCTCGATTGCTCGGGCCATCACTTCACGGACTTTTTGGACACGAGACTTTTCTTTCAAATGGAAGAACAACTCTCGCCGACGAAAATTACATTCGTCGTTCTATTGAAATTCCTCAAGCTGATATCGTCGGTGGATACGAAGGGGTGACGATGCCTCCTTATGCAGGACAACTAAGTGAAACTGAAATGAATGCATTGATCGCCTATATTAAGAGCTTGAATTAAACGTCAGGTCGAAAGGAAAGATAATGTCAACCGCGGTAGCTGGAACAAATTATTTAAATTATCCGAAGGGACTTAAATCTTGGCTCTTTACTTTGGATCATAAGCGAATCGGAATGCTTTATTTCTTTTCGATTCTCTTTTTCTTTTTAGTCGGCGGAATTTTTGCACTCTTGATTCGTTTAGAATTAATGACCCCTGGTTTCACGATCATGGGACCTGATACTTATAATAAAGTTTTTACATATCACGGAACGGTGATGGTTTTTATGGTCATCATCCCGATGATTCCTGCCGCGATGGGAAATTTTATTTTGCCGATGATGCTTGGGGCAAAGGATGTCGCTTTTCCTCGACTGAACTTAGCATCTTATTACGTTTATTTATTTGGGGCGATGGTTGCACTCGCTACTCTTTTCTTTAAGGGAGTAGACACGGGTTGGACTTTTTACGCACCTTACTCAACCCGCACAGGTTCAGCAGCGGGAATGATGGTCATGGCCGCATTCATCATGGGATTTTCTTCGATTTTTACGGGAATCAATTTTATCGCGACCATTCATAAACTTCGCGCGCCCGGTCAAACGTGGACGAGACTTCCACTTTTTCTTTGGGCTCTCTACGCAACAAGCGTGATTCAAGTTTTGGCGACTCCTGTTTTAGCGCTAACCTTGGTTTTACTTGCGCTAGAAAGAGTTTTTGGAATTGGAATTTTTGATCCGGCTTTAGGTGGAGATCCTGTTTTATTTCAGCACTTCTTTTGGTTTTATTCTCACCCTGCTGTTTACATTATGATTTTGCCAGCGATGGGTGTGATCTCAGAAGTGATCACCGTATTTTCTAGAAAAAATATTTTTGGTTACAAAGCAATGGCCGTCGCAACTTTTGGTATCGCTCTTGTTGCGTTCATTGTTTGGGGGCACCATATGTTTGTCAGCGGTCAGTCGCATACCGCGAATTTTGTTTTCTCATTTTTAACGATGTTCGTAGCGATTCCAACTGGCGTGAAAGTTTTTTCATGGGTTGCGACTTTATATAAAGGATCGATCAGCTTTTATGCTCCGATGCTTTATGCCTTAGCTTTTTTATTCGTTTTCACGATTGGCGGATTAACCGGAGTTGTTCTCGCCACTTTGGCAACGGATGTTCATTTAACGGATACCTATTATGTAGTCGCTCATTTTCACTACGTTATGGTGGGCGGAACCTTGATGGCCTTTATGGCAGCCGTTCATTATTGGTTTCCGAAATTTTTTGGAAGAATGTATGCCGAAGCTCCTGCACGAGTTTCTTGGTTTTTGATTTTCTTAGGATTCAACGTCACTTTCTTGCCTCAATTTATTGCAGGTTCACGGGGAATGCCTCGTCGCTATTACGATTATGTTCCTGAATTTACGTGGCTCAATCAGCTTTCGACGATTGGTTCGTGGTTGATTGCTTTAGGATTTGTGATCGCTGCTGTCTATTTGGCCTACGCCTTATTCAAAGGTCCAAAAGCTCCTGCGAATCCTTGGAATTCACGTACGTTAGAGTGGGAATCAGAATCTCCACCACCTGTAGAAAACTTTTCGCATGATCCTGTCGTTAGACACGGACCTTACGATTATCACTGGGAGGCTAAATGAGTTCACCTCATCAATCTTCATCTTCGGTTGAGCACCACGTAGCTCACCATTTCAAAGATGGAGAGCATGAATTTTTAACGGCGAAGCAAGGAATGTGGTTGTTCTTGCTTCAAGAAGTTTTATTCTTTAGTCCGCTATTCGTTGGATATTTTATTTTCCGACATATGTATTACCACGATTTTCATGTGGCTGCTCAACAGCTCGATTGGGTGATGGGTGCAGTGAATACGGTCATTCTTATCTCGAGTAGCTTCACAATGGCTCGAGCAGTAAGCAATGCTCAAAAAGGCAAACGAGAAGAAACAGTCGAAGCTCTGTTGTTTACGATTTTATTCGCGTTTGGATTCTTGGTCGTAAAATATTTAGAATATTCTCATAAGATTCATGCGGGAACTTTGCCTGGACACTTCTTTCACGACGCAGAACTTTTAAAAGCAGCTCCACATGCTCCACTGTTTTTTACTTTTTATTTTGCAATGACTGGATTGCACGCCATTCACGTGATCGGCGGAATTGGCATTCTTATTTGGATTTTAATGCGAGCAAGACGCGGAGAGTTTGGTCCAAAATATTTTACACCCGTTGAGTTAACGGGACTTTATTGGCACTTCGTGGATTTAGTTTGGATTTATTTATTCCCACTTTTGTATTTGGTGGGTTAGGGAAAGTGTACAGGAGCGAGAGGAAAAAAAATGGGATCGCATAACGACTCAAACGAACATAAACCTCATGATCACATCTTATCGAATAAGTTGGGACTTAAAGTTCTTATCGCTCTTTTGATTTTGACAGTGATCACAATCATTGCCTCTCGAATCGATTTTGGTGCACTTAATTTTCCGATCGCGATGCTCATTGCTTCTGTCAAAGCTCTCATGGTCGTTCTGATTTTCATGGGTCTTAAATATGACGACAATGAAAATCGAGTTATCTTTTTTAGCTCCTTTGTATTTGTCGCGATTTTTATTTTGCTGACGGCGGCGGATATCTTTACTCGCGGTGACTTTCAGGTGAAAGGCAATTTTTTGATGCAAGCTCAGTCGAGCACAAAATTTAAGAAACCGTGGATTTCTTCGCCTGAAATTCTTGCGCACGGAAAAAAAATCTACACTGAGCAATGCGTGATCTGTCACGGAGCAAATGGATTTGGAGATGGAGTAGCTGCAGCAGCTCTTAATCCGAAGCCACGAAATTTTCACGAAGACGCTGGCTGGAAAAATGGTAGAAGTGCTTCTCGAATTTTTGGAACGCTTTTAACAGGGCTTGGTTCTATGCCTTCATTTAAAGAAACTTTGCCCTCAAGCGATGATAGATGGGCTGTTACACAATATATTCTTACGCTTGATCCAACGAAGCCCCTTGACGATACAGAAGCTGATCTTAAGAAAGTTGGCTTTGATCCTGCTAAAGGCGACTACGGAAAAGACGAAGCGGCGGATGTTGTTAAGCGCAAGATCCCGATTGATTTTGCGATCGATCGATATTTAGGAAAATAGTTTGTTAAGTTCGAAGGTCTTTATGGTAAGGCCTTCGAAGTTTATTTTTAATTCCGAAACTTCTTCGTCAAATTTATTTCAAAATTCTTTATCACTTTCAGAAGGTGAAATTTCAGCGCGTGCGCTAAAAGAATTTAATTCTTTTAAAAATTTACTCGATGAAAATGGAGTGAAAGTTTTTTGTTTAGAAGATGACAGGCCAGGCCTTACTCCTGATTCAATTTTTCCTAATAATTGGATTTCATTTCATGAAGACGCATCGATTGTTATTTATCCCATGATGGCTAAAAATCGCAGACTAGAAAAAAGGGCAGATTGGATACATCTTCTTTCAAAGCAGTTTGAGAAATCAAAAATATTGGATCTAAGTTTTTTTGAAGAGCGAAGCGAATATCTGGAAGGTACGGGAAGTCTTATTCTCGATCGAGAGAGAAGAATAGCCTATGCAGCTTGGTCCGCTAGAACCTGTGCAAGCCCTTTAGAATATTTTTGTAAGAAGCTTGGTTATCAATCTATAGAGTTTCATGCGACCGATGAGACAGGAGTTCCCATTTATCATACGAATGTTTTAATGGCGCTTGGAGAAGCAGAAGCCATCGTTTGTTTAGAAAGTATTCGAGATCCAAATGAGAGAGAAAGGCTAGCAACCTCATTAAAAAAATCTTCTAGAGAAATTATCGATATTTCCTTTGCACAGATGAGATCGTTTTCAGGAAATCTACTTCAGCTTCAAAACTCAAATCATGAAAAGTTATGGGTAGGTTCTATATCCGCCATGGATGCGCTTTCGCGCTCACAAAGAGAAGTTCTGTCTAAGAGTTCAAAGCTTCTAAGTAGCGATTTATCGACGATTGAAGGGATCGGCGGTGGAAGTGCGCGCTGCATGCTTTGTGAGATTTTCTAGCTGCTTCGCCTAGGCATTTACGCTAGGATTTGCCTGTTTTGAAGATCCTCAATCTTTTTCAATTCGCTGTTTGTATCATTCTTTTTGGTCTGATTGTTTTGGGTGCCGGGGTTCGTTTAGCGGACGCAGGACTTTCTTGTCCCGATTGGCCCTTATGTTACGGCAAGGTCATTCCTGTTTTTGATACGAAGATTTTTTTGGAATGGTTTCACAGAGTCATCGCTGGATTAATCGGCATTCTCGCTCTTGGTTTAACGATCAGCTTTTTTGTTAAAAAAAATATTCCAAGTTCTGTAAGAAAACTTTCTGTTCTTTCTCTCACTCTTTTTTTTGTTCAAGCTTTTCTCGGTCAGCAAACGGTAATTCAGCTTTTAAGAGGAGAGATCGTGGCTGCCCATTTGATCGGCGGCTATTTACTTTTTGCAGTAAATCTTTTCATCTTGTTTCGTCTTAAAATCCAAAGAGTTTTCACCGTGCCCCTGGATGAGAATCGACTTAGAAATTTGAGACTATTTTTTACGACATTAAGTTTTGTCGCCATTTTTCAGGCGACCTTAGGTGGAGTGGTGAGTTCTCATTATGCTGGCCTCGTTTGCCCAGATTTCCCCACTTGTTATGGTTCATGGTGGCCCGGATTTTCTGGCCTCATTGGAATTCAATTTACCCATCGATTGACGGCTTTTGTTTTATTGTTTGCGAGTTTCATTGGAGCAGGTCTTTTTTTACGAAGAAAAGTAGATCAAACGATTGGCAAAAGTTTTTATCTTTTAATGTTTTTGTTAAGCCTTCAGATTATTTTTGGCGCGAGTATGATTTTTCAAAAAGTGCATCCATTTTTAAGTTTGTTACATTCGGCAACATCGTTAGCTATTTTCACAACTCTTTTGGTAGGAACAAATCGTGTTTGGTTTGGTAAAAATATTTAATCGCTATCTCAATCTAACTAAGCCAACCATCGTGGTTCTTGTTGCGATCACGGGAATTACTACCATGATGGCTGAGGGAAGTATTTTTCTTGAACCAGCAAAAATGTGGATGGTTCTTTTGATGACGGTAGTTGCGGCGGGCTCCGCCAATGCTCTCAATCAATTTATCGATAGAGATATTGATTCGATCATGGATCGAACACGTAAGCGTAGACCTCTACCCCTTGAGCAAGTTTCTCCCAGAACCGCACTTTTATTTGGAATTTTTTTAGCGTTGATTTCGACTTTTTATTTTTGGATGGAAGTTAATCCATTAACGGCGATCATCAGTTTATCCACGATTTTATTTTATGTTTTTATTTATACACTTTGGCTGAAGAGGCGACATTACTACAATATTGTGATCGGAGGGGCAGCGGGAGCGACGGCGCCCTTGATTGCATCAGCGGCAGCGACGGGAGAAATTTCTACCCTCGCTTGGATTTTGTTTTGGATTATTTTTATGTGGACCCCGCCACATTTTTGGGCGCTCGCATTAGCGATCAAAGATGAATATGAAAAAGTAAAAATCCCAATGCTTCCAAACGTACTTGGCGATAAGCGCACGATCATTGAGATCTATATTTATACGATTTTGCTTCTGCCCCTAACGATTCTGCCATTTTTCTTAGGAGCAGCTTCAATCGTTTATGTGGTTGCGGCCACTTTGCTTTGGATTTGGTATATGCGCGAAAGTTTTTTAAGACTCAAAGAGCAGACGCGCCCTGCCTATAAAAAATTATTTTTCGTTTCTATTTTTTATTTATTTTTTGTTTTTATCGCAATCGGGCTTGATGGGTGGTTAAGATATGCAGGAGTCATTTCTTAATGCCGCAAAGAAAATCTTCGAAGCTCATTATATTTCTTATCGTTTTCATTGATTTGCTTGGATTTGGAATGATGATTCCTATGCTGCCTTTTTTCGCAAGGCACTTTGGAGCAGACGCCATGCAGATTGGCTGGCTGATGTTTGTTTATTCTTTCATGCAAATTTTTGTTTCGCCACTTTGGGGACTTTTATCAGATCGATTTGGAAGACGTCCTATTTTGTTGATCACCATTGCGGGCCAGGCCGCCGCGTTTTTGTGGGGTGGATTTGCGGCAGGTTATTTAAGTTTATTATTAAGTCGAGTTTTTGCAGGAGCTTTCGCCGCGAATATTTCTACGGCCTCTGCTTATATGGCGGATATTACCACTAAAGAAGAGCGAGCCAAGGGAATGGGATTGATTGGTGCAGCCTTTGGTTTGGGATTTATTTTTGGTCCAGCGATCGGCGGATTTTTAGTTTCAGTGGGATATGAATGGCCGTCTTTGATGGCAGGCATTGTAAGCCTCATCAATTTAGTTTTCGCATTCTTTATTTTGGATGAGCCGATTAGATCTCGTTTAGATCGCTCCCAAAATCGAAGACGACTTTCTTGGGAAGCTTATAAAAAATCTTTTAGCTCGGTTTATATTTTTGCTCCGATGATTTTGTTTTTTTTACTTACTCTCGCTTTCACGCAACTAGAAATTGTTTTTGGATTATTCGTTTCAGACCGATTTTTTCTGAATGAACGAGATGCAGGTTTGATGTTCGCGGGAATGGGAATTGTAATGGCCATTGTTCAAGGGGGACTCATCGGCAGATTTGTTAAAAAACTTGGCGAGATTGGAGTGATTCGAATTGGCCTTCCGCTTGTTGCTTTGGGGCTTTTAGGTCTCATCGAAGCCACTAACTTTTGGTTTTTAAGTGGAAGTCTATTGGTGATGGCGATTGGATATAGCTTAGCGAATCCCTGTCTTTCGGCGATCACCTCAAAGTCGGCGGACGCCTCTAATCAAGGTTCTGTCTTAGGGATTTATCAGTCTATGGGTTCTTTGGCGCGAGTATTTGGTCCGCTGCTAGCGGGATTTCTCTATAAACGAAGCCAGTCGGCCGCCTTTATTTGTGCCGTCTTGATTGTGTTCATGGCGCAAATCATTTTTGCCTTGGTTTACCGTCGCTCGTATACTCAGAACTTATGACTTCTCGTCTTATAACTGCAGCTCTTCCTTATGCGAATGGCCCTCTTCACTTTGGACATTTAGCCGGCGTCTATATTCCAGCGGATATTTTTTTTAGACACTCTCGTCTGATTGAAAAAGATGCAGTTTATATTTGCGGAAGTGACGAGCACGGGGTGGCGATCACTTTGAACGCCGAAAAACAAAAAATGCCATATCAACAATACGTCGATCAGTGGAATAAAGATCATCAGGATCTTTTTAAATCTTATAATATTGAATTTTCTTATTTCGGCCGCACAACTTCTAAACTTCACGCCCAACTTGCGCAGGATTTTTTTTCAAAAATTCATAAGGCAGGTTATCTTGTCGAAAAATCTGAGAAGCAGGCCTACTGCCTCAACGACAAAACATTTTTGCCTGATCGCTATCTGACAGGCGTGTGCACAAAATGTGGATATCCAGAGGCAAGATCGGACGAATGCCCCAATTGTGGATCGTGGTTGAGCTTTGATGAAATTCGCGATCCAAAATGCTCGATCTGCGGAAAAGGAAATATTGAATCTCGAGAAGTGAAGCATTGGTATTTTGATTTGCCAAAACTCGCTCCTCAACTTCGAGAATGGTTGCAAAAGCAAACTCACTGGAAGTCGAATGTAAGAAATTATGCACTTTCACTTTTAGAAAGCACTCCTCAGCGAGCGGTTACAAGAAATGTAACTTGGGGAATTGATTTGCCGCCCGAATTTCATGCCGATGGAAAAAAAATCTATGTTTGGTTTGAGGCGCCCGTTGGATACCTTTCAAATTTAAAAGAATGGGCGGCCCAAAAAGGTGATGCCGATCTTTGGAAAAAATATTGGGATCCAAAATCTGAACTCATTCATTTTATCGGCAAGGATAATATTATTTTTCACACGATCATTTGGCCTGGAATGTTGCTTGCGGCAGGCGAGCGATTGCCGACCAATGTGCCGGCCAATATGTTCGTCAATTTAATGAAGAAGCAATTTTCGAAGTCTTCGGGTTGGTACGTGGATGCTCGAGAAGCACTTCAAACTTATGGAGTCGATCGAGTTCGCTATTATTTGACGACGATTATTCCTGAAGTTCAGGACACTAATTTTGACTGGCAAAATTTTCACGACAAAGTGAATGCTGAACTCGTCAATAAAATTGCCAATCTTTTTAATCGAGTGGGAACGCAGATAAAAAAACATTACGACGGTATTCTCACTCCCGAAAATTTTAAGACGATCAAAAATTTAGCGAGTGCGCATTCAGATGTGATCGCACTTTTAGAAAAATACGATATTAACGGCGCTCTTTCCCGAGTGGTCACTCTCTGCGAAGAAGCCAATAAATATTTAGACGATGTAAAACCCTGGAGCGAAGTTAAAGTAGATAAAGAAAAAGCTAAAATTTTATTTGCGGTCGCTTCTAACTATATGATGTCGGTTGCAGCTTTACTTCAGCCGTTTGTTCCAGCTTATGCTGATCGACTTTTGACAGCGTTTTCGATTCCTCAAGATGAAAAGTTGCGAGCTACGATTTATCAATCTGGTGCTTTTGAAATGCTTCAAGGTCGAGGTTTAAAAATTCAAGCGGAATCCGATTTTGTCATTCCTCGAATTGATTCAAAAATAATCGAAGAAGAAATTAAAAAATTAGGTCAGTTGAAAGGTTAGGCGTGATTCAATGGCAACACTTGTGATGCTAAGGCATGGTCAATCTATTTGGAATTTAGAAAATCGATTTACAGGTTGGGTGGATGTAGATTTATCCGCTCAAGGAGTTGAAGAAGCAAAACACGCGGGGCAAATTTTAAAAAAAGCTGGATATAAATTTGAATTAGCTCACACCTCTCGATTAAAGAGAGCTCAAAAAACTTTAGATATTATTTTATCTGAAATTTCTCAGAAGCCGCCGGTCACCATGGATTCTGCTTTAAACGAGCGCCACTACGGAGATCTTCAAGGCCTCAATAAAGATGAATGCCGAAAAAAATACGGAGAAGAACAGGTTCATATTTGGAGAAGATCTTATGATATTCCTCCTCCGAATGGCGAGAGCTTGGCGGATACCGCAAAACGAAGTCTTCCTTATTTTCGAGAATATATTTTAAAAGATGTTAAAGCTGGCAGAAATATTTTAGTCGCCGCTCACGGAAACTCTTTGCGTTCGATTGTGATGGAGCTCGATCAACTTACAAAAGAGCAAATCATCGAAGTAAATATCGATACAGGCGTTCCTTACGTCTATCAGATCGATGCCTCTGGCAAAGTAACGAGTAAAGAAATTTTGGGCCATTAGAATAGTTTATAGGCATTTACTGATACATATACATATGCTATTATCATGCATATGAGAACAACGCTAATTTTACAGGACGATCTTCTAATGAAAGCTAAGAGTCTTACTCAAATTGAAGAGAAGACGGCTTTGGTGCATGCGGGGCTCAAAGCTCTTATTGAAAAGTACGCTCGTAAGCGGCTGGCCTTTCTAGGTGGATCGGACAAATCGGCTAAAGCACCAAGAAGAAAGAGATGAGCAGCGTAATTGTTGATACAAATATTTGGATCAATCATTTTAAAAATAAAAATTCTGTTCTTGAAGAGCTACTTACAGAGGATCGTGTTGTTTTACATCCATTTATTTTAGGTGAACTTGCCTGCGGCAATCTTGATCGTAGGGCTGAGATTTTAGAATTATTTTCCTGGCTTCCAAAATCTGAAATTCTTTCGGAAGAGGAAGTGCTGAGTTTTTTAGCTTCTGAAAAAATTTATGGAAAAGGTTTGGGTTGGATCGATGTCCATTTATTGGGTGCTGCAAGAATTTCTAGGGCTCAGTTATGGACTCTAGATAAAGCTTTATTAAAGGAAGCTAAGCGATTTTCGATTAACTTTAATTAATTTTAAAACCAAGAATAAGTAAGTCGAGCTGACATTTCATGTAAGCTCTTGATGTCTGCTCGATTGCCAAACAAATTAGCGTACGTGACTTCCCAAAAAAGTTTAGATCCTGACATTCCCATCGCCTTTAAACCTGTCCCATATCCAGTGTCGTTTCTAAAGCGAGTAGGCGTGATTTCGCGATAGGTGATTCCGTGAACGAAAGGCCTTAAGAAGAATTTATAATTCGTCGGAAGTTTAAATCGAGGGCCCGCCTCAAAAGTAGCGGCGCGATCGGCTCGAATATCCGAAACTAAAAGACCTAAGCCTTCTTGAAATAGATTTCCATCTTTGATGGCGTTCAATCGATCTACACTTGATACATAACTCACTTGGGCTTTAACAACTCCTGTGACTTTCTCTGAAAATTTATAGTTTTCAACAAATCCCCAAGAAGCTTTTAAAAATTTATCGGCATCGAGCGTAAAAACGGCCGCTCCCCATGGGCGCTGATGACCTCTCCATTTATAGGTGGCGTATAAAGTAGAGCGCAAACCGGAATCTAAAATTTCGGAAGGAGAGTTACCTCCATTGTATTGGAGAAGAACGGCAGGGCCATGCTCTAAAAAATTCCCTGGTCGAACAAAACTAGCGTTCGATGAAACAGAATAAAAATTATAAATTTTTAAATCGTAAAAAAACTTTCCATAGAGAGAAAGATCTGTGTTTCGATAGCCGGCACCCAGATAAGTATCAAATCGATGCCCCTTAAAATTGTAAGCATCTAAACTAATTCCATCTACTCGAGGCTCGTCTCCGGCTATTGTGATAAGAGTTTCAAATCCACCGATCAGCTCATACTTTTTATTGATGATCCATGCGTTTTCAATTCGGTTGTAGAGAACCGCGATCAAGGCTGTCGTTCGAAATTTTTCAGAAGAGGCTTTGTAACTTAAAAAAGGTTTGATAGTGGTCCATGAATAACTGACGTCATCATTGAGTCTTTGATTGACGGAAAGCCCGCCTACTAGGCTTTGATTGCGAGGTTTTAGTTCATCGGCATAAGCATTTACCAAACCGAAAAAAAACAGACCCAATAAAATAGTTCTAAACATTTTTCACCTCTTGAACTCTAAAGGGTAAAAACAAAATAATAGAAAGGATAGTAGATAAAACGGCAAATCCCAGTCCATAAGAAGCGCCAAAGCGTTGCCATAAAAACCCGCAGATAGCGCTAGCAGGCAAGGTGCCTAGTCCAACGATTAGATGATAAAGACCGAAAGCGGTTCCGCGTAGGGATATTGGAGCGAGAGCCGTGATTAAAGATTTTTCTGGCGCCTCTGTAAGTCCAAAATAAACTCCATAAAAAAGAAAACTAAAAAGGATGAGGTACATATGATTAGAAAAAGCGAAGCAAATATAACAGGCCAGATAAACAGCCCAGCCCAAGAGAACAGCCTTCTTCGCACCTACCTTGTCTGAAAAACCACCGGCCCAAAATGTACTGAGCATCTTGATCAAATTGAGAGCTGCCCAAAGACTTGGAATCCAAACTTCTGAAATTCCTGCATCGTGAAGCCTTAAAATAATAAAAGCATCCGCCGAATTGCTCAGAGTAAAAATCATAAGAACAAATAAAAAATAATAAAAGGATCGAGGAAGTTTTTTAATGTCTCGAAAACTTATTTGTTTTTTGATTTCGTCTATTGGCTCGTTACGAGATTCTTCTGAGCGAGAAGCTTTTATGGCCTTCATGACGAAAAATAAACTGAGGAATCCTGGAATAAAAGTCAGAATAAAAAGCATTCGGTATTCTTCAGGAAAGAAAAATAAAAATCCTGTCGCTAGAAGGGGAGCCAAAGTCGCACCGAAATGGTCCATTCCGCGATGAAATCCAAAAATTTTTCCTCTCGTTTTTTCTGTTGTGTATTGGGCGAGCCATGCGTCTCGCGGAGCAGTGCGAATACCTTTTCCAAGGCGATCAGAAAATCGAACCGCTAGAATTTGCCAGGGTGCCGTCGCGAATCCGATAGTCGATCGAAGCATCGAAATGAAATAGCCTACAAAAACAAATCCAAATTTATTCTTAAATTTGTCTGAATAAAAGCCTGAAAAAACTTTAGTTAAACTAGAAATGGCTTCAGCCACTCCTTCGAGAAGTCCGATAAAAACTAAACTTACCCCGAGGGTTTTCGTTAGAAAAAATGGCAGAATAGGATAAATCGCTTCACTTGAAATATCGGCAAAGAGACTGACGAGTCCCAAATAAAAGACAGAGCGAGGCAGTCCTTTAAAATTGAACATCGAATGAAACTTAGTGGCGTTTTAAAATTCGAGCGAGGTCTTTTGCAAAATAAGTCACTAAAATGTCTGCGCCAGCTCTAAATATTGCGGTTGAGCTTTCTAAAATAGCTCGATCTCGATCGAAAAGTTTGGCTTTAGCGCCAAGTTCGATCAATGCCGCCTCTCCGCTGACATGATAGGCCGCTACGGGAACTGAAGATTCTCTTTTAAAATCCGCAATGACATCGAGATACCAAGAAGCGGGCTTTACCATCACGATATCGGCGCCTTCGCAGAGATCGAGTTTTAATTCTCTAAGAGCTTCCTTTCGGTTGGCTGGATCCATCTGATAAGTCTTTTTATCTCCGATCAGATTTGCGCCGAGCGTGTCTCGAAATGGACCGTACAAACAAGAGGCATATTTAGCCGTATAAGAAAGTATAATTGTTTTCTGAAAATTCTCTTCATCAAGGGCTTCTCGAATCCCGAGCACTCGTCCATCCATCATATCGGAAGGAGAAACAATTTGAGCTCCGGCTTTTGCATGCATCAAAGACATTTTAGAAAGAGCTTCGACCGTTTCGTCATTTAAAATTTCGTAATCGCCTGAAGACTTGATTTTGCAAAGTCCATCGTGACCATGATCGGTATAAGGATCGAGAGCGATATCAGTGCCTACGATCATCTCGGGAAATTTAGATCGAATCTCTGAGATCGCTTTCATTAGCGGTGAGTTTGGATTGAAGGCTTCAGAAGCTTTTGCATTTCTTTTTTCGGTTACGCCAAAAAGTAAAACGAATTTGATTCCCTCTTTCTTTGCGCTTTCGACATATTTTAAAAGTCGATCGAGTGAAAACGTCATTAGCGAGGGGATATTCTTATTAGATTTTTCTATGTTTTTTCCATCGGTGACAAAAAGTGGAAGACAAATTTTAGACAGAGAAATTTCCGTTTCGCGCACAAGATCTCTGATAAACGGAGATTGTCTAAGTCGTCGTGGGCGGTGATTGAGTTTCATTTTGTGACCGTTATGGCTTTACTACAAAATTATACAGCTTTTTAGGAACGAAAATTTCTTTTACAATCGTACCTGCTAAGTACCCGGATATTTTAGAGTTTTCAAATGCTAAAGCGCGCACCGTTTTTTGATCGGCTTCAGGAGAAGCTTCAACCGTGCCTCGCAATTTTCCATTCACTTGAATCGCAAATTCAACTTTATCTTGAACCAAATATTTCGCATTCACTTCGGGCCATTTGGCTTCGATGATCGAAGGTTTATGCCCAAATATTTCCCAAAGTTCTTCGGCGATATGTGGGGCAAATGGCGAAAGTAAAATCGTAAAAACTTCGGCTGCAGATTTCGAAATATCATTCTGATCGCTCAACGTATTATGGCAAATCATCAACTGCGAGATCGCTGTATTCATTCGAAGATTTTCAATATCGTCGCTTACCTTGTGAATCGTCTGATGAATGGCGCGAAGTTCGATCTCGTTGATCGCTCGATCAGAAATCTTTGATTCATGAACAAAAGTTCTCCAAATACGATTTAAAAATCGATATACACCATCAATATTCGAAGTAGACCAAGGCTTTACTTTTTCAAGCGGGCCTAAAAACATTTCGTACATTCTAAAAGCATCGCAACCATATTGGTTGATCACATCGTCAGGATTAACCACATTGCCGCGAGACTTACTCATCTTCTCGCCGTCTTCTCCTAAGATAAGTCCAGGATTTACTAATCGCTTAAAAGGTTCCTTCGTTGAAACATAACCAAGATCGTAGAGAACTTTATGCCAAAATCTTGCATATAAAAGATGCAAGACTGCGTGCTCGACTCCGCCGACATACAAATCAACTGGCATAAAATATTTTTCGATTTCTTTATTCCAGGCTTCTTTATCATTTTTAGCGTCGAGATATCTTAAATAATACCAACACGATCCTGCCCACTGAGGCATGGTGTTCGTTTCGCGCTTCGCTTTTTTTCCGGTTTTCGGATCAATGACATTCACCCATGAATCAATAGTTGAAAGCGGGCTTTCTCCCGTTCCACTCGGCTCATATTTTTCAACATCAGGAAGTAGAACTGGCAATTCTGATTCATCGAGAACTCGAAAACTTCCATCTTCAAAGTGCAAAATCGGAAACGGCTCACCCCAATAACGTTGACGAGAAAAAATCCAGTCGCGAAGTCGGTAAGTGACCGTGGCTTTTCCTTGGCCCATTTTTTCTAGCTCTGCACAAATTTTCTTTTTGGCGTCTGCGATATTGAGTTCATTAATGAAACTCGATTCGATATGTGCGGCATCTCCCGTGAAAGGAAGTTCATCGCATTCTAAAACTTTGACGATAGGAAGTTTAAATTTAGTCGCAAATTCAAAATCTCTTTCGTCGTGAGCAGGCACAGCCATTAAAGCGCCAGTGCCGTAGTGACCCAAAACAAAATCAGCGATCCAAATCGGCATTTCTTTTTTTGTAAACGGATGAATCACGTAGGCGCCGGTGAACACACCGGTTTTTTGTTTAGCGAGTTCTGTCCGATCCAAATCTGATTTTGAAGCCGTGACTTCTTGATATTTTTTTACTTCAGCCTTTTGTTCAGATGTTGCCAATTTATCCACAAGTGGATGTTCAGGTGCGAGCACAACAAAAGTTGATCCAAAAAGTGTGTCGGGCCGTGTCGTGAAAACTTTAATTCGCTCTTTTGAGCCTTTGATTTCAAATTCGATTTCAGCGCCTTCAGATCTTCCGATCCAATTTCGCTGCATCTCTTTAATATTTTCTGGCCAATCGAGTTCATCGAGATCTTCAACTAATCGATCGGCGTAAGCCGTGATTTTGAGCATCCACTGACGCATATTTTTTCTGACAACTGGATGGCCACCGATTTCGGATTTTCCATCCACGATTTCTTCATTCGAAAGAACCGCTTTTAATTCAGGACACCAATTCACCGGCACATGAGCTTCGTATGCCAAACCTTTTTTATAGAGCTGAACAAAAATCCACTGCGTCCATCGGTAATATTTTGGATCAGTCGTATCGACTTCTCGATCCCAATCATAAGCAAATCCAAGTCGTTTTAATTGTCTGCGAAAAGTCGCGATATTTTTTTCGGTAGTGATTCGCGGATGCGTTCCCGTTTTGATGGCGTAATTTTCGGCGGGCAATCCAAAAGCATCAAAGCCCATGGGATGCAAAACATTCATGCCCTTCATTCTTTTAAATCGAGCAACGATATCGGTGGCCGTATAACCCTCAGGGTGACCAACGTGAAGGCCCGCGCCGGATGGATAAGGGAACATATCGAGCACATAAAATTTAGGTGCGTTTTTATTAAAATGGGTTTGGAAACTTTTATTTTTTTCCCAATAGGCTTGCCACTTATGTTCAAGGCTCGCTGGATTGTAATGCATTCTAGTATTTATTCCCTAAAATTTTTAATTTGAATAGATTTAGCTCATGACGATTTTTGAGAGGATTGTAGCAGGAGAAATCCCCTGTCATAAGGTTTGGGAGAGCGATGAATTTCTGGCCTTTTTAGACATTCGGCCCGTAGCACCCGGCCATACTCTGGTAATCCCAAAAAATGCCATAGATCCAGTTTTTGCGATGGATGATGAGGCCTATCAGCGCTTTTTATTGGCCGCAAAAAAAGTCGCCGAAATTTTAAAGACGAAAATTCACTGCGAGAGAATTTGTATGTCGGTCGTGGGATTTGAAGTTCCTCATGCTCATATTCATTTGATTCCTGCTCGTGGGATGTCTGATTTTCCATGGCCCGGTGGGGCGCCTGCTAAGGCAGAAGATTTAGCAAAATTATCCGAGAAATTAAGGGCGCTTTAAGGTGAAGAGCATTGCAAAAGTTTTAATTATCATTCAAGCGCGGATGGGTTCCACTCGTCTTCCTGGTAAAATTTTAAAGCCAATTCTTCAGAAAACTTTACTTGAATATGAGATCGAAAGACTTAAGCGGGTTAAATCTGCAACTCAAATTATTATCGCCACAACGACTGATAAAAAAGACGATGCTGTTGAAGCTCTGTGCAAAAAAATCGACATCGAAGTTTTTCGTGGAAGTGAAAGCGATGTTCTCTCTCGATATTTTGAAGCTGCAAAAAAATTCAAAGCCAGTGTCGTAGTGCGAATCACGGCCGACTGCCCTTTGATCGAACCAGAGATTGTCGATCAAGCGATTCGAATTTTCTTAGAGAGTCCCTCTTCGGCATCTTATGTTTCAAATACCATTCACAGAACTTTTCCTCGTGGCTTAGACGTTGAAGTTTTTTCGTTTGAAGCTTTAAAGAACGCTCATGAAAAGGCAACAGATCAAGCCGATCGAGAGCATGTCACTCCTTTTATAAAGAGACATACTGACTTGCCTCATTTGAAAAATATTTTACATAGCGAAGATTTTTCTCATTACCGCTGGACGGTAGATACGCCCGAAGATTTTGAACTTATTAAAAGAGTTCTAGAGGCTCTTTATCCTCAAGATCCGCATTTTACTTTAAAAGATGTGCTTCGTTTGCTAGAGATTCATCCAGATTGGCCGCAAATAAACGCTCATATTGAGCAGAAAAAGTAGTTGGCACGTTTCCTGCATCTAAAAGGCTATGAGATCATTTCAACTTTTACTGCTTTTAGTCGCTTTTTTAATTCTTAGAATTTCTGCTTTTGCTCAAGAAGAAAGCTCAGCTTATTCGTATGCGAAAATCATTGATCTCATTGGTAACGAACATTTGAAAATGAGTAGAGGCAATCCTGCCTTTGAAAATTTAAATCCACGAATTTATGGAATTCCTTATGAAGTTTCTGATGAAAAAGGCCAAAAAATATCTGGAGTTGCCGTGTCTACTATGGATGCAACTTATTTTATTCCTGCAAATGTAGATCAAAACTCTAAAGAGAAATTTATTCAATTTGAAGCAAGCGATAAGACAAAAATTTTTGTACGCCTCGAATATATTGATTTGCAAGATACTCTCTATTCAACGACAGGAACTTCTTTCTCGGGTTCAGGAGAATACGAAAAAGCAAATCCTCAGAAACTTGCGGGAGATCAGCTCGATAAATTTTCTGAGTTTTTGAAATCTAAAACTTTAGAAAGATTTTCTTCGATGACTCGTATCTTAGATACTGAAATGAAAAAATTTGAGGCTTCTTATTTTGATGGCGTTATTCCCGCGAAGCAGCCCGCTTTCGATTTAAAAGCTCGCGAGGCTGCAGCTCGAAGCGGCTTTGATCGACTCAAGATAGATTTCGCTTTGCGAATACAGCAAGCATCGGAGGTGGCCAATGCGATGCATAAAGATCCGGAGTTTGTGGCAAAAATCGAAGAGCAAAAAATGGAAATCTTGAACAAAAATTATCCTCTCAAGTATATCAATGACCAAATCGACACAGATCCAAATCCTGTGATCTATAAAGCTACCGAGATTCAGCAATCTAAACCCGATTGCGCCGCATCAAATTTAAAAAAATAGAAGCCTTTTGACTCTGCATGTCAGCCTCTTATTCCAGAGATAATGGAGTAAGCAATGGAGGCTGCGCGTATTTCACAGGCTGTGACATATTGTCTTCGTCCTTTTTTGGAAGAAGATTTGAAACTGGTATTTGAATGGCGAAACCAAGATCGCGTTCGCGTGGTTTCGGCTACACGACGACTTATCACTTACGACGAACATCAAAAATGGTTTGAAAAAATTCAAGCAGATCCAAAACAAGTCGGTTTAATTTTCGAAATGAATTCAAGGCCTGTCGGAACGATAAAGTTTTGGGATCACGATCTTCAAAAAAATTCGGTGAGCTGGGGATTTTATTTAGGTTACGACGATCTGCCTAAGGGTACGGGAACCATCATGGGTAAGTACGCACTTGATTATGCCTTTTTCAAAATGGAAGTTGGGCAAGTCGACGCCGAAGTTTTTGTAACCAATCCACGATCCATCGCCTATCACGAAAAACTTGGTTTCATGGAGCACTCAAGAGCTCCCAAGGAAATCGATATTGGAGGAAGCGAAGAGCTGATTTCGTATACGTTGCCAAAGAAAATTTGGAATGAAAGGCGGAAGAACTTTCATGAGTAAGAATATGAATAAAAATTTTCGTATAGCGCATTTTATGGTGGGAAAAGATCATAAGCCTTTCATTGTCGCTGAAATGTCTGGCAACCATAATCAGTCTCTTGATCGTGCACTCGCAATTGTCGATGCCGCTGCTGCTGCAGGCGCACATGCTTTAAAAATTCAAACCTATACTGCCGATACGATGACTTTGAATCTCAAGCGAGATGAATTTTTAATTAAAGATCCAAAGAGTCTTTGGAATAATCGCTCGCTCTACGATCTTTACGAAGAAGCTCATACTCCTTGGGCTTGGCACGAACCTATTTTCGATCGCTGCAAAAAATATGGAATGATTGGCTTTAGCGCGCCGTTTGATGAAACGGCGGTGGATTTTTTAGAGAGCTTAAATGTTCCCTGCTATAAAGTGGCTTCGTTTGAGATGACAGATTTGCCATTGATTCAAAAAATCGCGGCGACAAAAAAACCAATCATCATTTCTACAGGAATGGCGAATGAAAAAGAAATTTCGGAAGCTGTGCGAGCCGCAAAAAATGCGGGATGCGAAAATCTTATTTTGCTTAAATGCACGAGCACTTATCCAGCGACTCCAGAAAATACGAATCTTGTAACTATTCCTCATATGAAAAAGCTTTACGGATGTCCGATTGGACTTTCAGATCACACGATGGGAATTGGCTGCTCGGTCGCAAGTGTTGCGCTTGGCGCTGTGATGATCGAAAAGCATTTTACATTGAAAAGATCAGACGGAGGAGTGGACTCAGCATTTTCTTTAGAGCCAGAAGAAATGAAATCCTTAGTGATTGAATCTGAGAGAGCTTTTTTAGGTTTGGGAAAAATTCAGCAAGGGCCGCAAGCAGCTGAGAAACCTTCGCTTCAATTTCGCCGATCTCTTTATATCGCAAAGGATATGAAGGCCGGTGAAGTTTTTACAAAAGCGAATTTAAGAAAAATTCGTCCAGGATTTGGACTAGCTCCAAAATTTTATAATGATTTATTAGGTAAAAAAGTAACCAAAGATGTGGTGATGGGAACACCTGTTAGTTCGGATCTCGTCGATACTCCACTGGCCGATGAAAGTAAGTTTTAGTTTTTAAATTGAAGGAAGGAATAGAAATGAGTTCATTATTTTTATGTAGTCGATGTGTGATGCCAAGTACGAAGCCTGATCTTAAGTTTGATCACGAAGGTGTTTGCTCTGCCTGTAAATCTTATGAAAATCGCAAAGCTGTTGATTGGGATGCTCGCAAAAAAGAGCTTCTAAATTTGGTCGATAAATACAGATCAAAAAACAAAACGAATTGGGATTGTATTGTTCCGGTTAGCGGGGGCAAAGATTCTACTTTTCAAGTGATCAAGATGCTTCAACTTGGATTGAATCCACTTTGCGTAACAGCGTCGACTTGTAATCTTTCAGAAATCGGTCGAAGAAATATTACAAATCTAAAAAATCTTGGCGTTGAACTTATAGAGTTTTCTCCCAATCCAAAAATTCGTGGCAAATTAAATCGCATTGGCTTAACTCAGGTCGGAGATATTTCATGGCCCGAGCACGTCAGTATTTTCACCATTCCTGTGCGAGTGGCCGTTCAATATAAAATTCCACTTCTTGTTTGGGGTGAAAATTCTCAGAATGAATATGGTGGTCCGGCGGCCGCAGCAGAGCGACCTTATCTCGATCGACGTTGGCTTGAAGAGTTTGGCGGGCTCTTAGGTCTTCGCGTTACAGACTTAGTTGGCCTTGAGGGAATCGAAAAGCATCATATTTTGCCATACGTTTATCCGAGCGACGAAGATATTCGTGAAGTTGGAGTGACTGGATTATTCTTGGGTCATTATATTCCTTGGGATGGTTTCACGAATGCGATGGTCGCTCAGAACCATGGTTGGGAAGCATGGCCTCAACCGGTCGAAGGTGCAGCTTTAGATTATGAAAATCTCGACAATCTTTTTCACGGAATTCATGACTACTTCAAATTTTTAAAATTTGGTTTTGCTCGTGCGACAGATCACGTCTGTATGCAAGTTCGTCGAGGCCGACTTTCTCGAGAAGATGCTTTAGAGATTGTAAAACGTCGCGATGGAAAATTTCCGGCGACCTATTTAGGCGTGCCACTTGCGGAACTTTTAAAGCCACTTGAAATGTCTGTGGATGAATTCATCAAAGTTTGTGATCGATTCACTAATAAAAAAATATTCAAAACAGATTCACGTGGAAATCTTATCAAAGATAAAGATGGCAATCTTCAAAGATTGGATCCAACCAATGTGATTCCAGTTTCGGTTCCAGCAAAATCTTTTGAAGTGAAACCAACAAGTACGATTAGCAACTAATGAGTCAGAAAATCGTCATTATTGACTACGGCATGTGCAACTTAGGTTCGGTTCGCCGAGCTTTCGAAGAATGCGGTGCCAGTGATGCGATTGTTTCGTCTGATTTTCGCGATTTGGCTTCAGCAGATAAAATTATTTTGCCAGGTGTGGGTGCTTTCACCAAAGGAATGCAAAACTTAAAAGCGGGCGGATGGATAGAGCCACTCAGAGAGGCCGCTTTAGATAAAAAAATTCCTCTGCTTGGGATCTGTTTAGGAATGCAATTGCTCTCGGATAAAGGTTTTGAAGGTGGAGAGATTGAAGGTCTGGGGTTAATTTCTGGCGAGGTTCGAAAATTAGAATCAAAAAAAAATTCTACTTCAAAAATAAAAGAGCGCATTCCCCATATGGGATGGAATGAAGTTCATCACGATCAAAAGTCGATTCTCTTTGATGATATTCAAAGCGGAACTGATTTTTATTTTGTTCATTCCTATTATTTTTTACCTAAAGATAATAAATCAACGATTGGACAAACTCCTTACTGTGGAAAATTTTCCTCGGTCATCGGAAGCGAAAATATTTTTGGAGTTCAATTTCATCCTGAGAAAAGTCAAAAGCCGGGCTTTCAACTCATTAGAAACTTTTTGAGGTTCTGATGTTAAAGATGCGCGTGATTCCAACTTTGCTTTGGAAAGACTTAGGGCTCGTCAAAGGCATTGGCTTCGATTCGTGGCGACGAGTGGGCACCGCCATGCCTTCCATCAAAGTTTACAATACTCGCGAAGTGGACGAGCTTATCTTAGTCGATATCACAGCGAGTGCGGCAAAACGCGAACCCGACTACGATGCGATTTCAGATTTGGCGGCCGAATGTTTTGTTCCACTTACTTTTGGTGGTGGAGTGAATTCGATCGAGATCATTCGAAATATTCTAAAAGCTGGAGCAGATAAAGTGGCGATTAATTCTGCCGCCTTCGAGCGACCAGAGTTGATCACAGAGGCCTCTGATAAATTTGGTGCGCAATGTGTAGTTGCAAGCATTGACGTTCGAAAAAATTCAAACGGAACTTATGAAGCCTACAGACTGAGTGGCACTCAACCCACCGGAAAAGAAGTGGTGGGGTGGGCAAAAAAACTGGAAGAGCTAGGCGCCGGTGAAATTCTTCTCACTTCGATTGAACGTGATGGAACGATGGAAGGCTACGACCTCGATCTTATTCGAGCGGTTACTCAAGCCGTGCAAATTCCTGTCATTGCCTCTGGTGGTGTAGGAAACTACGAGCATATGTATCAGGCCATTCATGCGGCAGGTGCTTCAGCCGTAGCGGCAGCTTCGATTTTTCATTTCACAGAGCAGACTCCGCTCGAAGCAAAAAAATATCTCGCCGAAAAAGGAATTTCAGTTCGAAACACGTCTGTTCGCTCTTAATTAATTTGAGAAATTTTCGATTTGAGTTTGAAGATCGATAAACCATTTTGGACTTAAACTCAAAATAGGCATCGAATAAAATTTTCCGTATGAAATTATTTCAGCGGGTTCAATGGCTTCCATCTCCCACTCATTCGAAGCAGATAAATTTGTAGAAATAGAGAAGCCGTCTGAAGGAGAATCTTGCTGAAGCGAGTAAGGATTAGATCCGTAATTTCCTATAAAAAATAATCCACCCATGCTTTCAGCTGTGGGCCCCATCACAGCGATGCTCGCAATGACATTTCCGTTTTTTAATCTAAAATTTTGAATGGCTAAAAAGTTTTTGGGCAACTGATCAAACTGAGTGCTTAAAATACTACCACCGTTCATCAGTTTGGGCTCGGATTGATAAAAAAAATCCCAACGCATTTTTTCATCGGTCTTCTTCCAATTTTTTAAAATAGAATCCCCCGTCGCAGGTGGTAAAGCTTTTCCATTTGGAAAAAGTTTAAGCTCTTCTGTTGGCCATGCATTTTTTAATGAATCCTCTGATGCAGAAAGCTTTGAGCCAATATTATTGCGTGAACTTATTTCATCCCACGCAAGGTATGTGTCGCCCAAGCTTTCGTAGTCGACAGTTTTTTGAGTTTTAATCTGATAATCCTTTTGAAGATCAAAAGCGACTTGAACCGTCTTCTCTTCAAACGAAACTTTAAATTTTACTTTATCTGCAATAAAGAATTCTTCGCTTCCACAGGCAGAAGCCACTAGTGAGATCAAAGCGATAGCTAAATGAAAAAGCTTCACCTCTTTTTAGCATATCTTTTTTTCTTAAAGAAATCTTGTAAGAGTTTTCTCGACTCTTCAGACGACTCTAATTTTTGTTCAGATAAAGAAATTTGTTTATAAGCTTTGCCTGAAGCTCCAAATTTTTCTGAGCCAATCAGATAATGTATTGATTCGATGCGGCTTAGACTTGCGGCGGCTTCGCACATTCGACAAGGTTCAAGCGTAATGAAAATTTCGCAGTCCTTTAAATATTTAGTTTTTAATTTTTTTGCTGCTTTTTCTATGCAGAGAATTTCTGCATGCGCTAGAAAATTTCCTTTTTTTTCTGTGAGATTGTGAGCGCGTGCAATAATTTTTTCATTTTTGACAACGACAGCGCCAATCGGGACTTCATTTTTTTTAAATGCTTTACCTGCTTCAACCAAAGCGGCTTTAAAAAATTTTTTATAAAGCTCAGAACTCAAAGGGATGTCTTTGTCCAATCGATTGATAATTCATTTATTTTTTTTAAAATCGAATTGGTCTTTGAAAAATGTTGGCAGCCCAAAAACCCTCGATGTGCCGAAAGTGGAGACGGGTGTGGAGCTTTTAAAATAAAGTGCTGCTTATTTTTAATGAGCTCAGATTTTTTTTGTGCAGGAGATCCCCATAGTAAAAAGATAATCGGCTCTTTTCTTTCGTTAAGAGAAGAAATGATTTTGTCTGTAAAAATTTCCCATCCTTTTTCACGGTGTGAGAAAGCTTCAGCCGCTCTTACCGTCAAAACGGTATTCAAAAGCAAAACACCTTGATGAGCCCAACCCGATAAATCTGATTTAGACATATCAATTTTTTCTTCAAGATCACTTTGAATTTCCTTAAAAATATTCATTAAGCTCGGTGGCTTGATTTTCAAAGAATTGGGAACCGCAAACGAAAGTCCAATCGCTTGATTTGGTCCATGATACGGATCCTGACCTAGAATGACGACTTTCACTTTGTCGTAATCGAGCTCTCGAATGGCTCGCAAAATATTTTCGCGAGCGGGGTAAATAATTTTTTTGGATTGATATTCTTTTTTTAAAAATTCCGTCAGCGACTGAAAATAAGGTTTAGTCGCTTCTTCCGCTAAAAGTTTTTTCCAACCCGGAGGCAGATTATTTGGAAAGCGCGAATCATCTGAATTGTTTATGGAGCTAGCCGGGATCGAACCGGCGACCTCGTCATTGCGAACGACGCGCTCTCCCAACTGAGCTACAGCCCCAACTCGCGAAGCTACTTTTGGTCTCAGCAGCATAAGTTAATTAGCTAGCTCAACCCTCTTCACTCGTAAAGTTTCAAGTCGGCAAGGCGTTGAACGCAAGTAGCCGACACGCCACGGTCGTGACGCTCGAGCGCTTTGGATCGAAGATGGAGAGAGGGGAGAATCTATGAACTTGATGAAGAGGTCTTTGATCCTTATTTCTCTATTTTTTATTGCTGCTCATTTTCCTCATCTGACAATGGGCGTTGAAAAATCCGATAAAAAGCTTTGGACAATTTTAGTTTTTTTAAATGCTGACAATAATCTTGAAGAGTTCGGTTACAAAGACGTTCAAGAGATGGAGCGGGTCGGCTCAAGCGATCTCGTCAATGTGGTCGTTCAATTTGACGGAGTGAATCCACTCGGAACAAAAAGATTTTTAGTAAAGAAAACAGACGATAGTTATTATCAGGAAAATACTTTTCACTCTCCCGTTGTCGAAGATATGCCGGAACAGGATATGGGGGATGTAAATGTATTTAGAGATTTCGTTACTTGGGGAATGGAAAAATATCCTGCCGAACATTATGCGGTGATTATGTGGAATCATGGATCGGGTTGGAGAAAATCTGGAACTTACGATAAGGGCATTTCGTTTGACGATACTTCGGGAAATTATATTTCAACAAATCAACTCGCCGACGGCATAGATGAAATTCTTGCTATCACCGGAAATAAAATTGATGTCTTTGCTTTTGATGCTTGCCTCATGGCGATGCTAGAAATTGCCGACTCGATTTCAGGAATGGCAGATTATTTGGTAGCTTCTGAGGATCTTATACCTGGAGACGGATTTCCATATTTTGATTTGTTAAAATCATTTTATGCTCGTGAAGATAAATCTGCAAAAAATCTGAGCATCGATATGGTTGAGACTTATGGAAAAAGTTATTCCTACGGCTCCCAAGGAAAACAGAATGTAACATTATCGGCTGTCGATTTATCACAGGTTGAAATGGTCAAGCGTCGGCTCAATAAGTTTGTATCTGCCGTCGAAGAAAGTGGAATGGATACTAAAACTCTTCGCAAGGTAGTCTTTGGATCTCAAAGATATTTCGACAGCGATTATCGAGATCTTGGAGATTATGTTCAGAATATTTTATCTGAAGTAGTTTCTTCCAAAGATGTATCTCCACAAAACGTTTCAAAGGAATCGGGTGTAGTGGGTGCCGGACTAAATTTAATTAAAGCTATTCAGTCTTCAGTCGTCGCTAAATTTTCGAGTGCGAAATTTTCTCGTTCTCAAGGTCTTTCGATTTATATTCCTTACGGTCGCTGGGAGAGTGACTGGGTTTATAGCCCTTGGCATGATCCGACGAATAAGACTCGTTTGCGATATCTAAATTTGAAGTTCTCGAAGACGACCGCTTGGCCGTCCCATTTGGATTTACTCTTCCCGAAAATATAGCGAGTGAACTTGGTGTAATCATGCCCCGCTCTTAGCGCGATTCGATTCAAAAAAAAAGCCCCCAGAATGAAATTCTGAGGGCTTTAGAGATTCTGAGCGGCAAAGGGGAGGGATAAAGGGTTTTAAGGGTTTCTGCCGCTCAAAAAATTAAATTGTTGAAACCAACATATGCCTCTTTATTACCAAGTCAAAAATTTTTTCTTTAATTTTTATTACTTCGACTTTAGTTAGGTAAATTTTACACGAACTTTTAATGCATTATGTCGGAAATGCATTTTATCCGTAAATTTTGTGAATTAAATACTCGACTTATATTTGGCAAGCTTGTTGTGCAAAGTTTTTAAACTAATATCGAGCATCTTCGCCGCTTTTGTTTTGTTTCCATCCGCATAGCTGATCGTATGAAACAGAAAATGCTTTTCTACTTCTTCCATGGTTTGCCCCAAACGAAATTCAACCGTGGGAGCTTTGTGTGCTTTCGAAGTCAGCGCTTCAGGCAAGTCGCCTACATCGATGAATTCGGAGTTGCAGACGATCACAGATCTTTCAATTACATTTTTAAGTTCGCGCACGTTTCCGGGCCATGTGAATTTTTTTAAAATATTCATTGCCTCGCGAGTCATGCCCTTGATGTGGCGATCATTTTTTAAATTAAATTCTTCAATGAAAGTCTGCGCGAGAAGTGGAATATCTTCGCCACGTTCTCGAAGCGAAGGAATCTTAATGCTAAAGACATTGAGCCGATAAAAAAGGTCTTCGCGAAAAACACCTTCTTCTACAGCTTCTTCTAAATTTTTGTTTGTTGCGGCGATTACTCGGACGTCAACTTGAACTTCTTCAGTTCCGCCAATTCTTCTAAAGGTTCCAGTTTCTAAAACTCGCAAAAGTTTAGTCTGTAAGTCGGCAGATACTTCGGCGATTTCATCTAAGAAAATAGTTCCACCGTCCGCGACTTCAAAGCAGCCCTTCGTTTGCGAAGTTGCCGAAACAAAAGCACCGACCTCATGTCCAAAAAGTTCATTCTCTAAAAGAGATTCGGGAATTGCAGCGCAGTTTAAAACAATATAAGGCTTATCATTTCGTTTTGAATTTTGATGAATTGCTTTGGCGACAAGTTCTTTTCCCGTTCCACTTTCTCCATTGATAAAAACCGAAGCAGTGGTCGGAGCAATAATCTGAATCTGCTTAAAAATATTTTTCATCTTCGGCGTGGAGCCGTTTAGTTTTCCAAACGTACCGAGCTTTCTTACTTTGTCTTTGAGTTGAGACATCTCAAGATCGATACGAACTCGCTTCGAAATATTTTCGAGCATGATTTTTAATCTCACGACGTCGAGGGGCTTCGTCATAAAATCGTAAGCCCCTTTTTTAATCGCTTCGACGGCGGTGTCGATATTCCCGTGAGCAGATAAAATAATGAAGGTGGTAAATTCAAGAAGTCCCTCTTCTTTAAGAGTTTGAAGAAGGCCCATTCCATCTATTTCGGGCATGACTAAGTCCGATAGAATTACGGTAGGTTGAAATTTTTTAACAAACTCAAAACCGGCGCGACCATCGCCGGCCATCGCCACTTCGTAGCCCCAACTTGCGAGCAAATCTTTTAGCCCTTCGCGGGCATTTGGCTCGTCATCTACAATAAGAACTCGCATTTTTGATGTACTCACTTAGGCGCACTCACTTATTTTTTTTGGAAAATTTAAATGAAAAGTCGTCCCCTTGCCTACTTCGCTTTCAATCCTGATATCGCCGTGATGTTCTTTTACGACTCTTCGAACGATCGTAAGCCCAAGTCCGCTACCCTTATCTTTTGTTGTGAAATAGGGATTAAAGATTTTTTCTAAAGTTCGTTCGTCCATTCCAAATCCCGCATCTTGAATTGAAATCAACACCCATTTGTCGGTGGAAGATGTTTTGATCGAAACTTCACCGCCGTTTGGCTGGGCCTGCAGCGAGTTCAGCATGAGATTGATAAGAGCTTGCTTCATTTGATCTGAACTTCCAAATAAACTTGGATTTTCTTTAGAAAAATCGGTTTGAAGGCGAATACCTTTTTGCTTCATCTCTTGAGCCATAAAGTCGACAACACTTTGAAGCACTTGATTGATCCCAAACTTCACTTTGGTGGACTGACTGGGGAGTGAAAGATCGAGAAACCCCTTAATGACTTTATCGAGTCGTTTCACTTCGCCTTCGATGACGTCGAGATATTTTTTGGCTCGAGTAGACGCCGAATTTTCGTAGCCTCCGGTGACCTCTAAGATAGCCGCGCGCAAAACTTCTATATTAATGATGATCGAATTCATCGGATTTTTGATTTCGTGAGCTAAGATCGTCGAGAGTTCCCCAACGGTGCTTAGGCGGTCACGGTCTTGAGCGTCCATTTCTTGCCTCGTTCTTCAGTGAATGCTTATATCTCATCTGATAGAAAGATCGAGGTTTAGGATGTCAAAATTACGCTCTCAAAAGTCTATTATTTTCGGGATTTTAGCTTTCGTTTTCGTGGGCTGCGCAGCCCAAGATTCTGAAAGACTTCGTCGAACAGCCGAAGACAAAATGCGAATGGCGATGCAGATCGCGCCGCATGCTGAGCCCACCAAAGAGGCGAACGATAGATTCGCAGCCGGTCAGTATTATTTATCTGAAGGTCGCTACGATCAAGCCACTCGAAGTTTCAATCAATCGATCGAAGCAAGTGAGAGAGTTTTAAGCGCAAAGTGGGCTGCACCAGCTCCAGTTTCTACTCCGGCTCCGGCGTCAGCTGAGCCCGCTACAATACCTGAGGCACCAGCACAGCCACCGGCGCCAGCTCCGACTGCCGTACCTCCCGCAGCCGCGACAACGCCACCTGTAGCTGCTCCTTCGACCGAAGCTTCAACGACTGTTCAAGCCCACGCTTCCGCTCCGCAAGTTGTGGCACCTTCTGCTCCGGCTCCAAAGCCTCCTGTTGTTGTGCCCATAAGTCCGGCTGAGAAAAAGAATATGCCGGCTAAAGCTTATGCAAAATATTTAGCGGCAAAAAAAGGTGAGGGCGCCGTAGAAAATAAAGCCGCTCCTAAGGCGAGCGCTCAAGTTATAGAAAAAGAAGTTGAGAGGAAAGAAGAGGCTTCGGCGAAGAAACCTTCAGAGCATGAATCTACAGTCGTCGCACCTGCTGCGCCGGCTTTGAAAAAAGTTCCTGAAGTAAAAGCAGAAAATTCAGAAGCTAAAGAGGAAAAAAAGCCAGAGCCTAAAAAATTCGACATTGAAAAATCTGTTCCTGAAAAAACAGAGAAAGGTGAGCTTGCCAAAAGAAGAATTCCTGGAAGTTTGCCATTTTCGATCAACGATCCTTCTGTTCAGGCCGAAGCACTTGTTAACTTAGATCAGACCAGCAAGTTTCTTCTTGATAACCCAAGCACTACTTTGATTTTGCAGGGTCATTTGGGTCAGGGAGAATCTGGCACTTTGGTAGATGCGCGATTTGAATCCATTCGTTCTTATTTGACGGGCAAAGGTGTGCCCGAAGATCAGATTCGTTTGGATAATGATCGCAAGGTTGGAAAAGCTGAGTTTCAAATGTTTTTGATTGAGCACTAGAATGAAGCCAAAAGAAATTAAACGAACGGCAGCCGGTGTAGAAATTCTTTGGAGCGATAATAAGTGCGAAGTTATTTCTTATGCATGGCTTCGCGTAAATTGTAGTTGCGCAGTTTGTCGAGAAATAAAGCTTCCGCAAAAGTTTGCGGATGTTTCGAATAACCAAAAAAAAGAGCGAATTCAAATTATGGATCTCGTTGGAAATTACGCTCTCGGAATTACTTGGGGAGACGGACATCGAGGAATTTTTGCATTCGAGAGAATTCGCGATCATGATTTGCAGCCACCACCGTCAGCGGTGAATATAAAAGATTTTGAGAAAGAATCTCGTCCATGAGTTCCTATCTCGAGATGACCCAACGCTTAGGTCTCGAACCAAAACATTTTACAAATCAATCGGTAGATTTGCCTGTGATCGACTCTCATATTTATACAACACTTGGCCGCAGACTTTTTGAATTTTATAAAAAATATTCCATCGATGTTGCGGATCAGCGCGAACTTGAAGCTCTTAGTTTTATTTTGATCGCTTTCACAATGAAGCGAAATGAGCAGCCTTCTTTGTTTAAAAGGATTAAAAATTTTTTCGTGCGGAGAAGTTCTTAGGTGGATCTCTCTCGAAAGTCCGAACATAAAGAAAACTCAAAAGCTTGGTGGGATGAAAAATATTCTTTAAGCTCCGATTATCTTTATTCTAAAGAACCCTCTTCTTTTTTAATGGAGCAATTAGATTTGCTTCCTTCGGGTGCGAAAATTTTAGAAATCGCCTGTGGCGAAGGTAGAAATACCGTGGCTCTTGCCGCCAAGGGTTACTCAGTAACCGCTTTTGATTTTTCAGCTAAAGCGCTGGAGCGAGCGGAAGCCCTGACAAAAGCTTCGGGAGTTTCAGTTACTTTTAAAAGTTTGGATTTGGATTTTTATCTTCCTGAGCTTTTGAGTTTTGATGCGATTATTGGAATTCAATTTAAACCTCCTCAGACTTTGCTTAAAAATCTTTCGCGAGGTTTGAAACAAAACGGCCATTTAATTTTGGAAGCTCCTTTAATGGAGTCTTCTCGCACTTATAAAAACATTGAAAGTTTCGAGTGCTTTAAGCCAAATGAATTACTCTATCAGTTTATTCCCTCTCAACAGATGACGTTTCAAATTCGATTTTATTCGGAATTAGGGCCTAAATATGGTGAGAATGTTTATATGGTGGCAAAAAAGTCTCAGCTTTTGTAATCACTAAAGACGGCCGCGCGGGTCGGCCCACACACAATCGAAATGGAGAAGAAATGAGCTCTTATATTTTTAAAGCAACGGATATGGTCGGGCGCGATCGAGCCTATACATTTGATGATGTATTGTTGGTGCCTTGTCGATCGAGTTTGCAAAGTCGTTTTCACACCGACGTCGAAACTCAATTCACTAAAAGATTTCGTTTAAAACTTCCCGTCGTTGCCGCAAATATGGATACGGTTTCTGAAAAAGAAATGTGCATCGCCATGAATTCGATGGGTGCGACGGCCATTTTACATCGCTTCATGACGATCGAAGATCAAGTCGTGCAAGTAAAGGCGATCGTCGCTGCACATAAGTCAGGCGAAGGAACCATCGCGGCTTCGATTGGCGTGAATCAAGATTCAAAAGAGCGAGCCAAAGCTTTGGTCGATGTGGGCGCACAAATTCTCACCGTTGATATCGCGCACGGACACTCCGATTCGATGATCGATATGGTGAAGTATTTGAAAAAAGAATTTCCAAAAGTAGATGTGATCGCAGGAAATATCGCAACTCCAAGAGCTGCAGAAGATTTAATTGCCGCCGGTGCCGATGCGGTGAAAGTGGGAATTGGTCCAGGTAGTATGTGCACGACTCGAATCATCACCGGAGTTGGGATGCCTCAGTTGTCGGCGATCGCTACATGTTCGGCCGTGGGACAACGCGAAGGCGTTCCTATGATCGCTGACGGTGGAATCAAAACGAGCGGCGATGCGATGAAAGCTTTAGCGGCTGGAGCTTCGTCTGTGATGCTCGGAAATGTTTTAGCTGGATGTCTTGAAACTCCAGGTGAATTGGTGAATGGCCGAAAAGCTTATCGAGGAATGGCCTCTCGCTCGGCTCAAACATCTTGGCGAGGCGGACAACTTCCAGAAGGTATGGCTCCCGAAGGCGAAAGTACTTTTGTAAACTGCAAAGGTCCCGCTCGAGAAATCGTTCAGGAACTTGTGGGCGGAATTCGAAGCGGAATGAGTTATCTCAATTCTCGTCAGCTGTCGGATTTAAGCGAGTTCGCGTATTTCGTCGAAGTAAGCCCTAACTGCTTGCGCGAAAACCACGCCCATGGCTTAATGCGCTGAAGTTAATCGAGCTTAACTCAATTAACTTTACGAGAATTTTTGCTTCAGATGATGAAGACGACGACGAGTGAAGGAGGCGTACAACGATATACGTTGACTGAGCGAGGAGGAAGTCTGAAGAAATATGAAGCAAAAAGGCGAAGTAAAGCGGCCTTAGCTCAGCTGGATAGAGCATCTGGCTTCGAACCAGAGGGTCGGGCGTTCGAATCGCTCAGGCCGCGTTTCTTTTTCTCTCCAGCATCGTTCTCACCTCCTCAACTTCAGTTACGTATATCACAATACGCGCCTTCGTTTCGTCGGTTGCGGCCTCGCTGGAGAGAAAAATAAAAATATGTCTCTGTAATTAATGTCCGACGTACATCGTGGGAATAGGGCCGTCTTGATTTTCATATTCTACAAAACGAAATACTGGTGGTTTGCCGACTTGGACATCGAGAATTCTTAATGTCGGTACATACATGTGCTCAGATGTTCTTTGCAAAATGAGACGAACACCTTTTTGATCTTTATTGTCCTCGAGAATTTTAAATCCTCTTATTTTTTCTAACCAAGCATCTCTTAATCTTCGATTTGGAAAGTTTGGGTTAAATCCAGAAATATAAATTTTTGCATTAGCTTCAGCGAGCTGCCCAAATTGATACAAAACAAAATCAAGATGTGGAGAATAGGCGACTGAAGAAAGCACATCCGTAATGGCATGAAATTTTCCAATATCTTCTGGATCGACTTTTTCAATGTAAGTTTGATCGAGAACGACTAATTTTTGTCGTACGAATTTTCGTGGCTCTTTCATGAATCCTTGTATGGATTTTGGCCAAACATAGGCGGGGTCTAATTTGTGAATATTGATAGAGACTATCTGAGGGGATTCATCTCCTTTTTTAGCAATCATATCGGCTTCGGCCTGCAAAGCTCCGCCTCCAACATTTAGCCATCGTTGATCGGAACCTAACTCAAAAAGTTCAGAAACGGATTCGGGTTTTAATAACGTTTTGAAGCTGGTGTTATTTCCTAAACTGCGTGTCACTAAGCCTCGGTCCATAAAAAAAGAGTGGTCAGACGCGTTCTCTAGCGAATCTCTTAAGCTGGCAATTCTTTGAGCGGTTTCGATACATTCGACAACTGCCGCTTCAAGGCTTTGAAAGCCGCTAATAACTAGAAATAGAAGTAGAAAGAACTGCATCACCATAAGATATTTCTCTGCAGGTTCTATGCCAAAAAATGACACGATGCATAGTGATTCAAAGAAAAATCAGGGTATTAATAATTGACGAAAATCTCTGGGCCTGGCGTCAGAATATGCTAATTAAGCCGTATGAATGCCTTTTATACGTATTTGATCGCGCTATGTGTCGCTCTATCGACAGTGTGCATAAGTTGTGCAAAGAATGATAACGCGCAAAGCCAGAATTCATCGGATTTGCAGAAGTCTTCACGAAAATATGAGGTCGAGGTGCGTCAGATGATCCAGGATTTCGAACGAACGCAAGTCTCGATGGTAAGCGGTTTTACGACCCAATTCGATAGTCAAAAAGGGATTCAGTGAAAATTTTTTTTCTAACTTTAGTAAGTTCCTTTATTTTTTCTAATATTTTTGCCGTAGAAAAAAATGAATTGGCGGGTCCGCTCGCGACTAAAGTTTTGGAGTCAGAAAATGCAATTCTGATTCGGGTCGACTGGAGCGGTTCAAAGATAATTCAAGAATTTTTTGAAAAAAATAAAATAGACTCAAAGAAATTTGAATGCCGCGAATGGAGTGAAGATGAAAGCAATGGCGCAACTTCTTGTTTGCTTCGATGGGGTGCCAAAGGTTTTGAAGACCTAAACTTAAAAGATTCCGATTTAATTAATGAAAGCGCGGGTTTTAAAAATGACGGTTCCGCAGCTGTTTTTATAGAAGACAATAGCTTAAATATTCGAATGCGTTCTGGCGCCGCCGCGAAAATTTTAAAATTGATGGAGCCGAATTATATAAAAATTCCTGAAATGAGTTTTCAGAATGCAGAAATGTACTGTGCTAAACTTTTCTCGAAAAAATTCTATCCGTATGTGAGTTGCAGATTTATCTTTAATGCGAATGGAAATTTCAAAGCCAATCCGCCAGCAGAAAAAAAATAGAATTTAACAAACTCGTTTGCGAGTTTTATAGCTTCCCGAATATTCATGAAAATAACGAACGCGCTTTTCGGGATATTTCCAGCAGAGATAGCCATCACCCGTATCAAAATCGACGAGCCAAATTCCTTTAGCGAGAGCGCCGATGCGATGAATTTTTTCTGTCCAGCGAACCACAGCCGCATCGTATTCCTCGCAGAGTGCTTTATAGGGTGGAGTATCTTTTACGACATAAGGAATTTTCTTAAGGATTTCATCAGTTTCTTGAATAGCTTCTTGCGTTAGACGTCTAACGATTGGCAAAAGCGCATTCGCCGACTCATTGGTGAAAGTGTCGGGAGGAGCTTCAGAGGTAGAAAATAGATTATAAATTTTTGCCATATCAGCTAATTACATAGTTAGCCATGCAAACACAATCATCCAAGCCAGAAAATATTTCTTCGCAAAAACTGATAAATGACGACGCCACGGCCAAGCGCCTGCGAGCTGTCATTTTGAAAATGATTCATGCAGGAAAATCCGGGCATCCGGGCGGAAGTTTTTCTTGCTTAGAAATTATCATGACATTGTTTGGAGATATTTTGCGGTTCGATGCAAAAAATCCAGAGTGGGATGAACGCGATCGATTTATTTTATCTAAAGGTCATGGTGTTCCTGCACTCTACGCTGTTTTGGCAGAGTGCGGATTTTTTCCAAAAGATTGGCTGCTGACTTTGCGACAACTGGGATCACCGCTTCAAGGTCATCCGGATCGCTTGCGAATTCCAGCGACTGAAGCGGCAACTGGATCGCTCGGTCAAGGTTTGTCGATCGCACAAGGCATGGCGATGGCTGGAAAAATGGATAAAAAAGATTTTCGAGTTTATTGCGTGATGGGTGACGGCGAAATTCAAGAGGGGCAAGTTTGGGAAGCGGCGATGAGTGCGCCAAAGTTTAAGTTGGATAATTTAACGGCGATTATTGATTTCAATCACGGGCAAATCGATGGAACTTCGGATGAAGTGATGAGTCTTGATCCACTCGCTGATAAATGGAAGGCGTTCAATTGGAACGTGGTTGAAGTGCAGGGGCACGATCGAAAGGAGCTTCGAAAAATTTTGCCTACGCGAGTGAGCGGAAAACCCACACTTGTGATTGCTCATACGATCAAAGGTAAAGGCATTAGCTTTATGGAAAAAATTATTGATTGGCATGGAGTGGCTCCTAATGACGAGCAACTCGCCAAAGCTTTAAAGGAGCTCGAATCATGAAAGCAACTCGAGATAGTTTTGGAGAAGAAGTCGCAGCTCTTGGAGAAAAAAATTCCGCGATCGTTGTGCTCGATGCTGATTTAGCTAAATCAACGAAGTCCGAAAAATTTGCCAAAAAATTTCCGAATCGTTTTTTTGAAATGGGAATTGCTGAAGCGAATATGATCGGAACAGCTGCCGGCTTGGCGTTGTCTGGTAAAATTCCGTTCGCCTGTAGTTTTGGATGTTTTATCACAGGTCGATACGATCAAATTCGAATGTCGGTTTCTTATAATCGAGCGAATGTAAAAATTATTGGAACTCATTCGGGAGTATCGATTGGCGAAGACGGACATTCACAAATGGGACTTGAAGATGTGGCCGTGTTGCGATCGCTTCCTGAATTTACGATTTATCAACCCGCGGATGACGAAGAAACCAAGCAAATTATTCGCGCTGCCGTTGAACTTGATGGTCCTTGTTATATTCGTTTAACGAGGCAAAAAGTTCCGAATCTTTTTAAATCAGATTATCAATTTCAAACCGGTAAATGGGCAAAGCTCTCTGAAGGAAAATCCATCGCTCTCATTGGAACGGGTGGATTAGTTGGCGCGTGCGTTGAAGCCAACGAAAAAGTCGGAAAAAAATTCACCGTCGTCAATGCTTCAACGATTAAACCAGTAGATAAGAAAATGATTGAAGAACTTGCGAGCTCACATGATTGGCTCGTCACGGCCGAAGATCATTATGTTACTGGTGGTTTGGGTTCCGCTGTCGCTGAAGTGATGAGCGAAATTTCTACGAAGGCTCGTCTTTACAGAATCGGAGTGGAAACTTTTGGAGAATCTGGCTCGCCCGAAGATGTGATCAAGCACTTTAAACTTGATGCCGCCGGGGTGGCTGAGCACCTAAGTAAAATTTCAAAGCTGTCTTAAGACTGATCCAAAACTTTTGAAATCCTGAGAGGCGCTTTGGATTTCCATGTCGCCAATATTTTTGAGAAGCACGAATGTAAAGAGCGGCCATCAATTCTGCAGGCAAACATTTTTTTGAATAAGGCTGTGCATTTTGTCTAAAGGTCATTGCTCTCGAAAAAAGTTCGCGGCGAATGTCGGGCAAGCAATGGATCGGCGGAAATCTATCCTTCGTTAAAGTCTTTAAAAATTCTCGCGGAATATAAATTCTTCCATTGGTCTCATCTTCCTCGATATCGCGCATGATATTCAAATACTGCAAACATTTACCCATCGCGTCTGCGTAATTTTTTGCCTCTGGAGAATTCGCTCCCAAAATCGCGAGCACGCATTCGCCTACACAACAGGCGACGCCATAAATATAAAGATCGAGTTCTACCCAAGTTTGAAATTCAACTCGCTCGCGATCGATGTCTTGAGAGACTCCGTCTAAAATTCCCATTAACGCACGATCTGGAATCTGAAATTCCTTTCGAGCTTTTAAAAATCGACTCCAAAATGGATGGCTCTTTGGTTCACCTGTTTTCACCCAGTGACGAATGCTTTCGATTAAATTCTGGCGAGTCTCTTTGTCTAAATCTTTTTGATCCGAAATATCATCGGCGATTCTGCAAAAAGCATAGAGATCCGCTAAGGCTTGCCGTCGCTTTTGTTCCCAAACAAAATAAAAAGTAATTTGAAAATGACTTTTACCCTCTGAATAATTTTCGGGAGAAAAAGCCGGAGAAAAAGGATCAAAGGCTTCTGGCTTAGTTGCCTGATGAAGAGGAAATTTTTCAGCTGTAGGTGAAGACCAGCTCACACTTAAAGGAGTAGCAAAATTTTGAAAGCTTTCCAGTCAAATTCTCGTTAAGGTCGCTGCGTTTATGAATCTTGACGATCTAACCAGACGCGTATCGCGATCTTTTGCGCTGACGCTTTCAGCTCTACCTGCAAAACAGCGAGGTGCCGTCGCCCTTACTTATTTAATCGCCCGCTTTGCCGATACCTTAGCCGATGCAGGAAAATTAAAACTTGAGGAGCGACTTCAATTTCTAGCTGCTTGGAAAGACGCTTTCTTACAGTTAAAGCCTGAGTTATGGAAACCCTTAGCAAATGTGGGAAGTTTCTCAGAATCTGAGGCTTACTTATTGTTAGAAGGAAGAAACATTCTTAGCGAATTTTCAAAGCTCTCACTTTCTCAAATAGATGCAGGCCAAGAAGTTTTGAAAACTCTCGTAGCCGGAATGGAGTGGGATTTAAAAAATTTTTCGTCGGCTTTTGATCAATCGGCTACTCCAAAATTTGGAGTGAAAGATCCACAAACTTTTGATTGGTATTGTTATTCGATTGCGGGATGTGTTGGCGCTTATTGGGTAAAAATTTTTAAGCTTCCGATTTCTTTGGAATCATTAGCGGTTGCTTACGGAAAAGGGTTGCAGAGAATTAATATTATTCGAGATGTCAAATCAGATTGGAATCGCAAACGAGTTTACCTGCCAGATTCTGAATTACAGAAATTAAATTTGGTAGGTGCGGAATTTTGGAAAAAAGCCGAATGGAAAATTTTTCTTAAAAATTATATCGCAGAAACCAAAAAGCTTCTTTTTTACGGAGCAAACTTTTGTGATTCGATTCCTTATTTTTCGTTTAAATTGCGCTGGGCTTCTGCCATGCCGTTAAAAATAGGATTAGCCACATTAAATAAGATAGCTTTGATTCAAGATGGAGGCACTGAAGCCAAGATCTCTCGACGTGAGGTTAAGAAGTTGGCAATCTCGACCTTATGTTCAGTGATTTTAGGGAGAAAGTTTTCAAATGAAAATTTATACCAAGACGGGCGATGACGGAACGACCGGACTTTTTTCGGGCAAACGCGTGCCGAAAACTTCATCTTATATTGGAGCTTATGGCACAGTAGATGAACTTAATTCATTTGTGGGTTTCGCGGCCGTTGTTTCTAAAGATTCAGAAATTTCAAAAGAGTTATTTCAGATTCAAAATGACCTGCATGTTTTATGCTCAGATCTTGCCACTCCTTTGGATGCCAATGCAAAAATCCATCGAATCGAATCAGCTCGTACTTCGCGCTTAGAAAATGCGATCGATCTTTTTGAAAAAGAACTTCAGCCCTTGAAACAATTTATATTGGCTGGCGGCTCAGAACTTTCGGCTCGACTTCATTTAGCGAGAACCGTTTCTCGAAGAGCTGAGAGAGAAGTTCTCTTGCACGCTGAAAAAGAAAAAATCAACGCGGAGGCCTTGATCTATCTCAATCGTTTATCCGATTACCTTTTTGTTTTAGCTCGTTTGGCCAATCACCGAGCTCAGATCTCAGACGTTTTTTGGGATAAGAGCTTGTAAAGGGGGCTGGGACCTTCCCCTTAGACGACCCCTAAATTCGACGCGTCGAGTCAAAAAAAGCTTGAAATGAGAGCCTCTCCTCATGAAATATAGAGGGACGAGAGTGAGGGGACATCTTGATTATTGCGATTAGTACTTTAAGTTTGTTGTTAACTTTAGACTGTGCGGATGACGTTCGTAAGGTTTCAGGAACCACTGAAGCGCGAATAGTTAAAAATGAATCGGCTGGGGTTCCTCTGGCTGAGCTTAAAGAAGTTTTTAATATGCCCGCCTCTTACGACGGTGAAATTGCTGTCTTGATGCAAGCTGAAGGTCTGCGCGTTTATGGAATCACCAATCAAGAACGAACGGGTTTTGAATTTATTCAAATTTGGGGATTTGAAAGATATCCCATGTTGCTCTCTACCATTTTTGTAGAGACAAAACCGACCACTTTGATTTCTCCCATCGTTATTACTCAGGGCGCGGCAATGCTCTATGCAAATATTTATCGTCAGCCGAAGCTTCTTAAATTTTTTGCCGATCGTGGGCTGGTGGATGTTGATTCTGCTCAGCATTTAAAGCAACTCGCTCAAGCGGATACATTTGTAAATTTTGAAATGGGTAAGGCAGCGGAAAACGAAACTGAGATCAAGCCTTGGGATCAGATTCAAGCTACTCTACACAAAGCTGAATTAGATCGCAAAAGTCACTGGCGAGAATTATCCGAAGTCGCTGACGGAACTTTGCCTAAAAATTTATCAGCTAAGGCTCGTCAAGCGACGATTCCAACTCCGCCTTTTCGTGAGGATATTTCAGCTAAATTTGCGGGCTGGCTTTCTCTTCGTGATGGAGCAGCCGTAGCGATGCTTCAATATGTTTTGAGAGGAAAAGTTCAAGGCCTTGAGGTTTATTTAAATCCGCTGACTAAAAAAACTTATCACTCTTCGTTTCCAACCATTGCGCGTCGAATTGGACTTGAAAAATCTTTTTCTCTGAAATGGTTGAAGCTTGAGACACCAGTCGTTGTTGAACTCGATTGGTTAGATGATTTTAAAAATATCTATCTTGTTTTTGAATCGAAAGCAGATGTTCCGCGAGGAATTCCATTTTATTATATCGATTTGAAAACTGGTCAGAGACAAAGTGATACGCCGATTATTTTGGCGAAGTCCGTTCGCTTAGCCGAATAAGCTTCTGGTTTTAGGTTTTTCACTTTTCATTAAAGATTCTGGTTTGACGAAAGCTTGTTCGATTTCAGGAAGCGTATGAATTCCCTGCTGAGCCAGAAGTTTAATAAATTCTATCAAAACTAAAGCTGTATATTTTGAATCGTCGACCGATCGATGGCGCTCACCCGTGCGCGCAATTCCGAGGCGATTCATGATTACATCCAAATTATGGTACTGCTCGTAAGGAAATAAAATTTTCGATATGCCGATCGTATCGATGACGATCGTTTGCTTGAACTGCATATTCAATTGTTTCATTTTTGTTAAAATGAAACCCAAATCAAATTTTGCATTTTGCGCGACCCAAATTCGATTGCCCATAAAGCTTAAAAACTCGGGCAATATTTTGCTCATCGAATCGGCCTTCTCTATGTCTTTATCTTTAATGCCGTGAATAGCAGTAGACGCAGCGGGAATAGGTTTTCCTGGATTCACCATTCTGTGAAAATGCTTTTCAGCGATTTGAAAATTTTCAACAACAACGGCTCCAATTTCGATAACTTCATCGCCTTGATCAGGATAAAGACCGGTGGTTTCGAGGTCAAAAATAACAAAGCTTAAGTCCTTTAAAGTCAGCGGAAGCATTTATATCCCCTCGAAATCAGGCCTTTGTCTTCATAGAGGGTTTTGATAGCGTGACTTTTCGACTCATGATTGAAGGCAGCGTATCTTATCTTTTTTGGATTAGCATTTGTTTTTTAAGCTCATGCTTTTTCTCGTGCGCCGAGACTGCGCTCACTGCCTTAACCCCTACGCAGACTCAGCGCATTTTAGAAAGTGGTCGTTGGTTTGCAAAATCTTTACAACATTGGAAAAAACAGCCCAATCGTTTACTCGCGACAGCTTTAGTTTGTAACACTCTTGCCAATACGACTGCTGCGACAATTGGTATTTTATATATTGAGAGATTTTATCCCACTACCTCTGTGGCCTTGGCGACAATGGTGATTACGTTATTAATTTTAGTCCTCGGCGAAATTATGCCAAAAATGCTTGCGCGCTCTTATGCCGAAACGATCGCCCCCTTCGCTTGCAAAATCATGGTGGGTTTTAATTATATTTTTTATCCATTCACTTATTTACTGACTGGCGGAGTTTCAGTCGTTCTTGGAACTTTTGGAATTATCATGAGCAATAAGCAGCTCATTAAACCTTCGGATATCGAATATATGGTTTTGCTCGCTGGTCGCGAAGGTTCGATCGAGCGCGACAAAACAAAAATTCTTTCATCCGTTTTTGAATTTTCGAAGCGGCGCGTAAAAGACATTATGATTCCGCGCGATCGCATCTCAGCGATTTCGGTGGATGCGAATTTAATGGAAGTTCTCGACATCGTTCGCCAAGAAAATCACTCGCGCTATCCTGTTTACAATAACTCCCTCGATCGCGTTGTCGGATTTTTACATTCGCGAGATCTTTTTGGAATGCTTCGGACTTATGGATTTTCAAATCAGTCGGCACTCTCGACAATTTCTCTTCGCACTTGCTTGCGGCGAGCCTTTTTTGTTTCGGAACAGACAATGATTTCTAGAGTTCTTAATGAGATGAAATCGAATCGCATCCACTTAGCGATCGTTAAAGACGAATGGGGAAACGTCGTGGGTCTCGTCACTCTCGAAGATATTTTAGAAGAAATTTTTGGAGAGATTGAAGATGAGCATGATGAATATGTTCCGCGCCCGCTTGGCGATTTGTATGCTTCAGGAATTGAAGTCGAAGGCGGCGAGTCGCTCGTTGATTTAAAATCCAAATATGAAATCGATATCGAGCCTTCAGAATCGTACTCGACTTTGAATGGATTTTTGCAGCATTATTCAAGCCATCAGACTTTGACGCCTAAGACCGTTGTAATTTGGAACAATTACGTTTTTTCGATTATAAGCGTTAAAGATGGTGAAATTGAAAAAGTAAAAATCACCGAAATACCTGAAGATAAAAAAGATTAATCTGGGAGAAGCTCATGCAGCCTTATGATGGCGTCGATTTTTTACAACTAGATGATTTATTAACCGATCAAGAAAAGCAAGTTCGCGAGTCGGTTCGAGAATTTGTTTCTGAAAAATTTATGCCCGTCGTTGCTAAACATTATCAGGCAGGAACTTTTCCATTTAATTTAGTTCCTGCGATGGGCGAGATGGGATTGCTTGGATGCAATCTTCAAGGATACGGCTGCGCCGGAATGAGCGATGTCGAATATGGGCTCATTATGATGGAGCTTGAGCGAGGAGATTCAGGACTTCGTTCGCTCGCCTCTGTGCAAACTTCGCTTTGCATGTATCCGATTTATTCTTTTGGATCCGAAGCTCAGAAGAAAAAACATTTACCTGAAATGGCGGCCGGAAGAAAAATTGGATGCTTTGGATTAACCGAGCCAGACTTTGGAAGCAATCCTTCTGGAATGCTCACCACCGCAAAGAAAAAAGGAAAAGGCTATGTGCTTAACGGCACGAAGCGATGGATCACGAATGCGAATATCGCCGATCTCTATATTGTTTGGGCAAAGTTGGATGGAGAAATCCAAGGGTTTTTAATTCCAAAAGATACGCCCGGATTATTGCCAAAAGAAATTGGCGGAAAACTTTCGCTTCGTTGCTCAGTAACTGGTGAATTCGTTTTAGATAATTGTGAAATTCCTGAAGATGCGATTTTGCCAGAGGCAAAAGGTTTGAAGGCTGCGCTTTCTTGTTTAAGTTCTGCGCGATACGGAATTGTGTGGGGCGCGCTTGGCGCTGCCATGTCTTGCTATCATGAAGCTTTAAATTATGCGAAAGAGCGCGAAGTTTTTGGTGAGCCTTTGGCTGCTAAGCAACTTGTGCAATCGAAACTGGTTTGGATGATTACAGAAATTACGAAAGGCCAGCTGCTTGCGTATCGTTTGGGTCAACTCAAACAACAGGGAAAAATTCGCCCGCAACAAATCTCGATGGGCAAAATGAACAACGTTCAGATGGCTTTAGATATCGCCCGCGTTGCGCGGGATATCTTAGGCGCCAGTGGAATCAGCGATGAATATCAATGTATGCGCCACGCCTGCAATTTAGAGAGCGTAAATACCTATGAAGGTACATTCGATGTACATAAGTTGATCATCGGTGAAAAGATTACTGGCATCGCAGCGTTTTAAAAAAGAAAAAGAAGGAGAGCTTAAAATCTCCTTCTTTTTCTTTCTTTTCTTTTTTGTAATTAAGTTATTTTCTTCATCATTGGTCCCGGGACCAATGATGAAGAAAAGTTTATTATGAAAATACTTCGTTTTCAAAATTCAATCGTCCATTGGTTTGAAACGGCGGCTCGAGATTTGCCGTGGCGAAAAACTTCAGACCCCTACAAAATTTGGATTTCAGAAATCATGTTGCAGCAGACCGGTGTTTCAACAGTCATTCCTTATTTTGAAAGATTTATGAAAAGATTTCCGGATGTGAAATCTTTGGCTCGATCTACTGAAGACGAAGTTTTACATCTTTGGCAGGGGCTTGGTTATTATCGGCGCGCCAAAAATTTAAGAGAGGGCGCAAAGCTCATCGTTGAAAAGTTTGCTGGAAAATTTCCGGATACAAAAGAGGATCTGCTCGAAGTGCCAGGGATAGGACCTTATTCAGCCGGAGCCATTTTAAGTATTGCTTTTAGAAAGCAAGCTCCCGCTCTCGATGGAAATTTGATTCGTGTTTATTCCAGATTCTATGGAATTCAAGATTTTGTTAACGATACAAAAACTCTAAAAAAACTTTGGGCGATTGCCACGGAACACACTCCCTCTGCATCCAAAATATCACGAGAATTTTGCGAAGGAATGATGGAGTTGGGGGCTACGATTTGCACGCCCAAAAATCCTAAGTGTAAAATTTGTCCGGTGGCTTGGGGATGTATCGCTCGCAAAGATGGCAATGCCGAAACCTTGCCGCGAAAAAAAATGCTAAGAGCGCGAGAAAAGTATTTAGAAAAAGTTTATCTCATGGAAAAAGCAGGAAAATTTGGATTTTTAAAAAAAGGTGGAGATCCAAAATTTCCAGATTTCTTGCGATTGCCTTATGAGGCTTTGACGACAGAACCTTCGCCAAACGTAGATCAAAGGTTGTTTAAGTACTCTGTCACTCACCGAGACTTTAAGGTTTTCGTTGAAAGAAAGACCTTTCGATCGAAAGCAAAGCTCATTTGGGTCTCTAAATCTAAATTATCTAAAATTCTTCTTCCTGCTATTGATCGAAAAATTTTGAACGCCTATATCGGTTAAATGAATAAAAAAACCCTGCGTGAACTTTCGGCTGCCGACAAATGGATGGCGAAGCTGATTAAAGATGTCGGCCCTTTTACTTTAAAGCCTGACTTTAAATTACATCCTTATCATGCGTTGATTGAGTCTGTAGTTTATCAGCAGCTTACGGGCAAAGCTGCTGCCACTATTTTTGCGCGAGTGAAGGCGCTCTTTCCCAATAAAAAAATTCCTAAACCAGAGCTGATTTTAAAAACTCCTGATGAAAAATTTAGATCGGCTGGCCTTTCGGGCGCAAAGACAGCGGCAATTAAAGATATTGCACAAAAGACATTGGATGGAATTGTTCCCTCATCAAAGATGATTGAAAAAATGCATGAGACAGAAATTTTGGAGCGTCTCACGCAGATTCGAGGCGTGGGCCCATGGACAGTGGAGATGCTTCTGATTTTTAAATTGGGGCGTCCAGATATTTTGCCTTCAACGGATTATGGTGTTCGAAAAGGTTTTTCGATTGTTTATAAAAAGAAAGACCTTCCGAAGCCTAAAGATCTGCATGCTTTTGGAGAGCGTTGGAAGCCTCATCGTACAACTGCGGCTTGGTATCTGTGGCGGGCGATTGATTTAGAGAAAGCAAAAATAAAACAGCCGACTAAAAAGCCGGCTGTTAAAAAATTAGCTAAGAAAAAATAATTATTTTCGAATCGGTTGTTTTGAACCGCAGGCCTCGATTCCTAAGACAACCCACTGAGAAACAACTGAAGTGAGGCGTCTGCTCACTTCATCTTCTGCGATCTTGTGGCTGCAACCTTTTGTGGCAAAATCTTTTGGATAAGTTGCGATGAATTTTTGTACGCAAGCAATATCTGTTTGATGTCCGCAACCTTGCTTAGCAGCTTCGTTACATAAACGATCTATTTGTTGAGTGAGAGGATCAAAGAGAGCGACACAATCGTTAAAGGTATCATAGAGGCTAGAGTCTAAATTAACTTTTACGAATGATCCTTTAGTCGAAGCCGGACTTGTATTGTAGAGCTGACGATAGTTTGAAGCGATTTCTGCTCGAGCGACATCAGATCGAGTAACTGCATTTTTTGCATCTTCATATTGCCAAGAAGCGATATCGATTTCTGCAATCGATGGTTTAGACAGAAGATTGTCGATTGATTTTCGAAGATCAGAAAGTTGAGTAGAAAAGGCTGCGCGATCGCTGGCATCAAGTTTATTTACCTTCGTAGTTAAGCTTGAAACCTGCTTGCTAATACTATCTAAAGATCGACTCCAGCTAAATAGAGCCGAGTAATTAGCTTCACCTTGCTGGCCTTTGCGTGATTCCAAGTCCATATAAGCAGATTCTTCGAGCGAAAAGGCGATGCTAAGTTCTTGTGCAATATCATCTGGGCTTTTGCAGCCAGCTACAAAAATAAATCCTGCGATCGTCAAAATTGAGATCGAATAGAGATTTAAATATTTGAAACGAGAACGAGACATAGAACCTCCCACAAAATAATTTCTGATTTGAAATAAAAAACCCTTAAAAAAACTAATGACACTATGCGTCTATCTTAGAATTTTGGGGAAGTCATGAAATTTTTAGGTGCGCTCAAAACTTTTCCAAGTATTTTCTAAAAGTGTGCAGATCGTCATGGGGCCAACGCCTCCAGGAACGGGAGTAATGGCAGAGACTTTATCTTTTGCACTTTCAAAATCTACATCTCCGACAATTTTTCCGTCAGCTAATCGATTGATGCCGACATCAATAACGACAGCTCCTTTTTTAATTTGATCTGCTTTCACAAAGTGAGGTTTGCCAACAGCTACGACTAAAATATCTGCCGATGAAATCATTTCATTAGGATTTTGTGTCTGTGAATGAACTACTGTCACAGTGGCACCAGCGTGGTCGAGCAATAAACTAATCGGTCTGCCGACAATTCTAGATCTACCGATGACAACCGCACGTTTTCCTTTGATCTCGATTTTATTATCAACGAGTAAATTCATAATGCCGAGTGGAGTACAGGGCACAAAACCATTTTGTTGAGCGACGAGTCTGCCGAGGTTGATGGGATGAAAGCCATCCACATCTTTTTCAGGAGAGATGGCTTCAATTACAGCTGCTTCAGAAATATGTTTTGGAAGAGGCAGCTGAGTGAGTATCCCGTGAATTTTCGGATTTTGATTGAGCGACTGAATAATTTTTAGCAATTCACTTTCAGAAATTTTTTCGGAGTGGTGAAGCTCTTGTGAATAAAATCCTATTTCAGAGCAAGTCTTCACTTTTTTTCCGACATAAATTTTAGAGGCTGGATCTTCTCCGATTCGAATCACAGCTAAGCCAGGTTTTTTCCCGGATTTTTTTTCTGCCGCTGAGACTTTCTCTTTTAATTTTTCAAGTCGAGCTTTTGAAGATTTATTTCCGTCGAGAAGAATCATGCGTGATCTTCCTCTGCGTCTACATCTGCAGTAGAAATTCCATCAATTTTATATTCTTGAACTTTATAGATAAGTGCTCGTCGGCTAATTCCTAAAAGTTCTGCAGCTTTTGTTTTATTATTTTTTGTAAACACTAAAGCTTTTCGAATCATGCATTCTTCGGTGTACGACTGAACTTGCTCAGTAGCCTTCTTTAAATCCCATTCATCGACGGGGACTTGGGCGGGTTCGCTGACTGCAGCCGAAGAATTATTAAGTGGTGGAGGCAGAGTCTCTTCGGTCAATGCTGCGCCTTCTGTCATGACCACCATCTGCTCGATTAAATTTTCGAGCTGTCGAATATTTCCAGGCCATTCAAAAGCCATGAATTTATTCATTACTGCTGGATCAATGCTGGTGATATTTCGAGAATATTCTTTTGCGAAACGCTTTAAGAAAGAATGTGCAAGAAGTGGAATATCCTCTCGGCGCTCTCGAAGCGAAGGCGAATGGAGAGGTACGACATTCAATCGATAAAATAAATCCTGTCTAAATCTTCCTGCTTTAATTTCTTCTTCCAAATTTCTGTTCGTTGCAGCGATCACTCTCAAATCGAGAGAAATCGATTTTGTATCTCCCACTTTTCGAATCGTGTTTTCTTGCAAAAGTCGCAACAACTTACTTTGAAGTTCGATCGGAAGCTCCCCGATTTCATCTAAAAACAGACTGCCCTTATCGGCTTCTTCGCAAAGTCCTTTTTTGATTCTGTCAGCTCCTGTGAAAGCGCCCTTCACATGACCAAAAAGTTCTGACTCAAGTAAATTGGCGGGGATGGCTCCGCAATCAACGACTACAAAAGGCTTATCTTTGCGCGAGCTATTGTAATGAATAGCTTTGGCGAGAAGTTCTTTTCCGGTTCCCGATTCTCCCAAAATGAGAATGGTACTTTTTGTGTCAGCGGCTTTTCGAATTTTTTGAAACAAATTTTTAATAGGTGCCGAGTTGCCGATGATATTTGAAAAATCATATTTATTCGAAACTTCATTTCGAAGACGTAAATTTTCATCTTTAAGTTGAGTTTCTCGAATGGCTCGTTCGGCGACGAGTTTGATTTCCTCAGGTTCAAAAGGTTTTTGAATATAATCATAAGCCCCTCGCTTCATGGCTGTCAGAGCTGTTTGAATGGAGCCGTGGGCTGTGATCATTACCACAGGGACTTCGGGGCGTATCATTTTTAATTCTGCTAACACATCCAAACCGTCTTTGTCAGGAAGGCCAATATCACAGAGAACCAAATCAAATAATTCAGATCGAAAATTTTCTAAACCTTTGCTCGCATTTTCAGCAGTAACGACAGCGGTTTTATCGTCGGCAAGGCTCAATTGTAAAAGTTTAAGAAGACTGACTTCATCGTCGATGATGAGAACTTTCATGATTTTTATGCTCTCAATCTGATGATGAAGGGTCAAGAACTAGGCAGAATTTAAGCTCGTTTCAATCGAATCTCGAAGGTCGTTCCTTTTCCTTCTTCTGATTCAAAATTCAGGCTTCCGCTTTGATTGTGGATGATCTCTTGAGCGACGGAGAGTCCTAGCCCTGTCCCCTCTTTCTTTGATTTCGTTGTGAAAAAAGGCTCAAATATTCTCGATTGAATTTCTTTGGGAATTCCACTGCCGTAATCTTCGATTTCAACGGCGACTTCATCCTTTAAATTTTTAACTCGCAGATTCACTTGATTGCCTGCCGCAGATGCATGAATGGCATTGAGTAATAAATTAAGAAGCACTTGTTGAATTTGTTGCGCTGATCCTACGACGACTGCGTCGGTATCAGCCTCTACTTTTAAATCAATATGTTGAGTTTTAGCTTCGGCCTTTAAGAGCAAAGCTGCGGATTGAATCACTTCTTTTAAAGCGTAAGGTTTATTCTCAGTGGGATCATTTCTCGCAAATCTCAACATTTGTTGCAAAATTTGGTTACATCTTTCGCCCTCGCTCTGAATAATTTCTGCAGCTTCAATTAAATGAGGATCAGAGATTTTTGATTTAATAACTTTTGCATAACCCATCATGGCGGTGAGAGGATTTTTTACTTCGTGAGCGATGCTGGCGCCCATTTGTCCGATGGTTGCTAGACGAGTGGAGTGCGCGAGTTTCATTCCTGCAATTTTAAGGTTTTTCTCTCGATCTTGAATGACTCCAATCATTTTTTTGAAAGCTTTCGCGAAGCCACCGATCTCGTCTCTTCTTTGAAGAGGAAGTTCAATGGATTCATAACTACCTTCGGCAACTAACTGTGTTGCTTTAAAAAACTTTCGAAGAGGTGCGAGTAAGAATCGAGACAGTGCGTAAGTCAAGGCGAGCCCGCCTAAAATAAATGCTGCAGCAATACTCAAAATATTCTTCAGTAACTTTTGAATAATCGCAGAAAGTGAGGCGTCCGTTGTGTAATCAAATACCCAATAAGTCCTTCCGGCGACGGGAGCAAAGGCGCAGATGTATTTTTCGCCGCTGATGCCGTGACATTCAGTCACGACGGATCCCGCTGCAGGAATTAAAGGCTTAATAAGTTCACGTGGAAATTCAGATCTAAGTTGAGGGTCTAAAATCTCGCCGTCGCTTTTGACGAGCGCAATCGTTTGCGGCTCTCCTTTTTTATTGAACTTCACTTGCGAAGCCGCAAGCTGAGATCGGCTAGAGATCATTTCTAAAATAGAAGTTTTGGATTCGCGTACAACCAGTTTTCCAAAATAAAAGGAAAGAACTGCGACTTGAATGATAACGAGAAAAGAAAACCCTAGAAAAATTTTAGTGCTTGTTTTTTTGAACATACAGCCTTCGAACTTCACTTTTGTAGGCGATGCCATCGATCGTCGAGGTCACTTGCCAATAAACTTGTCCCAAATCTAAATATTGAAGAGTCAATTCTGGTTTTGAAATTTCTTCCGATAATAAAATCGATTTCATTTCTGGATCTGTAGCTACACTAAAATGATAAGTAATTTTTTCGCCGAGATTTTCCCAAAAGAATGAAATCGTATCTCCACCTTGTGGATCCATCGCCACTTGCGCATTATTTGCAGGTAAGCGTAGCGACAGTGTAGGAGAGTAGGCAACAGGAGCGCTCACGCTCGTAGATGTAGCCGTCAGTTGCTGCAGCTTTTGAATTTCAATGGGCTTTGCATCTTTAAGACTAGGCTTTAAAATTGCAGTGCCTTGAGCGACGGCCACTGTTAACTTTCCATCCTTCATTTTTGTTTCGATGCGAGTTTCAGGTTGAGGTGCATCACCCATTTTTGGGCTTACCATTTCCAAAGTTCCAGTCGGTGTTTCGATAGAGAGACGTTGAGTTTCTTCGGACGGTGGTATTCTCGCCGAGATCGTTCCATTTTCTAACTTCACTGTTCTTGTATCTACGCTTGGCTTTTCGCCGATGATCAAAAGTGTATTAGATTTTACAATGACTCTTGAGCCTTCACTATATTGGATGACGGCTTCTGAATCTTCAAATGTGCGAACTCCATCTTTCTGATCGAGAGCAAGTTGCACTTTTGCTTTTGACCAAAGCAAATCCTTTGATTTTCTAAACTCAACGTCGTTGAGAAGTCTTTCAATCTTTGCATCAAACTTTTCTGGAATTGCTACAGGAGTAAGCTTTTTAAATGTTGCTGGTTCAGTATGTATAAATTTTGGAGAGAAGTGAAAAGCGCCAAAAATGAGACCTGCCAGAATTACAAAAGCAAAAAAAATGCTGATTATTTTTTTTGAAAAGGGAGCCCCTTTTTTAAATGAAGAATTTTTTGCTACTTCCTTTTTTTGAGATAGACTCTCTTTTTTTTCATTGTTTGGATCATATTCAATATTTTCACTCTCACCAGAGAGGCTTTGAAATCGATGCCCCACTTTTAAGGTTCTAAAGATTTGATTAAGTTTGAGAACTTCCTCTTGTGGAAAACTTCTTCCGATTACATAAGGTACGGTCGAGAGTGACGCTATGAGATTTTTGTCTCGAGATGCATAGAGAAGCTCGCATATATCTGAAATTTTTTCTTCAGATGGGTAGCTGAAAATAGTCAGCTGATAGCGACTTTCAGAGGGCATTTTGTTTAGTTGCATGGAAAGCCAAAGAATTTATAAACCAAACCATCTTCGGTTAAGTTTCCGTCAATTCCTTTGCAGCTACCCAAAGCAATCCAGCCCTTGCTTTGAAACAAATCTTTATCTTTTGTCATGATGGTTCGATTTTCAAAGCCAGGCGTCGTTAGAAAAATAGAATTTGGATAAGCTAAATTAACAGCCTTTTTCTCAGGGATATATTTTCCTGAAACAGAGAAGTAAATATTTCCATTGAGCAAGGTTTTAAGTCCGACACTCATTTTCATCGAAGCAAAACCATTTTTTAATGGAGTAGGTGTATCCTTTGGCAAGGATGCTTGCATCACTACCATTTTTTGCATCAAAGCATAGTAAGGATCGAGTGAGAGCACTTGCCAGTTTTTATATTTCATCGGCACACGTTGAGCGATCCAGCCTAAATAGCGTTGGCGATCAAAACGTATATCCATCACAGCACTTAACTCGCCACTCTGATCGAGTTCGAATTTTAGTTTTACAGGCTTATTTGTATATTTTTTTAGAAGCTCTTCAAGGTCGGCAGCTTTGATGGCTTGTTGAATATAGGCCTGACTCGCTTCAGGAATTTTTCCAAAATCAACGGTGAAGCTAAAGCCTGCTTTAAGTTCATCATTGCAGTCTTTTAATATTTTTACTTTCTCTGAAGCTTCTTCGAGACGAGTACCCACTTGATGAGCTTCGGATTGTTGCCCAACAATTCTCGACGAGCCTCTTTCGTTTGCCATTTTGTAGAGCTCTTCTGTTTTTTCGTAATACTGCAAAATGTCTTTAGCGGTCTCACAAGTTAAGCTTTGCTCTCCATCCTGCTCTCGCTTTTTGCTAAGTACGTATAAAAGATTGGCAAAATGTTTTGGATCGCCCTTTGGATAAATATTTGGATTTGGAAAGGCTCCAACGGCAGCCCTTTTAAAATTCTCGATAAATTTCTTTTGAAACTCATTCATCTCTTCTGGCGATATTCTTACTTTGAAAATATTAACGACTTTAAGATTTGAGCCATTCATCACAGAAAAATTAATTTCTGTCGCGGCATCTGTAATTTCTGCGTCCACTACAAACAGATCATCAATTTCTTTACTTCCAATCTGATAAAGATTTTCTGGCGATTCGATCAAACTGTCTTTTGTAAAATCGAGTTCTACAATTCTTGGCTGATAAGTTTCTTTGAGAGCTGCTGTTGAAGCCTCAAGAATATTTTTCTGCCATTGCTCGGCAGTCGCTGGATCTTTTGCTTTGATTCCTCGAATGCCGAGACCCATGACTCGATTTCCAGAAAGTTGGACTGACTGAGTTTCTTTTTTTGAGGCACAGCCAACAACTAAAGAAAAAAAAGTGAAAAGACTTAATAACTTAAGGGGTAAAAAAGATAGATGTCGCATAGGACTATTATAGTCCCACGACCTCTCTGACTCGCTTGATCATTTTTGTGGCTTTTTCACGAGCCTGAACGGCGCCACGCGCTAGTTCTTGATCGAGTGCCGCTGTATCCTTCATCCAACGATCATATTCTTTACGCATCGCGCCAAAATCTTCCAAAAACTTAGCGAGTAATGCTTTTTTTGCATCTCCGTAACCGTATCCACCTGCTTCAAGCTTACGTTTCATCTCATCTGATTCAGATTTACCGGCAATGAGTTTGAATATCTGATAAACAACACATTCTTCGGCGACTTTTGGATCATCTAAGCCTTTTGAATCGGTTTTGATTCCCATAATTTGTTTTTTTAATTCAGCCTCAGAAGCAAAGAGATCTATTCCATTATTGTAAGATTTTGACATCTTGCGTCCATCGGTTCCCGGAATCGTCGCTACATCTTCTAAAATAAGAGCTTCAGGAAGAGTAAAAGTTGTTCCATAAGTTTCATTGAAATAAGTCGCCATATCTCGAGTCATTTCTAAATGCTGAGCTTGGTCTTTTCCAACGGGAACAAAATCAGAATTATAAAGCAAAATATCTGCAGCCATTAAAACGGGATAAAATAAAATTCCTGCTTTAATAATTTTTTCTTTTGCGAGCGCATCTTTATAAGAATGTGCGCGCTCAAGTAAGCCCACGCTTGTTAAACAAGTGAGCACTTGGGCAAGTTCCAGAACTTCTGGAACATCTGATTGCTTCCATAGCACCGTTTTTTTTGTATCAACGCCGGCGGCTAGCCAAGCGGCCGCGATAGATCGCGTATGCTTTCGAAGCTCTTCAGCTTTTGGCGTTGTCGTCAGTCCATGAAAATTAGCGATAAATAAATACGACTGATACTTTGTTTGAAGCTGAAGGGCTTGCCTCATCGCGCCTAAATAGTTTCCAAGATGAATATCTCCTGAAGCTCGAATGCCCGTCAGAAGAATTTTAGAATTCTGCGAAGAAGAATCAGCTGCCACCGGTCATTTTTAAGCGAGGCCCTCTTAAATGACAAGCCACAGAATTTTCGAGAACAGGAATTTCTGTTTTGCAAATATCAATGGCCTCTGGGCATCTCGTATGAAAAACACATCCCGAAGGGGGACGTGCTGGAGATGGAATATCACCCGCTAAAGCGATTTGCTTTTTCACATGATCCGGATGCTTCTTTGGTGCAGCTGAAATGAGAGCTTCGGTATAAGGATGCATTTTGTGATTTGGATTCTGCAATTGTTCGCGCGTGAGAACTTCCATCACTCTTCCCAGATACATAACGACGACTCGATCGCAGAGGTAGCGGATCACATTGAGATCGTGAGAAACAAAAAGATAAGTGAGTTTAAAATCTTTTTGCAAAGTTTTTAAAAGATTTAAAATTTGAGATTGAATCGAAACATCGAGAGCCGAAACAGGCTCATCAGCAACAATAAAATCGGGCTTTACCGCGAGAGCTCGAGCGATGCCGATGCGTTGACGTTGGCCACCTGAAAATTCATGTGGATATTTGTCATAGGATTCAGGTCTGAGACCGACAATCTTTAAAAGTTCTCTTACCCGCTGTTCGATTTCAGATCTCGGACAAAGTTTGTGAATGATAAAAGGCTCGGCAAGAATACTTCCCACTTTCATGCGCGGGTTGAGAGAAGAAAATGGATCCTGAAAAATCATCTGCATTCGCTTGCGAAGTTTGCGAAGCGAATCCGCATTCATCTTGGTGACCTCTTGCCCATCAAAATAAATTTCGCCTTTGCTCGGTTCAATCAGTCGAAGAAAAGCTTTTCCTAAAGTTGATTTTCCACAACCGCTCTCTCCAACTAATCCCAGCACTTCGCCTTTTTCTATAGTGAAGCTGACATCGTTAACCGCTTTCACATCTCCGACTCGTCTTCCAAGAAGGCCGCCATAGATGGGATAGAAAACGCTTAAATTTTGAATGCGAATAAATGAACTCATGAAGTTTGGTTTCTCGGATAAAAACACGCGGCTTCATGTGGAATAGAATCCGAAGAATTTTGAAGCGGCATAAGTTTTGGTTCGCTTTCGTTGCAATTGGGTTGTCTATAGTCGCAGCGATCCGAAAAGCGGCATCCATCTGGAAGCGCCGACAAATCAGGAACAATTCCTGGAATGGTATAAAGTGGTTCGTCAGGTTTTACAAAAGTAGGAATCGATTTCTGTAATCCCACCGTATAAGGATGCGCGGGCTTATCAAAAATTTCTCTGACCGAAGATCTTTCGATCATTTTTCCTGCATACATGACGGCAACTCGATCTGCCATCTCGGCGATCACACCAAAATCATGCGTGATTACAATCACAGCCATATTTAATTTTTTTTGCAGATCTTTAATCAGCTCTAAAATTTGCGCCTGAATCGTAACGTCGAGGGCGGTAGTGGGTTCATCGGCGATTAAAAGTTGTGGTCTGCAGGCGAGTGCCATCGCGATCATCACACGCTGACGAAGTCCTCCCGACATTTGATGAGGATAATAATCGATACGCTGATCGACGTCGGGAATTCCAACAAGCTCCATAATTTCTAAGCAACGTTTTCGCGCTTCAGTTTTAGAAACATTTTGATGAAGTAAGATAGCTTCTTCAATTTGATTGCCGACAGTAAAAACGGGATTCAGTGAAGTCATCGGCTCTTGAAAAATCATCGAGATCTGTTTTCCACGAACAGCCCGCATTTCGCTGGCATTCAATGAAAGTAAATTGGTGCCATTTAATAAAATTTTTCCGCTCTCGATTTTTCCAGGTGGCTCTTGAATGAGTCGAATAATTGACAGTGCCGTCACCGTTTTTCCGCAACCACTTTCACCTACAATGCCTAAAGTTTCTCCGGCGTTTAAAGAAAAGCTGACGTCATCAACGGCGCGAATAATTCCATTAGGTGTGCGAAAACTAGTGACGAGATTTTCAACTTTTAAAAGCATTTTATTTCTTTTTCTTTTCGCCGACTTCGGTGGGCTTGCTAAAATTCGTTAGGCCCGTAAATTCGGCATCAAAAAAGATATCCGAGATGGGATCAGGAAAAAACTGTTTTTCATCGCTAGATTCGATAATAGAAATTCCACTGACATAATTTAGCGGCAAGGTCTCTGTTTCGCTTAAAAAATATTTACGAATAAACCACTCAATATCCGAATCTGGAGCGACCATTACGAGTAAGGGCTGGCCGATACGAAATTGAATATCATCAAAAATTTTGTAATTGGTGGGATCTGAAGTCGCCACAATCAGCCGCTTTTTTGCCCGAATTTCCTTAACCGCGATCGGCACCACTCGCTGAGTTCTTGCAGTCTGAAGGTTGATTGTACTTAAAATTTCTTTCGTTAATTTAGCAGAGTCGATTTTTGTAATATCGATGAGAGGAATTCTCAGGCTCTTTGAAAGAGTCTGGCAGAGCTGAAGTTCAGTAATAAATCGAAGTTGTACAAGACATTGGCCTAATTTTCGGCCCCATCGCCGCTGTTGAGCGAGAGCCGCTTGAAGTTGAGCGGCATCGATCTTTCCTTCTTGAATCAGAAGCTCACCAAGTCGAGCGCGGCCAGTCAAAAAAACCTCCTACTTAAATCACATCCATCATAATGGCGATTGGCACTCCACGGAAGAGAAATTGAGGCTTCCCGTGAGGCCCTCATCACTAATCTTACAAACTTGAGGTTGCGTTTCAAAGCTTTCAAACTCGCATTCCATACGTCTTTTATTCTTATGATAAAGAACGGGCTGCTGGCTTTCATTCATCCAAATAAATGCCGCAGTTTCTTCAGTCACTGTTCCCAAACTAAATGCGATCTCTTTCCACCAATCGTTTGAAAACCATTTTTTAAAGAGAGGTTGCTTCTGAAGAGAGCGAGTTCCAGATTCATCTGTCCAAGTTGCGAGACGTTTTGAAACTTCGATTTTTGCGAAAGGAGTTAAAATCGGAGTATAAAGAATGAGCTTCATTTCAGAATCTTTTCCTTTGAGCGAAAAAGTTAAGCTCGCATCCGCTCTCACCGTTTCTTCTGGCGTCTCTAGTTGAATGACCAAGCGAGCTTGGCAAATTTGTGACTGATTTGATTTTTTAAAATCTTTTGGCCAAGCAATTAAATTTTGACGATGAGCAGAGCAGGCTATCGTTGATAAACTAATTAGAATTAGCGGTATCCAAAAGAGCCATCTTATCTTTGACTCGATCTTGAACAGCTTTTGTTTCGGCTGTACTTTTCTCTTCAGCTTTTGAGTTTTCATTTTCAGCCGACATTCTCATGATTCGTTGATAGATCTCAAGCGCCTGTTCTCGTTTTCCAAGTTTTTGATAGAGATCCGCTAAGTGTTCTAAAATGACGGGTTGTCCAGGGCTCAATTTATTGGCGCGCTCGATTAATTCTGTAGCCAATTTATATTTGCCCATTCGATAATAGGTCCAGCCTAAAGAATCTTGAATGAATCCATTCTCGGGTGCAATTTGCACAGCTTGTTTTAAATAAGATTCAGCCTGCTCCAAATTAATATTGTGTTCGGCATAAGTGTAGCCAATGTGATTAAGGGCATGCTCGTTATTTGGATTTGCTTTGAGCACTTGCTTCATTTTATCTACGCCAGCTTCAAAATCTCCAGTGCGATCTAAAAAATGTCCTAACATAAAGAGAATTTTTTCATTCTGTTTAAATGTCGCACTACCTTTTGTAAGAACTCGAATCGCTTCTGGCAGTTGATCCTGTCGATCATGAAACGCTGCAAGGGCGATCACAAGTTCTGGAGCATCTGGTCTTAGAGAAATTCCCTCTGCCAAACTTAATGAAGCTAAATCAGCTTTGTTAAGTTTAGATTCAAGAATCAAGCCAATCTGCAATCTTGATTCGATAAAATATTCTGATTTGGCATCTACTTTTTCGTAATATTTTAATCCGTCTGCGAATCGATTATCTTCTTCGCAAAGTGTTCCTAAATAAAAAAGAATTCTATCTTGAGGAACAGAATCATTATTGAGCATTCCCTGAAATATTTTTTGCGATTCTGTGAAGTCCTTTAATTTGTAATAAATTAAAGCGGCTCGCATTTGGCTTTGCGTGTCTTCAGGTCGAATAGTTAAAAACTGATTCAAATAAACTAAAGCCATCGGATAATTTTCAGAGATTAAAGAAAGATTAATGAGCTTCTGAATAATTTCTTCATCCGCTCCATTTGTGCTTAAAGCTTGTTGATAGACGGCGATTGCCTGTTGAGCATTTCCTTCTAATTCGAGTTGAAGGCCCAGAGCTTTTGCAGCGGCGCCAAAGCCCGGTCGTAAATCGAGAGCTTTTTGAAATGCTTTTTTAGATTCTTTTCGATTTTGAAAAATCGAATGAATCTTACCTAAAAAGTAGAACCCAATTTCGTCGTTAGGCTCTTTCTTTAAATATGAATTCAGTGTCATTACACTTTCGCTGTATCGACGATGATCTGCCAAAATCGCAACTTTCGTCAGCAAACTTTCGCGACCTTTACTTGTGTTGTTAGAAGCGAAGTAAAGTTTTGTAGCTTGATCCAAAGCTTTGGTGGCTGTTCTTAAATCTGATTCTTGCGAAGCTACCTTGGCGACTAATAAATGATAGTCAGGATTTTTTTTCTCTTGGTTTTGAATAGAGGTTAGAAGACTTTTAGTCTCAGTAATATGACTTAAGCTTAAATGCTCTTCAGCCTGCTTCAATTTTAAAAGAGAAGACTGAGGATCTAATTGTGCAGCTGTTTTAAAATGTTCGAGCGCAGATTGAGAGTTATTATCGAGGCTCGCAAAACTTCCTAGAATAAAATGCAGATAAGCATCTGCACTCGATTCATTGGTTTCTTTGCCGACTGCGATTTGAAAGTGCAGCGGCCAGCAGAAAAAAACACTAAAAAACAAAGATGAAACGATATTTTTACTAAAGCTTTTTTTCAAAGACATCACCCTCCCCCGAGGATTCAAACACCTTCTAATATTGTAAGGCTGATTATTAAAACCCACAATTCATGCAGGTTTGACGGCTTTTAAGCTGAAAGAGCGGGGCATCTAAATCGTGTAGGGGGGACTAGAAAAAAAGAGGCCGCTGTGAGCTAAGGGAGAAACTCACAACGGCACCTAGGGAGTAATAAGAGTTAGGGGTATTCTTCCTAAGATTTCTCTCAGGAATGTTTAGAGATATTGCAAACTTGATGCCAAGCTGTCGCGACGCTAAGCAGTTGAATTACCTAGCAGTTTTAGAGATATTGAATCGATAAATGGAAAACTTTTCATAGTGATCGCAGACAAATTTTGGCTTTTGCCTATTTGGCTCGGATTATTTTGCTATCGCGAAAAAGAATTTTTGCAGCTGATAAAACGACGTCGGAGTTCCGTGTGGAAGCGCTCTCTTCCTCCGCTCGTTTTTGCAAATCTTTATCAGATGAAAATTCTACCTGAAAAGAAACCTTCGCTTGGTTCATTGTTTCTTTTACATTTTTTCCCGTCTCAATAGTTTTTAAGCCAAATTTCGAAAGATCTTTTTCTTTCAAAATAGCAGAGGAATCTACGCTTTGAGATGTCTGCTTAAATTTCTCCCATTTTATATCCTTAATTTCGTAGTCTGGCTCGACTCCTAAAAGCTGGAGCGAAACTCCTAGAGGTCCGTAAAAAAATTCTGAAGTAATGGCGAGGCTTCCGCCTAAATGTTTTTCAGGTTCAAAGTTTTCAAAATTGAAAATCAGGCTTTGCCCAACTAATTTGCCAAAACTAGTTTCGCCTACAATTTTAGCTCGACCTGTTTCTTGCAAAACGAGACTGAGCATTTCGCTTGCAGATGCACTAAAATTATTAATGAGAACAATCAAAGGGTTCTCAGAAAAATCATGATCAAATTTTGGGTTAATTATTAAAGGAAGCTCTTCGAATCTGGATTTCATTTTTCCAATTTCACCCTCTGAAAAAAAGAAATTCACGATCATCAATAGTTCATCAAGATTTCCACCCATATTAGATCGAAGGTCTAAAATAATTTTAATGTCCTTTGCTTGAAGCGACTGATCGGCGGCCTTTAGTTCACTCACTTTTTCTAAAATATTTTCTCGAAGGTTTTTAGCAGAGTCTTTAGAAAATTTTTCTAAGGTTACATGAATGGTGTCTGTGCTGATGCCTTCAATATGCACATTGGAATTTTTGTCTGGCCACTTTCGATCCATGAAAAAAACGCGAGGCCCCTTAGTTGATAAACGAAGGGCGACATATTTAGCTGGGGGTTCATACCGACTATTCGCATCTAAGCTGATCGCAAAATGACTTAAGAAACTCCAAAATAATTCTGGCTGCGCATAGATAAGATTTGAATTCAATTGTTCGACATAAAAATTTCCAATTTGAATTAAATCTGAGCAATCCGTGATGTGATGAAAGTTTGCAAGAGTTCCAGATTCCAGAGGAGTTAAAGTTTTCTTAAGCCTAACGTAATCATTTTGAAGTGAAGTGGGATTGCCTTTGATTTGAACAATAGAGATGTAAACGTGATCTAAAGTTTGTAAAAGTGCTTCCGTATAAAGCTTTTCTTTTTGTGTTTCATTCTGAGTGAGATGAACTTGAAGAGCATTATTGAAACCCTTATTGAGTTCATCACAATAACTTTTGCCTGAAATTCCATAGACCTTCTCAAGTGGGGTCGAAGTCGGTTGGCTACCACATCCTGCGAGCAAAAAACTAAAGAGGACTAAAATCGGCGATAGGCGAATCAAGATGGGGCTTTTTAGCATAGTCGGCTTAAGTGGCCAATAGGGGGCTTTAACGCAGTCTAGAGGCTAAATTGCGGGCTTGAGAATTGCGAGGGTTAAGCTTTGTGGCTCGCTTAACATGCTGGATAGCTTCTGATCGGCGATTGAGATCGAGCAAAGTAAGAGCTAAAAAATAGTGAACTTGATCGGTTTCTTGGAGTGCCAAGGAGCGCTGAAGTGCACCCAAAGCAGCCTGGAATTTTTTCATTTTATAAAGTGCGTAGCCATAGTTCATCCAAACTTCAGAATTGTTTGGAGATAAATTTAGCGCCGCTTCAAATTCTTTTGCAGCTTTCCGCGGACTAGAATTAAGCATCATGATGCCAGCAGACAAATGTACTTCGGCATCACTTTCAGATTTTCCATTTCGACGTTTCGTTGTTTTCTTGACGGTTTTCGAATTCGTTTTGGTATGAGGCGCAACTTTAACTTGAGGGGTGGGAGCTAATGTGGGCGCGCCAGTAGAAAGTGGATCAGCTTGAGCCACTGGAGTGGGCTCGCGATGAGGTGAAATTTTCTCTGCCTCAATTTTTTGCGGTTCATCGAGTGAGGGAATCGGCGCTTCAGGAGGAGGAGTTAAAAGTTTAGTGAGATAAGGATCCTGTGGCTCAATTTTTACTCGCAAAGCTTCGGCAATAAAATATCCGATGAATCCACAAAAAGTGAGTGCTCCACAGAGTGCGATCATTTGCACTTTTGGTGAAATATTTGGTGTCGCGCGCTCTACAACTTTTTTTGTTTTCGGCGAAACGGAGGCTAAGGATTCCTTTTGTAAGCTTGGATCGATATAACTTTCGCGGAAAATTTCGCCTTCATCTGCCATCTCGGCCGGATGCCTTGTCTCCATGGTCTCATCATTCTGAAGAGCTTCGTCCATCGACATCAGCTCATCCATCGTAGACTTTTCTTTTTTCTTTGCGTTCTCGACCAACTCAAGACGCATCGAAACAGCATTCACATTTTTTTGAGGAATAGGTCTTATATCCGCGTCTTCTTTTGCCAACTGGTCGCGCGAAGCCTTTAAATTTGAAAGATAAGAATTCATATCGTCGTCAGAAATATTGGATTCGTATTCTTCGAGCTCTTTGTTTGCGATACGAATTTGACTTTCATCATCTCTCAGTTTTTCAGGCGCCTCAGAAACTTCCGCAACTTCTTCACTTAATTTTTCCACTGAGACGGCTTCTTCGTTTTTGATTTCTCGACCCGGTGTGGGACGAAACAAAGCTTTGCACTGACATTTTAAAAGTCGATGAGACTGCTCTTTCTTAATCTCAAATATTTTTCCGCACTCGGGGCATTTTACTTTCATGCGGACTCTCTTTCGGCCGAGGCTTCGGTTAAAATATCGTTGATTTGAATCTCGTGATCTTCAGGAAACTCCGATTTTAAAATTCGCAAATCTTTAAATTGAGGATCCATCAAGTTGAGATGTCTCGCTTCTTTTTTCTCAATTAAAAAAATCTCAGGTCTATCGAGAGTTGAAGTTTCTTGATAGCGAAGCACAACGGCGAGCTCATCATTTGAAAGCTTGACGAGACTTCCGACTGGATAAACTCCCATGCACGTGATGAAAGCTTGCAAAACAGTGGGATCAAAAATAGTTCCAAATCCCTGCGCCATAATTTTAAGAGCAACATCCGGCAAAACTCTTCGCTGATAAATTCTATCAGTCGTCATCGCATCGAAAGTATCGGCGATCGCAACAATTCTGCTAAAGGGATGCAGATTAAGTTTTTTCTGAACGATCGGATAACCTTTAAGATCGTATCGTTGATGATGCTCAAAAGCTGCACTCAATCTTCGAAGTCTCTCAAGCGTAACAGTGTGAGTTTCTGCAAACGAGGTGAGCGCTTCGACGGGATGAGATTGCATAATGGCGAGTTCATCGCCCGAAAATTTTTTCATTTTATTTAAGATGTCGAGAGGCACATGCAATTTTCCGATATCGTGTAAAAGTGCAGCCCATCCAAGATCAATAATCATTTCGTCGGTGAGGCCCAGCCGCTTTCCAAGCGCAACTGAAAGTCGAGCAACATTGAGTGAATGAAGATACGTGTACTCATCGTACTTTCTGACTTTGCTGAGTGCTGCGATCTCGGCTTCGAATAATCTAAAGTCGCAGGTAAAAACGCTCGAAATATTTTTAATGATGAGCGCTTTCATTTTTTTGATCCCGCAGGTTTGAAATGTTGAAGAAGTTCTTCGATGCGATTTGAAATTTCTACGCTCGCTCGAGGATGAATCTCTTGTAAAAATGCATAAGTTTCAGAATTTCGATCTTCAGAAAGCGCTGAAACAATTTCTTTTTGGATTGAAATGTCGACAGGCGGTCTCTTCCAAAAAAAATTTCTCTTTTTGAATAATTTTTTCAACTCCAAAAAAGCTTCTCTTCTCGAACTTCTTAGTAGGGCATGAATCCATCCGTGAATAAGTTCGAGATCGCGATCTTTACGTTTTAAAGTCTTTAAAAAACTTTCCCGAATGCGCGCGTAATGTTTTTGTCTCCAGTGCGGAGCAAGCCACTGCAAAAGCTGACGAGTAAATTTTCCTTCATAAGAGAAGCAAATTTCAATTAATTCTTCGGCTTGGTTTTGTGCGCGATAATTCATCAGCTTGATCATCTGCGGACCACCCACACTGCTTAAATGATTTTCAAGGCAGCGAAGAAGATCAGTGGTGGAGCAGGTTTCAAATAACTTTGCCCATTGAGAAAGCTCTGATCCTTTGGGATCATAAGCTGCAAAAATTTGAACCACTCGATCGGTTTGCGACCAAATAGATTTTAAAACTTCTGTGTGATCATTTGCAACTTGCAGCGATTTATCGAGCAAATGATTTTGCAGAGAAATACACAGAACATCGGCAACTAAATTTGACCAAATCGTTAAATCTTTCGCTCTCGCTTCTCGATCGTACTCTTTTAAAATTTGTAAAATCCGGTGAAGAGTTTCTTTGGCAGATTGAGTTTGAATTTCTTCGACAAATCTTCTCGCGGCCTCTTCAGGAATTCCTAATGGGGCTTCCATCGGGGGGACGGGACCCAGACTGATTTGAATCTTTTCAACTTGAAGTTCCGCAAATTCACAGCGAATCAAATTAACAGAAAGATTCGAAGATTTTTCATTCCAGAAATGATCGGCCGTCGTAAAATTTTCAGGATCTTGAATGAATTCTTGCTCATACTCACTCATTCGCTGAGTCCAAAGATCGAGCACTTCTTTGGCTTGTGGTTCAAAATAAACTTTCTGACAGCCGATTCCTTTAAGAAATAAAAAAATCGGCCAGTCTTCTGTTAAACTTTGCAAATCGATGCAGACTTGTTGGCCTTCGGCCCCCAAAAACAAGCTCTCATTCCAGGTCTTTTTTACAGACAGACTCACCCACTTATTGTATCACCTCAGGTCATGACGCGAAGGCGCCCAAAACACAAAGAATGGCCGATAGTTGTAGCTTTAGATGAGTCTTGGTCAGAGTCAAAAATTTGGACAAAAAGACTCAAAGGAAAAGTTTGGGGATTCAAAGTCGGCAGTATTTTATTTTCAGAAATGGGTCCTAAAGTTGTTCAAAAATTAAAAGCCGAAGGTTTCAGAATTTTTTTAGATTTAAAGTATCACGATATTCCAAATACGGTCGCGGGAGCCGTACGCCAAGCTTTTGATTTAGGAGCCGATCTTGTCACATTGCATTCATCTGGTGGGCGAGCGATGTGCGAAGCAGCAGCGAAACTTCAGAATTCAAAGCAGAGTGTTTTGGCTGTCACTGTCTTAACCAGTTTCGATGAAAAAGATTTAAAAGACCTGGGAATCGATCGCTCACTTCCTAAACAAGTGGAGTCTTTGGCTTCACTTGCTATCAAATCTGGAGTGCACGGATTGGTTTGTTCTCCACTCGAAGTCGCAAATTTGCGAAAAAAATTTCCGAAAGCCATTTTAGTGACTCCCGGAATTCGACTTGAAGCGAATGGTACTCAAGATCAAAAACGCACTTCAGGGTTACAAGACACATTTTTAAATGGAGCCTCACTCGCCGTCGTTGGTCGAGCATTGACGGGCGAAAAAAATTGGAAGGCAGCATGGGAAAAGATCAACTCCTCTTTGGAAGAAATATTTTAAAAGAAGCTCTGTCGGTACGCGCAGAAATTTCTAAAATTTATTTTGAAAACGAATCATCACTCGCGTTTGCAAAAGATTTACTGCAATCGTTTAAATTAAAAAAATCCCCAGAGATGAAACACGGAATTCCCGGCGAAATTTCTAAGCTCGGTCATCAAGGAATTGCTTTTTCGACGCCTCATCAGTTTTACGAGATGAATTGGAATATTGAAAAAGATTCGTATCCTTTTATTTTGCTCTGTAACCATATCGAAGATGTGCAAAATCTTGGGGCTATCACTCGGTCCGCAGCCGCTTTTGGAGTGAATATGATTGTGCACGAAGAGCGAAGATCCGTTCGCGTAAATGCTGCCGCTGTAAAAATTTCTGCGGGCCAAGCTTTTCGAATGAAATTTTTAGAAGTCGCAAACCTCACTCCACTTTGTAAAAAACTTACTGATGCCGGCTATTCGGTTATTGGCTTGGATGCAGGCGAAAACTGTACGGATCTTTTCGATTGGAATCCAAGATTTCCGTTAGCGCTCGTTATTGGCTCTGAATCTTCAGGCATCTCGAAGCCCGTTCAAGGCCAGCTTGAAAGCCTCGTAAAAATCCCCATGCGCGCTGAAGTAGAATCGATGAATGCGGCCAATGCTGCATCAGTTGCAATGGCCTGGGTTTTTAAGTTTTTGAAGAATTAAAAACTTTGCCCATATTTGCTGCTGTAGCGACCTTCTTGTAGCGAAAAATTTCCGACAGGTTTTTTCTCAGTCACTGCCTTTTTCTGAGCAGCTTCTTCTGCAGCCCTTTGTTCAATAGCTTTTTGTTCGATTTTATTTTTCGCCTGTGAAAATTCAGAAATGGCTCGATCAAAATTTTTACTTTCAAACTTTTTTAAGTTTTGCAGATTGAATTTTCTAACCATCGTCTCGCCATTACGATCAATCCACGCATTATATGAATCAACGACATTTTCAGTGCCTTTATAGTTAAGAGTATATTTTAAAGTGTCGTTTTGATTATCGAAATTTGGATCTGGAATAATAGAAGTTGTTTCAGGATCTGCACATCGTCTCATAAAAGTTCCGATATTATGTGATACGTTTTCGACAGTCTCCACAGTTGCATAAGTTACAGTCGTCAGTGCTCCCGCTCCATAGATTAACGACTGATTAAGAAGGTGAAGGGACCACTCTCCGGCGCCTGGCACATTCAAGATATCATTCTGAACAGCATGAATATCTCGCTGGCTGACGTATGCCCAGTTAGCAGTCGTTTTGTCTTGAATTAAAAAACCATCTTCATAAGCGACAGCTAAAAAAGTTTTGCCATCAGTAATATCAGAAGCTTTATTTATAAAAAGAGAATGATCTTTTAAGCCCTGAAGACTTGCATCGTTTTTATCTAAAGCAATTTTGATCGTCATTTCATTATTTTTAAGGAGGCCTTTGGTGATCTGAACTTTTTTCGTTCGTTTAAGGTAAGAAGCCAATTCAGAATTTTCAGTAAAATTATTTGAGATCAGAATCAGGTTGCCCTCTTTCAACTTTTCCTCTGCCAGAGCATGAGTTCCTACGAGTGGTGCTGATTTTGGAATTTCATTCACCATCTCCATGCGACCTTGAGCTTTTAAATTTTGCGGCTGGATAAAAAGACCAAAGCCTAAGGTTAAAAAAATATACGTTTTCAAATGGGTCATGAGATTCTCCTTAAGCAAAATTTTGCAAGATCCATGCCTAAGACCCGTTAAAACTAATTTTCTAATTTGCTTTAAATTTCAAAGGTTTAATGAAAGCGCTTTATGGGCCTAAGCTGGCAATCAGCTTCCTCGGTGAGATACGAATGTCTCAGCAAATGAACTGCACAATTTCCACACAAGCACTTGCCGAACTGCAAACTTCAGTGGAATATTGCTTTGGTTTTTGATGCTGGTGTAGCTCAGCTGGTAGAGCAACTGATTTGTAATCAGTAGGTCGCGGGTTCGACTCCCATCACCAGCTTTTTTTATGCGAGAGTAGAATCTTGATTTAAGTCTCATTTTTCACTGAGATGAGGCGTCTCGAGGAGCGCAGCGGTTGAGCTGGCCTTTAATGGCCGCGAAATCCGAGCACCGAAGAGCAACGAAATATTCAGTGAAAAAGTGCGGGAGTAGCACAGTGGTAGTGCGTCTGCCTTCCAAGCAGAAGGTCGAGGGTTCGATCCCCTTCTCCCGCTCCAATTCTCTAATTAAAATCTAAATTTTTCTTCTTTTTCCACGGCTGGTTTTTGATCGAGAGGCTTTGCATCAAGCTTTTTGGCCTCCTTTAATTGATTCATCATTTCCTTCTGAGTCTTAAGAAGTTCAGCATTATTTTTAACATTCTTTTCTGACCATTCCGAATGTCTTGCTAATAATTTTTCAAAAATATTTTCTAACTTTTCCAATTTATCAATGGCATCTTTAATTTCTTCTTTTTTGTCGTTTAAATTTTCATCCAATTCTGCCGCTTTAAATAAATCCTTAATATTTTTACATTGAGTTAAAAAATCAGAACCCATCTCGTGAAATGCAGCATCATAAATAATAACATCTGTAAGTGGCAGGTTAAACGCTTTGTACCCCTCAAGAATAATTTGAAAACTTTTCAATTTTTGTAGATCTATCAATCCCATTGAAAGAATCGCTGAGATCAATGAATCTATAGTTGCGCGCAAAACTTCGTCGCTAGCTTTCTTTTTACTTTCTTCATCATTTGCAGCTTTTAATTTGGCAGCCGCAACTAAGAGAGCTTGGGTGCGTTCGTTTTCTACTAAAATGACGGGAATGCTGCCTGCAAATTCGATACCTTCTTCTATAGCTAATTTGGGCAAAGACAATTTTTGGCCTAAAAGATGACGGACATAGTCGGCTCTCAAATCCACCAATTGCATATCAGTAGAAAGAAAAATCAGATTTTTATTTTCTTTTACGATCTCAGCAATATCTGAAAGTTCTAAATATTTTTGGATTTTAGGACTCACAACAAAGTCAGCACCCTCCAAAGTTCGATACATTGTTTTAGTTTTGGACGTTGAGCTTAAAATGATTTGTGCCTCTTCATTTTTTTGCCATTCCTTTAAAAATTCATCTTTTGTTGTGGAATTAAGAATCTCAAGATCTTTAGCAGCAAGGGCATCATTCTCTTGTGCAAAGATATTTTGGCTTAAGGCTAAGGAAAAAATAAGGCTAAGTATGGCTTTCAAGGTTCACTCCTCATTGTTTGGTTGTTAAAAACTAAATATCCACTCGAATTCCTGGCGTAAAGAAGTTCAGGACATAATTTGATCCAGCGATTACTTCTAGCCAAAGCGATCTATAAATTCTCACCGACGCAGAACCCGTCGCCATCAGCATGGGAGCCACTTCGAATGTCTGATTTTTATAAGACAAGGGAAATCTCATTTCAGCCATGCTTTCGCGCATATAGGCTCCGCCCACAAGTCCAAGCGTAAAATGCCGTTTCCAAAAATCCATTTTTGGTCCGAACATCAGTCCGCCAGAATTTTGATTCACTGAATTTTTAAAATAAATTCCTGTCAGCTGAAAATATTGTGAGCGATAAGTGAGGCCAATTCCTTTGTGAAAAGTCGCTCGGCCTTCGCCATCGAGAGTGGTTCCACGTTTGCGAATATTTTTCAGATCTTCTTTCGAGGCCATCCCGTGATAAGTGAATGCAACGGGTTCAACCGTCAAACTACTCATAGAAATTAGAGCGGAACAAATACCCACAAACAACATGGAGGCGCGACCTTTCGTTGTCGCGTTTTATAGCTTCAAATTCTAATGCGCACAATGGGGGTGACTATTGAGTGCCGCCAAGTGATTTAGGTACGTTTCTGCAGGTGGAGCTAGGAAAAGGCAGCAAGATCGCTCCCGTTAATTTAGCTTTAACGGCTAAGACCTTCTCTCGATCGAGATGGCCCATTTTGCTGTAAGCCTGGCGGGCTTCTAGATAACTCAATAAAATTTCCTGATGGTTTCTTACAATTTTATCAACAACTTCTGGATCAGTATCTTGTACGTAGCGATCGATATTGAAATTTTTCATGGCAGATGCCCCGCGACCAGATGCCACGTCATGAATGACGCTTTTAATTTTGTGTTGTGTATCCATAATGGACCAAACACGTTTCTGAAGGGCAGTCTCATCTAAAAGTGCATCGATTACTCGATCTCGGCAGAGATCTTCGGTGCGTTCCTCAGGCTTTAACTTTTCAAAAATTTCGACAAATAAGAAGAGAGGATTAAGGGCATCAACCACATCTTTTTTTGTTTTTATCATTTCTCTTAAAGCCGGCAAATCAGGCTGATCTCTTGAAAACGTCCATAGGTCGAGGAAGTCATCTGCATGTAAAAGGGGCGTAAATCCCATACAAATGGCCATACTGAGCATAAATTTTCTCAAGGATTTACCCCTTCCACCCAAGACATGCTTTGAACTCATAGCAAATTTTTCTGTGATCTTCCAGTTTTCCAGAATCTGGGCACCCCAAAATGCGTTTTTTACGCTTTCATCACATGACAAGTCGAAATCCTCATGGCTATGTTTTGTGCTTGCCGAAGAAACTTTGGGAGAGGTACCGAAGTGGCCAACCGGGGCAGACTGTAAATCTGTTGGCGCAAGCCTTCGATGGTTCGAATCCATCCCTCTCCACCAGTTTTATTTTATTCTGCAAAGAATAGCAGGCGCCCACGTAGCTCAGTTGGTAGAGCACATCCTTGGTAAGGATGAGGTCATCGGTTCGATCCCGATCGTGGGCTCCAGTTAATTGGTTTGAAAACGAAAGGAAAATAAAATGAGAGATATTATCGGATTAGAATGTACGACATGTAAGCGAAAAAATTATACGACGACCAAGAATCGAAAGACGGTCACCGAAAAATTGCATTTGAAAAAATATTGCCGCTCATGCCGTAAACATATCGATCACAAAGAAGTTAAAGTTTAAGGCGTAGGTCAGTAGCTCAGTTGGTAGAGCATCGGTCTCCAAAACCGAGGGTCGAGGGTTCAAGTCCTTCCTGACCTGCCATTTTGAACTTAAATTCCCCTCTTTTTTTGTTGATCTATATATAAGCTTCAAGTCAAATCGCCCCTGATCGTCGCTTCTAACGATCAATTAATTTGTAGTAAATTTTTGGGCATCGCCACTGGTCGCGGTTGCAACCTGATTAAGGAGTTTTGGTTCTTGGAAACTGAAAATCGAAAATACACCATCCTGACTTTTTTCATCTTCGCGGTGATGTTTGGTTATCTCTCTTATTTAGCTCTCACCCAAATCTCTGACTGGCTGAAGTTCGGCGGCGGAAATGTTTTTGGAACGGGCTACGGTTGGCAAGTAGTGGGCGGAACGATGAGCGCCACTTTGGGAATCATCCTTTTCATAGGACTTTCTTTAAGCTCTAAGGCCACAACATTTTTTGACGATGTTTTCTCTGAAGTTTTTAAAGTGACCTGGCCAACAATGAAGGAAACAACAGCCTCCACAGTAGTTGTTACCGTGATGGTGCTTGTGGCTGTTCTTGTTTTAGCAATCATGGATTATTTTTGGGGAGCTTTCTTCAATCTGATTTTGAATAAACTCTAGGCAAAGGATTTTATGAGTAAGAATTGGTACGTCGTACATGTTTATTCAGGTTTTGAAGCGAAAGCAAAAGACGCTTTACTTGAACGCGTTCGCCAAAATCATATGGAAGAAAAATTTGAAGAAGTTTTGATTCCTGCTGAGACTGTGGTCGAAGTTAAAAAAGGCGAGAAGCGATCCAAGTCTAAGAAGTTTTTTCCAGGATATATTTTTGTAAAGATGGAGTTGACCAACGAAACTTGGCACCTCATCAAAAATACTCCTCGGGTGACTGGATTTGTAGGTAGTTCAACCAATCCTCCAGCAGTTCCAGAGGAAGAAGTTTTACGCATCACTCAACAAATTAAAGAAGGCAAGATGAAGCCCAAACTCAAGATCGAGTTTGAAAAAGGTGAAAGTGTTCGCGTAAAAGAAGGCCCATTCGCAAACTTCGCCGGAACAGTTGACGATGTGAATGCAGAAAAAGGCCGTCTTAAAGTTTTGGTAAGTATTTTTGGTCGATCCACTCCGATCGATTTGGAATTTCAACAGGTCGAAAAGGCTTAATAAAAAAGGTTAAAGATTATGGCAAAGCAGCTCGTAGCAAATGTGAAATTGCAAATTCCAGCAGGAAAAGCGAACCCAGCTCCTCCTGTAGGACCCGCGCTCGGTCAGCACGGCGTAAACATCATGGATTTTTGCAAACAATTCAACGCAAAGACCCAGAAGATCGGCGATACCATTATCCCCGTAATCATCTCTATATATAATGATAGAACTTTTACGTTTATCATGAAGAGCCCTCCAGCTTCGGTGTTATTAAGACAAGCTGCGAAGGTCGAATCAGGTTCGGCAACTCCAAACCGAGTGAAGGTTGGTAAAGTCACCAAAGCTCAGGTCACTGAAATTGCGAAAACAAAAATGCCTGACTTAAATTGTTACACGGTTGAAGTGGCAGAATCGATTGTGCGAGGAACTGCACGTTCGATGGGAATTGACGTCGCTTAATTAATTTTTAGAAAAGGTAGTTTATCATGCAAGCAGCTCTAAGTATCGAAACCATCAAAAGACGACACGGCAAACGCTATGCTGCCTCGTACTCAAAAATTCGCGAAACTTTGCCAACGATTGAATCTTCGGTTCCGTTTGCAAAAGCTTTCGAAGTTTTAACATCTACAACGAAAGCAAAGTTCGACGAGTCTGTTGAAGTTTCTATCCGATTAGGAGTTGATCCGACTCAGTCTGATCAAATGATTCGTGGCGCGGTAACTTTGCCACACGGACTTGGAAAAAAATCTGTCATCGTTGTTTTCGCTAAAGGCGAAAAAGCTAAAGAGGCTACCGCAGCTGGCGCAGACTTTGTCGGCGCAGATGATTTAATCGAAAAGATTAACGGCGGCTGGCAAGATTTTACTTCGGTCGTAGCTACTCCAGATATGATGGGAACAGTTTCTAAACTTGGTCGAGTTCTTGGGCCTCGAGGTCTAATGCCTAATCCAAAAGTAGGAACAGTTACTTTTGATCTCGCAAAAACAATTCCCGAAATGAAAAAAGGTCGCGCTGAATTTCGCGTAGAAAAAGCTGGAGTAGTTCAGACTTCCGTTGGCAAATTTAGTTTTGGCGCTGAAAAATTAGTAGAAAACTTTAACTCCTTGATGGAGCAAATCATGCGAGCCAAACCAGCGAGCTTGAAGGGTCATTATATTTTGTCGATTTTTATTTCTTCGACAATGGGCCCTGGAATCCGTGTTGATCATCAAGAATTTTTAACGAAATAAAAGGAATTTACTGTGAACCGAGCTGAAAAATTAGAATCAACAAATGAACTGAGAGATAACTTCGCAAAAGCGAATGCGATTTTTACGGCTGACTATCGCGGCATTACAGTTGCAGATATCACCCTTCTTCGTTTTGAACTCAAAAAGTCCAAAACAGATTTGAAGGTTGTAAAAAATCGATTGGCTCTTCGCGCTCTCGATCAAAAAGATTACGGAAACTTTAAATCGCAGTTCGATTATATGACGGCTGTTGCGCTGAACTACGGAGATCCCGCCGCAGCTGCAAAGTCGCTGACCAAATTTGCAAGTGATAACGATAAACTTAAACTCAAAGGCGCCTTTTTAGACGGCAAAGTGATTTCTATTGCTGAAGTCAAAGCTCTGTCCAAATTGCCCTCTAAGAACGAATTACTTGCAAAATTGCTGGGTACTTTGAATGCAGTGCCTACGGGCTTTGTCCGAGTACTTAACGGAGTTCCAGCTAAATGGGTTTATTTGCTTCAAGCGATTAAAAACCAAAAAGACCAAAAGGGTTGAGTAAATAATTAAGAAAGATGTTTGATTTTTAAGTTAGAACAATTAAGGAGAACATATGGCAATTACCAAAGAAGAAGTCGTTAATTTTATCTCGAATATGAGCGTTTTAGAACTCTCAGAACTCGTAAAAGAGTTTGAAACTAAATTCGGAGTTTCTGCTGCTGCGCCAGTCGCTGTTGCTGCTGCAGGTGGAGGCGCCACTGCCGGTGCTGCTGCCGAAGAGAAAACCGCTTTCAACCTTCATCTCGAAGCTGTTGGTGACAAGAAAATCGATGTCATCAAGGTAGTTCGAACCGTCACTGGTCTTGGCTTGAAAGAGGCTAAAGATTTGGTTGAAGGCGCTCCAAAACTCGTTAAAGAAGGCCTTAGCAAAGAAGATTGCGAAAAATTCAAAAAAGAATTTGAAGCAGTTGGCGCTAAAGTCAAAGTCGACTAATCAGTTTTATTTTAGTTTTGCATTTCGTTGATCCTGAGAACGCTGTGATCTTCTCTCTCTCCTCTTAATCAACGCAGATTTAGTTAGTTTAATTTATTGAAGGCAGTCGAGGTCGAAAAAACGACCTCGACTGTTCTTTTCCTTTCAATCCTTAAAAGAGGGCGTATGGCAAAAAAAGACAGTATCCAAGACGAAATCAAATCTTTTTCTACTTCGAATTTTCGATATCGAAAAACTTACGGAAAAATTCCTCGCATTGTTGATATTCCAAATCTCATCGAGATGCAGAAAGAAAGCTACCATCGCTTTTTGCAGGCTGAAATAGCTCCAGACAGACGCCAAGACATTGGTCTTCAAGGCGTTTTCAAAAGTGTTTTTCCAATTCGCGATTTCAATGAAACGGCTTCGCTTGAATTCGTTCAGTATGTTCTTGAAGAACCTAAGTACGACGTCAATGAATGTCGTGCTCGAGGCATGACGTATGCAGCCCCTTTAAAAGTTACAGTTCGTCTCGTTTTGTGGGAACTCGATGAAGACGGAAAGCCTCTCAATATTCGCGATGTAAAAGAACAAGAAGTTTATTTCGGTGAAATTCCGCTCATGACTCGAAATGGAACTTTCGTCATCAACGGAACCGAGCGGGTTGTTGTTAGCCAACTTCACCGATCTCCTGGTGTTTTCTTCGACCGCGACAAAGCTAAAAATGTTGGAGCTACTGGCCGAGCTAATTTTACGGCTCGCGTTATTCCTTACCGTGGTTCATGGCTCGATTTCGAATTCGATAGCAAAGACATCATGTATGTTCGTATCGATCGACGTCGCAAATTTCCTGCGACCATTTTGCTTCGCGCCCTTGGAATGGCTGAAGAGCAAATTATTAATTATTTCTATCAAAATGAAATTTTCAGTTTGGATGGAAAGAAAATTACAAAGAATGTTGTTCCAGATGTTCTCTCTGGGCAGGTCGTCAATTTCGATATCAAAGATAAAGCCGGCAATGTCATTATCAAAGCAGGGCGTCGCTTCACTAAGTTTGCTGTAAAGAATCTCGAAAAAAATAATATCGATGAGATTCCAGTTAAAGATGACGAATTGGTTGGCCGAATCGCTGCTACAAATATCGTAGATCCTGCGACCGGAGAAATTTTGATCGAAGTTAATCAGCAATTAACTGAAGATCATTTGACCAAAATTTTCGAAGCGAAAATTAAGGAATTAAAACTTATCTACATTAACAACCAAACGGTTTCGGGCTCGCTCCGAGATACTTTGCTTGGCGATAAGATCGAAAGTCCTGAAGAGGCCATGATGGAGATCTACAAGAAACTCCGCCCTGGAGATCCTCCCACTATCGAATCGGCTCGCTATTTCTTTAAAGGCTTATTCTTCGATGCCGAAAAATATGACCTTGCTCAAGTCGGCCGTTTGAAGATGAATCACAAATTTAGATTGAACACTCCTCTTGAAGAGCGAGTGCTCACCAAAGACGATATCTTAGGAACACTTCGTTATTTGCTCGGCCTCAAAGTTGCCAAGGGTGATATTGATGATATCGATCATCTTGGAAATCGACGCGTTCGTTCGGTTAGCGAACTTTTAGAAAATCAATATCGTGTTGGTTTGGTTCGTATGGAGCGCGCAATCAAAGAACGTTTGAGTTTGCAAGAACTTGAAACGTTGATGCCGCATGAATTGATCAATGCGAAACCAGTTTCTGCTGTTGTGAAAGAGTTCTTCGGAACTTCGCAACTTTCGCAGTTCATGGATCAAACGAATCCACTTTCTGAAATTACACATAAGCGACGTCTTTCCGCCCTAGGACCTGGCGGTCTTACGCGTGATCGCGCGGGCTTTGAAGTTCGTGACGTTCACCCAACGCATTACGGAAGAATTTGTCCGATTGAGACTCCGGAAGGTCCGAATATTGGATTGATCGCCTCACTTTCTACTTACGCTCGAATTAACGAGTTCGGATTTATCGAAACTCCTTATCGAAAAGTAGTGGATGGTCGAGTGACCGATGAAGTCATCTATGCCTCTGCACTTGAAGAGCAGGATAAGATTATCGCTCAAGCAAACGTTAAGGTGGATGAAAAAGGTCGAATGACCGAAGAGCTTGTTTCGGCAAGACGCTCCGGTGAGTTCGTTTTGATTCCTCCGGCTGAAGTTAATTTAATCGACGTATCTCCTAGCCAGATCGTTTCGGTTGCCGCGTCTCTCGTTCCATTCTTGGAGCACGATGATGCAAACCGTGCGCTCATGGGTAGTAATATGCAGCGACAAGCTGTTCCACTTATTCGTTCTTCTGCCCCGGTGGTTGGAACAGGAATGGAAAAAGTTGTCGCCAAAGATTCTGGAGTTACCGTTGTAGCTCAGCACACCGGTTGGATCGAAAGTGTAGATTCTTCTCGAATCGTACTTCGCGTCGATACGGATGCCCCTGATTATAAGAAAACTGAAACAGGAACAGGGGTTGAAATTTACAGCCTTCTTAAATATATGCGCTCGAACCAAAATACTTGCATCAATCAGACGCCGATCGTGAAAGCCGGTCAGTATGTGCGAGCTGGAGAAATTTTGGCTGATGGACCTGCCACTGAGCTTGGTGAATTAGCACTTGGACAAAATGTCACGGTCGCGTTCATGTCTTGGGGCGGATACAACTTCGAAGATTCTATTTTGATTTCTGAAAAAGCTGTTCGCGAGGATTATTTCACTTCGATTCACATCGAAGAATTTGAAGTTCTTGCTCGTGATACAAAGCTTGGAATGGAAGAAATCACACGAGATATTCCAAACGTCGGTGACGATGCATTGGCAAGTCTCGACGATTCCGGAATTATTCGCATCGGCGCGAAAGTTCGCCCTGGAGATATTCTCGTCGGAAAAGTAACTCCAAAAGGTGAAACTCAACTTTCTCCTGAGGAAAAATTGCTCCGCGCTATTTTCGGTGAAAAAGCAAGCGACGTAAAAGATACTTCGCTTCGAGTTCCTCCAGGCGTTGTCGGAACAATCATCAACACTCGCGTTTTCCAACGTGAAGGAGTTGAAAAAGATTCACGCGCTAAACTCATCGAAGATTACGAAGCAAAGCGAATTCTTCAAGATCAAGAAGACGAAGTTCGTATCATTCGCGAATCTGGCTTGAGAACCATTCGAGCACACCTTGTTGGACAAACAGTGAACGGTCCTGTGTCTGGACGCGATGGAAATCCTGTCTTGAAAAAAGGCGAAAAGATTTCTGAAGATGTACTCAACCAGGTTTCTGAAAATGACTGGAGTCGAATTCCACTTTCGAACGAATCGAAAGAGAATGAAATTCGCCAAGTCTACGAGTCCATTAGTAATCAGATCGAAGCTATTAAGATTTTGGCTCAAACTAAAATTGAAAAACTTTCTAGAGGTGATGAATTACCTCCTGGAGTTATCAAGATGGTTAAAGTCTACATCGCGATTAAGCGAAAAATCGAAGTGGGCGATAAGATGGCCGGTCGTCACGGAAACAAGGGGGTTATTTCCCGAGTTCTCCCTGAAGAAGATTTGCCATACTTAGCAGACGGTACTCCAGTAGATATCATTTTGAATCCACTCGGCGTTCCTTCTCGTATGAATGTGGGTCAGATGCTTGAAACCCATTTGGGTGGAGCCGCGACCGGCATTGGAAAAGTCATCAATCAGATGCTTGAGAAAAATGCAGAAATTGATCGATTGCGAGATTATCTTGCTCGAGTTTATCCAGCTGAAAGCGTGCAAAAATTTGTGAAAGCCGCGAGCCGCGAAGAGCTTGTTGAGTTTGCAAAAAAACTAAAGACAGGTGTTACGCTCGCTGTTCCCGTTTTCGATGGTATCGACGAAAAAGAAATCGCTAATATGTTCGATCTTGCGAACTTACCTAACGACGGTCAGGTCTATTTATTTGACGGTCGAACAGGTGAGACTTTCGAAAGACGAGTCACTGTTGGAACGATTTATATTCTGAAATTACATCATATCGCTGAAGACAAGATTCACGCGCGAAGTATCGGACCTTATTCAATCGTCACTCAACAACCTCTCGGTGGTAAGGCCCAGTTTGGTGGTCAGCGCCTCGGAGAAATGGAAGTTTGGGCGATGGAAGCTTACGGTGCTGCGCACGCACTTCAAGAATTCCTCACAGTGAAGTCAGATGACATCATCGGAAGAACTCGAATGTATGAATCGATCGTGAAAGGTGAATATAATTTAGAGCCAGGCTTGCCTGAATCTTTCAATGTACTCACCAAAGAACTTCGAGCCTTAGGCCTCAACGTCCAGTTGGTTCAAGATATGCCGACAGACGGAAGTGCGGGTCACGGAGCTTAAAAGTAGATCGCGTTTATAAGCGAATGAAGGAAAGAAATTATGGAAAACTTTTTTAATTTATTTCAGAAGCCAAAAAATCCAAGCACGATTAAAGCGTTTAAGCTTGGCATCGCCTCTCCAGAACAAATTCTGGAGTGGTCGTATGGTGAAGTGAAAAAACCAGAGACGATCAATTATCGAACTTTCAAACCAGAAAGAAGCGGACTTTTTTGTGGTGCGATTTTCGGACCTATTAAAGATTACGAATGTATTTGTGGAAAATACAAACGTATGAAACATCGCGGAGTTGTCTGCGAAAAATGCGGTACCGAAGTTATCGAAAGTAAAGTTCGTCGCGAGCGAATGGGCCATATCAAATTGGCTACGCCCGTTGCTCACATTTGGTTTTTAAAATCGTTGCCCTCTCGAATTGGTGCGGTTTTGGATCTCACTTTACGCGAGCTTGAGCGAGTTCTCTATTATGAATCCTATGTAGTACTCGATGCAGGAGAAACTCCTTTCAAGGTCGGTCAAATTTTAAGTGAGGCCGAATTTCGAAGAGCTCAAGATCAATTTGGAGCCGAGTTCACTGCTGGAATGGGCGCTGAATCGATTAAAGAGCTTCTCGTTAAAATTGATTTAGAAAAATTGCGCGTAGAACTTCGCACTGGTCTTGAAGAAGTTACTTCCGAAGCGAAACGTAAAAAATATATTAAACGTCTTCGCGTTGTAGAATCTTTCTGTAATTCAGAAAACAAGCCAGATTGGATGATCATGGACGTTGTTCCAGTTCTTCCTCCTGATTTGCGACCTTTAGTGCCACTTGATGGCGGTCGATTCGCAACTTCTGACCTCAACGATCTCTATCGGCGTGTTATTAACAGAAACAATCGATTGAAGAGACTTCAAGAGCTTGATGCTCCAGAAATTATTTTAAGAAACGAAAAGCGAATGCTTCAAGAAGCAGTCGACTCACTTTTCGACAACGGTCGTCGTGGTAAAGTTGTAACCGGAACGAACAAACGTCCGCTTAAATCTTTGTCCGACATGATCAAAGGTAAACAAGGTCGATTCCGTCAAAACTTGCTCGGAAAGCGCGTCGATTATTCTGGTCGATCCGTTATTGTTGTTGGTCCAAACTTACGTTTGCATCAATGCGGTCTTCCAAAGAAAATGGCGCTTGAACTTTTCAAACCATTTATTTTTAACAAACTCGAAGAACGAGGATACGTAAGCACGATCAAAGCTGCAAAGCGAATGGTCGAGCTTGAAGCTCCAGAAGTTTACGATGTACTTGAAGAAGTCATCAAAGAGCATCCCGTTATGCTTAACCGAGCTCCAACTCTTCACCGGCTTGGAATTCAAGCGTTCGAACCCGTACTCATCGAAGGAAAGGCGATTCAATTGCATCCGCTCGTTTGTACAGCTTTCAACGCAGACTTCGACGGCGATCAAATGGCCGTTCACATTCCACTTTCGATTGAAGCACAAGTTGAAACTCGCGTTCTTATGATGTCGACAAATAATTTGCTCTCTCCGGCAAACGGAAAGCCCATTATTTCTCCCACACAAGATATCGTGCTTGGACTTTACTCGATGACTCGCGAAGAGCCTTATGCTCGTGGCGAAGGAAAAACTTTCTTAAACGCTGACGAAGTAAAAATGGCTTACGAAAATGGAGTCGTTGATTTGAACGCTCGAATTTTCTGCCGCATCGATAATAAAAAAGAAACGACCACAGCGGGTCGAGTTATCGTTCGATCTGCAGTCCCGGATGAAGTTCCTTTCAGCTTCTGTAATAAAGAGCTTGATAAGAAAACTTTAGCAAAACTTGTAGAGATCAGTTTCAAGCAAGCTGGTCAAAAGAAAACAGTTTTGATGTCGGATCGTTTGAAAAATTTAGGTTTTGAATATGCAACTCGCTTTGGAATTTCCATCGCGATGAAAGATATGACAATTCCTGCGACAAAAACTGAATTATTAGCGAACGCAAAAAAAGAAGTGAAAGATATCGAAGTTCAATACGCTGAAGGTATCATCACCGATGGCGAGCGATATAATAAGGTTGTCGATATTTGGACAAATCTTTCGGATCGTATCGCGAAAGACATGATGTCGAATCTTGGAGTTCAAGAGTTTCAAGCGAAACCTGAATCCAAGACGAAAGCATTCGCTGATCGCAATGGCGAAAATGTTAAGTCTAAATCTTTCAATACTATTTTCATGATGGCCGACTCCGGAGCTCGGGGTTCGAACCAACAAATTCGTCAACTCGCAGGTATGCGGGGACTTATGGCGAAACCATCAGGAGAAATTATTGAGACTCCTATTATTTCAAACTTCCGCGAAGGTTTGACGGTTCTCGAATACTTTATTTCTACTCACGGTGCTCGAAAAGGTTTGGCCGATACCGCTCTTAAAACAGCGAACGCCGGTTACCTTACTCGACGTCTTGTCGACGTTGCTCAAGATTCCATCATCATGGAACCTGATTGCGGTACGCTCGAAGGAATTGAAGCAGAAGCTTTAGTTGAAAGCGGTGAAGTAATTGAACCACTTGGCGAGAGAATTCTTGGACGAACAGCACTTTTCGATGTGAAAGATCCTGTCTCCAAAAAAACTATTTTAAAAGCGAACGAAGAGTTTTCAGAAGAAACTGTTGCGCAAATCGAAGCCTTGCAACTTTCTCGCGTAGCGATTCGTTCTCCACTTACTTGTAAGTCTCGTCGCGGTCTTTGCATTCTTTGCTACGGTCGCGATTTAGCTCGAGGAAATATGGTGAACATCGGTGAAGCGGTTGGAATTATCGCTGCTCAATCGATCGGTGAACCAGGTACTCAGCTTACCATGCGTACGTTCCACATCGGGGGAACTGCGAGCGCGATGGCCGAACAAAGTACAGTTGAAATTCGTCACGACGGTAAAGTTAAATTCCTCAATTCTCAGTCGATCAAAAATAAAAATGACGAAACCATCGTCATGAACCGCAGCGCCGAAGTTGTGGTTGTAGATAATGAAGACCGAGAACTTGAGAGACATCGTTTACCCTCTGGAGCTCGTTTGAAATTCGCAGAAGGCTCAAAGATCAAAGCTGGTCAAATTGCAGCCGACTGGGATCCTTACGCAACTCCAATTTTGACGGAATTCCAAGGTCGAGTGAAATTTGAAGACTTAACTGAAGGCACAACTTTCAAAGAACAGCGAGATGCTGCGACTGGACTTTCTCGAAAAGTAGTTATCGAGCATCGAGGCGCTCAAGATTATCGTCCTCGTATTTTGATTGTTGATCCTAAAACCGGTGCGACTTTGATCAATCCAAGAACCAATACCGAAGTTCGATATTGGTTACCGCTGAACTCGACGATCAACGTTTCGGACGGACAAGAAGTTTTGTCTGGCGATGTTCTTGCGAAGATTGCAAAAGAAACAACGAAGTCTAAAGATATTACCGGAGGTCTTCCTCGCGTTGCCGAATTATTCGAAGCACGTGCTCCTCGCGAACACGCTGCCATTATCGCCGACGTCGAAGGCTTTGTAGCTTTCGGAAAAGATACCAAAGGTAAGAGAAAAGTTATTGTGACTCCTGAAAAGGGTGAGCCGATTGAATATCTTATTCCAAAAGCTCGTCACATTATTGTTCGCGAAGGTGACTTCGTTCGAGCAGGTGAAGCTTTGGTCGACGGCGCGATTAATCCGCACGATATTTTGCGAGTACTTGGTGTAAAAGCCTTGGCAAAATATTTGGTCGATGAAATTCAAGAAGTTTACAGACTTCAAGGTGTAAAAATTAACGACAAACATATGGAAGCCATCGTTCGTCAGATGCTTCGAAAAGTTCGCATTTTAAATGCAAATGATTCGATGTTCCTCGAAGGCGAACCAGTAAGTCGTTGGGTTTTTGAAGAAGCGAATGAAAAATTGATGAACGAAGGCAAAAAACCAGCAACTGCTGAGCCAATGCTTCTCGGTATCACCAAAGCAGCGCTTAACACCGACTCCATGCTTTCAGCAGCGAGCTTCCAAGAAACCACAAAGGTTTTCACCGAAGCCGCGATCGCAAGCAAGGTTGATAACCTTTACGGACTTAAAGAGAACATCATTATGGGACGTCTACTTCCAGCAGGAACAGGCTTACCTATGTACCAAGCTCACGAAATCCTCGTCGAGGGGGGAGACGATGAGTTTTTTGGTGATGTAGATGTCGATACGACAGCTGCTGCTAATCACGATGCGCCGAAGGTCGCTTCGAGCTAAGCACTCTTAAAATCTGTCTTTTGATTTAGGCCCCGCTGAAGTGTAACGGCGGGGCCTTTTTTTTGGCCACCTATTCATCTCACTCAGCCCTATATTTCAAGCCATTTTCCCCATTCTCTCTGTTGACACCCTAGGCCCACCCACCTAATTAATAGGGCAATAGTTTGGGTGCTGTTTTCGTTGCGGAAAACCAGTTGCGCCCCCACTCTTAGTGTCTTTCTGTGTATTCGCCCAACGAATGCGAGAGAAGGACCAAAACAAAAATTTGAAAATAATGTGGATGTTCCACATAAAAATTAAAAGGCGAATGCCTTTGGCAGAAATATTTTTATTAACTTTTGTTGTTAATAATTTTTGGAGAAGTGAATGCCTACAATTAATCAACTCGTCAGAAAAGGTCGCAGAAAGCCTTTCTACAAATCGAAATCACCGGCCCTCAAACAAGCCCCTCAAAAGCGCGGAGTTTGTACTCGGGTTTATACCATGACACCGAAGAAACCGAATTCGGCTCTTCGAAAAGTTGCTCGTGTTCGTTTGACGAACAAGCATGAAGTCACGGCCTACATCGGTGGAGTTGGACACAATTTACAAGAGCACTCTGTAGTTTTAATTCGTGGTGGCCGGGTAAAAGATTTGCCAGGAGTTCGTTACCATATCGTTCGTGGCTCGCTTGATGCCACTGGAGTTGCTAACCGAAAGAAAAGCCGTTCGAAATACGGCGCGAAACGACCTAAGTCATAAGTTTAGCTTTTTAAGGTCGCACCTATAAGAGTGCGTGAAAGGAAATAAGAAATGCCACGACGAAAAAGAGTTTTAGCCCGCCCCTCCGTAGAAGCGGACGGTCGTTACAACGATGTAGTTGTTTCAAAGTTTATTAATATGATCATGTATCACGGCAAAAAAACCATCGCGACACGCATCGTTTACAAAGCCATGGATGATCTCAAGGCTAAAGGCGAAGACGGAATTAAAGTTTTCAAAAAGGCTATCGATAATGTGAAGCCAGAAATTGAAGTCCGTTCCCGACGTGTTGGGGGCGCTAACTATCAAGTTCCTATGGAAGTTCGTCCTGAAAGAAAAATTACATTGAGCTGTCGTTGGTTGATCGAAAGTGCTCGTGGACGCGCTGGACATACAATGTCCGATAAACTTTCGGCAGAACTTTACGAAGCAGCTCAAGGCCGAGGTGGCGCTATGAAGAAGAGAGAAGATGTTCATAAGATGGCAGAAGCGAACCGCGCGTTTGCTCACTTCCGTTGGTAGTGAATTTGAAGGAATGATGTGAGTGCAGCAATTGCCATTAGAGATGATCTAGATATGTCGCTCGAAAGAATTCGAAATATCGGAATCATTGCGCACATCGATGCGGGTAAAACCACAACGACTGAGCGCATTCTCTATTACACCGGCGTTACTCATCGACTTGGAAACGTCGATGAAGGAAACACGCAGATGGACTGGATGGTCCAAGAGCAAGAGCGCGGCATCACCATTACTTCTGCAGCGACCACTTGTTACTGGAATGATTGGCAGATCAATATTATCGACACTCCTGGACATGTTGATTTTACAGTCGAAGTTGAAAGATCTCTTCGCGTTCTCGATGGAGCCGTTGGCGTTTTTTGTGCAGTGAGTGGAGTTCAACCACAGTCTGAAACTGTTTGGAGACAGGCTGATAAATATCATGTTCCTCGAATCGCTTTTGTTAACAAAATGGATCGCTTAGGCGCTGACTTCAATCGTGTTCTTCAAATGATGCGAACCAAATTGCATGCCAATCCGATCGCTGTGCAAATGCCAATTGGTAAAGAAGATACTTTCGTTGGAGCAATTGATTTGATTGATCAAAAAGCTCTTCTTTGGAAATCCGATGAAACTGGAACTAAATTTGAAGTTTCTGAAATTCCTGCTGAATTAAAAGCAGATGCAAAAAAAGCTCGAGAAGAAATGCTTGAAGCTATCGCTAATTGCGATGATGAAGTTGCAAATTTATATTTGAGTGGCGAAGAAATTTCTCGCGACATTTTAATTGGTGCAATTCGAAAAATTGCTCTTTCACTTAAAGGCACTCCTGTATTTTGTGGATCTTCTTTTAAAAATCGTGGCGTTCAGCCTTTGCTCGATGGAGTAGTACGCTATCTTCCATCTCCCAATGATTTGCCTGCAGTTGTGGGTGTTGATCCAAAAGACAAGACAAAGAAGATTGAGCGCGAAGCAAAAGATTCTGCTCCGCTTTCAGCTCTCGTTTTTAAAATCATGACGGATCCTTTTGTGGGACCTCTTTCTTATGTTCGCATTTACTCCGGCAAGCTTGAAAAAGGCGCACAAGTTTTGAATGTGGCGAAAGAAAAGAAGGAGCGCATCAGTAGACTTCTTCGCGTTCATGCGAATCAAAGTCAGGATATCGATGTGATCGGCCCAGGAGAAATCGCAGCCGTTGTTGGATTAAAATTTGCAACCACTGGCGATACTCTCGCTGATTTAAATAAACCTGTTTTGTTAGAGTCGATTCAATTTCCTGATCCGGTGATTTCGATTGCGATTGAGCCAAAAACAAAGGCGGATCAAGAAAAGCTCGCTGAATCTTTGAAAAAACTTTCGATTGAAGATCCAAGTTTCAAAGTAGTGATCAATGAAGACACGGCTCAAACTTTGATAGCTGGAATGGGCGAGCTCCATTTAGAAATTATTGTTGATCGCTTGATGCGTGAATTCAAAGTGGATGCCAACGTTGGTAAACCACAAGTTTCTTACAAAGAAACCATCGCAAAAGAAGTTGAAGTTGATTCTAAATATGATCGCCAAATTGGGGGCCGAAATCACTTCGCTCAATTGCGTCTCAAAGTTAGACCTCTCGAAGCTGGTGCTGGCTTTAAATATATCAACCAACTTAAAGCGGGCACGATCCCAGCTGAATATGTTCCAGCTATTGAAGAAGGAATTCGCGAATCTCTGCAAAACGGCATGTTGGGCGGATATTCCGTGATTGATGTTGAAGTGACAGTGATCAATGCAGCTTTTAAAGAAGATGAATCTTCGGAGCTCGCGTTCAAAGTCGCTGCTAGTCTTGGTTTTAAAGAGGCCTGCAAAAAGGCCGGACCGACTCTGATTGAACCTATTATGGACCTCGAAGTTGTAGTTCCCGAGGAATATATGAGTCCGGTTATTGGAGATTTAAACAGCCGCCGGGGCCACATCCATTCTATGGATGAGCGCGCTGGCAATAGAGTGCTTAAAGGTGAAGTGCCTCTGGCTGCAGTATTTGGTTATGCAACGGCTTTGCGATCTTTATCGCAGGGACGTGCGACGTATTCAATGGAACCGCTGAAGTACGAGGCGGTCCCAACAAACATGGTAGAAGGAATTGTAGGAAGACTTAACTTAGCTTAATTTGATTTGCTTTAGGTAACAAAGGAGAGAACACAATGGCAAAAGCAAAGTTCGAACGTAAAAAAACACATGTGAACGTAGGAACCATCGGTCACGTTGACCACGGAAAAACTACACTCACAGCAGCGATCACCAAGGTGTGCGCTGAAGCCGGTAAAGCTGAATTCAAAGCTTATGACCAAATCGATAAAACTCCCGAAGAAAAAGCTCGGGGTATTACGATTTCAACAGCTCACGTTGAGTATGAAACTGACAAACGTCATTACGCTCACGTCGATTGTCCGGGACATGCTGACTATGTAAAAAACATGATCACGGGTGCTGCTCAAATGGACGGCGCTATCTTGGTTTGCTCGGCCGCAGATGGTCCGATGCCACAAACTCGAGAGCATATTCTTTTGGCTCGACAAGTAGGCGTTCCTCACATCGTCGTGTTTCTAAATAAATGCGATATGGTTGATGATGCTGAACTTTTAGAGCTCGTAGAAGTTGAACTTCGCGATCTTTTAAGTTCGTATAAATTTCCTGGAGATAAAATTCCAATCGTTCGTGGATCTGCTTTGAAAGCTCTCGAAGGAGACAAAGGTGATCTTGGCGAACCAGCTATCAAAAAACTTTTGGATACTTTGGATACTTATATTCCAGATCCAATTCGTGAAACTGATAAGCCACTTTTGATGCCTGTTGAAGATGTGTTCTCGATCTCTGGTCGGGGAACTGTTGTGACCGGTCGTATCGAAAGAGGAAAAGTTAAAGTCGGCGATGAAATTGAAATCGTAGGAATTCGTCCTACAACCGTTACAGTTATCACTGGCGTTGAAATGTTCCGAAAACTTTTGGACGACGCAATGGCAGGGGACAACGTAGGTCTTCTTCTCCGCGGTACAAAACGTGAAGAAGTTGAGCGTGGACAAGTTATTGCAGCTAAAGGCTCGATCGCTCCTCACACCAAGTTCAAAGCTGAAGTTTATGTTTTGAAAAAAGAAGAAGGCGGACGTCATACTCCATTCTTCAAAGGATACCGACCTCAGTTTTATTTCAGAACTACAGATGTGACCGGAGTTTGTACTCTTCCTCCAAATGTAGAAATGGTTATGCCTGGAGATAACATCAGCATTGAAGTGGAACTCATCACTCCAATCGCTATGGAAAAACAACTCCGTTTTGCTATCCGAGAAGGTGGTCGAACAGTTGGATCCGGCATCGTCACTGAAGTTGTGAATACAAAGTAAAAAAAAGGAAACTACCGTGCAAGGCGAGAAAATTAGAATAAAATTGAAGGCGTACGAATCAACTTTGCTTGATTCGGCGATTCAGGAAATTGTGTCTACGGCGAAGCGAACGGGTGCGAATATTGCGGGTCCGATTCCGCTACCAACACGTAAGTCACGCTTCTGTGTTCTGCGCTCGCCTCATACGGACAAAAAATCTCGAGAACATTTTGAGATTAGAACTCACAAACGTCTGCTCGATATTTTGAGCCCAACTCAGCAGACCATTGATGCGCTGATGAAACTTGATTTATCGGCCGGCGTTCATGTGGAGATCGAATAATGGCACAACTTTTAGGTAGAAAAGTTGGAATGACCCAAGCCTTCGGACCTGAAGGCGAGGCCATTCCAGTTTCAGTTATCAAAGCGGGACCTTGCAAAGTATTGCAGGCTAAAACAGTTGAGAAGGATGGATATCAGTCTGTCGTTCTTGGATTTGAAGAAGTCGAAGGTTCCAAAATTAAAGCCAAAGCTCAGCTTGGTGCTTTCAAAAAACTTGGCACGGCTTGTTTTAAAGTCACCAAAGAAATTCAAGGCGGTACGGCTGAAACTGGCGCTGACTTAAATGTTTCGCAATTTGCTGAAGGTGACATTTTGTTAATCGAAGGCGTTTCTAAGGGCCACGGTTGGACGAGCGTTATCAAAAAATGGAACTTCGGAACAGGTCGCGAATCTCATGGCGGTAATTGCCAGCGTAAGATGGGTTCGTCAGGTATGCACACTTGGCCTGCTCACGTTATTAAAGGAAAAAAAATGTCCGGTCGTTGGGGATCTGAAAAGATCACTCTTCGCACAGTTGAAGTTGTGAAGGTTGTTCTTGAAGACCATTTGTTAATGGTTAAAGGCCCCCTTCCAGGTGGACGTCATGGACTTTTAAAAATGAGAAAAATGGGCGTTAAAAAAGCCAAACAAGTTCAGAAAGAGAAAGCGGCTTAACGCGCTTTAGGTGAAAATGATGGAATTAAAAATTCTCAATTCAAAAAAAGAAGTTGTCGGCAAAGAAAATGTCGATGAAGCGATCTTCAAAGCGGAGTTTCGCCCTCATCTTATGCATGACTATGTCGTGATGCAAAGACGAGCACTTCGACAAGGTACAGCTTCTACAAAGACGCGAGCCGAAGTGAGTGGAACTGGAAAAAAGCCTTTTAAACAAAAAGGAACAGGCCACGCTCGACAAGGTACTTTGATTGGCCCCCATCAACCTGGTGGTGGTATTGCGTTTGGTCCAAAGCCACATAAATATTCTTCGAATTTAAATCGAAAAGCAAAAATTGAAGCTCTTCGCGTTGCTCTTTCGCAAAAAAATTACGAAGGCAAATTGGCGATTTTGGATAAATTCGAAATCAAATCTGGAAAAACCAAGGAAGCTTTTAAAATTTTGTCAGGTTTTTCTGATCGATCCACTCTTCTCATCGGAGATCTTTCGACTGAAACAAAGCGCAGTATGCAAAATTTGGCTTCTTCGAAATTTTTATCTCCAGAAGGTTTGAATGTGATGGACCTTTTGAAATTCGATCAAATTTTGATCACTAAAGATAGTTTGGCGAAAGTAAATGATCGCTTGAAAGTTGTTGCTACGAAAAAAACGACAACTAAAAAAGCGAGCGCCTCGAAAGGAAAAGTCGCAGCATGAGAAAGCTCATCAAATATCCTCATGTGACTGAGAAAGCTTCGAACCTTCAATCCAATTTGAATCAGTATGTTTTCGTAGTTGAAAAAGACGCAAACAAATTTGAAATCAAAAAGGCTGTGGAAGCTCTCAAGAAAAATATTGAGATCGAAAGTATTCGTACCGTCGTTGTTCGAGGAAAAGTTAAACGCCTCGGAATGACGAAAGGTAAAAGATCTAACTGGAAAAAAGCGATTGTTCGTTTGAAAGAAGGTCAATCGCTCGAACTATTTGAGGCAGTTTAAGATTAAGTTTTTATTAAAGGGATAAACCATGGGATTTTATAAACCGATTACTCCATCAAGAAGATTTTACACTCGAAGAGATTTCTCTGAAATCACTCCAGGAGTGCGTCCAACAAAATCTTTGCTCGAGCCACTTCCTGGAACTGGCGGAAGAAATAATCACGGACATATCACCTCTCGTTTTCGAGGGGGCGGTCACAAGCGTCTTTATCGTATTATCGATTTTCGTCGCGATAAGATTGGAGTTCCCGGAACGGTTGTCAGTATTGAATACGATCCAAATCGATCGGTGAATATTGCTCTTATCCAATACGCTGATGGAGAGAAGCGATATATTTTAGCTCCTCAAGGTTTGACGGTTTCACTTGCTGTTTCATCAGGCCCTAAGGCAGAAATTTTGCCTGGATGTGCGCTTCCTTTAAGTGCGATTCCTGTTGGAACATTCATCCACAATATTGAATTGAAGCGAGGAAAAGGCGGAGCAATGGCTCGTTCAGCCGGAACTTTTGCTCAGCTCGTAGCTAAAGAAGGTGAATATGCAACGGTGCGTTTGCCTTCGGGTGAAATTCGAAAAGTTATTTTAGAAAATTACGCCACGATTGGTCAGCTTGGAAATGCCGAGCACATGAACATCAGTTGGGGTAAAGCCGGTCGTTCTCGTTGGCTTGGAAAAATGCCTCATAATCGCGGAACTTCTATGAATCCTGTGGATCACCCACACGGAGGAGGCCAAGGAAAAACCAAGGGTGGACGTCATCCAGTTACTCCATGGGGTAAACCTACTAAGGGATATAGAACTCGTAATAGCAAACGAACAGATGGAATGCGTATTCAAAGACGCAATACAAAGTTAGGCGGAAATTGATATGGCTAGATCGCTAAAAAAAGGACCATTTGTAGATCATCATTTGTGGCAAAAAGTTTTGGCCCAAAAAGATGGTTCAAATAAAAAAATGATTAAAACTTGGTCGAGACGATCAACCATTTTACCAGAAATGGTGGGAATTACTTTTGCTGTTCATAACGGAAAAGTTTTCACTCCCGTTTTCGTTACTGAAAATATGGTAGGACATAAACTTGGTGAATTTTCTCCGACTAGAACGTTCAAGCAACATTCCGGAGATCGTAAAGCAGGTAAGGAGGTAGCGGCGTAATCATGGAAGCTACTGCTAAATTAAAATTTGCTCGCATTTCCTCAAAGAAAATGCAGCCTATCGCAAAAATGGTACGCGGACGCTCTTTGGCTGAAGCGATTGCTGTTTTGCAATTTACTCCAAAAAAAGGGGCCATCTTCATTCGCAAAGTAATCGAATCTGCTCGAAGCAATGCGGCTGAAAAACAAATGGATGTCGATACTTTGAAAGTAAAATTGATCACGATTGATCGAGGTCCAATGATGTATCGAATGATGACTCGACAAAGAGGTATGGCTTACCGCATTCGACGAAGAAGTGTTCATATTTCCGTAACGTTAGGAGCTGCATAATGGGTCAAAAGATTCATCCAACTGGTTTTAGAATTAAAGTTATTCGTGGTTGGGATTCAGTTTGGTTTGCCGAAAAAAAATACGGTGAACTTTTAAAAGAAGATCTCGCAGTTCGAAATTTTCTTGATGAAAAAGTAGCGCATGCTGGAATTTCTAAAGTCGTGATTGAACGTTCCTCTTCGAAAGTTCGAGTGACCATTCACACTTCTCGACCTGGAATTATTATCGGCAAAAAAGGCGCTGGCATCGATGTGCTCAAAGCTCAACTTCAAAAGTTAGTTTCGACTGAACTTTTGTTGAACATCAAAGAAGTACGAAAAGCTGAAATAGATTCTAAATTGGTTGCTGAAAATATTGCTACTCAACTGGAAAGACGAGTTGCTTTTAGACGAGCGATGAAAAAAGCTCTTCAGTCTGCAATGAAGTTTGGAGCTGAAGGAATCAAAGTTCAATTGAGTGGTCGTTTGGCAGGAGCTGAAATGGCTCGGATGGAGAGATATATGGAAGGACGAGTTCCTCTTCACACTCTTCGTGCTGATATTGATTATGGTACTGCAACCGCCCGAACAACTTACGGAGCGATTGGTGTAAAAGTTTGGATTTTTAAAGGCGAAGTGCTCGAGAAAAATAGACAGCAAGAGGAAGCGGCACTCGTAGCTTAGGAGAATAAATGTTACAGCCAGCAAAACAAAAATGGAGAAAGCAATCTAAGGGGCGAAATCGCGGCGTTGCTTCGCGAGGACAATTCCTTTCTTTCGGTGACTTCGGATTGCAGGCCACCGATCGTGGTCGGTTAACCGCTCGTCAAATTGAAGCTGGTCGTATTGCGATCAGCCGACATTTAAAAAGAGCCGGAAAGCTTTGGATTAGAGTGTTTCCAGATAAACCTGTTTCAAAGAAACCTCTCGAAGTGCGTATGGGTAAAGGAAAAGGCGCCCCAGAATTTTGGGTAGCTATCGTTAAACCAGGTCGCATTTTGTACGAGGTTGAAGGTATTCCAGAAAGTGTAGCTAAAGAGTCGCTTAATTTGGCCTCTTCGAAGCTTCCATTGAAATGCCGCTTTGTAGCGAGACATATGGCTTAAGGAATGAATATGAAAAACAAAGTAAATTACCAAGAATTGACCGATGCAGACCTTAAGAATAGGCTCACCGAAATTTCGGACGAGCTACAATCTGCCCGGCTGAAGTTGCGAACGGGCCAATTTAAGAAATTTTCAGAATTTACACGTTTGAGAAAAGACATTGCTCGAGCAAAAACACAAATAAGAATGAGAGAGCAGAAAAAATGACTAATCCAGCAATGAAAACAACAAGTCGCCGTCGAATGGAAGGCCTTGTGATTTCCAATAAAATGCAAAAAACGGCGGTCGTTCAAACCGCTGCGTTGGTAAAGCATGCTAAATATGGAAAATATTTTCGTAAGTTTAAGAAATTAAAAGTTCACGACGAGAAAAGCGAATGTCAGGTAGGCGATCGAGTAGAAATTATGGAGAGCTCGCCTATTTCGAAAGAGAAGAAATTTCGTCTCGTTAAAGTTTTAGAAAAAGCAAAACACGCAGAAGCGATCGAATAAATTTAAGGACTGGATGTAGTTATGATTCGAACTCAAACAAGATTAACAGTGGCTGATAATACCGGCGCTAAAGAAGTAGAGTGTATCAAAGTTCTTGGCGGGACAAAGCGACGTTATGCGGCTGTAGGTGATGTTATTGTCGTTGCCGTCAAAGACGCGATTCCTTTTGGAAAAGTTAAAAAAGGTGAAGTGAAAAAAGCAGTCGTTGTGCGAACTCTTAAAGAGTATATCCGCACCGACGGAACTTATATTCGCTTTGATGATAACGCAGCGGTTTTAATTGGTAACGATCAAGAGCCAGTGGGAACTCGTATATTTGGTCCAGTGGCTCGTGAATTAAGAGCGAAGAAATTTATGAAAATTATTTCATTAGCTCCAGAGGTACTTTGATATGGCAAAAATTAGAAAAGGCGATTTTGTAGAAATCATTACTGGAAAAGATAAAGGTCGAAGTGGAAAAATTTTAAAAGTTATTCCTGCTGAAGATAAATGCATTGTCGAAAAAATGGCGATGGTGAAGAGGCATCAGAAAGCAAAGGGCCAGGGCCAAGTTGCTGGCATCATCGAGAAATCAATGAAGATTCATCTCTGTAAGGTAATGCTTTTGGATCCAAAGACAAAAAAACCTTCGCGAGTGAAATTTACAATAGAAGGCGGAAAAAAAGTTCGCCGCTATGTGAAATCAGGAAATATTGTTGAGTCTTCAGCGGCTTAAAAAACGGATTGGATAATTTATGGCAGACGATAAAGAGAAAAAAGAAAAAGAAGAAAAGTTAGCAGCAGAAAAGAAAGCTAAGAAAGAGCGTGGAGCTTTAGCAGCTGCAGAAAATGCGAAAGCAAAAGCTGCGGGTGAAAAGAAATCCAAGGCTGATCGAGATTCAGATAAGCCAACCGTTGAAGCTGTCTATCCTCGTCTTCGAACTTTTTACAAAGAGAAAGTTGCTCCCGAGCTCATGAAAGAGCTCGGTTTTAAGAGTGTGATGCAAGTTCCACGTATTACGAAAATCGTAATCAATTGCGGACTTGGTCGTTCGACTCAGAACATCAAAGTTATCGATCAAGCTTTGAAAGATGTGGCTGCTATTGCTGGCCAAAAACCAGTAGCCACTAAATCTAAAGTCGCAATTTCTAACTTCAAACTTCGAGCGGGTTTGCCCATCGGTGTGATGGTTACTTTGCGCGGAAATCAAATGTACGAATTTTTAGACAGATTGTTGAGCTTGGCGCTCCCTCGTATTCGAGATTTTCGTGGAATCTCTGACAAGGGATTTGATGGCGCTGGAAATTATACTTTGGGTTTAAAAGACCAACTCGTATTTCCAGAAGTTCAATATGATACTCTCGATGCGAGTTTTGGGATGAACATTACTTTTGTAACAACAGCAAAGAACGACAAAGAAGGTCGTGCCTTGCTTGATAAATACAGTTTCCCATTTAGAAAACGACAAACGACACAAAAGGCAGCGTAAAAAATGGCAAAGACAAGTTCAGTAGTGAAATATTTAAGAAACGTTAAGCGAGTAGAGCGTTATCGCGAGATTCGTTTAAAACTTAAAGAGACCATTCGATCTCCTAAGTCTACTCAGGAAGAGAAAGAAGCTGCGCAATTAAAACTAGCGAAGATTCCTCGATCGGCTCTGCCAGTTCAATTGAAATCTCGTTGCGAACTGACGGGAAGAACTCGTGCTGTGTATAGAAAATTTAAACTGACACGACACAAATTTAGAGAGCTCGCTCATAAAGGTTTGCTCCCAGGTGTTTCGAAGGCAAGTTGGTAAGAAGGAAAGGCGCATTTTAAAGTGCGCGAAAGGTAAAGAGAATGAATTCAGATCCACTTAGTGATTGTTTTACTCGATTAAGAAATGCAGCGAAGGCTCGTCAAGACTCCGTCTCGATTCCTTATTCGAAACTAAAAGAGCAAGTTTTAAATCTTCTTCGAGACGAAGGATTTTTAACTGAAATTTCGGTTTCAGAAACTGCAAAGCACCAAAAAGCTTTGGTTGCTCAATTAAAATATGATCGAACAGGTTCGCCAGCGCTTGAACATATTCGACGTATTTCGAAACCTGGACATCGAATTTATGGACGTGCGCCAACAACTTCGAATGTTCGTTCAGGTTTAGGATTTCAAATTTTCACCACCTCAAAGGGTGTGATGACAAGCCGACAGGCAATTGCTCAAAAAGCTGGCGGCGAAATTTTGGCTGAGGTTTGGTAATTTAAGAGAATAAAGAGGAAGAGATCATGTCTAGACTTGGAAAAATTCCAATTGCGTTGCCGAAGGGTGTAAAAATCACCGTGGCAAATAACCAATTTTTGGTTGAAGGCCCGAAGGGTAAGTTAACTCGACCTCTTCCAGCAGGGATTTCTATCACTGTTGAACAAGATAAAATCAAAGTGGCTCGTTCAGACGAGGCTAAGCAAACGAAATCATCTCACGGTCTTGTTAGATCTGTTTTGAATTCTATGGTGAAAGGTGTTTCCGAAGGATTCACTAAAAATTTAGTTTCTGTCGGCGTCGGTTATCGTATGGCGGTAGCGGGAAACAAAGTGAATTTAAGTTTAGGATTTTCACATCCTGTTAGCTTTCAATTGCCTGCCGGTGTGACCGCAAAAGTCGACGATCAAACTAAACTTAGTTTATCAGGCATTGATAAAGAGCTTCTTGGTTTAGTAGCAGACAATATTAGAAAAATTCGTCCTCCTGAACCTTATAAAGGAAAAGGAATTCGATACGAAGGCGAACAAATCCAACTTAAAGAAGGAAAAGCCGGAGCTGGCGCTAAAGGCGCATAAGTAAGGTAAGGAAAATTTATGGCGATGCTTAAAAAAGAAAAATCAAGATTAGCGAGAAAGTCTCGTATTCGAAAAAGTATTGTTGGAACTGCGGAGCGTCCTCGATTCTCCGTTTTTCGTTCTTCCAAATATATTTACGCTCAGATCGTTGACGATCTTACGCAAAAAACAATTGTTTCATGTTCTTCTTTAGAAAAAGAGTTCAAATCTAAAGTGAAGAGCACTCGAGATTTAGCTGCAGCGACTTTGGTTGGAAAAGAAATTGCCAATCGAGCAAAAGGACAAAAAATTACCTCAGTAGTTTTTGATCGTAACGGTTATGGCTATCACGGACGTATCAAAGCCATTGCTGACGGTGCTCGCGAAGCAGGATTGAAATTTTAATTAGACGGAGAATAGAAAATGGGAATTTCGAGAGATATCGTAGCAAGTTTAGATTTAAAAGAGCGAATTGTGAATGTGGCTCGCGTTGCCAAAGTTGTACGTGGTGGTCGACGATTTAGCTTTAGTGCTCTCGTTGCTGTGGGTGACGAAAAGAATTTTGTAGGTTTTGGTTTAGGAAAAGCAAATGAAGTTCCTGAGGCTATTGCTAAAGCAACAGAGCAAGCGAAGAAAAATTTGATTCAAGTTTCTTTAGTAGGAAGTTCCATTCCTCACGAAGTGGTTGGTCAATTTGGAGCTGCTAAACTTATTTTACGACCAGCGAGTCAAGGAACTGGCGTTATTGCAGGTGGAGCAACGCGAGTTTTGCTTGAATTAGCAGGTGTTCGCGATGTGCTTTCAAAAAGTATCGGAACTACAAACCCTCATAATTTATCAAGAGCGACAATAGATGCTCTTAATCAATTGAGAAATCCTGAAGAGAGAAAAGCTTTACTCTCTTCAGCTGGAACTCGTTAAGAGAAAAGAGAGATCGATATGTCTAAATCTATTTTAGTAAAACAAATTAAAAGTACAACGCAATCAAACCCTCAGCAAAAGAGCACTTTAAAATCTATTGGCTTGAGAGGTATGAACTCAGTGATCTATCGAAAAGACACTCGAGCTTTGCGCGGAATGCTTCATGTCGTTCAACATATGATTACTGCTGAGCAAGTGGAAGCTTCAAAAAATCCTCGTGGAGATACAAAAAAAACCTCTCGAGTTGGTTATAAAATTGGATAATTGAACGGATCTAAAAGGAAATATTTATGTCGATGCTTGCAAAATTAAAGCCAAAAGCTGGTGCCCGAAAAAAAATGAAACGACTTGGTCGTGGAGATGCTTCCGGTCATGGTGGAACTTCAACTCGAGGACATAAAGGCCAAAGAGCTCGTAGTTCGATGGCGATCCGAGTCGGATTTGAAGGTGGTCAAATGCCACTTCATCGTCGTTCACCAAAGTGGGGCTTTACTAACCCTTCGCAAATTATTTACTCCACTGTAAACATTGGAGATTTATCTGAGCGTTTTAATGCCGGAGACGAAGTAAATTTGAAGTCACTTTTAGAGAAGTCTTTAGTCAGGACCTCTAGACGTCCTCTTAAAATTTTGGGAACAGGCAAACTCACCAAAGCTTTGAAGGTTACTGCCGACGCTTTTTCTACATCTGCCAAAAAGGCAATCGAGGAAGCAAAAGGCACCGTCACTTCACTTAAAAAAACTGCTTCTTAAATTCAGTTGATAAGGAGAGGATCTCGGTAGCGGGCTTTGCGCCGCTGTTTGAATTTAAATTTTAGGAAGGTATTTAAATCGTGAGTGGAAATCTAGTTAACTCCTCAAAGGCTCCTGAACTTATTAAAAAACTTTGGATCACTGCTGGTATCTTAGCAGTTTATCGAATGGGAGTTTTCGTTCCCACCCCTGGCGTTAATGCAAAAGCTCTTTCTGATTTCTTAAGTGAAGGTGCGAATATTTTCGGACTCTTCAATGCATTCTCTGGAGGTGCACTTTCTCGCTTCTCGATTTTTGCTCTGGGGATCATGCCCTACATTAGCAGTTCTATTATTTTCAGTTTGCTTACCGTTGTAAGTGAAAAACTTTCTGCACTTCAAAAAGAAGGTGAATTAGGTCGAAGAAAAATTAATCAATACACTCGATACGGAACAATTGTTTTAGCGATCATTCAAGGCTACGGAATTGCAAGCTGGTTGCAAAGTAATCCAGGTGGCGCACATATTGTCGAAAATCCTGGAATGACATTTAAACTTTTGACCGTTGTTACTTTAACGGCAGGAACTTGTTTCATTATGTGGCTCGGTGAACAAATTTCTCAGCGAGGAATTGGAAACGGCAGCTCGCTTATCATTTTCGCAAGTATTGTGTCTGGATTTCCAAGTGTTATCTCCGGCCTTTGGCAACAGATGGAAAACGGAGAAATTTCTGGAGCTGGCCTTTTCTTCTTAGCTCTTCTTTCTTTATTGGCGATTGCTTATATCGTTTTCTTCGAGCGAGCTCAGCGACGTATTCCTATTCATCACGCAAAGCGTGTGGTTGGACGAAAAATGTTTGGAGCATCGATGCAGTTTCTTCCGCTCAAAATTAATATGGCTGGGGTTATTCCTCCGATTTTTGCTTCATCGATTTTATTATTTCCGGGAACTCTCGCTCAGTTTTTAAAAGTTCGATATCCACAGGCTGCTGAACTCGCACTTTGGCTATCTCCTGGCACCTGGCCCTATGAAACTTTGTATGTAATCGGAATAGTTTTTTTCTGTTATTTTTATACTGCCATTCAATTCAATCCTGACGACGTTGCAGAAAATGTAAAAAAATCAGGAGGCTTTGTCCCCGGCATTCGCCCTGGAAAGAACACTTCTGAGTATATCGATCGTGTTTTAGTAAGATTAACGACTGTAGGTGCCGCTTACATTTCATTTGTCTGTGTTGCGCCGTTTTTCTTTTTGAATAGCTATCACATTTTCTTGGGTGGAACTTCTCTTCTTATCGTCGTCGGTGTTGCGATGAATTTTGCCGAACAAGTTCAATCTCATTTGATGGCTCAACAATACGAAGGCTTTATGGGCGATCGATCGAAGACCCGAAGATTCAAGGGCCGCAGCGAAGGATAATTTCTTCGCTTTAAGTTTTAGACCGGAGATTTTTTAATGTCTGCTCACAACCAAAAAACTATGGGCTGTATTTTGCTAGGAGCACCTGGCAGCGGAAAGGGTACGCAAGCAAAGCGTTTGCAGGTTCTTTTTTCAGTTCCCCATATTTCTACCGGCGATATGTTACGTGCTGAAGTAGCAAAAGGTTCTGAGCTTGGGAAAAAAGTTCAAGAAATTATGACATCCGGAAAATTAGTCAGTGATGAACTAATGATGGAAGTCATCGAAGAAAGATTTAAAGCAGCAGATGTAAAGTCCGGATATTTGCTGGATGGTTATCCTCGTACCGTCAAGCAGGCTGAATCTTTTGAAGCGATGCTTAAGCGATTAAATTTTCCTGAGCCAAGAGTTGTTTACTTAGAACTCGAAAATCAAATTTTAGTAGATCGTCTTTTGGGTCGACTCTCTTGCACAAAATGTGGAGCCGCTTTTCACAACGAATTAAATCCGCCTAAAAAATCGGGCGTCTGTGATTTGTGCGGAAGTGCTTTGGTTCAACGTAAAGACGATTCAGAAGACACCGTAGTAAAACGACTAAAAGTTTTTGAAACAGAGACTTCTGTGCTTCTTGATTTTTATACAAAGCGAAATCATTTGAAAAAAATTGATGGACGTCTGTCAGTAGATAAAATTACGGAAGCAATTCGGCAGGTACTTCAGTGATTTTTTTACGTAACCACGATGAGATCGAAAAGATTCGCCAAGCGGCGCAGATCGTAAGAAAAAGTTTAGATGAAGTCGAAGCAGCCATTCGCCCCGGACTGACGACTTGGGATCTCAACGAGATTGCCGAAAAAGCGACGATCAAGCTTGGCGGCAAACCAGCATTTAAAGGCTATCGCGGATTTCCTGCATGTCTTTGTACTTCTATTAATAACGAGGTGGTTCACGGCATTCCTCGAAAAGATCGAGTGATTAAAGAGGGCGATATTATTGGAATCGACTACGGCGCTAGCTTTCAGGGATATTTTGGAGACAGCGCTAGAACGGTTCCCGTGGGATTTACTCCTGATGGCAAACTCAAAGATCTCATTGATTCCACTCGTGAGTCTTTGAAGCTGGCAATCGCTGCTATAAAAGTAGGTGGCTTTGTCCAAGATATATCGAGAGCGATTGATGATTATATTACGCCCAAAGGTTTTGGAATTGTTAAAGATTACGTTGGGCATGGCATAGGCACAAAGCCGCACGAGGAGCCGCCTATTCCCCATTATGTAACAAGAGATCGCGGCCCGAGGCTCAAAGAGGGCATGGTTATTTGCATAGAACCTATGATTAATATGGGTAGCGATGAAGTAAGGCTTTTAGAAGATGGCTGGACCGTTGTGACCGCTGACGGAGCGCTTTCGGCGCATTTTGAACATACGGTTGCGATCACTGAAAAAGGTGGAGAAATTCTCTCGGCATAATCGAAAAAACCTTCTAAGTTTCGTGTTTGACAAGAAGCTTTATGACCCCTAATTCTTGTCAAGCTAATTATAAAATTTTGTAGGGTCGGAGTTCCGTCATGAAAGTACAATGTTCAGTTAGAAAACGCTGCGAAAAATGCAAGATCGTAAAACGAGAAGGCGTTTTAAGAATTATTTGTGTCAACAAACGTCACAAGCAACGTCAGAAATAATTAAAAAAGAAAGAGTGATTTAAGAATGGCACGTATTGCAGGTATTGACCTTCCTCCAAATAAAAGAATCGATGTGGCTTTGACTTATATTTACGGCATCGGTCACAAAACCGCTGATAAAATTTGCGACGATCTTTCGATCGATCCAACGATCAAAGCAAAAGATTTGCCCGACTCTGATGTCGGTCGTATTCGCGAATACATCGAAAAAGATTTGAGCGTCGAAGGAGATCTTCGAAGACAAGTAAGTTTGAACATTAAGCGATTGATGGACCTTGGAACTTATCGCGGTCTTCGACATCGACGTGGACTTCCTGTTCGTGGTCAACGAACTCATACGAATGCTCGCACTCGTAAGGGACCACGACGTCAAGCCGTCGCACTTGTCAAAAAAGTTGTTTAAAAAATAAGAGAACTATTTAGAAGGGAATTTTGTAGCATGGCTACCAAAGAAACATCCGAAGCCGGCGCTGAAGCAGGCGCCGCCGAAGGTAAGACAACTAAAGTAAAAAAGCGTAAAGATCGCAAAGCTGTGCCCGTGGGAGTTGCTCACGTAGATGCATCTTTTAATAACACGATCATTACTTTTACAGACACAACTGGAAACACCATCGCTTGGGGTTCCTGTGGTGGCGCCGGATTTAAAGGATCCAGAAAAAGTACTCCCTTTGCTGCTCAAGTAGCTGCAGAAATGGCTTCGAAGAAAGCTTTAGAAAGCGGCATGAGAACAGTCAGTGTTTTAGTAACTGGTCCAGGCGCTGGAAGAGAATCTGCCATTCGTGCGATTGCGCAGGCTGGAATTCGAGTGACGAACATCAAAGATGTAACACCCGTTCCACATAACGGATGTAGACCTTCGAAAAAGCGACGAGTTTAAGTTTTAAATTAGAAAAATATAAGAATTAACGACGAATAATTAGGAGATAAGTATTTATGGCATTGAGTGAGATTGTTTATAAGAATTGGCGAGATCTCATTAAACCACGACGTGTGGATATTGACCCAACAACTTTAGCTGAAACCTACGGAAAATTTGTAGCTAAACCACTTGAGAGAGGTTTCGGAATCACTCTTGGAAATGCTTTGAGAAGAATTCTTTTGTCTTCCATTCAAGGCACTGCAGTTACGGGAATTAAAATTGATGGAATTTTACATGAATTTTCTCCTGTTCGCGGCGCGATGGAAGATGTTGGCGACATCATTTTAAATTTAAAAGGTCTCCGTTTAAAAATGGATACCCCTGATGTAAAGATTTTGCGCTTAAAAGCTACAGGTCCTGGCGACGTACTTGCTTCGCAAATCGAAACAGGTGGTTCGGTTCAAATTTTGAATCCTGAACATCGCATTTGTACTCTTGGCGAGCGCGCAGACATCAATATGGAAATTCGCGTAAAAATGGGACGTGGATACGCTTCAGCCGAAAGCTACGAGAAAGAAGAGAAAGAAGTTGGATTTATTCCAGTCGATGCATTTTTCTCTCCCGTAAAACGAGTTACTTATTTTGTTACGAATGCACGGGTTGGACAACGTACAGACTACGATCGGTTAACGATGGAAGTTTCTACAGACGGATCAGTTCGTCCTCAAGATGCTCTCGCATTTGCGGCAAAGATTTTGAAAGATCAAATTTCGATCTTCATCAATTTCAATGAGCAAGACGAACCCGAAGTAGTTGAAGAGCGTTCAGATATTTCTCCTCGATTCAATGAGAACTTAAATCGAAGAGTAGATGAGCTCGAACTTAGTGTTCGTTCTGCAAACTGTTTAGCAAATGCAAACATTCGTTATATCGGCGAGCTCGTTCAAAAGACTGAAGCAGAAATTTTGAAGACAAAAAATTTCGGCCGCAAATCTTTGAATGAAATCAAAGAAATTTTAGCGGAAATGGGACTATCGCTTGGAATGAAACTCGAAGGATGGGTTCACCCAGATCAAATCGCAGCTTTGGCAACTCCTGATGAAGTAGAAGAAGATAAAGATTATCAAACTTCTGCGAGTGATTTTGAAACTGGCGATGAAGATGCTGTAGCGGACGACGAGACAGAAAGTTAAGAATTAGTATTTTAGTTTTGGTAGTGGAGATTTGAATTTATGAGACATGCGAAACCTTATAGAAAGCTTAGCCGACATCGCAGTCATTACAGAGCTTTGATGCGCAATTTGGCTCAAGCTCTGTTTTTGAATGAGCGAGTTCGAACGACTTTGGTGAAAGCGAAAGAAGTTCGTCCTTTTATTGATAAAATTATTACTCTCGGCAAGGCAGGTACCTTGCAGGCTCGACGCCAAGCTTTTGCTTTGATGGGTAATAAGACAGCAACAGCTGAAGGCAAAAAATTCGATTATATCGGAACGAAAGTATTTAAAGAATTTGCCACTCGATACAAAGATCGAAGCGGTGGTTATACTCGAATCATTCGTTTGGGTAATCGACCTGGAGATTGCGCTCCGATGGCTTATTTGGAATTAATCGATGCGACTTTGAAAATTCAGAAATCTGACGATTCCAAAGAAGCGGCCCCTAAAGCTAAGGCCAAACCAAAAACTAAAGCGAAGGCAGATAAAAAAGTTGAAAAAGCCGCTTAATCTTTTTGTTCGATTTGGAGTTTTAAGTCTCTATCTTCTCTCTGTTGGCATTTCTGCCTGCAAAAAACAGGAGACGCATCCATCTGTTCCTGCGTTTGTGGCTGAAGATGGAGAGCTTAAGAATAAAGATGCCTCTAGTCCTCCTAAGGTGGGTCAGAAGGTTCCAGACTTTATCCTTGAAGATCGAACGGGTAAAAAATATCAGCTCTCAAGTTTTAGAGGGAACTTAGTATTTCTAAATTTTTGGGCGACTTGGTGTCCTCCTTGTGTGGAAGAGCTTCCAGCCATGGAGGTTCTCAATCAGCGATTCAAAGCTAAGAAGTTTATGATGATCGCTGTTTCTGCTGATGAATCTTGGGAGCGGGTCGATACTTTTATGAGCGAACTTAACCGTCCGCCATCATTTCTTGTTTTGTTGGATCCTGAAAAACAGTTAACTACTGGTGTTTTTGGAACCACTAAATTCCCTGAAACTTACGTTATTAGTCCAGAAGGCATCCTTTTGAAGAAGTATGAAGGCTCCTACAATTGGAATGATCCCGCTCGATTGAAAGAATTTGAAGCCCTTCTTTCAAAAAAAGATAAGTAATATCAATAATTTCTGCTCGTCAATTCGCCATCACCATGCTATTTGCTAGGCTGGGTTTAATGTGGCTTTAAAGGGTAAAGGTAGTTCTAAAAAGCGGCAGCCCGAAAAAAAGGGAGGGGACCACTTGGATATTTTGTCTGAATCAAATGAAACCCGGGCCGTTATTTCCAAATCAAATCAGATCGTTATTTGCAAAAACCCTGGCTGTCACGATATAGCCACCACCTTAAGTTTTTGCCGTTTCCATTATCTTTCGAGTTGGCGCAAGCTGAAGACAAAGGAAGCGAAGAAAAAGGGACAAGAACTCAAAATTTACCTCAAAGATATGGGACGCAAGTTCCCTGAAGAGTTTCTCGAGAAGCTTAAAGCTGAAATTGAGGATATGTCTGAAAAAGAAGCCGCTGGTGAGTCTAGCGACGATGACAAAGGCCTTTTTGATCAAATGGATGGCGAGGAAGACCTCGATACCATTATTAAAGGTCTTAAAGTCGAAGACTTCTAAGCCTTTAAACGACCCTCTGGGGGCTTTCCGTTTTAGGTTCTATTTGCTATGCCTCCCATACAATGGAAAACGATGGTCTTCGAATTCAGGTTTATCTGGCACGGCAGGGTCTTGGCTCGCGCCGTAAAATAGAGGAGTGGATTCGTCACGGCTACATCCATGTCAATTCTAAGCCCGCTAAGTTAGGTCAAAAAATAAATCCCGCTAAAGATCAAATCAAAATTCGTGGCAAAGAGGTCTCAAAAGTCGCGAAGCAAAAAGCTGTTGTGATAGCACTTCATAAGCCACGTGGGGTTGTTTCTACGGCCAAAGATCCTGAAGGACGAAAAACTGTTTTAGATCTCGTTCCAAAGACGGCGCGAGTATATCCCGTAGGAAGACTCGATATTAACTCTGAAGGTCTTCTCATCATGACCAATGATGGAGAGTTAGCGCTGAGACTTACGCATCCACGGTATGAAATTCCAAAAGTTTACGATGTTAAAATCCGTGGAAATTTAGACGATAAAAAAATTGCATTTCTAAAAAAAGGCGTTCGAATTGATGAAACAAAAGTGAAGGGCGCCGAGATTTTAAGTATTCGAGATGTGACGAGTGAAGGCATCAACAAATACCAAGTTCAGATTAAAGTTTTTGAAGGAAAGAATCATCACGTTCGAAAAATGTTTGAAGCTATTCGCTGTCGAGTCATTCGTTTGAAACGCTTATCGATGGGACCCGTCAGTCTTCGTGGAGTTCCTCGAGGTGGGTATAGAATTTTACCTCCAGGACTTGTTACCAAAATTCGTAAAGAAGTAGGTCTATGACCGAGGCCGCCGCTCAACAATTTCCGTGGTTAGCGTTACGCGTAGTTTGTAGCGGAGTTTCGATTCTGGATATTCCTCAACTTGAACTTAAGACAGAGTCTGAGGCCCATCAATTTTTAGTAACTTACGGTTTTGATTTATTTGAAGCCTCTCATCAAGAGCAAGTTTGGAAAATTTACGATGAAGCTTGCGATTTTATCGAAAGCAGACTTTGCGATGCTCGACTTAAATTTCCATCACAACTTAAAGATCGGGCTGCCATCGGAGATTTTAAAAAATTGTTGCTTGTAGCTTCCGGAGTTGAAGTTGCTTCTTTAAGTCACCTTAACCAAGGTCAGCCTTGGGTCTGTGCTATTTTGCGAGTAATGCATGTGATGTCGCATATGCAGAGTGATTTACGTTTAAAATATCTGAAAAAAATTAAACGGCAGACGATCGATAGATTTGAAGCGCATATTCAGCGCGTTCAAGAAGGCGATGGGGAAAAAATTTATTTAGGCTTTGAACGGGATCGCGTGGCGCTTGTGGAATTTCAAAAAAAAGAATCGAAGGTTCGGCAAAGTGTTTTACTGAAGTTGCTTCATAAATCTCAGACGGTGGCTCAAGAAATTTATGATCATGTAGGTGTTCGCTTTATTACGAAAACTCGATCTGAAGCTCTTTGGGTTATTCGATATTTAATTCAACATCATTTGATTTCGTTTGCGAATGTGATGTCGGCCCGATGCCGAAACTCACTGATTAATTTAGAAGAGTTTTATTCTGAATTTAAAAAATTAAGTTCAGATTCACCAAGGGAGTCCGAGCTTAAATCATTGGATAAAATTCTTCCGTTTCCTAAAATAAATGGAAATGAAAATCCTTTCTCAGCTTCAGATTACCATTCGATTCAATTTACATGTCGACCTTTGATTCGTATTCCCGTCATTCGAAGAGGTGGAATGAGAGGAGAGATGTCTTTTTTCTTTCCCATGGAAATTCAGGTGAGTGACGAAATTTCATTTAAACAAACTCAGACGGGCGCGGCCAATCACGCGCTTTATAAAAAGAAACAATTGGATGCTGTTCGTCAGCGTGTTTTGAGGGGGTTAATTTCGTAATGAGACCAACAGTTGGATTTATCAGCTTAGGTTGCCCAAAAAACTTGGTGGATACCGAGAGAATGATGGGTCTGCTCAGTAAAGACGGAATCATTTTAACGGGTGATCAAACTCGCGCCGATATCGTGGTCATTAATACTTGCGGATTTTTAGAGCCGGCGAAGCAGGAATCTTTGGGCACTATCGGAGAATTTGTTGCACTCAAGAAGAAAAAGAAATTACGCGGAGTCGTCGTTACAGGATGCATGACGGAGCGTTATTTAGGATTGATGAAGGAGCATTATCCAGAAGTAGATGCTTTTCTTCAGACAAAAGATTTTTCGAAAATTACCGATGTCGTAAATGAAATCTCTTTAGGGGAAACTGCCAAACTAGTGGCTCGTCGAAATTTAGTCGGTGAAGAAGATCAACTTCAGGGCCATAGCGAAATAACTGATTTTGTCGAACGCGCAGGTGGCAGAAGATCTTATGCGTATGTAAAAATCGCAGAAGGTTGTAATCGTACCTGTAGTTTTTGCATTATTCCAAAATTGAGGGGCAAGCTCCATTCGCGTTCAATCGAAGGAATTGTTGATGAGATTCGTCAACTAGTTGCTCAGGGGACTCAGGAAATTATTTTTATCGCTCAAGATTTAACAAGTTATGGTCGAGATCTTGCGAATGGTACTTCGCTTTTAGAGCTCGTAAAGTCAGTAGAAAAAGTCGACGGCTTGAAATGGTATCGATTGATGTATAACTACCCGAGATTTTTTTCGGATGAACTTATTGATTTACTTGGATCTTCAGAAAAATTTTCGGGATATGTAGATATTCCATTTCAACATATCAGTGATTCTGTTTTGAAGGCGATGAGACGTCCTGAGTCTAAAGCTGATATTTATGGATTAATGAGAAAGCTTCGAGAAAAAATTCCTCATCTTTCTTTGCGAACCACCGTGATGGTTGGATTTCCTGGCGAAACAGAAGACGATTTTCAACAGCTGTTAGATTTTATCGAAGAAGCTCAGTTTGATCATTTAGGAGCTTTTACTTTTTGGAGAGAAGAGGGCACGCCTTCTTACGATTTGCCCAATCAAGTTTCGGAGGAAGATAAAAAAGATCGTTATCATCGCCTGATGACCCTTCAAAAAAAGATCCAAAAATCTCGACTAAAAAGACATATAGGATCGGTCATCCCAGTGATCATTGATGGATTTAGCGAAAAGACTAAGCAAGGTTTTGTTTATCAAGGTCGTCATTTAGGCCAAGCGCCAGACATAGATGGCGTAACTTATGTCGTAACTGACAACGAGGTTCAAATTGGTCAGATACTTCAGGTTGAAGTCGGTAAAATTATCGGAGATTATGATCTGCTTGGCGCTGAAACTCATTCGTACTCTCGAATGGACGAACGCCGTTTACAAAGAGCTGCGAGTCAGATCTAGGCCGCAGTGAAGCGAATCGAGGGAGCGTACTTTGATGTACTCGACCGAAGATGAGCAAGCGAGAACGCAGAGATGCGATGCAGATCTGCAGTAAATGCTGAAGTAGCTCAGCTGGTAGAGCAACGCATTCGTAATGCGTAGGTCACGGGTTCAAATCCCGTCTTCAGCTCAGCTTCAAATATTCCAGATGACAATCTCTCAAGTTGCTCTCACGGCACAAACGTGCCGCTGGCACATTCGTGTCCGTTCGAGGGGTTCAAATCCCGGCTTCAGCTCGTATCTTTTTCGTTTATACTTCGTTGCGCTCCTCGAGACGCCTTGTCTAAAGCGAAAAATATCAATCTCTTTGAAGGTCACTCAATTCGACTTGCAATACTTGAGCTGCCTCGTCAAAATTTCAATGAATGTTAAAAGAACTTCGTCGAATTTTCTTTGTTGGAGTAATTACTTTAGCCCCGCTGGCGTTGACGATTTATATTCTGGTTCAACTTTTTCGTTGGTTTGATTCACTGTTTCAACCTACTTTTCTTACAAACTATGGGTATATGCCCGGCCTTGGGTTTCTTTTGGGGATTTTTATCATTCTTTTAGTTGGAATTTTTGCACCTAGCTTAATCGGAAAACAGTTTTTTTTAATTACGGACCGTATCGCCGAAAGATTGCCTCTAGTAAAAATGATTTACTCTGGAACAAAGCAGGTTTTTGATTCGTTTTCTCACACGGGTTCGAATCGATTTAGCCGAGTGGTCATGGTGCAATTTCCAAACGAAAAATCTTATTCGATAGGATTTGTAACTCAAGAAATTGCAGAGGGGTGGGTTCCGTCAAAACCTGAAGCAAAGCTAGCTGTTTTTGTACCCACTACTCCAAATCCAACTTCAGGATACTTACTTTTTGTTTCAGTGAACGAAACAATGGATATCAATATATCGGTAGAAGATGCTCTTAAGTTGGTCATCTCTGGTGGCTTAGTAAGACCGTCAAATTTTCTACACTCTACAAAAGTCTAAGCTATTCAAAAAGTTGAGCTCTCCCCCCTTTTTATGCTGCTCCGCGTTATAATTTAAGAGTGGGGAGTCGTGTTCTTAAATGATTAAAAGTTTAGATCCATATCATCCTTCAGTCATTTTTAAGATGAAGAGGGATTTGAAGCAGCATGATAGTCATTCTGCGTCTACTGAACTTGCTTCGGTTAGAGCAGATACTTCATCCGATACCCCAGCCATGAAGTCAAAAAGAACAGGATTGGCAGGAATTTTAGATGACGCAAACGCCTTTTTATTGGAAGGCCAAGAAGTCGTTAAAAAAATTGAAGAGCGTTTAGGCGAGATGCAAAAACTTTTAGATCAAAGTTTAGACTTAAAATTAGACGACTCGGATAGAAAAGAAATTAATAAAAAATTTCAAACCGAAAAAAAACACCTCGATAAGATAGCAAAGGAGAGTTTGGTCGGTGGAGAAGAGTTGTTCTCAGGAAAATTTGCTCAAAAAGGTCATACTCTAAAGATTTCAGAAAATGATGCTGAGTCCATGGTTTTGCGAGTGCCGCCGCTTCATGCAGAGGGTCTTGTAATTAATCGAGCTCGCGTTGATTCTCTTGTTAACGCGCGAAAAGCAGTTCAGCTCATGGAAAAAGCTAAAACCGAAGTGAGCGAAGTTAAAAAATCATTCGATAGTAAGCAGCAGACTGTTTCCTTTAAAGTCGCACGCATTGAGGATGCTGAAAAACTTGAGAGCGAAGCTAAAGACGCCAAAGTTACAATTAAAACAAATGGTATGGACGAATACCGAATGAAAGAACTTAGACGTCAGCAAGAGCGCGCGGCGGAGGCCAAAGGACGCACCCTTGCTTTGCTCATAAATCTGCGCGGATAATTTTCATCCGGTTCATCTGGAAAAATAAATGCCTGCTCTACGACTTCATCCATATGAAAAACAGGAATAAGTTCTAGTCCGTCTTTCACACTTTGTGGAACTTCGCTGAGATCTCTTTGATTTTCGATCGGATAGAGAATTTTCTTCAGTCCTGCTCGTTTAGCTGCCATTAATTTTTCTTTGAGCCCACCGATGGGGAGCACTCTTCCTCGCAAAGTAATTTCACCCGTCATTCCGATTTCTCTATCAACCGGAAGTTTTGCGGCGATCGAAAGTAGCGCGGTAGCAATCGTGATACCTGCTGATGGACCATCTTTAGGAATGGCGCCTTCAGGAACATGAATATGTAAATCATGATTGAAGAAAAAATCTTCTGGAACACCGTAGTCCGATGCTCGCACTTTTACATAACTAAGTGCGGCCTTGACTGACTCCTGCATGACTTTACCTAACTGGCCCGTGATCTGAATTTTTCCATTTCCAGGAACCGCAACAGATTCGATAGTTAAAACGTCACCGCCAGCGGCCGTCCAGGCTAAACCAGTAACGAGGCCTATTTCGTTTGTAGCTTCTACAGAGCTCTGTCGAAAGCGAGGAATACCAAGCAATTCTTGAACACTTTTTTCATCGAGTTGAAGTTTTGCGATTTGATCTTCAGATTGAGTCGCAATCTTACGCACAAGTTTTCGACAGATCTTTGCGATTTCACGTTGCAAGCTTCGAACGCCAGCTTCTCGAGTGTAATTTCGAACAATAAAATTCAAGATAGATTCAGAAATTTCTAAATCAAAATCTTCTAGTCCATGACTTTTCTTTTCTTTAGGAACTAAAAAGTTTTTAGCGATCGAAATTTTTTCATCATCGTTATAACCACTTAGTGAAATGATTTCCATTCTGTCTTTAAGGGGTATCGAAAGCGTATCCAATGTATTTGCTGTTGTGATAAATAAAACTTTTGAAAGATCGTACTCAAGATCTAAGTAATGGTCTGTGAAATTTTTATTCTGTTCTGGATCTAAGACTTCTAACAATACCGATGACGGATCGCCGCGGTAGTCGAATCCAAGTTTATCAATCTCATCGAGCAAAATAATCGGATTGCTTGTACCAGCTTTGCGAATGGCCGAAATAATTTTTCCAGGAAGAGCACCAATATAAGTTCTGCGATGTCCACGAAGTTCTGCTTCGTCGCGGAGCCCTCCAAGCGAAATACGTTCAAGCTTTCGATTCAAACTTTTTGCAATCGATTGAGCGAGAGACGTCTTTCCAACTCCTGGAGGCCCGACGAAGCAAAGGACGGGGGATTTATGGGTTTTAACTTTCGCACGTACTGCGAGAAATTCTAAAATTCTTTCTTTAATATCATGGAGCCCATGATGATCGTTTGCTAAAATAGTCTCTGCGTCTTTTAAGTTATTCGAATCTTTTGAAACCTCATCCCAAGGTAAATCTAAAATAAGTTCGATATAATTTCTTAATACCGTTATTTCGGCAGAGTGACCGGCAGAGGCGCGAAAGCGCTTAATTTCTTTTTGAGCTCGCTCTTTTGCATAAGCAGGCATCTTCTTTTTCTCTAAACGTTTCTCAAATTCTTCAGCTTCTGCTCGAGGATCTTGATCATTGCCAAGCTCTTTATGAATGGCTGAGAGTTGCTCTTGTAGATAATAATCTTTTTGATTTTTTTCGATCTGCTGACGCACTTTATTTTTGAGTTTTTTATCGAGTTTAAAAAGTTCGATCTCGCTCAAAATAAATGTCGAAATTTTTTCGAGAGCTTCTTTTAAATTTGAAGTTTCAAGTAGATCCTGGCGTTCGCTTAATTTTAAATTGAGTTGAGAGGCGAGAAGCGCGATTAACTTTTCAATGTCTTGAATAGACTCAAGATTATTTAAAAACTCATCGGAAGGCTTTCCGGTAGCTTTTAAATAACTTTCAAATGATCGAAGTACACTTCGGCGGGTAATTGATAACTCTTCCTGATCAGATGAAGCTGCGGGAATTTCTTCATACTCTGCTAAAAGGCTCGGACTAGTTGTAGGAAATGAAGAAATGCGAACGCGTTTCATTCCTTCAATTAAAATTTTAACATTGCCGTCGCTCAATTTTGCAAATTGTTTAATGGTGGCTACAGTTCCGACGGAATAAAGTTCATTTACTTTTGGATCTGTTACTTGAGGATCTTTTTGAGTGACGACAAGTATTTCACTGTCATGATTAAGCGCGTAATCAATTGCGGCTAGTGACTTCGATCTTCCTACGAAGAGTGGAATAATTAAATGAGGAAAAGTAACGATATCTCTTAAGGTAAGTACGGGTAAGAGTTTCATGCTTCCAAGATAAGCATGAAACTCTGAATGTCAAAATGCCTTCAGATCCGCCTTTAGTTAGGCGGTTTCTGCGGCCTTTTCCATCAATAGAATGGGTTTTTCTTTCTTAGTGACAACGTCTTCATTGATGATGACTTCTTTCACGTCTGTTCGTGAGGGAATTTCATACATAATGTCGATCATTGCATCTTCGAGAATAGCTCTTAAGCCCCGAGCACCGCTCTTTCGTTCCAATGCTTTTTTTGCAACGGCACGTAAAGCGTCTTCAGTGAATTTAAGTTTAACGTTCTCGTATGAGAAAAGTTTTTGGTATTGGCGAACGATCGCGTTTTTTGGTTTTCGAAGAATATCGATCAATGCTTCTTCATCGAGCTCATGCAGAGTTGCGATAACGGGCAAACGACCAATGAATTCTGGAATCAAACCAAATCGAAGCAAATCTTGTGGTTCGATCTTCTCGAGAGTTTCTCCCACTTTGCGATTTTTCTTCGATTCGATTTTTGCACCAAATCCCATCGTGTTCTTACCAAGACGACGAGTGATGATGTCTTCCAAACCTACGAAAGCTCCACCGCAAAGGAACAAAATATTCGTAGTATCTACTTTTAAGAATTCTTGTTGAGGATGCTTTCTTCCGCCCTTAGGAGGAACATTCGCTAAAGTTCCTTCAATAATTTTTAACAAAGCCTGTTGAACACCTTCTCCGCTTACGTCGCGAGTGATGCTTGGGTTTTCGCCTTTGCGAGAAATTTTATCAATTTCGTCGATATAAACGATTCCGCGTTGAGTTTTTTCGATATCGTAATCGGCATTTTGAAGCAGATTGAGAATAATATTCTCAACATCTTCTCCAACATATCCAGCTTCAGTAAGTGTCGTGGCATCCACCATGGTGAATGGAACTTTAAGCAATCTAGCCAAAGACTGTGCGAGCAAAGTCTTTCCTGAACCTGTTGGTCCAATAAGCATGATATTGGATTTTTGAAGTTCAACTTCATCCTTAGGATGAGCTTTGTTGTTAATACGTTTGTAGTGGTTATGAACGGCTACAGACAAAATTCTTTTTGCGCGCTCTTGGCCGATGACGTATTCATCTAAAACTTTTTTGATTTCAGCGGGCTTTGGAACTTTTGCCGTTTCACCAGGCATATCATTGCTGTCGTATTCTTCAGCGATGATATCGTTGCAAAGTTCAATACATTCATCGCAAATATAGACGCTTGGTCCTGCGATTAATTTTTTTACTTCGCTTTGGTGTTTTCCACAGAATGAACAACAGAGATCAACTCCTCGTTCATCTTCTTTTCGGCTCATAGCTGATTCCTTTCGTCTTATTTAGACGGGCTGTCTTTAGGACTATCTTTTTTTGTGACATTGGCTAGGAAGTTTTTATCGACGATCTTATCTACCAAGCCGTATTTCAACGCATCTTCAGCGCTCATATAATTATCACGATCCGTATGAGCCATTATATCACTCATTTTTTGACCCGAATGCTTAGATAAAATTCCATTAAGAATCTCACGTAAGCGTAGGATTTCCTTGGCTTGAATTTCGATGTCCGAAGCTTGTCCCTTTGCACCACCGAGAGGTTGGTGGATCATCACGCGAGCGTTTGGAAGGACATATCGTTTTCCTTTTGTGCCTGCTGTTAAAAGTACTGCCCCCATGGACGCGGCCATACCCATACAAATTGTGGTCACATCGGGTCGAATGTATTGCATCGTATCGTAGATCGCGAGACCCGCGCTCACGACTCCTCCAGGCGAGTTAATGTACATATAGACATCACCATCTGGATCTTCTGATTCTAAGAATAAAAGCTGAGCAATGATCAGGTTTGCAATCTGATCATCGATCGGAGTTCCTAAAATAATAATTCGATCTCGTAAAAGTCTCGAATAAATATCATAGGCTCTTTCGCCTCTAGCGGTTTGTTCAACAACAATTGGAACTAAATTATTATGGATAGTCATGAGTTAGCCCTCATTTTTAATGGTAGCCTGTGAGATCGCATAATCAAGGGATTTCTCATCGAGGATATCAATCTTTAATCTCTCCACTCGTGAAACATTCTCGTTCTCATCTTTTGATGCATAGTAGGCTTGAATTTGTGATAAAGTTAAGCCTGTTCGCTTCGCAGTCGTCTCCATTTTCGATTTTAATTCTTCAGGGCTAACTTCGAATTTTTGATCCTTCGCAATATTTTCTAAAATGTAAGCAAGTCGCACATCTCGTTCTGCTTTCTTCATACTTGCTTCAATAAGTTTTCGCTGATGATCTTCGGTTTCTTCGTGATGATGTCCCATTTGATGCATCATGCGATGGGTTTGCTCAGCAAGTCCGTGAGCGAAAGATTCAACTTGGCGTCGGCTTACTTCAAATGGAAATTTTTCAACAAGTGCATCCCCGATTTGGTCTCGCAGCTGATCTTTTTGTGATTTTTGTTTTTGCTCGATCAATTTTTCGCGAATTTTTGCCTTGAGTTCATCGAGAGATTTCACATCGGGATCGATAGCTTTTGCAAAATCATCATCCAACTTGGGAAGATTTTTTTCTTTAATGGATAACAATCCGATTTTAAATTCCACCGTTTCGCCTTGAAGATCTTTAGCGTGATAGTCGGCAGGAAATTTAACGGGCGATGTTCTTTCTTCACCGGGTTTCAGGCCGACGATCGCTTTTTCGAATTCTGGAATCAGCTGACCTTGGCCAAGCACTGCGGTGTGGCTCTCTGCCTGCATTTCAGGAGGTTGCTTTCCGTTATGAGTTCCTTGAAAACGGATCACCACGCAATCCGTTGCAGTGGCGGTGCGAGATTCTTTTACATCCACATAAGAAGCATCGCTCTCTTGAATGGCGTGAAGTTGTTGATTGATTTCTTCCTCTGAAGCAGTCGCGGGTTTTGCTCCTTCAATATTTAATCCCTTTAATTTAATTGCAGGAACTTTTGGCCGAAGATCTACTTCGACTTCAAAATTAAAATCCTGACCTTCTTTAGGAACATCGGTAGCCACTAAAACGGGCGCCATGACTACGTTAAGATTTTTTTCTTTAATCGCTTCTAAAACACCTTCGGAAATTAAACGTTCGCTTAAATCAGAAGCTGAATCTTCAGAGTACATTTTTTTCACGACATCTTTGGGCGCTTTTCCTGGTCGAAAGCCAGGAACCTTGGCTTGCTTGGCAAGTTTTTCGAAATAGCCATTGAGGCGCTCACTCACTTGAGCGGCTGGCATAGAGATTTTTAAGTGGGCTAAGACGTCTGATTTTTGTTCGATTTTAATATTCATATATAAGGTTTCAGCTTATTCACCTGGTCTAGACAAGCATAGACGCCGGCTTTTTTAGGCGTAGGTTGACGCACCGCCGCGAAAGTAGATATTACAGGGAAGCGAAAGTAAATGGGTCGTTAGCTCAGCTGGTAGAGCAGGAGACTCTTAATCTCTTGGTCGGGGGTTCGACTCCCTCACGGCCTAAAATTCAATAAAAGCGCAATGGCTTGTGCCGCTAGACATCCAAATGTCAGCACCATTCCAATCACGCGATAGCGGCTTCTTCCGACAAAGTGGGTAAGTGCGTAGGCGTGAGAAATTCGACCGATCGTAAATGCAATCCCAAGTGTGTTGATGAAAGCGGCGGATGCGTTTTGAAAATCCAAAACAAAAAGTAAAATCAAAAAGAGCGGAGCATATTCATTGTGATTGCCGAACACTCGCGTGGCGGCGATCAATTCTTGTTTGTCACCATGACCCAAACTGACTTTGTGTTTCCAACGAAGACGAACAATTCGAATTCCAAAAATAATCGTGAGAAATGCGTGGATGGCTAAATAGAGATTCGATTGCATTTTATGATTCAGGCTCTCACATTCCGTTTTCGCTATGAATAATTAAATGTTAAATTCTCAGCCACATGCTTAAAAAATTATCTGCCTTATTTCTTATTTTAAATTTCTCTGGTTGCTCTATGTCTGGATCGACCATCACAGAAATGAAAGATGCTTATCCAGTTGTTCAAACCCCGAGTGAATACCAATCGCCTTTGGAAGCGATCAAAATATTCTACGATTTTATTAAAGAGCAGAAGTTGATTGAAAAAGCGCAAAAGAATCAACTCAATCGTGAGGAGCACGATTTTCTCGCTGCAGCAGCGGTGCTTACACGAGATCGAGCTCAATATGAAAATGAGCTGAGAACTCGTCAAACACTCGCTATACAACCTGGGCGTTCTTATGCGTTTGATCTTGAATCATTTTGTGTGGACGCGGGTAAGCATAGTCCTCTTTCGGGAGACGAATTTGCCGTCAGTATTCTCACGGGGAAGGATATGGATTGGCTTCCTAAAATTTTGGAAAATTATAATAAATTTTCTATTCCACAAGAGCGAGTCCAAATTCTTATTTGGAAACTTTTGACCGGAGCTCGTTTTGACGAGCTGTCAGCTCAAGAGCGTGGAGATCTAATTAAGATGGATCCGAATGCTTCTGCTCACTTTGGTAATCGTGCTTTAGAAAAAATAGCAGAAAATGTTATGTCTGAAATTATTCCGACCGAGGTTTTGTCTTTACGAGATTCTTATGAAGAATTTCGTAATATTTTAATGCAGTCTCAAAAATCTTATGAGGAAATTGAAAATATTTTAGCGCCCCCATCTTCTCGCAAAGAAGTTGCTAAGATGGGGTGGTCTAAAATTCCCGAAGGGTTTTTTATTAGAATAAAATCTCTCTATGGTTTTTCTGCTGTAAGATTAGAAGTTTATATGCCTCCTACGGGGGCTTCTCTATTTCGCCCATCGCAAATTCTTGCACTTCCACCTGATGCGCAGAGACTTGCGATTAGCGCAAATGCTTTTGGATCATTCGATCAAAGTTATAAGAAAATTAGTAATTGGCTTTTAGATCACTTGTCTCAAAAGTTGTCAGAAGAAGAACATAGTTTGCTCAGAAAGTATCCAATCGACGCGGCGATAGTTTTCAAAAACGCAATGGTTGCTAAGGTTAAAGAATTTGAAAACTTTCCTACAGGTGGGGAGGATGATGCCGCAGATGCTTTTCGTCATTTTATTTGGGCTGGTCTCAACGGTAAAGATCTTGGGACAACTCGCGCTCGTGAATTTCTGATCGCTCATGAAGCAATTTCAGGTCAGTCAGCTTCGTCGAAAGCCATGGATTTATGGAATAACGAGAGGGGATTGGAAGCATCTGAGCGTTTAGGAAAGAATGCAAGTGCGTCTGATTTTGAAAAGGCTGCGTTTGCGGCTTTGAGAGATAAGAAATTGAAGATCTTAAAAAAATAAAATTTTAAGTTACTTAGATGTTGTTGGCAATTCTATGAGTACTGAGAAATTAATTAATCTGATTTTTATTTTTACCTATGGTGGTTTTATTATTGGTGCTGCGATCGGTTGGATATTGAGAATATTTTATTTTCAATATTTAACTCGGCTGAATTTGTACTTAATATTATTTGCCATTTTTTTTGCTTTAATGAGGGTGGTTTTTTTATTATCGGATCAATTCTATTGGTTAGCTTTTGTGGATTGTGGAATGTCAATTTGTGCAAGTCTTGTGCTGGTGGGAAATATACAGGGAAATTTAAGAGGATTACTTTTTATTTTTGCATACGTGATTCTGCCTTTACCAGCGCGTTTATTTCTAACGCCAAAAAGTGAAACTGACCTTTTCCTTATGCATTTTGGATTTCATTACCTAATTTATCTTTTGCTTGTTTTGCCCGTATCTATTTATTGGATTTTAGATTGGATATTATCAAAAAGGAAAATTCTGAAATCTAAGGGTCTGATGAAGGGCATTTCAACACAATAAATTGAAAGTCTTAAAGGAAAGCTTGCAATCAATACCTTCTCGCGCCTTCTTTAAGCTCAACGACGGTATGCCTATTGATTGTTGCGATAAGCGGGGGTTTTGTATTTTTCAGAATTCTAAAGATTTTTGGAAGCGTCCCAACGATGAGTTTTCCAATTTCTTCACCGCGCAGTCCACCTGCCGTTACAATAAATGCACAGACTCGGTTCCGTCGAAGCGCATTTCTTTCGTTTTTTCGTCGCCGAATTTTGTCGTCTTGAGTTAGCAATATCCAGCCTCGCTGACCGATTACTGGAAGCCAATCCTCATCTGCAGTTCCTCTGGGAAAATGAGAATCGTAAGATTCAACATTGAGGCCTGCATTTTTTAAAATTTCGTAGACCTTTTTCCCTCCAAGGCATTCGTCGAGATAGAAAATATAATTTTCAGGCGACAGTTTTTTGGACTTGTTCACAGCGGATAGCTTCCTCGATCAGGGATTTTTCGACTCGAAAATCCTCGGCAAGCTCTTCGATGGGCTCACCCGCTAAGAATCTTTCGAAAACATTCACTGTGGGAACAGAAGTACCAATTAGTACAGGCCTTCCAAATGAAACTCTGGGATCGATCACGATCGATTTCGTATCTTCTTGACCCGCATGTCTTGAGAATGGGAACAGCTTGATAGGAATGCCAGAAGTATCTCGTTCAATCCGTTTCAAGAATTGCTCTACAGTTGTTCGAATAACGGCTTGACCGCCTTGGGTCACGTTCAATAACAGTCCGCTTTTTTCTACAAAAATATCCAGGCCATCAGTGAGAAAATTTTGATTTAAAAGCGGCCTATTCGTATTTAATTTTTTTTCTACAAATTCCAAGCCCGTGCGAATCTTTGGAAGTGGGATTTCATGAACGCGACGAAAGGCTGCTAAGACGTGAATCTCGACTAAATTGTAAAATGATAAAAGCTTTGCTTCCCCGTCCGCGATTTTAATGACTGCACGCATACGACGAGCGTTTCCACTAGAAGCTTTGTAGTCTTGACCAAAGATCCAGGTTCGCAAGGTAGAAATCGGAACCCTTAGGTAATGCGCAGCTTCGGTTGGTGTATAGGCGCCTTCTTCTTTAAGATTTTGTGCTCTGGTCATCGCATCTCCTAGGCAAAAATCTAATGTATCAAACTCGAATTTATTACGACTACATAAATTATAAAATCTAGTCCGACCATCAAAACGCGAAGTCTTGAAATTTATTTAATCCAGAGGCAAAAAATTACGTGCGGGATGAGGGACTCTGAACGCGAAAGCGTTCAGCACACTGCTTTGCAAAACTAAGGACGTAAAGGTGTCGTGGTGAAAGTGAAACTGCGGGATGAGGGACTTGAACCCCCATGGATTGCTCCGCCAGGTTCTAAGCCTGGTGCGTCTGCCAATTTCGCCAATCCCGCATGGGCATTTATATATAGAACTAACCTTTCTCATTCTGCTAGGATTCAGTCATGAAATTTTTCATTTCAGCGGCTATTTTGTTGGGATTGGCTTCTATAATCGGGTGTAAACAGGATTTGCCAAAACCTGCCGACATTAAGAAGCAGTTGGAATCATCCGTATGCACTACCGAAGTGAAAGAATGCAACGATGGAAGCTGGGTAAGTCGAGATCCTGATCACAGTTGTTCGTTTAAAAATTGTCCTGAAGCGACCACTTCGACTCCTCTCAAAAAAGAATAAATACTTAGGTGAAATCGATTCCGATTAAATACATTTTTCTTATTGGAATTTGTTTTGCACTTGGCTTTGCCATTTTAAATTCAGTTTCTCCGCCCCCGTCTGCAGATCGAGGTCCAGATTTTACGGATGCACCAACTCAAAATGAAAATTCAAAACATATCGAGGCTGAGCCTGAAGGTGAAAATCATATTATCGATTGGCGAATTTTACGTGAGTTGAATGTGACAACAGGAAAGCGATCGCCTGAATTAGATAAACTTAATAATCAATTCGTTTCGATTCCGGGATTCATGGTTCCGTTTGAAGATAATATGGGACAAGCGCAGGAATTTTTATTGGTGCCAAGTCCGCAGGCTTGTATTCATGTTCCGCCTCCGCCACCCAATCAGATGATTTATGTAAAAATGCCGCCTGGAAGGCCCGCTAAAATGCAGTGGATACCCATTTGGGTAAGTGGAAAATTTAGAATCATGACGAATGACAGTCCTTACGGAAAAGTTTCTTATTATATCGAAGGTAGATACACCAAGCCATTTGGCGGCGCCGAATAATAGAGTTAGGAATTTTAAAATGAGAAAAATTATTTTTTTAGCTTTATTTGGATTTGCTTCTGTAGTGAATGCACACGAACAAAAAGCGCATGTGCATGGAGTGGCCGAGCTAAGTTTAGCGATCGAAGATAAAGGCGGAGTGATAGCGTTTGAAGCTCCTAGCGAAAGTATTTATGGATTCGAGCATGCGGCTAAAACTCCTGCAGAGAAAAAAGCTCGAGATCAGGCGATGGATAAATTAAAAAATCTTGGAAAGATTTTAGCTTTTGATGCAACTCTCGGATGTAAAATTCAAGTAGATAAAATCGATGCGTTTGTAACCGATGACGATGATGATCATGGACATTCTTCACATGGAGATGTGCATGCGTCGTTTAAAGTGAATTGCTCTAAGCCTCTAAAAAATTCAGAGGTGAGTTTTTCTTTTTCAAATGCATTCTCTCGTTTGAATACGCTTAAAGTTCAGATTATTGGTGATGATAAGCAGTCTTCTGTCGAATTGAAAAAAGGGAATGGCAAAATTAAGCTCTAAATTTTTATGGCGGCTATTTCGATTCGAAATCTAAAGTTCGCTTATGAAAAAGATAATCCTGTTTTAGATATTCCATCTTTAGATATTTCTTCTGGCGAAAAAGTTTTTTTATTTGGGCCCAGTGGAAGTGGAAAAACAACGTTGCTTGGCCTTATGGCGGGAGTTCTTGAAGGCTCTTCAAATTTATTTTCTGGAGATCTGAATATTTTAGATCAGAATCTCGCAAAACTTTCGGTTTCTCAGCGCGATTCTTTTCGTGGTCTTCATATCGGATATATTTTTCAGCTTTTTAATTTAATTCCTTATTTAAGTGTGATTGAAAATATTTGTCTGCCTTGTGTGATTAATTCTAAAAGGCGAGCAAAAATAAAATGTGATTTAAATAGAGCCGCCGAAGATCTGGCGATTGAACTAGGGCTTAAGGATTTTTTGCATAAACCCGTTCTGCGATTGAGTGTAGGGCAGCAGCAGCGAGTGGCTGTAGCACGAGCATTACTGGGCGAGCCTGAAATCCTTATTGCGGATGAACCCACCTCTGCTCTGGACGCGGATCATCGACAAAAATTTATTGAATTGTTATTTGAGCAAGCTTCGCGCACCCGCGCCACTTTAATTTTTGTAAGCCACGATCAATCTTTGGCAAAATCTTTTGATCGAAATTTATCTTTGAATGAACTTAATCGAGTGGGAGCGCGCTAAAATGTGGATTTTTTCTCTCGCCCTTAAGTCGATCAAAAATAGAAAGTTCATTACTTCTCTGACTATTCTTTCGATCGCGCTCAGTGTCGGACTTTTTTTATCGGTGGAGCAAATACGCAGAGGTGCACGCGAAAGTTTTTCAAATACTATTAGTAAAACAGATTTGATTGTCGGCACGAAGGGCGGATCCATTCAGCTTTTGCTTTATTCTGTTTTTCATATGGGTTCGGCCACGAATAATTTGCTCTATAAATCTTACGAAAAAATTAAAGCTAATCCGGCGATTGAATGGACGATACCTTATTCGCTCGGTGACTCTCATCGAGGATACCGAGTGGTAGGAACGACAGAAGATTTTTATAAGTTTTATAAATTTCGTCAGGATAAATCAGTGGAGTTTGAAAGTGGAAATTCGCCATCTGGAATTTTTGATGTGGCTATCGGTGCCGAGGTCGCCAAAAATTTAAATTATCAAGTTGGTCGAAAAATTATTTTGAGCCATGGAATTTCAGAAGGTGCGAGTATTTACGATCACGGAGATAAGCCTTTTACGATCACAGGTGTCTTAAAAAGAACGGGCACGCCGATTGATCGAGCGATTTATATTACGCTTGAAGGGATGGAAGCGATTCATATTGATTGGCAAAATGGAGTTCCCCCAAGCGCAGATGAGATGATTCATCCCGATAAAATTAAAAAACAGAATCTTCCGATCGGACAGATCACGGCCTTTTTAGTTCGCTGCAAATCTCGAATTGAGGTTTTAAAACTTCAACGTGAGATCGATGCTTTCAAAGGCGAGCCCTTGATGGCGATTATTCCTGGAGTAACGTTGAGCGAGCTTTGGAGAGGCATCGGTTACGCCGAAGAAGCTTTGAAAGCGGTAAGTCTATTGGTGATCGCGGTTGGATTTTTGGGAATGCTTGTTTCTCTTTATACTACACTGAATGAACGGCGAAGAGAGATGGCGATTTTGAGGGCTATCGGCGCGCGCCCTGTCGATATTATCGCATTGTTAGTATTTGAATCTGGAATTTTGAGTGCACTCGGAGTTTTGCTCGGCGTAATTTTTGTTTATGCGGGACTTTTTATTTTTCAGCCCATACTCGAAAATTCATTTAATCTTTATCTGCCAATTCAAATGCTTTCGAATGTTGAGCTGACTTATTTGCTCGTCATTGTGGGCGCGGGGTTTTTGATTGGTTTAATTCCTGCGCTGAAGGCATATCGAAATGCATTGGCAGATGGTTTAAGCACGAAAATTTAAAATGCAAAATTTTTCTGGGAAATTTTTACTTTGAAAATTCTACTTACCGGCGCTTCGGGTCTGGTGGGGACTGCGTTGACTACGCATTTAGAATCTAAAGGTTATGAAGTCGTTGCACTCGATCGAAAAGCTTCTGATTTTTCTGTAGAGAATTTTTATGCTGTTATTCATCTGGCTGGAAAAAGCATTGCCGACGGTCGATGGACGGATGAAGTTAAAAAAGAAATCTATGATAGTCGCATTCAACTGACTCAGAAGTTGTCTGCGAAAATATCCCTTGCGAAATCTAAGCCCAAAGTTTTTATCTCAGCATCGGCTATCGGATTTTATGGAGATAGAGGCGACGAACTTTTAGATGAGAACTCTGCTTCAAGCGAAAACGGATTTTTGCCTAAAGTTTGTAGAGATTGGGAAGCTGCTGCGAAGCCTGCGCAAACTGAAGGAGTTCGAGTGGTGCACCCACGATTTGGAGTTATTTTAAGTGGTGAAGGCGGAGCGCTTAAAAAAATGCTCACCCCTTTTAAATGGGGAGTAGGTTCTCCACTCGGATCAGGAGATCAGTGGATGAGTTGGATTTCACTGAGAGACGTTGTTTTAGGAATCGAATTTTTATTAACGAATTTTGATTTAAGTGAAGCTGTTAATTTTGTTTCTCCATCTCCAGTGATTAATCTTGAATTTAGCAAAACTCTCGCACATCTTTTGAACAGACCTTTAGGTCCCAAGGTTCCCGCCTTTATGTTGAAGGTACTTTTTGGAGAAATGGCAGAGGAGCTTTTGCTATCGAGTGCTAAAGTTTTACCTAAAAAATTAGAAAGCGCTGGATTTAAATTTTCAGGAATAGATCTTGCTCAAGTTTTAAAAAACTCTCTTCAGGTTTAGTGAAATTTAAAAAAAGCAGCGACTACTTCAAAGAGAATCAAAACAATAATGACCAATTCTAAAAAGTGAGAGCGTCGCACATTGGCTTCACCTTCAAGCAAGTCTGAAACTTGAGCGAGTAAATTCATCTTTCGTGTAATAGATTCTTGCCAATCATGCACTCGATAGCGTCGAAGCGAAGCTCTAAAAATTCGAGCCAGGTAAAAATCCCCCACGACTTTAAGTGAGTTGCCCATTCTCTCTAAAAATTCTGAGAATTCGATAAAGCGAGTATTGGCTTCGCGGGAAATTTCAAAAAAGCGATTATGCCAAAAGCCTTGGCGACCTTGTTCAATGGAGTCGTAAAGTTCGACGAGGCGTTTATCGAGCAAATCGTCGTAGTAACGAACTTCAAGCAAGTGCGTGAGTGAAAATTCTAAAATATCTGGAACTTCTTTCACTCCCGAAGGTTCAAAAACAACCGCAGCATTCCAATCGATTAAAACTAAATCATCATCGGCGTACTGAAATAAATTTTCTAAGATGGCGCTTCGAGTTTCATCGGCGAGCTCGTCTTTGATTTCTCCTAAAATGAGAGCGGGTAAGTCGGTTTGTTTAACGAGATCATTTGCTTTTTTAATTCCTAACACCTCTTCGAAGAAATAAATCGTATAATCTTCGAAAAAGTTCCAATGATTGGGTTTTTTTAAACTAGTCGAAATAAGTTTGACCACTTCATCTGATTTTTTTCGAGCAGCTTGGTCAATGGCCGTAACGATTTCGCTGGGGGCGTTTAAAAGAGATGAAAGATTTAAAAGACTTTTCCAGTCAGTTCCCTTTGAAATCGGAATTTGAAACGCGATGGATACGGCGCCATAATCCCAAACAGTGGCCGTAGTTTCGGCGCGATAATTAAAATCTTTCAATTTAAATTCGACTTCATCTAATCCAAATCTCACAGGAGCATTTCGTACAACTACTGCATTTCGATTTCGTGCAGCGAGCTCTAAACGTAAATCCCCGCCCTGACGCAAAAGCGCTTCTACTTTTTTTAAATCAATTTCTTCGGCGACATCAAAAACTCGGTAAATGAGAATCGAACCTTTTTCGATAAAGATATTTTTGCTGCCTGTATTAGCTGAATTCATTTCTCTGCATTTTTACAGACTCGTGTGGAGTTTGGGAGTTCTTTCTAAAATACTTCATGAAAATTTAAGAAACCCATGTTAACTCTGGGCTTTGAGCCATAGATCGGGGTGTAGCTCAGCCTGGCCAGAGCGCTACGTTCGGGACGTAGAAGTCGCGAGTTCAAATCCCGCCACCCCGAGATTTCATATCAACTAAGTTTTTAGTTGATATGAACTAATCTTTTAGTTATAAATTTCTTATGACGATAGTTCATAAGAAAAAATCCACCGTAATTAAATCTATACAAACCGAAAAATTGCTTACCGAGACAGAGCTTGAGTTGATGAATATTCTTTGGAAGCTCGGTGAAGGCAGCGTTTCGGATGTACAGCAAGAATTGGCACTTCAGCGCGACCTAGCTTACACCTCAATCTCGACGATTCTGAGGATTTTGGAACAAAAAGGCGTCGTTAAAACTCGCAAAGAGGGACGTGGGCATGTCTATATTCCTGCGATTAAGAAGCAAGATTACGAATCAAAAACCGTTAAGCATATGGTGGAGAAAGTTTTTTCAGGTGCTCCAACTGCATTAGTACGCCAGCTTTTAGATTCAGTTTCGCAAAAAGAATTAGATGAAATCAAAGCGATGATTAAAGAAAAGTCGGGGGTGAGTTGATGTTGGCATCTTTGCTTTCGATTTATATATCCATGAATATCGCTTTGTTGGTTGGCGCTATCCTTTGCGCGATTATTTTGAATTTAAGTACTCGATATAAAATTTTATCTTTTAAACAAAATCTAAATCTTAATTATTTTTTATTTGCAGCCTGTTTGATTTTGCCAGCAGTGCAATCTTTCTTTGCTCCTCAAGGACCACTTTTTGAACCAATCGCAAAAGTATGGACTGCGGCCCCTTCTGAAAATTTCTTAAAATCGATCAGTGTAGTAGAAGCCGTAGAGAAACCTTCTATTTCGGTAGGTGAAACTTCTTTTCATTATTTTAATTTTGAATGGCTGCTAATTTCTTTTGCGATTTTATTTTTTGCTTACGGTTTGTTCGTAACTCTTCGAGACTTAGTGAATTTGAAGAAAATTTTAAATCGCTCCTTTGTTTATAAAAAAATTCATGGAGTGAAAATTTATCTGAGTGATGACATTGAAATTCCATTTTCGTTTTGGTTGCCAGGAACGATAGGAGCTGTGCTTTCGAGCTCGACTCTCGAGAAGCGCGAAGATTTTCGAGTGGCGCTTAGTCACGAGCTTCAACATCACCGGCAGCGAGATACGTTTTGGGTTTATTTCTTGCAATTGAGCAAAATTTTGATGCTGTGGAATTTAGCGGTTCATTATTGGATCAAGCTCAGTTCTCAGCTTCAAGAATTTGCATGCGATGAAGCCTTGGTCGACCAGAGGAAAGTTTCATCTCATGCATACATCGACTGCCTCATTCGGGTAGCCGAAACTTCGATGATGCGAAAAGACAGATTTGCGAGCGCAACAAATTTGTTTTTCTTCGCAGATCGAAAAACTTTAAAAAGGAGAATCCAGAATATGTTATCTTTTCATCCTCATAAAAAAAATCGGTCGATCTTTATCGCAAGTTTTATTATCGGATCGTTTCTTATCGCGAGCATTTCGTGGGCATCGCAGAATCTTATTCAAGATAGGCGAGTGACCATAAAGGAAGCCGAAGCCATGGCGAAGAATGCGGAGTCTTCGGAGTTTCCTATCGTTATAAATGAACTTGTACTTAAGCAACTCAATCAATATCTCGGTACCCAAAAAGGCCGAGCACATATGAAAGAGAGCTTAGAGCGAATGAATGAACACCGCGCGATGATCGAGAGAAAATTAAAAGAGTATAAAGTCCCCCAAGAACTCATTGCGATTCCTATTATCGAATCTGGATACAAAAACTCATCGCAAACTAATAAATATCACAGCGCAGGCCTTTGGATGTTTATTCCGCAAACTGCAAAAGCTTATGGTCTTAAACTCGGCGCCGTCGATGAGCGATTGAATCCTGAGCTTGAAACGGATGCAGCGATGCGATTGCTTTTAGCCAATAAGCTTCGCTTTAAAGATTGGGGGCTTTCGGTGCTTGCATACAATGCAGGCGAGAAAGCTATTCAAAATGGAATCGATAAAACACAAACTCGAGATCCTTGGGCGCTTGTAAAAGCTGGCGTCGAATTGGATGCGAATTATTTATCTAATCTTACGGCTGCGATTTTGATTATGAAAAATCCAGAGTCTTTAAATTAAATCTGCCCATTGATGCGAAGTAAGTTTCTAAGAACGCCTTTCTTCTTTCTTCATAAATCGCGAAAGAAGAGGCGTTCGCTTCGCGTCTATTACTCCGCCCCATTGTTTATCTGTAGAAATGCAGAGCATCAGACTGATGATGATTCGATAGTAGTTCTGAATGTGTTTGAATTATCAAAATTTAGAAGCGCTGCAGCTTAGCAAGGGCTCTAGACTCTGCACCGCGCAGACGCAGATTCAAGTCGGTGATTTAAGTGCTGAGTTTTGCTTCATTTTCTGCGCTGCAGAAGTTGATGATCGAGAGCGGCATTCAGAGCTTGACCCGATAAAGCCTCTGAATGTGTTTGAATTATCGAAATTTAGAAGCGCTGCGGCCGATGCAGAGCTGCGTGAGAGAAGGAGTAGCGAGTGAAAATTAGTACTCCTATTTCATCTTTAGCAGCACAGCGTTCGCTTGCGACAACAGCGAAAGCTTTGTCTCGTGCGCTTGAGCATTTGGCGTCGGGCAACCGAATAAATTCGGCGCGAGAAGATGCTTCTGGGTTAGCGGTTGCGAATAAACTTGAATCTCAAGTTCGCGGATTGGGGCGCGCATCTCAAAATATTAATGAATCTTTTGGAATGCTTCAAACGGCGAGCGGCGCCATCAGTTCACAAATTAATATTATTCAAAGGATGCGAGAGCTAACCGTTCAATCAGCAAACGGAACTTTATCTTCTAATGATAGATCTCAATTGAACGCTGAGCTTCAGCAACTTTTTTCGGAATATCAACGCATCACCGACAAGACAAATTTTAACGGAGTTAATTTACTGGATGGAAGTTTTGGAACGAAGTCTCTGCAAGTTGGCTCCAAATCAGGCGACACCGTTGATATGGGCGTAGCATCCACTCAAGCACGAGATATTTTTACGGTGGACGCAACCGTTTATCAAACTCAGGGTACTTATGCATCGGGAGTGAACTACTCGGCGGCAGTAAATTCTTCAGTTGGAAGATTGGCAGATATGGATGGGGACGGAAATCTGGATATGATTTCGTTTGAAGGGGCAAACTTCTCCATTCGATTAGGAGAGGGCGATGGTACATTTGCATCTACAACCACTAGATTTACGAGCAATTTAGATCCTAACTACGGCATCTTTAAAATAGCCGATATGGATGGGGATGGAAAAAACGATATCGTTGGCGTCGATTCCATTGGAAAAAAATTAATTATTTATAAAAATTTAGGAAATCTTCAATTTTCTCAAACGACATATGCGACAGAAAGTTACTGCTTCTCTTTCGAAGTTGCAGATTATAATGGCGATGGGAAATTGGATGTTGTTACCGCCGATAATAATCAATTCACCAGTTATGGTATTTCTACTTTTTTGGGTAATGGTGATGGAACTTTTCAAACTCGAGTGACCGCGTCCGTTACGAGTAACTCCAGTCTTTACCTAGCCAGTGCTGATTTTGATGGCGACGGTGTTTCTGATTTGATAGTGGGCCGTCTGTCTGGAGGACGTGCCTATATTGAAACCATGAAGTATAACGGCGCTGGTTTGTTTACCAACATAGCGTCAAAAGATCTTGGAGCGAGTACTGGAATCAGTAACATTGCAGTAGGCGATCTAAATGCGAATGGAGCAGAGGATCTTTCAATTTACTTTAGCGCGGGTGGTGGAGCTCGAAATACAATTACGATGCTTGGAAGTGGAACCGGGTCTTTCGCTGCTCCAGTTACCGATGCAACACTGGTTGGTATAAACATAAGCGACCAGCAGCTTGTTGATCTTAATAACGACGGAAAGTTAGATCGCTTATTTGGTAAATTTGGAAGTTGGCCAACGCCAAGCTACATTACCTATCAACTAGGAAATGGAGATGGGACATTCGGTGTTCTAACTAATATCGATGCAGTAAGCGCATTCAATTTAAGCACAGGAGATTTAAATGGTGACGGCTTTTTAGATGTTCTTGTTTCTGGAACATCGAGCAACTTTACTGGAATTTATTTACAAAATACAACAGCGTTTCCTGCTACTGAATCGTATGTTCCGTATGTGAATATCAGTACTCAAAGTAGTGCACAGGATTTAATCGAAGTTCTCGATACCGCGCTAACAAATTTAAATTCTGCGCAATCTCGATTGGGTGCTGTTCAAAGTCGCTTGGAATCAAGTCTATCGAATGCGCTCATCACCAAAGAAAATCTCGCACAAGCTCGCTCGCAAATGTTAGACACGGATGTTGCTTCAGAAACGGCGGAACTTATGCGCGCTCAAATTTTGCAACAAGCTCAGGTCTCGGTCTTAGGCCAAGCCAATCTTTCACTGCAAGCGACCCTAGCTCTTCTTAAATTTTAAAAATTTATAATCCAATATTAAGACCGGCAGGTCTTAAGTAATTCAACATAGAATCCAAAGCCGAACGGACTTCAGAAAGTATGGGACCTTGAAAATCTTCTTTCTTTTGATTTTTAAAACGCGCAACAGATTTTCCGTGAGGAAATGTATCTACTTTTTCGATCTCACCCGTTGGTAAATATTTTACCAATAAAGTTCCGACATCTTTTAAAGTAATGGATTCAGGTTTTCCATATTGCCAATAAGTAAATGCTACTTCTTTGTTGGCGAGATTATCCGTTAAGAACGCGATTTTTCCTTTGGGATTATATTTTAATGTAATCCAAACAGATTTAACGCCTTTTTGAGTTTCAACAGCTTCTTTTAAATTACATCGCTCATCAAAAGTAAAAGTCGTATCGGCTGTGGCCTTTGAAGCCAAAGTGACTTTCATTTTTGTCACTTGATTGCAGTGAGGATCGTAAACAAACTCCATGGACTCACCCGAAGGAATGCTTTGTCTTTTTAATAAATTTCCGTTGCTCGGATCGTAAACCAATAAATCTCCAGCACCTTTTTCATCTAAGACAGAAACGGGATAGCCTGTTTCTGCAGAAAGTTTACGAATTTCTTTTTTAATTTCTTTTCCCGAGCGATCAAACTTTGTTGTCGTTTCAAATTCACGGGTTTTATATTCTTGAAGTTCGCGGCTTTCCATTTTTCCATCGATAAATTTTGTGATTTCTGAAATGGAATGATTGGCGTCGTTCGCAATAAATGTTCTTTTGTAGCGAGTTTCTATTTTTCCCGGGCCTTTTTGTTTTTCGACTTCAAATTTGTCGTTGTATTCAAGCGTGAATGCTTCAGCGGGATTTGCGGGAGTGACGGAAGTCATATTTCCTGTTTTGTCATACACATATGTAGTCGTTTTTTTATTGAGGTCGACAAAGCTTTTAAGTCTTCGATTTGGATAAAAAGAATATTTAAGTTCTCGATTAATCGAATCTGAAATCGAACTTACTAAACCTTTAAGTGCTGGATCCATTTGGTAAGAGAAACTGACGTATCGTCCGCACATATCATTGATGCGAACTAGGTTATCGCCCTGATAATTATAAGAAATATAATTTCCGTTTCGGTCAGACATTTTAATAATGCGACCTTCCTTATTAAAAGTTTCTGAAGATCCATTTTGAAAACTTCGGACAAAACTTCCGTCTGGCTTTAATTCTAAAGTGGAAGGTCCTCGCGAATAAGAAAAATATTTTCCAGGGCCGAGTGGCTTTGGCGTGAGAAGTTTAGCTTCTTGCTCTTCTAAAAAGCTGTGGCTGATTTGTAATTGCTTTTTGTAATCGTCGTAAACAGAAGTAGCTTTTAATCCTCCTGTTTGAGCGTCCGCTTTTTTCTTAGCGACTAAAAGTTGATCGATGAGGGCTGCTTTGGCTTCGACGAGATTTTTTTCTCGATTGTAAGAGTTTAAAAATCCATCGCCCTCGAGCACATCGAATTTATTTTTATTTGGTCGAACTCGAATATTATGATTGAACGTCCATTTGTCGCCGAAAATACTCGAATCACCTGAGTAAGAATTGTAGGCCGCTTTAATTTCGATCGACATGAAGCAAGGAACGCTCAATTGATCAGCAGGCAAAAAGAAATTTAAAGTGCGTACATTCACTGGATCGGGTGGATAGTGATAAAAGAGTTTGGTGTGCTTGGTTCCGTAGCCAAGTTCAGCGGTTGTTGCGAGCGATAAAAGAACTAGAGAATTTAAAAAACCCACTCTTTATAATAACTTGTGCGCGATTAGCAGCACAATATGAGATAATATTTAGGCATGTATCCTCTTTTATTCGAACTTGGACCCGTGAAGCTTTATACCTATGGCCTGATGATGGCGATTGGATTTTTGGCGGCCATTCAGTGGTCGGCCCATCGCGCAACGCGCTATGGAGTTTCGCCAGAATTTATTTCGAATTTAGGAATGTGGATCATTCTCGCAGGTATTGTGGGCGGTCGACTGGCATTTTTGGCGATCGAAGAATCTCCGGCCGATATTTTTTCACTTAAGTTTTTTGAAATTTGGAAAGGTGGAATGGTTTTTTACGGCGGTTTTATTGGCGCCGTTTTAATAAGCGTTTGGTATTCTCGCAAAAACAAAGTGAACTTCTTTACGGTGGCCGACATTATGTCGCCGGCTTTAGCGCTCGGACATTTTTTTGGACGAATTGGCTGTACCTTTGCGGGCTGCTGTTTTGGAAAGCAATGTGAATTGCCATGGGCGATTACATTTACAAATCCGCTAAGCTTAGCGCCACTGAATGTAGCTTTACATCCCACTCAACTTTACGATGCATTTTCAAATTTATTGATCATTGGAATTTTGCTTCTCATAGAAAAGAAATCCAAAAATCGATTTCGCGGGCAAATATTTGTCTATTATTTGGGCCTCTATGCAATCGGACGAAGTATCGTTGAAGATTTTCGAGGGGATTCGTCGAGAGGATTCGTCGATTTCTGGGGGATCTATCCAAATGAGTGGCTATCCACCTCAACCTTTATCGGTATTTTGATGTTAGCCACTGCGATCGGACTTTATTTTAAGTTACGAACTCAAAAAATTTAGAATCTGTAAACGCCCGCAATATTCATTGAAGTGGTCGTCGCTTTAGTAGCGCCACTCGTTGCTTGAGTTTTGTTCCAAGTGACATCTGCTTTTAATTTAAGCGGTTGATAAATTTGATACTGGGGACCAAAGGTTAGCTGAGTCGCCGAGTGATTTGACATCTTACTGAGCATTTCTCCTCTAGCGCCTAAAGTTAATTTGTCGGCAGCTTTTAATAAAGTTTGAAGCATCACGCCTTTTTGCAAGGCTGCTCTTCCAACCTTAATAAAATCACCTTCGACATCGACGTCTAGAATCTGAACGCTCGCTCCAGCGGCAACGTGATAAAGACTTTGCATTCCGGCAGTGCCTGCTTGGTTGTGTCCAAGATATCCGCCTTTGAGTCTGAACATCTCACTTGAGAAACTTACAAGACCGCCGAACTCAAAATTTTCTGAGCCGCGTGATCCTTGAGAGAGATATCCGGGATTATTTGGATCCTTAATATGAGCATTTGAAACCAAAGCTTTGATTCCAAAATTTCCTTGATCCGCACTCAGCATCACGCCGGTATGCGTATAGGGCAGCGCTGTGAATCCAAGCAACGAAACATTGGTGAAGGATTATCGACGCTGTCATTTGAATCCACTCCATAGGGGACATCAAATTGCCCTGCTTGAACTCGAAGATGAGTTCCTTGCACGTCGTAATTTAATCCGAAGAAAGCCTGAGCTTTTTCTTTAGCTATTTTGAAGTTGTTTGAATAAGTGGTTGTCGTTCCGTCTGTGGTTGAACCTTCCCAAGCAAAAGGAATGTCGATGAAAAAATCTGTATTGCTAAATGTTTTGGCAAAATAAACAGCTCCGTCATTCAGCACAAAGCCGCGACCTTTTTGTTGTTTGGTCCAATTGAATTGCATATCGGCGAATCCAGAAAATCCATCCGCCGCCATGGCTGCAAGAGGAGTGAAGATCGCGATCATCGTTAAATATTTAATTTTCATAATGGAGTTTCCTTTCAAGATTTAATTCTTGAAAAGCATCTTGATCAGAATGCCCACACTCATCAATGAAAAAATCCACAAAGACCAAACAAAAAAATGTTCGGGTTTGAAGATCGACATCAAAGTAGCGGTCATTAAAAAGCAAAAACTCAAAAAACTGAGGGCCTGGATCTTTTGGGTTCGCTTGAATTCATTCACAATCGGTTGAAGAGCTTCTGCGCTTAATCCGATTTCATCGTTTTCTATTTTTTGAAGCAGATGTTTGAGCTGAGAGGGAAACTCGGTTCCTAAAGAGCGCAAACCTTCAAGCATTTTGAAAACATCGCGAACAATTTCTTCGGATGAAAATCTTCGCTTCAACAAAGTTTTTGCAAATTTTTGCCCGTAAGTGATGAATTCGAAGTCGGGATCAAGCTTGCGACCAATATGTTCTAAAGTAACGAGTGATCGATAAAACATAATCAAATCTCTCGGCAATTTGACCTGAAATTTTCTAGCGATTCGCGTTGAGTCTAGCAAAAGTTCACCGACATTAATTTCTCGCAAAGGTTTTCCAAGGTGAGGAGCTAAAAACTCAGAAATATCGGCTTGAAATTCTCGAACTGAAAATTTTTTGCCGAACTCCCCAATTTCAATATAGGTCTGCGAAAGAGTTTCAAAATCGCGCGACACCGTGGCCATAAAAATTTTAGAAAGTTTCTGTCTAAGGTCAGTGCCTAAAGTTCCCACCATTCCAAAATCTAAGAGACCTAATTTTCCTTCACCTTCTTCGATGAGCAAAATATTTCCTGGATGGACGTCGGCATGAAAGAGTCCGTGAAAAAACATGGATTCAAAAAAGAAATTCACCAAACTCTCAGCCAAATATTTTCGATCGATACTCGCGGGAATCGTAGTGATATGCGAAAGCGGAGTGCCCTTAAGCTCTGTCATGGTAAGAATTCGTTTAGTGGTGAAGCTCCAAATGACGTCAGGAATTTCAATCGCTTCAAGATTTGGAAAATTATCCCTAAAGCTGTCTATATTTTTAGCCTCGAGAGTGAAGTCGAGTTCCTCGTGAATAGCTCTTTGAAATTCTTTAACGATCGCATGCAGGTTGATGAGCTTGAAATTTTTTCCGAGCCTCTCAAGAGTCTTCGCAACAAAATATAATATATGGATATCACTTTGAATCGTCGTTTCAATATTGGGGCGCTGAACTTTAATCACTACCTCTTGCTCAGAATCTTTCAGCCGAGCGCGATGCACCTGAGAAATACTTGCAGCGGCGAGAGGATTTTCATCGATGAATGAAAAAATTTCGTAAGGTTCTCTTCCCAATTCTTTCTCTAAAATCTCAAGCACTTCGGAAAAAGGAAAATGGGGGATCTGATCGGTAAGTTTTGTAAATTCTAAAACGTAAGCTTCGGGCAAAAGATCAGGACGCGTACTTAAAAGCTGACCGAGTTTGATAAAAGTAGGTCCAAGTTCTTCGAATGCGAGGCGAAGCTGCTTTGGAGTATTGGCTTGCTTCTCCCCATTTTCACTTTCTTCTTCAGATTTTGGGTGAGAGCCAAATCCAAGATCTTTGACAATTCCTGAAAACCCATGCTTTGCCAAAATAGAGACAATGGTTTGCAATCTTGCCCAATTTGCAACCCTCTCTTTAAAACTCATGGCGGCAGATTTCATAAATAACGAATTTTATTTCTTTTGCCTTCGCGCTCAGGTTTTTGAGATTTCGATTTTGGTTTTTCACCTAGGTGAGAAATATATCTCAAATTAATTTGTCGTTTTAAGCGATCGACTTCGGCGAGCTGAACTCGAATTTTATCTCCGAGTAAAAATTCCTTTCGAGAGCGTCTACCGCTTAAGCAGGTTTCAAGTTCATCGACATCCCAATAATCATTTGAAAGCGAACGAATGGGAATCAACCCATCGATATGTTCAGGTAACATCTCTACGAACAATCCAAAGCTCTTGATGGTGGTGATCACTCCATCAAATTCTTGTCCAACTTTCGGTTCGAGATAGCGGCACTTTTTCATATCTTCCATATCGCGTTCGCATAAAAAGGCACGTCGTTCGGTTTCGGAACATCGCGTAGCAATTTCCTGCAATTGTTCTTCAGAATAAGGAGGAGGATTTTTTAAGAAATTCGATTTTCTTAAAATTCGATGCACCATCAAGTCGGGATAACGACGGATGGGACTAGTAAAATGACAGTAAGATTTGGATCCAAGTCCAAAGTGCCCCACATTGTTAGCCGAATATTGCGCTTGCTTAAGTGATCGAAGCAAAGAGGTGATCAACATTTTTTCATTGGGATGACCGCGCACAGAATCTAAATAATTTTGGAGCGATGAGATTAAATCTTTTTTTTCTGAAATTGAAAATCCCCAGCGGCGAATCACTTTTTTCAAACGCTCGAGTTTTAATTCATCAGGAAATTCATGAACTCGATAAATCGAAGCATATCCTCGAGCTTCAATATTTTCGGAGACCGCTTCATTCGCAAGAATCATAAAATCTTCGATGAGTTTATGAGCTTCGTTTCGTTGAGCCTGATAAATTTTTCGCACACTTCCGTCGGGTGCCACATCGATTTCCATCTCGGGAAGATCGAGATCCAGTGCTCCTCTGTCGGAGCGATTTTGTCGGACAATTTTTGAAAGTGCGAAAGCTCGGTGAAGCATTTTTGCAATCACAGGTTTTACTAAATCATTTTCATTTTTCTCGATGACTTTTGAAACAGTCGTATAAGTAAGACGCGCCTGACTTTTGATCATCGAAGGATAAATTTTTGAATCGACGATTTTCCCATTCGCATTAATTTCCATCTCACAAGTCAAAGTGAGTCGCTCTTCGTTCGGAACCAAACTACAGAGATGATTTGAAAGTTCTTCAGGCAACATCGGAATCGCAAAGCCCGGAAAATAAATCGAAGTGCCGCGCTCATAGGCTTCTTCGTCGAGTTTTGTTCTCTCTCTTACATAATGAGAGACGTCAGCAATCGAGACTTTAAGGTTTAAATTTCCATTAGGAAGCTCATCCACACTGATCGCATCGTCGAAGTCTTTGGCCGTTTCTCCGTCGATCGTCACCGTAACGCATTGTGTAAGGTCCACTCGTTTGCCTGGGTTTAAGTTCGCGGCCTCTTTTGCATCGGCGAGCGCTTGCTTTGAGAAAACCGAGGGAAAGCCATGCTTTTCTTCGATTATAGCCAGTTCTAGCTGAACATCGTCCATCGACTCGAACTTCTCAAGAATGCTCGCTTCGTATTCATTTCCCTGCTTGCGCTGCACCGTGACACGCACAATTGTGTGCAAACCGCAGTCGTATTTGGTGAGTTCACTCTTTTTGAGGAAAATAAAAATATCGATGTCTTTATGAAAGGGACGAACGATAAAATAGTGACGGCGCTGAGAGCGATCAATCCAACCCAGGATACTCGTTTGATTTTTCTGGGTTTTTTTGCTCGACCGCAGCGTGCGTTTTAATGTTTCATTCTTATTGGAGGTGTTTTTAATGAAATTTGGTTCTCGTTTTCTCATGCCACTCGTTGGCTTATCAGTTTTGGCAATGCAAACGCCAGCTTTCGCTGCGGATGTATTGACTGTTTCCGGTCACGCCAGAACACGTATGTCTATTGATGACAACATCAATACAACCACAACCCCTAATGCCGCGAATGCAACGGACACTAACTCTGTTGAGCAGTGGAACAGCCGTGTTCGAATGAACATGGATTTGGCTCCATCAAGCAGCGTTAAAGTTCGCATTACTCCGCAATTCACCCATCAATGGGCTGCTAATGCGAATGATGGCAACACAGCTCGCGCTGGTACTTTTACAACTCATGAAGCCTGGATGGCATGGATGCCCAATAATATGGTCAGCCTAACTATCGGACGTCAGATCCTTTCTTATGGAAGCGAACTGATCGTTGGTGCGAATGACTGGGGTACTTTCGGAAATGCATTTGATGCAGTTAAAGCTCGTTTCCACCACAATATGGGAACAAGCGATTTCTTCTTCGCGAAGACTGTAGAAAATTCAGCTGGCAATACACCTGATAACGATTTCTGGGGTCTTTATAACACCCTTAAAGTCGGAAATCAGTTCGTTAGCACTGCTGATGTTTATGCTTTCTGGAATGATCAACGTAATCACGGTGCTACTCGCAGCCGAATCGCCACTTTAGGTGTTCGCGCTATGGGTGCTCAAAATGGTTTTGATTACGATGCAGAACTTGCTTATCAAGCTGGAAAAGCAAATTCCATTGATAAAAAAGGACTCATGATTGATGGAGATGTTTCTACTAAGTTCATGAACCGTCACCGCGTAGGACTTGGATTCGGATATGCCAATACTGAATGGACCGAACAATTCCCAACACGTCACGGAAAAATGGGCGATGCTGATGTTATTGCACGCAATAACGTTATGAATCTCGCTATCATGACAAACTGGATGTGGAACGATCAGTGGACCGCCAAAGTAAATGGTTACTGGTTCATGAGAGCAAGCACTGGTTCTAACAATACTCCAAATACTGCCGCTGGTTACACCATGATGACTGGTAACTCAGATCGCAATTTGGGTATGGAAGCAGATCTCGTTGTTTCTTACAAAGCTGATAAAGCCCTTGGATTTGACCTTGGATATGCCATGTTCAAACCAATGTCTGCGCTTGATAAGAGCTCGAATACTACTCGTTACAACCAAACTGCTAGCAGAACCTATCTGCAAGCTATGGTTAACTTCTAATCAGTTAATCTGATAGAAGCTTAGTTTAAAGAGGGAGGTCCCCAAAAAGGCCTCCCTTTTTTATTTTGTATTTTCTGAAGATCGAACTAGATTCCCCAGATGAAGAAAATTTTATTTGTTTTATCATTCGCTCTCGTTTCAATTTTTTCAGCCACAAATACTCAAGCGATTACTCGCGATGGATTTTTAATCGGCTTTGATATTGGCCCAAGTTATATGCGCCAAAATGATCTTTGGGATAAAGGCGCTGGGATCAAAAATAATGTTTTTGGCGCTGCAGTTTCTTTTTACTTAGGAGGATCTTTTACTCCTCAGTGGGCATTGATGGGTATGTTAGTCGGAGCTGGAGGACCCTCAAAGAATGCAAGTGGATCTAGCGACACTTTGTCGATCGGCTTTTTAGGTCCAGTAGCTCAGTATGCTTATGAGCGGTATTTACTTCGCTTTGGAGTTGGTTTTGGAAGCGCGGAATATTCTCAACCCGACATTTCTGTAAACGGAAATACTTACCATGGTAACGATAGATCTGGTTTTGGTGGATTTATTTCGCCGGTGATTGAGCTCTATCAAAGCGAAGGTCGTTTTGCGATGGATCTAAATATGAAAGCCATTCCAATGGCCACCGAAGGTGGATTCGCTATGATTTCATCTCTTGGACTTGGCTTTAGTTGGTATTAGTTGTCAGATAGTGAAGAAATTTTAGAGGAGGGAAAATATGAATTACACTAAAAATTTAATGGCGGTCTTAACATTCGGCTTGGTTTTTATTTCATTTGCATTTGCAAATGAGAGTGATGAGCTGGCGAGCTTTGAAAAAATTACAGTTAAAATAAATGATCAGCAAAGTTTAAGTGCTGTAAAAATTTCAGAGGATTCAGTCGGAATCCTTTATGCAAATCTTCGAGCGACTTATAACGGACTTACGCTTCCGATAGAGGGTGTCTCTTTAGGAAAAGAAGAGCTCGATCCGGGTCTTCTCTGTGGCTTTTTCAATAGAGATGTTTCTTTTAAGTCCACTTCTCGTGGATGGACACGATCTCCAAATAAGCCTGAGACCATCAAAGAAATTATGTTCAATTTTCGAGATAAAAGTCTTCCTGATGCAGATGTGCCAACAGAATTTGGAAGTCTTCAGCCTGCCTTTTTTTTAATTCCGAGAAATTTTAGACAGGATAAGACAAATTTTCTAGTACCCCCTTATATTGCTACAACACTTCATATTTATGGAATAAATAGGCCGCATACTGTTCTTGAAACCTTGAAGTGCTCACGAGCTGAGTGAGCAAAAATTGATTTTTAAAAACTTTAGGGAAGAAGATTTGCCAATAAAATCAAATCTTGCTTACTTAAGTTTTCGTTGGCTTTTGTAAACAAGGGCCCAGGTGGCGAAATGGCAGACGCACCAGTTTGAGGGGCTGGCGCCGCGAGGCATGCGAGTTCGAGTCTCGCCCTGGGCACCATTCTTCAGATAATCTTCGTTATACTTCGTCAGATTTCGTCGATCTAAATTCTATCCAGTGTGCTCTTGCAAAACAGTAGTCCCCTTGTTATCTGATGGCCAATTTAACACCCACTGAATGAAAGGAATTTTATGTCACGAGTTTTTGGTTTTTTAATTTTAGCTTTAACAATTTCGACTTCGGTCTTCGCTGATGAGCCCGTTGTAAATGCGGAGCCAGATCTTTCAAGTCCACGAGCCGCTGCTTTTGAATTTTCGATAGCTAAAGATTTAGGCGATGCAGCTAGAATTCAAGCGGTACTCGCAGATAAGCCGACCTATCCTCTGGCTCAAGTTATAAAGATTCAAGCTCTTGCGGTTGGTCAATTAAGAGCACTTACTTACGAAGCGATCGAAAAATTTGGAAAAGAGACTAAGAAATTTTTTAATGAATCGGGAAAAGAGGAGTTTTTCAAAAGAATTGAAAATGCTGATGAAAAAATTACAGATGACACAGCAACGCTCACTCTGAAGATTTCTAATGAACCGTTAAAAGGCGAAAAAGAAGAAACCATGAATTTTCGAAAAGTTAACGGTAATAAATGGAAGGTAAGTTTAGCTGACAACGTCGAATACAAAAAAATTAAAGACGAAAAAATAGTTCAACTACTTCTTCAACATGCCGCTCTCAATAATGCTGCTAAAAAAACTCGTGAAGAATTAAAGGCAGATAAATATAAAACTTACGATGAAATGATCACTGGCTTTAATGTCAATCTCCGTGAAAATCAAAATATTCGAGTGAATCAGCCAGCTGAACCTGAAAAGGGTTAAAGTATTTTGCTTATTAGCCAGTAACGCGATTTCTACTCACGTTACTGGCTTTCATCTAATCTTTTTTTATCCCACAATTTTAAATGAGCTTCGCAAATCGAGAAAGCTTTTAGCGCTTTCGATATTTTGTTGAGAAGTGCTTGAGGCATTTTCTGCCGTTTTGATTTGAGACTTTGCTTGCGCGATCATAGCGTCTTTAACTTGTTGAAAGCCTGCTTTGAATTCAGCTTCGGTTATTTTTCCATTGCCGTCGTTATCGAGAGCTTTGAAAAGTTGTTCGCCATCGACGCCTGCTTTTTTTGCAAAGCTGAGAAACTCGTTTTTATCGACTTCTCCATCTTTATTTTTGAGTGCGTTGAAAAGGCGTTTGTGATTGCGAAGGCTTGGAACGCTTTCGCTTAAACGTGGAGCATTACTGTCATTAATATTTTGGATCATGTTTTCTCCAACTCAATCCCTGTCAGGCTGTTATGACTTAATCTGATGACAGGTTACGACAATGAATTTTGTGGGGCGGAGTAGCGATGATTAATGTGAATGTTTTTTATTCGAATTTAGAACCTGATAAACTTTTCGTTCTGAAAACAATTCTACAAGATCGCGATTATATTGGCCTTTGCTGGCGCCTTCCAAAATAATTTCGAGAGCTTTTTCGTTAGGAAGAGATTTTTTATACGGGCGATCCGAAGCTGTAAGCGCGTCAAAGACATCAGTGATCGCCATGATCTGACTCTCAAACGGAATTTCTTTTGAATGCAATCCTCTAGGGTAACCTGATCCGTCCAATTTTTCGTGATGGGCGTAAGCGATTTCGGGAACGCGACTGAGCGAGCTGGTCCAAGGAATATGGCTTAAGAATTCGTAAGTGTGAGTGACATGAGCTTCAATCTGAAGTCGATCTTCCTCGGAAAGACTACCTTTGTTGATCGAAAGAGCGTCCCATTCGTCTTTTGTAAGCAGTGGGATTTTTTCATCCATCACTTCAAACGTTTTTCCGACAAACTTTTTCAAATCATTTTTTGTTTTTTGAAAAGATACCGAAGGCTCATTGGCTTGAACAATGGTCTTCCAAAGATTTTCAAATTTTTCTCTTTCTTTGGGATAAGCCATTTTTAAAACGCTTAAGCGTCTAAAGATTTCAAGAAATTCTATCGGATATAATTTCTTCTCTTTAAGAAGAATATGTTCAGGCACGCCGATTTTTCCAAAGTCGTGAAGAAGAGAGGCGTATCGGAGCTCTTTAAATTGCACAGCTGAGAATTTAATTTTTTGAAATGCTTTTTGGCCGGATTCCGAGACTTCTTGAGCGAGCTTGACGGTAAGATCGGCTACTCGTTCGCTATGCCCTGAAGTCGTTGGATCTCGAGATTCAATCGCTGAAACCGATGCGCGAATAAAACCTTCAAAGAGTTCTTCGATATTTTGATAAAGCAATGCGGTTTCAAGAGAGATCGCGACAGGAGCAGCGAGTGCCGAAGCAATTTCGAGATCTTCGCTGGTGAAGGTCGACGCTCGCTTCGAATTGATGAGCTGAATGACACCGACGAGTTCGCCCGTTGTTTTTAACAGTGGAATGCATGCAATTGACTTTGTTTCGTAGCCCGTTTTTTTGTCGAAGTCCGAATTAAATTTAAAAGTTTCTTTTGCGGGAATATTATTAACATCGGCGATAAGAATAATTTCTTTTCTTTTTGCACATGCACCCGCCATCGAGTTTTCGTCGATAGGAAGTCTGAAAGTTTTTGCTTTAATGTCAAATTTCTCATTTTGAATATGGCTGAATTTAAGTTCGTGTTTGGCGTGATCGGCTAAGTATAAACTAGCGCCTTCTGAATGGACTGACTTTCGCATGGTCGAAAGAATATGATCGCAGAGTTGGCTCCAATCTCTCTCGCCTGAAAGTTCTAAACTCACATTTAAAATGTCTTTTAACTTTTCTGTTTCAATCTGCATTTTAAGTCGCAGTTGTTCATTTTCGTGTCTGAGTTCGATAGTTCGCTTGGCTTCTTCAAGTGCCCAAAGAATCTGATTTCGATCCGAAGGATCGGCAACGAAGCCGCGAATATAATCGGGCCAGCCTTGTGGATGATCTGTGGATTTCCAAGCGTCAGTTCCAGTAGCTAAGCAAACAATTCCGCGGTGCGCGCGTATGACGTTGGCTTGTTTTTCGGCGAGTGGAGCTTCGAGCAAAAGAACGCATCCGATATCCGTTTGAAAAGATTGATTGAGCGTCTGAACGAGATCTTGAAACTCGTTCGCTCTAAAAACGCGAATGTCCCCCACCACCTATTAAGTTTAGCTGAAATTTCTCTTAGGCTGCAGGGGGTGAGCTCAAAGCTGTTTCAGCAGCGGAACTCGTAGAACTTGCATAATTTTGACGCGCCCAAGCAACGATGATCGAGGTCATTCTTTCGAAGTGAAAAAGTCCGCAATGGTCATCGTTTTTAATCATGATCAATCGATTACCAGGAGCATTGCCGATGATCTCGGTATCACGAGGATCGACGATCGAATCTTTGTCGCCATCGATTGCAAGAATAGGCCCCGAAGGTTTGTATAAAAGTTCATCAGCACGAGCGATAAGTTTTTTCATGACGCCAATAAGATAGAGGGGATGCTTCACTTGAAAAATACACATGAGTCCGTGAGCGAGAACGGGATTGAGTCCGATTCCGCCTTCAGGATTAAAAGTGTGTCGATACGGAGTTCCATTGCACAAACTAAATTTAATTCGCGCATCTGTTTTAGCGCAGATCAAAGTCCAGTACGCGCCAAAACTAAAACCCACCATTCCGATATTTTGCGTATCGATCTTTGGGTTTCGACAGAGTTCGTCGATCACGGCGCGAAGAATAAGATCAGAGTTCACACTCATCGGTCTGTCGTAGTCGGCACTTCCTGGAATCGAAAGGGTTGCGTAAGCGCTGCCTTCATGCAGATGTTTTTTGAGTGAAAAGCCTATTTCTTCAGCTGAGCCTTCGAGCCCATTTACAAGAATGCTGAGTGGAACTTTACCTTTTGTCTCAGGAGGAATGTAAAAATAGTAGCGAACATTTCCTAAGGGAGTTGAAAGATTTTTTTCTTCAAAGATGCAGTTATTCTGTTGGCACCATTTTTGAAAACTTTCGCGCTTTCGCTTATTGGCTTCGTCTTTCCATGGATAATCTTCCTTAGGAAACGCTGCCATCACATAAGACATGCATGCCGCTTGATACTGAAAAGTTTTTTCAAATTCTTTTCCGAGATCTATCCAATATTCCGTCCATGCTTGAGAGGCGAGACTGGGAACATTTTTTAAAATTTCTCGAGCCTGTGCTATGGGAATTCCGGCGCCAGCTGAGAAGCGAGGTGCGCAAATGTCTGGTAAAAATTGATCCGCTCTTAAGAAGCGAGTAATCAAACTTTGTGTATTGGTTAAACTGACGAACGAAAACAGACTGCTCTTAAAAAATTTTCTTAGTGATTGCATCTCCAACTTAAGACTACCAAAAGAATGATCGTGGTGCTGAGCGCGCAAAAACTAAAAACCCAATTTTTTAAACAGTACATTTTTGAAAGTTCGAGAGCTTTTCCAACGGAGCCTAGATTTTGGCTTAAAAGCAGGCAGTCCGCTTCTGGAGCCTCTTTGCCGCTGTCTGCAAAAATGAGTGAAGGAAGCTCGGGCTTTTCGTTTTCATCCCAAAACGCCTTTACCTCAAGAATGGGACTTATTCTTTCCATCCAAACTTTTCTTTGGTTCTGACGTTCGATGGGCAAAAGATTTGTCGCCATCTCGACAAAAGAATTTTCTGGCAGATCCTCTAGTTTAAAAGGAGACGACGATAGCAGCGTCAAATGCAATTTTTTTGCATGAAGTTGGGTTAACGCTTCTGCAGCATCTTTTCTTTGCTGAACTTTAATGGCAACTGCCGCTAGAATTTTTCGGTTGATAGAAAGTAATAATAAGATATCCGCTTTTTCAGAAAGTTTTTTAAGTTTCTCTACATTCTCAGGAAAAATTTCATGTTGTAAAATTTTATGCCAAGTCATTTCGCCTAAAACGGCTGTGCCATGTCGACCTTGAAGGTCTTTAAATTGAGCTGTAATGCCCAAATGACTTTTTTGTTCGAGATGTTCAAGGCTTACCAAAGTTTTCTTCTTAGCTGTAAATTCTTCGGTCAGTAATTTCGAAATGGGATGTGATGAGGTTGAAGTGATCAGCGAAAGAAGTTCTTTAATTTCAGCTTCACTCCATTCATCTGAGTCATCAATGAAATGATCATTCACTTTAAAGTTAGTTTTGGTGAGAACTCCAAATCGATGAAGCACGAGCATTTTGAAATCTTTAAGACGTTTAAACGAAACAAATTTTCTGCATAGAAATCCAATTTTTTCGCTTTCAATCAAAAGCCTCTGAGCGATCCATTCGAAATAAGGGAGAGCACAAGGCAAGAAGCAAAGAGCAAGTGCAGTCCAATAAAAATTTATGCGGTTATCTTTACAGAAAAAAGCGAAAGCTCCTAAACAAACTAAGCCCAGTAAGCTTAAAATTCGCTGATGTTTGTGCGAAGGAATAAGAAATTTTTCCCATAGAAGTTCTTTGTCTTTAAAAAATCCTGAAGTTTCTTTTTGCCAGTACTTTCTCAAGCCAATTCTCATTTGCATCCAAAAAAATCCCACAAAGCAAGCTATGGCAAGCGCGATAGGAGAATCTGGGTAAGCCCAATTTTCTACGCAAAAAATAATTAAAATGATCGAAAGTATAAAATCGAAATACAAAATACGATCGATAAATTTTTCTCTCGCGCGATAAGCTGACATGATCCCGGTGGGCAAAAGAACGATTAGAATAATAGCGACACTTAATCCTAAAATAGATTGTTCAAGTGCGTCGATGCGATCACCAACAAAAAAATGTGCGGCCACAAGTATTAATAATAATCCAAAAGGTATCCATCCCCAGCGGGACTCAAGACGTGAAATCATTGTTTCTTCGTAGCTTTTGTTTTAGGTGCTGCAGGTTTTGCAGGATTGTTTTTCTTAGCTTCTTTTTCTTCCAGTTTCTGCGCGGCAAGCTTTAAATTTTCTTCGACAGATTGAATGCTGCGACGAACTTCAGATAAGAGATAAGGATCTTTTTCTTCTCCCAACTGATCTTGCAAAACTTTTAAGCTGTCGGCGTTTGGGATTTTAGCAAGCGTTCTAAGCGCTTGAAATCTCACTTCACCAGAAGAGTCGCGAACGACGTCCGAAAGTTTTGCTGGAATATCGGCTTGTCGAAGTTCGCCTAATTTTTGAAGAGCGTTAATTTTAAGATCGACCGAATCAGATCTCAGTTGAGAAATCCAAAAATCTTTGTTTTGAGAGAGTAGCTCTGGCGGGGGAAGAGCATTGAGTAGCAAATGAAAACAAAGACTTAAAATAATCACAGTTTGATCTCCTTTTTAGAAATATAATTTCTGCCCACTTTGAGGCAATTTTCTTGAACTTGAAGTGCTTCTTTTGAAAAACTTTCTTTGGGTAATTTTGATTTTTCAGCCGTCATCGACAAATACGCAGTCGGTATTCCTTTTCGCTCGTATTTTCCAGGCTCGCCTTTTTTGCTGATCAATTGGTAATCCACTTTGACGAAGTCTAAATGAACGGCCTCTAAATCTGGAAATTCTTTAAAAACCGCTGCCGCTCCTTGCCCGACTTTCTGACCTCGACCTGAAAGTAGCCATTGATAGCCTAAGCACTCGATTTTTTCGGCCTTAGGCTCGGGAGGAAGATCCCTCCAAACGCTGATAAAAACCTGATTATCTTTGATTTCGATTTTATCGAAGGGCGATTTCATCTCGGGCTTTAAATAATGTATCGAAAGTATATCTTCAATGCGTTCAATGGGGGTCTTTTGAGACTGCGCTTGCCCAAAAACAGGGGAGATCACTAGATTAATGAAAGTGAAAAAGAAAAAAGCTCTCAAAACAAAATCTCCCAAATTAACCTCGAGTTCGACGACAAAAGTTTCGGCCGATCAAACTCATAACCAATACCGTAATATTCTTGGAAGCCGCTACGCAAGTCCAGCAATGTCGGCGGTCTTTTCGGAGCGGCATCGAGCAGAAATTTGGCGAGACTTGTGGATCATTTTGGCGAGCGAAGAGCAGAAGCTTGGACTTCCGATTAGCTCCGCTCAAGTCGAAGCTTTAAAAAAGGCGAAAAAGGATATCGACTTCGATCGAATTCGCGAAATCGAAACCAAATTGAAGCACGATGTGATGAGCCACCTCAAAGCTTATGCCGAAAAAGCCAAAGAGGCTGAGCCGATCATGCACTTGGGAGCAACTTCGGCTTTTATTACCGATAATGCCGACGCGCTTTTGTTGAAAGAGGGCGCCGTTTTGATTTTGCAAAAATTGGGAGTGATTTTAGAAAGCCTAGGTTCTTTGATGCTCACTTACAAAAACTTAGAAACCACGGGCTTCACCCACTTTCAGCCGGCGCAGCCTGTAACGGTGGGCAAGCGTTTTGCACTTTGGGCTCAGGATTTACTTTGGGATTACGAAGAACTTGAATTTGCGCTTCAGAGATTAGAGCCACTCGGTTGCAAAGGAACGACGGGAACTCAAGCTTCGTTCGCCGTTTTATTTAAAAATGATTTTAAAAAAGTAAAAGCTTTAGATGATGGAGTTTGCAAGCAAATGGGATTTGATCGTGCAGTAGCTTTGAGCGGACAAACTCTCTCTCGCAAAGTGGACGTTTGGTTTTTGCAAGCTCTCGCCAATTTAGGCGCGAGCTTCTCCAAAATGAGTTACGATATGCGACTTCTTCAACATCTTCGCGAAGTCACCGAACCTTTTGCCGAAAAACAAATTGGAAGTTCAGCGATGCCGTACAAACAAAATCCGATGCTCGCCGAACGCATCACCGGACTTTCAAGATTTTTGATGGGACTTTCGAGCAATGCTAATTGGACATTCGCCACTCAGTGGCTCGAGCGATCACTCGATGATTCAAGTAATCGACGCCTGACTTTGCCCGAGGCTTTTTTAACAGCGGATGCACTTTGCGAATCAGCGCATCGATTGCTGAAAGGCGTTCAAGTTCATAAAACTGAAATTAAAAATCGAATCGATATTTACGCCGCTCAATTTGAAACTGAAGCTCTAATGATGGAAGGAACTCTGAAAGGTGGATCTCGCCAAAAAATTCACGAAGAGATTCGTCAGCAGATGCTCAAAGGAAAATTAAATAAAAAGGGAATTAAATATTCGCTCTCAGGTTTTGCGAGTGAGCAAGTTCAAGATTTTCATAAAAATATTTTGAGTCCGTTTTTGAAATCTCGAAAAAAATCGAAAGGCGTTTCGTTTAACGCAGCTGCTATTTAAGGGGTCGGGCCCCGAAGGTGCCAGGTCAGCTTAGATAAATTAAATTAATTTGCTGACCTGGCACCTTCGGGGCCCGACCCCTAATAAAAAAGGCTCTGCCTGGTCCAACTTTCGAATCTCCCGACCAAACAGAGCCTTTTATTGCGTACCCCCTAGGATAACTGTAGACCGACTTACTTGCCATCTAAGTCGGGGGTCCAGAAAATCAAATTTAAAAAGCTTAGGTTCCTCCCCAGTAATTAAATAAAATAAATTTATAATCTTCAAAATGTGAAGTGCTCAAAGTTTCTCCGCTGATTCCTCGGAAAGCTGGATCAGGATTTCCATTGCCGAGCTTGGGTCTCCAAACTTCGATGAAGGCAAACGAATTATCTTGGTAAGCTTGATAGGGAATAAAAGTCAATCGATTGCAAAATCCTGCATACAAACATGTGAGACAAATTTGCCCGGCCATTCCACCGATCGTAAATCGGTTGCCTTGATCTGCGGGATCCACGTTGATGACTTGTAAAACATTTTGCCAAAGAGCCTGTTGCTGAGCAGATCCGCAGGTTGGCTGATTGGGATAAATAGGCTCAGAAAATTCTACGGTGATTTGTGTGTTTGGAAACATCACAGGAAAAGTTTTGAAAGGCCAATCGGGATAAGTCGCCATGACTTTGAATTTTCCTGTGCTTGAGGCAAGAGTTTCTTTGGTTCGAAATTCCCAAGACTGTGTTCCTGAAGCTTCAGCAATATAAGTTTGAACAAAATAAGTGGTGTCTGGATCTAGAGGAGCGTCATAACCTGCGAGAGTTCGATTGAAAGTGATCGTCTGATTATTATTTGAAAAAGTAAAATATCCGGGAACGAGTTGATAATTGTCATCCAAAACTTGAAAGCGAAAAGGATCGTTGAGCAAAGCGCCTGGGTCAATGGGTGCAGACATTGTCATCGAAATTTTTGTGCTTGGGTCGACATCACTCTGTAAATCGAGAGGCTTAATGCTCATCGTCCAAGTTCCTACAATTGGATTTACGTTTTCAACCGAGTTTCCGGCAGCTGGAATTTGCGCGCAGCTTTGCAAGACTCCAGAGGCGAGCAAAATGAAAAATAAGAAATAATTTATTTTCATTTGCCGGCTCCAAGAATCAAAGTTTTTACGTCTTGAAATCCTTCGCCAAGATTGACTCCAGAAGAATGAAAAAATCCGCCGGCGATCACCGAGTGAAGTTGAGGAAATCGATTGGCACGTGTAACGAATCCCTGAAGTAGAACCACAATCGTTTGAGCAGACGTATCTGGATAAGGAACGCTAGGAGTAAAAATCAAAGTTTTTCGATTTTCGCTGCGAATCGTTCCATCGAGAGTCCTTAAATTATTTTTAATAAATGTTTGCCATCCTGATGGGTTAAGAACGGCATCGGGTACATTCGAGATCAACTCAGTGAGTTGCTTCGCAGAACTTACAACTCCGATGGCAACGCCAGGAAATTGATAACTTGAGTTGATAGCGATTGGCCCAAAATCTACATTCACATCTCGAGCGGCATCAAAACTGATATGTCGAAAGGGTTCAGAAAAAGTAATATAGACGGATGCTTTGGGATTCATCGTCACGGACCTGGCATCGATGATTTCAGCCAAAGATGAATTTGGTTTTCCGTTGAGTAAAATTCCTGGACCGAAAGAACTCACTTCAAGTCGAGAGCGACTTGTCAAACCCAAAACGCTGTCGCCCGTTTTGAATTTGATCGATTGATCCAATAAAGTTGAGCCGTAATAAGAAGCAATTCCTACTGGCGTGTCTGTGGATTTTCCATCGGGTCGAGATCTCATCATTAAGTAATAATTTTTCTTTGGAATGAAAGAAGTTCCTGAAACTGAATTAGGTTTGATAATCACTTGTTGAACAAAACCTGAGTCTAATTCATCGACTGGATTGCGATAGCAAGCATCGCCAGATTTTGGAAGAATAGGTGGCTGAGGATCCGTTTGCAAAACTCCTGCAAAGTGACTGCCGTCATCTGTAAATAATTCAAAATTAAATGGGCGAGCAGAGTAGTAATCTAAAATAGATGCAAAAGTTAATCGGATGCGCGAGTTGATTGGAATCTCACTCGCATCGGTGAGGGGAACAAAGGCAGTGCCATTATAATACTCTTTTTTGCAAATTTTTAAGTCAGCGACATTGTAAACAGAAGTCGTATTTGTCGTGGATTCGATTCCGCCGGCGCAAGCTTGAAAGGCGAGACTTGAGGCGATGATCAGAAATACTTTATGTAATTTCTCTAAGCGCAAATTTTTCCCCTCGGCATTTTCCTTCTGCCATCAAAGCGGTCGAAATCTTCGGTCGCTTTGAGAGGGGCTCAAGATATTTTCTTGAGCCCTCGGAAAATATGAAAACGTTTTCTAAATAACTAATTTAGAATTTCACTCCTGTCGGTTGATAAACCGTCTGAAACATAGGGACTCCGTTTGCTCCGCGCAGAGATCTACTTATAACCACGAAGCTGAGTGTGCTTGAAGTCCAACCATCTGATTCAGGTGTGACAATGACGACTGAATTTTGAGCTTTGTTAGGATCGGAGTTATCAAATCGAACTGAGAAGTTGCGATCTGCGCCAACGACTCCTGCACTCCATCGATAGAGACCAATGCTGGCTTTAACAGTTCGAAGATCAACAGGTGCTGTAAATGTAATGGTAATATTCTGGTTTTTTTCCATTCCAAAGCCGGCAAGGCTAAATAGAAAGGAGCTGATCGAACTCCAAACGGCGTTATATAAAGTTGTTTGCATAAGAGATTCGGCGTTCGAAGCAAATACGATATTTCCCGTATTCTCGTCGATCGATCCGTAGTCAGTTGTTGGAGGAAGTTTATAATGTTCCGTATAGCCCGTTCCATCAATATGCCAAACATCCAAGCTGGATTGACCTTTACATGTGGTCGCATTCGCTTGAGCTACGGTGAACTCAACTGTGTTTGGTAAAACGCTCAAAGTAGAACCTGTGTTTGCATAAACGCCAAACTTCAAAGTTCTGCCTGGAGGCAATTCTGATTTTGGCGAGAAATTGTAAAGACAAGTAGTCGCCGAATCTTTCACTGGATACGAAGAATTCAGAGGATATTTTTGAGTTAAATTTTGATCAAAGACCGCCACCATATCTTGAATGGCTGAATTCACTTGGCAGGCCATTTGATTTTTAAAGCGAATTTGAAATTGAGGAATGGTACATAAGCCTGTGTTATTTCCTGCAGCAGGAGTTACGAAATCATAATCCTGAACCGAAATATCAAATGCTTGTTTGGAGAGAGCTCCGCTTCCTGCTTCTCCGCATCCTACGAACATAAAAGCTGCAGCGCCCGAGATAAATCCTCCGAATGCTAAAGCTTTGATTAAAGACGTTTTCATATATTATTTCCTTTCTCTATTTACTCTGTGCAAGGGAAGTCGTGATGATTTCCCTATCAACCAAGAGAAATGAGCAACTTGTGTGCCAACCCCGTGCCAGAGTGTGGACTGAGATAAGTCTTTGAAATACTTGGTGATTAGTCGTGTGTGAAACTTTCAAGATTTTAAGGCAATTGGGACCTTGATGTCGCAGTTTGGGACATCTTAGACCGCCCCAAATCTGTCCAGGTCAGCGAATTGTTTTGGAAAATTTAATAACTAAAAACGCTGACCCGGCACCTCTTGTTAGTGGCGCGCTCCCCGCACGACAACCCGACCCCCCATTTGTTTCATCTTATGCTCCTGGTGCAGTTTTAATTCCATGATTTCGGCGTGGTGGATGGCGGCGCGGCGGGCGAGGTAGAAGCGGGCCAAGACGACCGAGGTTCCGGTGAGCATCAGCAAGAAGCAAGTCAGCGGTAAAATTGAGAATCCTTTTTTCATTTTTGTAATCTCCTTACGTTGTAGTTTGAGTCAATTCGACAACTCGAAAGGGAGCGTGAAAATCCTCGCTGATTTGTTTGATGTTCAAAGACATCTAGTCCACGCCAATTTTGATAATCTTTCGGAGAGACTCCCGCTAATTGTCGCTTCGGATAAAATTCGAATTCAAAATGGTGAACAGAATAAAAATATTTATCTCGCTTAAGTCGCTTCGGCCACGAGGCGCCGTAGATACTTTCCCAAGTTTTTCTTTTTTCAGAAGTTTCTTCGATTTCAAATCCGTCTTCTAAAAGCGAAATCGAATTGGATATCTCACGCAAAATTCCATTTTGAGATGTGAGTGAATTTTCACCGGCTAATCTTCTTCGAAACCCTGAAAATTTTGTCAGGTAAATCGCTCGCTGAGTTTGCTGGTAAATCATCAGGGCTTTTCCACTTGCTGACAGGCCTTGCAGTAATGCTACGACCGTCGCGCAAAATCCTGGAACAAGTTCACCACCAGCCGCACAAGCCAAAGCGATTTCATCCATTCGATTCTGAATAAAGATGATCTTGGTATTCGTTCCTTCAATGGTCTCAACAATAAACTTTTGCCGATCATGGCAAAGGGCGAGGGTAAAGGTGTCGAGCCGCACTTGCTCGGTGGCGCGCTTGCTGAGATCCGTCTGTATATTAAGGAAGGCGCAAATGAAGATCGCGATCGGTAAAATAAGTATCGGCAGTAGAAATCCCATGGCCGCCAGTTAGTGCAATTTTTTGGCCACCGCTCGTACGCCGCTTTTGAGGGGTTTCTGCAAATGCCGCGATCCGGATATCCGGATTTCACCGGCCATCCGGATTTAAAGGTTCCGGAATTGACAGCAGAACTGATCCCTAAGATCGTAATCGCTATGATTATTGGCGTACCAAAAGAGATTAAGGACAATGAATATCGGGTCGGTTTAACTCCTGCAGGCGCAGCTGTGCTCACTCAGGATGGTCATGAAGTTTTCGTGCAAAAAAACGCGGGAATCGGAAGCGGACTCACCGATGAACATTATATTCAAGCGGGTGCGAAGATTTTAGATTCTGCCGCTGCGGTTTTTGACAAAGCCGAAATGATTATCAAGGTGAAAGAGCCTCAAGCGAACGAAGTCGCGATGATGCGCGAAGGCCAAGTGCTTTTCACTTATTTACATTTGGCTCCAGCTCCTGAACTCACCAAACAACTTTTGGATCGCAAAGTTTCGGGTATCGCTTACGAAACCATTCAACTCGATGATGGATCCTTGCCACTTCTTCGACCGATGTCCGAAGTTGCAGGTCGTGTAGCCGTTCAAATTGGCGCCCACTATTTACAAAAAGATAAAGGCGGCAGCGGGATTTTGCTCGGCGCTGTTCCTGGTGTGAAGCCTGGTAAAGTGACCATCATCGGAGCCGGTATCGTGGGAATCAATTCGCTCAAGATGGCGATTGGTTTAGGCGCGCAAGTTTCGATCTTCGATGTGAACCCCGTTCGATTGGCATATCTCGATGATTTGTACGGTGGAAGAATCACCACGATCGTTGCGAATGCAGAAGCAATTGCCGAAGAAGTTTCGCAATCTGATTTATTAGTGGGCGCGGTTTTGATCGCGGGCGCGAAAGCTCCTCGATTAGTTACGCGTGCTATGCTTGCAAAAATGCGTCCGAACTCAGTCGCAGTAGATGTTTCGGTAGATCAAGGCGGATGCTTTGAGAGCACCAAACCTACAACTCACACGAATCCTACTTATTTTGATTCGGGAGTTTTGCATTATTGCGTTTCAAATATTCCTGGTGCCGTGGCGCGAACTTCGACTTTCGCTTTGACGAATGTGACTTTGCCTTATGCTCGAAAATTGGCGAATTTTGGGCTGCGTAAAGCTCTCAAAGAAGACCAAGCTTTGGCTAAAGGTTTGAACGTACATGCTGGCGAAATTACTCAGAAAGCTGTCGCCGAGGCCTACGAATCTTTCAGATAAGTTAGGATTTATTTTTTACAAGCTTTGATTAATGCCTTCAAGTGGCTGACGGTTTCATCGTCGAGTTCATTTTTAGATTGAGCCACAGCGCCTTCCATCAGTGGTGCCCATTTATCGCCCAGCGCTTGTTGAGCATCATTAGATTCTAACACCACCGTCATAAGAGCTGGATCCAACAAGACTGCTTTTTGAAAAATATTGAAGACGATTTGAGTATTAGATTTCAAAAACTCGGGGCGCCTTGCTTCGGTAGAAAATTTGGATTTTCTTTTTTGTGCATCTTCTAAAATTTCTGATTCGGCTTGAGCCAAAATCTTTTGTTCAACATCTGAAGAAAAATAAAATTTTACTTCTGGAATTTGAAGAGCTTGAAGAACAATATAAGGTTGATTTCGTACGATTCTAGAAATTTCACTTTTTAAGCCAGGATGTTTAGCGAGAGCTTGCGCTTTAATCCAAGCCAAATATTCTTTGGGCGAATTTAGAATGAGCTCATCGATTTGATCATGCATTCCGATTTCTAACAAAAGCTGGGAAGGCTTGGACTGCGATTGAGAAACTTCTTTTTTACTGAATTCATGAGCCAATTTTACTAGCAGAGGATATTTCTTTAGTTCCTCAGGCAGTACTCCTCTCTTTGAAAAATCTTCAGATACATCTCTTATATGATCGTAATGCGTTGCTATACGTACAAACTCTTTACGTAAATCTGAGTTTATATGTTCAAGCAAACTTAAGATGCTATCCCAATTATTTCGAGTTCTCGCGATTTGTTTAAAATTATCTGCAAAAAGAGGAACGAATTTTTCATCCAAATGAACCAGCCTCGCTAAAATATAAATTCTCAGTTCTTGCAGATCTTTTAATGCTGCATTTATTTTGCTCGAGTTATTTTCCCAGTCGGTCATTCTTATAATATCGTCCACTTGCGATTGAAGTTTTTGATCATGTTCATCGTCCCTAAAATGACTGACAGAAGGCTCTAAAGAAGTTGTCTCTAAGCTTAGCCACATAATGTCTGTGAATTCTTGGATAGATAATTTTTTTGCTCTCTTTTCTTTTAAGATTGCTGTCGCCAATTTTCTTGGATCATCGAGCGTGGATAACGCCATTCTTTTTGATAGATCATAAATAGGAAAACCAGCTTGATCGTATAAATTTTCTTGAATTAATTTTTGAATAATTTTTCCAAATACCAATAGTCTATTTCGCAGGCTCAAATGCTTTTCTAAATCTTCTGTCGGGGCAACTTTGTGTGATGGTGCATCTTCATCGTTAGGATTAGAAATTTTATTTGCTTCTCTCAAGATCATATGTGGATCCCAAAGAGAAAGGTGCGAACTGCTTAAGACAATGCTGTCAAAGGCGGCAACGGCGACATCCCACTTTTCCAATTGAATGGCAGATTCAATGATCTGCTGAACTTTTGTAGAATCACCTTTGGTATACTTCCAAATAGCAAATCTTTGTTCTGCTTGAAATGCTGGCTGATGAATAAAGCCCATTGTCTTAAGGCCTTTCATTAAAGATTTTTCCCAAGGGTGGTCATTCGAAGTGAAGTGTTCAAAGAATCCATCTGTGTCTGCGATGGATTTAACAAATTCATCGGTCTCTAAGGTTTGAGCTGCAAGATGATGAATATTTAATAAAAGTCCAAGAGCGCAAATGATGAGCTGAGAAATAAAAAGTTTCGAGTTGAAAATGATATGCTGCCGCATGTTCTGCCTTCTTTGCCTGATTTAGAATAAGTGCAATTCTTATGCCACTTTCGCCATCTTTAGAGGGTTCTGAGGGTCCTAAATATGGGCTACAATAAGGTTTGTGACTTATCAATTTCGAGTTCTTTTTTGCGATTATGACGGTGAGTTTGAGTACGCCGATACGCTCTCTAAAATAGGGTATATCGTCGATCAAATTCGGCCCGATGCGCTTCGCCAAATCTCGGTGGGCGAACATCAAGTTTATATTTTTATGTTTCAGGCTGAAGAGCATATGAAAAAAGCCATGCGCACTTGCGAAAAATTAAAGGCCGCAGAACTGACGACTCCGATTTTTCTTTTGAATCGCGCTCCAGCTACTCCTACATTTTTAAATCATAAAACGGCAACGGGTGCTGCCGATGCTTATGTTGCCAACCCGAGTTCTGAAAATGTAGTGCTCGATGCGCTTGAAACTTTAGTGGGTTGTCCGGTTCCGATTTCCCTTAAAGGAAATATCCAACTTTTGCAGGAAGAAAAGGATCGGCTTGAAGAAATCGAAGAATATCGAAAGCGAATGACAGAGCTTGAAAAGAAAATCGAAGATCTTCAAGGCGATCGATCCAAAACTGAGGAAGCATTAGAAGCCCAGCGAAATTTTTATAAGCCTAAGTTGAAGGCGCTTTTGGAAGAGCAAAAAATCCAAGTTCAGAGTGAAACAGAACAATTGAAATTCGAACTCTCCGAAGTCGAGGCCAAACTTTTAGATCGCGAAATGAAAATCAAAAAACTGGAAGAAGCGATTAAGAGCCAAGAGAAAGCGCAGAATACTTTGAGAGAATTTTATCAGAGCAAACTTAAATCTCTAGAATCCGAAAAAAAATCGAAGGCCAGTTGAGTTTTGGCCAGTGAAGTAAAAAAAGGCCCTCAGATATTTCACTGAAGGCCTTTGGTCCTCGTCCTCCGATATAAACTAGAAGTGCTTAGTTTTCTTCTCTGCTAACAGTGCCACCTAAATTTAAAATTCTATTGTTCATGGCTTCAAGAATATCAATTTCTTGCCATGTGGCTTCGCCAAATTCATTGCTTGGAACAAAAGCGATAGTTTGGTTTGGATCCACGAGATCAATGAATCCTTTAAAGGCAAAAGTGATTCCAGAGTTTTCAACATAACCTTCTACGACAACTGCTCTGTCTTGCAGAATCTGTCTGTTGTTGATGACCACATCTCCTTCTTGCAAGATCACGCTTCGGCCTGCTCGGTCGGCAAGTTTTTGCGCCACTTGATCGGTAAGTCTTCCCATTCCATCTTGAAATCGAATTTGAGTATCAAGAGAGAAATCGCTGACGGCCACCACGACATCTCTAAACTGTGGAGTTGGGTGATACACTCGAGTGTATCGAGAGATCGTCATATTTAGACCACGGTTGTAGTAACCTTGCTCAAACCAAGCTCGCGAACATTCTGCATCGACGCTGTTGAGATAGAAGGCTTGCCAAAGTGGAATCGAAAGTAAAACTCCCACATCCGCAATCACACGAGTTTCAAAATAGTAACCGCCATGAAATCCATATCGTCTAAAAGGTCGATAGTGGTTGGAATAATTGACGTAATAATTTTGATAAACGTTTTGGCGAACAATGATCGGATTAAAATAGTTGATCTTAAAAAAATCTCGCTGCCGATCGATTCTCACTTTTAAATTATAGTTATCTTCAAAACGATTCATTCGCTGACGAGTGCTGTCGATGCGTTGGCGAGTCCAATTATCTCGAGGAGTACTTTGGTGACCTCTCCAGTTTGAGGAGCGTGGGTCATAGCGATCAGGTGCTCGTGTCGGGTGAGTGCCGCCTTGAGGGCGAGTGTTCTGAGTATGTGTCGTGTTTTGTGGACGCGCGTTTCCGCCCCAACGAGTGGATGGATTATTGAAATTGGGTTGCGAGTGAACAGGTGGTTGAACTCGAACCGAAGGTTGTGTTCGTACTGGCGGCTGAGATCGCACATTTGGCTGCGAACGAACAGGCGGTTGCGACCTAACGGGAGGTTGCGAACGAGTAGGTGGTTGAGAACGCGTAGGATTTTGTCCACGCACGGGTGGCTGCGAGCGCGTAGGCGGCTGCGACTTAACAGTTGGTTGAGTTTTTCTTGTCGGAGCAGCTACTGCTATTTGTAAAAATCCTGTGCTCACCAGAAACACAGAACTTACAGAAACTATTTTGTTAAACTTTTTTCCCTGATTGAAAATATTCATTCAAACCCCCATGCATTCTGTTATAGAGCAAGGTTTAATAAAACCCAATCAAAAGTTGGTCTCGAACAAAAATATATGACTTGGCTAATATATAGCCTAGCTATATATATTTTCAAATGAATAAAAGCCCGTCGAATTCACCACTTAGCTTAAGTAAAAAACTTTTAGAGATCCTTCCGCCGATTGTGCACAAGCTGCGCACAATTGCGAGAACGTCAGTAAAGGGCAAAGTCACCTTGGCGCAGTTTCGAATTTTGGCTCAAATCAATAGCGGGGTTAAAACCGTAGGCGAAATGGCCGAACTTCAAGCCGTCGCTCAGCCGACGATGTCAAAAATGGTAGATGGGTTAGTAAGGCGGGGATTAGTGAAACGCAATTTTGCTGTTCAGGATCGCAGGCAAATTCATTTGGTACTGACAAAAAAAGGTTTATCTACTTATCAGCACGGTCGAGGCGCAGTTGAAGTCTATTTAAGTCAGGAGATGCGCACTTTAAGTGAAAAAGAACGCGCTTCATTGGCTGAGGCCTTGATTCAGATCGAAAATGTTTTGGTTAAAAGAGAAGTTCCTCTTCTTAAAATCGCGACTTAGATCTTAGACGATTGCAAAACGCTGACCGGATTGCGAAGATTGTTTTGTGCGAGGTAGAGCGGCGTGATTCAGTCTTTGGTATTTGTTTTAGCTTTAGTGGCGGCTCCCGAAGATTATGCGAGCAAATTACTTTCTGAATATATCAAGATTCGAACCGATCATCCTGAGCATGGAACGGATGAGGCCGCGGCCATGTGGATGCGCGAGGCCAAGACCGCCGGCATCGAGGCGACGACATGGTCTCTCGATCCCTCGGGAAAATGCGTAAACTTTATCGCTTATTTACCGGCAACTTTAGTTTCGCCAGGCGATCCGGTTTTACTTTTGCATCACGGAGATACGGTTCCTGCGGTTGAAAGTGAATGGGCTTACCCTCCTTATGATGGAAAGTGGATTCAGGCCAAGCAGGATTGGGAACTTTATGGTCGAGGCGCCATCGATGATAAAGGGCATGGAGTTGCACATTGGATGGCGATGCTTCGACTTAAAGAAGTGACTCGCAGCCGCGATCTTTTTTTTGTGATGAATTGCGGAGAGGAAGTTTCGGATCCTCTGGGTGCTCAGGCTTTTGTACATTTTTTAGTGAGACCTATTCCTGAATCGACTTATTTTTTGCAGTCGGCGGTTCATGATTTAACGAGCCTCGATAAAATGGAAATTTCTAAAGTGCTTCAAAAATTTCCGCGCTTACCTAAAATCGCTTTCGTTTGGAATGAAGGAAGTTTTGGCGGCACCACTCCGCTTGCACCTTATACTTTAGCTCCGATTGCCACTGCGCAAAAGGGAGTGTGGCTTGGCGGAGTTACAATCGAAGGCGCTGGAGGGCATGGAGCTTTGGCTTCGTCAGCGACTCCACTTGAAGTTTTGATCGCAGGTTTGAATGATCTTTATAAGCAAAATCATTCGATGAAATCAAAGTTTCGAGCGCTTCATTCGGAATTGGCCGAAATGGTTTCGTCAATCGCAAGCATTCGCCCGATCTGGGAGCGAATCATTTTGATGATTTGGCCTCGAGCTTTTTTTGAAATTCAAGGGATGCAGTCGATGGCGACGAGTTGGTGGAATCCTTCGATTCCTCAGACCAATTCTAAATTACCCAATGTCGTCGCTTCTTCGGCAAGTGCACGAATCGAATATAGATTTTTAGGAGAAAAGACCCCGAAAGAAATTGAAGGCGATCTTAGAAAAATTTTTTCACCATTTTTAAAAAAGCCACTTGAACTTCGAGTAGAGACAACCGCTTATGTTCCCTTTCGTAGAGATTTCTTTGAAGGGCGAGATGCCGATGTTTTTAAAGCAGAGATTTCAAAATATCCTAAAGTTTTGGTAACGCCTTTTATAACACCCGGAATTACGGATTCAAGATATTTTCGAATGACGGGGATTCGCGCATTTGATTTTGCACCGTTCTTTTTAACGAGCTCAGAAATAGCGGGCATGCATGGAAAAAACGAGAGAATGCCTCATCAAGAGCTCATTCGCGGCATTGACATCGAGTTTTCGATACTTCAAAAACTCATTCAGTGAGAGCTTTATTAAAAGATTTTTATCCACCTTGTCAAAATTGCCGAGAGTCTAGCTTTGAGATCTTCTGTTCGCCTTGTTTTGAAAAATTAAAATTTAAATCTTTTTGTAGTGATTGCGGAAGAGGTCCTTTGACGGCAGCACTTTCTAAGTGCATACCTTGTCAAAAAATTTCAAAGCCTTGGAATGAGTCCTATATTTCGTTTCTTTATTTGGATGGAGTTAGAGATTGGATTCAGGATATCAAATCCAATTTAAGGCCGGAGCGTTATGGCGAATTAAAAAGATCTCATCTGCCAGAGTTCAATAAAAAATATGATGGGTTGGTTCCGGTAAGTTCTGATCCTCGCTCATCTGCAAAGAAACTTTTTTGTTCGGCAGAAGTTTTGGCGCAGAGAGTTTCAAAAATTTTAAAAATTCCTATTTTTAAAAATGCTTTTTCGAGAAGAGAATTTTTATCCTCTCAGCACGATTTGAATCGAGTGCAGAGGCTTCTATTTTTAAATCAGGCCGTCACTTTGAACTTACAAATTTCGGAGAGCTTGCCTCAAAAAATTCTCTTGATTGACGATGTGATGACCACCGGCGCTAGCCTTGAAATCCACGCAAAGCTGATTAAAACTCGAAATTGCGAGGTGGATGTCTTTTGTCTGGCCCGCACTCCTAAATTTATTTAGGCTCTTGAAAGAGGAAGATGGAGGTTGAATCATGAATACATTAATTGCAGGTTTGTTTTTAATGCTCGGAGGCTCGAACGCCGATGAAGCAAAAGAAGGTACATTTGAAGTCATTTTTACGGGCGTAAAGCAGTGTATTATAGACCCATGCCCTCAGTATCAGATCATTTCTGTGGATGGTAAAAGTGCCGAGAATTCTTCGGCTGATATTTATATCGGCGATAAGAAATTAGACTTCGCGCGATCTGCGATGAAAAACTTTAAGAGTTTTCTTGTGACCGGGACTTATACTCAGCAGGATAATTATTATCAAATTTCGAATCCTAAGATGCATGCCAAGATAAAGGGCAGAATGTATATCTCTGAGATGCCAAATTTGGCTCCTTCGAAGAAGGCTAAACCTTCTAAATAAGACCTGACATCTTTTAAAAACCCGACTTTAATCAGTCGGGTATGCCCATACAAACTCTGTCGGTGGTGCTTGCGGCTGGCGCAAGCTCACGGATGAAATCTCCCACGTCGAAACTTTTGCATTCGGTCCTAGGTAGGTCATTGATTCATCTCGCTCTCGACCAAGCTTCGGCGATTACAAATTCAGTTATTTTTGTAGTGGGACATCAGCGTGAAGCTGTTGAAGCCGCTGTAGAAAAACTAGCGGCGCCTTCGCTAAAAATTCAATTTGCTCTTCAAGAAAAACTTATCGGAACGGCCGATGCAGTTAAGGCCGCGCTCAAAGCACTCGAAGGTGTAGATGATCAGGCAGATATTTTTATTATGGGAGCCGATAGTGGGCTTCTTTTAAGAGAAAGTTTGATTCAATTTAAAAAAAATCATGAAGCGAGTGGAGCCGTGCTTTCGGTGATGACGACCGTTGCGTCCCACCCCAATTCTTACGGAAGAATTTTGCGAAATTCTCAGGGCGCCATGGAGGCCATCATCGAAGCGAAAGATGCAACCGATGCGGAGCTTGCGATTAGCGAAGTGAATACGGGTTTTTATTTGGTAAAACTGTTTGCACTCAAAGAAGCGCTTTCAAAAATCTCCAATCAAAATCGTTCTAAAGAATTTTATCTGACCGATATGGTTTCTTACGCTCGTCAAAGAGGTTGGCTGATTTATTCTCAGCAGATTGCTCTCGAAGAAGCGGCGGGTGTAAACACCCAGGCCGATCTCGTCGCCTTTGGTGAAATTTTGCAAAATAGAATTAATCATAAGTGGATGAAAGAAGGCGTCCGATTTTTAGATCCACGTTCTACTTTCATCGACTTTGATGTGAAAATTCAAGCGGGCGTTGTACTTGAGAGTGGAGTTCATCTGCGGGGAGAAACTTCTCTGGGTGAGAATGTGCATGTGAGCGCGTATTCCATTCTTTCAAATGTAGATGTGGGAACGAATACAAGAATCGAAAGTTTTTCACACTTAAAGGATTGCAGGATTGGTAAGGATTCAAGCGTTGGGCCTTTTGCTCGCATTCGTGGAAATGCAGTTTTAGAAAATGATGTTCACGTCGGAAATTTTGTAGAGATAAAAAAATCTCATCTGCATTCGGGGACGAAGTCCGGGCATCTGGCATATTTAGGCGACGCAGAGATTGGAAGAAATTCTAATATCGGCGCAGGCACGATCACTTGCAATTACGATGGCTTTAAAAAGAGCCAAACGACGATCGGCGAAAATGTTTTTATTGGTTCTAATTCTTCTTTAGTGGCTCCTGTAAAAATCGGAGATAATGCAATCGTCGGCGCGGGATCCGTGATTACAAAAGACGTTGAGGCCGAAAGTTTAGCAGTTGAAAGATCTGATCAGCGCGAAATTAAAGAGGGCGCGAAAAAATTTCGTAGCCGCAGAGAAAATTCAAATAAAAAGTAAGTGAGTTAAAAATTTTTATGTGTGGAATCGTCGGTTATGTTGGTGAAAGGCAAGCTCTCCCCATTGTTTTGTCGGGGCTGAAGCGACTCGAATATCGCGGATACGATTCGGCGGGTGTTGCGGCCTTCGATCAATCCAATGGCACAGTTCATTTAAAAATTAAACGAGCCGAAGGTCGTTTGGATAATTTACTTAAAGTTTTAAAAGAAGATCCAATTAAAGGCACAAGCTCGATTGGCCATACGCGCTGGGCTACACACGGTCGGCCTTCAGAAAAAAATGCGCATCCCCATCGCTATAAAGATGTGGTGATTGTGCACAACGGTATCATCGAAAATTATATTTCTCTTCGTGAAGAGCTCGTAAAGCACGGGCACACTTTTCTCTCCGAGACGGATACCGAAATTGTGGCGCATTTGCTTCAGAGAGCGATCGATCAAGAAAAAGATTTTGAAAAAGCCTGTCAGAAAGTGGTGAACAAATTAAAGGGCGCCTTCGCTCTGGCCGTTCTTTGGGCTAAAGCTCCCAACAAGCTTTTTGTAGCCAAACAACATTGTCCGATGGTGCTTGGACTTGGAAAAGATGAGCAGTTTATTGCTTCGGATATTCCAGCACTTTTGGATTACACCAAAGATTTTATTTTCTTAGAAGATGGCGAAATGGCTTTTGTGGAACCCACTAAAGTCGTAGTCAAAAAATTCGACGGTGAAATTGTTCGTAGAAAATCTCATCGAGTAGACTGGTCTTTAGCCGCGGCAGAAAAGGAAGGCTTCGATCATTTTATGCTCAAAGAAATCTATGAGCAGCCCAGAGTTTTGCGAGACACTTTTCGCGGACGTATTCAGTCAAAGTTTGATGGAGTTCAGTTTGAGACATTTAAAATGTCGGATGCTGAGGCAAAAAAATTAAAATCTCTTTTTCTTTTGGGATGTGGAACAGCTTGGCATGCAAGTCTTGTTGGGAAATATTGGATTGAGAGTTTTGCAAAGCTTCATGTCGATGTGGATTTAGCCTCTGAGTTTAGGTATCGAGATCCTGTTGTTTTTAAGAACTCTTTAGCTGTAGCGATTTCTCAATCAGGAGAAACGGCAGATACTTTGGCAGCGATCTCCGAAGCCATGAAATTAAAATTAAAGCCATTGGCAATTACCAATGCGGTTGAAAGTTCGATCGCTCGAAAAACGAAGTCGGTGATTTATACTCACGCAGGGCCTGAAATTTCAGTCGCATCCACAAAATGTTTTATGGCGCAGCTTGGAGTGCTGGCACTCTTTTCAGTTTATTTAGCTTCGAAGCGAGGAACTCAAAATAAAAAATGGGTGTCCAAAATTTTAACAGATTTAGCTGAAGTCCCTGAAAAAATTTCAGAAGTTTTAAAATTGAACGATCACATCCGAAATATTGCAAAAAAATATAAAGATTATCGCCAATATTTTTATTTAGGACGTGGACTTTCGTTTCCGATGGCCCTTGAAGGCGCGCTGAAATTAAAAGAAATTGCCTACATTAATACTCAAGCTTATCCCGCCGGCGAAATGAAACACGGGCCTATCGCTCTTATTTCTGAGGATTGGCCGATTGTTTGCGTGGCTCCTCAGGATAAAATTTACGGCAAAGCCATTTCTAATTTTGAAGAAGTAAAAGCCCGCGGCGGAAAACTGATTTCGATCGGCACTGAAGGTGATACCGAACTTCGCAACCGATCCGATGAATGGATTGGGCTTCCCAAAATTCGAGAAGAGTTCTCTCCGTTTTTAACGGCCGTAGCTTTACAGCTTTTTTCTTATCATATGAGTGTGCTGAATGGCTGTGATGTAGATAAGCCAAAAAATTTGGCGAAGTCGGTTACCGTAGAATAATTTAATCTACGACTTCGATATCAAAATACTTACCGTTGTAAGTTTCAAACTGATGAGCCGCACCAAAAATCAGTTCGATTTCGCGTCTTGGATTTTGCGTATGAAAAATCGCCACATTTTTAAAAACTTCGAGTTCTCTATCTGTGTAAACAATTTTTCTGATTTCTGGGATGTTCCAGTGAGATTCCGGCGGTAAATTCAAAAGATTTCGATCTTTTAGAAGTTGAAGAGCTTTTTTTGATAAGACTTCATCTTCAGTTTTAATTTTATCTGTAACTCCTAACCAAAAAAGCAAAGTTGAAGCTCCATCAAAATATAATCTTTCTCTTTGTTCGGCAGTAAGTTTTGCATATTTTTCAGGCAGCCCATTTGGAAAAATTTTCTGAATTCGCTTTTCTATTTCTTTAGGCGATAGTTCAACTCCTTCCGGATGAGCTAAGGTTTTCCACAATGATTTACTATTTAAGCGTTCATCCGGTAATTGCGAAAAAAATGGGATATCTCTAAATGTTCCTTCGTCAAAATATGCTTTCTTAGGATTTTTTTTAATATTTTGTGCGATGGCAAACTGAGCTCTTGCCGTGTATTCGCTGATAACTTCTGTTTTAACATCTTCATGAATCTGCGGTCGAAATTTTATTTTAATTCGCGTTTTCGGAAGCGGAATATTTTGAGCTTTGAACGCTTCTTCAATTTCATGGTCGCGAGCTCCGACTTGAACATCTTTCACTCGGTACTGTGTGTAATGCGGATAAGCTGTATATTCAGCATCGGCTCTTAAGGGCTGAGTGAACTTTCCTATTGCACTGCCGAGGCCAACCACGCCGAAAATAGATCCAAGCGTGACGACACAAACTTTTTTCGTCGCCCAAGAAGATTCCGCGCGCGTCTGCGCTCCAGAAAAAATTCCAAAAATAAAAATGATGAGGAAAAAATACTTAAACGATTTTCTTAGGATTATCCGATCCAAAGAATTCTTCGATAATTCGTTTGGAGACCGTAATAATTTGTTTGTTTCGTAAATAAACCACATAAGCATCGATGATTTTCTTGATATTAGGTTGAACGTCTTCAAATCGAACGCCCATTCCCAATGTTTCTTTGCTCTTTTTTCGGTTCTGCGTCCAATTGATTCGCATGACTTTTGAGTTCACCTGCAAAGATCCAAGATCACCAGGCAAATGAAGTTGAAGAGAAATATCTGTTCGTGGGGTTAAAAGCTCACTTGTCTTTAAAAATAAACCATCAGCCGTGATATCCGTAATGTCGGCAGTTTTTTCGACGCCGTTTACAAAATAGCTGACTCGTTCCGAAAGCAAAGGAATTCGGATTCCGGTTCGTTTATCTTTTGACTTGAGTGGTTCCATCGTATGTTTCCCCTTAAGATTTCTTACTCCCCGAACTTATAACTAAATTCGGTTTTTGTTAAATTCTTTGCATCGGATCTAAAAATGCCAACGCTTTAGATACTAAGTATGCAATTGTCATACCAGCCTATAGATTCATTTAAAGCCATTTAAAAGCCTATTTAAAAATATTGCTGCGACACAGAAAGGACAAATCAGGACTTGGTCTTCCGCACTTATTACAAGACAAAATTTTGACGGTTTTTTTGCGAAATTTATTAGGTATGTTTAATAATAGATAAACATAGGAGGAGAGATGGCAAAGCGTTCAGAAAATCAGAATAGAAAACGAAAGGTTCTCGTTGCAGATGAATCTGTCACTATTCAAAAGCTTGTCCATTTAACTTTTGCAGGCACCTCTTATGAAATCGTAATCGCAAGTGACGGTCACGATGCTTTAGCGAAAGCAAAAGGTTTAAAACCAGATTTTATTTTGGCGGATTGTCAGCTTGCGCAGCTCGATGGATTTCAACTCTGTAGTTCTGTTCGAAAAGAATTAGGACTTTCTGCCACCAAAGTTATTTTACTTAAGGCCGCAAATGATAAAGACGCGAACTCAAAAGCTATCGAAGCTCGAGCTGATGAATTGATGTCTAAACCTTTCGACGCCAAAACTTTAATGCAGGCGATTGAGCGTTTAAATTCCGAGGAAGAAAATTCCACCGTTGTAAAAGCTGCGCCCGCTGCGGATGAAGAAGTTACTCAACGAGCTCCCGCCGCTGTTTCGATCGAAGATGAAGTAACGAGAACTGAAAAAATTTCAAATACAGCCGCGCGTAGAATTATGGATCCCGCAGTAAATCATTTTATTTCAGATACTCAGACGAGTTCGCCTTTTCGTGGGGCTTCACCTGAGGCAAATCTTGATCCTTTAGCGCAGGCACAAATTAAAGAATGGATCGATGCCAATCTTCCTTCGCTCGCTGAAAAAATGATTAAAGATGAAATCGCGCGGCTGGTCGCTAGCCGGAATTAATTTTGATTCGTCATTTTCATTTTGAAACTTTGTCATCCACTCAAGATGAAATTTTTCGTCTCTTTGAAAAAAAAGAAGTCAGCCCATTTTTAGTAACAACCGATGAGCAAACTTCAGGCCGCGGCCGAATGGGACGCATTTGGAATTCTGAAAAAGGAAGATCTCTCACCATGAGCCTTGGCGTCAAATTACCTGCGGCAAAAATTTTGGGTTTATCTTTGGCGGTGGGATTAGGAGTAAGAGAAGCTCTTTCAGAAGAATCTCTTCAGCTCAAATGGCCGAATGATTTGATGATGAACAATGAAAAGGTTGGCGGCATTCTAATTGAATCTAAATCTCACGGAGATTTGGCTGAAATCGCTATCGGTGTTGGCGTAAATTTATTTGATCAGCAGTCCGTTTCATTTAAAGGAATTAAAAAGCAAATTTCTTCGGAGTTTGTGGCTGAAAAAATTTTAAATCGATTAGAGCCTTTTTCTCAAAAGGGATTCATTTATTTTAAAAGTGAATATGAAAAATATATGTGGAATCGAGGCAAGGAGATTCGCCTAAAAATCCAAGACGAAGAAAAATTAGTTTTAGCTGTTGGTGTTTCCGAGAAAGGCTATCTTATTACTCGAGATGGCGAAGAGCTCGCTATGACCGATCAAGGTGAAATCTTGTGGAGCTAAAAACTTGGTTTGTGAAAATTGGAAACTCTGAAGTAGTGGCATGGAACGGAGGTGTCAAATTTCTCAGATTTTCGAGTTCAAAATTTTCTGTTGAAGGGTTTTTTAAAAAATTAGGTAAGACACAACGTCTTTGGGTGGTGGGTGTGGTGCCAAGTCTTCAAAGTAAGATCTCCCAAGTCGCCAGGAAAAAAGGAATCATAGTAAAACAATTGAAACTCTCTGATATTCCCGTTCGTCCTGCTTATCGAAAAAATTTAGGAATCGATAGATTGCTGAATGTTTATGCAGCTTCTTTGATTTTAAAAAAAAGGGGTGGAGTCGTCATTGATTTAGGAACCGCTATCACAGTGGATTTTTTTAAGAAGAAGAAAAATTTAGTTTCGCATCTAGGCGGATGGATTTTACCAGGTCCGCGTTTGATGGCTGAAAGTTTAGCAGCGCAAACGGCGAAGATCCCCTTGGTTGGCAGAGAAGATTTGGAGAAGGTGAGGCTGGATACTTGGCCAAAGCGAACCTCTGAAACTTTAGTTTTGGGGCAGCTTCATTTGATTTATGCTCTATTTATGGAAGCAGAGAGGTTTGCTGAGAAAAATTTGAAAGTGCCTCATCAGCTTTTAGTGACAGGTGGACATGCAGCTGCGTTTTATTTTATTCGCACATCAAAAAAATATTCTTTTGTTCCTTATTTGGGATTGAAAGCTCTTAAAGTTCTAGAAAGAAAATCTTCCAGATGAATTACCCAAATTACGATGAGCTGCCTCCACAGTTAAAGCAAATTTTAGATCCATCGAAGCCAAAAAATATTGCGATGGTCGCCAGAGGGGTCGCTCCTTTGCCTCCCGCAACTTTGATCTCTGCTTGGTGTTATTTAGAAAGATCCGGAGAGCCAGAGATGTTAGCGGCGGCTAAAAAATCTTTAGATGAATATCCAGATAAAATGATGTTGCCGGTTTTGCAGACCGAGCTTCCTTCGTGGGTTCTCTATCATTTAGGACTGCGATTTCTGATCAAAGATGAGTTTCTTGAATTTATTTTGCTTAATGATTTTAGTCCGGACGAAATTTTCTTAGAAGCTGCAGCCGTTTGTTCAGAGAAAATGACAATTCTCATCTCTAACAATCAAGAAAGAATTATTCAAAGCCCAGAGCTTGTTAAGATTCTTGAAAAAAATCCTCAAAATTTAAAAAGTAATACCGATCGCTTAAAGCATTTTTTACATTTGGCGGGGATTCAAATTCCGGGCGAGCAAATGGCTGTTGGCGATGCACCCACCCCAGCGATGAAGGCAGCCATAGAAACTGCAACCTCTGAAAACGAAGCGGAATCTGAATCCACAGAAGACGCAGATGCCGCTGATTTGAAAAAGATTTCCGAAATTGGCACGGCCTTGAACGAAGAACAAAAACAAAGTTTGCTTCAATTTATATCGAAGTTGAATATTGGCGGTCGGATGAAGATCGCGATGAAGGGCAACAAAGAAGTTCGACAAATTTTAATTCGAGATTCGAATAAAATTGTTTCTATGGCTGTTCTTAAATCTCCTAGAATTACTGACAATGAAATCTGCCATTATTCAGCCCTTCGAAATGTTTCAGACGATGTAATTCGCGCGATTGGTGGAAATCCAACTTGGTCTAAGGTCTATCAAGTTAAATACAATCTGTGTTTTCATCCTAAAACTCCGCTTCAACAATCCATGGTTTTTTTGAAATTTTTGAATATGCGAGACCTGGGGAAATTGGCAAAAGAGCGAAATATTCCTGGGCCTCTGCGTAAGGCCGCTAAAGAGCTTTTAGCCGTCAAACGTAAGTAGCCAAGTCGCTTTATTCTCGGCTAAGATTTTCATTCGATGAAAATCATTATTCAAAGAAATATTTTACCCTTACTCGGAATTCTCTTTTTAGTTTTTGTTAGCGGTACGGACTCTTCTGAAGTTCCGATGATTGTGGGTGCTTTGATCGCAGGTCAAATTTTAGAAATCATTTTAAATTTTGTTTTTGAAAAACAGGTTTTAAAAATCGGCGGCGAAAAAGTGAAAAATTTATTTTCTCAAACTTCAAAGACAGAAAAATTTTGGTGGAAGTGGAGCTTTCTAACGGGATGGCTCATCTTAGGAGCGGCATTTGCTATTTTTAGATTCACCGATTTAAAAACAACCGCCGCTATTCTTTTGGTGGCGGCTCCTTTTTCTCTCTCCCTCGCTGTGAACTTAGGTTTGAAGGTAGGAATTTCTCATCTTTTAGCTTTGGGTCTTTTACCTCGCTCAAAAGATAGCTTTGAAAAGGCGGGTGAAGTGAATGTGATCACTTTTGATAAGAGAGGAAGTCTTTCGACAGCTCAGACTCAAGTTCAAAAAATGAAAACCATCGATAATTTTTCTCATCGCGATTTACTTCAGTACGCAGTTTCGATTGAACAGGGTTCTCAGCATCCGTTTGCGAATGCTATTCGTGCTAAAGCAGATGAAGAAAAAATTACTCCACTTAAAGTTTCAGACGTTCAAATTGTTGCAGGCAAAGGAGTGTCGGGATCAATTGAGATCGAGGGCAAACTTCAGAAAGTTTGTGTTGGAAATTTATTTTGGTTATTTGAAAATGATTATGATTCGACAAAGCTTCCGTCAGATTTGCAGTGGGAAGCGGATGGTTCTCATGATGCAGTTCTTTGGGTGGGTAGTGATCAAAAGTTTTTGGGAGTTTTAAGTATTTCGGATCCTCTTCGAGCCGAAGCCTTTGCAACGATTGAATCATTGGCTCATAATGGTTACGAGATTGGTGTCATTACGGGCGATGCCGAGAATCCCACGAAAAAATTAGCTAAAGAATTAAAATTAAAATTTTTTCACTTCGGAGTTGTGGGAGATGAAAAGGCAACATTGGTAAAACGATTGGGACTTCCTAAGAAAAAAGGTCTCGATATGGTTACGGATCGAGTTGCTTTTGTAGGAAGTGCGGACCAAGAACAGAAAGCTTTAGAAGCGGCCTATTTTGGAATTGCTTTAGGTAATTCAGCTGAAGCCGATCTCGAGGTCCCTTCTCAAGATATTCGACAGATTGCCAAAGCCTTTGAGGTTTTTCAAAAGACGAACGGACTGATTTTTCAAAATCTTTTAATTTCTCTTCTCTATTTATTAGTGACCCTGCCTTTGGTGGGTGGAGCTTTAAATATACGTTTTGGTGTTTCTATCCCATTGAGTCTTTGTGCGTGCTTGGTGTCTATTCCACAGGTTTTGATTTTTCTTAACTCTATTCGTGCTTTGCGATCTAAAGTTGACGTCTCAAATTAAAACCCCGATTCTATCTGCATGAATAATTCTCTGCTCACGAATACACTTTTGGTGATCATTGCTACGTTGCTTTTAGTTTTAGTCATTCAGAATTCAATGCGAGGACCTGGAGGGTTCGATCGACCTGTAATTTCTCATTCAGATGCACCCGCACCTACTCCTCATCCTGGTATGGGTGGTGGCAATTCCGCTCTGCAAAATATGGGAACCAGTATGGTGTTTCAGGCGCTTAAAGCTTTTCCTGCAGGATGCGAAGGTAAACAAGTTTTGGCAGATTGCTCCTCGCCAGCAGCTGAAGCTGTGAAAGCACAGATTTTAAAGCTTGAGGAAGCTGGTCAGGGCCCACGGCAAATTTTTGATTTTGTAGTCAATACTTGGGGAGAAAAAGTTTTAACGGATCAAGCGCTTCAAATTCGAAGAATGAGAGTTAAAGCTAAATAAAATTTCGTGAACGCCGACCTTCATAAAATTCGAAAGTCGCGCCTTTTTAAAAATCTTCCAGAGAGAGTATTTGCTCGCATCGTTTCTCAGATGAAAGTGCGCGCGTATACCGAGGGAGAGATGGCGCTTACACTAAAGCAGGGCGGAGAATTTTCTCGTTATATTGGTTACGTGATTTCAGGAAGAATTTTATTTTTAAACGCAGAGCAAAAGCCGCTCGGAATTGCGATTAAAGATGAGTTCGTTTTAGGTCGGCCTTTTTCAATTCAAGATTCAAATGTAACTCATCTGTTATCAGGGCAAGAGGGTACCTTTATTGTTTTTATTCCTAAAGAGACTTTGGCCATTTTATCTGGAGCCTCAAGTCAGTTCGCCGAGATGTTTGAAGAAATTTACGAAAGTATTTTTGAAAGAGCTCGCATTATTGCGAGTGATGCGGCTTCTTATCAAAAAATTCAAGATTGGATTAAGCATACAACCGAATCAGATAAAACACTTTCGCCTTGGCTTTTGGCGATTGAGAAAAAGCGTCTAGAGTCAGCAGAGCGACGCATACGCAATGAAGAGAATAGAAAAATTATTCAGTTTTCTTGGTTCGTAGGAATAGCCGCAATTATTTTTGTCGCTTTTTACGCTTATATGCACCGTGGAGATTTTAAGGCTGGAAATTCTTTTAACGTAAATATTGGAATCATCGGATTTATTTTAATTTTGCTGACCAATCTTCACACTATTTTGGTTCGCGGAATGCGAAATCATAAATGGAAAATAAATTATCAAGTTTCTCAGAACTACCATATTTTCTTTGGAGTTTGCGGCGCCGTGATGATTCTCTTTCACTCGGCTTTTCAACTGAAGGGTATGAATGTCGCTCACTTTGCGATCTACGCCATGGGCTTAGGATTATTATCCGGATTCATTGGCCAATTTATTTCAAATCAAATTCCAAAAACCATTCGCGGCGAGAAAATGAAATTGGATTCGCTGAAAGGTGAGCAGAAAAAATTACAAGCGAAGGCTGAGATGTTGATGGAAAACGAAGGAATGTATAAAACTTCGGTCGCTCTTATTTCTCAAGGTATTCCTACTTCGTTTTGGGGAAATTTTTTTGCGGCTCCTCAACTTTGGTATCGTCGCTTCAAGTTGAAGCAAACTTTAAAGGAGCTCGGTCTCTCTAAAAACAGCGCAGACCTAGCTGCAGATCTTGTAAAAAAAGAATTTCAAATGCGGCAAAAAGTTCGGATGCTCGAGATGTCGGATGTTTTTTTTAGAAAGTGGATGCTTATTCATAAGCCACTTGGATATTTAGTTTATGTACTAGCGATCATCCATATCATCTGGGTGAGTGTAGTTATCTAAGCCGCTTTTGAATGCGTATGATAAATGCGCCCTTTCCATTTAGAGCGTTGTCCTCTCCAAAAACGAATCGCCGAAGTCCAGGTCATCATTAAATAGAGAACGCCGATAAACGGCATCAAGAAAGCCCAAAGCGGAGCGCGTTTATAATAAAGAAGCGTAGGTTTATACGTAAAAATCATCGCGACAAATCCAAAGAGATTTATACTTCGAATCCAAGGCGTTTCAGCCAAAAAACTTCCAAACAAAGGGCCTAAAAACATCGCCGTCATAATGAAGGTGCAGCCAAGTAAAAGTAAATTTGAATACTGAAGTTGAGTGAATGCTGATCGCGCCACCATATCCCAAATACTTTTAAGATTTGGGTAATCGCGATGACTCACCACAGAGTGAGTAAGTCCGAGCCAAGTTTTAAATCCTTTTTCTTTTACTTTTTTTGCAAGACCACAGTCATCGATTAAGGCATTTCGTAAAACATTAAATCCGCCAATTTTTTCTAAAACTTCTGCGCGAAGAAAAATGCAGCCGCCTGCTGCTGCCGCCATTTTAGAACGAGGAGAATTCGCGAGCGAAAACGGATAAAGTAATTTGAAAAAATAAATAAACGAAGGAACCAAAAGTTTTTCCCAAAAAGTTTGCATTCGAAGATGCGCCATCAACGAGACAAAATCTAAATTTTCAGATTCTAGTTTTTGTTTAAGAGTAGAAATAATTCGAGGTTTCAGCAAAATATCAGCGTCTAATAAAAGAATGTATTTCGTTTTAACTTGAGTTCGACCTTGCTCGAGAGCCCAAAGTTTTCCAGCCCAACCTTCGGGCAAAGTTTCACCGCGCACAACTTTGAGATCTCCCTGAAAACTTTTCTGTGCAATTTCTCCAGTTCCATCGCTTGATTGGTCATCCACTAAAACCCACTGAAGATTTTTACCCTGATGGTTGAGGGCTTCAGCTGTATGCGCGATCACTTCGGCCTCATCTCGAGCGGGAGTGAGTACCGTCACATCCGAAAGATCGAAAGCTGAATCGATATCTAAAGAATCAAGAGCTTCGCGAGTGCTCCAAGGTTTCCAGGGAAGAAAAAAAATAGCGATCCAAGCGAGAGGGCCGATCAACCAAAGGCTTTCGAGAATGAAAAACATGATCAGCACTCATATACGCTTAGTCGCGATAACGGCAACTAGGCAGATGAGCTTTTTACGGCTCTCTTATTTAGACAGCGTATAGCTGCGTATGATGGTTTTACCGCGTTGAAAATCAATTCGTTCGTTGAGCGATTTATATCCGTTCGCTTTGATTTCCATTCGATAAGCACCTTCTTTAAGTTTCACTTGAACTTGTCCGTTTCCATCCGCCACGGCCACCGTTGATTGATTGGATTGCACATCGGTTAAAGTAACCGTCGCCGCGATTCCAGAACCAGTCGCGTTTGTAATCGTGGCAATAAAATCCGCCAAAACTTCATTCGTGGATTTCTTAAGTTCGATATCAGTGGTGACCTTCTCACCAGGTTTAAGAGATAAAAATTTAGAAGAACTTTCATAGCCTTCTTTAGAGAAAACAACTCGCGCTCCGCCTAAATTTCTGAAGTAGCGAATGAATTTTCCATTCGCATCTGTCTTCGAAGCTTTAAGATCATGAGCATCTGGAAAACTAATGCTGACATTTTCCATTGGCTTTTTGGTGCTCGCGTCGACAACACTTCCTTGAATGGTATTAAATTCTAAATCTTTTTGAAGAGCTGCCATCGTTCTTTCGCGATCCTCGAGTCTGGCTTTTGTTTGTTCGAACTCCAATTGATCCACGCCGATTTCTCCAGCGCGTTTTCCAAACTGTGCAACTCCAAATCCAAGCACGATATTCCAAAGCGGAACGGGGCCCACTTCAGGTTTAGGAGGGGGAATAGGAGTTCCTTTGAAACTGGTTAAGCCCACATCGATCGCAGCAAATAATTCCACATTTTTTTGCGGGAAGGGTTTGCCCTTGGCTCCGATGGTCATCCATTTTGGAGCACGACCAAAACTTGCATCCATCACTTTTTGCATATGCATTTCGAGTGAAGGATTAATGAGCGGCATCGGAAATTCTACGCCAACCGCAGTTGTAAACGCGGGGGAGTTAATGGTGTCTGTTGCATAGCGGCTAAAATCTGTAACTTGAGAATCGCTGTTAAAATATCGGCCGCCATTGGCAGGTCTAAATCCCAAATTGAAATGAGTGCGAAAAGGGAAGGCTTGATTATCCGTAAAATCTGCAGAGGCAATCAAAGTAGGTTGAATATCCAAGGCTTTAAAAAATCGAGTGATCTTGGATAAATTCGTCCAAAGAGAAAATCCTGCGGTAAAGCGATTTTGAGGCAGGCTAAAAAATTTTCCAACGTCGTATGTTCCTGTGGCTGCAAATCCATAGCGCACTAAATCGATTTGTTCAGAACCTTGCGCGGCTCCAGGTGATCCTGCTTGAGGGCGTCGGGTGTCGATGACGTAACCGATATATCCACTCAATAAAACTTCGGGCAAAATAGAATATCCAAAAGCGACTCCACCTTTTTTGGATTGAACGTTTGAGTTGCTCGTATCTTTGATGAGTTCATCTTGCTGAGAAAATTCGATCGAGGTGCGAAAGTGATATGCCGCCGCTTCATTGATATCGGCAGACATCAAACGAAAGAGTCCTTTTTCGCCTCTCAAGGTTTCAGAACTGCGAATATTTGCTGACGCAGTTTGAATTGTAAAAAAAGTTAAGAAGATAGTGAAAACTAAAAGGTACAGCTTCATACAACGCATGCAGGTAGTGTAAATTGATAGGTAGTGAAGGCAAAGACTTTTTCTAACATTCGAGGTCGCCTATGACAGTAGACGATTCACTTCTCGAGCCAACGATTGCTGAACCGATGGACGCATTGCTCGGTATGCAAATCGGGCGTTATTCCATTCTTGAAAAAGTTGCGAAAGGTGGAACTGCGACTGTTTACCGTGCACTTGATACGGTGCTCAAACGTGAAGTTGCTGTAAAAATTTTGCATGAGCATCTCGAAGGCAAGCAAGAAGTCGTTGAGCGTTTTCGAAATGAAGCTCAAGTGATCGCTCAACTTCGAGATCAAAACATCGTAAACGTATTTGATTTTTTAGAGCACAAAGGTCGCGCTATTTTAGTCGTTGAGTATATGCCGGGGGTTACGCTTTCGGCACTCATTAAAAATTCGAAACGAGTTCCTGAAGATTATGTTTTGATGATTGGTTACGAAATTTTGCAGGGATTAAAAGCGGCTCATCATAAAGGTGTGACTCATCGAGATATTAAGCCTGCTAATATTTTAATTAATCCTGATCTTGGAATAAAAATTTCTGATTTTGGTTTGGCAAAAATTATCAACTCGGATGACGGACTTACAAAAGATGGTATTTTTGTTGGTACTCCAAGTTTTTCTTCACCTGAGCAAATCGAAGGAAAGCCCATCGATCATCGAACGGATATTTTTAGCTTGGGGTTGACTTTGTATGTGCTTGCCACTCGTTCGCACGCTTTTAAAAATCAGGGGGATTCGACAACGACGGTTTGGTTTAAAATCGTCAAAGGTAGATTTGAATCCGCACGAGTAAAAAATCCTGATTTAAGTCCTGATTTAGAAAAAATTCTCAATCGATCTCTCGAGGTAGCTCCGGAGAAGCGATATCAGTCAGCCGAAGAAATGGCCGAAGCCATCGCCACTTTGCTTAAGTCTCGCGGCCTTTTTCCATTTCAGAGTCAGCTCAAAAGATTTTTAAATTCTCCCGATCGAATCACTCATATTAGTCGAAAGAAAAAAGATTCAAAACTTTCAGTTTGGCTCTCGGTGGTGGGAGTCGTCGGATTTATTCTGGCACTTTGGTTCTATGGATTTTTATTTCAGGCTCGTCATCCTGTAGGACGCGCGCGCGAAGTGCCGGTGATCGAAGGTCCAGATTCTCAGACTTTGCCTTCTACTTTACCCGCGCCCGATGCAACGGAGCATCTTGAAGTAAAGCCACCTGAGCAAAAACCTACGGCGAGTTCGATTAAGACAGCTGTGCCTGTCACAGCTTCTGGCACTTTTGTTTTTCATCCAGAAGATAAAGGCCCAGGTTATCGATTAAAATGGTCGGGCTCTCCGAGTTATGCGATTTCAAAAGATAGAAACTTTTCAGATATTTTTTCAGAAGGTGAAAGTAGTTCTCGAAAATTGGATTTATTAAATTTGCCTACTGGAAATTATTTTTGGCGAACGGGTCGAAGCTTTCAGGGACAGTTAAACTTTGAAACTTTTGCTTCGTATCGCGACCAACGAAAAGCTCAAAAGAATCCACTGACGGTTTCTTCAAATTTTGGAGATGTGGATCTTGAAATCAATCCTTGGATTCAAGATCTAAAACTCGTTTGGCAAGCGGGACCCGAAGCTGCCTCTTATCATTTAGAACTTTCAAATGATCCACAATTTAGAACGCTTTTATTTTCTGGATCTGTAGTTTCAAAATCTTCGATCATCGAAAGATTTTGGGATCGAAATCAGACCATCTTTTGGAGAGTTTCTTATTTAGATGAAGGTCGAAATGTTTTCTTGGTCGAACCCACGAGAAAAATTAATTTAAAAATTAAGGGAAGCGCTTCGGCCTTTGATGTTTTGCAGCCTCAAGCTTTTGATGTGATTAAATCTAAAAATTTAGAATTAAGAGCGATCGGTCCTGATAAAAGTCGAATGGAATGTGCGATAGTGAATCGCAATCAAGAATTTTCAAAGTGGACGACTATTTCAAAATCCGGATCTTTTTATACGGCAAAGTTGCCGATTCAAGCAGAAAGCGCCTGGCTTGTTTGCGAAACCAGGCGCTCTGATCAAATTATTTATTTCACGATTCCTTTTCAGGCCTCGCGCTGACGTCTAGATCTTCTCAGCGCCAAGATCGCGATACTTGCAGAAATTAAAAGGAGAATGAGAGGGGATGCATCTGCATCCATAGTCGCGACGCATCCGCCAGCCACACCTTGTACAGCGTTTCCTCCCATCTCCGTGCTCTGAAAGTTTACCGTCGATGCTTGTGAGTAAGCATATTCACGAGTGATATTGTCGATTTCATCCACAGCTTTAATTCTCACTTGAAGATCCTTTTGGCCGTTGAAGAAAGGTAAGTGATCAAAAGTAATTTTATTCATCGAGGCAGAATTCAAAGAATTTCCGACAAGCAGAGAATTTAAATTTTGTCCGGTTAAGTATTTTGGATTTACGTTGATCCAGTTTTTTCCGCCGTCGATAGAAAAATCAAAGGTGTAAAGCTTTGCAAATGTTCCCTTGTTTCCCGCTTGAGGATCGATGACTTGAAATTCAATCAAGGATTTATAGGATTCTGAAGTCGGGGAAGCTCCGATTGTTAGATTGTAAATGCTAGGTCCGTTAAAAAATGTTTCAACGCTCACCACACGATTAGCAGGAGTGTTGATGTGTTTGTTCGCGTCGATTACCGAACCTTGAAACGCATATTTTTTTCCGGATTCAAGTCCGCCAATAATCACTGAGCAGTTTCCTTTTGAATCGCAGACTCCAGCTTCAGCAGGATTTACAGTTGTAATATTATTCGTTGAATCAAAGATAGGACTGCCATCAGTCGCGAAATTTTTTGTACTTTGAATGAGGTTGGTAATGATTTCGTTTTTACCTCTCACGGCCGCTGACCAAGTAACAGCAACTTCGGTTCCAGAAGGTAAAGCCATTGCTGAAACAAGACCGTCGAAATCGGGGGCTTCATTTGAAGGCAAAGTTTGACCACTTGTATAACAATTGCTGGTCGTGTTTGCAGGGTTTCCAGATGGATCCGCTAAGCACGTTTGAACGCAAAGATGAGCACCCGGATTAATTCCATCAATTCCAAAAGCCAAATTACAATTTAAATTATTATTTTGTAAGTAGCCCGCTGTGACGAGGGCATCAAAGTTGAATGTTCCCATATTGGCATCTAAGTTTGAGTAATCATAAGTGTCACAATTTGTGCCGACTTCTGTCTCAGCATAACTGATATTGGCGATAAGATCGGGTGAGTTGTCACCACCGAAGAAGAGTCCTGTCGCATCAATATTACAAATGAGACCTAACTCTTTTCTTTCTGAAGCGAGAGGAAGTAAAACGAGTGAAGTTGTTCCTAAGCCTGGAGCTGTAGTGTCTCCAAAATTAATAGAATTCGAACGTCTGCTGGTATCTCCTCGATCATTTCGAGCGACTGCGAAATAAGAAATTCCTTCAATAGGATAATTTAAATTATTTGCGTCCGTAAAAGTCACATACGTTTTTCCGTTGATGACTTCGGTAGAAGATGCAAGCACATTCATAATTTTTGTGAATGGCTTAATATTGAGATAGCAATCCGTGGTGCATTTTTCTAAACCAACTCGTCGATAGATATCGTACGAATTTGTTTTTGCATCTGTATCTATTTCAATTTTCATTTGGGGATGTGCTGGCTTAAAAGTTTTATCCAAGGGACTGTGATTATTTCGCTCGCTGAGAACAGGAGCTTTTAAGCTCAATTTAGAATCATAAAAATAATTGATGGTGCTGGAAGGCTGACTTTGAAAGGGATGACTAGGATCTGCGCTATTGGCTCTTTCAACAACTACATAATATTTTCTCTCTCCCGAAACTGGATCGAGAGCGGTTACATCGACCGTCGTTCTAAAATTGGAAGCGTCGTTAATAACAACAGTAGCGATCGGATTTTCAATTCCGATTTGATAAAATTTGGCATTGGCGCCGACTTCGCCGTTATTTCCAAGAAGTTGAATGACTTGAGTTCCACTTGCTGTAGCAGAAGTTGTCGCAAGTGGATCTGTCGTCAAAGTAGGTTGAGCGACGGCCGAATCAAGACGTGTGTGAAACTTCGCGGTGGTCCATCCGCTTGAGCTAACAGAGTTAGTAGCTTGAACGCACCAGTAATAATCGGTGTCTTCGTTACGAAGTCCAATTTCAGAGGGAAGATCGTAAATGGTATTGGCGCCTTGATAAAAAGTATTTCCGTTGGCGCAATTTGAGCTCAAAGAAATTTTCATTTGATAAGTGGCAGCGCAACCTGAGGTGCTTACGCTTGACCATTCAAAGCGGGGATCTAAACGAATTCCTGTAGAGCCATCTGCAGGAAAAATTAAATTAGGCTTAGCGGGAGCCACACAAACGGGAATCGAGGGATTAACGGTTAAAACGGCGGCGTTACTTGAAACACTTCCGCAAGCATTTATGGCGGCGACATTATAGTTTGCAGCATCGGCCGTAACTGTCGAAGCGATTGAATAAGAGCTAGAAATTGCGCCTGAGATATTCGAGGAATTTTTCTTCCACTGATACGAAGTCGCATTCGAGGCGATGACAGAAAAAACAGCTGGCGCACCGGCAGTCACAGTGAGAGCAACCGGTTGCTGAGTAATTACTGGCGCAGAATTTAAAGTAACGCTGACAGAATTAGAATTAGTGGATCCGGCTGCATTTGTTACAACCAAAACATAGGGACCAGGATATTGCGAAGCTTGAGCAGCAGTAACCGTATATGGATTTGTCGTAGCACTTGGAATATTTATTCCGTTACCTTTCCATTGATAGGTAAATGGTGCGGATCCGCCAGTGATGGTTCCAGTGAGAGTAAAAGAATTTCCTGAAGTATCACAGATCGAACTTTGATTTGAAGAAGCGCTTACACTTGTCGCTTTTGAAATCACGGTAAGCGTTGCGTTTGAGCTCGTCACACTTCCGCAAGAATTTGAAACGGCTACGTTATAAGTTGCGGCATCGGTAGAAGATGTTGAAGCAATATTATATGAACTTGCATTTGCTCCAGAAATATTCGAAGAATTTTTCTTCCATTGATATGAAGTCGCATTCGAAGCAGTTACAGAAAAATTCGCAGCACTTGGTGCGTTCACCGTTGCACTTACTGGTTGTTGGGTAATCGTTGGAAGCGGAAGAGAAGTGACGACGATCGGAGCACTGGTAATTGTTCCAGAGCTGTTCGTCGCAGTAACCGTATAAGTTCCTGCCGAAGTTACAACGAGAGTCGAATTTGTTGCGCCTGAAATGGCCACTCCATTTTTATTCCACTGAAGTGCTGGAGCGGGGGATCCAGTAAAACTTGCGGTTAGAGTGGTGGAGCCAGATTCGCAGAAATTAGGAGTTCCATTTACACTAGCCGTTGGAGAAGTAGTTCCACCATTTGGAATGCAAGGCTGAGCAAGGCCTGCAATACCGCCGCCTGGGCCAGGAAGATTTCCTCCGTTGCAATCGTTTGCAAATATGGATGTGGAATTTAGGTAAAGTGCTCCCAAGAGAAGAGCAGCTGTTAAAGAACCTTTATATATAAGACGTGTTGTTTTCACCTCTTAACTCCTTTAGCTCTATAAACCTTCAAGATTCGTACCTACCCAAAATCGAGCTAAGCCATTGAAATCACATAAAAAAAGAGCGACAAAACGCGTCCCTACGCAAACTTTTCGTAAAAGGGGTCGGGTTAAAAAGGTGCCAGGTCAGTAAAAAAGATCATCGCAAAAGCTGATCTGGCACCTTCTCCGGCATCTCTTTCGGCCGCCCCTCTTATTGATAATGATTCTCATTAAATATTTTGATTTCTAGGATTAGACGGAATATTCAAAAGGCTATTCATGAAACAAATTTCGCTGCTCTTTATTTTATCCCTTAGTTTTTTCATTTCTATTCAAACTCCCGCCGCTGAGATTGAAAAATCTCCAAGAGCGCTTGTTCATCTTTTAGATTATTTATCGGCGGATTACGCAGGTGCCGTAAAAGATGGAAAAGTTATTTCAGATCCTGAATACGCAGAACAAGTCGAATTCATCGGAATGGCTTATCAAATGTCAGAGATGCTTTCGCAATCTCCTGAATATGCCGGCGTGAAAAAAAATGTCGCAGAACTTAAAAAACTTATTTTAGCCAAAGCATCCGATAAAAAAGTTTCGCCGCTTGCGATTCAAATTAAAAATGATGTTTTAAAAATTTCTAAAATTCAAATGTCGCCAACTCAATGGCCTAGCTTCAAAAATGGAAGCAAACTTTTTCAATCTCAATGCGCTTCTTGTCACGGCGTAACGGGTCACGGAGATGGACCTGCTGGAAAAGGCCTCGATCCCGAACCCAGAAATTTTCAAGATGGTGAATATATGAAAGCGATTTCGCCCTTTCATTCTTACAATGTGATTCGACTTGGAATTCCAGGAACAGGAATGCTTCCATTTCCTGCTCTCACCGACAAAGAAATTTGGGATTTATCTTTTTACGTAACAGGAATGAGATTTGAATCTCAAAAAGAAAATTTTAAAGACGCTTCCTTTCAAGGAGATAAACAAAGTCTTCTTCACGATGTGGCGACACTTTCTGATGATGAGTTGCGCTCGAAACTTCAAGGCAGCGATGAAGAAAAATCGGCGGCCATTACTATTCTTCGATTGAATGAAGAAAAAGAAAATACAAGTACGTTTCCAGTCGCACGCGCAAAATTAAATGAAGCTTCTGATTTTTATAAATCTGGAAAAAAATCTGAAGCTAGACAGTCAGCATTGATGGCTTACCTTCAAGGTATCGAGCCAATGGAGCCGAAGCTTAAAAGTTTGAGTTCTAATATTGTTACCGATCTCGAACTTGCGATGGGAAAAGTTCGTGCTGCGATCGAAAATTCTAAATCTCAAGAAGAATTGGATGACTCGATCATTCAGGCAAATCTTCAGATCGATAAATCCGAAGCTGCGATTCAAGATCAGGAATTTTCTCCCTGGGTTGCTTTTTCGTTGGCTTTTGGAATTGTTTTTCGTGAAGGCTTTGAAGCAGTTCTGATTTTGATCGCCATTCTTGGCGTCATTCGCGCAACAGGTGCAAAGAAAGCTTCGAAGTTTGTGCATGCAGGATGGATCATGGCTTTAGGCCTTGGCGTTCTCGCTTGGTTTTTATCAGGTCTACTTATTCAGATGAGTGGAGCTCAGCGCGAAATGACTGAAGCCATCACTTCGATGATCGCTGTGGTTGTTCTCCTTTATATGGGACTTTGGCTGCACTCTAAAACAGAGATCAAAAAGTGGACTTCCTTTATCGATGGAAAAGTGAAAGCGGCACTCGAAGGAAATTCCCGCTGGGGGTTATTCGGCTTGGCATTTTTGGCCGTATTTCGAGAGGCCTTTGAAACTGTTCTTTTTATGCGCGCCATTTGGACTGAGGGTGGGGGAGATTCTAGATCCGCTCTTATGGGCGGCATGGCCTCCGCTTTCGCGCTTATTTTTATTCTCGCGTGGGCGTTCTTAAAATATTCCGTGAGATTACCCATGCGCCAACTCTTTGCGGTTTGCTCATGGATCATGGTGGGTCTTACCGTCATTTTGATGGGTAAGGGCATTCATTCATTTCAAGAGGCGGGGCATATTTCGGTTACTGCACTTAACTTTATAAATTTGCCGGTCCTTGGAATCTACCCAACCGTTCAAACGGTAGTGGCGCAAGCCGTTATGCTGCTGATTTGTCTGGTGCTGTGGCAGATCTCGAAAAAATCATTTCGAACTTGAGGACGGCCATCAAGAACCTATAGTCTCGGGGGCATGATGAGCAGCTCTTCTTTGAAAATTTTTTCGATTCTTTTTATTTCAACCTTAGGTTTGTCGGCTTGTGCGACTCACGATTTTCCTCAGATGGAACCCGCTAAGACCGCTGTGACTGAATACGTATTATCAGGCGAGTGGAACAAGGACATCTCCTCTACCATTGATAAATACAAATCTGACATCGAAAATATTATTGCATCTGCAAAGCCCGGCTCACAGTTTGTAGCTTTCTTTGATATCGATGAAACTTCTCTCTCTAATTTTAAATATTGGTTTCGTCTTCAGTCAGGATTCAACCAAGATCTTTGGGACACTTGGACTAAAGAAGGAGATGCCGAAGTTATTCCAGCCACTTTAGAATTTTATAAATGGTTAAAAGAAAAAGGCGTGAAAGTTTATTTTTATACCGGCCGTTATCAATTTGGAAACACCTTGCAAGAAGACGCCACTGTCAAAAATTTAAAACGCGAAGGCTATTTGAATCCTGCTGGCGTAATTTTTAGACCTCAAACAAAAGCTTCCAAGTCAGATCATGGCGCAAAAAAACATGTCGATTTCAAAAGTGCATTTCGTTGTGGTTTGTCTGAAAAGGGCAGCACACTTTTGCTCACTTTGGGCGATCAGTGGAGCGATCATGCGGGAGATTGTCCGGCGATGTTTCAAATTAAATTGCCAGACTCTATGTACACTCTTCCAAAGCCTATGATGGAAATTCAGAAGAAGTATAATTACGACGCTGGAAAATTAAAATTTCCTAAGAATTAGTACGAAGGAACGCACTGATACATTGTCCAGTCCACACCTGAGGTTCCAAAGACTTTAGTGGCCTTCGTGTTAGTTGGACAAATGGGCGTAGTGGTTACGGGATTGTTATACCAAAGCGTAGTGCCGTCTAAAGAGTAGGATCCAAAAGCTCCTGAAAAACTTTGATAAAATTCTAATGCGGGAGAACTTTTCTGTGAGCAAAAGTGTAAATCCCAATCTACATTGTTCACTCCTAAAATTTTTGTATCCGTAAAGTTTTCTGGGCATCCTTCTATATTTCCTGAAAAAGCATTTAGGAATGTAACTTTTTTTCCATCTTGATAGCCCGATCCCCACATTCCTCCGTAAATCAGAAGTGGCGCATCACCGGATGCTGCTTCTTTTGTGCAAAGAAAAACCGAATGATCAAAGACTTCCTGTTTTTGTTCTGCATTTAATTTGAGCGCACCAAAAATTTGGGTGGCTGTGTATCCTACAGGGCAACTGCTCGAATCTGTTGCGGGATTGATCGTAAGTTTTGCTACTTTATTTTCGTCTTCAGCGTATCCATACATTCCGCCAAATAGAATTTTGACGGAGGTAACAGTTATTGGAGGAGTAAGCTTACGTGTAGATTCAGGATTCGTTCCGCATCCGATATTCATAACTAAGCCAAAACCGACAAAATATTTTAATGCAGAAAACTTTAGACGCACATGCACCTCCACCAGTGGGATTCAATCCGTTACAGGCTCGCTCTAAAAAGTGCAATTTGCGTACCGTTTTTAAAGCAGGCCTAAAGGCTTAAAGGCCGCTTTTATAGAGAGCTATGCAAAAAATACGGGGGTTTAAAAAGCAGCCCTTAAGCCTCCATATTGACTACCGTATAGTATATGGTAAATTAGATTCATGCGATCACAGATAGAAATAAGAAAAAAGACAACTGTAGAAATTCCTGAATCTCTCTTAAGAGAGGCGCTGCGTATTTCCGGCAAATCAATCAACGAGACAGTGAGTTTGGGGCTAAGATTGGTAGCCGCTCGAGAAGCTTCTGAAGATTTACTTTCGATGTTTGGTACTTACAAATCCACTTTTAATTTCAAAAAGCTTCGAGACGATAAGTAATGATCGCCGTTGATACTTCAACTCTAGTGGATTTTTTTGCAGGAAAAAAGGGTGATGATATAGACCAACTCAGAGAAGGATTTCGTTTGGGGATCATTATTTTACCCCCCATCGTTTTATCAGAAATTTTAAGTGACCCTCAGCTGCCGGCCGAAATTGAAGATCGAATTCTAAAGCTGCCTTCTTTAGAAATTAAACCAGGCTTTTGGGAACGAGTCGGAAAATTGCGACGCATTTTATTTAAGAAAAAATTGAAGCCTAAACTTGCCGATACCTTAATCGCTCAATTTTGCTTGGATCATTCTTTGCCGTTACTTACTCGCGATAAAGATTTCCAAAATTTTCAACGTTTTGGTTCTCTAGTGATCAAAATTTAGCCAAACTATCGAGCACTGCGTTCCATTCATTTAGCAAGTCTGTAGGCACATGAAGACTTGTTGGATCGAGAACGAGTTTCAGTGGAGTGACAAAACTTTTGAAATCGGCAATTGAATCAGGAGCGATTTTATTGGATGCGGTGGAACAGGCACTGGTAACTCGACTGTCTCGAATTTTGAGGAACAATGTAATGCGGATGAAAGGGTTTGTCCGGATAATTCTCGGGTTACTCGAGATCCACTTAACCACTGTGAATTTAGAAAATGTCCTGGGGAATAATTAGATTTTGCTGAGGAGTTTTTTCTCATCCCAAATTTCGATGCCAAGCTTTTTAGCTTTATCGAGTTTGCTTCCGGCGTCTTCACCGACGATTAAAACGCTTGTCGATTTTGTTACGCTCGACTGACAAGTGCCGCCAAGCTCTTCGATTTTTTTCTCGGCTTGAGATCGAGTCATTTGCTCGAGAGTTCCTGTTAAAACAAAATTCATTCCGCTCCAAGGACCCGATACTTTTTTCTTTTTCTCTAAAGTAAGTAGGCGATGAAGTTTTTTTATTTCATCAGCATATTCTCTTCTAAAAGAAATGAGTGAATCGACGACAATTTCACCGACGTCTTCGATATGAAGTAAATCTTCTCGCGAAATTTTTAAAAATGCTGGCAGGTCTTCGAGATGCTCCGAAATTTTATGAGCTAAAGTTTCTCCAATATGTGGAATGCCTAATCCATAAATGGCGCGGCCTAAGGTGGTAGTTCTAGAAGACTGAATAGCCCCAATTATTTTAGCCGCAAGTTTTTCGCCCATTCGATCTAAAGTTAAAAGTTGTTCAGCGGTGAGCGAAAAAAAATCCGAAGGCAAATTCACCCACTTCTTGTGAATAAATTGTGCAATCCACTGTGGGCCAACACCTTCCATATTAAGTGCATCTTTAGATGCAAAATGAATGAGTCTGCCTTCAACTTGAGCTGGGCAGTGAGTGGTGTTTGGACAACGCCTTCCTACCATTTCTTCTTCTTTGAGCACTTTACTTCCGCACGACGGACAAAGCTCTGGCATCTTAAATTCACGCAGCTTTTTATTTTTTCTCTCGGCCTCTCGAACACCAATCACTTTTGGAATCACATCGCCTGAGCGAATAATTTCAACCACGTCTCCGATGCGCACATCTAATCGCGCAATTTCATCTTCGTTGTGTAAACTCGCTGACGAAACGGTCACTCCACCCACATTCACGGGTGCAAGAACCGCAACCGGAGTTAAAGTTCCGGTGCGCCCGACTTGAACTTCAATATTTTCTAAGGTGGTCACGGCCATCGGCGCTTCAAATTTAAAAGCGACGGCCCAGCGCGGATGATTCGATGTCGTTCCTAATTTTTCCTGAAATTTAAATTCATTAATTTTTGCGACCACGCCGTCTATTTGATAGGGAAGTTTGTCGCGTTTTTTTACGGTCTGATCGTAGAACTTTAAAAAATCATCCAAATTTTTACAGACGTGACTTGAAGAATTAATTGGCAAGCCTTGCTCGTTAAAAAATTCGAGTAATTCACTTTGCGTTTGCGCTTTGCAATCCATTGGTAATCCTAAGCCATAACAAAATATTTTTAGCGGACGCGAAGCTGTAATTTTCGGATCGAGTTGTCGCAAACTTCCTGCCGCTGCATTTCGTGGATTTGCAAACGCAGGTTCATCTTCGGCCACGCGTTTTTTATTTAATTTCTCAAAGTCGTCGATCTCGATAAAAATTTCACCGCGCGCCTCAAACGAAACAGATTTTTTTAATTTTTTTGGAATCGATGGCAGTGCCAACAAATTAGCAGTGATGTCTTCTCCAACCGCGCCATCTCCACGCGTAGAAGCTTTCACAAGTGTTCCGCTTTGATAAACAAGTTCGACGGCAAGTCCGTCCATTTTATATTCAGCGAAATACGACCACGGAATTTCTGTAATTTTTAAAGCTCGCTTGGCGCGATTTTCAAAATCTCGCATATCGTCTTTTGAAAAAGCATTATCCAAGCTGATCATTCGCACCGAATGCTGAACCTTTGCAAAATCTCTACGAGCTGCTCCGCCAACTTTATGCGTAGGAGAGTCAGGAGAATCCAATTCAGGATATTTTTTTTCGAGTTTTTTGAGTTCAGTTTTTAGATTATCGAACTCAGCATCCGTAATTTCAGGAGCATCTTCTTCGTGGTATTTGCGGTTATGGCGCTCAATTTGGCTTCGTAACTCATCTATTCTGATCTTTATTTTTTCAAGATTGGCGCTCACCTCTGCCAATATTTCAAGGATTACGTGATTTTAAAAGAGATAAAAACTTGACACTCTAGGCGTTCAAACCTAATTCATAGTAAACTAATTTAGGGTTGAGTTCTGGTTCAACACCGGCTCAAAACAAATCAAACAACAGAATAATCCTTCGAGAAAGAATCCACTTTAAATATGAAATCGAATTCTGATTCAGGGTCTCCTGATTCTTCGAACAAAACCGTAGAGGTGCAAGTGCAAAATACAGGAAGAGGTCGCCGTCCAAGTGGTGGTGGCCGAGGACGTGGTCGCGGCAGCAATGATCGTAATGATAGAGGAGGCGGTGGCTATGGTGGTCGCGGTGGTCGAATCCGCGGTGATGAACAACCCCGAGATGATCGCTATGGAATGCGCGGACCTCAACCATTAGATATGGTCGATCCTGCGATTGGGTCAGAAGATGAGACGATAGAACAAGAAGGTTTAGGACCAGAACTCGTTGCAGGAAATACTGATGCAACTGGAGCCCCAGCAAATGCAAATGGAGATGGCTCGGCTACTCCAAATGTCGAAGGTGGTCCTCAAGTTACGATTCACTTAAAAGAACTCAAAGCAAAATCGGCCGCCGAAATGGTGACGATTGCTGAATCTTATGGAGTTCAAAATGCAAGTTCGCTTCGCAAACAAGATTTAATTTTTGCGATCTTAAAAAATTCGGCAAAACAAAATGTAGCAGTTTATTCCGAAGGCGTTTTAGAAGTTCTTCCAGATGGTTTCGGATTTTTACGTTCACCGGACTTCAATTATTTGCCGGGTCCGGATGACGTTTATATTTCTCCTTCGCAAGTTCGACGATTTAATTTGCGAACTGGAGATACCGTCAGCGGTGAAATTCGCCATCCCAAAGAAGGAGAGCGCTATTTCGCGATGCTTAAAGTGGAGTCGATTAATTTCGATAAACCCGAAAGCGCACTTCATAAAATTTTATTTGATAACTTAACACCGCTTTATCCAACCAAGCAGGTGAAGCTTGAAACCGATTCCGAAAATATGACGGGACGGATTATGGATTTACTTTGCCCGATCGGAAAAGGTCAGCGCGGTTTGATCGTCGCTTCACCTCGAACGGGTAAGACGATGATCTTGCAGGGAATCGCCAATTCGATTTCGACCAATCATCCCGAAGTAAAAATGATTGTGCTTTTGATCGACGAGCGACCTGAAGAAGTGACCGATATGTCTCGAAACGTAAAAGCCGAAGTGGTTTCGTCCACTTTCGATGAGCCTGCGCAACGTCACGTTCAAGTGGCTGAGATGGTCATTGAAAAAGCAAAACGTTTGGTTGAGCACGGCCACGATGTGGTGATTTTGCTCGATTCGATTACTCGTTTGGCTCGCGCCTACAATACGGTCGTTCCTCCGTCCGGAAAAATTCTCTCCGGAGGTGTGGACGCAAACGCCCTTCACCGACCTAAGCGATTCTTTGGATCCGCTCGGAATGTCGAAGAAGGTGGCTCTTTGACCATCATTGCAACTGCGTTGATCGAAACTGGTAGCCGCATGGACGAAGTTATTTTCGAAGAGTTCAAGGGTACTGGTAATATGGAAGTCGTTTTGGACCGTAAATTAGCCGATAAACGAACTTATCCGGCCATCGACATCAACAAATCAGGAACTCGAAAAGAAGAATTGCTCCTCGTACCCAATGTGCTACATCGTGTGTGGGTCTTGCGTAAGCTGCTAGCGCCGCTTTCGCCCATCGATAGTATGGAGTTCATTTTGGATAAGATCCAAAAGACCAAGACGAACAAAGAGTTTTTGGAGAGTATGAATCAATGAAAGCCGGAATCCATCCTAATTACGTCGCCTGTAAAGTTGCTTGCAACTGCGGCAATGAATTTGTAACTCGTTCAACGAAAGCGCATATTCATGTTGAAATTTGCAGTCTCTGCCATCCGTTTTATACGGGTGCCGTTCGTGTGTTAGACACCGAAGGACGTATCGAGAAATTCAAGAAAAAATACGCAAAGACTGCTTCGAAATAGCTGGTTAGGCTCGGTGACGTATGAAGGACCGTTTGAAAACGGTGCTCGATCGTTATGAGCATCTCACTTCAGAACTTTCGAATCCAGACGTCATTAAAGACGCCAATCAGTTTCGTAAACTTTCTCAAGAGCGCGCGGGTTTAGATAAACTCGTCGCGTTCGCGCAAGAATATCTTTCGCTCAGTGAACGCAAAATCGAATCCGAAGAACTTCTGAAAGCGGGCGGTGAGATGGCCGAACTCGCTCACGAAGATCTTGCCGAGATTAATCAGAGATTTCCTGAGCTCGAGAAAAAAATTCTCTTTGAACTTCTGCCTAAAGATCCGCACGAAGGAAAAGATATTTTTATTGAAATTCGCGCGGGCGCGGGCGGAGATGAAGCCTCGCTTTTTGCAGCCGATCTTTTTCGAATGTATTCCAAATTTGCTCTTAAGAAAAAATGGCGAATGGAAATCATGTCCGAAAGTTTTTCTGAAAAAGGCGGATACAAAGAAGTGGTAGGAACTATCTCAGGAGCCGACGCTTACAATACTTTAAAATATGAATCGGGAGTTCATCGCGTGCAAAGAGTTCCCACTACCGAAGCGATGGGTCGAGTGCATACGTCGACCGTGACGGTAGCGATCATGCCCGAAGCTGAAGAAAATGATTTAGTGATTAACGAAAAAGATTTGCGCATCGACGTTTTTCGCGCCGGTGGTAAGGGCGGTCAGGGAGTTAACACAACCGACTCCGCCGTTCGCGTGGTTCACTTACCTACGAATACCGTGGTGGTTTGCCAAGACGAGCGCTCGCAAATTAAAAATAAAGCGAAGGCGATGAAAGTTTTACGCGCGAGAATTTTGGACGCGCAGGCTTTAGCGCAATCGACGGAGCGTGCAGCTTCTCGAAAAGCTCAAGTGGGAACAGGCGATAGATCTGAACGCATTCGCACTTATAATTTTCCTCAAGAGCGGGTGACTGATCATCGCATCGGGCTTACTTTGCACAGGTTATCTTCGGTGATCGAAGGGGATTTAGACGAGATTGTGGAAGCCCTTCAACAGGAAGAATACACCAGACTGCTGGCGGAAGAGTCAAAAGCCGGGTGAGACGTAGCTCGGAGTCCGTTGTACGAGAACTCTATTCAAATTGAATGGCTTATGGCAGTTTCACCTTATGAAAAACTTTTTAAGTCTTTTGATCCTTAGCGCAAGTTTATCGGCTTGCTCTCAAAAAGCTGAAATCAAAACTGAACTTAAACCTGTGACAGGTGAAAAAATTCTTTCGACTAAAGTTTTCAATTTAGGCGGGCGAGATGGATATAATTCTATGAATGGTCGACGCGATCGTTCGGATGGGCCTTTGGATATTTCGTTTGTAAGAATTGATCGGCCCAATCTTCCGTCTGTTTATGAAGTTCAAATATTTTCAAATGGAGCTTCGCCACGTTTAAAAATTAAAAATGAAAAATCTTTAAGCTTTATTTTGCCTAATCAGATTATTGTGCTTTCGCCCACTTCTCAAAGTTCAAATGACGAAGAAAAAATGACAGAATATTTTCCTAGATTCAGAAAAGAATCGGCGACGTATTCTAATCTTACTTTGGATCAGCTAAGCCCTTTGCTAGTAAAAACAGAAGCTCCGATAGTAAAAGTTGAAGGCGAAAAGCGCTCTGAGGCAATTGCTCTTAACGCCGATGCCACAGCCGCACTTGAAGCGCTTATTGCTCAACCTTAATTCATGACAATTGCCGAACTTATTCGCGAGGCGAGCGAAGAGCTAAAAAAAATAAATATTGATCGCGCAACTTTTGAGGCGCGTCTTTTGCTCGCTCATGTGATGAGCGCTACTCCTGAAGAAATGATTCAACGGGATCATGAAAGAGTTTCTTCAGAGATCAAATCTCAATTTAAAAATTTAATTCAACGTCGCACTCAATTTGAACCTGTCGCTTATTTACTTGGATATAAAGAATTTTTTGGCCGTAAGTTTGATGTAAATTCAAATGTTTTAATTCCACGTCCTGAGACTGAAAGTTTAGTGCATGGAATTTTGGGATGGATTCAGCAAAATGAAATTCACTCTGCAAAAATTTTAGAACTTGGAACGGGTAGCGGGTGCATTGCCGTTTCACTCGCTGCGGAACTTGGTGAATCTTTTGAAGTCACAGCCGTAGATATTTCTGAAGAGGCGCTAAAAATCGCGAATCAAAATGCAAAACAAAACGATGTGAACGTTCATTTTTTAAAAGCTGATATGCTTGCGCCAAGTTTTGGAAATTGGAATGTGATTGTTTCAAATCCTCCTTATATTCCAGCAAAAGAAATCCCGACACTTCAGCTCGATATTTTAAATTTTGAACCTCATTTAGCTCTAGAAGGGGGCGATGACGGATTAAAATTTTTGAAAGTTATTTTGAATTTCTGGTCTAAGCATCTAACAAAGCCCGGACTCATCGCACTTGAAACTCATGGGCCCGAGCAAATTTCTCTTTTAAGTGAAGCGACTCAAAACTTCAAAACTTGGCAAAACGGCCCCCATCTTTTTGCTGAGCTCATTTAGTAGAACACGGCATATCGGTCCGCGCACTCTCGTTTTTCCTTAGTTTAAAATATTGAAAACTATTCATTTTATTTTAGTCCCAGATATCGACTAAGCTCGTGAACTTATGGATTCGCTCGTTGTCGAAGGTGGCCAAATATTAAAAGGAAAAGTTGAAGTTCCTCCCGCAAAAAATGCAGCGCTTCCGCTTTTGTGTTTATCACTGCTTACAGCTGAAAAAGTTTCTTTCGAAAGTTTGCCTGATGTTGCTGACATTCAAAGTATGCAAAAGATGCTTGAGCATCTTGGAGTTGAGAAACTCGATAAGAATTTATTCCAATGCAAAACCATAAAATCTGTTCAAGCGCCTTATGAATGGGTGCGCAAAATGCGAGCTTCGATTTTGGTTTTAGGTCCGCTACTTGCTCGCGCAGGTCGCGCTGAAGTTTCAATGCCAGGTGGGTGTGCGATTGGTGAGCGACCGGTGGGAATTCATCTCGATGGACTTCGGGCGATGGGAGCCACCATTAATCTCGAAAATGGTTATATTCAGGCGGAGTGTAAAAAACTTCGTGGAACAAAATTTGTTCTCGATTTTCCAACGGTGACGGGGACCATCAATTTAGTCACAGCGGCCGCACTTGCTGAAGGCGAAAGTCTTTTAGAAAATGTAGCGTGCGAACCCGAGGTGGTTGAAATTGTTCAAGCGCTCAGACAAATGGGCGCAAAAATTTCTGGTGAAGGGACTTCTCAAATAAAAATTACAGGAGTTCCAAAATTAAATGGTCTCAAATGGCAGATTCAGCCCGATCGAATTCAATTACTTACCTACCTCGCCGCAGGTGCTTTGACCGGTGGAGAAGTAGAGTGCACACCTTATCGACAGGGTACTCTCAACGCTGTCGTTCAAAAATTTAGAGAGCTCGGATGTGAGATGATTGAAACATCTGAAAGTTTAAGACTCAAAGCTCCGCAGAGATTGAAGTCGATTCATTTAGAGACTGCACCCTTTCCTGGATTTCCAACCGATGGCCAAGCGCAATTTATGGCGTGTACAACTTTGGCGGCGGGTTCAAGCACGATCCGCGAACTTGTTTTTGAAAATCGTTTTCAACATGTTGCTGAACTTCGGCGCATGGGAGCAAAAATTGAAGTCGACGGAAATACGGCCGTGATTTCAGGAGTAGATCATTTAAGTGGGGCGAGCGTGATGGCTTCGGATTTGCGAGCATCTGCTTCGCTTGTATTAGCCGGCTTAAGTGCGCATGGAAAAACGAAAGTATTACGCGTCTATCACCTCGATCGAGGTTATGAAATGCTCGAAGCAAAGCTCCGAAAATTAGGTGCAAAAATTACTCGAGAGAAAGAATGAAATGAAAGTTTTAAAATCAGGCACCAGAGAATTTTCTGAAGGCATTGAACAACTTCTTTCTCGAAGGCATCAATTGATGGATGCGCTTTCATCGACGGCTGACGATTTAATTTTGCGTTATCGAAAACGTGGCGAAGAACTTCTCTACGAAAATGCGAGAGAAATGGACGGAGTTCATCTCAGTGAAAATCAGCTTTGGGTAGATCCTTCGTTCATTAAATCTTCCTATAAAAAACTTTCGCCTGAAGTTCGCGAAGCTCTCGAAGCTACCAAGGAAAGAGTATTAAGATTTCAGGAGGAGTTAAAACTCTCTTCATTTCAGCGCGAAGAAGAATCCGGAGTCCTTATTGGCACCGAAATTCGTCCACTCGATCGAGTAGGAATTTACGTGCCCGGCGGAAGAGCCAATTATTTTATGTCGCTGATGTTTTGTGCAGCGCCCGCAAGAATCGCAGGAGTTGGAGAAATCATTGTAGCCACTCCACCTAAGAAAAATTTAGAAGAGCCTTTTGTAGATCCAGCGATTTTATATACCGCAAAACTTTTTGATATTTCAAAAATTTTAGTCTCTGGCGGACCTGCCGCTTTAGCCGCCCTAGCTTTTGGAACAAAAAAATCCCTGCCGGTTGAACGACTTTTTGGTTCTGGCGGAAAACTTTCTGCAGTCGCAAAGCAAAGACTGAGCGGCTACATTGGCATTGGCGGTTTTGCGGGGCCGTCAGAAACAGCTTACATCTGCGATCAAACGTCTTCGGTAAGTATTTTAGCTTCGGATATTTTGGCGCGAGCGGATTCTGATTTGAACGCTGAGATTTTTGTATTCCATACTAAAGAAAATTTCATGGAAGCCTTACTCGAAGGATTGGCAGAAGGCATACGCGCTATTCGGGATCAACGTTCGCGAAGCGGCATTGAAGCTTGCCTTGAAAAAAATACGCGTTTTTTCATCGTTAAAAATATCGACGAGAGTTTTGCGATCTGTAATCGAATTGCTCCCGGCACTCTTTGCTTAAGTCTTAAAGATGCTTCGGACTATGTGGACAAAGTAAAAGCCTGCGGAAGTTTACTTTTAGGTGAATACACCCCTTCTTTTGAGGCAGATTTGACGGGCGTGCCTTCAGGCTTAGTTCCCTCCATGGGTTCAGCGGCTTTTACCGTTTCGCTTTCACCGGCCTATTTTGTAAGGCGCTTTGGAATCACCGAAATCAGCCGCCAAGCCCTTGAGCGCTATTCTGAAAGCTCTATCGCATTGGCTAAAGAAGTGGGTTATACGACCCACGAATATTCTTATCGAAAACGCCTCGAAGCCGGGGATACTTCGCATGGCCAAAAGAAGACTTAAAGATTTGACTGAGACGCCTAGGTACTCTTAGAGTTTCGGGGCATGACTCAAATACGCATTAGAGACGGCGAATCCTTCGAGGGCGCCTTAAAACGTTTTAAAAAAATGATCGAAAAATCCGGTGTTTTGACCGAGCTTCGCAAGCGCGAATTCTATGAAAAACCTTCGGTAAAGCGAAAGCGAAAAGCTATTGCTGCCGTAAAGCGAAATCAAAGAACCGCAAGATCTCCGAAATTTTAATTTTATGATCGCTTTCGAGCAAAGACTTTCCGACGAGTTGAAAGACGCTCTTCGCTCTAAAGACCAGGTCAAACTGGATTGTCTTCGTGCGATGAAGTCGGCGCTCAAGTACAAACACGCGGAAAAAAATCAGGCTGACGTCTCTGAAGAAGAAGCCATTCAGATTTTTCAAACGATGATTAAGCAGCGCAAAGATTCGATCGAGCAATTCGAAAAATTTGGCCGAGCTGAAGATGCTGCAAAAGAAAAACGTGAGATTGACGTAATCACAACTTATTTGCCGCAACAACTTTCGGAATCTGAAATCAAAACGATGATTGGTTCGGCAATTTCTAGTTCAGGTGCAAAGACAGCTGCTGATCTCGGCAAAGTGATGAAAGAATTGAAGCCAAAAATTGTAGGTCGTGCGGATGCAAAAGTTGTAACCGACCTGATTCGCGCAGCTTTGTCTTAATTGAAGTTAATTTAATTTTTTAAAACCGAGGGGCCTTTGAAGAATCAGCAGATTGTAGATTCCGTACGACAGTCTTTGGATATCGTCCAAATCATTGGCGAAGTCGTGCCTCTCAAAAAAAGTGGTAATAATTTTTTTGGCTGCTGTCCGTTTCATAACGAAAAGACCCCTTCATTTTCTGTCAGCTCAACAAAGCAACTCTTTCATTGTTTTGGCTGCAAAGTAGGCGGAGATGTTTTTAAATTCGTTCAACTTTATTTTAAATGGGATTTTCCTCAAGCACTTGAAGAGCTGGCCAAGCGTGCTGGTATTCAAATTGAAAAAATAAAAACAGATCCTACGTGGGAAGAGGGTTTTCGCATTCTTGAAATTGCGATGATGACGTTTGAAGATGCTTTAGATTCAAAAGAGGGAGAAGATTTTCGAAGTTATTTGAAGGCTAGAAAAATTCCTGAAAAACTTTGGAAAGATTTTAGACTTGGCGCTCATACGGGTGGCTTTCAGCTTCTTTCGGATAAACTTCATGAAAAAAATCTTTCGCGTGAAATCGCTGTAAAATTGGGACTTTTAGGTCGCAGCGAACGAGGAGAATACTTCGATCGCTTTCAAGGCCGCGTGATATTTCCCATTCTCGATGAAAAAGGTCGCCCGCGCGGTTTTGGGGCACGTAGCCTAGGAAACGATCATCCTAAATATTTGAATTCTCCTAAGTCCGCCCATTTTGATAAAGGCCGACTTTTCTATGGCATGCATCTTGCTTGTTCTGGAAGTGGGAAAGGGACGATTTCGAGAAAGGGTTACTCCGTTCTCGTCGAGGGGTATTTAGATGTGATTGCATTACACGAATACGGCATTTCAAATGCCTTAGGTTCGATGGGAACCGCTTTAACTTCTGATCAGATTCGGCTTTTGAAGCGCTGGAGTCCGCGCGTGATTTCGCTTTACGATGCCGATCGTGCTGGTCTTCAAGCCACCGAAAAAAATCTTGGAAATTTTTTGAAGGAGGGTCTCGAATCTAAAGTCGTTGTTCTTCCAAACTCTAAAGATCCCGATGCACTTTTGCATGACGAGACAAAGTCCCCCGAAGATCGAAAATTACTTTTGAAAAAAGCATTCGATGAATCGATTTTGGCAGTGGATTACTTGGTTCAAAACACAGTCTTAGTTGAAAAAAATGCCATGAACCGAGGCAAAAAACTCAGAAGTCTTGTCGATATTTTAGATCAAGTTCCAGATGAGATTGAACGTGCCGTGCTAAAAAAAGATTTAGCTGCTCGTTTTGAGCTGCCCGAGAATCTGCTCTTCCCCAAAGCCGCTCCAGAAGCTCAAAGGCCGCCACCCATGGGTGCCAGAAAAGCTGTTGATTTAGACAAGGATTTAGGGCGCTGGGAGAGGGAAATTTTGCGTTTTCTAGTGCTTTCGGGCGAAAAGGCCGAGTTTAGCTTGACCGAGCTCGTGCCGTACCTCTTTTCGACCTCAAAATGGGGTAGTCTGCTTTTGCGTTTAATAGAACTTCAGCTAAAGTCTCAAACGATTGCGGAACTCCATTGGTTGAATGAAGTGGAGTCCGAAAATCAATCGACGATTCGAGAGTGGGCTTTGGAGATGAAGCCCGAGTTAAATTCGAATGAGGCAGTCGCTTTATGGGCTGATTTGGTTCGAGGCGTGAAGCGTTCTTATTTTCAAAGAGAAAGTGAGCGCATTCAAAAAAATTTGATCGCGGCAGAGGAAGCCAGAGATAGCGATTTAGTTCGAAGACTTTTGACCGAGAAGCAAGATTTGATGAAATTTTTTAAAGGCCAAGAAAAATTGAGCCTTACAAAACAGCCAGTAGGAGTTTATGAAAATGAAAAAAGCTAGCAAACCTAATGCTAAAAAAGTTGCACCAAAACAAAAAGCCGTCGCACCAAAAGGTAAGGCCGCTGCTCCTAAAAAAGCTGTTGTAGCGAAGGCTGCAGAAGTTTCTAAAAAAGGTAAGAGCGCAGAAGCAGAAGAAGTAGCTGCTTCGACAAAAGGAACTGCACCCGCAAAAGGTGAAGGCAAAGCGAAAGGCCGAAAAAGCCAACGCGAAATGAAAGAAGTTAAGCAGCTTATCCACCTTGGAAAAGAAAAAGGTTATCTCACATTTGAAGAAGTAAACGATGTGCTTCCAACAGATGTTACATCTGAAGAAGAAATTGATGATGTGATGTTGATGCTCGACGAAATGGAAATCGAAGTCGTCGACGAAGCTGAAGATTTTAAACCTAAGACAACTAAAGCCGCTGCGGCTGCATCCGAAGAACACACTTTCGACGATGAAGAAGATGACGATGCTTTAAGTCGAAGCAATGACCCCATCCGAATGTATTTGCGAAAAATGGGTCAAGTTTCGCTGCTCACTCGTGATGGCGAAGTTGAAATTGCTAAGCGAATTGAAGAAGGCGAAAGCGAAGTTTTAAGTGTCGTTTTAAGATCTGATTTCGGTATCAAAGAAATTTTGAATTTAGAAGATCGTCTAAAACGAAAAACGATCCGCGTTAGCGATGTCATTCGTGGTTACGACGATTCTGAGCAGGCTCAATTCAACGAAGCTAATCAGTGTGATCGAGTTTTAAAACTTATTGCTAAAGTTCGACGTAAATACGGCGAACTTGCTGAAATTTGGGATTCAATTAAGGCCGGTTCTAAAAAAACCATCGAAGAAGGTAAGAAGCGAATGGAAAAAATTCGCGATGATATCTTCGAAATTTTGAAAGAGATCGATCTCAATCGTAAATTCATCAATAAAATTTCTGCTAAACTTAAAAACCTCGTCAGCCGTGTTGAAAAAAGTCAGCAATCGGTTACTGCCGTTGAGAAAAGTTTAGGTCTTGATGAAAATGAAATTAAAGAACTCGTTGTTACTTTAGATAAAGGAAAAGAAGATCCTAAAAAAGTTGCGACAAAATTAAAAGTCGACGCGGAACAACTCGCTGAATCGATCGAAAATTACAAAGCTGCAGCAAAACGTATCCAAATGATCGAAGACGAAGTGCATTTGGAAGCGACTGAAATCAAACGTATTCATAAGCTTGTAAAAAACGGTGAGCTTAAAGCTGAGCGAGCAAAAAACGAACTCGTCGAAGCGAATTTGCGTCTTGTTGTTAGTATCGCCAAAAAATATACGAATCGCGGACTTCAGTTCCTCGATTTGATTCAAGAAGGAAATATCGGCTTAATGAAAGCCGTTGATAAATTTGAATACCGAAGAGGTTACAAATTTTCGACTTACGCCACTTGGTGGATTCGCCAAGCGATCACTCGCGCGATCGCCGATCAAGCGCGAACGATTCGTATTCCAGTGCATATGATCGAGACGATCAATAAGCTGATTCGCACCTCAAGACACTTGGTTCAGGAATTAGGTCGCGAGCCTACTCCAGAAGAAATTGCAGAGAAAATGGAAATGCCTCTCGCCAAAGTACGCAAAGTTTTGAAAATCGCTAAAGAGCCTATCTCTCTCGATACTCCGATCGGAGAAGAGGAAGATTCGCATCTTGGAGATTTCATCGAAGATGGCAATGCTGTTTCGCCAACAGAAGCGGTCGTGAACTACAATCTTTCGGCTCAGACTCGAAAAGTTTTAGCGACCTTAGCTCCTCGAGAAGAAAAAGTTCTTCGTATGCGTTTTGGAATCGGTGAAAAATCAGATCATACTTTGGAAGAAGTGGGTCAAGATTTCGAAGTTACTCGTGAACGTATTCGACAAATCGAAGCGAAAGCTTTGCGAAAACTTCGTCATCCATCACGCGCTAAGAAACTTAAAACCTTCATTGATAATGTTAATGGGGGTAACGGCGGCGGCCACACCAACGGTAACAGCGGCAGCGCCAGTTAGACGAGAAGCGCAGTGGCCGAATAGGCCCTTGATGGGCCATGAGCGCCCGAGCATTGAAGTTTGACGAAGTGAATGGAAAGAATGGGCCCACCTGGACTTGAACCAGGGACCTACCGGTTATGAGCCGGCTGCTCTAACCAACTGAGCTATGAGCCCTCAAACTTGTCACTTTAACCGACGAGCCTATCACAGCATATAGCTTTTATCAGTCGCCAGTGTTCCACGAGTAAGCTTCAAGGTCAGAATTAAGTCTGTCGTCTGCCTCTTTTTTTAATCTTGTCATTAATCTTTGGCATTTCACTCGCGGTGCAAAGCTGTTTTCTAATAAATCGCGAACGTAATGCTCCTCATAAATTCGTCCTAAAATATCATGAGGGTTTATAGCTGGATTTGCAGGATTTGAGCTTAACAGATGAACGTTTACTTTCACAGCCGGTTTCAATCTTTGAATATATTTATCAAGTTCTCTTCGATTCGGATTAGGATCGTCTACTGCAAGGACAATGTCTGTTTCGATATCTTGTGCGGCTCTTATCTTTAAAGGATCTCTTTTAATAGCGGCAAACGCTGAATTAAAGGCGTAGAGCTCCGCGCGAGTTCCCATAATAACTGGTGTCAGGCGACTTCGTTTTAAATTTCCAATTTTAAGTCGAATTCCAATGGGATCTGTTGGGTTTCGTCCTCGAGAGCAAGAGCGATCAATACAATGATAAACAGACAGCATCGGATTAAAATGTAAAATCTTGTGAACAATAATGGGATCTATAGATGCAGGTTGATGACCTTTGAGACTTAAAAAATCATTGTTCTGTAAAAATCTCTCTCCAATTCCAAAACCAATCGAATGATCTAAAATCACGAAACCTTCATTTGGATAAAATCGATTTAACATTTGAAGAGCGATTTCAAATTGAGTGGCCAACAGTTCCCCTTGAGGCGAATGAAAATCTTTGTGTTCACTGGGAGAAAGAAAAACGGCTGCGTTAGCGCCCATTGATTGTAAAAAATGAATGAGGTTTGAATAATTTTCGGGCCGGTCGCGAAATCCACCAATAATGACAAAAACTTGGGTAGATGCCGGAACTGGAAAAACTCTTAATTGAAAGTAGGAGGGGGTATTGGTGTGATTAAAAATGCGATGAGACCAAGGTAAAGGGCGCTGGCCATTTCTGTGTGATTCTTGAGCAAATGAGGTGCTGCCGATCTCTAAGAAGAGAACACAAAAGGCTATAAAATGAGAAAGAAGGCGGTTTTTCATCGTAAATAAAGCCCCTACTGGAATAGGACATTACCATGAGAAGTCAACCTATCTCTAATCTAGAGGCGCCCAATAACTTCCATTTACCGCTTGTGGTTTTTATCAATTCTTACGATAAAAAGCCTAAAGAACGTCACATTTAAGGAGAACTTTTGGAAGCCACCCCTGAAATTTTAAGGCAGTCAATTCAAGCTTTGCTAAACCTTCAAGAGATTGATGCCAAACTTTTTCAAATTAAAGCGGAGGAAAGCGTCACCTCGCCCGAAATTTTGCAGGTTCAAAGTGCTCTCGCTGCGGCTCAAAAAGATTTTAAAAATATTGATCGTATTTTTAAAGAAATCGATCGCGAGAGAAGAAGCCATGAGCTGCGATCTCTCACTCTTCAAGAGGACGTAAAACGAGCGGAATCGAAACGTAGAGATGTGAGAAACACCAAAGAAGAGTTTTCTGCAAATAAAGAATTCGAATCTTTTCAAAAGAGAGTTGCTGAAACAAAAAAGCTTTTATCAGAGCGAACTGAACAGGCTACCCAAAAAACGGTTGAAAGAGATGAGAAACAAAAAATTGTTAGCGATTTAGAACAAAAGCTAAAGAGCTTAGAAGAAGAGCGCTCACAAAGATTGCAAGGCTTAAAGCAAGAGCGAGAAAAATTTTTAGAACAAAGAAATGAATTTATTTCAAAGGTCGATGAAGAAATTTTTTCACTCTATGAACGAGTGCAGCGTATTCGAAAAGGAAATGGTATCGCCCTTGTCAAGGGTTTAGTCTGCGGCGGCTGTTTTGTTTCTTTGCCCCCTCACACTGTTCATCAACTTCAAAAGCTTTCTGAAATTATTACGTGTCCGAGCTGTTCAAGGATTTTATATCCAGCAGATGAGCTTGAAAGCCATTCTACAGAAGATTTAAAAATGACTTCTCAGGCTTAGTTAATTTTCGATTAAGAAATTTAAAATCTTTCTTGATCGAGTTTTTTCAAATTAGTAATTATTTATTTACAAGAGATAAGGGCGGATGATCGCTGTAGAAATATTTTCTTAAACCGAGAAATTTTTTATAGAGGAAAGTCCGGGCACCGATTCTAAAATGTTTGTGCAACAGAAAGAGCATTTTGGAGTTGAGCTACCATACAGGTTAACGACCTGGGTTTTTTGAGAGATGTAAAAATTTTTCAAGAAATACGGAAAGTGGCACAGAAAATAAACCGCCGAAAGAAATTTCGGTAAGGATGAAAACGTGAGGTAAGAGCTCACGGCTTTTACGGGTGACCGTAATCGCGCTAAACCCTATGGGGTGCAAGACCAAACATCGGCTTTACGGGTGTTGCCCGTCAGTGAGACTGCTCCTCGCTGGATCGATTCCGCGGTTGGCAAGTGAATCGATTGAAGTAGAAGGTAGGTCGCTTGAGGGGATTGGTAACAATCCTCCCAGATTGATGATTATCGCTTAGAAGACTCGGCCAGTTTTCTAAGTACAGAACCCGGCTTATAGCCCTTTATCTTTTGGCCGTTTTTTTAATTCTGTTTTTATTTTTACTTTAAATTTTTAGTCATCAGACAGACAGTTTTTGTGTCTGCTTCGGTTTTTTGTTGTCCCACTTCTTTAAAGCCAAAACCAAAATGAAATTTTAACGAGCCTGGATTAGGCGGCTCTAAATTAACTTCGGTAGTAATCAGTTTAGACGAAGACGAACTTAGTTTTTCAACGTCCTGATAGAGTTTTAGCCCCACTCCTTGGCGTCTAAAATGACGATCCACAACAACGCGATCAATATAGAAAAATTTAGGATATTGATTCTTGAACCAAAGAAAGTTTGGGCTTTGATAAGAGGCTGTTTCATTAAAGCCCATTAAAAAGCCGGCAATATGTTTGTCTATAAGAGCGACTTTGGCATAGGGAGCTTTTTTTGAAAGAATCAGAAAATCTTCTAAGCTTAAACTATTTACATGGGGCACTTCGGATTGATTCATCGAATGTAAAATCGCCCATTCATTTTCTTTAGGCTCTCTTAGAATGATTTCTGACATAGAGACTTAAAGCCTACTCAATTCTTCCAAGTTTTTTGAGATTCAGTTTTCGCATTTGCGGCGAAAGAATGATCGTGGCGATCACAACGCAAAGCGTCATGCATCCGCCGAAGATAACCGAAGGAATAGTACCCATCCATTTCGCGGCGACTCCTGATTCGAAGGCTCCGAGTTCATTGGATGAGCTGATGAAAATACTATTCACTGCTGAAACTCTTCCGCGCATTTCATCGGGCGTAAGAAGTTGAAGAATGGCAGAACGAGTTACTACACTTATTGAGTCGAATGCGCCGTTGATAGCGAGAAAGAAAAGCGAGAGATAAAGATTTTTAGAAATCGCAAAGCAGATGATGCTCAATCCAAAGCCTGCAACAGCAGCTAGTAAAAAAGATCCGGCATATTTGGTTGGAGGATTTCGAGTGATAAAGATTAAGGCGATCATCGCACCAACCGAAGGTGCGGCTCGCATCAATCCTAAACCTTCAGGTCCAACTTGAAGAATGTCCGCAAAGAGCGGAAGAAGGGCGATAGCTCCGCCAAATAAAACGGCAAACAAATCTAAAGAGAGTGCAGAGAGTACGATTTTATTTTGAAAAACAAATTTAATTCCAACGGTGAGACTTTGAGTGAAAGGTTCTTGAATGGCTTTTGCGATCACACCTCTTTTAGGAATTTGTGACATCGCACCGACAGAAATGATCAGAAATAGACAAATCAATAAGTAGGCATAACTTACTCCAAAGTATCCGTAAATCAGGCCGCCGGTAGCGGGACCTAAGCTTGATGCCGTTTGCCAAAATGTAGAATTCCATGCCGAGGCGCGAACGAGTTTTTCTTTGGGAATAATCTGTCCAAAGAAGGCGAAGAGAGAAGACGCCATAAAAGCACGGGCGATTCCGCTTAAAAAAATGCAAAAATAAATCGTATAAATTTTAAGTTGAAGATTATCCTGAAAAAAATTTTCTACGCTTAAGATCCAAAGTGAAAGAGATGCGACGAGGGTTAGCAACTGTGCAAGTAAAACAATCGTTTTTCTCTCGGAGCGATCGACAATATGCCCAGCAATCAATGCAAAGCTGATGGCAGGGATAACTTCGGCTAAACCAATAAGCCCCAGCGAAAGAGGATCTTTGGTGATGCTAAAAACTTGCCAAGCGACAACGACCGATTGCATCTGAAGAGCGAAAGTCATTAAAAACCTTGAACTTAAATAACGGCGAAAATCGGGAATGCGAAGAACGTCGAGCGAAGCGTGCATGTCGGATTGAGATTAGTTATTCACTTGGCGGGGGTCGAGTAAATCTCTCAAAGCCGAACCAAAAAGAGCAAGTGAGAGAGTGAGTAGAAATAAAAATCCTCCAGGAAATACGGCAAGCCACCAGGCTTCTCGAAAATGTTCTTTGGCTTGTTTTAAAAGTTCTCCGACGCTGGCTACATTGACGGGTTCGCCGAATCCTAAGAATGAAAGAGCTCCGAGAACAATAATGGTCGAAGATAAATCAAAGGGAACAAAAATAAAAAGCGGAGTGAGAGAGTTAGGTAGTAAATGTTTAAAGAAAATTCGAAGTTTGGAACTTCCTAAGGCTGCTGCAGCTTGAACGAACTCTTGGTTTCGAAGTCTGAAAAATTCGGCCCGAACAAATCGGCAGTACGGAATCCATCCCGCAAGTGTCATGACAAAAAGTAAAACGCCATAACCTTGGTCTAAGAACGCGAGCAAAGTGAGTTGAAGAAGGAAAATCGGGAAATTTCCGATGATTTCCATGATGCGAGAAAAGAAAAGATCGATCTTGCCACCAAAAAATCCCATTGCTCCGCCAAGTAAAGTTCCAATGATCATACAGACCGCAACGACGCCGAATGCAAAGAAGATCGAGTTTTTAAGCCCGTGGACAAGCCTTGCAAAAACATCCCGGCCTACATAGTCAGTTCCAAAAATATGTTCGGCCGTGGGCGCAGCTAAAAATTCAGATTTAAAAATATCGACGGATTCTGGACCAAACTTAACGAGCGGAAAGATCCCACTGCTTTTAGATTCGTTTGCGAGCCAAGGAGCAAAAAGAGCGATGAAAATAAAAATCAAAACGAGTCCGCCCGAAATCCAGGTTAGTGTTGGCAAGCGTTTTAAAAATTTTATTCCATTTGAAAACATTTAACGCCCTTCAAAATCAATCCGTGGATCGACAATCATATAGAGTAAATCAGAAACAAAAATTCCTAAGAGCGAAAGAAACGCGGAGATTGTAAAATTAGCCATGATGGTAGGGTAATCGCGCTGAAGGAGTGATTCCCAAGCGAGCAGACCTAGGCCTGGAATGGAAAACATAGTTTCAATGATCACTGCTCCGCCTAAAATGCTTGGAATGAGTGCGCCGATAATGGTGATAATCGGAATAAGAGAGTTTCGAAAAGCATGTTTAATGAAAACCGAAAGTTCAGGAAGCCCTTTGGCGCGAGCCGTTCGAATATAATCTTGGTGAAGGGCTTCAAGAATACTGGCGCGTTGTTGTTGAGTGATAAATGCCAAACTGCCGATCGAATAACAGATGCATGGCAAAATAAAGTGATGAACTCGATCTAAAATTTTTCCCATCATACTGAGATTGGCGTAGTCATCGGATTGAATTCCATAAATGGGAAACCAATTAAAAAAGTCTCCGCCACCAAAAAAAGTAAGAAGCAAGATCCCGATGACGTAAACCGGCATCGAATACATGGCGACAACAGCGATAGCGGTGAAGCGATCGATAAATGAATTCTGAAAAGCCCCGCTCAAAAGACCGAGAGGAAGACCAATCAAAAGTGAAACGACGATAGAAGTTAATCCAAAAATTAAAGAAACCGGCAAGCGTTCATAAATTTTTTCAATCACAGGGCGGTGATCTGCAAAGCTTTCGCCAAAATCAAGCCGAGCGATATCTTTGAGCCAAAGTACATAGCGAACGAGAATAGGTTTATCGAGATGATATTGAGCTTCTAAGAGCGCTCGAGTTTCGGGAGTGAGAGCGGATTTGTCTCCAAGGCCTCCGTTTTTATCTTGCATCAACTTCATCTCAAGCGGAGATCCGGGAGTGAGCTGAAGCATCACAAAAGAAACGAAGGTGATTCCCCAGAGAGTCACTAACATCAGCAAAATGCGTTTAAGTATATAGGTTTGCATTTTTTATTTTACTGCTCTTTGTATTTTTCCATTCCTTTGGGCGTAAACCAAGCAGCAGAATCAAGTCCCATCAGCGGAACGGGAAGAATTCCTTGAAATCTTTTTGAGCCTACAAAAAGTGAAGGCACTTCAAATAAAAATAAATAAGGAGCTTCTTCAGCTAAAATTTTAGAAAACTGATGATAAAGTTTATTTCGCTTATTTGGATCAAGAGTGACTCGAGCTTGCTCCATCAATTTATCTGCTTCAGGATTTTTAAATCCGATGAAGTTACTGCCTTCTCCATTGGCCTGAGAGCTGTGCCATATCTGATAAGGATCCATATCCAATGCGCCTCCCCATCCCATCATGAGCGCATCAAATTTGAATGCCTGCATTTGTTTGACGAAAACCGTCCACTCCAAAGTGCGGATATTCATCTCAATGCCGATTTGTTTAAGAGCTTGTTGATAAATGAGCGCTACTCTCTCGCTATCGGAGTTTCCGGCGCCAAATAAAAGTTCAAACGAGAATTTTTTGCCGTCTTTTTCAAAAATACCTGTTGCTGGATTTATTTTCCAACCTGCTTTTTCTAAAAGCGCTTTGGCTTTAGCAGAATCGTAAGGAATAGGTTGAAGAGAGGGCTCTGATTTCGGACTGACTTTAGGAAATGTTCCAACAGCTAAAGTGCGCGAATTAAAATAAATCTTTTTATTAATTTCTTCGCGAGGCATTGCATACGCTAAAGCTTGGCGAACTTCTTTGGATTGAAAAAGCGGCAATCTTAAATTCCATCCGATAAAACCATGCCCATTTCCGTCGGCCGTATCGTATCTAAATCTGTAGAATTTTTTCTCAACTTCAGGAGTCGCGAGCTCAGAGTAATATTGTCTGGTGGTCGGCTCCATCGCATCGATATCGCCTTTTTTTAAAGCCATCAGCGCCACAGAAGGCTCAGTGATAATGCGAAAAACGAGACGTTCAAAATTGTAGAGGTTCTTTAATTTTTCTACCTGGTTGCCAAAATAATTTTTATTTCGGACGAGTTCAACGGATTGACCATTGTCCCAAGACTTAAACACATAGGGACCAGATCCAATGGGTTTTCGGTTAGCGGCATTTTTATTAAAATCTCCCACACCATAAATATGTTTAGGCATGATATCGACGAGCCCGAGCATAATTAAATTTCTGTAATATATTTCTTTTAAGTGGAATCGCACTTTGAGCGGACTCAAAACTTCAACCGATTTAAGTGAAGCAAAATAATTTTGAAGATGAGCCGCATCAACTTTAGGATTTTTGATGGTATCAAAAGTAAATTTCACATCTTCGGTTGTAAGTGGATGTCCGTCGTGAAAAGTAATTCCGGGTCTCAAAGTAAAATCATAGGTGAGTCCGTCTTTCGAAACTTCCCAAGATTCGGCGAGCCGTCCTTCGGGCTGTGCTGTTTTTGGATCAAATCGAATGAGAGAATCAAAGAGCCAATCAACTACAGCACTTGCATAGGCATCTGTTTTAAGAATCGGATTCAAAGTTGTAGGATTGGCGGCTAGCCAAGAAACCATCCAATCATTTTTTACCGGCTGCAGATTGGTTGCTGACATTTCAGAAGTCGCATCGGAAGTAGAGTTGTTTGAGCGATTGCAAGAAATGAAACTAAGAGAGCTAATAGAAATCAAAATAAAGAAAGAGCGATAAAAATTTCTCATACCTTAAGTTTAAGGTGAGGGTTTTCGAGGGGCAATCCATTTGACGAAATCCCAGAGGAAAACAGGTGCTATGGCAGAGAGTAAAAGAAAAACGATAAGATGCGATACAGCTAAGATCGCAAAAATTTGGGGAATACTGATTTTAAATTCGAGCAAAAGAATAAGAATAATTGACGCAGCGACCATAAACAATGCGTTCAAAATATTATTGGCAGCGATCGTCTGAGATCTTGTTTCGGCGGCCGACTTATTTTGCATCAACGTATAAAGTGGAACGATAAAAAATCCACTAAAAGTCGAAAGTAAAAGTAAATCGGCATAAATTCGATTGTCCATTTCGCCACCTGCAAGCCAAAGATCAAAAGTAAAAATCGAAATTCCAATGGCGCCTAGTCCAACGAGTCCTAAGTTGAGTTTATCTTTTGAAATCTTAGAACAAAGAACCGAGCCGATAGCAATTCCAACCGAAAAGAGGGCTAGAAAAGTTGTCACTGTCTGGGGGCCTTGATGCAAAACATCGCGAACGTAATTTGGAAAAAGAGAAAGCATGGCGGCTCCAAATAACCAAAACCAAGAAATTCCAAAAATACTTACGGTGATCATTCGATTGGCGAAGGCGAGTTTTAAAATCTTCATGGTTGGCGCAAATGGATTTCGCGAAATTTCCAAATGAGGCGAGGCGGGAGGTGCCGACGGAATAAATAGGCAGGCGATCCATCCAATGATGGCTGTCAGAATAAGACCAACGCTTGCGATGAGAGGATGAATATCCACAAGTAATCCACCGGTAATGGTGCCAAGCAAGATGGCAAAAAAAGTAGAGCCCTCGATCAAAGCGTTACCTGCAATGAGCTCGCCTTCCGTTTTTAAAAGCTGAGGTAGAATGCTGTATTTGATGGGGCCAAAAAAAGAGGAGTGAACGCCCATCAAAAAAAGTACAATCAACAAAAATTCAAACTGATGAAAATAAAATCCAACAGCGGCAAGCAACATAAAAATTATTTCTGCGAGTTTAATCCATCGAATGATAAAAGTTTTTTCAAATTTATCGGCGAGTTGTCCCGCCGTCGCAGAAAATAAAAAAAACGGCAGGATAAAAATTCCCCCTGCGAATACGACCATCTGCGACGAAGGCATTCCAAAAACCGATGCCGATTGAAACGCGATCAAAATCACCATGGCGCTTTTTAAAAAATTATCGTTGAAAGCGCCTAAAAACTGAGTGCAAAAATACGGAAAAAACTTTCGTTCAAAGAGAAGGCGCACAAGACATGCTAGCTAAATCGAATGGAACATCCAATTTTGATTTTAAGCAGAACGAGAGTTTCAGCGTCGCTTTAGAAATTCGTATCTTTCAAGGTTGGCTTTAGATCGATCTGCCCAGTCGGCGTACACATCATCCTCAAGTTTGCTTCTCGCTTCATCGATGAGTTTATGAGCCGTAGCCCATACTCTCCCTCGATAGATCGCCTCTAGATTTGGAATGAGATAAAAAAGACTTTGTCCAACTTCTGGAGCATAGGAAAAGCTAATATCAGGTTTTTGGGGTCGATCATCCATGGGAGTGTGTAAATCTAAATGGTTTAGCGATTCAAATGAAACTGCTTCGATGGCTGTAAAATAGAGTCGTGCATCAGCTTCTGAAAGCAAATCTTTTTCTTTAGCTTTTCCACTTAATAGATTTTGAAGTTTTCTAAGCTGTGTATCGTTTAAAACTTTCCATTTATGTAAAGTGTCTAAGTCTTCTTTAAGACGCCAAATTTCATGATCGAGCGCTCGAGTACTATCTCGAAAAGTTTCGAGCATATCTAAAGTTGTTTTCCAGGTGCTAACATTTTCTTGATAATGCTTGCTACCTGCTCGATGTCTTATTCTTTCAATGAGGTCACACAAAAAATCTGGAGCCGTTGCTTTTCCTGCAGCTTTATGTGGGAGTGAATTTGCAAGAATGAGCGCAGTTGTTGCTGCAATACTTGTCTTAGGTTTTGTAATTTTTTTTGCAAGTCGACTTATTGAGAGCGACACTCCTTCTGTCGTTGTAAAAATATCGCGAATGAGCGAGTGAAGTTTGTCATTATCAACTCCCTTTAGAGCTTTATCTAAATCTTCATAGGCAGATGGAAGTCCATCGGCGATTTTTCCCGTGATAGATTTACAAATGAGCGGGATTCGTTCGCGCGCAAAACTGGGCGAAGGAGATGCAAAAATAAACGCTAAAAATAGGATTACGCCCAATCGAAGCATAAGGCCTAGAAGTGCAAGATTTAGGCCAAAACTGGGGGGTTAATGGCATAGGAATTGCATATTTAGTAGGAATGGGTGGCAGAAATATCATTTGGATATTTATTTTTAGCTTTTTATACGTATTGAGTTTTTCTCAGCGTATTTCTGCCAAAGATATTCGTTCTACTTGTGTAAATATTTTAGAAAATATTCGGGCCGATGCAAAAACTTTAGGATTATCTGAAAATTTCGTCGACGCATGGGTCGTTCCAAATCAAAAAATGGTAACTGATCCTCTTCAATATTTTAAATCAGTTGATCGATACGATTTTGTGTGGGCTCCCAAAGCCGTGGAATATTTACGCTGGTATGCAGAAAAACAATGGAAATATTATTCTTTCGTCAGTCGTTTCGGCGCCACCCAGAGAATAAAAGAAAATGCAAAAATTAGATTAGCTATCATTCAAGAAGTTGCATCAGTTTTGCCCTCTAAATCACATCCAAATATGACTTATATTCAGCTAATGCATGGATTAAATATTTTAATGTTAGCGGGACATGTGGATCATCCTCATTACAGGGATGTTAATAATTCGAGATATCTTCTTAACTGGTCTCTAAATTCATTTCGATTAAGCCAAGAGTTTGCATGGGATTGGGGACAAAATTCCACAGGAGAGAATCGAGTTAAATTAGAAACACCTCTTTATAGATATTGGCCAGAGACTGAAAGCCTATCGATTCCTGAATTAAATCTTCGACGAGTTTTACCGCAATATTCATTAGGGCTCATAAAACAATGGGGTGTACGGGCAGATCGAGAATGGATGGGGCGAAAACTTTTTTTCTTTCATGATCTAGGGCATAGCGATTCAAGTTTGGGTTTAGATAGGGACTCTATAGGTGTTCCTACTCAAATAGATAGAGATCATGGTTTAAATTGGAGCGATCTTAATAAATTTTATTCTGCAATTCATCAGCGCATTCTAAACGAACAAACTCGCCAGCAGCGTTTAGAGCAAATTGAAAATCCAGATTTACGTTTTACTGTTGAAGCCGTTCATTTTTGGCAAGCACATGAAAACGGTGTCTTTTTAGATTCATCGCGCTCCTACAATATACCTTTTACGCCGCAAGCTATGCACAAACAGATAGTTTCAGATAGATCATCTATTGAAAGTGAAATTACTAAACGACTTAAGCCAAGTGATTTTGGCTCACGACGATTTCGTCCCTATGTAAATCCAGCCATTCAAATTCAGCTGGAATATTTAGAAAGTATTTTGCCTTAATTAAAGCCTGTTTACGCTTAAATCGGTATATGGTACACTTTTTTGTACCATGAGCCTAAACCTTAAAAATTCACCTCTTTCAGAACGAGCTTTGGCGGAGAAGCTTGGTATTTCTCGTACGACTCTTCGATCATGGAAAGATGGAAGTAAGAAAATGAATTTTTCTACTCTTGAAAAATTAACAGATGCAGAAGGAAAAAAACTTTTAATTCTTACTATTAATCCTAAGATCTCTCTTTCATCTGATGATTCTATTCCGGCTGTTTCGACTCGAGTTCATGAAGAAGGATTTGAGACTTGGAAAATTCATTTTTTTGATTATGTCGATGATCTTCGACGTTCAAAAGATTCCCGTCTCTTTTTATTGCCGCCAATTTCTCAGTTGGATCTGCGATTAAAAGCCATTTTGGCATCTATGACTCTCTCGCTAGCTTACGAACTTTCAATGGAAGCTCCGGAATGGGCAGGGCAGGATTATTTTTTATCTGAGCCTTGGTTTCCTTCACAGTCTGAATCTTTGAAAGCGAGCGCTTTGATTGAATCACCTTTAGCTTTTCGAAAAAATAATATATTTGTTTTATCGAATTTTCTCGAAAGGCGTTAAAAATGAAAACCCAAGAAATCAAATCGCTCTTAAAAGAATTGAATGAATGGCTCAAGCTTCATAAATTAAAAGGTGAAATTGGAATCGTAGGTGGGGCGGCAATGTGTCTAGCTTACAACGCTCGAGCTGCAACAAAAGATGTGGATGCTATTTTTGAGCCATCCTCTGAAATTCGAAAAGCCGTGAAGGAAATTGCCGAGCGAAGAAATATCGCTTCAGATTGGTTGAATGATGCAGCGAAGGGATATTTGCAGCCAGAATTTCCAAAGCAAAATCTTTTTGACTGGAGCCATTTAAGTATTTGGGTGCCAGCACCTAGCTATATGTTGGCGATGAAAACGATTAGTGCGAGATGGGATACTTCGGATCGAGATGATTTTCAATTTCTCATTAAGAAATTGAAAATCAAGTCCGCCGAAGAAGTTTTCGATATCGTTGAAAACTATTATCCCAAAAAGCGAATCCCTGCGAAGACCAAATTTTTCGTAGAAGAATTATTTTAAGGCAAAAATTTATCGGCGTGTTTAATTTTTTGCGGCAGATATTCATCCATCACATAATTTAATCCGTGCTTTGCGAGCGCTTGTTGCTCAGCACGAACACCCATCTTCATCATCTGCTCAATCGCTTTGACCCAAGGCTTATGGTACTGAAAAAACGGATCGTTCTTAATCGCATCTTTGGCGCGCTTGATGTCCACGTCTTTAAGCGGATGCGTTGGCAATTTGTAATCGATAATATCTTGAGGCGTGATGCCCATGAAAGTCGCCTGAGGAACACAGAAAAATTCGTTGATATGCGCGGCGTTTCCCGAACCCACTTTGAGTGTTCGATAAATATTGGCGATTCCGTAGGGATCGCCGTCGACAAAAGTATAAACAGGAGTCTTCATCGAGTCGGCCATTCGGCGAACAAATCTTCGGGTGGCGCGAGTGGGAACTCCTCCCATCGAAATCAAAATGCAGTTCGCTTTGCGCCAGTAGTTATGCGCAACCAATCGCTGAAACATACCCGCGGTTTCGATGCATAAAATAAATTTAGCTTTCGTTTGAAATTCTAAATGCTCTACAGAAATGGGAATCGAATAGGCACCTGATCCAAATCCGGTGCAGTCAATCTTGAGCGGCTTTCCGGTATCGCGATCTTTATCGATGACCACGAGTTGACCTGCAACTTCGCCGCCCTTTTCTTCGGGCAAAAATCTAAGTTGCTCGCGATTTACGCACATCATGGCTTCGATATCATCCATGACGGTGTCGGATTCAGGCTGTTCATCGAAACGAGCAGGTCCCCAGTTTTTCGAAATATAATACATCTCTCTTTTCGAAGCGTGATCGTCGGTGTCGATCAATTCTTTCGAAGCCGACATCATCTTCAAAGTTTGAGCAAAACCTTTGACAGTATTGTAGGTAAGCGTTCGCGTTTTATATTGGTTAGTGAGCGCGAGATATCCGGATTTTTTTTCGTACTTTACGTTGCTCAAAGCGCGAACCGGCATTCTGAGTTGGGGCTTCTGCCCTTTCAGAGCTTTGTCGTAAATTTCTCGCGCCGTATCGTTGATTCCCGTGAGAGCTTTATTGTCTGCTTTTGCGTCGGATTTTTTTGCCATCGTTAATTTCCTTCTAACTTTGCTTTTTCAAGAGTGTTTCGGAGTGTGCCCACTACTTTTTCTCTTTGAGGATCGCTGAGCTTCAGCATTTCTTGCAGAGCTTCTCCGATAAACGGAATATATGTGTCTATATAATTAGCTTTTCGTTCTGCCTCAGCCGCTCGTCTTGCTCGAGAAACGTGCAAACTTAATTGGCGAGCGCATTCAAGCACGGCCAATCGAATTTCTTGTTTGATTTCTGGGTAATCGGCAATGGCTTCTTTACTTTCAGAAGTAAAGGGAACCCAGACACTTGCCACATGAATTAAAATCGCAATCGGACCTGTCGGAAGAGAATTTTTTGATTGGTTGAGTCCGTAATTTTTCCAATCCATTTTTGTGAGCACGCGATTCGTCGCACAAGCGGTCGGTTGAAACTGCAGCGGCACTCGATTTGCAAATCGGTACACCGTCATCTGCTCATCACCTGGAAGTTCTCCGCCATAAGCAAGAGCGCATTCAACCACGAAGGGATTTCCACGATACACGCTCGGACTTCGAGTGGTCGCTGTATAAAAATCAGCTTTTGTTTGATGCTTAAGCGTATCTACGATTAAATCCTCACCAATCGGAACCACGCAGTCGGTAGGTGGACTCATGATCGAAACTTTTGGAATCGCCTCATGAATTTTATTGAGCTGTTCGTGTGTGGCTTTGCTCATGGGCATATCTTTTACGCCGGCCTGTTTAAAAATTTCATCCGCTACTTTGTCAGAGACTCTCGAAAAATCAGTTGCCATGAATTTTTTCAAATTCTTAGCCGAAGTTTCCATCGCCATCTGGTGAAAACGTCCAAGCTCAACACCGTAAGGGTGGGGCTTGATTTCAGAAGGCAAATGAGGGAGCTCATTTATTTTTCTTGGATAATCAAATTTCTGTCCGTCAGGATCGACAAAGTGAAAAGTCGCATGGGGATTGCTCAGTGTATTTTGCAAAATAAATTCATCCACCGATTGCCGACCGCGTTGATAGCGACCTTCTAAAGTAATTTCAACACTCGTTCCTGATTTAGATGAATGAGGCCAAGAAGTTTCTTTTTCAGTAAGAACTTCTGGTTTGTTTGTTTTAGTATCAATTTTTAATTCTACAAAAGTAGCTTTTGCTTCCTTTGGAATCTTCGAAATAATGCGCATGGGTTTTCCGGTCGTCATTTGTCCGTACATTCCCGCGGCAGAAATACCGATACCCTGCTGACCTCGAGACATTTTCATTCGGTGAAATTTAGAGCCATACAAAAGCTTTCCGAAAATTTTTCCGATCTGAGTGGCGACAATTCCCGGACCATTATCAATAATTGTCAGGTGAAATCTTTCGGTAGGAATAGGACCTTTTTTGGCGCCTTTCTTTTCAACTTTTTCTTCGCCACTGTCTTTTGCAGCAGCGTCCACCTCGGGCTCTTTAAGTTTTGGAGACAGACGATCAAGCTTCACAGTGATTTCAGGAAGAATTCCAGCTTCTTCACAAGCATCTAAAGAATTATCGATAGCTTCTTTCACCGTGGTGAGCAGAGCCTTTTTTGGATTATCGAATCCTAATAAATGTCGATTTTTTGCAAAAAATTCAGAAACTGAAATTTCGCGTTGGCGTTTAGCCATGGACTCGGCGTTTTCGACAGGCGCTCGTTTTGGCGATTTGATATGTTGCTTACCTTTTGCCATGACTTTTTCTTCAGCTTTCTCGGATTTTGCTGCTAAGGCAGCGGATTTTCTTTTTCCCATTTGCCTAACATAATCGAGAACTTAGAGGTTTCGCAACGAGTTATCCTTCTCTCGCTGCATCAAAACAGTCCTTGTGATCACTGCGCTATAATATAAGGAGTGAGCTCCGTCTTCGAACACAAAGCATTCAAATGGGGAATCGTAGGTGGTTCTTTCATTTTGATTTTTGCGATTATTAGCGGATTTTTTTTCAACCGTCATCTCGATCGCGTTCGAATCGAACAACAAATAGCTCAAAAGCAAAAAGAAGAATGGAATTACCAAGAAAAATTTCGCAGCGCCATGTATCGGATTCGACAAAATCTAAAACTTGAGCATTTTTTAGCGGCTTATAAGAACTTGGATACGCTTCCAGTTCCTAAAGAATCTGATCAACTCATGATGGATGAATATATTGAAGTCCTGAATCGAATAGGAAAAGGCCTTCTCGCCAACCATTTGCTTAAAGAAAGCGAAGAAGTTTTTAGAACCGTGAGAAATTACGACGGTCAAATCGATCAAGCGAGTGAATCTTTAAGTCGAATTGAATCCAAAAGAAATTTAGATAGTGCGCGTTTGCATTATTCTCAAGGTGCAAAACTTTTTGAGCAAAAGCGATATCGAGATGCCGCTGCTGAATTGCAGAAAGCGGATGTCGAATTGAACTCGGTTCAGAGTTTAAATTTTGATGACATCAAAGAAGATAAAGAAAAAGTTGCAGCGATTTACCGAGAGGCAAGATTTTTTATTAATCTCGATGATGCCGAATTACCTCTTCGCGAGGCCGAACAATTTCTCAAATTAAAAGATTTTAAAAAAACACAGACGTCTCTGAGTAAAGCCAATCAAGCTGTCAGTCGAGCTGCCTTTATTCATCCTGACGCGGCAGAAGTTAAAAAACTTCGTCAGCGAATTTTAGATATCGATGCTGAGATGGGATATTTGCTTCCAAATGCTACGCCGATTTTCAATGCATTCGTGAAAGAGATGGTTGGAAAAACTCCTCACTATTTTTACTTAATGGATTACGAATTTACACCAACCATGGATAAAGATCGCTTCATTACTTTAGGAATAAAATTTCAGCGTGATCAAACGGATCCCTATTTTGTGATTCGATATAGAATTTATTTTCAAAACGGTCGTGATGTTTTCAATGGCCATTTTATTATGCCCTCCACTTCAAAAATCGCCGAAGATGGAATCGAATCTATTACCTATAAGCAAGAAATTCCTGAATTCTTTTGGAACGTCGGTGTTCGTCAGATGGAGATCAAGATTTTCGACAGTCACGATGTCATGGTTTCTCAAGTCTCTCGGGCTTTTCGTCGCCGAAATTCCTAAGCTAAAATAAGGATTGAGATCTAACGCCTGCCTCAGTAGTTTTGGCCGCATGTCGTTTCTTGAAAAGCACTCCACTGAACTTAATTCAAAGCAGCTCGAAGCCGTTCGCACCGTGGATGGGCCCGTTTTAGTTTTGGCAGGCGCGGGTTCAGGAAAAACGCGAGTGCTTACGTATCGAATTGCGCATTTGCTTTTTGATTACCGCGTTCCCATGCATTCCATTCTGGCTATGACTTTTTCAAACAAAGCGGCTCGCGAAATGCATGATCGTGTAAAAGTTTTGCTTGGCGATCAATCGACGGCACGCCTTCCTTGGATTTCCACTTTTCACTCTGTTTGCGCTCGAATTTTACGCGCTCATGGTGGACGAATGGGATACGGATCAGATTTTGTTATTTACGATGAATCCGAACAACTTTCGATGATTAAAACTTGCATTGAAAAATTGGAGATGGGGGAGAGAGATTTAGATCCTCAGTCGATTCATTCTAAGATCGGCAATTGGAAAAACGACGGCAAAACTGCGGATGAAGTTGCAGATTTAGCCGTCAGCAGTTTTGATGAAACTTGCGCCATTGTTTATAAAACTTACACTTCGCAAATGCTCGCGGCGCAGGCTGTCGACTTCGATGATTTGCTTTTATACGCCTACAAACTTTTTAAGGATAATCCAGATCTTAAGCTCATGTATCAAGAGCAGTGGAAATATATTTTGATCGATGAGTTTCAAGATACAAACGAGATTCAATACAAACTTTTAAAAGAAATGATCAACCCCGATACTAATATTTGTGTGGTGGGAGACGATGACCAATCTATTTACGGATGGCGCGGAGCAAAGATCGAAAATATTTTGCAATTCGATCAGCAATTTAAAAAGGCCAAAGTAATTAAGCTTGAACAAAATTATCGTTCGACCGGAAATATTTTAAAAGCCGCTGCGTCGGTAATTTCTAAAAATCAAATGCGCCACGAAAAAACATTGTGGACAGAATCTGGTGAGGGCCAAAAAATTCGCATGGCTACTTTAGGCGATGATCGTGATGAAGCTGCATTCGTGGTGGGTGAAGCGAAGCGTTTGATTAAAGCGGGGACTCGTGCCGATCAAGTTGCGATTTTTTATCGAGTGAATTCTCTTTCTCGCGGATTTGAAGAAGAGTGTTTGAAGCAGCGATTGCCTTATCGAATTATCGGCGGCTTTCGTTTTTATGAGCGAAAAGAAATTAAAGATATTTTAGCTTACTTAAAAATTTTACTGAATCCTGCAGACGTGATGGCGTTTCGTCGAACGATCAATACGCCTTTGCGCGGAATCGGAAAAACCAGCATCGAAAAAATAGAAGGTTTTGCCGCATCGTCTGGGCTTCCTATTTCGCAGTGGATTATTGCTCAGCAAGTAGCGCCTATCACCGGTAAGGGTCGCGAAGGTTTTAAGAATTACCGCTCTTTTTTAGAGTGGGGTCAGCAAGCGGTCGATTCGACAGGAAGCTTTGTAGATTTGATTGTCGAGATGTTGAGGCGAATTAAATATATAGAGTCGCTTGAAGCGGAACCTTCCGAAGAAAATACTGATCGACTCGAAAATATTCGTGAATTTATGTCCGCAGTTCAGGAGTTCGAAGAAAATTGGAATCCTCCAGAAGTAACTGGTGCTGCAGATGCAGCCGCACCAAGTTCTTCGAGCTCAGAAACTCGCCAGAAGTTAAGAGATTTCTTAGAGAGAGTTTCTCTCATTTCAGATGTGGATCAACTTGACGATGTTTCAGATCAAGTGACCTTTATGAGTTTTCATGCGGCTAAGGGACTTGAATTTCATGTTTGTTTTATGACGGCAATGGAAGAGGGACTATTTCCTTCGGCGCGCTCGCTCGATGATTATTCACGTACCGAAGAAGAGCGGCGACTTTGTTATGTGGGCGTCACCCGAGCGCGCGAAAAACTATATTTAACTCGAGCTTCTCGTCGACGAACTTTTGGATCGATTAATTTTAATATTCCCAGCCGCTTCTTAAAGGATATTCCACCTGAAGTTTTAGAAACAGTTGTAGACGAAAGTTTTGACGATGATTCTTATTCGTATGAATCGGCCTCACGATTTAATCGGCAAAAATCTTCTTTTGGTTATTCAAAGGCGAAGGCTCGTTCTGCACCGGCGCAACAAACTCAAGAATGGATGAGCGATTTTGATTTTGATCAGCGTGTGGAAGAAGAGCGTTTTACTTATCAAAAAGGTGATCGCATTGCTCACCCCAGTTTTGGCGATGGAATTGTTCAGCGCGCTGAGCGAATGGGCGAGGATGAATGCTTGACGATTGTATTTGCCGGTCGAGGTGTCAAAAAAGTTTTAGCCAAGTTTGTGACGAAGCGATAGTGAGCCAAAGAATCACAAACAATGAAAAAAAAGTAAATCTTGGCATGAAAGTTGCATGATAAACAGTTTTGAGGAGAATTTATGGCAAATATTCTGGTTCGCTCATTTATAGTTTCCCTGGCGTTCGTATTAGTAAAAGTCGAGCAGGCTTCGTCTCAGAGTCCTATCCAGGTTTTTCTCGGCGATGCTCACATTGAAAAATTACTATTCGATGAGATCTCATATGAGATCAAACCGGGAGAATTTAAATATGTGCGAGAGTTTAAGAGAAATAGCGATATCACTTTCATTGAAAGAAATGAAAAGCATTACTTACTTTTTGAGCAAAAATTTTCTAACGGCGAAGTCTCAGGATTCTCGTTGATCGATTTAGGAAAAGACGATCGTGCACTTACGGGCTTAACTTTTTATAAGAACGAGCGACAAAAAGCAGAAGCTAAGTATGCAGAAATAGAATTGAAAATGATGAAGTTTTCGAGAGAAAGACGATCACTCTATAATGCAAACAAATCGGACGAAGATCCTCAGGTTAAGCTAATCAATTCAAAGATGGATGATCTTCAAAAAGAAAGTCATGAAGTGGCGGTTCCAACTCTAAATTATCGTGAAGACTTGAATGCTTTAGTCGTGCGTTCTGAGGGCAAAGAAGTTCCTTTAGTTTATGCATTTACAATCGCTCTGGATGTAAAAAAAGTTCCTGCCAAAGCTTTCAGGCGGTCGGTCACTCAAAAAGAAGATGAATTAATTTCTGCTGGAGAGCTTGATTTCACACTTCGCGAGGCACCTGCTGCTGTTCATGAAGAGGACATCGAAAAGAAAATCTTCGAGAATATCGACAAAAAGTCTGCTCCTGGCTGTCCTTAGATCTTTGCCTCAAGGACTGACTATTTCAGAATATAGGATTTTCTTTTTAATAAGTTTTCGAAGAGGCGCGGGTTAGTCGATCCCAAATGGGGAGCCAATCCGCCGATGAATGATTGGGTTTCTTTAAGACGATGAGAGCATCTAATTTTTTATTCGAAAGTTTTCGCATGGATTCATAGAGTTGACGGGCTGCAATGGCAGGGGAGGTGTCCAGTTCTAATTCTTTCCAATTCTGATTTTGAATCTGAGACGAAATTGTTTCCGCAGAAACTTCACCTTCAAAAATATAGAGAGGGATTTTAGGTTGATAGTGATGCTTTAAATGCCCAGGCGAAGCAGAACTTTCAGCATATGAAATTCTGGCATGAGGAGTGGCGTCCCTCAACATTTTTTCTGAAATCATTCCCGGGCGTAAAATTAAAATTTTTGTATCTTCAATCGCAATCACGGTGGATTCAAGTCCCACTTCGCAAGTCCCACCGTTTAAAACAAAAACTTCTTCTTTAAATTCCGATTTTACATGCTCAGCAGAAGTAGGAGATGTTTTTCCAAATTTATTAGCGGAAGGGGCAGCAAGCGGCCCAACTTGATCGATAAGCTCTAAAGCTACCGAATGTTTTGGCATGCGAATGCCGACGGTGTCTAGGCCTGAAGTGATCATCGAATTTAATTTTGTATTTTTCTTAAGCACCATCGTCAGTGGACCTGGCCAAAAGTTTTTCGCCAAAATTTCAGCAAGAGCCGGCCATTCACGAACGATATCTTCTTTTTGATGCAAATTTGAAATATGCACGATGAGCGGATCAAAACTTGGGCGCTCTTTAACTTTAAAAATTTTTGAAATTCCTTCTTTCGAAAAAATAGAAGCCGCAAGTCCGTAGACTGTTTCAGTCGGAATGCCGACCACTCCATCCTTATTTAAAATATCAGCGGCGCGAGAAAGTTCTCGCGAAATTTTAGTTGAAGAAGATTTCATAGGATTAAATAAACGCAGGTTCCGTAGGTGATTTATCTTTCTGAGGGTGAATGATTAGTCTTCCTGTTTCTTTTAACCAATCAATAAACGCTTGCACACAATTTTGATCGAGTTGCGTTCCTGCGGCCTTCACAAGTTCTTTAACTGCAACATCGGTCGGCATTCGTCTGCGATAAGGTCTATCGCTCGTCATCGCATCCCATGTGTCTGCTACTTGAATAATTCTCGCGCCTAGAGGAATTTCGTCGCCTTTAAGGCCAAGGGGATAGCCGCTTCCGTCTTGTCGCTCGTGGTGATGTTGGATAAGCGGAATATGTTCTTCCAAAAAAGAAAGAGAAGACAGGATGCCTGCCGCAAGATCAGGATGAGATTTCATCAGCGCAAATTCTTCTTCGCTTAAATTCGCAGGCTTTAGCAAAATGCGATCGTAAACTCCGATTTTTCCAATATCGTGAAGTAAACTTGCATCATGTAAAATTTCGAGCTCGTGATCCGAAAGCTTAAGTCGTTTGCCGATCGCCATCGAATATTTATTTACGCGCTCAGAATGTCCTTTGGTGTAAGAGTCGCGAGCTTCAAGTGCTTGAACAAGAGCTTCAATGCTGCCGATGACATTTTTGTCGATCGTTCGAGAGGCGCGTTGAACTTCGTTGTAAAGTTGCTCGATGGTGTTGAGTTGAAACCCCTGCTTTTTGACCTGTTTTCGCAGGCGCTTTGAATAGATTCCAAACAAAATGAGGCTGAGAGCGAGACACCCGACAAAGCTGCTTAGAATCAGGGTTTCAGCGTGCATAGCACCTTAAAATAGCACAAATTCGACATCTAGGCGATTTGCTCCGTCCCCCCTCTAAGGTCGCCATTTTACTGATTTTTTAGGTGGATTCGAAAACCAAAGGCTCTTAGTCTTCCCACTTTACCATGATGAAGGATCAACAATATCAGACGGCCGCGTTCACACTTTCTGAGAAGAAGCATTCATACGGAAAAAATATTCATCTTTTAAACGCGCCTTTTCATGAAAAATTACTCTCGCGTTTTTGCACCGAAAAAGTCGTGCAACCTGAAGCCAATACATTGGTCAGATCGCTCACTGAATTCATGTTGAGCCAAGCGGTGAATTTGCTTTTTCCCCGCTCCAAGCAAGTCGTCAAAACGAGAATGTCTTCGATGCATAAAGAAGCTGAATTCGAAGCCGAACTTTTAGATGAAAGTACAAAAGTTATCGTTGTCGATTTGATGCGTGCGGGAATTTTACCTTCGCTCGTTTGTTACGAAGGTCTTCATGAATTTTTGCCTTACAAAAATCTTAGGCAAGATCATATTTTGCTCAACCGAAAAACCAATGAAAAAGAAGAAGTGGTGGGCATCAACTTAAGCGGACATAAAGTCGGCGGCCCTGTGGATGGAGCTTTTGTTTTGCTTGCGGATCCAATGGGAGCGACAGGCTCGACGATTTGCAATATCATTTCTTTTTACAACGATCATTTGACTAAAATAAATCCGAGTTACAAGGGCAAGCCTCTTAAATATATCGCACTTCATTTCATTGTGACTCCTGAATATTTAAGCAAAGTAAAAACTTATTCTGATCAGCTTGAAGTCTTCGCGCTTCGATTGGATCGAGGTTTAAGCTCCGCCGAAATTTTAAAAGCGCCTCTCGGAGAAAAATGGAGTGAAGAAAAAGGCTTGAACGAAAAGCAATATATTGTTCCCGGTGCGGGCGGCATCGGAGAGATTCTGAATAATTCTTTTGTTTAAAATGCGGAGATTAAAATGAGCGGATATAAAGTACTTATTTCGGAACAGCAAATTCAAAAAAGAATTGCGGAATTAGGCGCCGAGATTTCTCAAAAATTAAAATCCAGTTCAGATAAGCCTCTGGTTGTGATTGGAGTTTTAAAAGGCAGTTTTATTTTTTTAGCGGACCTGGTCAGAAAAATTTCTACTCCGCTAGAAATTGATTTTGTCGAAGCTTCTTCTTACGGCGCAGGCACCACATCATCAGGCGAAGTAAAATTAACTCGCGATATTAAAATTCCTATTGCTGGCCGCGATGTGATTTTAGTTGAAGACATTGTCGACACCGGCCACACGATTTCATTTTTGACTCAACATTTGGCAGCACATAAGCCGAGATCTATTTCTGTAGCATCGCTTTTGTTCAAACCCGCGCGACAAATCAAAGAAGTGAAGATTGATTTTCTAGGATTTACGATCGACGATTATTTCGTGATTGGTTACGGCCTCGATCTCAATAATAAATTTCGTGAGATCAAAGAAGTTGTGATTTACGAGCCTTCAAAATAAATGGAGAAAAATATGCAGGAGTTATCTGTGATAGCAACAAACGACGCCCCTCAAGCGATTGGTCCTTATTCCCAGGCCGTCCGAGCTGGAAATTTACTTTTTTGCTCGGGTCAGATTCCACTCGATCCAAAAACTCAAGCGCTTGTGACGGGTGATATTAAGACCCAGACGGAGAGAGTTTGTTTGAATCTTCAAGGTGTTTTGAAGGCTGCAGGTCTTGATTTTTCTCGAGTCGTCAAAACCACATGCTTTTTAAAAGATATGAATCAATTTACAGATTTTAATTCTGTTTATGAGAAGTTTTTTGGATCAGCTAAGCCCGCTCGCGCTACTGTCGAAGTGGCTCGGCTTCCAAAGGATGTATTGGTAGAGATTGAGCTTGTAGCAAGCTTTTAGTCTTTCTCGTCATTCTTAGACTTTTAAGTTAATCTTTTTGCGTGTCTATTTCTGGCCTGCTTTCAACCATGAACCTGCCCGAACTCCTTCAGTGGATTAAGTTCGGACAAAAAACGGGCACACTTATTTTTGAAAGACGTTCGGTCGTCAAAAAAGTTTTCGTAGAAGACGGCCTCATTATTTCGGCGAGTTCTAATGATCCCAAAGAATATCTCGGCCAAATTCTCATCTGCTTCGGTTGGATTGATGAAGCCCAACTTAAAGAGGCGTTTGAGTTGCAAGCTTCGACTAAAAAGCTTTTAGGAAAAATTTTGTCGGAGACTTACGGAATTAAAGAAGAAAATATTCTTAAAGCCTTACGCATTAAAATCGAAGAAACGATTTACGATCTTTTCTTATGGGAAGACGGAAGATTTATTTACGCCAACGAAAATATTTCGATTCCCAAGGAATCCTGTCTTGATACCGCCATTACGATTGATCAAGTGACCTTTGAAGGTGCTCGACGTTCAGATGAATGGAAAGAATTTCGAAAATCTTTTCCTTCTGACAATGTGATTTTTAAATATAAAGGCGAAAAAAAATCCCTCGGAGATCTGGGTAGGGATTTTATTATCCAAAAAATTTACGATTCGATAGATGGCGAAAAAACCATGCGAAGAATTATTTTAGAAACCCATGCGCCTGAGTACCGAGGTTTTGAAGCTTTCGCTAAATTATTTTGGGCGGATTTTGTCGAAGCGAGCAAAAAAGGTATTGTTCGCGAAGCTGCACCTTCAGCCAATGCGGGCTCGCTTTTGCAAAGAGCGATTGAGCATTACAAATCGAATGAGTTCGAAAAATCCTATTTGCTGGTTGAAGAATCTTTAAGAAGTAATCCGAGCGACGAAGAGGGGATGACGCTCAACAATTTGGTAAAAGAATCTTATTTAAAATTACTTTATCAAAAGTGTCCCTCGGATGCGATTCCTGAACTCGCTATCGATATTTCTGAGTTGAGTGAGAAAGTTTTCTCTTCGCACGATGGATTTTTGGCTTCACGCGTGAATGGTCAATGGGATGTAAAAAGTTTAATGATGATTTCTCCGCTCGGTGAGCTAGAGTCACTCAGAATTTTAAATCGATTGGCGGACGAAGGTGTCGTTCGCTTTAAAAGAACATAAAGGATGCCGAATGAACCTCTTTCGAAACGCAACTGATTCAGGAAAAGAAAGTCCAGACAACGCTACCATCGATCAAATTTCTCATTTTGATCAAAAGACGGTGACGTTGAGAGGTTGGGTTTCGTCGATTCGTTCTTCGGGCAAAATTGCGTTTTTACAATTGAGAGATGGGACGGGAATTATCCAGTGCGTTGGATCAATTCAAGATATAGGCGAAGAGAAATTCGAAAAATTGAAATCGTCGACGTTAGAAACTGCTGTGCTCGTCTCGGGCGAAGTTAAAAAAGATACGCGCTCCAAAATCGGATTTGAAATAGGACTTAAAGATTTTGAAATTGTTTCAAGACCCTTAGAAGAATATCCCATCGGAAAAAAAGAACATGGTGTTGCATTTTTGATGGAGCAAAGACATCTTTGGCTTCGCTCCTCTAGACAAGTCGCGATCTTAAGAATTCGTTCTGAAATTATTCGAGCCATTCGAGATTATTTCGACGGCAGAGGATTCTACTTAATGGACTCGCCGATTCTGACTCCGAATTCTTGCGAAGGCACATCCACTCTTTTTGAAACGCCGTATTTCGATGACAAAGCATATCTTACTCAGAGTGGTCAGCTCTACGGTGAAGCGAGTGCAATGGCGCTCGGAAAAATCTATGTTTTTGGTCCGACGTTTCGAGCAGAAAAATCTAAAACTCGCAGGCACCTTACAGAATTTTGGATGGTCGAGCCCGAAGTGGCTTTTATGGATATCAACGGCGATATGGATTTGGCCGAAGACTTTATTGAATACATTGTGCAGCGAACGATCAAAAACAGAAGAGCAGAGCTCGAAATTTTAGAGAGAGATTTAACTCCGCTTGAGCGAGTGAAAAAACCATTCCCCAGAATTTTATATTCGGAAGCCGTCGATATTTTAAATAAAAATAATAAGCCCGCCAAATTTGGGGATGATTTTGGTGGTGATGAAGAGACTGTGATCTCTCAGCAATTCGACCGACCGGTAATGATTCATCATTACCCAAAAGCGATTAAAGCTTTCTATATGAAAGAAAATGATAAAGATCCCACGCTGGTCAATTGCGTCGACGTGATCGCGCCTGAAGGTTACGGCGAAATCATCGGAGGTTCTCAACGCGAAGACGATATGGAAAAAATCAAAGCTCGAATTAAGGAGCATGGTTTGTCAGAAGATGCTTTCAAATGGTATCTCGATCTGCGTCGTTTTGGTTCTGTTCCCCATGCGGGCTTTGGTCTTGGTCTTGAGCGCACCGTCGCTTGGATCACAGGCGTACCTCATGTGCGCGAAACCATTCCGTTTCCGCGATTGATGGAAAAGATTTTTCCTTAATTATTTGGCATGAAAATTGCTAGGTAAGTCGTATTGAGTTATTAAAGTCTTCAATAAGAAAGGGATCATCAATGTCTAAATTTTTGCTTTTACCAGTAACTGTTATTGCTTTTAATTTTATGGCCTGCGGAGGTTCGGGTGGTGGGAATTCTGCTCTCTCTGTGAGAGATTTGCCAGCCGCTGCTTCTGGTGTGCTTGATGATACGATCGCTACAGAAATAAAAGGTCAGTTTGCAGCTCATTATACAGTTCAAGATGAAATGGCTATTTTTGAACATTTACCTAATAACGGCAAAAGTTTTTTAGATACGGCTTCAGATTGTAAAATTCAAATAACTCGAGGGGATCGAACCGATGCTGATCATGATGGAATTCCAACTGATCTTGCAGCCACCGCACTATGTTCTATTCCGAATGCTGGAATAGAATCAAATGGATCGATTGATATGCAAGATGCGAACGACGCCGATTGGACTTCGGGATTTACAATCAAAGCTAATTCGTTATTTACACTTACCGGTGCAAAAGATGATGAATTCAAATCGGACAGTATCAATTCTCTAGTGAGTGTCAAAAAAAATGCTGGTCTTTATCAAATGGATTATCGCTATGCCTCTCATCAAACAGCGGCGAATGGGAATTTATATGCTCAGCCTTATGCCATTTTCTTTCAGGCAAATATCAACGCCATTCAAAAATCAACAACCGATGATAAAGGTAAGGCTTTCGATACATTAAGGTTGGAAGGCAGCATTTCTGATTTAAAAGGCTTTTTTCAATATGAAACAAAGGCTAAGAGCACTTTGATTTTGACCGCTACTGCTACAAATTTAACTTATGAAAATGGTCATTATAAAACAGGTCAAATTATTTTGACGGATATATCGGGTAATCAATTAATTATTGATGTCAGCAATAGCGGAGCAAAGGTCGAATTTGTTAAAAAATAATTTTAATTAAAAATCTAAATTATGAAATTCAGCCGCCATCATCTTCAAAAAATTTTGAACTTAGTAGCGGCTTTTTTTCTTTTTTCATCCAGTATTTTCGCTACTCCCATTTCTATTCCGGCAGATCTCATGAAAAAAAATTGCACGAATGTTTTAGATCTTGCTGGTCGAGTCTGGCGCCAGAAAATTGAAATCGCAAAAAAATCTATTCGGTTTAGAGGAGTTGATAGTGAAAATGTGGAGGCTGCTTATAGCGCGATGACGCCAAAAGAATTCGACCTTATCAATGGCGCTCAAGTTTGGGCCGAGAGAAGACTTATCCCTCAGGCCATGAACGGAAGAATTCCAGATGGTCCTGCGCTTATTTTGGATTTGGGTTCAGGCCCGGCAAGCTCTACAGAGATCATAAGTTTTTATTCGCGCCCCGATTGGCGAATTATTGGTTACGACTTTGCGAAGCCACTTGTGGATCGCGCCAATAAACTTTCGGCGGAAGGTGCATTCAAAAATTTTAAAGGCGAAATCATTCGGCCTGAATTTGTTCAGCAAAGTATTACAGCGCCTCTTCGGTTTTCAAACCGTCATATTATTCCTCGCAACAGTGTAGATTTCGTAAATTCAAGTGGAGTCGTTGGACATCATTTAGATAAAGGCGGACTTGAGGTCTTTGCCAAAAGTCTTTGGTATGTTTTGAAAGAGGATGGTTACGCAGCCATAGATTCTGGTCCCGTAAATAAACCTGAAGATATTATCATGGCGATGGAAAGCGCCGGATTTCGTTATATCGAATCCATGAATAGTTATTTTATAGATTTCAGACCTAAATTGATCTTTCAAAAAATTTCATCTGCGACAATCTTGCCTCAAAACTAAGTTTAAAGCCCTTAAAATCGAATGCTTTCTTTCGCAAAAATCCTTGTCATTTTGAGACCTTAAGCTAGCTTGCGGTCTTTATCTGTCGTGGTACAGAGCTTGCAAGATGAAGCTCGTAAGGTTGTGGAGAGGAGGAAAAGATTTTTAGGAGGATTCATGTCTGTTCGTTTTATTGTTTTTTTTCTTTTATTAACTCCCGCACAAATTTTTGCTCAAAGCACTTCAGAAAATCTGGCCAACTATTCACATGACGTTCAGTTGTTGGAAGAGGCTTCTGATGTTTTTAAAACTTCAGGTTTATTTGATACTTCAGAATCAGCAGTCAATTTAGACTGGGCTCTTAAAAAGCTCAAAGCTTTGTCTGAACGTGCCAAAGCTCAGCGTCCGTCCAAATTGTTTGCAGAAATGATTCAGGCAAATGCGAAGCCTTTGGCAGAAATTGCGAAAAGTCCGCTCGATTTACAGACAAGTATTTTTTTGCATTCCGCGAAAGCTGGAGTCGACGCAACCGAGGGACAAATTATTTTAGATAAACTTCTGACTGCTCGTTTGGATTTTGTTCATGAAAAGTATAAGCATGACGGAAAGTGGGCGCCCTTAAGTTCAGCACTGTGGAATCATCTTCTTGCGGTCGAGCTTCCTGATCGATATATGGCTTTAGATTTGTCAGAGAGATTACAGGAAGGAGATTTTGCAGATTGGATTCGCGAAGATCGCAAATTACGTCAGCCTTGGAATCAAGGCCAAGTAGAATCTTCGCAGAAGAAAAGATATGCTTTGAAGGCCGGCATTTTAGATGCAGCTCTTTCTGCATATATCAGTCGATTATCTAAAACAGATCTTGAAAATTATTCTCTCTATAACGCGGGTAAAAAGAACTCTTCGCTTACTCAATTGTTGGGTATAGCGGCAGAGTCGGGTCACCTCGTTTCATCTTTAAATATAGAAGCAAGATTTGGAGGAGTTAAAGAAGCATTTCCTGAAAATTTACAAAACGCATTTGATCAGGCTATGAATCTTGCGAAGACAACTGAAGAATTTTTAGAAATTACAAAAGCTTCTCAAAATTATCTTGTATCGCCGAATACATTTCATAATGCGCTTGTAATCTATCGCGGCACTTTTTTAAAAACAAATCCAACTTATGATCAAATCAAAGAATTTGTGATTCCTTTTAATAATTCAAAAAAAGCATTTCCTAATGCTCATCCAACTGGAGATAAAGAAATTCGCGCAGTCGATCTTTTAGAAAAACGAATTGCACTTACGGCAGAGGCGGATCCCATTGTTAAAGAAATGGCAAAAGAGTTAATGCTTTATAATTTGATTGAGAATCTTAAAGAGCAAGATATTCAGTTGATAGATCGCATAACTCGTCCTGTAAAATCAGGTGCTGACTTTATGGCTCAACTCAATGCGATTGTTGCGTTTCAAGATGAAGCTAGGGCTAAGTCCACAGAATTTGCGCAACAGAGAAATTATCATTTAAGTTCAAAAACAATTCAAAATATGGCGATGAAGTTTGTTTTGGCTTATTTAAATAAAATTCCTGAACTCGATTTAACTGATCAAGAGTTTCAGTCGATGATTAAAATGGCGGAGAGAGATGTTCATCGTGAATCTTCTTATTTGAGAGCTTGGAACAAAGCTGGAAGGGAATATCTTATTCGCGAAAGAGTAAGTAGAGAGTTTGCAAAAAATCCTCGAGTAACTGAGGTGGATCATAACTTAGGTGCACTTGGTTATGGCGCAGCCAATTCCTTAATCTCTTATAATACGATCGCCCTCGATCAACTTTTTAGATTGCGTGCCATTGCCCAGGCTAAGGCTGCAAAAGCAAATCCTAGAAAAGATATTTTTAGCTATACCGACTTCTCATTCTTAAAACCTTTTGTAGATTCAACTCTCGCTGCAGCTAAGGGAAAAGAAACAGTTCAAGAGCCGAGATTATTTATTCCTGAATTAACTCCAAAAGGTCCGCAAGCTGATGTAGCAGCCCATGTTTTAGAAGCACTTTCAAGGCCAGCAAAAAATTGGGATGAAAAAATTCAAAATTACGAAGCCGCAGCAAAAATTATTTCTGAACGAGTTCCTGGGCAATTAAATTCTGGTTTAGTGGCTCGAGTGATCGCAGCCGATATCGATCGTCTTCCTAAATCTGAGTTAACCGTAGATCAAGGAGTTAAACTTTTAAATATTTTAGGGGCTTTCGTTAAAGACATCGGTGACATCAAAAAAATGGTAACCGAAGGAGATCGAATTCAGTCACCTGCATCTCAATATGATTTAGAAAGAATTCAAAAACTTTATGGTGAAATTTATCGCATCACTCTAACTCGCGCTGTTCCAGAGACATATTGGACTCTTCCTATTATTGAAAAAGTAGCGACTCCAGAAAATCTTCAAGCGGCGGCGACGGGCGCTATTTTTAAAGTTGCTCAGGATCGCGGTCTCCATTTTGGTGGAGTAGATTATGAGCGTCTCAAAATGGCTGCGCCTTTTATTGTAGAAAACTCGAGAGAAAATATTTTGAAAGCGAATATCGCTTTGTTGAGACAGAGTGATCCAGAGCGTGCTGAAGCTCTTTCAATAATTCTGAACGGGGTCTCAAAGGGAGTTTCTGATCAATTCGCCTATGTCGAGGAACTTGTAAACCTAGCTGCAAACATCAGAAAAAAGTCAGCAAAGGAGATCATTTCTGAACTTACTCGCGCCGTTCAATTAATGAGAGAGTTGAACGCACCTTGGAAGGATCCTTATCGCGACAGACTTTCTCCAGATCGAACTCTGTATGTATCGTACGTTCAGGAATTCATGCGAACGAAATATACCACGGACCAAGCCTTAGAAGTAATGCAGCTTGGATTTAAGATCGGCCCTCATCAAAGCAGCCGGCCATCTCCATTTTTAGAAGTGGTTTTAGAGCTATACAATCAGACTTTAGATTGGGCGACTTCTGCCAAAGAAATAAATAAATTGATTTCTTTCAGTGAACATTTTGTACAAGGAAAGAGATTTAGCGCTCAAGTAGTGAGAGGAAACTTTAAAGCAGAGGGCCAAAGGTTTGCGGAAATAATTTCTACGCATTTAGATAAAATTGTTCATGTTCCTAACCAAACGCCAGACGGTCTTATTTCTTTAGCAAAATCTTTAGCAAGTCTTCGAATACTTCCTCAGGCTCACTCTGATCTTTTTAGCTTTGCGGGAGATTTTTACGATTCGAAAGCTCAAGCTCTCATTGAATTTCACGAGTCCCTTCCTGGAGAAGAGAAATATGAGGTTTTACCAAATAATATAGGCCATATTTCTATTTATCCCTCGCTACTTGTTTCTACAGGTATAAGTCTTAGGGCCGCAATTCGAGAGATTTTAATCAGCCTTACCAAAGACGGCCTTCGAGTGGATGGTTTAGATTCTAACGATCTTCAGAAATTAAAAAATATTTTAGGCGACCGAATATCGATTGAAGTGAAAGCTGGAATCGAAGGTATGAAAGCGACTTATAATCCTACTCGAATTGAAAAAATAAGAGATGGCGTTGAAAGATTCAGTTTGAACTGTGCAAGAACTGTTCGTGTTTTGTTCTCACGCTAATTTATAAACGAGCGCGGCCGTAAGTCATGAGTTCGCGCTCGTTGTTTAAGTAATTTTTAAAAATGAGCTGTAATTTTTTGAACCAAATTTGAGTGGGAATCGAAAGCCAATCGGCGAGTTCTTGAATCTCATTAAATTTTAAGTCGCTTAATTTTTTAGACGACGAGGGTCCAAAGTTTTTTTCGCGCGAGCGTTGAAAGTCTAACCACGAAATAAAATCAATTTCGTAATCGATGCTTGTTCCACCATCTCCAGCTCGAGAAGAGGCAAAAAGAATGGCGACTATTTCGTTTCGCATTCGCGCGGAAATTCTTAGTTGCGCATCTTGAATATCTGAAACATTTTTGAGTTTGCCGGATCGAAAATCTTTGTAGTGTCCAATTTCATGAGCTACCGAATCAATCGTCGCCAAGATCATATTTTGATTGGCATCAAAAATTCCATGAAAGGTTGTTTCGCCTGTGTGAGTTTGAAGCTCTTTTAAACTTTGAAAAAGTTTGATGAGCGGCGTATCCCCATTTCTTGGGATTTCAATCATAGTTTTATTTTAGGATAGGCGGCGCTGAAAGTCTTTCCGCGGGGCCCAATCTCTATTTGCCGTATTTCCATAATTATGCTATGATTTTCCATACAAATATGAAAACAACGCTTATTATAGATAATAAACTAATGGCTAAAATAAAGAGCGCTGCTGCTGAGCAGAGAACTACTCTTTCAAAAATGGTAGAGGCCTTACTTAGAAGAGGTATGGCTTTGGATATCAATGCTACAAAAAAAAAGATCGAACCACTTCCCAGTTTCAAATGTGGCCAAGCAAAAATAGATATTTCTAATCGAAATGCTCTTTACGATCTCTTAGATAAAAAATAGAGAAGTTTATGTTTGTTGTTGATACAAATTTTTTAATTGAAGCGGCCATTGAGGACTATCCAAATCATCAAGGAGTGAGAGAGCTTTTAGAAAAATGGAGGCGAGGGAATGTCTCTTGGCATTGTACTTGGAGCATTTTTTACGAATTTTTAAGAGTAACAACGCATCGTCAAATTCTTCCAAAGCCATTAACGAGTGAGCAGGCTTGGAGTTTTCTCAATTTATTATTGGAATCTTCGGGCTTTTCAATGCTTGTGGAAACTCTGGAGCATGGAGGCCAGATTAAAGAGATGGCTTCATCTATGGGAGAATTAAAAGGTAATCTTTGGCATGACGCCCATATCGTGGCCTTGATGAGAGAAAATGGTATCCGAGAAATTTATACTTTTGATGTCGACTTTCATCGCTTCAAAGACATTCGTGTGATAAATCCATTTAAGTAAATATGCTTTTCTCTGATCTCCACGGAAAAATTTCTAAAGAGCCACCCCAAGTTTCTCTTTTAGATCATGGGTTTTTATTCGGCGACTCACTTTATGAAGTGGTCCGCGTCTATGACCGAAAATTTTTTGGCTGGAAAGAGCATATGGAGAGGATGGTCGAAAGCGGCAAAGCTGTCGGTATTGATGTATCTGCCTTGCTTTCAACTTTAAAAGCTCGAGCGATTGAGCTTTTAAAAAATTTGAACGAGCCTTCGGCTGCCATTCGCATTTTCGTGACTCGCGGTGTGGGAAAATTACATATCGATCCTCGTTCTTGTGAAAAGCCTTCTATTTATATGGCGGCGTGGAAGTTCGATGTTCAGGCTCAGCCGAAGCATTTGCGTTTAGCCGTGACTAAAATACGTCGTAATTCTCGAGTCGCTTTGGATCCCGCAATCAAAAGTGGAAACTACCTCAATAATATTTTGGCTTTTAAAGAGGCGGTTGATTACGGATTTGATGACGCCATTTTATTAAATGTCGAAAATAAAATTACAGAGCTTACAACGATGAACTTAGGTTGGATCAAAGACGGTAAAGTTTTTACATCCTCGACTGATACCGGAATTTTACATGGCATTACTCGAAAATTTTTGGTCGGATTGACGTCTGTCTCTCAGGGCGCCTATGGAGTTGACGCTTTGCAAAACGCGGATGAAGTTTTTGCGCTCTCTACTTTTAAAGAAGTTTTGCCTGTTACGGCGGTGAGATTTGAAAATGGTGAGATTAAAGAATACAGATCGCATCCAAAAACGTTAGAATTGGGAGGAGTGTTTAAAAACTTTGTTCAAAAGTATTTAGAAAAAGAAAGCTCTCTATTTTAGTTATGAAATTTTCTCTTCGATCCGCTTTAGCGCCTCTACATATTTGGACGGTCGTCATTTCTGTTGTTTTGGATCAGTTTAGTAAATGGGCCGTCATTCAATGGATTCCACTTGGAACTCATATTCCTTTGATGCCTTCTTTAAATTTAGCGCATATCAAAAATCGAGGGGCGGCTTTTGGAATGTTTCACGATATGCCCAATCTATTTCGCGCCGGATTTTTTGGATTGGTGACGATTGGATGTTTTTATCTTTTGATTTATTGGCTCGGAACTATTCCCAAACAAGATCGTTGGCAGAGATTTAGTTTATCCCTCATTCTTGGAGGAGCTATTGGAAACGTCATCGACCGCGTTCTCTTTGGACACGTCACTGACTTCGTCGATTTTTATATAGGAGAGTGGCACTTTGCGACTTTCAATATCGCCGACTCAGCCATTACGATCGGAGTCACATTGATGTTTATCAGTATGATTCCATGGCCCATAAAATTATTTAAATTTCGAACGAAAGCTAAATGATACCTTTTCTTTTTCCGCATTCGCCTTTTGAAACTCCCACTTATTATGCTCTTTATTTACTCGCTTTCTTAGGCGCTATTTTATTGGTCACCAAGCGAGCCGAAGCTTATGGAGCTTCACCTATTTTGGGGATCGATTTAGGAATGGTGTCTTTTCTTTCGGGAGTTTTAGGCGCGAGATTATTTTTCGCATTTTTTTCAGCTCCTGATTATTTTTTAAGAAATCCCATTCGCATTTTGTATGTCTGGCAGGGAGGCTTTGTTCTCTATGGAGGACTTTTATTTGGAATTTTAGGCTGCTATTTTTTTCTAAGATCTAAAAGCGCGAGCGTCGCTCACTGGGCAGATATTGCAGCTCCTTGTGTTTTGCTTGGCATCGGTATCGGTAGAATGGGTTGTCTTTCGGCGGGCTGCTGTTACGGAAGTCAAACGGATTGGCTTTGGGGAATGGTGTTTACAGATCCGAGAGCTGCGGCACCACTTCATATTGCTCTTCATCCCACTCAATTATTAGAGGCTCTTTTTGGATTTATTTCGTGCGGAATTTTCGCGTGGATTTTTAGAAGTCCGCCAAGAGTAAAAGGCTCAGTTTTGCTTTGGGTGATGTTGGCTTATAGCTTGTTTAGATTCTTTATCGAATTTTTAAGAGGGGATGCGATTCGCGGTGTTTTCTTTGACGGAAGGATTTCATCTTCTCAAATTGTCGCCGTGATCGTTGCTTTAAGCACCTCGATTTGGCTGCTTTATCTTTTTAAAAATTCGAAGCGCGTTGCTTGATGTCTGATGAGTAAAATTATCCAAAGAAATTTTTCTAAGATCTGCTAAAAATTTTGCCGTATGAGAAACGAAACTGGATTCGTTGCGCTTACCTCTCATCGGAATAGGAGCCAAATAGGGCGAATCTGTTTCAACGATGATATTCTCTAGTGGCAGAGATAGAAAAACTTTACGTAAATCTTCTGCTGTCTTAAAAGTGACAATTCCTGAAAATGAAATCAGAAAATTTTTTGAAGCTCCAAAGTCTGCGAGATCTTGGCTACCTGTAAAACAATGAAAAATAGCGGGGCCATCGTAAGATTTGAGGAGCTCTTTGGTGTCTGCTTCAGCATCTCGCGTGTGAATCATCAGGGGTAAATCATATTTTTTTGCGAGTACAATATGCCATTCAAAAACTTTCTTTTGAATTTCGGGAGCTGAATGTTCGTAGTAATAATCGAGTCCGCATTCCCCAACGCCTACGCATTTAGGATGCTGCATGAGACTTTCGATTTGTTTGAGAACTTCCGGATTCTGTCCGATGCTCTCTGCATCGTGGGGGTGAACGCCCGCGGTAAAATAGGCACGCTCATTTTCTTCGGCGAGCTTACATGCTTTTTCAAAAGCTTCATGAGAAGTTCCCGAACCAATATCGATAATAAAATCGCAGACATCAAAAGCTCGTTTAAGAACTTCTTCACGATCGGCATCAAACTCTTTTGAAGAAAGATGGGTATGAGCGTCGATAAGTTTCATGCGACTTCCGTAAAACTTTTAGCCCATAGTCGATCCCATACCAAACGAGAGTTGAGATTTCTATCGAGCTCACTGACGGCAATCTCCATTAAAGGAGCCACCTTGGACCAGTGGCCCGGATAGTTTTTTTGAGAAGCTAAAAGTAAAAGATTCTGAAATCCTCGTTTAGCCTTGCTTCGGTCTTTCAAAAAAGTTTCAAGATGTTTTTGAAGCGAAATTTCATCCTGAGAAGAAATTTGCTCGAAGATTTCATTTTCTTCGGTGGATAAATCTGTTGCTAACTTTTCATTTGGTGGGAGCGAGTAGAGCAAGCATCGCGATCGAATCGTACTTAAAACAGCAAATCGAGAATTTGTGCCAAGTACAATGACCCAATAAGACAGCGGCTCTTCTAAAGTTTTTAAGAGAGCATTTTGAATGGCAGTGCTGGCTTCTTGAAAATCGTTAATGGTTAAAACTCTTAAGCCGCCATCAAAAGGTTTTTGGCGAAACTTATAAAGAATCTCGCGAAGTTCTTCCATTTTGATGTTTCCATCGACTGCAAAAAGATCGGGATGAAATCCCTTTTTGATCTGCTTGCAAGCTCGGCATTCACCGCAACTTCTTTTTTCTTGGCAGAGCGAATAAAAACTTATTTTTGTCAGCCAGTCCGCCCGACCTTCGCCTTCAAGTATCAGAGGAGAGGGAATGCGCTTTTCGACTAAAAGTTTTTCAAGCATGGCGTTTTAAAACTTTCTGAACATCTTTTAAAATCTGAGCGTGAATTTCTTGGCGATCTAAATTTGCGCTGTAGGCTCGAAATCGTCGATCGGCTTTAGCAAGTTTTCGAAATGCTTTTCTCACTTTTTCATGAAAGCTCATTCCGGCCTGATCAAGGCGATCTTTCTTGGATTTTGTTTTAAGTCGAGACGCAAAATCTTTTGTCGTCGCATCGAGTAAAATAATAAAGTCAGCTTTTAAACCCTGAGTGGCAATTTGATTTGCGGCCCCGACCATTTTAAGAGGTAAGCCTCGAACAGCTCCTTGATAAACTAAACTGGATTCTGCAAATCGATCGCAGAGAATAATTTCACCTTTTTGAAGGCGGGGCTTTAAAACATTTTCGCAAAGCTCAGCACGACTCGCTTCTAAAACCATCAGTTCAGTTACAGGTGACATATTTTGAGTTTTAAAAAGTTTTCTCAGCACTTCGCCGGTCGGCGTTCCACCGGGTTCTCTCGTCACAAAAACTCGGTGGCCTTCGTTCTTGAGCGCCTTCGCGAGAAGCTTGATTTGAGTGGTTTTTCCCACCCCGTCACCACCTTCAAAAGTGATGAAAAAGCCGCGTTTTCTTGCTTCTGCCATTCCTTCTTTCGTACCGAAGGCGGCCAAAAAAATCCATGTGAAGCTATTTATTAAGAAAATCAACGAGGTCTTTTCGCTGCAAAGCTATCTTTTGAAGCTGCTGATCAATGGCGGCACTCGTTGAAGAATATTGAGGGTCTGACTTTTGTCTTTGAAGCAATGAAGTAATTTGATCGAGATAGCGAATCTGTACCGAAGCCTTTCGCTTGGAGAGCTGATTAAAAGTTTTCTGAAGTTCATCAAGCTGAGTTTGAATTCGATCTCTCAGCGACATATTGAAAGGCTCGGCTTCAGCGGATTGGGTAAGCTCCGCTGCTTTAGTTTTTAATCTTGCTTCTTCATCACCCATAGAAGCTTGCTCTCTCTCGAGAACTTCTTTGTATTCATCAGCTTCTTGTTGATAATTTGTGCGCGAATTTAAGGAGGGCGATCCTGCTTGTGCTGCGACTAACAATGGATCTTGTTGACCTTGAAAGCCAGAACAACTCGAAAGAATATCGCTCGCTACTCCTCCGGATGCACAAACAAAATTAATCGGAAGCGCAAATGAGATGCCTTGTTCGTTCATCGAAGTTAAAGAGTTGATTCCGACAACTTCCATATTTTCTGTGATCATCGGGCCACCAGAATTTCCTTTATTGATGGCTGCATCGGTTTGAATAAAAGGAACTCCGTTAATATTTCTTCCGAGATAACTGACGATCCCGCGTGTCACGGTAAATGAAAGTCCACCAGGATTTCCAATCGCAACGACGGGTTGCCCGGGATAAAGTTCATTGGCATCACCAAGTTTGAGATAATCCAAATTATTTGCAGAAATTTTAATAAGAGCTACGTCGAGAATTTTATTTTCTTTTATTTTTTTTGCTTCGAATTGTCGGCCATCGTGCAAAACGACAAAAGGCGTTTCCATATCCGAAGTGACATGAGCATTCGTTAAAATGTATCCATTTTCGCTGATTAAAAATCCTGATCCGAGCCTTTGATTATCTCGAATAAAAACATTTGCACTTAAAACTTTTTCAATTTCGCTTTTTCCAATTCCATTGGAAGGTTGCATTAATTTGGCATTCGAAGGACTTTTGGTTGATGAAATCGGATCAATGCCTTCAAAATTACTTAAGGCCTCAAAATCTTTTGCAGAAGCTTCTGTCTTCTTTTCTGAAGAATCAAAAATTTGAATTTTTTTAATCTGTGGGAAAAAATAAATTCCTAATGCAAAAATACTTAATGTTAAAATTCCATAAAGCATTCCTGAATTTTTTGAACCAGAGGTAGCTACAGGCTCCATAAAAGTGGAAGGCATTCCGCCTTGCAACTTTTGCTCTAAGGCCTGCATTTTTATCTCATCGAGAATGAGTTTCGCTTCGGCTTGGTTGAGATCCCACGCAAGAGTGAACGGAATTTGATCAATCGTATTTTTTGCGTGAGAGTAACTCGAAAGGGAAATATGTTTTATTTTTGATTTGAAAAAATTTTTTGAAAGTTGATGCCAGCTTTTTATAAACTGATGTTTTTCTTTTTCATCTAAGCTGGCCGAAAGAACGACAGAGTAAAGAACATTGCGATCGCAATGTTTGCAAATTCTTGCATCTAAGAGAATAGCTTCGCCGCAATATGGACACCCCACCCATCTATTTTATATGTGATCGAGGCGAAATGCTGGCTGCGCTCAACCTATTGAAACTATTTACCTTTTCTTTCGAAGTAAACGTCTTGAACAATCGCGCTTCTATCTAAGGAGACAGCGATTGATTGGCTCTCATATCCTGGAGCTGAAAAAATCAAATCATAGGAACCGGGAGCCAACATTTTTTGATAGAAACCATTTTTAGATTTTCTGGGTTTTTCACTTCTATATTTTACTTCGTTCAAATAGATGCTGCCTTCGACCGGTGCACCTGTACTTGCGTCGAGCATTCGACCACGCACTTGAGAGCCAGTCATCAATCGATTCAAAAGAAATTGCCAGCCGGCTCGCTGACCCAGCACTGTTTTATTTCTCCATTCACCGAAGTCGGGTTGAAAGCCTTGTGCACTTGCATTTACTTCAATCACATACGCCATTGTATTGGCTTCGTTATACATCCAAGAAATATCTTCGCCATCGACAGGATAAATAATTTCCCAACCTGTGCCGTAAGCATAGGTACCTTTTCCGTCATCTGTTTTTAAAGTTTTAGCAAGCGCGGCTCCAATATCGGCCACGATAAAATTTTCAGGAGTAAATTGATTGGCACAACCATAGGGAGCGATCACAAGTTCACTGTAAGAATGATAAGAGACATTAATCGACGGATTATATTTTTTTACAAAATCCATCAGTGCTTGAGTCTCGGGTTCACTTGCAGCTTTGGCTCCTCGATAAGTTTGATCGGCGGGCACTCCGCTGCTGCCTTTGCACATTCCCCACTGAAAAGGATAATTTCGATTGATGTCGACCCCATAAATTCTATCTTCGATGGCGCGTGCATTTTTTCTCCACCAAGAATCTTTTTGCCAAACAATATTATTTCCATCGGGATTCATTTGAGGAACAACCCAGATCGCAAGGCGATCGAGCCATGCTGTCACCCAAGGCGTATCTAAATTATCATAATTTTTTACAAGGTACGTGATGATGTCGGTAGTCACTTCAGTTGTCATCAGCTCGCGGGCGTGATGCATTCCATTAAAAAGAATGACGGGTTTTGAATCTAAATTTTCAGAAGTCGAGATACGTACACCAAGAATGGGACGACCTTGGATCGAGGTTCCGATTTTCTCTACGTGCACTAAATTTGGATAATCGGCGGCAACTTGTTTTACTAAATTGAGAATTTTTTCTGGAGTGAGGTAGCGAGGATCGATTTTGGTTTGAGTATCTACAATTTCGACGGGATATCCCGAATTTTTAAGCAAATTAAAATATTCTTTGGATCCTATGATATCGATACTTTTATTTTTTAAATCTTGCCCTGCGATATCCATATTAGGAGGAAGTGACTGCTTGTTGAGCAAAGTATTTTGAAAGTTCATTCGAATACGAACTTTAGACGCCGCCTCTGCATTGAAATTGAGCAGCGCGCAGACCAATAAACCAAACAAAATTGAAATAACTGACTTCATTTTTCCCCTCCAAAACTTAGATACCTATTCTTTATCTCTATTTCAGAAAAAAAACGCACGAGTTTTTGAATGCATTGTGCCATCCGGATTTCCGGATCAATCGTCGAATTTCCGGACTTGGACTTTGCCAAAAACCACTTAAACATCGATCTGATGGCTTGGCATTTAAACTGCATTATAAGCCGTCATGATTCAAAATTTATTAAAAGCTCTCGTTTTACTTTTATTAACTATGCCGCTTTGCGGCAATTCAGCCGAAGGAAGAAGTGAGGAAGAATCCCAGCAGATTTTAGAATCTGCTTATGTATGGATAGAGGGCATAGAAGGGATCGATTTAAGTGAAGATCAAAATGGAATTTCACTGAAGGGAACGATCTACCGAAAATCCGACTACGATCGCATCCAAAAACTCATAAAGAAATTTCCAGAAATTAAAAATAGAGCAGAAATCTCAAAAAAACTTTCTGCAAAGTTTCCAAGAGCCAATGTTCGATCCAGAGAATCAAAGATTGAGCCGAGCATTTATTTTGAAATGATTTTAGTCGAAGTAAGAAAGTCCGCACTTGATCGCGCGGGCCCGAGAATTTTAAGTCCGCTGGGAGCTACTTTGAATGCGGGGAGTTTTAAGGTTGATCCAGTAAAAGGGTTTCTCGATTTCTCTCTTCAAAATGGAGACGCAAAAGTTCACTCGAAACAAGTTTTGATTATTCAGAACGGACAGAAGGGAGAATTCCATATTGGCGGAGAGTTTCCTGTGAAAACAGTAGGAACTCACTTCTCAAAAGTAGAATGGAAAGAATTTGGTTTTATCATCAAATGTCTACCCAAACTTCAGGCACCTCCGTTTATTCATTTGAATATCGATTCTGAGATTTCGGACATCGACTCTGGAACATTTGTCGATGGGCTTCCCGTGATTTCCAAAAAACATTTAAAGACTCAAGTTTTTGCAAAACTTGATGAGATGGTTGCAATTGGTGGAACGGTTCGCTCGGTAGAAGCAAAAATTCGAGATCAGATTCCTGGGCTCAGTCTTATTCCCGGCTTAGGCAGACTTTTTGAAAGTGATGATTTTAAACGTCATCGTTCAGAAGCTTATATTTTTATTTCTCCAAAAAAATTAGAGCAAGGTTGGGTTCCATGAAATCTTGGCTGAGTTTTCATTCAGAAGAGCAAACCAAACTAGTCTCTTTCTCTGAGCATATTACCGTCGGAAGTGCTGAAGCGAATATCATTCATTTGATGGGTAAAGGCGTTCGAGCGTTGCATGGACAATTTTTTACAAACGAAGGTCATCTTCTCTACAGGGATTTTGCTCAAAACTCGACCCAGTCTTTAGATGAAGCGAATGACCTAAAAGTTGGAGCTTGGTCCGTTCGCTCTTTTTCGCACGATCAATTGTGGTCCGAGTGGGGTGAAGGACTGATTACTTCATTTAAAAATATTCTGCGCGAATCGAAATCAGAAAATTTAGAAGAGAGTTTAAATCAACTCAAAGCCCTTTGGTTTTTGCGCGATCCGATTCCGCAAGAAGTAGAAGAGAAATTAATTTCTCAATTCAATGAATTATCCATGCTCGGCCCGATTGAATATCTGCTAAATCAGCCCGATGTGACTGATGTCTTAGTTACTCGGTATGACGAGATTTGGGTAGATGAAGCGGGGGAGCTTAAGCTCTCACCCTACAAATTTTCAAATCTTGAAACTTACAAAATTTATTTAGAAAATCTCCTCGCTAAACTTCACAAGACCATTGATGAAAATATTCCTTATTTAGATTTTGTTTTACCTGATGGATCACGGGGGCATCTCATTAGCTCACCTATCACCGATGGGATTTCTTATCTTTCGATTCGAAAAATAAGAAAAGATTTTTTTAGTTTATCGAATTTATTCGAAAGAAAAATGTTCTCAGAAGAAATATATTCACTCCTAAAAAAATCTTTAGAACGAAGAGACAATATTTTAATTTCTGGATCAACGGGCTCCGGAAAAACCACTTTGATTAAAGCCCTTATTCATGAGTGTCGTCAGCAAGAGCGCATTGTTGTTGCAGAAGATACGCCTGAGTTGCGACTGCCGCGTGCTAATACGGTGTTTTTAAATACACGCACGGATTCAAAAACACATTTGCTTCCGATTTCTCTACGTGAATTGGTTCGGCAAAGTTTGCGAATGCGGCCCGATCGGATTGTGATCGGAGAGGTTCGTGGTGAGGAGGCTCTCGATCTTTTGCACGCAATGAATACCGGGCATCGAGGATGCATGGGAAGCCTGCATGCCAATTCAGCGCGAGATTCTCTTTTTCGTCTGCAGGGCCTGGCGCAGATGTGTTCTGCCAATCTTTCGGAGGCGGTTACTCGTGATCTCATTGCAAGAAATATTCATCTGATCATTCACTGCGGCCGTGATGAGAAAGGTAAAAGACAAATTGAGCATCTCGCTTATGTGCGAGGCTTGGACCAGAATCAAATCCTCTTAGAGGCGGTGTCTTCATGAAATCTCCTCTTAAGACCTCCGATCTTGTGCGCACAGCTGGTTCACTTGAGTTGGGACTTCGAGCGGGTCGAGATTGGATCTCGATTTTAAAATGGATTTCGATGAATGATCCCAAAGAAGATGTACGAGTTTATTTTCGATTTCTTTGTCACAAGCTAAAATTCGAAGCAATTGAAAATGTTTTGAGATCAGAGAAAGAACTCTCTCGAGATTTAACGTGGATATTGTTTATTGAAATTCTTTTGCAGGCCCATAGAGGCTCTCAGCATCTTTCACAACTCTTTCAAACTTTTTCAAAAACCTCGTATTCGATACAACAGTTGAAACAAAAAGAAATCAGTCTTTTATTCGTCCCACGATTTCAGACTTGGGCGGCACTTTTGCTAACTGTAGCGTTTACGATTGCGCTTCCTATGCTTGCTCCAGAGTATTTTCCAACTTTCATTACTTTAAAGCGTTATGATTTGTTTGCCGCTGGATTTGGTTATCTCGGTTTAGGCTTTTGCCTTTTGCAATGGATGTGTATTCGCCCCAGGCGACATCTTCGCCCCATGCTTAATCTCACTTTCTTTTTTTATTTTCTATCTCTCTTCATTGAATCGGGTCTCGATTTTTCAAGTGCTTGGTACCGAGCGGTAGGCACTGTCGATTTTGATCATAGAATTCGATCGTTGCTTCAAAAGTCAGGCCTTAATGTCGAGACTTCAGAAGATTTTTTAAAAAATCTTCAGTCTCAACTTCAAGCGCCATGGCCCGAAATTTTAAATGGATTGCTTTGGGCTAAAACATCGGGGGTTGGACTTTCAAATTATCTCAAATCTATTTCAGAGAAAGAAGGGGAGCGATTGACGGCACTTTGGGAGGATGAAATTCGAAAATTGACGATGACGAGTTTAATTCCGCTTGGGCTTGTGATTTTTCCGGCGACTTTATTTCTTTTGGTGGGCCCGCAGATGCTTCAACTGGTGGCTCTATGAAAAACTTTTTAAAAAATCTCAAAATAAATATTTATAGTTTAAGAATTTGGAATCCAGACGCGGTCGGTATCAAAAGAAAATTTTTTCTAAAAGATGAAGTGGTTTTTGGTTCTGATAAAAAATCCGATGTTGTTCTTAAAGATCTTGAAGGGCTGCATGCTCGATTTAACTTCTCTACAAATGAAATCTATTTTTTAAGTTCAGGTAAAACGCAAAGTATTGAGGCGGGAAGTCTTTTTCAAATAGGTCGCTGTATTTTTCAGTGCACAGAGATTCGACTTTTCTCTAAACAGATGCAGATAACTATGGCAGCCGCTCTTTTTGGAATTTTTTTGCTATGGAGTGCCAGTTTATTAAGCGAGCATTCAAAGCCGGCTTGCTCAAGCTTTGCGATGAAGATTGCAGACGGGCTTTGGAATACGACCAGCGCCGATCTTAACGAAAAATATATTCTCTCAGATCTTCAAGAGTTTAGGAAAAGCTTTTCAAGTGCTCTGAAAGAGAAAAATTGGATTAAAGCGAGAGGTGAGTTGAATTCCATTCAGCAGGCGATTGCCTCAGCGAGACTGCCTGAAGCCTGTCGAGTTTTTTCGGCTTATTCAAATTTAGAGGCTAGACTTTCGGAGCACCTCATTGGAGAGCATCTTCAGAATCGAGAACCTATACTCGCGGCACGAGAATTAGAAAAATTTGCGAATTCTGCATTAGTCCAAAACTTTTCAAAAATGAAAATCGAGCGTTGGAAAAAAAAGATCAGGCAGGCCGCAGGAAAACTTTATCTCGAAGGCTATGAAATTGAAGAAGAGGATTTAGAAAAGGCCAATGAACTCTATGAAAAAGCTCAGGCTACCTGCCTTGCTCTTCACCTGCCATCGGAGTGCTATCGAGGGATTCGAAAAAGTGACCCCGCTACTTCTGCGGCAAAAGAGGCGGAGTAATGAGCAATTTTATCAACAATATATTCAATTCAAATGTTGCATATGTCTCAAAAGACTCAGGCACATTCGCACTCTTGAATATATGCATAATATATGTATAATTAATATGGGATGAGCTCCAAGAATAGAAATACCAAAAAGAAGGTAGAACTTCCTGAGAATGAATTTGATCCAAAGAATGTAAAAGAGCGAATTACCATTTTTATTGATCAGGATATTCTGGATTTTTTTAAAGCAAGAGCAAAAAAAATTGGATCTAAATACCAAACGCTCATTAATCAGGCGTTAAAAGAATGGCAACGAAAGTCGTCCTTGGAAAAGCGAATCGAAGCTCTTGAAAAACAAGTGAAGAGAATTGCGTCTTAACTCTCTTTAATTGTTTCTGCTGACGTCGCTCCAGTTGAAAATAGTCCGCCTTGAAATTCGCCTAAACGTTTTTTCTGAAGGTGAGAGTAGGCGGCATCTGTGGCGACTCGTCCTCGAGGAGTTCGAGCGATGAAGCCGGCCTGAAGCAAATAAGGCTCGTAAATATCTTCTAAAGTGTCGCGCTCTTCCTGCAAACTTGCAGCTAAGGTTTCAATACCGACGGGACCGCCATTAAACTGATCGATGATCAAATTTAAAAATTTTCTATCCATGGGATCACAGCCAAGTGCATCCACTTCAAGTTGGTCGAGTCCGTATTGAGCGATTTTTTGCTCAATAGATTTTTTACCGGCGGTTTCTGAAAAATCTCGAACTCGTTTAAGTAGCCGATTCGCAACTCGAGGAGTCTTTCGAGCTCGCTTCGCAATTTCTTGAGCGGCTCCATCTTCGATTTCAATTTCAAGAATTTTAGCGGAGCGGCGAACGATAGTTGAAAGTTCTTCGTTCGAGTAAAAATCTAAATAAAGAGGAATTCCAAATCGCGAACGAAGAGGAGATGAGAGTAAGCCACTTCGAGTAGTAGCTCCAACCAAAGTGAATGGTGGTAAATCGATTCGTAAGCTTCTTGCCGAAGGACCTTCGCCAATCATCAAATCAAGTTTGAAATCTTCCATCGCAGGATACAAAATTTCTTCTATGGTTCGAGGCAGACGATGAATTTCATCGATAAATAAAACATCGAAAGGCTCTAAGTGAGTGAGCACGGCGGCTAAATCGCCAGCTTTCTCAATCGATGGACCTGTGGTCACTCGAACCTTGGTGCCGAGTTCATTTGCGATGATATGAGAGAGTGTTGTTTTTCCGAGTCCGGGAGGGCCGGCGAGCAAAACGTGATCTAATGCCTCTTTGCGATTTTTTGCAGCAGTAATAAAGACGCCTAAATTTGTTTTTACTTTTTCTTGGCCAACAAAATCTGCAAGCGTCTGCGGTCTAAGAGAATTAAACTCTTCTCCATCCGACTGAGGAGAAACTACTCTATCGCTATCTAAATTTTCGGCGTCTTTCGTTTCAATAATCATTTTTTCTCCCGTATTAATCAACTGGGGCGTGCTTGAGTCAATTCTCGTAAAGTTGATTTCACTAAATGTTCTAAACTTAAATTTTCAAAATCATTTTCTTTGGAGCGTAAATTTTTTACGGCTCGCTGAACTTCGGGGCGCTGATAGCCTAAATTAGTAAGCACGCTTTCAAGTTCAGACTCTTTCGATTTTGCAAAAACTTTTCCAGAAATTTCAGGAGTCGCAAGCGAAGCTTGCATTTGAGGCAAGCGATCCGAAAGCTCGACGCTCAATCTTTCGGCAGTTTTCTTGCCGATTCCAGGAATTTTTTGCAGACGAGTCGTATCTTTAGAAGCAAGCGCATGCATGAGTTCGTCGTAAGAAATTCCGGATAAGATTGAAATAGCCAATTTGGGCCCAACCCCACTCACTCGTAAAAGTTCACGGAATAAAGAACGTTCATCGACGGAGTAAAATCCAAATAATTGAAAAGCGTCTTCGCGAATATTGCTGTGAATAAACAGCGAAATCATTTCGCCATTCATTTTTTCGGCTGTAAATGGAGTATGAAAAACTTCATAGCCTACGCCATTACAGTCGATGACCGATTGAGTCGGTGTCTTAAAGAGAAGTTTGCCAGAAAGATGAGCGATCATTTTTTTGTTTTACTGCCTTCGAAGGTTTTGGTTCCCCAGTTTTAACTTTCGTTTCAGTTTGAGCGTGCGCGAAGGCGATGGCAAGCGCATCTGAGGCGTCTTCACTCGGAAATTCATAATTTTTTGGAAGTTTTAAGTAAAATCTTAAAAGTCGAGCAAGTTGATCTTTTTTGGCGCGCCCACTTCCGCCCACGACCGACTTAATATGCGCCGGAGTATATTCAAAAATTTCTAAGCTATGCTCAGCAGCTCTTCGTAAAATCACTCCGCGAGCATGACCTAATTTCAGAGCGCTCTGCGCATTTTTTGCAAAAAATAAACTTTCAATCGCGAGCTGCTCGGGCTTTGTTTTGCCAATGATTAATTTTAAATCTTGATCGAGTTGAACGAGTCGTTGAGCTAAGGGTTTATCGTCATCGAGCAAAATAGTTCCGCACGAAATCAACTCAATCGAATTTTTTTGAATAGAAATAGTCGCAAAACCTGTTCGAATCGAGCCTGGATCAATCCCCAAAATACGCATTTAACTCAAAGTTTAAAGACCCGGTCGAGCACTGTAAACGAAAGAGCTTATGAACTTTTTGCGATCGATGGACTTTAAAAGGTAATTAAATGATTTATTTCAAGACTTTAGACCATCTCTCTTAAGGCACAAATATTGCAAAAAAGAGGGGAGGCGTATGAAACCAATCAAATTCATTTTACTTGGCGTTTGTCTGGTTTTGATTTCGAGCTCTATTTTTTCAGAGCCGAATATTCAAAAAAATGAAGCCACTTCTTCCTGCGATAAGACATTGCGACTTGTAACAGCCTTTATGCTGCCTGTGGCTGGATTGCCAGTTGCGGCAGGTTTAGCGAAAAAAGGAAGGATGCAGGACGCGCGACATTTTTTTCTTGCATCTACTCTTGGAATCGCTGCTGCCATAAATTTTAATTATAACTTTGTAGCGTCAACGATGGATTCCAATCGAAATTCTTTTGCTTGGCAACTTTGGCAGCAGTCGCAACCTAAGGGGCCTGTACTTATGATCATAGGCCCTGGTCCCTCCGCCTCTATGACCGAAAAAAGTTTTCGAGCTGAACTCCAGAGAAAAAATCCAAAGGATGCAGTCGATATTACAAAAATTTATATTCATGCTTCTGGTGATTTAGAAAATCGAGCGCGAGATTTTGGTGATAAAAAATTCAAAACCGTAGTTCTAATCGGGCATCATTTAGTAGGTGACCCCAATTTTATACGATTAGAAGACAATAATGGAGAGCAGAATTCAGGACTCTCCGAACGTAATTTCAAAAGTCTTCTCCCTTATCTAGATAAAGATTTAGAAATTATTTGTCATAGCTGCCAATCTTTAAGTTCAAAGGTAGAAGAGAAAAATTGGAATAATTTTGCAAAACTGCATCGTTCCATAAATGCTGGGGGGCAAATTTATGTAACAGCTCCTACTAAGGTATTAAGACATCACGACCAAGCTCAACTGCCATTTCAGCAGAGCTTTACTCATCTACCTCTTGATGCATTTGTGTTAAATCCCCTGCTGTCATTGACACTGCCTATAATTCAAAAGGCAAATGACAGAGTCTTCGAAACCTGGCCCCAATATCAAAAGTATCCAGACGCTTGGAATTCAAACGGCCCGCCCATTCGTCGAATTAGATTTCCTGTTGAAGAATCTTTTACATCTCATTGACCAGTGAAAAGAGTGATTTACTTTCGGCCGGCGCTTGCATTTACTGAGCGTATTAAAACAAACAGAAGAAGGAGTAAGTCTTGAGAATTTTTAGCCTTAGTTTGATTGCTGCCGGTCTTTTATTCACCTTCGCAGCTTGTAAAAAGAAGGGCCCAGAAACTGCAACCACTGAAAGTCAATCCAAGGAGTCCGCTGTGAAATCATCCGATGAACCTCTACATATTCGCGTTCAACATATTTTGATTGGATTTCAAGGAACGCTTCCAGGCAAAAATGTTTCTAGAAGCGAGGATGAAGCAAAAAAATTAGCCGAGAAAATTTTTGCTCAAGCCAAAGATCCTAAGACAAATTTTGATGCGCTTGTGAAAGAAAATACAGATGATCGTGCTCCTGGAATTTATGGAATGTCGAATTTAGGCGTGCAACCTCAAGGTGATGAATTTCCACGAAATCAGATGGTTCCTGCTTTTGGCGATGTGGGTTTCAAGCTGCAAAAAGGAGAGGTCGGCTTAGCGAATTACGATAAAGCGACATCGCCTTTTGGTTATCACATCATTAAGCGAGTGGAATAGTTTTAAGGGGTCGGATCGACCCGACCGCTAGACTGAAGAGGGAGAAAAAATGAAAAGATTTAATTCGAGTTTAGCTTTTTTGTTTTTAGCTTTGGCCGCTGTTGGCTGTAAGCAAAAAAATCAAAATGTGATTCGCGTCGGTGAATTTGGATCGATGACAGGAACCGAAGCCACGTTTGGAATTTCAACTCACCGCGGAATTAAAATGGTGATTGATGACGTCAATAAAGCGGGCGGCATCAACGGCAAACAACTGGAACTTATTTCTTATGATGAAGGTGGTAAACCTGAGGAAGCTGTCACAGTGGTAACCAAGCTCATCGCTCAAGATAAAGTAGATATTATTTTAGGTGAGGTTGCGAGCTCCAGATCTTTGGCGGCCGCTCCGATCGCGCAGCGAAATAAAGTTCCTATGATTTCTCCTTCTTCGACCAATCCAAAAGTCACCGAGGGTAGAGATTATGTTTTTAGAGTTTGTTTTACAGATCCTTTTCAGGGAAAAGTTCTCGCAAGATTTGCTCGTGAAGATTTGAAAGCCAAAAGAGCTGCTCTATTAATAGACAAAAAATCAGATTACTCGGTGGGTTTGGCAGATTTCTTCAGAAAAACTTTTGAAAGTTTAGGCGGAGAAATTGTTATCGAGCAAAATTATGCCGGTGGCGATATGGATTTTAAGGGGCAACTGACTTCGATCAAAAGTAAAAACGTCGATGTGATTTTGCACTCTGGCTATTACACTGAAGTAGCATTGACGATGAAGCAGGCAAAAGATCTTGGAATCAAAACTGTTTTCATAGGTGGAGATGGTTGGGATTCACCTAAACTTTCTGAAATCGGCGGCAAGGCGATCGACGGACATTATTTTTCGAATCACTATAGCGTCGACGATCAAGATCCTCGCGTTCAAGATTTCATCAAGCGTTACAAAGCACTCTATAAAGAAGTTCCCGATGGATTAGCGGCGATGGGATACGACGCGGCTTTAGTGATGGTCGATGCACTTAAGCGAACCAATGGTCAGGTTGGCCCCGTATTTCGCGATGCACTTGCTGCAACGAAAAATTTTCCTGGAGTAACAGGTGTGATTACAATCGATGAAAACCGAAATGCTTCGAAGCCAGCTGTGATATTGAAAGTTCAAGGCGACGGATCTTATAAATTTGTTAAGCGCGTGAACCCTTAGAAGCTTAGAAGTTCGGGAGGGAAATTTGGCTCAGTTTTTACAACATCTCGTTAATGGACTTTCTTTAGGCAGCATCTATGCGCTTATCGCGGTCGGTTATTCGATGGTCTACGGAATTTTGCAACTCATCAACTTCGCTCACGGTGAGGTGGTGATGCTTGGAGCGGTTTTTGGTTTTTGGTTGGCTCCAAAATTTATGTATCCTGTAGAGCCATCACTGGGATTATTTTTTGCTGTCTTAGGCGCATCAATGTTTCTTTGCGGTTTGCTTGGATTTTTTATCGAACGATTGGCTTATCGCCCGCTTCGAAAATCTCCGCGCATTAACTGTTTGATCACGGCGATTGGTGTTTCTCTTTTTCTGCAATATTTTACTCAATTAGAATTTATTTTTGGTGCGATTCCGCAGACGTATCCAGAAATGATTTCTCAGGCGACGGTTTTCTCTTTTGCAGGCGTGGATATTTCAAATTTGCAGCTCATCGTTGTAGGACTTTCGTTTTCTTTGATGATCATTTTGCAGTTTGTCGTTTACAAAACAAAACTTGGATTAGGAATGCGAGCTGTTTCTGAAAATACCGAAGTTGCTGCGTTGCTTGGAGTGCCGGTAAATAAAGTTATCTCTTTTACTTTTATTTTAGGAAGTATGCTCGCCGCTGCTGCAGGAACTTTTGTCGCAACCATGTATCCAAAAGTGGATGCGATGATGGGCACGATGCTTGGAATGAAGGCATTTGTTGCAGCTGTTCTCGGGGGAATCGGAAATTTGCCGGGAGCTGTGATCGGCGGACTGGTGATGGGGCTCGCTGAAGAATTTACAGTAGGATATCTTTCAAGTTCCTTTCGCGATGCGATCGCCTTTGCGATTTTAATTTTAGTTTTGTTGTTTAGACCCGCTGGAATTTTAGGGAAAACGAAAATCGAGAAAGTTTGATGCGACAGATTAAACATCTTTTTATTTTTTCTGCACTTGTCTTATTGATGGGCTTTAGCTTTTCAAACTTTTTGGGAATTTATCACCAAACTATTTTAGCTCTTTGTGGGATTAATATTATTTTAGCGGTGAGTTTAAACTTAGTGAATGGATTTACAGGACAGTTCTCACTCGGCCATGCGGGTTTTATGGCTGTTGGAGCTTATGTTTCGGCTGCATTGACGACCTTATGGCTGCCGACGTTGACGAATCCTTTTTTAATGACCGAGATTGGTGTTAATCTTTTCTTTTTATTTGCACTTCTTGCCGGTGGAATAGCCGCGGGACTCACCGGATTTTTAGTAGGAGTTCCTTCGCTTCGATTAAAGGGAGATTATTTAGCCGTCGTTACTTTGGGATTTGGTGAAATCATCCGCATTTTTATTTTGAATATCGAGCCCATAGGAGGGGCTCGCGGTCTTATCGGAATTCCTCAGCTCTCTAATCTGTATTGGATTTTTGGATTCGTTCTTTTGATTTGTATTTGGATTCATCGAATCGTTTCAAGTATTCCAGGAAAACAATTTATGGCTGTTCGTGACGATGAAACAGCGACTTCAGCCATGGGACTTTCAACGACTCGAATTAAAGTTCGTTCGTTTGTTTATGCATCCTTTTTTGCAGGAATCGCGGGTGGGCTTTTTGCTCACTATATCGCGTATCTCAATCCGGCGACTTTCAATTTCAACTATAGTTTTCAAATTGTCGCGATGGTGGTGCTTGGAGGAATGGGAAGTTTAACCGGATCTGTAGCTGCTGCCATTTTGTTGACGGGTTTACTCGAGGCACTTCGCCCGCTTCAAGATCTTACGGGAGTTGATCTTCGTATGGTTATTTATGCTCTGACTTTGATTGTTTTGATGCTTACTCGACCTGAAGGAATGTTTGGTCGACATGAAATTTGGGAATTTTTTAAGAAGTTTAAAAAATCTCCTCAAGGATTTGTGCGATGAAAGCTCTTGAAATTAAAAACTTAGGCATTCAATTCGGCGGACTTAAAGCCGTTCAAAATGTTTCACTTCATGTGAATGAGTATGAACTTGTTGGACTTATCGGACCCAATGGCGCAGGAAAGACCACGCTTTTTAATTTAATAACGGGAATTTACAAACCCACGACGGGTTCTGTTGAGATGGATGGAAAAAATATCGCAGGCCTAAGTTCGTTTGAAATTACAAATGAATGTTTTGGTGCAAGAACGTTTCAAAATATTCGACTGTTTAAAGACTTAAGTGTTTTAGAAAACGTCTTGGTCTCTTCGCATAAAAAAATAGATTACAATCTTTGGTCTGTTTTATTTGATACTCAACATTATCGAAATTCTGAGAAAAAAATTCGTGAAGAGGCGATGGAGCTTTTGAAAATCTTTTCTTTAGATTCAAAAGCCGATGAAATTGCAAAAAATTTACCGTACGGAGATCAACGAAAACTTGAAATCGTTCGAGCGATGAGTACAAAGCCTAAAATTTTATTTTTAGATGAACCGGCTGCAGGGATGAATGAGCATGAGACTTTGCAGCTTTTAAACTTAGTCAGATTCGTTCGTGAAAAATATAAAATTGGAATTTTAGTGATTGAGCACGATATGAAATTTATCATGGGCCTTTGCGAAAGAATTTATGTGCTCGATCATGGGCAATTGATCGCCGAGGGTCGACCCGAAGAAATTCGAAGCAATAAGGATGTGATCAAGGCTTACTTAGGAGAAGAAGAAACCAATACTGCCGTGAGGTCGAATCTCCATGGTCGATAAATCTAAAGCTCTTTTAGAAGTTCAAAATATCAAAGTTTCTTACGGAGCCGTTCAAGCGCTTAAAGGCGTAACTTTGGGAGTGAAGGAAGGCGAGATTGTTACTTTGCTAGGAGCCAATGGTGCGGGCAAATCCACTTTGCTCAAAGCTATTATGCAGATGGTTCCACTTCAAGAGGGAGACGTTCTCTATTTAAAAGAAAGTCTTACTCGCACCAAAACAAATCAGATCGTTAAAAAAGGGATCGCTCTTGTTCCCGAAGGCCGAGGAATTTTGGCTTCGATGACTGTGCTTGAAAATTTAGAGCTCGGCGCTTTTCATCGCAGTGATTGGAGATCTGAGCTCGATCATATTTTTGAACTTTTTCCGATTTTAAAAGAGAGAATTAAACAGAGCGCTGGAACTTTATCTGGCGGAGAGCAGCAGATGCTTGCGATTGGGCGCGCACTTTTGTCAAAGCCTAGACTTCTTCTCTTAGATGAGCCTTCCCTTGGGCTGGCTCCCAAAATTATTCAAAATATTTTTCAACTTATTCAAAGAATTCGTAATGAGGGCATTAGTATTTTATTGATCGAACAAAATGCCCATATGGCCTTAAAAGTGGCCGATCGCTGTTACTGTTTAGAAACAGGCCAAGTTGTTATTAGTGGATCCGCAGATGAGCTTGCACATTCTGAAGAATTGAAGAAAGCTTACCTCGGCGGCTAAGGGTTTGCTGCCATTTTAAAAATTTAGGGGAGCGAGACTTTGTTATTCAGTTTAGCGATTAGTTTTTTTCTCACTGGAAGTTGTCCTGGAACGGCAAAAAATTTGCTCAAGATGTCGCAGATTCAAGAGAATTCAGCGCAGAGAATTTCTCAGGCCGAATTGATGAAGTTCGTTCGAATACCTACTTTCATCGATGGAATCGTAGCGACTCTTTATGAATCCTCAGATTTGCGTATCTACGCGATCACTAATTTAGAAAAAACGGGCTTTGATGAAATTCATATTTGGGGATTCGGAAGATTTCCCATTCCTCTCGCAGTGATTGAAGCCGGTGGACATGTCGAATTGATGGCGAGTATCGCTCAAGTATCTACGGCTTTGAAAATTTTTCCTGCGTTCAAAAAACTTTTTATAGAGAAAGGAATTTTACCAGCTTTACAGACAGCGCAGGAAAAATACCATGAAGCAGAATCTGTCTATATTAGAATGGATGAAGATTTACGTTCTGGGAAGCTCGCGCGATCTTGGGATGATGTTTACAAGGAACTGTATCAATCTCGATTAAAAGACGAATTAAAATACGAAGCTTTGCATGCCAAGAAAACAAGTCGCGACTACGTAATTAATCGATTGGCAACAGCCCCCAATCCTCCCGGAGCTGAGAAGCGAACTATTGAATTTGCAGGATGGCTGAAGGCCGAGAATGCTCCTGAGCTGACGATGGAGAAGGTTCGTGTAGAGGGTGGATATGGCTTAAAGATTTATCTGCATTCTCGACATCAAAGTGAATTCGACCTGAGTTTTTTGACTATTGATAAGCGGATGATCTTAGAAAATCGATTTGAATTAAGTTGGTTGAAGTTAAGCACTCTCAAAGTGATTGAATTAGTTGATCCGAGTCGGTCTGAAGGTGGTGCCATTTTGGTTTTTAATGGTTCGGTCAAAATACCGAGAGGTTTGAGCTATTACCTTTTAAATCCAAAAACAGGTCTTCGTATTTCGAATAAAGTGATTTCGTCCTAGATCTTGCCAATACGCCTAGGGGCATGCGAAAACTGTCTCGATGACATCCCCACAAAAGGTGAATGATTTTAGTATTCATGTTGCGACCGTGAACGGATCCGGTTCGCAATCTTCAAATAATGTTTTAATGCGCGCGATTTTTCGAATGGGAATTCCGGTGAACGGAAAAAATCTTTTTCCATCGAATATTCAGGGCCTTCCAACGTGGTTTACGATTCGCGTAAACAAGGATGGATGGACCGCGCGAAAAGTAGACACCGAAATTTTAGTCTGCATGAACGATCTGACTTATGTGGATGACGTTAAACAATTAAAAGCGGGTAGCGTTGTGATTCATCACGATCATATGAATGTGGCGGCGCTTCGAAAAGATGTAACATCGCTCGCCGTTCCATTTTCAAAAATCATCGCTGAGGCTTGTGCAGATCCACGCTTAAGAAAATTAGCTGTGAATATGGTTTATGTGGGTGTGGTGGCTGAGTTAGTTGGCATCACGGAAGAAGCTATTGAACTTGCGATGGCTCAACAATTTAAATCGAAGCAAAAAGTTTTGGATCTCAATCGCGCGGCGATCACGGCAGGAAGAAATCATGTCAAAGCAACATGGCCTGAACTTTTGGATGGAAAATTTTCTTATCAAGTTCAGGCGATGCAAAAGACTCAAGGAAAAATTCTGATCGAAGGCAATGCGGCTTGTGCGCTCGGAAGTGTTTTCGCAGGTTGTAGTTTTGTCAGTTGGTATCCGATCACGCCATCTACGAGCGTGATCGATTTTTTTAATGAGTATTCTGAAAAATATAAAATTGATCCTGAGACGAAGCTTAAAAATTTCGCTGTTGTTCAAGCTGAAGATGAAATGGCCGCGATCGGCATGGTGCTTGGAGCTTCGTGGATGGGCGCACGTTCAATGACGGCGACTTCAGGTCCGGGGATCTCACTGATGGCGGAGTTTACAGGCTTTGGATATTTTGCAGAAGTTCCTGCTGTGATTTTTGATATTCAAAGAATTGGTCCCTCGACCGGACTTCCTACGCGCACAAGCCAAGGCGATGTTTTATTTGCCGCTCACTTAAGTCACGGCGACACCAAAAATATCTGTCTGTACCCCGGAAATGTTGAAGAATGTTATACGTTAGCGGCTCAGGCTTTTGATTTGGCCGAAAGATTTCAAACTCCCGTTTTTGTTTTGTCGGATCTCGATTTAGGAATGAACTTTCATATGTCGGATCCTTTTCCTTATTTAGATCAGCCTCTCGATCGCGGAAAAGTTTTGACTGAGAAAGATCAGGACCAACTCGCGAAATTTGCGCGTTATGGAGATACCGATGGAGATGCCGTTCCTTATCGGACTTTGCCAGGTCTCAAAGATCCTCGAGGAGTCTTCTTCACCCGAGGTTCAGGCCATAACGCCAAAGCCGCTTACACTGAAAGCGGAGCAGAATATGTAACGGCGATGGATCGCTTAAATAAAAAATGGGAAACGGCAAAAAAATATGTTCCAGCTCCTATAGTCTTGGGCTCCGGAAAAAACAAAATCGGAGTGATTGCTTATGGATCGTCTCACGATGCCATGCTTGAAAGTGTTCATCAGCTCAAAACTGAAAACGGAATGGATATAGATTATTTAAGAATTCGTGCATTTCCTTTTGCAGCGAGTGTTAAAGATTTTATCGCTTCGCATGAAAAAGTTTTTGTGGTCGATCAAAATCGAGACGCTCAAATGCTTTCGCTTCTGCGAATTGAAAAAGATTTAGCTGCTCACGCAATGAAGTTTGAAAGTATTTTGCATTACGATGGTTATTCTCTCGACGCAAGATTTGTCAGTGATGCCATTCTTTCGTCGTTCAATCAAAAAGAAAGAAAGGTGAGCTGATGTCGACACCCGAAGTACGTGCGAATCCAATGCTCACTCCGAACAAAGTTGGAATCACCAAAAAAGAATACGGCGGATCGGCGTCCACGTTGTGCACAGGTTGCGGACACGATTCGGTGACTTTGCATATCATCTCGGCTTTTTATGATTTAAATATTCCGCCACACAAAGTGGCGAAGCTCAGCGGCATCGGCTGCTCGAGTAAAACTCCCGCTTATTTTTTAAGCAGCGCTCATGGATTTAACGCCGTTCACGGAAGAATGCCTTCTGTTGCTACGGGAGCCGCCATGGCCAATCGCTCCATGGTGAATATTGCGATCAGTGGAGATGGCGACACAGCCAGTATTGGGATGGGACAATTCGTACACATCATTCGCAGAAATATTCCGCTTCTCTATATTATAGAGAACAACGGTGTCTACGGTCTGACGAAAGGGCAGTTTTCGGCGACTTCAGACAAGGGTGCGATTCAGAAGAAAGGCGACACCAATACTCTTCAAGGAATTGATTTGTGTTTGCTGGCACTCGAGCTTGGATGTAATTACGTCGGCCGAAGTTTTTCAGGCGATGCAAAACAAATGGTGCCGATGATCAAAGGCGGACTTTCGCATCGAGGAACCGCGGTCATGGATGTGATCAGCCCATGCATTACGTTTAACAATCACGAAGGTTCTACGAAATCTTATAAGTTCGTCAAAGATAACGATCAGGCGATTCATGAAATTGGATTTGTTCCGTCTTACACTCCGATTGATGTCGATTACGATCATGGAACTACGAAAGTGGTTGAGCTTCCGGACGGCGCCCACCTCACTTTGAAAAAAATCGATCGAGATTATGATCCGACAGATAAAAATGCAGCCTTTGATTTGCTTCACAAAGCTCAAAGCTCAGGAGCTTTGCTCACCGGATTATTTTATGTGAATCCAGATACGGTTTCTTATCAGGAAGTTCTAAAAATAGCCGAAACTCCTCTCGTCGAGCTTTCGATCGAGAAACTTCGTCCGCCTAAATCAGCTCTCGATGAAGTGATGGAAAGTTTGAAGTAAGTTGACCGCGGGTCAACGTCATATGTTGATCGCCACATTTGCGTTTTCGTTCATGGCGTTGCTCGTCAAAACCTTGGATCGAATTCCTACTATCCAAGTGGCATTTGGACGTTCACTTTTTTCGCTGATGGTGTGCTTGTTTTTGATTCGTCGAAAGCGAGTTCATGCTTTTGGAAAAAATCATAAACTGCTTATTACTCGCGGCTTACTCGGAACTGGTGGCTTAGTTTGTTATTTTTACGCCCTTCAACATATTCCGCTCGCTTCTGCTATTACGATTCAAAATCTCTCTCCGATGATTACGATTTTATTTGCAGGGATTTTTTTTGGAGATACCAAAGCTACTTGGACGCAGTGGATTTTTTTCATCTGCGCTTTTATCGGCGTATTTATCGTCAAAGGTTTTGATTCGAGAATCTCGCCCTTTGATCTGAGCGTTTCTCTCTTTGGAGTTCTCTGCGCGAGTTTTGCGTACAATTCGGTAAGAAAATTAAATAAAACAGATTCTCCGCTTATTGTGGTTTTTTATTTTTCTTGGATCTCTGCTTTGGTTTTGGCACCCATCTCGGCCTTTCAATGGGTTTGGCCCAATCTCAATGAATGGCTGCTTTTAATTTTGTTAGGAATTATCGTTCAGTTTTCGCAGATGAATTTAACCAAAGCTTATCAGCTCGAAAAGCCTTCGCGCGTCAGTTATCTCGATCACTTAAGTATTTTGTATGGGCTAGTCGGCGGTTATTTTATTTTTGGCGAAGTGATTCCCACTCAGGCTTTTTTAGGAATCATTCTGATTATTTTAAGCGTGATCGCTGCCACCATGATTGGCAAACGGCCGATTTAGTTTAAAACTTCTAGCTCTAAATTCTTCGCTGGCTGGGCTATCCAGCGGTTTTTGCCGGCATTTTTGGCCGCATAGAGAGCGGCGTCGGCGCGCTCGATCCATTCGCGGCCGGTGTCGTTGAGTTCGAGCTGAGCGACGCCAACTGAGATCGTAAGATTATTCATCGTAGAAGAAGTCTTCTTCAACGCCTCAAGCATATTATTCGTGATGCGACTTGCAAGTGTCATATCCGTTTGAGGAAGCAAAATCAAAAATTCGTCTCCGCCGTAGCGAATGATTTTGTCGGATTTTCTAAAAAATCCTCTTAAGAAAGTAGAAAATTGCTGAAGCAATTGATCGCCAGCGAGATGGCCTTGAGTGTCGTTGATGAGTTTGAAATTATCGAGATCAACCAATAACATCGAGCAACCTTCGTAGGCCGTCCATTTTAAATTGCGAGCTTCTAAAAAATGCGAGAGATAAAATTTATTCAAACACTTGGTCAGCGGATCGGTGATAACTTGCTTTTGTAATTGTTCATTTTCGGCTTTGAGCTGAGATTGAAAATGCTGAAGCTCTTGCTCGCGGATCACATCTTGGCTGATATCTTGAAATACGACAATGACGCCCGTGACTTTTCCGGAGTTTATCATCGGCGAACATGAATAACTTAAATATTTGATTCGATGATTGCGTAAAATGAGTTTCGCTTTAGATCGAAAACTTTGTTTTTCTTTAATACCTTCTTTTAAAATTGTTTTCCCCGAATCAAGTTCGATGAACTGAAAATTTTGATTAGAATTATCGAAGATAAAAACATTTCTCAGTGCACTTTCTTTTTGTTCAAAGCAAAGGGCTCCGCCTTCATTTACTTTTTGAATATGACCACGCTCATCTAAAATGAAAATTCCATCGGTGGATTCTTTGAATAAGGTGAAATAAGAATCTTGAGCCACTTTTAAAGATCTTCGCGATCGCGCAACACTTCCTAAATAAATAATTCCGCCCAAGGTGATTAGGCCTACTGCGAGCAAGATGTAATGAAGCGCGTATCCAAAAAGTCTAAAAATAAAAGGAGATGAATCGGATTCAAGAGTGACGAGGGCAAAGGTTTCGCCTTGAGCTGAAGTTAAAGGCGCAAAACTCGATATCCAGAAATTTTTGTCTTTGAAATAGAGTGAAGTGGTAGAGAGTTTTTCAAGAAGTTGAGGTCTTGGCCCATCATAAAGCATGGCCTTTTTGAAAGGAGCTTTTGTACTTGCGGCGATCACGGGTGGGTTCGACTTCAAATCGACGATCGAAAGGCTTCCGTTTAGGCGCAGATCAGACTGCAAGCGAAACAAAAGGTCTTGTAGTTGACTATCATTTGAACTTTGAGAATCCTTAGTTTCGACGACGTTTTGAACGATTGTCGAAGGAAGAAGTCTCGAGCTCGTGTAAACAGAGCGCTCCAAAAGTAGGCGTTGCTCGGCGATAAGAGACGAAAGATCGTGATAAAGCAAATAGAGGCCCAAACTTAAAAGAAGAACGACAAAACATGCTCCCCAGATCTGAAGTACATGCCTCTCTAAATTCGCAAACATTCGTTCCCTCACCATCTAAAATTGAAACACGTACCCAGGAGATCGGCCAGCAGATTTTTTCGGGCAGCTCGATGAGTATTTTTGCGAAAAACTACTGGTACACCAAGATGATGGAACTTGCGACTTCGGACGCACGAGTGAAAACGCAACTTTTTCACTTTGTCGACGTGCTTCCTGTTTTACAAACGGTGGAACAAAAGCGAGATCATCTCATCGAATATCTCTCTGCACCTTATGGGCAGAAATCTTGGCCGATGGTTTTAAAATTGATTTCAAGTTTAGTAAGAGTTCCGCTGCTTGATCGAGCGATGGTGGGCATCGCTGATTTTCAGGTAAAGCAGATGGCAAAAAATTTTATTGTTGGAAATTCTTTAGAAGAAGCCTTGCCTAAACTTTTGAATGCGCGCTCAAAAAAAATTGCTTTCACTTTGGATATTTTGGGTGAAGGTGTTTTTTCGGATTACGAAGCTCAATTTTATTTTGATAAATATAAAACCTTAATTGAGGGTTTAGGCGAAGCTTCTAAATCTTGGAAAAAAATCTCACCTATCGATGAATCTTCTTTGGGAGACATCCCACCCGTCAATATTTCCATTAAAATTTCGGCTCTCGATTGCCGAATGGATTCAATGTCGTTTGAAGCTTCATTGAAACGATTGATTGCAAGGTTAGAGCCCATCATGGAACTTGCGATGAAAAAAAATGTTTTCATCAATTTTGATATGGAGCAATTCGCGCTCAAAGATTTAACGCGTGAATTGTTTAAGCAACTTTTGCTGATGCCTAAATTCAAAAATTACAGATTCTTTGGAATCGTTTGTCAGGCTTATCTTAAGTCTTCTCTCTCTGATATTTATGAGTGGATCGAAATCGCTAAACAGCGCGGCACTCCCTTTTCGATTCGTTTAGTGAAAGGTGCGTATTGGGATTACGAAACGATCGTCGCTAATCAGAATGGATGGGAATCCCCGGTCTTCGCAAAAAAAGTAGAGTCGGATGCAAACTACGAAGCTTGCGCAAAAGTTTTGCTCGATGCGTTTCCGGCGATTGAGCTTGCACTTGGATCTCATAATATTCGCTCGATTTCTTATGCGCTCGCTTATGCCGAAGAAATTCAGCTGCCTGAGAATTCTTTAGAAGTGCAAATGCTTTACGGAATGGCCGATCCATTTAAGGAATCTTTGGTAAAGCGAGGCGTTCGCATTCGTGAGTATGCACCAGTCGGAGAAATGTTGCCTGGGCTTTCTTATCTTGTGCGTCGATTGCTAGAAAATTCAGCGAACGATTCATTTTTGAAACAAAGTTTTTTAGACAATACAGGAATTCACCATCTTTTAAGGAGCCCTAAATCATGAGCCTAAAAATGAAAGCAAAAATTTCTGAGGAACAAATGATGATGAGCGAATTTAAAAATGAACCACTCGCAAATTTTACTCTCGAGGTTGAGAGAAAAAAAATGATGGATGCTTTGGCTAAAGTAAAATCTGAATTTGGTCGCACTTATGGCCTTCATACAGCAGATCAAGTGAGTTCAGCTTCGAATGTGATCACGAGTCGTAATCCTGCATTTCCTGATCAGATTATAGGCTCGACTATTTCGGCCACAAAAGAAGACGCCGATCGCGCTCTTAAAATAGTGACAGAAGGTTCAAAGACTTGGAAAAAAACTCCTGCATCAGAAAGAATTTCGCTCTTAGAAAAATTGGCCGATTGGATGGTCTCTCATAAATATGAACTCTCAGCGTGGATGGTCTATGAAGTTGGAAAATCTTGGAAAGAAGCTGATGCCGATACTTGCGAAGGCATCGATTTTTGTCGCTATTACGCTCGCGAAATGAATCGACTTGCAGAACCTAGAATGACTCAAATGGTTTTGGGAGAGAACGATACTCTCGCTTATTTTCCTAAAGGAGTTTCAGTGGTGATCGCCCCTTGGAATTTTCCATTTGCGATTTTGGCAGGAATGGCAGTCGCCTCTTTGGTGACAGGAAATACCGTGATTATCAAACCAGCCGAGCAGTCTGTCGTGATCGGTGCGAAATTGGCTCAAGGTTTGAAGGCTGTTGGATTTCCTCAGGATGCATTTTTCTTTTTACCGGGTGTCGGAGAAGAAATCGGTCCGATGATTGTCAACGATCCAAGAGTAGATATCATCGCATTCACAGGTTCAGCCGACGTGGGATTATCGATCATCGAATCAGCTGCAAGAAAACCAAAAGCGGGTCAGCGCGGAGTCAAAAAAGTGATCGCCGAGATGGGCGGAAAAAATGCGCTCATCATCGACGAGGATGCGGATCAAGATGAAGCGATTTTAGGTGCGACTCATTCGGCTTTTGGTTTTCAAGGACAAAAATGTTCTGCGCTTAGCAGACTTTTAGTTCATGAAAAAATTTATGATGCTTTTGTAAAACGTTTTGTCGAAGCGGCTTCAGGTTTAAAAATGGGAGATCCTGCGAATCCGGAATTTCAAATGGGACCCGTGATTGACGAAGAAGCGCAGAAAAGAATTTTAAAAACGATTCAAGATGCGAAAACTCGAATGAAAGTTTTATTTGAATCAAAAACTCCTGCGGGAAATGGCTACTTTGTTCCTCAGACTATTTTTGAATGCACCGATGCTCATGAAAAATGGTTTCAGAATGAAATCTTTGGTCCTGTTATTTTAGTGAAGAAGTTTTCTACCCTTGAAGAGGGTATTGAGCTCGTCAATTCTGTTCCTTACGCTTTGACTGGAGGAATTTATTCTCGCTCTCCAAGTCATATCGAAAAAGCGAAGGCTGAGATGGAAGTCGGAAACCTCTATATTAATAGAGCGATTACAGGAGCCACGGTTCAGCGACATCCATTCGGCGGATTTAAACTTTCGGGAATCGGAAGCAAAGCAGGTGGGCCCGATTATTTGCTGCAATTTTTAGAAGCGCGAACAGTTTCTGAGAATGTGGTGAGACGGGGATTTGCGGGCGAGAAAGCGTAATTAAGAAAAGATTTTGGGAATAAGTCTTTCGAGACTCATTCCGCGAGATCCTTTAAGAAAAAGAGTTTCGCCGCTTTTCAGATCTTTTTTTAATTCACTCGCGAGTTCATTGATCGACTCATAGGTTCGAATATTTTGAGTGGGTATTTTCATCTCCGAAAAAGCTTTTGCGAATTGATTTCCAAATAAATAAATTTGATCAAATCCAAGTACGCTCGCGCGATTGAGAATCCGGCGATGTGCTTCATCGGTGGCATCTCCTAAATCAAGCATATCCCCAAGCACTACTCGCTGGTGGCATCCATCCGATAATTCTAAAAAGGCTTGAAGAGCTTTTTCCATCGAATCCGGGTTGGCATTGTAAGCATCGTCATAAACTTGGATATCGTTTTTAAATTTCAGCCACTGAGATCGATGAGGTTCGCCTTGAAAATCTTTTGTCGCGAGAGAAAGTTTTTTCAAATCATTCAAATTTAAATTTGGAATTAAAATTTTTATCCCCGCGATAGCCGCTAAAAGATTTTGCGCATTATGTTTTCCGGGCAGAGGATTGTGCCACTCTAAGCCGAACGCATGCAAAGTTTGAGGGGGAATAAATTTTCCTTCGATCTGAGCTGGAGCTTCAAGTGCATACGTTAATGTTTTAGAAGTAGGCTCTGCTTTTGTAATCCATTCTGAATCTATGTTCATTGCAAAGGAGGCATTTTTAGATCTCAGATAATCCAAAAGTTTAAGCTCCTCTTTAGCGATGATCTCGATCGACTTCAAACGGTTGAGATGTTCTTCGGCAACGGTGGTGATAAGCCCGTGTGTGGGTTGAACAACTTCTAAGTGCTGATCCATCCAACCTGGCTCATCGATACCAATTTCAATCACCGCCATTTTTTCGGAACGAATTTGCAAAAGACTAAGTGCGATTCCTAAAATGGAGTTATTGGATTTATCGGTTTTAAAAATTTCCTTGGGTGAATAAAGATGTCGAAGTAAGTAAGCGAGCCATTCTTTAGTGGTAGTTTTACCGTTGCTCCCTGCCACGGCAAAAATGGGAATTTGCAGTTGAGCCCGATAAGCTTTAGCAATCTGACGAAGAGCCTCGGTTGTATGGGACACTTCAAAAATTTGGAATTGGGAGGGGAGTTTGGCCCGATCTAAAAATTCCTTTTTTGAGACAATCGCTCCAGTGGCCCCTAATTCTGCAGCTTTGAAAACAAATTCATGCCCATCGAATTTTTCACCGGAAATAGCGGCAAAAAGATCTCCTTTTTTACAGGTACGAGAATCGGTCCAGATTCGAGAAAACTCCCCAACTTTCGTCGATGAAATTCTAAGACTAGAGGCTATGAAATCTGCTTTAAACATTGAATCCCCAACGCATTGACACCCTCAGTTTAATGCAATACCAGGATTTGAATCTATGAAATTGAAGGTTTTCACAGCCTTAAGTTTTTTGTTCCTTCACTCGATGGCGGTTTTTTCTCAGGCCTCTGATGGAAATCGAGACATTGGCACTTTAGGTGATCAGATTAAAAATATCTCAGATAGGGGTGGTCCCGATCACTTGGCAAAATTTTTACGCGAATCTATTGCTCCCGTTAAAAATCTCGAGGTTCTGAGGGCCGAAGTAAATCGCATTACCAACGGTAAAACATTGTTGATTCCTGCGGATTATTCTTTGGAGCGACTCAACGAGACGAACAAGCGACTTCGAGATGTCGGAATTGATTTCATACAATTTTTTAAAAATGAAAAGTTGTCTCAACCCACTTTGTCTAAAGAATTTATGGTTTGGATGACGGCGCGAGCGTTGACCATTCCTATTGTTAGTTTTCTAAGTGTTTATTTTATCGCTCTTCATGAAACTTCAGTAACTCAACGTCTTTTATTGGAAGCAGGCAAAGAAGCTCGTGATCGCGGGGATTTGATGTCTCCTTATATGGTGGCTGGCGGAGTTATTTTTTTGAGCATGATGTTTGGTGAAGTGGCGCAAATTCTAAATAAGCCGTGGATGCGTAAAGATACAAATATAAACAAGCTGGATATTTTTTATTCAGCTGGTCACTATTTATCGATTCCGCTCGCGCAGGTTGCGGGAATTTTAGCGGCGACGAGGCCATTAAATTCAGCGTGGCAGTCTGTTTATTTTCCAGATTCAGCGACGTCCGTGATTATGACTCATCTTTTTATGCAGTTTTTTACTTATGGGCTTACCCAATCCATTTTAAATAAAAAAATGTTTCGAGGAGAAATTTCGCCCATTAATTTGTATGCACTCGATAGCTTTCTACTCACTTATATTCAGATCTCCTCGATTTTTTTGCTAGCCTCTCGAACGCCTGAAATATCGTACGCAATGGCTGCGACTTTTTTTGTAACGGTGACGGCGCCTCTTTTGTTAAAGCAAAAAATGGGAAATACTATTTTAGATAGAGAAACTTCGCTTTTATTAGATCCAAAAAAACGATCTTCTTTGTCGGGTGCTAAACGAATTTGTGCACGAATTGTTGGAAAGATTTCTGGTCTTTATACATTGCCGATTTCTTGGGCTCATAATTAATTTTCTTTGATTACAATTTTAATAAGATCTTCTGTCGTTTTAAATGGAACGGCAGTGAGATGAATAATCGCTGGGATATCTAAAGTAGGTGTTTTAACAGCTTTGCCTTCGTAAGATATCATTCGAGAAATCACAGAGCGATTGGCTTGATCGGGTGGCTGTTTGTCAGCAATCCATTTTTGCCAAAATCGATTGAGATAATTTTTATCTACAATGACTTCGCTCAGTTTCTGTTCATGCATGAAATCTAAAAATTTCTGCTCAGAATTTTCGAGTATCATATCGGGGCTTTCGACAAATTCTGAAGGAAAAAACATCGAAAGAAAATGACGGCCTTCGCCGATGATGAGGTAGCCAGGTGCAGGAGTTGCAGAAATTTCTCGAGCAATAGAGACCCAGGCTGGGAAAAAATTTCGTTTAGGATGATCTGAACGCACTTGAATAAAAATCCAAACGCCAGCTACAAGTACCCAGCAAATTTGAAATGCCTTTTTTGCTGTTTGAAAGCCCTTACTTTCAGAAGCGTTCTTAGGAATAGGAATTTGTGAAAGAAGAGCAATAAGACACCAGGCAATCGCAAAATAAATCGAAGTCTTTAGAGATGAAGAAAATAAAATTCCATGCCCAAAAATAACGAGACTGAGCCAGCGAGAGGTTTCCCAAGGTCGAAGCCATGAGAGTAAAAAACTTAATATAGAAAGAATCCAGGCGAGCCACCATTTTTGATCAATAGATTCGAGAAGATCGTTCTGAAAAGAATATCGATAGGTCGTCAGTAAAATAAAAAACGCAAGACAGAGAATTCCGATTCCTGAAGCGAGGGAGGTCTTAAAATGAGATCGCATTCGCCGCGGAAATTTTCCTAAGTCGGCTAAAAAGAAACTGAGAAGATGGCCAAGCAGCAGGCTGAAAGTCGTCCAAAAGATAGCGAAAATATATTTTTGAGTAATTAAACTGATGATGAGCAAAAAAGAGGCGAGGGCCCATAGCTGAACGGCAGAATTCTTATTGAAAAGCGGAATAATCAATAAAGAGATAAAGCAAAACTCTAGAAGACCTTCAGGAATTCTTCCGGGTGCACCTAAAGCATAGAAAAAAATCGCAATATTTAGAGCCCAAAAAGAAGCAAGTGGCAGATCGCTTAAGCCATTTTTTAAAATTTCATACCAAAGAAACAGCGTGAGCGGTCCTAGGATACAGATTCCAATCAAAATGGGCTGAATTAAAAAATGAGGAAGCGTGAATCGATGGTTTCCGATGGCTTCAAAGAAAATTCTAAATGAATCGTCGGATAGAGGGAGCAGGAGAGTGTGAGGTGAGAGACTCCAGAGATAACGTGATGCTAAAAGCCAGGGCAAAAGAAGAATAAGCGCGGCTAAAATCCATCGAGTCTGAAATGGAAACGCAATCTTCAAAATTTATCTCACCCCTCTTCTTTAATTAAACGTGGCTTCGAGCTTGAAAGCTAGCTTTGGTTTTAGATACCCTTAAGGGGTGGATGTGATTGAGGTTAAAAATCTTTCGAAGGATTATCGGCAACATTTTTGGACTCCGGTCCGAAGAGTTTTGGATTCTGTTTCTTTTTCGGTAACGCAAGGTGAAGTTTTTGGTTTTCTTGGGCCTAATGGATCTGGAAAAAGCACAACGATAAAAATTTTATTTGAAATTGTTTTTGCTACCGAAGGTGAAGCTTATCTTTTTGGAAAACCCCTCGGCGATAAATCGAGTAAGGCTCGCATTGGATTTTTACCTGAGAACCCTTATTTTTATGATTATCTAACATCGCGACAGTTTTTGATGTTTCATGGGCAACTCTTAGGGCTTGATCGTGCGACTTTAGAAAAACGTATTCCAGAAGTTTTAGATTTAGTTGGAATGCGCGGAACAGATTCACTTTATTTAAGAAATTTTTCTAAAGGCATGCTTCAGCGTATTGGATTGGCCCAAGCAATTGTGCATGATCCTGATCTTGTGATTTTAGATGAGCCGATGACAGGGCTGGATCCCGTTGGTCGAAAAGAAGTTCGAGATTTGATGGTTCATCTTCAAGATCAAGGTAAGACGGTTTTCTTTTCGACTCATATCTTGAGTGATGTCGAAACTGTTTGTGATCGAGTTGCGATTTTGAATAAAGGAAAGCTTCTAAAAATTGGAAGTTTGGATGAGCTGATCTCGGTCGATACTAAATACGTCGATATGGTTTGGGGCTCATCGAATGCTAAGCTTCAAAAATATTTTAAAACTTTAGATGCTAAACTTTCGATCTCGGCGGATTCGCTTTATCTTAAGTTGGCTCCGCATGCTGATGAAAGCGCTAAACGTTTTGAATCCCGTGTAAGCGAGGTTGTTCAGAAGGGACTATCGGAGGGCGGAACACTTCATTCTTTAAGTCCAAAAAAAGAAACTCTTGAAGATGTATTCGTCAAACAAGTTGGCAATTTAGAAAGTCGAGTTTGATCATGCGACATTATTTTATTATTGCGGCGAATACTTATTCAGAAGCACGACATAATAAAGTTTTGCATATCGCTGGTGGTTTTGCGGCAGCCCTTATTTTGTTTTCCCTTTTTATGGGAGAGGTCAGCCTCTATCAAAATGAAAAAGTTGTTAAAGATGTTGGGCTTGCGTGTATTTCTATTTTCGGTGTTTTTGTTGCTATCTATTTAGGAGTAAACACTCTCTTCAAGGAACTTGAGCGAAGAACCATTTATTCTGTGGTCTCAAAACCTGTCGATCGCCATGAAGTTTTGCTCGGCAAATATCTGGGTATGATCATGGTATTGATTTCTGTTGTCTTCATGATGACGGTTTATCTCTATTTAGTGACGGCGTTTATTGAATCCAAAGTGGATTGGGCTCTTTTGCCTGCGATCGGTTTGATCATCGTTGAATTAGCAGTGGTCGCTGCGATGGCGGTTTTCTTTGCAAGTTTCTCAACTCCGTTTCTGAGTGGATTCTTTTGTCTGGGTCTTTTTTTAATTGGAAGAATTACTCATGACCTTGGTGCTTTTGGCGAGAGAAGTAAGAATCCTCTTTTTAAAATTTTCGCGACCTGGATTCAAAAAATTTATGATCTTGAAGCATTTGATTTGCGAACTCATGTTGTTCACAAACTGCCTGTTTATGCCGAGGATTTTTGGTTGCCCGCCGCCTATGGACTTTTTCTGATTGGCATTTTATTAACGCTTTCGATTCTTACTTTTAGACGTCGAGATTTTAAATGAGTTTTGAATTTTTTGATTTTTCGACTCTGCCTTCAAGTTTTCAGTACATCTTTATTTTTTGTGTGGGTCTTTGCGTAGGAAGTTTTCTCAATGTCGTCATTGTTCGACTTCCACGTGGTCGATCTATTGTTTCTCCGAGTTCTCGATGCGGATTTTGTAAAACAGCTTTGAAAGCTTGGATGAATATTCCCGTCTTTAGTTTTATGGCGTCAGGAGGACAGTGCTCTCACTGTGGCTATGCCTATTCGTTTCGCTACACCATGGTTGAACTTCTCACGGCTGTTTTGTTTTTATCTATTTATTCGGCCTATGGCTGGTCGGTGGAGTGTTTGATTTTTTCTCTCTTTGCTGCGGCCTTAGTCGTGATGTCTTTTATCGATTTAGAATTCAGAATTATTCCCGATACGATTAGCTTAGGTGGTTGGGCTGTCGCTCTCGGTTTGAGTTTGATTCAAATTCCTCATTACCCCATAGATTTTTTGCCAAGCCTTTTAGGTTCGCTCACCGGCTTTGTTGGATTTTGGGGTTTGAGTCGCCTCTATTATCTAGTGAATTTGGAAGAAGGTTTAGGCGGAGGTGATGTGAAGTTGATGGGATTTATCGGCGCTGTCATTGGAATTCAAGGAGTGATCACCACTATTTTAGTAGGATCACTTTTAGGATCGCTGGTTGGAATTTTGTTTATGGTTTTCTTTAAAAAGACCAAGCGCTTCCCCATTCCCTTTGGACCTTTCTTAGCGGTAGGTGCTTTGGTCGCTGTCTTTCAACTGGATAGAATTTTTTGGGGACAATAGTGAATCAACATCGCTCGATTCGATTTGATTTTTTACTTTCGATGGGAGTTCTCACTTTTCTTGCACTCGTGATCAGTGGAGCGATGCTTTATTTTTTATTTGGCTTTGATCGATCGGCAACTGAAATCACCCCCTTTCAATATAGACTTTTCTTGATCGCTCTCATTATGGAGGGCTGCTTAATTTTGAGCGGCTCTGTTTTTTTATGTCGCCGCATTTTTTTAAATCCTCTTAAAAATTTAAGCGATGTGTCTCAAGCCTTCCTCGATGAAAACTGGTCGGCTCGCTGTACGGTTGAAAGACTCGATGAGCTTGGACAAGTTTCTCAAGCACTCAATGAAATGGCGAAAAAAATTCAGGATCGTGAAAAAAAATTAGTTCTGACGATCGAATCACTCAAAAAAGCGAATGAAGAAATTGAACTCGCTCAGAACGAACAACTTCAAATTGAAAAACTCGCATCGATCGGGCGTTTAGCGGCGGGTGTGGCGCATGAAGTGGGGAATCCTCTAGGTGCAGTTTCTGGCTACGTTGATATTCTTCGACGCTCGCTAGCAAAAATTCCAAATATTTCTAAAGAAGATGTAGAACTCTGCGATCGAATTGAAAATGAAACGAATCGAATTAGTAGAATCATTCGCGCTCTTCTTCAGCAAGCCCGTCCAGCCAAAGATAGAATTCGCGGAGTGAAAGTAAAACCTGTTTTAGTTCGTAGTCTTCAGTTAGCTCAAGTGCCTTCGTCGATCGATGTCAGTTTTGATTTTGAAACTGAAGATGCCGAAGTTTTGGCTGAAGAGGATCAACTCGTTCAAGTTTTTCTCAATTTGATCATCAATGCTCGTCAAGCCATGGAAACAAAAAAAGAAGTAGGACGTCTTAAGTTGAGATGTGTCCAAAGACGTTTGCCTGTTTATAAAGGACCGGGAAATGCAGAGCCTCCTGATTTTGATACGTCTGTGGTGCGCGCGCTGAAGCCCGAAATTTATTGGGTAGTTAGTGTTGAGGATAATGGCAGCGGAATTTCTGAAGAAGATCAGAAAAAACTTTTCGAGCCCTTCTTTTCAACGAAGGCTCCTGGAAAAGGAACGGGTTTAGGTTTGTACGTAACAAAAAGTATTATCGAAAGTTTTCGAGGCGCTATCGTCGTTCGTTCGGCTGTCGGTTATGGAACTTCTTTCTCAGTCTTCTTGCCCCAAAACTCTGACTATCTTGCGATAGCGACTTAATGGGGGTCGGGTTAAAAAGGTGCCAGGTCAGCTTCATCATTATTGAGTCTTAAAAATCGTCGTAAAAACCTTTTATTCGCTGCAGTCGGTAGGAATACGAGGGCTCTCCCTGAGAGGGGACCTCCTCATATTCCTAACGGCGGCGCAAACGAAAATTCTTAAAACGATTTTTAAGACTCAATAATGGCTATCTGACTAAGCTGACCTGGCACCTTTTTAACCCGACCCCACATAAACTATTAAATTATCTGAGGTTTCTTCCACCCCTATCGTTGCGCAAAGCGTTAATATAAACTAAATGCAGGGCTATTTTATTCACAGTAAAAATTACAGCCCTGCAAAGAGTGTGCAGGTTTTAAGAAAAGTATCGGTCATAAAGAGGGGAGAATCGAATGTCGCTTGTCACTGTTTCCCAAGAAAAGAAAAAAGTTCTTATCGTCGACGATGAAAGCGGAATGAGACATATGCTTTCGGTTTTGCTTGAACGCGAAGGCTATCATATTGATTCAGCTCAAGATGGAAAAGAAGGTTTAGAAAAAATCAAACTCAATACTTACGATCTTGTTCTCTGCGATATTCGTATGCCGGAGATGGATGGTCTTACTTTCTTAGAGTCTACTAAAAATCTCAATCGATCGATTCCTGTCATTATGATGTCTGCTTTTGGAAATGTAGACACCGCTATCGAAGCCATGAAAAAAGGTGCTTACGATTACGTCAGTAAGCCATTCAAAGCCGATGAAATTCTTTTGCGCTTGCAGCGATTAACCGCCCAAGAAAATTTAATGTTTGAGAATCAATCTCTTAAAAGAGTTCTTCATCAAGAAACTTCTTTTAGCAATATCATCGCTCGTTCTCCGCGAATGTTAGAAATTTTTGATACGATTCGAAAAATCGCAGATTACAAAACGACCGTTCTTATTTCTGGAGAGAGCGGATCGGGTAAAGAACTTATCGCGCGCGCGATTCATTTTAATTCTCCACGTGCGAACAAACCTTTCATTGCGATCAATTGTAGTGCGATTCCGGAAAACCTCCTTGAGAGCGAACTCTTTGGTTATATGAAGGGTTCGTTTACAGGTGCGAATAAAGATAAAAAAGGATTGTTTGAAGAAGCTCATGGCGGAACTTTATTTTTAGATGAAGTCGGGGATCTTCCACTTTCACTTCAAGTAAAATTGTTGCGAGCCATTCAAGAAGAAGAAATTCGACGTGTTGGCGCGAGCAATATAATCAAGATAGATGTTCGTCTCATCACGGCGACATTAAAAAATCTTGGAGAAGAAATTAAAAAAGGGACTTTCAGAGAAGACCTTTATTACCGCTTAAATGTTTTGCCGATTCATCTTCCACCTCTTCGAGAGAGAAAAGAAGACATTCCATTGCTCGTCGATGTTTTCTTAAAACGTTTTGCAAAAGAAATGAACAAAAGCATCGAGAAAGTTTCTGCCGAGTGCATGCAATTTTTGACAGATTATTCTTGGCCAGGAAACGTTCGAGAGCTTGAAAACACGATTGAACGTTCGATGGTTTTAGAAACTCATTCTGAACTTGTTCCTGAGCATTTGCCCGATGCCGTTCGCAATGTAGAAATTAATCCAGCCATTCGCGCCGCTGCGAATGAACTATCGATTAAAAAAATGATGGTCATTATGGAGCAAGAGTTGATCAAAAAAGCTCTCGATAAAACAGGTGGCAATCGCACTTGGGCTGCAAAGCTACTTGAGATTTCTCATCGCGCATTGCTCTATAAAATTAAGCGTTATGGGCTTGAGCGTTATATGCTCGATAAAGACCCAGGCCTTCAATATAAGTAGACCTTTCGCTCCTGAGAAACTTGCGTGATAATAGTCTGTGCGCATTTTTCTAAAAAAAATCGCGGGCTTCTCTTTGATCGAACTCATGGTTGTTGTCGCAATCATCGCCGTCTTATCAGTGGCCGGTGGAATCACACTCAATTCAAGATTAGCGGCCTCTCGACTTGAATCTGCCGCAGGTACTTTAGCTTCGGATCTTCGCGCTGCTCGAAGTTCAGCAATGTTTAAGGGATGCCCCACTCGATTTATTGTTTGTGCGGATAAAACTTGTTCAACAACTGCGGGCACAGGAAGAAATGTTACAACTCAATCTTCTTCGTCCGGAAACTATTTAGGAACATCAGCCGGGCCTGCTCAATACTATGGAGTTTTAAGAATGTCGCAGAGTACGGATTCGGCGGCCACTTGTTATAATACGAATGCGGTAGGAACAAGTTTAGATGGATATACGTATTGGGATTTTGATCGAAGACCTCAGACGATTCCCCGCGGAGTTGTAATCACTCCTGTCTATTCATCTGCGGGAAGTGTTCCAGATCATGCAGGAAATTGGTCGACTTCAACCGACCCTGCCGCCACTAACTCGATTTGGTTTTCATCTAGCTCGGGCACATTGACCGCTCCGGTAAACACGGCCAGCAATGGAGATTCGATTGTTTTTCAAGTGAGCTTGGAAGGCTGTGATCCAAAAAGCTCGACCTCAGATTGTGTTGCTTATTTTGTGACGGTCGGATCTGGAGGAGTCGTCAATACAGTCAAATGTAGTCCTGGCGCCAGAGCGAGCGGAACAAACAATAGCGATGTATGTTTTTGATCGGAGAATTCGATAATGCAATTTCAAAAATTTTTTAAAAATAAAAAATCTGCATTCACCTTGATCGAAGTCATGGTCGCCATGTTGGTACTCGCGATTGGATTGCTGGGCCTTGCAGGAATCACGATTGTCGTTTTAAAAAGTAATACGCTCTCTCAACAAATTTCTGAAGCAACGACGATTGCTGCAGATTTGATGGACACCTTGAAGCGTCAAAATATTTCATCGCTTCCTAATTGCGACTCGAGCGCTTCTAACTCTATTCAATTGTCAGCAGCGCAAAATTCAACGAGTTGCGCGGTATTGGCTGATTCTGGTGTGGCTTCGGTTCCACTTCAAAGTGGTGTGAATATTTATCTTCCTGCGGCAACGAATGGCAGCAATGCCAACTGCGCTGTTGCAAATGTTTTAGATACTTCAGGAACGGCGATGACCTTTAATGTGGTCGCCTCTAATTTAATGGTGCTCAATTCTTTCAATTCGTCGGACACTGTTTGCGATCGTGGAACGAATTTTAATTTTCCTGCTCGTTCCTATATGCGTTATTACAGAACCTTCGCTCCTTCATCGGGAAGTTCGGATCGAACAATCGCCGTCGTTGTCTTATGGAAGGATAAATACAATCGCTGGAGAAATGTTCACCTTTCGACTACGCGCACCAATTGATTTTCAGCACGAATTTGTCGGCGCAACGCGCTTAATGCACCGCCCCTAAGTTATTGAAATCATTCAGAAAACTTGACGTCTTTACTCGAAGATCGCTACCATAAGGAAGGCGTATCTTGTTTTAATTCTGCGCCTTTGATCGTTACTTACTGCCAAGGAAAAAGGGACAAAAATGGCGAGGGGAATAATCGGTTTAGACATCGGAAGTCATTCCATCAAGCTTGTTGAACTCAAGGAAGCTAAGGGTGGATCGTGGAAGCTTGTGAAGTTTGGTCTTCACAAATTGCCAGCGGAAGCCATCGTCGATGGCGCGATCATGAATTCGGCCGCCGTTGTTGAAGGCATTCGAGATCTCATCGCTCGTCACAAAATTAAAACCAGAGAAGTCGCTACATGCGTTTCTGGTCACTCCGTCATCATCAAAAAAATTACTTTGCCGACAATGAGTGAAGATGAACTCAATGAGAGCATTCAGTGGGAAGCTGAACAATATATTCCCTTCTCTATTAATGACGTCAATTTAGACACACAGATTTTATCCCAAGGCGAAGAAGCATCTAATATGGATGTTCTTCTTGTCGCTGCAAAAAAAGATATCATTCACGAATATACAGCTGCTATCGCCGAGGCAGGTCTTAAACCTTTAATCGTCGATGTCGCTTGTTTCTCTATCGAAAATTGTTTTGATCTCAATGAAGATCCAGCTCCCGGAGAAATTTCTGCACTTGTGAATGTTGGCGCAAGTTTAGTGAATATCAATATTTTGAATAACGGAGTAACTGCATTTACTCGCGATATCAATATGGGTGGAAATCAATTCACCGAAGAAATTCAAAAGCAGCTCAATATTTCTTACGAAGAAGCTGAAGCTTTAAAACTCGGCGGCAATATTAGTTCTTCGCAATCCACTACGGAGGCTGTTGTTCCACAAGAAGTCGGCGCGATTTTAAGAAGTACTTCTGAAACTCTCGCGGTTGAAATTCAAAGAAGTATAGATTTTTATTTAGCGACTTCGCCTGGATTAAGTTTAGGCCGCCTTGTCTTGAGCGGTGGAACTGCAAAGATTGCAGGTCTTAAGGATGCGCTCGAAAGTTCGTTGAACACCAAAGTCGAATTGGCTGATCCATTTAAAAATATTTCTTACAGCCCAAAAGATTTTGATCCCGACTATTTAAAAGATCTCGCTCCGATGAGTGCGGTCGCAGTTGGTTTAGCTTCACGAAGATTGGGGGATAAACCCGCATGATTCGCATTAATCTTTTACCCGTTCCTAAAGCTCGAAAGTCTGAAGCACTGATCGCTCAATCGGTGATGGGCCTTATTATTTTAGCATTGGTAGCGATAGGATGTTATTTCGTCGCGGCGAGCAAGCAAGCTGAGATCGCTCAACTCAATAAACAGATTCAAGAGAAGCAAAGAGATATCAACGATCTCAAAGCCAAAGTAGGCGAAGTCGAAAAATTCAAACGCCAAGCTCAGGTTTTAGAGGAGCAACTTGGAGTTATTCGCTCTCTTGAAAAAGGACGAAGCGGTCCTGTGAAGATGATGGATGAATTAACAGATCTCACACCTCGAAGACTTTGGATTGCGAGTTTCAAAGAGAGTGGTAAGCGAGTGACGATTGACGGTACGGCCGAAAGCGGTCCTGTCATCGCCGATTTTCTTGAGAACATTAAGTCTTCAAAATATTTTTCAAATCCAACTTTGAGTCTTGTTCAGTCTCAAGAAACAGACGGATTGAAACTTCATAAGTTCACTATAACTTTTGGAGTGAAATACGACATTTAAGGAAAAGCCATGGCGATCAATGTCTTAGATAAATTAAATAAGATTCCTTTCTGGCAAAAGATGGTCGTGCTTTTGGTACTTGTAGCGGCCGTAGTAGCTACTTCTCTTTTTATGTATTGGAAGCCGCTCGATCAAAAAATTACGGCTCTTCAAGGTGAGTTGCAGCAACTTGAAAGAACTTACAAAGAACAGAAAGCTGTTGCCGACGATTTAGCAACTTTTCAGGCGAACACTAAAAAATTAGAAGAAGATTTAAGAATTGCCCTCACTCAGCTGCCTCGAGAAAAAGAAATTCCAACTTTGCTGCGCGATATTTATACGCTTGGAAGAAAATCAGGAGTTGAATTTAAAACTTTTCAACCTCAGGGCGAAATCAACCGAAAACTTTATGCAGAAATTCCTGTGAAGCTTCAAATCGTTGGAGCTTATCACGAGATCGCCGTCTTCTTTGATCGCATCGGAAAACTTTCTCGAATCGTAAACGTTTCGGATCTCGATATTTCTTCTCAGGTCTCAAAAGATAAAGAGACCATGCTTACAGTGAATTGCAATGTTACAACCTTTATGTTTTTAGGGAGCGGAACATGATTTTTTTACCTAGTCTGCTTCACTTTGCTCTTGTATCAGCGGACGCTCCAAAAAATGCAGAGGCCGCTCCAGCTCAACCTCCTGCAGGCGTATCTGAAGTTGCGCCTATGGCGATTGATCCGCTTCAATACACTTACAACCCATTTGGAAAACGTGATCCATTCAGAAGTTTTTTACTCGATCGCGTGATGGATAAATCAAGTTCGGCTGATCCACTTTTAAATTATGATCTTTCTAAATTCACTTTGACGGGGATTTTGTGGGGAGTTTCAAATCCGAAAGCGATTGTAAAAGATGGAGATGGCCGAGGACATATTATTTCTCGAGGCACTCGAATCGGCCGAAACAAAGGTCAAGTTGTTAGAATTTTAAAAGAAGAGTTGGTCGTAGCTGAAGAATACCGCGATCCACTTGGAAAACTCATGGTGAGTGAATATTCGATGAAGCTCGAAAAAGAGGGGACTAAAAAATGAAAAAACTAAATATTTTAATTTTAGTTTTAACTACAGCCATATTTTCACAAAGCTGTTTGAAGCAATCCGCGAAAGCGCCTACCGCAGCTGATGCAACGAGCGCAGGCATTGTTGTTTCATCTGTTGACGTGATCGACGATGCAACTGAAAGCCGAATCGTGATTGGTTCAAGTCACGAGCCCAAATATAATGTTTTCAAACTCAACGATCCTGAAAGAGTTGTCATCGACATCATCGACGGAAAAATGGGCGAAGGTCTTCCTACTTCGATCGCCGGTAGCGGAGTGATCAAAGAAGTTAAAGTTCAAGCGATGGAAGATAGTTTGTCTGCTCTTGTTCGTTTAGAAGTTTATCTCGATTCAGCGACCAACTACTTAGCTGGTCTTGAAGATAAAGGACTCGTCGTTCGTCTTCTTAAACCTTCTGAACCTGCTAAAGAAACGGAAACTCCTGTAGCCGAAGCACCTGCTCCACTTGAGCCTATGGCTGCGGTTCCTATTCCAATGCCAGAAGCAAAACCAGAAGCGCAAGTTGAAGCGAAAGCAGAATTACCAGCAGCGGAATTGCCAGCTGTTCCAGAAGCAGCTCCTGCTCCAATGGCTGAAGTAGCTCCGATTCCTGTTCCAGTTCCTCTTCCAATGGCTCCTGCACCAGCGAAAGAAAAAGACAGTGAAGGAGTTACGAAGAAAACTGAAGTGGCTTCAAAGCCGATGAGCCAAGACATTCCAAGTTCAGGATTATCTGAAGGTGGAATTTTAAATGATCTCGATAGCAAAGTTTATACAGGCAAAAGAGTTTCTCTCGAATTTCAAGATGCCGAAGTTCAAGATGTGATTCGCCTTGTTGCTGAAGTTTCAAAGCTCAACATCATCACCGGCGATGATGTTAAAGGAAAACTTACTTTAAAATTAGTAGATGTTCCTTGGGATCAAGCTCTCGATATTATTTTGTCGACTCTTGGATTAGATAAAGTTCAGCACGGAAATATTTTGCGAGTCGCTCCAGCTGAGAAGTTGAAGAAAGAAAGAGAAATTGCTTTAGCCAATGATAAAGCGGCTAAACAACTCGAGCCACTCAAGACAAAACTTTTCAATGTGAACTACGCGACAGCAGAAGAAATGGCTGCTCGGTTAAAGAATATGCTTTCGGAGCGTGGAACGGTTGATACAGATTCAAGAACAAACACGATCATCGTAAAAGATATTAAAGAAAATCTTTCACGCGCAGAAAATTTGATGAAGGCTCTCGATACTCAGACTCCTCAAGTTCGAATCGAAAGTCGAATTGTTCAAGCGAACGATCAGTTTTCTCGATCGATTGGTATTCAGTGGGGTCCCGTTCTTAAACTCAACGATCTCAACGGAAAATCTCGAGGCGTCCAGTTTCCAAGAACGATCGACATCGGCGGAAGTTCATCAGCAACGGCTGCAAACCTTTCTAATATCAGTGGAGCTTTCACTCCTCCGTCAGCTCCCACACTTTCGGGATTTGCTGTAGATGCGCTTCCAGGTTCGACGGGTAGTGATCTAGGAATTCGATTGGGATCGGTGAATGATATTTTCAATCTCGATCTTCACTTAAGTTATGCCGAGACTGAGCAACTTGCTCGCATTGTTTCGAGACCAAGTATTTCGGTTCTCGACAATCGATCTGCTCGTATTATTCAGGGAACAAAAATTCCATTCTTGTCTTCTAGCCAAAACGGATCGAACGTTTCGTTTCAAGAAGCTGGTATTGAAATTTCTGTAACTCCGCATATTACAAGTGACGGCTCTGTTATTTTAAAAGTTTCGACCAAGAGCAACGAACCTGGCGGTCAACCTGTCGGTGGAAACCCTTCCATTTTGATTCGTGAAGCGAATACTGAAATGCTTGTGAAAAGTGGTCGCACCGCGGTTCTCGGCGGTGTTTTCAAAACGAGTGATACTCGTGGAGAATCCGGAGTTCCAGGCCTTAAAGATATTCCGATCTTAGGATATCTCTTCAAAGGTAAGTCGAGCAGTCAAACTCGTGAAGAGACTTTGATCTTCATCACTCCTTATATTGTAAGCGATGCTCGACCCGCTCTTACGACCCCTCCAGGCACAGGAGATCTTGAACCTTAAATTCTCTCGACTTTCGGCCCAAAGCGCGGTTTTTTCTTAGTTTATGGCTTTAAACAAGAAAACGCCGCCCAAAGCGGCCGACAATTCGGGCGAAGTTCCTGAAAAGGTGATCCGAAAGCTTTCGGATCTTTTAAAATCCACCGATTTAGCAGAAATCGAAATTTCCACCGGTAAAATGAATATTCGAGTGCGCGCGCGAGAAGCGGCCGTAGCTCCGATGATCGTTTCGGCGCCGGTGAGTGCATCTGTACCATCAAGCTCCACCTCTGTTTCAAAACCTTCGGTTGAAGCGCAAAGTGATTTGCATATTATTCGCTCTCCATTTGTAGGAACTTTTTATCGATCGCCTTCGCCCACGCATCCAGCTTTTGTCGAAGCCAATCAAACAATTTCGAAGGGCCAGACTCTTTGTATCGTCGAAGCCATGAAACTGATGAACGAAATCGAAGCCGACGTTTCAGGCTTGATTGAAAAAGTTTACGTAGAAAATGGCACGCCCGTAGAATTTAATTCTCCGCTTTTTGGAATTCGAAAGTAATTTTTTAATCTATGCCTAAGTCCATTACGAAAGTCTTGATCGCCAATCGAGGTGAAATCGCGCTGCGTATCAATCGCGCTTGCCATGAACTTGGGCTTTCGACGGTAGCTGTTTATTCGACAGCTGATGCCGATTCTCTACACGTAAAATTCGCAGATGAATCGGTTTGCATCGGTCCGCCTCAACCTCGCGAAAGTTATTTAAATATTCATGCGCTTTTATCTGCAGCTGAAGTGACGGGTGCAGATGCTGTTCATCCAGGTTACGGATTTTTATCCGAAAACGCTCAGTTTGCACGCGCTTGCGCCGATATGGGTTTGCTTTTTATCGGACCTTCGGCGGATTCGATTCAGCGAATGGGAAATAAAATTCAAGCGAAAGAAACTGTCGCGAAAGCGGGAGTGCCTTTGCTTCCGAGCGTGAAACTCGCCAGTAGCGATGGAAAGCCAGTTTCAGAGAGCGATGTAAAAGCTCAAGCGAAAGAAATGGGATATCCTGTTTTGATTAAAGCTGCGAATGGCGGTGGCGGACGTGGAATGAAAATTGTTCGCGAAGAAAGCGAACTTATGAAACTTTTAGAAATCGCGAGATCTGAAAGTAAAGCTGCTTTTGGAAGCGATGAAGTTTTTATCGAAAAGTATTGTGTTGAGCCTCGGCATATTGAGTTTCAGATTTTAGGAGATAAGCAAGGGCATCTTATTCATCTAGGTGAAAGAGATTGTTCGATTCAAAGACGGCACCAAAAGATTTTAGAAGAAACTCCTAGTCCGGCAATGACACCTCAACTGAGAGAAAAAATGGGGGCGAGTGCGATCGCTGCCGCTTCAGCTGTTGATTACGCAACCGCAGGAACTATCGAGTTTTTAGTCGATAAAGATAAGAATTATTATTTTCTCGAAATGAATACGCGAATTCAAGTGGAGCATCCGATCACGGAGATGGTGACAGGCGTTGATTTGCTTCGCGAACAAATTTTAACGGCGATGGGCGAGTCACTAAAGATCAAACAAAAAGATGTCGTGATGAAAGGGCATTCGATTGAATGTCGTGTCACCGCCGAAGATCCAAAAACTTTTGCTCCAAGTCCTGGAAGAATTTCTTTGTTTCATCCACCGATGGGATATGGAGTTCGCTTAGAGTCGACAGCTTGTTCGGATTATTTTGTTTCGCCCTACTATGATTCGATGATTTCGAAATTGATTGTTCATGCCGATACTCGTGATCTAGCTATCGCGAAGATGCGCGAGGCGTTAAAAGAGTTCGTGATTTTGGGCGTCAAAACTTCGATACCTCTTCACCTTAAAATCTTGGATTCTCAGGATTTTCGTGAAGGTCGCTACACCACAAAATTCTTAGAAACCTTCGTCTAAATTTTATTTTAAATTTGCACCGCGTCAGTAATCTTTGACGCCATACTTTCGAATTCTAAAAGGAGTTAAACTAGTTACTGGAGTTTTGTTAGTTTTGGGGGTTCTTCGTGGATAAAACGAAATATTTCGCAGCAGCCGAAAAGGCCGTGCTCAAAGGTCAGAATGAAAAGGCCTTGGAAGCGCTCGAAATCATTCTAAAATCTGATCCTCAGGATTTGAAAGCGCTCAATCGCGCCGCGGATATTCATCTCAAATTAAGCAACAACGAAAAAGCTCTCGATTATTTAAAACGAGTTGGAAATGTTTACACCAAAGATGGTTTTTATTCTAAAGCTGTTGCGATCTACAAACGAATTTTAAAAGTAGATCAAGCCGCTCCTAAAGCTGCACTGATTGAAATTCATGAAAAGCTCGCCGACCTTTATGGCCAGTTAGGTCTTGTCTCGGATGCCATGAGCCACTTCTCGATTGTTGTAGATTTTTATGATCAAACGGGTGAGCAGGAAGCTCTTCTTAGAATTTTGAAAAAAGTTTCAGATCTCGATCCGTTCAATATCGAAAGTCAGCTGAAACTTGCTTCTCTTTTCTTGGCAGAGAAAAAACCTGCCGAAGCGATTGAGACTTTAAGACGACTCGACGAAAATATTTTAGCTCGGGGTCATATGCCCGATATCGTGCGAGTGCATGAGAGATGGGTAGAGTTATTTCCTCAAGAAATTGCTCAGCTCCAATATCTCGTTGATTTATATCTCAAGGCAAATGAACCTAAGAAAGCTCTGGCGCGCATTCAAATTTCTTTTAAAGCTGATCCAAAAAATCCCGAAGTCCTTGAGCTTTTGTCTTCTACTTTTATCGCGATGAAACAGCCAGATAAAGCTCGAGCTGTTGATACCGAACTTTTAAAAATCTATCGACAAGCGGGCACAGCTGAAAAAGCTTTTGCGACCGAAGAGCGCCTTAAAAATAAAGCGGGAGTTTCATCTGTTACTGCTGCACCAAGTTCTGCCGCCTCCTCAACAGCTTCTGCAAATCCTTACACGACCGGAACGGCAACGAAGAAAGTAAATTTAAACGCAGGTGCATCCGAAGAAGTTATAGATTCAGCCGAGTTTCTCATTCGAGAATTGCAACTCGATCCAGAAGAGAAAAAAGTCATCTCGGAATGTGATGTCTATCTAAAATATGGATTAGCTGAAAAAGCCTTTGAAGTTTTAAGAAATAATTTAGGAAAATTTCCTCAGTCGATCGCTCTTCGCTGGAAATTAAAAATTGCTGCCAACGAACTCGATAAGAGCGAAGATCTTAAGCATATTTTAAGCGAGATCGTTCTATTAGCGACCACACTTAAATTGGATGCTTGGATAAAACTTTCTACAGATGAATTGATAGCTCTCGATCCTCAACATCCTTCGGTCAAAGGCAAGGGCGGCGCAAAAACTGTTGCTAGCTCGGCTCAAGCCGCAGCACCAAAGAAGGCGGCATCACCAGCGCCCTCTAAAGAAAAAGCTGAAGAAGTGCTTAAAGATTTTGAAGCTTCCGAAATTTCTATCATTGTTGAAGATGAACTTTCGCTCGTTTCTGAAGTCTCAGATATTTCGATTAAAGATTTACAACCCGAAGTCAAAAGCGATCCTTCTCAAGAGCCAACTGTAAAAAGAAAACCTGAAGAAATGTCTGCTCCTGTAGAATTGAATAATGATTTCGAATCAAGCAGCGAAGAATTTTCTTTAGACTCTGGCAACTCTGAAGCTAGTCAAGTTTTAGAGCTTGAGCTCAATGAAGTTGAAAGTGATTCAAGCGTTGAAGAAGAAGTAAATCCTGAGACTATTTTATCGGATGCAGATTTTACAGATGATGAACTTCAATTCTTAAATTCTCCGATGGAGTCAGAGGCTACGGTTACTGCGGCGGCGAAGCCCGCATCGGCCAGCGCTGCCTCGACGGCTGGCGAGTAGTCCGTGGCCA
>JAFLCD010000001.1:447008-551547 GCA_017302715.1 Deltaproteobacteria bacterium
GCGGCGGCGAAGCCCGCCACTGCAGCGGCTCCGGCGGCTCCTGTTGAAGAAACGATGGGTATTGTCGCGGACGATGATTTTGAAATTCGCCAAGGTCTCGAAGAAGTCGAATTCTTTAAAGCTCAAGGATTAAAAGATGAAGCTCATGCTTTACTCAAGAGCCTTAAAGAAAAATTTCCTCAGTCGGCACATTGGGGTGGAGACGCAGCTGCCAAAGCTCCAGCGAAATCTGCTGCTAATAACGACAAGGTAAAGCAGAAGAAGCTCGAGATCGAAACTCTTGGAACTAAAGTGAAAATGACAGTTCAAGAGGATGAGCGAGATGAAAGCGATCATGATTTTTACGATCTGGCTCAAGAACTCGACGCTGAACTTAAAGAAGTTTCGAAATCTCAATCCACTCCTCCAGCAGAAGTAAAAGATGTTTTTAGCGCTTTCAAAAAAGGTGTAGCCGAGAGCGTGAGCGCGGATGATTTTCAAACCCATTTTGATTTAGGCATTGCATATCGCGAAATGGGATTATTTGATGATGCTATCGAAGAATTTAAATTGGTGGGCAAAGTGGATGGTCAAAAGGTTTCTTCACTTTATCAAATTGGATTGAGCCTCGCCGCAAAAGGTGAATTCAAAAAAGCCAAAGAAAGTTTTGATGCTGCTTTGAAAGAGCCTAATCTTGTGGATCAAGAAAAGCTGAGCGTAACTTTTGAACTCGCTGAAGTTTTATTGAAACTTGAAGACCCGGCCAAAGCAAAAAAACTTTTACAAGAAGTTCAAAAGATCGATCCTGAATTTCGTGAAGTCGCCGATCGCATTCGTCAGATTGGGTAGCAGATTGGTCCCGGGACCAAAGTTACCTAATAGTAAAACTTCGAATTAATTTTCCATTTGAATCTTGGCAGTTTCCGTAATTCGCTGAATCAGTAAGCATTAAGGCGCTATTGATAAAAGTATAGGTTGAAGTTTGCTTATTTCCTGAAGCGGCTTTTTCGATACAGGGATCTAAAGTATTGCAAGCGGCGGAGCAGGTGATAGCACCTTTGATAATGACAATCGTGTCAGCAGAAAGTTCATCCACGGTGTCATTGGAGAAGCTACTACAAGTACTTGAATAAATCGTTTCAAGTACAGCTTTGGTGCCGACTAAATTAAGTGTCATCGGAAAATAGTTATAGGCTTCTTGAGCGGCTGCTGATTTAGAGCCTAAGTTACAAAATGAATCTGTAAAGTCGTAATCGCCATCGATACTAAATGCGAATTTCTTAGAAGTTGCGGCAGTATTTTTATCGCTGCCGCATCCAATGGCGATAATTGAAATGATTCCAATGAATAAAAATTTATTTAATTGAGTCATATATTTAATCCCTTATGTAGTGAGTCTTAATTCCTCCATTTTTTAAGCAAGTTATATGCCAGACTCAACCCAGCTAAGCTCTCTATTTTATTGGTCTTTAGATTATGAAAATTTAGAAATGTGGTGCAAGGATGTCGCAGGATGGATTTGTGCCCGGGCACAAAAAAGAGGGCCCCATTCAGGGGCCTCTTCTCTTTTGTTGTTTTAAATCGATTTTAGTTATCGATTATATTGATTGGGCGATCGTGGATTTTCATCGTCCTTAAATTTTTGACTTGGACTCCATTCACTTTCCGATTTTTTATTTTTTTCAGCATTATTTCTGTCACCAGTGGTTGTGTAATCTGGATTTGTGATGAATGGATCATCTTTTTTATTTGTTCGGTCGGATGAAGTTTGATTTTTTTGTTTTTGTTGTTCTTGATTGAGGGTGTTTTTCATTTGCAGGCTCCTTCTTTTTAAATTACCTACTCAGACTAACTCTCAATTTAAAAAATAAAATCTATCCTAAGTTCTATCTAAGAATGTGGGGGCTCTGCGTGAACAAGCTCGGCCTTCTCCAGAGGTGGCACTTTAATGCTTTGATTAACGCTAGGTTGATTTTTTTTGGATTCCAAACTTTCTAATCGAATAGGAATATTTCTTTCGGCAGAGGCATACAAAGCTTGAATAATTTTTACATCTCTTAACCCTTCTTCGCCTGAAGGCTCGACGTCTTTATTTTTTAAAATACAGTCTGAAAAATAAATAAGTTCAGGGCCAAACTGATCGCGCTTGCTATATTTTGTTTTAGATTTTTTATCTCCAATTTTTAAAGAATGAGTGATAGCACTTTGCCATTCATACGCATTTTCAACCTCGAGGCTGCCTTTAGTGCCTACGATTTTGTATACGGCTTGATCGGCTGAGCCAAAACTCGTAGTAAAAGTGGCCAGTCGATCCTCAGAAAATCTGAGAACAGAAATCGTCATCTCATCTATCTTTTTGAATCGGGGATCTTCATTTTTGCTACTCATTGCAAAAACTTCTTCTGGCTCAGCTTGAAATAAATTTCTCGCTGCGTTTAAGCAGTAAATTCCTATGTCGTATAAGGTTCCCCCACCCATGTTGATATCCTGTGTACGAATATTGGGAGCTTTAATTTGCATTGAAAATGTAGATTCAAAATATTTTGGCGCACCGATTTTATTTTTTCTAAGAAGATCTATGGCTTTAAGATTAGCTTCTTCAAAGTGAAGTCGATAAGCAGTCATTAATTTAATATTATTTTGTTTAGCCATTCTAATCATGCTCTCGCATTCAGCAACGGTGACGGCTAAAGGCTTTTCACAGAGCACATGTATTCCCAATCGAGCTGCACGCTCGGTATATTCTCGATGCAGATGATTGGGTAAAGCGATGTAAACCGCGTCGATTTCTCCGCTTTGCAAAATAGCTTCATAGTCGTTGTAAGTGCCATTGAGCTTAGTTTTGTATTTTCTACTTAATTCTTTTAATTTTTTTTGATCGTCAGAAATTAAACCGACGAGTTGAGAATTTTTCTTTGCATTTTTAAATGCAGGCAGAACGGCAGCTTGAGCGATATAACCTAAGCCCACAACCGCGTAACGAATGCTTTTTGATGTAGATTTCATAAGATGAATTTTCATCTTTGCAGCTTGGATGTCGTCATACTTTGGTTGGAAGCTTTTAGATTTAAAAACCTCTAAATCGAGATCATTACAACCCCGAAAGGAGCAAAGTATGAATACAAAAAATAGCAACGGTAGCAATGGCAAATCTGGTCGACGACAAGGCTCGCGATCCTCATCTTCAAACTCGCGATCTTCGTCTAGCAACCAATCTAATTCTGGTAATAAAAACTCTTCGAGAAAATCGAATAGTTAGTTTAATCAATGGGGTCGGTAATTTAGCCCGACCCCATTTTAAACATCGTTACAAATCCGATAGTTCTTAAAAGAAAAACTAAAATTCCAAGCCATTTGTGAGTTTTTAATCTTAAGGTTCTCTTTCCCCAATACAACATCCATCCAAAATAAATCGTCGGAAAATAAAATAAAACGGCCATCAACGAAACGGCGATATGTATTTGTTGAACAAAGCCGAGTTTCATATCGATTGTTGTTTGAATGGCATCTCTTTGATACTCCAAAATGCCGACAATGCTTAAATCGATAAGCATTGCTAGGCTCATCCATCGAATATGCGCTAAACGATTTTTTTTTCGATTCAAAATTCCCATGACCATGCAAAAATAGGAAAAAGTGGCGATGGCCATATAGGGGGTAAACATTCAAAGATAAGTTAAACTTTGAATTTTACTTTGGCGAGCTTCTTGGGCTGGTCCATAATGGGAGGGCGGAGGCTTCATGACTTTTAAGCGCAAACAAAGTGGATTTACTCTTACAGAAATTTTAATTGGCCTGGGATTGATTTTGATCGTCGGGGGCTTCGCCGTCTTTGCAGGTATTCGCTTCATGAAGCGAAATGCCGATGTAAAATTTGAAGCGAAGCAATGGGAAGCTGTTCAAACATTTCGAAAGCGCGTTACCGGATTACTCGAATCTTCTGTGTATGTTTCAACGCGAGAAACTGACAATCAACTTTTTGGAATTTCAAATACTTCGGGAGCAAACTCAAGCGATATGCTTCAACTCTATGCGTTTCCTGAAGACAGCACGGGCACATCTTATTCGGTAGTGAGTCAATTTGGATGTAGCAATGGACTTTGTTCTAGTCTGCGCCTGCAAGATAAAAATAATCCAAATCCCGCACTTCCTTATTTCAATGTGAATCAATTCATTTATCTCGCTTCTCCAGAAGCTACTTACCTTGTTCAAGTGGTGGGCGGAGGAGGAAACAGCAAAACAGATGTAAAGGTAATGCCGAGCTTGCCTCAATTTGGTGCCGGAATAAAACCAATAGCCGCGCGCGTGGATGTGCAAACCATTTATTTGAAACCAAACGGTCGAGCTGCGGATTTAGTAAAAGCAAATGCTACAATTGCTCAAGTCAATGCGCAGAGCTCGTTTCCTGCAGAAATTTTGATTCCGTCGGTGGATAGTTTTCAAGTTCTCTATTCTCTCAAACAAAAACGAACTCAAAATCGGCAAGATAGCTGTGCATGCAGCAATGAGATCCAAAATTTTCGCTGGAAAAACGGCTGGCTTAATCCTGAAGGTACAGCGGCCGACGCATGCAATGCCTGTAACTTTAATAATTTAATGAGAGTGACTTTTGATTTGAAATATTTTGTTCGCGACGATTTGTTGCCTGAGCATACAAAATCAGAAGCTTTTACTTCGGCCCCCACTCGTTTTGATCCTCAGAATTGGGGAAACTTTTCTTCTCTTAATCTTTCAGGCCCTACGACGGCAGCGGGTGAGTGCGACGATCACTTTGAAAATCGTCGCTGCAAACCGCAATGTACGGCGGAATATATGAAACACAATTTTCAATTTGCTGGCGGAATGAAAAGTTCAGATTTTGTTGAAGGCAGTGATTATTGTAACTGCCAAGGTAAGGGATTTAATTTGGCCGAGATTACTCGGGATGATAGTCGATACGGAGCGTGCTGCAAGTATCGTGATACGTTGACTAGTCGAGCGGGTGCCGATCCAAAAAATACTTCGAGTAATCCTAATCGTTCGAATGTGGCGGCTCAATGTTCGTTTACTTGGTGTACTGCACCTTCTCGCACCGACAATCCGTGGCTGGGTCTCTGTAACGCAGACACCGTTTGCGGAGGAGTTTCTTTGGGACGAACTTGCATTTATCAAACCATGCGTCCTGATCTCTGCAATCCAGATGGTGGCAAAGGTGGAACCAGTGGATCGACTTCAGATTTTTATCCTCCCAATCCCAATCTTGTAACGCTGACGCAAGTTTCAGATTCTTCGCATCCGCTTCCGATTACCGATGGAAATGGAAAATTTATTTCGGGACAAACCGACTTAAAAGGTAATTCTCTCGATGGAAAAATTTTATCTAAAACGGATTCGAACGCTTGCGAGTGTGAACGACAGCTTTATCCAGATGGAGTGACTCGAACGATTGCAGTTCCAAGTTCTTATGCAACCGCATTTCCTTCAACAACAGATACAAATTCTACAGCATGGTCCGGAAGTTTTTCTATACCAGGTCATCCGGCGCGGTGGTCTCCAGGTGGAGGTTCTCCTAATGCAAATGAACTTTTTCTTTATCAACCGGATCCTTATTCTGTTTCGAAGCCGGACGGATGGAGAGTTTGTTGGGATCAAGTGTGGGATAATCCAAAAACATCAACGGGCTCTACCAATCGTTGTCAATTTCAAGCTGACTCAAGTTCAGGAGAAAACATTATTTCGCCAAGTTCACCACTCGATCCCGGATATTCATGGAGCGGTGGTGGAGGAATGCCGGGTCAGCGCACAGGAGCTGGCATAAGTGCGAATCAAATATTTATGAATCGATGTGCAGCGGAGCGAGCGGGTTTACCTCATGATTTGAATGTGAAACTCGATTTCAATGGATTTGATGCAAAAAAATCGCCCACATTCACGACAGATGTGCCTGGAGGCCGACCGAGCTGTATTAGCCCTGAGCGAGCCGCCGCAAGTCAGGTGAATGTCGATTATTTTTCTAAGCTGCCTTCTCCTATTAATGATTACTCGGGTCGCTTGGCGCAAATTCAGTCGGATTGTTCAGGCACAAGCGGTGGTGGCGGCCCAACTCCCGGAAGTGGCGGTTTGTAATATATATAGACGGGGGATGACCTGGCACCTTTTTAACCCCACCCCTCTTCGCGACAGTTTTTGTCATCTTTGCCTGCAGAGGTTTTCATATGGCATTTTTGCCAGACCCCATTTATCTAATGATTTCATTGGCTTAGGTATACTTTTAGCCTGGCATCGAACTTGAAGTACTTCATGGGCAGGGAGTACGACTATGAAGTCCAATTATTCTAAACAAGGTAACTCACTCGTTTTCGTTTTAATTTTTATCGCAATTCTTTCTATCGGAATGGCGTCGATTTTAAAGCATTCGTCGGGACAACGATCAACCGCAAATGCTTCACACGATCAAGTCATTGCAAAGCAAGCGGCGAGCGAAGGACTTCAAATTGTAAAAAAACAAGTCGTCGATAGCATTCGATATTTTTCTGAAATGAAATTAACCAATGCGACTTCTGTTCAAAAAGCTTTTGCCGATTACGCAAACAACTACTCGGATAAATTTATTACTCACGACACCGACGAAGATTATCCTGCAGTTCCTTCAAGCTTTATCGATTTTGCAAGATCAGGTGGATTTCAAAGTACAGAATTAAAACCACAGTGGACGTCTGACAATATTACTTACAAATTTTCTGTGCGCTGCTTAAAAGACGAATCCAATCGTGGCGGAAACTCTGTAAAAAATCCAAGCGCTGCTTACTTTAGAGGTGATATCGACGGATGTCCGATGGATGCACTTGGAATGAAAGCTTTGCCTTCTGATAATATTGCTATCTCCGAATATTATCGAACAAAATGGTCTTCGACTCCGACCTCAGCCAATGGTTCGTGGCCAAGTGGAAAAACGGCTTACGACAACTGGGTAAAATTACCTAAACGAATTGAAATCGTTGTGAGCGCGAGAAAAGATAATAGCATTTCGACGATTCGAGAAATTGCAACGATCGAACCTGTGATGTTGAATGATTATGCTTTTGCTTTAGGAAAAATTAATAACCCAGATCCTAAAAAACCTTTTACACTTTTTGGAAATCAATTTTTTGGTCGCGTACATTTTGATGTGGATCCTTCGACTCTTTCTCAAACATCTGACGGTCAGCCTTATCGTATTCGACTTAATGCAGAGACAGATGGATTTGCATTTTATAGACCTTTCACTGCGGTTGGTGGACTTCATGTCGACGCGATTGATTCTCTTACCGATGCGAATGTGGCTCCTTATGTAGGAAATTCAGATAACAAAATTGAATTCTTTGCCGGATACGACACTTCAGCTCCCGCGATTAATATTCCTGATCAAATTAAAAATTCTGTAGCCGCCGCTCAAAAAATTCCTGATTCAGACAGTCATTTAAGATTTCAAAATCCAAAATGTTCACTCGAAGTAAAATCGGGTGCTTCTCCTAAAGCTCAAGTGAATTGTCCCGCCACTTCTGATCTTGCAGCAGTGAATAAACAAATCGATTTGTCTGCTTACAGCGCGACTTCTTTAGTTTTCGACAATTCTGTGACGGTGAAACAAAGTTTGATTAAAACTCCTATCGCTGTCTATTCAGCGGGCGATATTGTTTTTGCAGGTGTTGTCGCTTACGATGCGGCCACAAATCCTGCTCAAGCGGGTAGAGTATTTATTCCTTCACTCAATAAAAACGCGACTCCTGACAACGTGGTTCACCCTCTTGATATCGCGGCTTCAGGAAATATGGGACCAATTGGGATGCCTGCACTTCATCAAAATCACGCTGCCTTAGCTCAGTGGGTGGCGAACGGAGATATTTCTATCGATGCGACTCAAGCTATTCCGATGAATCCACTTGCTCTTGATGAATATGGAAATGGCAGTGCCTTTGAAATGCCGAATGCCGGAGATAAAACTCTTTTGGCAGGCCAAAAAGTAAATGCGAATGATGGTCGTATGATGTTGATCGACGGAAAAATTCAAGCTGCTGGAAAATTTAATGTCATTACAGATCCAAACAAGACATTTGACGATGCACATAATTTAGACTCTGCAAAAAACTTTGGAGATTTAGTGATGCGCGGAGGAGTAACGGTTGGAGAAATCACTCAATTTAAAAGATCCTATACAGGTGGCAACTGCACGGAGTACGGCGGATGCTTTCAAGGTTTTGGGAAAGTAGATTCATGGTTTGATAATCGCTCTGACTTTAGCTCTAAATTTTCGAATCAGGCGCAATTACTCGGTCAATTAAACTGGTCCACCATTTCATATGAAAATTTTGAAAGCGGTAGTTTATTTGGTCGCGTCTCTGGAGATCTTGTCGCTGCGAATACAGATGAAGATATGCCAGCCGATGGCGGAGAATTTGTCGTTCATCATTGATCCTAAGAAAAAAATTCATTAAGCCTAGTTCATGGCCACAGAATCTAAGCCCATTGAACTAGGTGTAAGTTGTGCAAATTTTAATCTTCCTGGGGTCGATGGAAAAAATCACAGCTTAAATGATTATCAATCTTCTAAAGTTTTAGTGATCGCCTTTACTTGTAATCACTGCCCGTATGTTCAGGCATATGAGAGTCGGCTCAATGATCTCGCGCAGAATTATAAATCTAAAGGCGTTTCGTTTGTGGCCATCAATGCGAATGACTCGCAATCTCATCCCGACGATTCTTTTCCTAAGATGAAGGAACGCGCAAAAACTTTAAATTTTCACTTTGATTATTTGCATGATGAGTCTCAAGCAGTAGCAAAATCTTTTAATGCTGCGTGCACTCCTGAATTTTATGTTTACGATCAGCAGCGGAAACTTCGCTACCATGGCCGCTTAGATGATAATCAAAAAGATATCGCTTCGGTGAAAAAAACTTATCTTAAAGATGCCATCGAAGATCTTCTTGTAGGAAAAGATCCTCGTGAAACTCAAACCTCTGCGATTGGCTGCTCGATCAAGTGGAAGTAGGTGCTGCGTTTTAAGAAGATAATCTGGGCAAAGCTTTTACAGCGCTCTCATATTCTTTAGCGAAATCTTCTAAAATACTTTGAATCGATTTGATCTCGTTAACGAGCTCCACTGTTTGACCTGCACACCAGAGACTTTTATAGGTTGAATTAAAAGCAGCGGCTTCTAAAAATTTCATTCCTCTAAATTGGATGAGCATTTTGACGTACTTTTTTAATTTTGAATTTTTACTAAGCATTCCTTCAAACCAATTTTGCTCAAGTCCCATTTTTTGAACGTAAGGCGTATTGATAACCGAGCAAGGAGTTCCAGATATTTTTTTGGTCATTACAATATCTTCAGCTCCCGATTCTAAAATCGCGTTTTTATAATCTTCATGCACGGGCGACTCGTTTGAAGCGATGAATCTTGTTCCCACGCTCACTCCATCAGCGCCAAGAGCAAGCATTGACGCTAAACCAGCTCCATCGGCCACGCCACCGGCGGCAATCACAGGTACTTTAAATTTCTTCTTAAGCAGCGGAATCAAAATCGAAGCCGTAATGGGGCCGGCATGTCCACCTGCACCAGATGAAACAGCGATGAGACCATCCGCTCCAAGATCGACAGCTTTTTTTGCATGTTCAGATCCGACGACATCGCAAAAAACTTTTGCCCCAATTTTATGAGCTTCGGTGATGACTTCTTTGGGATTGCCTAGAGAAGTAATAAAAAAAGGAGTTCCCGCATCGAGTGAAAGTTTTAAATGCTCTTTCACATAAGGATTTGTTTTTTGAACAATTAAATTTACGCCAAAAGGCTTTTGAGTTCGCGCTCGAATGTTTTTTAAAGCTTCCGCAAATTTGGAGCTGGGGCGATAGTTAAGAGAAGGTACAACTCCTATGGCGCCGTTTTCTGCCGCCGAAACAAGCATATGTTCGTTACTCACCAAAAACATCGGTGCAACGATGATGGGTAAGCGAATTTTCATCAGAGAAGTGAACGAAGTCTCGATCGAAGCTGACATTCTTTAAGCTTATCTAAAATTGTTTGGTCGACCTATAGGTTTCCGTTAGAATGGCAGAATGTGGAGAAAAAAACTTTTATGAAAAAAGTTTTATTTGTTATCGGCGGTCGCTCGGGTGAACACGAAATTTCCTTGATTTCAGGAAAACATCTTCTTAAGGCTCTTGATCGAAAACTTTTTGAGCCTTTGCTGATGATTATTCAAAAAGATGGTGTGATGACCTTAGGAAAAGAATCCGATCTTGAAGTTCTTTCGGATAATCCAAAAAAAGTAAAAACTCCTCAAGGCGTTCAAGTCAGCATTCGACCTTATAAGTTAAATGGAAAACAGCCGGCACTTATCGCTGGCGATAAAGTTTATGAATTTGATTTAGCTTTTCCGATTTTACATGGTCCTGGTGGGGAAGATGGAACTATCCAAGGTCTTTTCGAACTTTCAGAAATTCCCGTGGTCGGTTGTGGTGTGCGTGCGTCAGCGATTTGCATGGATAAAGGTTTAACGAAAAGAATTTGCATGCAAGCTCGATTGCCTGTCGTACCTTTTGAAGAAATTTATCGAGAAGATTTCGTAAAAAGAAATGAAGCGAAAGAATTACCTTGGCCTTTTCCTGTTTTTGTAAAGCCGGCGAATCTTGGAAGCAGTCTTGGAGTTTCAAAAGTTAATTCAGAAACTGAATTAAAATCTGCTTTAGATTCAGCTTTTAAACTCGATGACAAAGTTTTGGTAGAGCCAGCGATCTCCGGCCGCGAACTTGAAATTGCTATTTTAGGAAAACGCGGCGAGCTCATCGCGAGTCCCGCGGGGGAAGTGCGCTGCCGACCTGGAGAATTTTATTCTTACGACGCAAAATATGTAGATCCTGATGCTGCAGAAATTTTGATTCCTACAAAACTTTCAGACCAAGAACTTAAAGATATTCAGCAGATTTCAAAAAATATTTTCAACGCACTTCAGTGTCACGGAATGGCGCGCATCGATTTTTTCATGAATGAAAATGGCGCGTTTTTGATGAACGAAGTAAACACGATTCCTGGCTTCACCCCGATCAGCATGTATCCAAAGCTGATGGGACTTGCTGGGGTTTCTTATAAGGATCTGATCACTCGGTTGATTGAGTTGGCGAATTAAAGACCTTTAAACCCATTTTAAACGCCTTTTCACTTTTGGCGTTTAGCACAGAAATTGCATATTAATACCTGATGTGGTTTTGGCGGTCTTTTTTCATTCTTATTAGCTTTTTGATTGTTTCAGAAACTCATGCATTTTCGTCAACTTGCGCGGATGATCCTCAGCAAGAGCAGGACAATTTTAAAAAACTCAACGAGAAGTTAGATCAGATTTTAGTTGAAGGCGAAAAGAAGCTTGAAGAGAAGAAGATAGCTAAAATCTCTGTCGATACTAAAGATCAGGCATTTGAATTTTTACTTTCGAACGACGAAGAAAAAGCGAATCAGGCCGGCGAATATATTTTTAAAAATCTAAATCCTCTCTATGGTGACGAAGTTATCAATTTTCTCGAAAAAAATCAGGCGATGCTCAGTTCCGATATTTCTATCGATATTCTCTATAGGCTAAATAGCTTTTCCATTACTTTTCCTCAGCGAAAAAAAGAATGGAAAAATCTAAAGAAGGCGGAAGAGCTTGCTTTTTCTATCTTAGAAAAAGGCGATCTTAAAAAACAAACACAACTTTATTTTGAGTTGAATTTAATAAAATTAAATCAATTTCTTAAAAAAAATATTAACCACTTAAAAGATGTTCAAGGATCTTCAGAAATGCGCGAGAAATCCGCTAGAATTCTCGTTTCATTTTCTAAAAGCATGGGAATGAGACCGAGCGCCCGAGTCCCTGATTTTTTACTGAAAGATTTAGAGCAAACTTTTAACGATTTGCTTTTTGATACGAATGAAAACCTTTCAAATGCAGCAGTCTCCACTTTAAATGAGATCGCAACTTATCGATCTTTTAAAAATATTCTGAAAGCTGCGCAGGACGGTAAAGATTTGAATGGGGCTCTCGATCGAATTTTGTATTCCATTAATCGAGCGGAGAACTCTGGTAATGAAGCAAATGTACGCAGCTTTTTAAAAGTGGACGCCGATCAAATGCCATTCTTAATAAGTCTTTTTAAAGAATCTCCTTTTTCGAAAAAAACTGAATTAGTGACAGCTGCTTTTCATGAAAATCTTACTTTGACACTTCCGTTTTTAGATGAACTTTTTGAAGTAATAAAAACTTGCGAGGACGATTTAAGGAAGCCTAACCGAGTATCCAGTGTTTCTCATTTAATTAATTTACTTAATGACGAAGATTTATCTATTCGAATGCTTCAAGAGATTCAGATCATCCAAAATTTAAATCAAATGAATCGTAAACTCTATACAGTTTTACGAAATGTGGGCGTGAACGGTTTAAGAAATAAACCAAAGCTAATAGATGAGCTTTTCAAAGTTCTTTTCAATTCAAATACTGAGGATGTATGCGCAGAAGAAATTCTAAATAGTTTCGATTCATCTTTAGACAGTACCTACCTCTCAAAGCTGAAGGAGCTTTTTCAAGTAGTGAGGGTGGGAAATGATCAATCCTATATATTTAAACTTTCAAATTTAATTTTGAAGCTTGAGAACGGAGATAAGATAGATGCTCTTAGAAAAATTTTTAAGCTCAATAAATTAAGGGCACTTAATATGCAGGATTTAATGGCCAGATATTGCCCTTACTCTGCAAGCACCTGTTTGAATCTTTTTATGGAATTGATGGATGATCCCGACTACCCACGTCGTTCTAAAAATGACATTGCGATGTCTTTGGTAGATCCCTTGACATCTTTTCGTATGCCAAAGGATGGAGTTCATCGCATGTTAAATAAATTTTTCGATGAACAATTAGAGCGAGCAAAAGATTTAAATGAAGAGGATATTAGGGTTTTAATAAGCATTCTCAATCGATTCATTGAAGAATCGGGAAGTTTCATTAAATCTAAAGATTATTTCGAACGAATTAAAAAATCGGAAAATATTTTTCTTCTGAGCTCGGTAGTGAAAAGCTGTCTTCTGTCGCCGTTTTTACTCAGCGACAAATATGCATTTGATTTTATAATCTCTACGTTCGAAATGCCGGGGATGAAAGAGAACTTAGACCCGTTGACCATCAACTGGAGTCTATATGTCCTTGCTAGCGGAAAATCTGAACTTAAACTTTCTAAGTCTCGTATTCGAAAGATTGAAAATATATTTTTAGATAATTTAACAAATGCTGCTTTTCGAGATCCCTCTAAGTTTAGAGGTTTTTTATTCAGTTTTAATTTTTTAAATAACTTTCCAAGGCTCTCTTCTAGAAGGGCGGCCGCTCACATTATCGATCATCACTTTATAACTGGTGTGCCTCCTGAGCTAACGGAAAATAAAATTTATATTTTGACTCAATCTTTTTTGAGCCTTGAGAAAGAGGCTGAGATGGATAATGAAGGCTCTAAGCTTGTCGCAAAATATCGAGCATCTATTTACCGTGATCAAGGGCAGGGAATTGAGCCATTGCCAAATCTTACCGAAGGTTTGAAATCACGAAACGAAAGTTTCAAGAAGTTTGCTGAGTTTCTTTTTCTGTATCGAGCTTCAGACGTCGTGGCCGATCAAGCGATTAAAGACCTACGCCGAAATCTAAAAATCGAAGACCTTTCAAAAGACGATTTTAATCATTTGCTAGATTTAATTACAGAGAGAAACGGAATTTCGAGTGAAGGAATCAAGTTTGTTCAAGAATTGGCGAATTCAAAAATCTTGGATGCGGGCGCTAAATCAAAAATTTTAGGTGCTATAAAATCAAATTGGTTCGAAACTTCTCAAGATCTTTGGCCAATGATTTTAAAAATGAATGTAGATATAGAATTTCAAAAAGATAGAGCGGCGGCCGTCGACTACTTATTAGGTCAAAGTTCTTATGAAAAAATTTTAGAACTCGTGAATTCCTCGGACGCGCAAGTTTCAAATGAAATTCTTTCGGTCGTTTCTAGAAAGCCAGGGGATGGATCATCTTATTTTGATGAACTTACCTCCGAACAAAAGCAAACTCTCTTAAAGTCAGTTCGTCATCTTTATCACGGAGAAGATGGTGAGCATGGAATTTGGGCCGAGACTCGCTCACCTCGAGCAGAAGCTCTCGGATTTTTCTTACTTTCAGTTTCGGACTCAAAAGGATTAGTCGCTGACGAGAATTCCGAAAACTTGCTTTTATCAAAAGATCAGTTAAAAAAAGAACTCGAGAACTTAGAAACTTCAAAAAGTCCGCGTAAGGCCGAATGGCTTAAAAAAATCCAAGAAGCAAAAGCGCCTCATCAGGCCGAAATTCTAGCGATGGCCTTTAACTGCTTTGAGTATCTTGAAATTTCTGCTGAAAGTAAAAGATAGTGAAAACTCGTTCTTTTATTTTATGGACTATTTTAGTTCTGCTTTTTTCTCAGAACTCTCTTTTCGCAGACGATCACAATGCTTTACCACCAGAGAAAGTAACAAATTTAGCTCATGGATCTCGAATTATTGATTTGAATACAATTAGTACCTTAGATGCCGAGTACATTCGTCGCGAGATCAGTAGTAACAATCTTTATTTTAGAAAGTTTGGAAATTTTTTAATAGTGAGTGGAGATATAACCTTTTTTATTTTGCAAAATGTTTTTGAAGAAGCTGAGAAACTGACAGATCCAAAATTGCAGAGTGAGTTTCGACATTACGCTGAATTTGCGGCACATCATTCCATAAAATTTTTTGCTAAATTTGAGCAAGATGCTGTGGCTTCTTTCGGCCAAAATGAAGGTATTTTGTTTTCTTATTTATCAAAAATAAATCTTTCAACTTTTGTTCATGAAGTAGGTCATGCCGAAACAGATCTTTATATGGATCATTTAGACAAATTCATTTCAAGGAGGGCTTGGGTTTATCCGGCATCTTTAACAGGACCTGGTGTTCTCGGGGCATTAAGAGGGTTTTTTCATGTTTTGGATGAGATACATTCCTGGAGAATCGGCGGCAGATTTGGTGAGCTCGAAGCTTTATCCGATTCAAAGATTATAGATAATATTAAACGCTTATATCCAAAATTTTTTGGCTCTCAAGAGGTCACTAAGTTTTTTCAAATATGGAATGAGCAAGATTTAAGAAGTCAGGATGTTTATGACTTGATTCGGTCTGAAGTTTTTTCACTTAACGAAAAAAGTCTTTCAGAAATTATTCAGATGGGAACTGAGGGATTAGAAAATGCAGATTTAGAAAAGCAAATTAATTTTATTCGAATTGTCTCTAAGCGCTATGTTCGTATTAAAGCAGCAAGCATGCCCGAAGATATTCTTCGGCTGCTCTATTCTTATGCTTCCATTGGAATCAATAAAGGAATTAGGGAGCATGCTACCGAATATTATAACTGGTACTTAAGAGTAGTTGATGAAGAGCCTCTGCTTCGAAGCGTTGAATCTGATTTTTCTTTATTTCCTAGCGATGCACCGTTTGCCGTTAAGTGGAAAAAATTCTTAGAGAAGCCCACTCGAGAAATTTGGGAAATAGATAAAAAAGAATTTTTAGATCAGGTCGGATTTGAACAAATGAGGGGTTTGCTTGATCATTATCTAAAATCTGATCTTGAATCTCAGAAAGAATTTAATAATTTTATTATAGCTCTTTTAAAATCAAATGGATTTCGTCATTTAAAAAAAGGCCTTCAATCTGAGCCAATTCCCTTTTCTAAGAATAACTGGTTTGTCTCCGAACAAATGGATGCATGGCTTGCTCTCCATGTCTCTCGTCTACCCATTCAATTACTTGAAATTTTTGTTCACCGATTTACTCCAACTGAGTTGCCGGAGTTTTTTAATATGATGAAGGTGAAATTGATGGACGGGAGCACTTCCATTCCCGTTGGCGATATCTATTTACTTCTTGTTCCTGGTTCTCGAGAGGTAGCCTTTGACTGGGCGAAACCTCTTGTTGATGTTGTTTTAAAAAGTTCTAACGCCGCTGACTTTGTCTTAGAGAGAGTCGCCGATTTTTATCGAGTAGGAGTGGTCTCAGAATTAGAATTGCCTCAATTTTTATCTAATAGACTTGATAAAAAAATGAGAGGTCTAACAATGACTTCGATTTCAAAATTTAGTTCTGCGCAGCGAGAGGTTTACGATCAAGCCATCGAAGATCTTTGGGCAATGCTTGGAAATAAAAACAGAGATGTAAGATTAGCCGCCCAGTTTGCCATTCTTAATGTACCTGCTTATCTTTTGGGGCTTGAAAAGAAAGTTCATGCAGAGCTTGAAATTTTTGAATCATTGCGACGTGAATATCTGCCGATTTTTATTCAAGCCGCTCAACCTGGCTTTTTTTCTCCAGAAGTAGAAGCGATCGCATCACTTTTAAGGCGCACCTTTGACCTTCAAGAAATTCAGCCAAATACGTCGCGGGAGGGCGAGTATGAGTTGAAGAGGCATAATTTCGGTGGTTGCGAGGCTTTTGTGCGTAGATTTGGCGCAGAATAAGCCCCAGATTTACCCTCTTCCAGTCTTGCACTGACGCGTTTAAGAATGCTTAAGTAGGGTGTGCCTCGCCCCTTAAAGCCATTTAAAACAGCTTCTGTTCCTTTGGGGACGGAGTCGACTGTTCCGGCCAGTGAACTCAAAAAACCGGATTGGTTTAAAGTTCGTTTGTCTGAAAACGAACGCTACCAAACGATTGAAGGTCTCGTGAAAGAGCACGGACTTGCGACCGTTTGTCGTGAGGCGCGTTGTCCTAATATATATGAGTGTTGGAACGCAGGCACCGCTACTTTTATGTTGATGGGTGAGGAATGCACTCGCGCTTGCAAATTTTGTCATGTCAAAACTGGAAATCCAAAACTTTGGTTAGACGTAGAAGAGCCTAAAAAAATTGCGAACTCCGTTAAAACTTTGGGTTTGAATTACGTCGTCTTAACTTCGGTGAATCGTGACGATCTTCCTGATGAGGGTGCAAAACATTTTGCAGATACAGTTCGTGAAATTAAAAATCTCAATCCAGAAATTTTGGTAGAAACTTTAACTCCCGATTTTCGTCGCACTCGCGAAGCTGCGATTCAGACGATGATTGACTCAGGTGTAAATGTTCTCGCGCACAATATCGAAACGGTCAGTCGATTGGTTCCGAGCGTTCGCGATGCTCGATGCCGACACGAAATTTCTTTGAATTACCATCGCATCGCGAAGCAACTGAAGTCGGATATGATTACCAAATCTTCGATCATGATGGGACTTGGCGAAACAAACGATGAAGTTTTAGAAGCCATGCACGAACTTCGCGAAGCTGATGTTGATATTTTAACTTTGGGTCAATATTTGCAGCCCACGAAAAATCATCATCCGGTTTTTCGTTATGTGCATCCGGATGAATTTAAGATGCTCGAACAAAAAGGTTTAGAAATGGGATTTAAATTTGTGGCGTCTGGTCCGATGGTCAGAAGTTCTTATCGGGCGGCCGAATTTTTTATTGAAAAAATGGCTCGGGAACGAGTCGCAGCGAATTGAGGTAATAAAATGAGTACGTTCAAATTGCCAGAATTAGGTGAAGGACTTTCGGAAGGCGAAATCGTCGCATGGAGAGTTAAAGAAGGCGACACCATCAAGGCCGATAGCACGATGGTTGAAGTCATGACCGACAAGGCGACGGTAGAAGTTCCCGCTCCGCGAAGTGGAATTGTAAAAAAACTTTATTATCAAGTAGGTCAGCTTGCAAAAGTGGGCGGACCCTTAATTGATATCGAAGAGACGGGTGCTAAAGAAGAATCAAAATCTTCGGAGACTCCTGCTGCAAAAACTCAGAACGCGCCTGCACCAACTCCATCGGCCCCAGCTTCAAGTCAAAGTGCTCCAGCTCCTGCGCAGAGAGAGCCCCAAGCCCGCACAGGATCAGCGATGGAGACCGCGCGCGTTTTAGCTTCGCCGGCTGTTCGAAGAATGGCTCGCGAGATGAGCGTTGATTTAGCGAATATTCGCGGTAGCGGAGAGCGCGGAAGAATTTTGCGAAATGATTTAGTCGCGACCACTCCGGCAACCACTTCGGCCACTTCTTCAGCAGTCGCGCGATCGAATTGGGCTGAGGGTTCCAAAAATTTAGAAGAGAGAATTCCTTTTATCGGAATTCGTAGAAAAATTGCCGATCGTTTATCAGAGTCGATGTTCACCGCCGTTCATTTTACTCACTTTGACGAATGCGATTTTACAGAAGTGATGAAGCTGCGTGATGAGGCCAATGCGTATGCTGATAAAAATAAAATGGGCGTTCGTTTAAGTTTCTTACCTTTCTTTATTAAGGCCTCAATTGCAGCGATGAGAAAGTTTCCGATTCTCAATTCTTCGCTCGATGAAGAGCGAAACGAAGTGGTGATTAAACATTATTATCATTTTGGAATTTCGGTTCAAACAGACAATGGCTTAATGGTCGCTGTGGTTCGAGATTGTGATAAAAAAGATATTTATCAATTGGCGAAAGAAATTAAAGAAGTCGCCGATCGCGCTCGTTCCGGAAAAGCTTCGCTGCAAGATTTAACGGGCTCGACGATTACGATTACGAATCCCGGAAATATCGGCGGACTCTACGCAACGCCGGTTATTAATTTTCCTGAAGCTGTCATTTTGGGAATGTTCCAAATTAAAAAACGACCAATCGTTAAAGAAGTCGATGGCGAAGAAACCATCGTCGCTCGACCGATGATGTATACCAATATTACGTGTGATCATCGCATCGTCGATGGCGCGATCGCAGCCGGATATTTAAAGCAATTTTGTGAATATATCGAAAACCCAGCAAAAATAGCATTTATGTAATTTTAGGGGTCGGGTCGGAAAGGTGCCAGGTCAGCTCCGTAAATTTGATAGCTGACCTGGCACCTTTCCGACCCGACCCCCCTAATGAAAGGAAGTTTATGAAAAAATTTGATGCAGTGGTGATTGGAGCTGGCCCTGGTGGCTATGTAGCGGCGATTCGCTTGGCCCAACTTGGAAAAAAAACTGCGCTCATCGACAGAGATAATTTGGGCGGAACCTGTTTGAACTGGGGATGTATTCCTTCGAAAGCTTTAATTCACGCCGCACATCTTTATGAGACCATGCATGGCTCGGCTAAAGAAATGGGATTTTCTTTTAAAGAGCTCTCTCTCGATTTTAAAAAATTAAATGAATGGAAAAACGGCGTTGTTCAAAAACTCACCGGCGGAATCGGCGGCCTCTGCAAGCGTCACGGCATCGAAGTTTTTATCGGCACGGCTGAGTTTAAATCGGCGAAGCAACTTGAAGTCACTTTGAACGATTCAAAATCTAAAGAGACGATTGAATTTGAAAAAGCCATTATCGCAACGGGTTCGGAGTCTGCCAGTCTGCCAGGTGTAACGATCGATGGAAAAACAATCGTTACGAGCAAAGAAGCTTTAAACCTTCCTGAAATTCCAAAAAGACTTATTTTGATTGGCGGTGGCGTTATTGGGTTAGAACTCGGATGTTTTTATTCGATGATCGGCTCTGAGGTTGTGATTTTAGAATATGCTTCTCAACTTCTACCAGGAACTGATCTCGATCTCGTCAAAGTCGTTGAAAAAGCAATGCTTGCTCGCGGCGCTCAAATTTTTACAGGCTTCAAAGTTTCTGGCGCAGAAGTTAAAGGTAAAAAAGCCATCGTTAAAGGCACCGATGCTGAAGGAAAAACTCAGACCTTTGAAGGCGATGTGGTTTTAGTTAGCACGGGTCGAAGACCTTTCACTAAATTTTTAGGTTTAGAAAAAACAGGGGTGAAATTGGATGCGAAAGGATTTATTCCTGTAAATAAATCTCTCCAAACTTCAGTTCCAAGTTTATACGCGATTGGAGATTGCACTCCAGGAATGGCGCTTGCACATCGCGCTTCACATGAGGCGATGATTGCGGCCACTCACTTAGCGGGAGATTCTCATGCGCGAGTGGATTATCGAGTAATTCCTGCCGCGATTTTTACAGATCCAGAAATCGCGAGCGTTGGAATTTCAGAAGCCGAAGCGAAGGCAAAAAATTTAGATGTGAAAGTAGGAAAATTTCCATTTGCAGCTTTAGGTCGAGCGCTCGCAAACGGGCATCCAGAGGGATTTTGTAAGATTATCGGCGATGCCAAAACGAATGATGTGCTTGGCGTTCATATCGTAGGTCCCGATGCAGGAAATCTCATTGCCGAAGCGGCACTCGCGATCGAGATGGGTGCAAGTGTTGAAGACTTAGCGCTCACCATTCATACGCATCCAACTTTTCCGGAAGCGATTATGGAAGCGGCTGATGCTTATTTTGGACATGCGATTCATGTTTATCAACCTCCACATAAACCTGCGGCTGCCGGTGGAAAGTCCCCCAATGTTTCGCAAGTGGGACATGCTTAAGTCGGTGAGATAAAAATGCGTTCACTTGAAGTGATTTCATTTATTTCTGAAACTCCGACGCCTTATGAACAGGTTTGGGAATTTCAAAAAAAACGAGTGGATGAAATCGCTGCTGGTCACGCGAGCGAATGTCTTATCTTTTGCGAACATCCACTTACTATCACCTCGGGAAGACGTGCTGTTAAAGAAAATATCATCGATCCTCTTGCTCCTGTTTTTGAAATTGAACGCGGTGGCGATGTGACTTTGCATTCAAAAGGTCAGCTTGTGATTTATCCTCTCGTTAAACTTCATGGAGAAAATTTTCCTGGAGGACTTTCGGAATATCTGCGTTTTTGTGAGCAGGCACTCATTAATATTTTGCAAAGCTTTGGATTGGAAACAGGCAGATTCGGTCCCACTGGTGTTTGGATCAAAGATCTTCAAGGTCGCACCAAAAAAATCGCGAGCATCGGGATCGCTGTTCGAAGATGGATCACTTATCACGGCATTGCGATTAATATTTCAAATGACCTCAACGAATTTCAAAAAATTCGTCCCTGCAATTTCGATTCTTCGGTGATGACTTCTCTGACTGAACAGGGTGTGCAAATTTCTCTCAAAGAATTTGCGCAGCTGATTGAAGATGAATTTAGGGGTCGGGACGCAAAGGTGCCAGGCCAGTTATCAAATTTACGGAACTAAGAAAATAATTTTGGTGGTGGGATCATTTCGTTAAGTTGTTGTGCAAATTTGGCGCAAATCGATTCCATAAGTTTAAGCGAAACGAGAGGAGCCACTTTTCGCATAGTGGTCCAGTTTTCAAAACTCAAAAAAATAAGTTCAGAATTTTGTAGTGCATCGGCACTTGCCAATTTTTGAGTAGGATAAATCAGAGAAAGTTCTCCAAAAGAATCTCCAGGCTTCAATTGCTGACTTAAATTTTCATAATTCAGTCTGACAAGTCCCGAATCGACAATAAACAATCCACGCTCTTTCGAGCGCGCCACAAAAAGTGGATCGCCCGTTTTTACTTCTTTTTTTTCCATGAAATGCGCCAACGCCGAGCGTTCCTCTAAACTCCAGGTCTGAGTGAGGCTCGCTTTATCTAGAGTCGTAAATTTGCCCATATCTGGTTTTATCTAGCCTTGAATTTTTTTCATAGTTAGAAGCTTGATCCTTGTTTCCTTTTTCATAAACCCAGTCTAGAACGTGTTTAAAGGGTTTTTAGCAAGGCACGGGCCTTGCAGTTTTTATTTAGGTTGGATGAAAAATCGAATTAAATTTTTAATCGCCTTTCTCATTTTATCGAGTGTTGCGGCAGATATTTTTGCTGACTCTTGCCCAGGTTTATTGAGTCGCCTTCAATCTTCGGTTTCAGAATTTCGAGCGAGTCGAAAAGGCCGCGTTATCATGGCCGGAACACTTGTAAATTTGATGGCCGCCTCTCCGTTATTCAAAGTGCCTACAGAGTTTTTTGAAGGCTCTTACGAACGTCAACCCTATTATTTACTTCGTCCTTCGACAGATCCTTTGACAGGGGAATCTGTGCTCGAAGTTTTTGATCGCAATGACCCAACAAAAAGAACTTTAGCGCATACGACGGGCTCTAATGCTTCTTTAATCGATTCGCCCAGGGTCGATAGAGAATAGTCGTAGCTGCTCCTGCAATTCCCGAAAATAAATCTAAGAGTACATCACTCACCGTAGAATTTCTGCCAGGAACGTAAGACTGATGCCATTCATCAGAAATCGCGTAAATTAAAACACAGGCCGCAGAAATAAGAATGGGTTTAATAAAAGCTCGATGTTTCGCATCTAAAGGAAATTTCCACGTCAGTGCGCGGCATAATAAAAATCCCATTAAAAAATAAGCGACGATATGGCCGATCAAATGCGCAAAAGGAAACTCAATTTTTTTAAGTTCATAATCAGGAGTGCTTGAGAATAAAAAAATTCCAATCAAGATTGCCCCAAATGGAATCCAGTAACGGAGAATTTTTTTCAAGCCGACCTTCGAGCTCCTTGTAATGGAACTATTCCCGATGGAATCAACTCACCACTCAGCCAAGAATGAGTAGCGTCAAATATTTTTGTATATCGAAGCTCGCCCACTTTGAATTGAGCGTCCGTTGGTAAATGAACCACACGATTTTTTCGAGTTCGACCTGTCCAAAATTCTGCATTTGTTTTTGAAGGACCTTCGAGCATGATCTCCACCATATTTCCGATGTCCTCTTTATATTTTTTCGCTCCGAATGTGCGCTGAAATTGAATCAACTCTTGGATGCGATCCGCCTTTTCATCAAAACTGACATCGTCAACCCAGGCTTCTGATCGGGTGTAGGGACGCGCACTGTATTTGAATGCATAAATATTATCGAACTCTACTTCTTTGATAACTCTCAAGGTATCTTCGAAATCCTGACGAGTTTCGCCAGGAAATCCCACGATAATATCGGTCGAGAGCGCGATGTCAGGGCGATATCTTTTTACCATCTCAATTTTCTTGAGATAAGTATCTGCGGTATAAAATCGGCGCATTTTTCTCAAAACCGAATCGCTTCCCGATTGAAAAGGTAAATGTAAATATTCGCAAAGCACGGGCAGCTCAGAAAAGGCTCGCGCCAAATTTTCATCAAAGTCTCTCGGATGAGAAGTGGTGTAGCGAAGTCGCTTCAAACCTTTTAAAGATTTTTCAGATTCTTCCTGAAACAAAACCATCAAATCGTAAAGTGAAGTAAACGCGCCTTGTTTATTTTTTCCCCAGTAAGAATTCACATTTTGTCCGAGCAACATGATTTCTTGAACACCTTTTTGAGTGAGCGCCGCCGCTTCTTTTAAAATATCTTCAGGTGTGCGGCTGTATTCTCGCCCACGAGTAAAAGGAACAATGCAGTAAGAACAAAATTTATCGCAACCATTGGTGATTGTAATAAAGGCCTGAGCTTGAGCTTCAGGACGAGAGCGAGGGAGTAAAACATCCTCCTCTTCAGCACTTGGCCACTGATTTTCATATTCAGAAATCATTTCAGGCAAATCGCGATAATTATTTGTTCCAAAAACAAAATCTAAAAAGGGATAGCGGGACCGAAGTTTGCTACCTTCGGTTTGACCAACACATCCACCAAAGGCCAAAACTTTTGAAGGATCTTGTTTTTTAAGCGCGGCGAATCTACCGAGCTGACTGAGAGCTTTGTTTTCAGATTTCTCTCGCACTGAACACGAATTGATGACGATCAAATGCGCCTTATCGGGAGATTCAGCTCTCTCGAATCCCTTTGTCGCAAGCACCTGCAACATTTGCTGAGTATCGTACTCATTCATCTGGCAGCCATAAGTTTGAATAAAGACTTTGCGCATTTTTAACAGTGCTAGCAGGTCAGTTACGAATCTTCAATTCGAACCCTGTCGCAGAGTTCGTTTGCGGGTCGCTCTACAGGTGGAAAATGAGGAGCTATACGCCTAGCCACTAAATCCAAGGCCTGTAAGAAGGTTTCCCCAGCCCTCTCATGGTCAAAATCTTCAGCTAACTTGGCACCCATTTCAGCCCATTCATTGGCGGGAACGTATGGAGTAATCCCTTCGTCGGCGAGCAAATAAACGGCCTTTTCATACTTAGATATATAGATAAGTAATCCGGTTCGTTGAAGGGTTTCAGAAATTCGATGTTTAACAAATTGTTTATGAGCGGCCATTTCAACAGCTCGAAGCTTTTTAGACTTCGGTAAAAAATAAGAAAGCCATGAACTTCGCTTAGAAATCACAGCGACGATTTCGAGATTGCAGATTTTCTCAATCTCCGAAATTTTTTGTTCAACCTTTTGTTTAAATTCTGAATTCATTTTATTCCAAAAATTTACCAACTACCTGATGATCCACCGCCACTAAAACCGCCGCCGCCTCCGGACCAACCGCCGCCAAAGCCACCACCGCCTCGCCCCCATGAGCCCGAGCTATAACCACCACTACCAAAACCCGAACCTCCGCGCCCACCTTGCGATCTTGACCAGAGTTGAAATCCAAAGATGGCTCCAAAAATTAAAACGAAAAGAAAGAGAGAAATATAATCGTTATCTTTTCGAACCGGCTTTCTGTCGGCATCTGTAACGACTCGGTCGCCTTTAGCATATTGATAAAGAGTGGTAGCGGTATTTTTTATTCCTCCAAAATAATCTTTCTGACGAAAGCTTGGATTCAAAACAGAATCTATAATGCGACCTGCAAGCGCGTCGGGAATATTTCCTTCTAAACCTTGCCCGATTTCGATCCGCACCCTTCTCTCTTTAGGTGCGATTAGCAAAATCAAACCATTATCCTCTTTTTTTGTGCCAAGCTTCCATTTATCCGCCGCGCGAATTCCAACCGATTCAATCGGTTCAGATTGAAGATCTGGAACGATCCAAACTTGCATTTGCATGATGGGAGGATAAGTTTTCAGAAGTGAATTGAGTTCATCTGTTTGAGCTCGAGATAAAATTTGAGCTTCGTCGATGACGGGATTTGTCAGCGCAGGAATTTGAACTTCAGCGAAAACAAAAGAGCTGCCAAAACTTATCAGCAGAATTGTCGATAGAAAAAAAAATCGCATTAAAATCTAATTAAAATTTCACCGTTGGTGGTTTTTTAATTTCAGTTTCATTCTCAACTGTGAATTGAGGCTTTTTAGAATGATGAAAGAAAATGGCATTCGTAATGCTAGTTGGAAAAACTCCGATTAAATTATTAAAAACTTTTACCTGCTCAATATATCTCTGACGAGCAATGGTAATGCGATTTTCTGTTCCTTCGAGTTGAACTTGAAGATCTCTAAAATTTTGATTCGCTTTAAGGTCGGGATAGCGTTCAGCCACAAGCATCAATCGAGATAAAGTTCCTCGGAGTTGAGATTGCGCAGCCTGAAATTTTTGTAAATTTTCTTCTGTCAAATCTTTCGCATCTATTTTGATAGAAGTGGCGGCAGCTCTTGCGCTGATCACGGCTTCTAAAGTTTCTCGCTCGTGTTTGGCGTAACCCTTAACTACTTCTACTAAATTAGGAATTAAATCCGCGCGTCGCTGATATTGATTAAGGACTTCGGCCCAAGAAGCCTCCACTTCGTTGTTCTGCATAGGAATGCTTTGCACGCCACAGCCTGCAATGACGGTTAAGGTGAAGAGCGAAAAAATAGCTTTAAAAAAAGAAGAAGTTTTCATGCGCATACTATAGATTTAGGCCGATTATGTTGTCACTTAAAGGAAAGCTCGTTTTAATTACAGGTGCTAGTGCCGGTTTTGGCCGTGCTACGGCGCTTAAAATGGCAGAATTGGGTGCAGACGTTTTAGCGGTGGCGAGACGAAAAGATAAGCTCACTGAGCTCACTCAAAAATTTTCAAATATTACGGCGGTTGAGCAAGATATCACTAAACCTCTGAGCACCTTAGAAAAAGTTATTCAAAATCGCTCGGTAGATATTTTGATCAACAATGCAGGCCTCGCTTTAGGTCGCGATCCTATTCACAAAGTGAAGATCGAAGATTTCGAAGCGATGATGGATCTCAATGTAAAAGCTCTCGTGCGGGTCACTCAACTTGTGCTTCCTAAAATGATCGAGAAAAAATCTGGGGATATCGTGAATCTTGGATCGATCGCAGGTTACTTCGCTTATGGTGGTGGCTCTATTTACAACGCTACTAAATTTGCGGTGCGCGCAATGACCGAAGCTTGGCGACAAGATTTGAGTGGAACAGGAATTCGCGTGATCGGAATTCATCCTGGAATGGCGGAGACAGAATTTAGTTTAGTGCGTTTTCGAGGTGATCACGATTTAGCAAGAAAACCTTACGAAGGTTTTCAACCGCTTACGCCAGAAGACGTAGCCGATTCGATCGTCTGGTCTTTGTTGCGGCCGAAGCATGTGAATATTCAATCGATGGTGATCATGCCAACAGATCAAGCATCCATCGGAATGATCCATCGTCGAAGCTGAAATGCCCCAATCTGCTTTGTTGGACTACGTTCCTCGGGGCTTTATTTTTTGGTCTGATTTTTTTTAAGTTCAGTTTCAATGCGCTGGCTGAAATTGAGATATTCGGGATTCGAAGAATCTGTATTAAGCGCAATTTGAATATTCATCTTTGCAGATTGAAAATCTCTCGCAGCGAATGCAGTTTGAGCCAATTTAAAAAATCGGCTGCCAGCTCCGGCCGTTGCGCCCGTCGGACGAGGGCGAATGGAAGTGATGGCGTTTTCGTCATCATCCGCTACTGCCTCATTTGAAAATTGAGGTCGATTCGTCAATTCTGAAGATGATTCTGGAGTGGGTACGGCTTTTGCCTTCGTCGTTGGCGCGGCAGAAGGAGAAGCTAAACGTTGACGATCATATTCTTGTCGCTTCGTTCGATTAGATAAAGTGCGATAAGCGTTTACCACTTTTGCGTAAATCTCTTTAGAGAGATCCGAGCTCTTTGGATCGTTGGCGGCGTAATAGCGATCAGGATGAAAAAGCAAAGCTTCGCGATGAAATGCCGTTTGAATATCGTCCTCACTCGCAACAGTCGAGATCTTTAAAATTTGATAATGTGAAAGCGATCCGATCACTGATTTGACCGTTTCTAATTCAACAAGTGATAGCACGAATACTCCAAATTAAAAATTAACCGGCTGAGATTCCTGAACCATGGATGAATAAAGATAAAGTTTTCCTGGCAACTGGTCATGTGGAAAATAAGGCTGAATCCAAAATCCGTTTTCTTGCAATTTTGGTAAATCCACTTGTCCAAAAACAAAAGATCCATCTTTTAATTTGAATTGATAGAGTTGCCCCGTCAGTTCGTTATGAATCGCAGCAGGTCGTTGAGTCACAGCTTCAATGTATCGAGGTATATTTGCAAAATCTTCTATCGAAATAAACCACGCGCATTTCGAAGTTTCGATTTTTTTCGCGTCTACTTTTGATCCTTCAGGAAAAACGCTGAGCTCAGAAGCCTTTGGATCGAGATCGCGAATGAATCCGTCTTCATAGACATGTCCACCAACAGATGGAACACAAATCACAACTTTTTGCGCATCTTTCATATCGCTCTTGAGTTGAACTTCGCGATGCTGATTAGAACGCTCAGTAGATTCAGAAAGTTTTTTCTCATCCATGGTCGCTGAAAGTTTTACTTTGAGTCCTGCGGATGTGCCGGTCTCTTTATCTTTTGCACTTACTTCCACAATTCCATCGCTGTTGATCGAAAAGAAAACTTCGATAGCGGCCAATCCCGCTTTTGCCTTTTTAAATCCTGAAAATTCAAATTCACCCAGTTCGCTCGATTCTTCTTCGCGACGATTTTTTCCCTGAAAAATTCGGATATTCACAGTCTCTTGATTGTCGCGAGTGGTTGTAAAAACTTCAGAAGCTTGAATCGGAATCGGCGAATTAGCTTCGACGATGGTTTCGGTGTATCCACCAACCGTGGCGATGCCGAGATCGAGTGGAGTAACATCGAGAAGCAGAGCTTTTTTCTGTGTGTTTGTTCCCGTTAATCCTTGAGCTTGAATGGATGCACCTAAGGCCACGACTTCATCAGGATTGTGATCTCGAAGTGGCATTTTTCCAAAGTAAGAAGCGGCCGCTTCAAAAATCAGCGACATTTTTGTAGGACCACCGACTAAAATAACAGCGTCGAGTTCGGATGCCTTAAGTCCCGCCGTTCTTAAGCCTTCATCACATACTGTAAAAGTGCGTTGAATGAGATCTTGAGTGCTCTCTCTAAAAATTTCTCGCGAAAGGGTGAATTGCAAATCGATGGGCTGACCATCTTGTTGAACAATTCCTGGAATATAAATATCGGTTTTCTCGGCGTAGCTGAGGCGACGTTTTGCTTTTTCAGCATTTGATCTCAAAATCGGCAAGGCTTGAGGAATGGCTCTTAAATCGATTTTGGTTCGCTTTAGAAAATTTTCGGCGCAGAGATCGATAATTCGATCATCAAAGTCGTCTCCACCTAAAAATGTATCTCCCGCGGTAGCGATGACTTCAAAGACTTGATCTTTCAGCGTTAAAATCGAAAGGTCAAAAGTTCCACCGCCTAAATCGTAAATGGCAACGGTTTCGCGCAAGCCTTTTCCAAATCCGTAGGCAAGTGCCGCAGCTGTTGGTTCGTTAATGATACGTAAAGCATCTAAGCCAGCGATTTTGCAAGCGTCTTTGGTTGCTTGACGTTGGTTATCGTTAAAGTGAGCTGGCACTGTGATCACAGCTTCGGTAACTTCTTCGCCAAATTTTTTGGTGGCGATATCTTTCATATGCCGCAGAATCATTGCCGAAATTTCTTGTGGTGAATAAAGCTGGCCGTCGATTTCGATCGCGATATTTTGATCAGCGCCTTCAACCAACTTAAATGGCAGTAACGTTTGAGCTTTTTTAACTTCGGGCGAGAAAATTTTTCGACCGATCAAGCGCTTAATAGAAGAAATTGTTTTTTTTGGATTCGCAAATATTTGCGCTTTGGCATCGTGACCAACCAAAACCATCTTATCTTTTCCAAAAGAAATGATGGAGGGAGTAAGCCGATGTCCTTGAACATCTGGAATTATTTGATGTTTTCCGCCAAAAAATGCAGCGACAGAAGAGTTACTTGTTCCAAGATCGATTCCGACAACAGGTGCAGAGCTCATAGTTTAATTCTACCAAACATTTGAATGAATTCGCTGAGAAAAATTAGTTTCGTTCTTAGCTTTTAAGTGTTGACCGAAAGAAGATTTGCGAGCCAAGTTCGATTTCTGGAATGAAATTAATTTCTCTCAATGCATGGCTTGAACAAAAGGCGCGAAATTCTGAAAAGAAGCGTCATTATAAAGACGCGATTTCTCGTTGGGATAATCTTTTGATTCGCATGACGCGCGTTTCTGCGAACTCTGACAGCTCTTCGGTGGGCGGCGCCGCTGCAGCGGATGTTTCGGAGCTCGCGCAAATTCATTATCGCTTAGGTATGGCGCATCGTGCATTAAAAGATCTTTCGAAATCTATTTATCATTTAAAATATTCTATTCGACTCGACTCTTCTGTGCCGCGTTATTATGAAGCTTTCGGAAAAGCTCATTTGGCGGAGGGTCATTGGTTGGTTGCTCAAGAGCAATTCGAAAAAGCGGTAAGTTTAGATCCGAAAAATAGAATTTATCTGCGTCAGTACGCTTGGGTTTTGATGATGATGGGAAGAAAAGATGAAGCTCGAAGTTTTTCGATGAAAGCTTTGAGTTTAAAACCTAGCGACAAAGAAAGTCAGTGGCATCTGGTTCGTATTTATATGGAGAGCGAAATGCCACTTCACGCTTATGAACTTTTGAAAATCATGAAGCGGGGAGCGAAGCGCGATCAAAAGCGAGTTGAAGAATTACTCGAAGAATGCCGAAATAAATTAGAAGGAACTTTTGAAGGTTCTGTCATTCGATGTTTACGCGCAGGAATGAAGTGTGATGGTAAACCTTTTACCATTGCTCAACTGCGTGAAGCCGAGCAGATGTGGAAAGATTATTGTCTTTCTAAATATTTTAGAAAAGAGGCTCAAGGTTTGCCCAATGTTTGGGCCGCGGCAGCTGCATGGCTTGTCTATTATTTAAACCATGAAGCCGATTCTTCGTTTACAGCCGATGCTGACTTTATATTTTCTCGATTTGCCGCCTCTTCTGTAGAAGTTTGGCCTTGTATTAAGCGACTTCAGGAAGTTTTTCCGATACAAAAGAGAGCATGAGCGTTTCCTTAAAAGCTATAGAAGAAGCTTACCAAAAAATCAGAGACAATAATCGACGTACTCCTCTTTTTCGTTCTTTTAATTTTGAAAAAAGGGTGGGCAGCAAACATCCCATCTATTTTAAAGTTGAAAGTTTGCAATACACAGGCTCGTTTAAATCTCGCGGAGCTCTCAATAAACTTTTAAATGTTTTGGATTCAGCAAAAAAAAATGGAGTAATCACTGCCTCCGCTGGAAACCACGCACAGGGAGTTGCCTTTCACGCGCAGAGACTTGGAATCAACGCTAAAATTGTGATGCCTGTGATGACACCTTTTGTGAAAGTAAATTCTACTAAACAATGGGGCCCCGAAATTGTTTTGTTCGGTGAATCTTATCAAGAAGCCTACGAAAAGGCGCTTGAGATTCAAAAGCAAGAGAAGCGTGAGTATATTCACGCTTTCGATGATGAAGCCATTATCAACGGCCAAGGTTCTATTGCTTTAGAAATTTTAGAGGATTGCCCGCAAGCAGAAGTTTTTATTTCACCCATCGGTGGTGGAGGTTTGATTGCAGGTTGTGCTCAATATTTTAAAGAGAAAAAATCTTCTGTAAAAGTGGTAGGTGTTCAAGCCGACGGCTGCTCCACTTTTTTACCATCACTTAAAGCGGGATCGCCTGTGACTTTATCTAAAGTAAATACGATCGCCGAAGGTATGTCGCCAAAGCGAATGGGCGATCTGACGTTTAAAATTTGTCGCGAGTTGGTGAAAGAAACTCAGTTGGTTTCAGACGAAGAGATCGCCGAAGGCCTTTTGTGGCTTCTCGAAAATGAAAGACTTTTCGTTGAAGGTTGCGGTGGCGCAACCGTTGCCGCTGTGATGAAAAATCCTGCGCTGATCTCTGGGCCCACCGTTATTTTATTGAGCGGCGGAAATCTCGACGTAAATTTACTCGCTCGAATCATTGAGCGAGGACTCGTCAAAACGGGCCGTCTTGTGATGCTCGATGTGGTGATTCCTGATGTGCCAGGATCTTTACATCGATTGATCGAAACTTTTGCCGAACAAAAAGCAAGCATCGTTCAAATTTCTCACGAGAGAGTTTTTGGAGAAGCTTCTTTAAAAGAAGTGAACACCCGAATCACTTTAGAAACCCAAGGCGCCGACCACGTTGAGAGAGTAAAAAAATCTCTGCACGATCACGGTTGGGAATTTAAATTTTTAGGTTAAGGGTTGCTATCTAGTTTGTGTAAAAGCTCATCTATTCTTTTGATGGCTTCAGAATAAATTTGTCTGTCTTTGCCAGAAGGCACTTTAGAGTTTTCTGTTTCTTCAAAAATCGCCTGCCCAACAGTCTCCCATGAAATTGGATCTCTCCATCTTAGTATGTTACCTCTAAAATTCTTTAATTTATTAAGTAGTAATTTTTTAATACTTTTTCTTTCAATTTCAAGAAGCATTTTTTCGAAAGCATCGACACCAAGGAGCATTGTGTTGGGATACATGGAAAGAGAAATAATTTTATCGATATTTTGCTCTGCTTGTTTTGGAGAATCCGTTTTCATTTCATTTCGCAGATAAAGAATTTCTCTAAAAATAGCCTGTCGCACATTAGCTTGGAGTTCAAAGAGAGCTAATTTCACTTTTTTATTGGCTTGTTCATGCTCAATCTGTCGATCAACACTTCCTCTGAGATTATTGAGAATGACGGGGTCTTCAAAAACATATTTTCTCAGACTTTCATTTAAATCCGCGATATTTTGAAGGTAAACATTTTCTGTCGAGTCTAATGCTAATCCTAAAAATTCTTTCGTTAAGTCAGCTCTTTGCCTTGCATTCGCTAAAGTAAACTTCGTCGCCGTCTTGAATACTTGCATTTCGAATTCAGGAATATTTGGCATCCAATCGGAGTGTGAATCTTTTAAAGTAAATTCTGATAAAATAAATTCTTTGATGCCCGCAGGTAGGGAGTGTCTTAAATAAATTTTAAATAAAACCTCATCAATTAAAAATCTAGTCTCAAAGCTCTCTAAGCGCCGACTATCACTGAGTTCTGAAAGTATGGAGCGGATTTGATTATCCGTAAGCTCTTCAAGTTCAACTAATTTAGATAACTTTAACAATACTTCTTGGCGACGTCGCAAGGGAAGCGTTGATTCAAGGCTTCCAGGTTTTGAATCTAGAAGGGCTACAGAAATTTCATCCGAGAGATGGGTTTGATCTATTGGTTCATGCTTAGTATTTTTTACAGACGTAAGGGTCGACTTTCTTCTGAGATGTGCTGCAACTTCGAACGCTTGAATTCCTATCGCATAATCATAAAATTCTTGAGCAAATTCAAAAGCAACTTTTTCATTTAGTAGATTATCGAGGGATTGAATGTCATGGCGCTGAATAAATTGCCGTCCCGAAAGGCGAATATAATGTTCGAAGCTTTTTTTGCTAACTCCCAGTTGATCAAGGCGACCATTCACTCTCGATCTATCATCCATCGATTTCCAAAAATCAAAGTCTCTGACAAAATTTTTAGCTCTCCATTGCTCGGCCCCTAAGTTTTTTTGGTGGGAGCGAGCTTTTTCTCTGAGAAGAATCGTAGTTGCATAGAGACGAGCGCGAAGATTCATTTCATTTTCATGACGGCTTGGATCAGAACTTCCATTTAAACTTCTAAAGAGAACGGCAGGATAAGGAAGATATTTTCCGTTGATATAACCCATCCCTTTAAATTCATGCGGATCAATAATTCCGAAGTGTTCATTCCATGCCAGACTATCTAAGATGCTTTGAGCGTCGGCAGTAGATAAAAGCTCACTCTCTAAATTGAGTTTATAGATTTTTTGATATTCGGCGAAGCGAGAATCCTTTTCGCCTTTTGCAGATTCCTTTTTCATCTTTACGATAAGATCTTCTATAGAATAATCCAAAACTTTTAGGAGAGTTCCATCATTTTCCAGACTTTTATAGGCATCTTCAAATACTTTTTGATTTTCACTTTTAGCTTCTTCTTTTGCTAACAAATATAGATCAGCATACAAAGATTCAATTTGAGCCGAAAGTGCATTTCGAACATCTTGATGCTTCGCTGTTAATTCGATGAAGATATCTCTTAAAATATTTGTGGCTTCAACAGCTGTTGCGGGAACTTTCGCAGCTTCACGAAGTTCAGAAAGTCCATATTCAAAATTGCTTTGTAGAACGTCTGCCGGTTGACGCTTGATGGGTTTAAAAAATTCATAAATATCTTTTCTATACTGATCGAGCTGAGCGGTTCTTTTTTCAGATTCCGATAAAATGCGTGGGACGCTCGCACAATTTTTCTTTTTTGCATCGTCCGAAAAGGCTGAGCTAGGAATGGCGCTCGCCATTCCTAATGCGACGTAAAAATAGAATAAGCGCGCTGAGATACTATGAAGCCGAGCCACCATAAGTAGATCTTAAGAATGCAAGAATTGTGCGAGCTCCATATGCGTTTAAATGACTTTTAATGGGCTTTAAGGCTTGGATGGCCAATAAATGGGGCATGAATTTCGCCTTCCTGTGATATACTAAAGATGGCCCTGCAAGCTCTGCTGGCGGGTAAGGGAGGGTGTTTGGACCAAGGTCCTCGTGACACATCTATTGTCGAAGGTAATCTTCAGCACTTTTTTGGATCTCTTCTTATTGCCGCTGCTGAAAATCAGAGGGCAAATATTTCTCCTCATGCTCTGGATTATTTAACGAAGCTTCTCGTTTACTTTCAAGAAACCGCTCAGCTCTTTAATCAAAAAGATGTTCGCATTCCAGTTCTCGCCGATATGTTGAGTGAAGCACTAGACGCAGATCTCTATCGACGAATCACATTGCTAAGACAAATGGGCGACACCTCTTTGATGGTGAGTGGATATTTTCCGGAATCCCTTTCGAGGCGATCTGTGGATCTCGCCTATTACCAAAAAATGGGTGGCATCGCGTATTATCACTTGGGTTCTCTTTCAGAAGAAGAAAGTATTTATAACGAACTCAGCGAAAGATTTATTAAACTCAGCGAAATTTTAAATGAAGTTTCTGAGCAAACTCAGTCTAAAGATTATTCGATTTCTAAATTGCTCGAATTTTATTCTCAGACGGGATCAGATCGCATCTTTGAAAAGCTTAAAAAGCAAGGCGTTATTCCTTTTAAATCTCCAAAGAAGGATAGAATCCTTTGAAAAAAAATTTAGATTTCGTCACTCAGATTCAATCAGGTCTTGAAACTCTCAATGGCATCTCAAATCCTCATGCCGCTGAGGATTTTATTATTGCCTCTGAAAAGCGAAATGCTCTTTTGATTAGTGAAATTGATCGCGAGGCAGACGTAGCTATTTGTTTGCAGAAAGAGATTCTTCAGAAATTCTCTGAAACTAAATTGCCAACCGATTTTAATTTAGAAGTTTTTCCTGAGCTTAGTATCGTGATCGAGGAGCTCAGTCATTTTAATACCTATTGCATTAAAGCGACTCAGGATGAGTCTGTTTCGGCACTTGAATTAGAAGTACAGGCAGAAGTTGATAAGTTTGGTTTGGCGCTGGGCTGGTTAGAGCAGCGAAACGAATTCGAGTTGCGTGAGAAAGTTTATGATCTTTTATTTAAAGAAGTCCAAATTGGATCCTGGGTGAAAGATTCTGAGCTTGCTCGATATGCCGAAGCTCACCTTATTGCTAAAAATTTCTGTAAGCAAATTTTACAGTCTGGAAGCACCGTGGGAGTCCAAGAAAAATTTCAGAAATTTTTTGCTCTACCACTCTCCGATAAACTTACTTCTAAGTTTTAACGCAGAAAGTCTGTTAACTTTCCAACGCTTTTTCGTCAGCTTTTTGTCAGCGCAAAATAATGATGCGTAGCTCACGCCATCTGGACTGAGTTTCTATGGCCGACGTCTTGCACCTTAACTCAGTGCCAAAGAAAAACGGCAGAAAGGCGTGCTCATGAATCTCAGACAAACTGAATTAGATTCTAAAGTAGAAGGAGAAGATAGTCCTATCGGTGGATCGAATTTTCTCGTTAGCGCTGTGATGCTTTTAAAAAAGCAAAAGAAAGATCTTCAATCGGAAGTATCTAAATTGAGAGAAAAAGTTTCTCAACTCGAAAATCAAAACGCTGCATTTATGAATGTTAGCGCCGACAGGCTTCTAAAAATTTAGGAATAATTGGATCATCTTTAAGTCTTTCGGGATGCCATTGCACTCCCCAGGCAAAAGGATGGTCCTTCATTCTTACCGCTTCAATAATTCCATCGTCCGCATAAGCTTCTGCCACTAATTTTTCAGACAACCTATCGATCGCCTGATGATGAGTGGAGTTCACTTTGAGTTTTCTTGGAGCATCTTTAGAAATAAAAGTGGAATGCTCATCTATAAATTTAATCCAATGAGTCGGAATGTTTCCCGCTTCTTTTTGATCATGCAAAATCTCAGAGGGCTTATCTTGAGGAATATCTTGATGCAAACTTCCGCCTAAAAAAACGTTGAGCATTTGAAGACCCCAACAAATCGTAAGAATAGGCTTTTTAGTTTTTAAAAATTTTTCAAGAACGGCGTATTCAAACTCGCATCGCTCTGCAAGAATTTTTACGCAGTCGTACTTTTTTTCTTGTCCATAAAGTTTGGGCTCGAGGTCTCCAATACCGCCGGGAATAAGAAGTCCATCAGCTTCAGCCAAGCGATCATTTAAAATTTCTTCATCGTAAAGCAGAGGAAGTATTTGAACGTTTCGAGAGTGAAGAGCGTTCACCATATCGGGCTTCAAAAAAAATCCGAATTTTAAATCGTAATCAAAGGGAACAGCGATCTTAAGAGATTTGTCTTTTTTCGAGGATTTCATGAGCTTTCTCAGATGTTTCTAGAATTTGTTTTTTCCAAGACGCAAATTTTGCCAACTCAGTTGAAGAATTGAAAAAACCCGCTGACCTTTTCAGTCGTTTCTCTAAATTTTCTTCGTCTGAAAAATTTTTCACTTTGTTTTCAGAGTGCCGAATTGTTTCTTCGAGACATTGAACAGATTTTTCAAGAGTGTCGCAGATTAAAATAAAGTCATATTCGCAATCATAAGCCGTTAACCAAGGTTTGCGTTCGCTTACGGCTTTCATGCTAAGAAGATCGTCTGAAATCCATGCGAGATTTTTTGAAAACTCTTTTTTTGATTTGCTTAAAAAATCTTTATCCAAAGATAAAATCCCTTCTGGATCTTCTTTAAAAGAGGCATGAATCGTCATGATAGCGTCAGCTTCGCTTTGTAGTTTCAAAAAGATGGGTTTATCGTCTCTCTCAACTTCTTGCTTCGTCTTAAAGTAGGTTGCGATTTTTTCATGCGAATCAAATGAAGTGGGCCCGTGACCCGGAAAATGTTTAAGAGTTGTCGCTACTTTTTGTGAGCGAAAAGCTCTGCAAAAACTTTGAATATAAGGAAGCGCAGCTGTCTCAGAACTTCCGAAGCTGCGATCTCCTACGACAGCTTTATTGGTCGAATCTATATGCAAATCGCAGACGGGTGCGAAATTAAGATTCACTCCCGAGATCGTCATCTGATTTGCTACCAGCGAATAGAACTCTTCAAGAACCACTAAATCTTTTGCAGACGAAGTAAAAGTCTGGGTAATTTTTTGTGCAGAAGGCAAATCGATAAAAGGTTTTCGAAGCCGTCTTACTCGTCCGCCTTCTTGATCGACGGCAATAAATTGCACGCGAGATTTAACTTTTGTTAAAAATTCATGAAAAATTTCGCCAGCAGATTCAGGATCCTTCCAAATATTATCGGCGGCGTCGTGAGGTGAGTTGAATAAAGCTAAACCCGCTACAGGAAATTCTTTTAAAAAACTTTCAAGCTCAGGCGTGAATTTGAAATCTTTTACGCCGACAATAAAAAATTTAGAAATATCTTTAAAGTTTTTCACTTGGCTTCGCCTTCAGGAAACCAGAGCTTATAACGTCTCAATAAAATAAGACTTGGAATGGCAATGACGATTGAAAGAATAAAATAATTTTCCCAGCCAATAGCTTTGGCGATGTAGCCCATCGGAGAGCTGAAAACGACTCGGGTAAGCGCCATAATGCTTGTCAGAAGAGCGAACTGAGTAGCGGTAAACTTCTTATTACAGAGACTCATGATAAAGGCCGCATACGCTGCATTGCCCATCCCACTACAAAAGTTTTCAACCGTGATTGCGGTGACAAACATAGGATAGTTATGTCCGACATACGAAAGAATTAAAAAAGAAATTCCTGCGAGACTTTGAGAAATTCCAAAAACCCAAAGAGCTTTTTCAATTCCCATTTTAACCATCCAGATTCCACCAACTAAAGTTCCAACCAAAGTGGCAACGAGTCCGAAAATTTTAAAAACGGCTCCAATATCTGTTTTTGTAAATCCAATCTCCAGTAAGAATGGAGTCATCAGCGCATACAAAACGACAACATCTAATTTATAAATCGTAATAAAAGTTAAAATTTCCCAAGCTCGTTTGCGTCCAAAGAAATCAGCCAGTGGTAGCCAAAAAGCTTCTTGAAGATTTTTAGGTTTACCTTGGGTCTCAGGCTCTTCGGCAAAAAAGTTGCAGATAACGCCCACAAGCAATGATCCCGCCATGACTAAATAAACCGTCGACCAAGGAAGAAGATCGGCCATCATCAGCGCGATCGCTCCGGAGGTGAGCATGGCGAGGCGATAACCCAGAGTGGCAACTCCAGCGCCCATTCCAAATTCTTCTGTTTTTAAAATTTCTGTTCGATAAGCATCGACGACGACATCTTGGCTGGCGCTAAAAAAAGAAACGAGCAAAGCAAGAATGGCAATCATTGCTAAATGAGTTGTAGGATTTGAAAATCCCATCGCTATGATGGCGAAAATCAAAGCGACTTGAGTAACCAAAATCCATCCGCGCCTTCGTCCAAGAAAAGGTGGAACATATCGATCCATCAAAGGGGACCATAAAAATTTGAGAGTATAAGGAAGTCCTACGTACGAAAATAATCCAATAATCCCCAGATCAATTTTTTCAGTGGCCATCCACGCTTGAAGAGTCGTGCCCGTAAGAGCGAGTGGGATTCCGGATGAAAATCCCATTAAAAAGATAACGAGCATTCGAGGATTCGTTAAAGCTCGGATGGCTTGTATGGACATTCAAGTACTACTGTAACGAAGAAATCCAGCCTTCGACCAGCTGTTTGTCTTCGCTCTGAGGTTTGAGTTGTAGATAAATCTTTAGCGATCGCAACGCTCTTTCTTTGTCCTGCTTCGACATATAAATTCGACCTAACTGTCGGTAAGAATCCGCTAAGTCTGGATTTAAGCGCAAAGATTTTTGGTAGAGAACCATCGCTTCATCATCTCGATTCTGTTGCTGAAGTGAAAGTGCCTGATCGTAAACTTTTTCAGCATCGCTTCTTTCGCGATTAATCATTTTATTTTGAGCGATTAGTTGTTGAGAAGCCTTTGGAAGATGCTTTGAATCTTTTTTCTCTTTTAATTTTTTCGCCGCTTTTTCATTGAGTGCTTTTGTCGTTTCTGCAACATGAGCGGGTGCTGCTGCGGCAGGTTTGTTGACGATCGTTGCAGTAGGTGAGGGAGGTTTAGCAGCTTCCTTTTTCTCGCCATCGGCAGTTAAACCTTTTCTCGCCAATTTTTTATCAATGACTTTATAGAGATTAGGCATGCGATTTGTATTTTGCATGGATGCGCGATGTTTCTGATAAGCTTTCAAAAGTTCTTGGCTATAGCGCTCCCCTAAAATGCGTTGAGCTTCTTCAGGAGATTCTAAATAAAGATTGAGAGTCGCCATCATGGCCAAATGATAGTCTTGAGTTTCGGTCAGAAGTTTTTTTGCGGTCTCCATGGTTTTTTTAGCATCTTGAATTCGCGAATCGGCTACGAGTTTAGCCAATTGATATTCTTGATCTGCGCGATTTCCAACGGGCCATCTTGCCGCTAAATCTGAAACGGTTTGATAGTCATCATTCCAAAGGGCGTAAGTTGAAAGTCCGTAAAATCCGTAAACATCATTGGGAAGTGAAGCGATCAATCCTGAAGAAAATCCGAGTCCACTTGCGATTTGATCATCCGCTCCGTTTAAAATTCCATTCAATATTAAAGCTTCAGCAATCGCCGCTCGATTTTCTGGCTTCTTTTGTTCGGCAGAAGGTTTCGAAGCCATTTGAGTAAGAAAATCTTGGTAGACGTTTGGATCTGCTCGATACCAATTAGCTGGCCGCAAAATCACAACACGATTTGCATTCGCTGGAGTGCCTATATTTTCTTTAGAAAAATTTTGTCGCTGAGGAACATTCGTGAAAGTGAAATAAGCGGCAGTAAGTAAAATAACAACCACAGCTCCAATCGCCATTTTTTTGGAACGATTGTTGGGCTTAGCCATATGCTGAAGCGCAAAAAAAGTAGCGTCTCCAAACGGCAATGGCTTTTCTTCTTCTTTTATTTTTTGAGATTCGTGAGATGTGGCTTCTTCATCTAAAGAATCTTGAGCAGAAACCTCTGCTTGTTTTGTTCCAAAACCAAAAGCATCCTGGCTCACTTCGTCGCTTGCAGAGTCCGCAGAATCAGATAAAAAACTTTCTTCTTCAGAAATAGATTTCTCTTCAACTTTTCGTCGAGAAATCGAACCTAGCGTCGCTGGTTTTGCACGTGCTGTTGCCTCTTCATCAATGGGTGGAGTGGGTGCAGGCGGAGCTTTGAATGGTTCTTCTAATGCAAGCTTAGATTTTTGAACCAGGGGCTCAGGATTTTCGCGATTATATTTAGAAAAAATGGCATCGTTGTTGGTTTCTTTAACTTTAGGCTTAGGAGCTTGAGTTGGTCTTACTGATTTTTCACTTCGTTTAAAAAATTCAGTGTGATCTTCTTCTTCAGAATGTTCTTCTTCTGCAGGTGGTGGCGGATAAACGCGAAAAGTATTCTGACAGCGCGGACAACGCACTTTCGTTCCTGTCGACTTAATTTTATCGTCCGACAGTTGATACTTACTTGAACATTTAGAGCAAGCGACAAGCATAGAGAACCACTACCTATTTTATCATGCTTACGAGGGTTTAGAGCGCTTCTGCTGCTTCATTTGTTTTAAAAGTGTTTCACGACGCCGAGCGGCCCATGCGTAATTTGCTTTTTCTAATTTCGTTTTTAAAATTAGCGGAGGAACTTCCGTAGGTTTTTTGGCACTATCAAGAGCGACAAAGCTTAAGTAGGCCGTCACACATTCTTTTTTTACGCCCGTTAGAGGATTTTGCGTTGTGACGTTGACGGCGATAGTCATCGAAGTCTTTCCGGTGTGCACGACGCGAGCAAGCAAAGTGACCATATCGCCTATCATGATCGGTGCTAAAAAATTCAGCGCATCAACACTGGCTGTCACCGCTATTCGTCGTGAATGCCGCTGAGCGCAGATGGCTGCTGCGATATCGATCCAGCTCATCAGCACTCCTCCGAAAATTGTTCCGAGCGCATTGGCATGAGAAGGCAAAACGATATCATTCATTTCGACATTGGATTCAGAGGCAGATCGAGGTTGCAAATTCTCTGCAGAATTTTTCTTCAATTTCTTCATGGAGTTAAGATTACCGAACTTGCGGCGACTTACCAATAAGAGGTTGTAATTTCGATATCACCCAGCACTTTGCATTGACACGCGATGCGTTCTTTTAGTTGCAAATTATTTCTGGAATTCAATTCTATTTCACGATCGTTTGGACGAGACAAATTTTTCTCGCCATTTAACACACTGACTTTGCAGCTCGCACAAAGACCTTTTCCGCCGCACGCACTTCCAACGGCAATGCCTTGGCTTTGAAGGAAAGCGAGTAAATTGCATCGCTTAGGCGCTTCTAAAACAAGGTTCTGAGGTTGAAGAACAATTTTTGGCATCTACTACTATTAAAGACCGGATAAACACGAAGCACAAGTAGAAGACCAGTGCTCGCTAAACCGCTTAAGAACTGGGGCTCCGCAGACTGCTCAATTTTAAAAAAACATCTTAGAATAAAATGATGAAGAAGAGCTCTGGGCAAATACAATTTTTCTTAGGTCATTGCAATAAATGCGGAGAAGGTTTTGAGTCTCAATCTAAAAGCGATGACCTAGAAGGCGTTGTATTTAAATGTCGCAAAGTTCTTTGTACGGGTCGAGTGACACTTGGCACGGCTCAAAAAACTTCGTCAGTGAATGCGTCTCCTCTTCTTGAAAAAAAAGATGAGACTCCTCGTCGCTACTGTTAACTATTCGACTTCAGGCTTAGTCCACTTCCAATTTATTCTTAAAGATTTTCCTGCAGATTGAAGGGGTTGCTCAATTTCTTTGTAACCTAAAGTTTCATGCCAAAGATGAACTTTGAAATTTCCTTCAGGCACTTTTTTTAGTTGGGCGACTCCATCTTTATTCGTGATTCCGTAAAAATGGTGAGGTGCGACGATGACGAAACTTTTCATCCAGGGATGAAAATCGCAAACGATAGGAACAATTTCAGGCTTTTCAAACTTAATTTGAATCTGGCGTAAGTTTGGGGGGTGAGCTCGGTAAGAGGGGGGGTTTTGAGTTCCTTTGGCTCGAATGCCATTTAAAATTTTATCTCGATTTAAAAAAGTGACCGAACCACCCTGAGGAATAATCGTCATGCGAGGAGAAAATTCGCAACCTTCTTCGGTAATAATCTCCGTTCGATCCGCGTTCTCTTCTGCCTTCCAAATATCTTGAATATCGCCCGTGATCCATACGACCACATTTTTTATCCCGCGCTCAGAGTTCAAGATTAAACTTTGAGGCGCCCGTGTTGTTCCGCAAACCTCGGGATCCATTTTTACAGGAAATGCAGAGGGGGGGAGAAAGCTTTCATCGGCAGTGACCGCAATCTGAATATCTGCGAATTTTTTTTCTGGTTTCGAAGAATCCGCCGAGGTAGTGCTAACATGAAGCAAAAATAGTGTGAGAAAAGATAGATATCGACCGTGAAAAGCCATCCCTCTTATGAAAACACAAATCTTTAGGATTGTCTTCGAAGACGAGAGCTTGCTCATCATTGAAAAGCAACAACCTTTCTTGTCTCAGCGCGCCGATCGCGGGCAGGGTGAGGGCCTCGACGAATTTGTAAGTCGTCAATTAGGAATAAAAATATTTCCTGTTCATCGCCTCGACCGAGAGGTTTTGGGGCTCATGATCTATGCGAGGAGCTCTAAAATAGCCGAAGCTTTAAGTCTGATTTTTAAAAATCGCGAGATCAAAAAAGTTTATGAGGCAGTTGTTCGAGGCAAAGTTTCAAAAGATCAAGACACTTTAGTGCATTATTTAAAGAAGAATCAGAAAACGAATTATGTAACCGTCTTCACAAAACCAACACCTGAAGCCAAGAGAGCAGAGCTGACATATCAAGTCATCGATCGAGATTCTTCATCGACGAGATTGTTGATCAGCCTCAAGACAGGCCGTAGTCATCAAATTCGGGTTCAGCTCGCAAAAATCGGTCACCCCATCTTGGGAGATTTTCGCTACGGAAAGAAAAATTCAGATGACGAAAGCACAGAAGATTCTATTCATCTTCGCTCTGTCTTTTTATCTTTCACGCATCCTTCTACAGGAGAAAATGTGAGCGCGAGCTTGATCGATGAAGGAATGATTGAAAAAATTCTTTGAAGACTCGGGCGAATTCGTGCAAACTCGATGCTTAGTTAACTGGTATATTTTAAAACTAACGAAGGGGCAATTTATGGCAGCAAAGAAAAAAGCAAAAAAGAAAACGACAACAAAAGCAAAAAAGACAACCGCTAAGAAAACTAAAAAACCAGCGGGACGCACAATGAAGGCTCGCAAACCAAATGCAGGCTTCATGAAGCCAATGACTCCATCGACAACTTTGTCGACAATCGTTGGTGGAACTCCACTGCCTCGCACTGAAGTTACAAAAAAACTTTGGGCTTATATCAAACGAAATAATTTACAAGATCAGCAAGAAAAACGAATGATCATTGCTGATGATAAATTGAAAGCAGTTTTTGGCGGTAAAGGACGAGTCTCGATGTTCGAAATGACTAAACTCGTTTCTAAACACCTATCGTAATTTTTGTATTTTATTTGTATTTTAGGGGTCGGCGAAAACCGACCCCTTTTCTTTTTTAATTCTTATTCATCATCGATATCTAGGCGGACCAAAACAGGAAAGTGATCGGCTGCGCCGGTGGCTTCAGTCTCATCTGTACTTGGTTTGTAAGGAAGTGGAGCGCCTGTGCGAAGATTGACAAAATTTTTCATCTTCACGATCTGAAAGCTATTGGGGCGATATCTAAAACCTTCATCATCAAATAATCCTTTTGAAAGTAAAATGTGATCGAACTGAAGATATTTTTTTTCTCTATCATAGTAATAAGTGAAGCGAGCTCTTTTAAACGCCTCGGATTTATTTTCATCTGCAATCTCGAGGAATGCTGGATGATTAAGTAAGTCATAGCTGCTTTCCCAAAAGAGTTTCCCTTTTTCCCCATCGATTAAATCTTGTGGATTCGCTGTAATTCCTAAAGTCTTTAAAGACTCATCTTCGGGTTCATCATTTAAATCTCCAAGGGCGATGATATCGGCCTCTGGATTTTCTGTAACAATTTGCAAAACTCTTCGTCGTAAAATTTGTGCAGCTAACTTTCGTTTGTCGCTTCCATCATCTTTTTCTGGCAAACGAGAGAGACGGCTTTTCCAATGATTTGTAAAAACAATCAGCGGATGGCCGTTTATTTCGAGAGGAATTTCAAGAATGAATCTTCCTCCAAAATAAGTTTCGTGGTGAAACGGTTTTGCAGCCAATTTAAGCCGCGTTAAAAGTGCGGTTCGGATTCCTCGTGGATCTGGATCTTTAGGATCGACGACGGCTTGAGTATATTTACATTCTTTAAGAGGTCCATTTTTGAACAACTTAAGTACATTGGCATTTTCAATTTCGCTGAGAGCGAGAACATCAGGACAAATCTGACCGTCAGGATTTTTAATACCTTTTACGATGGTGCTAAGATTAGACATTTTTTCTTTGAGCCTTTGCGGAGTCCAACCAGCTCGTCCATCTGGAGTGAATTCCTCGTCCCGCTTACCTTCGTCATGCACTGTGTCGAAAAGATTCTCGACATTGTATTGCATCACTGAAATCGTCCTCGCATTACCCGCATATAGCGGAAGAAGAACGGAGATGATTACTAAAACACCATAAGTCAGTAGATCATTTTTTTTAGAATACAAGATGTAGTGGCCCCCCTAAAAAAATCTTACGTGACGTGTTGAAAGTCTGCGATAAGTTTATGAAAAAAATAAATAACACATTGCATTATCAGTTAAGAGTTCAACAAATTCGCGTTGTTGAGGAAAAATAACTTGTTTATGAGTTTTAATTATAAATTTTTTTCAGAGGTTTTTTTAGGACTTTTAATCCTATCTTTTTCTTCAGCTTTTGCCGGAGCTGATATTTTAGAAAAAATAGAAATCGTCGGGAACACGAAAACAGATTCCTTTTTAATCGAAAAAATGACCGATTTAGAAATCGGACAGGAACTTACGAATGCTCTGATCGAAAATGCGAAGGCTAATGTTTCTTCGTCAGGCGTTTTTGAAAGCGTGAATGTTGAGAATAAACCTGGCTCCGATATGGGTCATCGCATTCTCGTTTTTTATGTGAAAGAAAAAATTACTTGGTTTATTGTCCCTGCCTTTTCATTTTCGCAGACAGATTTGGCTTTTGGATTGGTGGCAGGGGAGACCAATTTATTTGGTCTTATGAAAAAGCTCGCGATCTTTAGCGATTACAGCAGTAGCGCAAAACGTTTGGCTGGCGGATACCGAGACAACGGAATGTTTGGAACTCATATCACTCTCTCGGTCGATGGAATTCTTCGCACAGACGATATGGCGGAATTCACGGACCGCAAAGTGGTGAGAAGAGTGCGCGTGACGGAATACGGCGGAACTTTTCTTCCAGGCTATCGGCTCCATGATAATGTGGTGGCTTCTTTGGGAGTTTATTTTCGACACGTTCAACAGAGGTTGAGATTTTCTGAACCCGCTCAAGATATGCGCGAGCCTGTTTTCAAAAAGGGAAAAGACATCGCAATGGTAGCCGAGATCGAATTTAAAAATACTCGTACGCACAACGGTTTATCGGATGGAACAGAGATCAAGCTCTCTAGCCAATTTTCAGATGAAAGATATTTTAGTGATTTCGATTACAACAAGCAGCTCATCTATATCACTCACGGCATTAATTTCTGGAATGAACAGGCAAACTCGACCACTCGCGGCTCCATTCAGCTGGGTAAGAATCTTCCTTATTATATAGAGCTGATGGCTGGGGGTACCAATCTGCGTGGATTTTTAAGTCGTCAATTTAGAGGCGATACTAAATATGCTTGGGGCCAAGAATTCATGTTACCCATTTATGACTTCAGCAGATTTATTTTAAGAACTAATCTCTTTTGGGACTCCACGATTATTTATTTTAAAAAGGACAACGAGGGAAATGGCGACGGCTTTAGTCGACAGAAGTGGCATAACGGCCTTGGAGGCGGTTTTAGAATTTATCTCAAAGGTGTGGCGGTCCCACTTTTTGGCTACGATATGGCCTGGGGAATCGAAGACCGCGCCTACGGCTACTATTTAAGTGTCGGCGCTATATTTTAGGGTCGGGTTAAAAAGGTGCCAGGTCAGCTCATCAAATAAATATAAGAGAGAACTTTGTGCTCTCGCCAAGCTGGTATATGTTTTTTGAATTGTCTCGGAGCGTAGCTCAGCCTGGCTAGAGCACCAGTTTTGGGAACTGGGAGTCGGAGGTTCGAATCCTCTCGCTCCGATTCTTTACTTCGTCTTTTTTGCCCCAGGACAGGTCGCCTAATTCAACGAAAAACTATTCATCAGTTTTGCGGCTAAAGGATTTTCGAGTTTTCGCTGAGCGGAGACGAGCCAAACTTCTTCGTAGACTCCTTCAAGGCGGCCAAATTTTAAAAGATCAACTTCTTTGCGGTTAGCGCCTACTTCAGAAAAAGGAGCGAGCCCAATTCCTTGAGCTGCGAGCAATTTTTGTAAACTCGAATCCTGAGTTTCGGCGACCGGATTAATGTAAATATTTTTCAATTTAAAATAATGGTTGAGATCGTGTCTTAATTTGCTGTGCGCTGTTGGCAGTACAAACGGTTTTCCGTTGAGCGATTGCGGAAAAGATTTTATTTGAGACTTGAATTTGGCAGCTCCAAAAATAGAGACGGGAAGTTTCGCCACCGATTTTGAGAAGACCTGTCTCTGCTCGAGGGCGGGAGGTGGATAATTAGAAAGAATCAAATCGATTTTGTAAGCATAGAGCTCACGAAAAAGTTCATCTCCTTTGCCTTCCAAAATAGAAACCGTGCAAGAGGGCGCGAGTTTGTAAGCTTCGACCACCAGTGATTGAATGATTCTTTTTGGAACGGAATCAAGCGCTCCAATTTGTATGTGAATTTTATTATCGACGCTTCTATCTTGAAGCACTTCGATCATCTCATCGCCGAGGCGAAAAATTTCATTGGCGTAGTCGAGGGCTGATCGACCCGCTTCTGTAAGAACCATCATTCGATTGCGTCTTTCGAAAAGTGGTTTTCCAATCATCTCTTCGAGTTGCTTTAATTGAGTGCTGAGCGTGGGCTCGCCCAATCGCAATTTTTTAGCCGCTTTGGCGATGCCACCCTCCAGCGCTATGGTTCGAAAATAATAAAGATGATGATAATTAAGCCAATGTGCTGCGCGGTCCATATTCTTGCCTACCTTAAGCTTCGTTTTTAAGAAAGTATTTGATCGTATTTATCATATTTTTAGAAGTATTCGTTAAGGATATAGTGAGCGCATTGGAGGCTACATTTATATGATGTGGTTAAAACGTATCGGTCTATTTTTAACAGTTAATGCTCTCGTCGTTTTGACGATTTCACTCCTTCTTAATCTTTTTGGAGTGCAGCCGCATATCACGGCCTACGGACTTAATTATGGTTCTTTGATTGTCTTTTGTTTGCTGTGGGGTATGGGCGGCGCTTTTATTTCTCTCGCTATGTCACGTGTGATGGCGAAATGGATGATGGGCGTAAAAATAATCCCGCCCGATACCACAGATTTCCAAGCGCGAGAATTGCTCGAGACGGTTCATGATTTAGCAAGAGCCGCAAATTTGCCCGTGATGCCTCAGGTGGGAGTTTATGAATCCGCAGAAGTGAATGCCTTTGCAACTGGACCTACGAAGTCGAGATCTCTTGTCGCCGTTTCAAGCGGTCTACTTCAGCGAATGAAAGTCGATGAAGTCAGAGGTGTTTTAGGACACGAAGTCGCGCACATTGCTAACGGCGATATGGTGACGATGACTCTTATTCAGGGGGTCGTGAATGCGTTTGTCATGTTTCTTGCTCGAGTGATTGCGTTTGCGCTGACGATGTCTGGACGCAAAGATGACGAAGAGGCAAGTCAGGGAACACCTTTTGCGTATTACGCAGTTCAAATGGTTCTTGAAATAGTTTTCATGATTTTAGGTTCGATGGTGGTCGCGTGGTTTTCACGCTACCGAGAATTTAGAGCAGACCAAGGAGGCGCGCAATTGGCGGGAAGAGAGAATATGATTTTAGCCTTAGAATCTCTCAAGCGAACATTCGAAGATGTTGATCCGGCCGCGCAGCCTGCCGTTCAAGCTTTAAAAATTTCAAGTAGACCTGGTGGAATTATGAAACTTTTTTCAACGCATCCTCCGCTTGAAGAACGAATCAAGCGCTTAAGAGTATTTGCGTAGTTACGGAGAAAATAAAAATGAGATGCCCCCTTTGTGTAGAAACGACTTTAGAAATGTCGATGCGACAAGAAATTGAAATTGATTATTGCCCCAAGTGCCGAGGAGTGTGGCTCGATAGAGGTGAGCTTGAAAAACTCATCGAGCGAGCCGCTTCTCCTCAGTACTCCCCTCAATATGGTCAAGAAAAGCGTTCAAGTTATCACGACGACGATGATGATGACCGGGGTCGCGGCAGAAAAAGATCTTTTCTTTCTGAACTTTTTGACTAGTCGAAAAGATTTTTAGATGAATAGATTGAAAGGATGACACAACTTACATCTGATATTTCCGTCGCTCCCACTTGGCTGTGGGCAGCTTTTTCCGTCGGTATTTTAATTCTTTTGATTATTGATTTAAGTCTTTTTGGAAAAAGCTCACATAAAAACCCTCGTAAAATAGCGCTTATCGAAAGTGGAATTTGGATCGCCATCGCTTTGCTTTTTAATCTTTGGTTTGGATTTACATACGGAAAAGAACTCGGGCTTGAGTTTTTTACCGGATATCTCGTTGAGAAGAGTTTAAGTGTCGATAATTTATTTATCATTCTTTTGATTTTTAGCGCGTTTAAAATTCCGGGCGCGTTTCAGCATCGAATTTTATTTTATGGAGTGCTTGGAGCGATTGTGCTTCGAGCTTTCTTTATTATTTTGGGAGCGCAGCTCTTGCAGTGGTTTCATTGGATTCTCTATATTTTTGGCGCCATTTTGGTTGTTACGGCGATTAAGTTTTTACGAGATACGAAAGAAAAGACAGATGTAACAGAGAGTTGGTCTTTTCGATTTTTGAAGCGCATTATTCCTACGACTTCGGTTTGCAGTGAGAATCGCTTTTTTGTGATGGAAAATGGAATTCGAAAAGCTACTCCCTTATTTTTAGCACTCGTAATGATTGAAATGACGGACCTGATTTTTGCAGTGGATTCTATTCCTGCGGTTTTTGCGATTACTCAGGATGCGTTTGTGGCTTTTGGTTCAAATATTTTAGCGGTTTTAGGGCTGCGAGCTCTTTATTTTGTCCTGGCAGATTGGGTTGGGAAGCTTCGGTATCTTAAGCCCGCACTAGCTGCGGTTTTGGGATTTATAGGAATTAAAATGCTTCTAATAGATTTTTTCAAAATTCCCAGCTCAGTCTCGCTGATCGTTATCTTTTCCATTTTATTTATCGCGGCAGTTGGTAGCTGGTACGTAGCGCGAAAAGAAGCGCCATGCTAAAACTTCAAATACTAAAAGCATTTATTGTGATCGGTTACTTCGAAGGAATTTCTTTTCTGCTCTTGTTGGGCGTCGCTATGCCGCTAAAATATATATGGGAATCTCCAGAGTGGGTTCGAATAATTGGCATGGCTCACGGCGTTCTGTTTTTACTTTATATTGCCATCGCAACACTGGCGGCCATTCAACTCGAATGGAGTAAAAAGAAATTATTTTTTAGCTACGCGGCAGCCGTCTTGCCGCTTGGGCCCTTCTTATTTGATAAATGGTTCCTTACAAAATCAGATTGGACGAAGGCTTCAGAGTCTTAACTTCAACTTAAGAACAATTCGGTTGATCCATTTAGAGGTAATCACGTATTGAGAATGATTATCAATAAGGAGTATTCAAAATGTTTAAAAAATTAGTCCACTTTGTTTTTTTGTTTGTCATGGTTTTTGCACTCACCCCCAAAGTTTTTGCAGATAAAAATATTACGCCCATCGTCTTTGCGTTGAAGCCCGATAAAAATCCAGACGCGATGATTGAAGAAAGAAAATCTTTAGAAGCTTTTCTTTCAAAAGAATTGCAAGCGCCTGTGAAGGTGATTGTGCCGTTGAGTTCAGCCGTTATTCTTGAAGGTTTCGCCAATGGGAGCATTGATCTCGCATTTTTGAGTTCTCTCGATATGTTAAATGCGATTGATCAAAAGTCGGCTCAAACTCTCTTAGGAGTAAAGATAGATGGAAAAACTTTTTATGAAAGTTATTGGGTAAGTCTAAAAGATAAACCTTACAAAAATATTAAAGATCTTCGCGGCAAACCCATTGCCTTTGCGAGCCGAACAAGTACGTCAGGTTATTTAATTCCCCATGCGAGCTTGATTAAGAAAGGATTTTTGAAAGAGAAAGAAAATCCCGAAACCTTTTTTGGAAAAGGAAATGTTTGGTATGGCACGGGATACGTTTCAGGAATTGAACAAGTTCTTCAAGGCCAAGCCGAGGCCGCTGCCGTTAGCGATTATGTGATCAATAAAGATAAATATTTAACACCAGAACAGAAGGCGAAATTAAAGATTGTGGATCGACAAGGTCCTATTCCAACGCATGTGATTGCGATTCGATCTACTTTAGATAAAAAGAATCAGGATCGTCTTCGAGCGGCATTGAAGAAAATGAATATCGATCAGAATATATCTCTCAGAGATAAACTCTTTAATTCAACTCTTGCCGAAATAAAGCAAGAGAAGCACCTAGCGGGAACTAAAGAAGCTTTGCAACTTACTGGGGCAAAACTTTGAAGTGATTCACTCCGCTTCTTTATTAAAAATTCAAGCGGGTGGATTGAAGCGCGGAGAGAGGTGGCTCTTTCGAGATTTGAATCTTGAAATTCCGAAGGGCCACTTTTTAGGAGTCCAAGGCCCATCTGGAATTGGAAAGACCAGCCTGCTTGAAATAATGGCTCGCACTTCGATTCTGACAGAGGGAAGGTTAGAGCGATCTTCTTCTATCGCTTGGATCGATCAGCACTCTTCGTTAACTGCAAATCTTTCGGTCGAAGAAAATATTTTGCTGGGTGGTTTGCATAGACGTCGATGGTTTCAAACTCTTTTTGGGCTCTCCTCTTTAAAGACAGATGAAATCTCTGAGATTTTAAAATCTCTCGATCTTCAAGTTTCGCCGCATTCTAAAGTAGGATTGCTTTCAGGCGGCGAACGTCAAAGAGTTTCGATTGCAAGAGCGCTTTTTCAAAACGCTGATCTTCTGCTTGCCGATGAACCCGTGTCGATGCTGCCGGATACACTTCAAACTAAATCTCTTCAGCTTTTAAAAGATAGAACCGTCGAAGGTACGAGTGTCATCTGTGCTCTTCACAATGAGCAACTTCTTAAGATGTATGCGGATCAAATTTTGGTGATCGATCAAAGCGGATGGAGATTGATTTCGTGATTGTGAAAGATAAATTATGAAAGACAGATTGATTTTTCAGAGATCCATTTCTTTTTATTTTTCATTTCTTGTTATTGCGTCTGCTGTTTTGTGGTCCCTTCTTTCTTTTGATCTGCCAGATAGAGAATTAAATTATTTTGAAAACGGAGTGCGCTTTTTAAAAAGATTTTTTCCGCCTGATTTTTCTATATGGCGAACTGTGCTTGAGAGTTTTTTAGAAACTCTTCGCATCGCCATTTTAGCAACCCTTCTGGCAATTATTTTCTCTATTCCCATTGCTTTCTGCGGATCGAGACTTCATCGAAATGCATGGCTACGCTATTTGATACGATTCTCTTTAAATGCGATTCGCACTATTCCTAGTTTAATTTGGGCGCTTCTAGCTGTGGCTCTTGTGGGACCACATCCTTTAGCAGGTGTGATTGCGTTAAGTTTTTATAGCTTAGGTTATTTGGGAAAATTTTTTATCGATGCATTGAATGCAGTTGATTTAAATATTGCTCGTCATCTGCGAGCAACCGGCGCGCACAATATTCAAGCATTTCAGTATGGTATTTTCGCTTCGGTTAAACCCGTGATCGTCAGCCATTCGCTTTGGATGCTGGAGTATAATATTCGGTCGGCTTCCATCATTGGATATGTAGGAGCGGGAGGCCTAGGAACTTTGCTTCACCAATACCAAGAATATTATCAATGGAACCGATTCTGTACGGTTCTGATTGTTATTTTTATTGTCGTTCTTCTCTTAGATGCTGCAAACGAAATTTATCGTAAAAAGCATCTCGTAGAGAGAACTTAAAAATAATTATTTCTTCGCCACTTTTTCTTCGCGCAAAACAAATTTTGCAAACATAAAAACGACGAATGCAACGATAAGAAAATCGATTGCTGCTCCTAAGACTTTTCCGTAAAGAATTCCGTCGTAACTAAGTTTACGAATATCATCGACGTTGGCAGCTTTCAGGGCCGGTTGAAAAATGAGCGGCATCAATAAATCGTTCACAAGACTCGAGATCAAATCGTTGAGTTTTCCTCCGATCACAACAGCAATTGCGAGTCCGATGACGCCGTAAGTTTTTAAAAACTGAAAAAATTCCTTAGTCATAAATTTCCTCTCAGATACCTAAAGAACAGAATTTCAAGGCAAATGTCAGCGAGAAAAGATCATTTTCTTGGGGCGGAGCAGAATCTAATTTCCTTTGAGATTGTGATCTCTCACCTGAAAATAGAAGGTGGGGGAGGTTCGCATGGGGAGCGCGTTTGATCGTGCTTTGCGAGGATCGTTTGTCGCATTTTCTGGATTCGTTCAGCTTACCTGCTTTCAGGATTTTTTAGATCGTCCTCCTGCGGGTTCAATCTGCAAAGAACATATGTTCTATGTCGATGCGACAAATGAATTCATTTCAGAAACTTCATGCCATCTCAAAAATAATCAAACTGTTTATGCCTATCAAAAGGATTCTGAGCTTCTGCTAGATATCAAAGGTGCGTCGGGTGGACAAATAGTAGGCCAAGAGGAACAATCCAATCGCACTGAAATTTTTCAAGATTGCGACAGTATGAGATCTCGCATAGAGAATTTATCTCTTTTTGAATCTAGAAAATTTTCTATTCCTACAAATCACGAATTTGTTTCAAAAGAAAGTGTATTGCTCGTGGCTTCAGAGCAAACGTGTGCGCTTCTCGACAATGATTTGCAAGATTATATTCATACGTATCTCAGTGAAGGGCGAAATGAATCTCGAACACTTTGCATTCCTCAAGATCTCATTCAAAAAAAAGATCCATCCTTGATTCGTACTTTTTTAAAAGATCAAGTTTCAGGAATAAATGGAGTTATTCTTTTAGGTTCGGATATTCCGCCGTTTGAGTTTTTTTTAAGATCGGGTTTAGGAACTCAGTGGGTCTCTTACGATTACGGAACAACAGATTTACCTTACGGAGAATTTAATTCTCATTTCTGGAGTAAGCCGCGTTCAAAGCATTCTCCTGGAATTGCAGAAAATATTTATAAGTCCGAAAATTTTATTTATAAAATGACGTCTCCAACTTCGTTTACTTACGATCTTGATAGATTTGTTTCTAACTTTGGAAACGGGGCGTACCAACAGAAACTTTGGGTGAGTCGATGGCTATCGATGGCTGTGACGCCCGAAAATTTAAAATCAGAATTTAGAAATTTTTTAAACAGACGAAAAAATTATAAGCCTTATGATTCTCAGCGATTAGTTTTATCTCGAGGAGCTGAGAGCTTTATGTTGAATCCTGGAGATCATAGTTTTTATTCAACGCTTTCAGATGACGTAAAATTTTGGAATTTTTTCGCGAATTTTCAAAACGAGGCGCTGATTTATCCTGAGTCAGATATGGCGAGCTTGATTAAGCAGATGGATCCGTCCACGACGATTCTCTCTTTAACCGAGCATGGAAATGCAGAAGCTATGGGAAATATTTTTCCTCAAACCATTCTGTCGCTTTCAAAACTTCCTGCGCTCGTTAATTTTGGCGGATGTGAGACGGGGGCGTGGGGATACGCGGCCGGTTCGGAGACCTCGCTCTTAGCAAGTGTCTTTAGTATTTCAGAGCCACCAATTGGAGTGATCGCAAGCCAAGGCATCACTTCGATGCCTACGTTTGGAAGGCCCGATATCGTGAACGCCGAAATTTTACTCAGCCGATGGAAGTCTGGGCAAAGCTTGGGTTCGCGCCTCATTGAAACTTTTGAAGCCAATCTTGAAGACTGGAGAACGAGACCGTTCTCGTCATTTCAACCCGCTGCTTTTCCAGCTCAACTTTTTCACACCGTTTCTATTTTCGGCGATGGTACCTTGGAAAACTAAAAATAATCGGGAGCGATAAAATCCGGAGCGAGCGGATAGCGAAACGATCTATAGGATTTAATTTTTGGCCGGCCTGCCTCTCGATAAATTTGATCCCAAAATTCCGCTAACAAAAGTGAAGCTCTTGCCATTTGATCTACAATAAGTGGTTCGAATTTTTTTGCCACTTTTTCTGGAGCTTCGCGTTTGGCATAGATTTTAAATTCCATTCCATATTTGTTAATGGAAGTTCGAGATGGTTTTAAAATTTTATCTATATCTTCTAATTTTTTCAGATCATTTCTGGCTGAAACACTTAAGTCGCGCATTCGTTCAATCACGGATTTTTTAGAAAGCTTTTCTTTTCTATTCAGACGAGCTTTAGAATAAATTTTTTCGACTAAATTTAGATCGAGCTCATCCACAATTTGAGTTTCATAGTATGAATGAATGCCTCCGCGCTTTTTTGCCCACCCATCGTAATCCAGAACATTATGATAGGGTTGCGCCGCGTCTCCTACAAAATGCCCCATCACGCCCATTGCTACTAACATTTGATAAATAGCTTCATTGTAGGGGAAGTCATCGTCTTGTTTATCTTCTCGCGTTTTTGGTTTCTCTTCGCCTACAGCTTGGCCTGCATTTTTGAGAGCCAGTTTATAAAACTGATCTGCTCTCCACCAAACAGAGCCCATTTTTTCATTGAGATCCTTAGGCTTGATTCCTAACTTTTTTGCAATCGCTTTGAAATCAGATGAAAGATTTTCGAGAGTAGTTTCTGCCACTTCAGGATTTAAATAGTGGCTAGGATTTCCTACGGAAAGTTTTGCGGCCTCTAAAGACCTCCAATGAATATCGGGGATATTGCAGAGATGTCCGAGTTGATGTCCTCTCGCCTCCAAAAATTCTTTAAAGTCTTTTTCTTCGACGAGTCGGCTTGCGGCTTCACAAATGGCGTGATGTCCTCGTTCGCCCCAGGCGAATGCGGCTGAACTTGAAATCAGAACAACTAAAATAAAAGAATTAAAAATAAAAAATGGCATGCCCTTCATTGTGAGGACATGCCATCAAGTCTGTCTAAAGAAAAGAAATCCTTCTCTTAAAACTTAAATTGGTAATCAAGCACGGCAAAGAAGACTCTAAGCGCGTACTTTCCTTTAAAAACCTTAAGATCCAACGCTGGAGTTTCAATATCCGTCGAGACATGGCTGTATTGACCATAATTAAGTGCCATCCCAAAAATATGTTTGCCGATATCATACTGTCCACCAAGTGCAGCTCCGTAGTAGTCAGCCGAAGGAGCCAGCGCTGGGTTAGGAGTGGTTTTGCTGGTAACTGTTTTGTCCCACACAACTCCCGCTCCTGTTCTAAGTTTTCTCTGATTTGCTAATTGAAAAGTATATTCACTTCCTACGTGAATCGTATGTCCATCTTTATAATTAAGCGGTCCTTTAGTTTGCTCTGCCGTAAAAATATTAGTGTCGATAACTGGAGCATCTTCTTTAATGACTGAATTTTCTGTGTATTCATAAGTTACAACGCTTAAGAAGCGATCTTTGATCCATTCATAGGATGCGCCAACTTGTAATTGAGCAGGAATAGAAATCTTTTGAGTTGTGCGTGCATCGACTCCTGTAGGACTTGCAGCAGAAAGAATATTTGTATTTCCCGAAAGTTCGAGATCGAGTTGAGGGCGATAGGTAACTCCAAAAGAGAGCCCGCCGATATCATTGACCAAGGCTCCCACTTTAAGTCCTTGAGCATCCCAGGTGGAAACAGAACTGTCGAGAACAGCAGAGTAAGTCGCATCCGCAAAAACTCCGATAGTTTTATCGTATCGTGTATAAGCCACTTTATAAGTTGCTCCCAACGAAAAGTGATCGTGGAGTTTTACAGAAACAGCGGGGGCAATTTCAATTCGAACCAATTGATTGCCGTATTCTTTTCCTAAAAAGTTAGGTCCGTAGTTAATGTTCTTATATTTTCCACCTTGAAGTGCGGTTGGATAAACGGCGAATCCAAAAGAGATGCGATCCGTCCAAGGGTAAACAGCTCCCATATAAAAGAGGGGACCGTAATTGATATCTGTTTTTCTCTGTTGGTTGTCGGCTCCGATAGGAGCTTCGTATCCAAACATCAATGTGCTGGAGTTGAAAGCTAAGCTTGGACGCTTCACATACGCCATCGTTGCAGGATTATAAAAAGGTCCGTAAGCATCATCGACGATCGTGACGTGATTTCCACCCATCGAGACGTAGCGAGAGCCGTAAAGTAAGTCTAAATCAAGACCCCCGGCCTTCACTTGAAGTGAAACAAAACTTAACAAAACAAAAATAAATAAAAATGCGATTCTTTTCATGAACATAATCTTGATCTTCCATGAATCAATTGAAAAGCAAAATTGTCTAGGTAAGATGAAATCTGGGTGAAAAATCAAACGCGTTCTATTTTGATTGTCGATGATGAAGCTGATATTCGCGAGCTTTTAAAATACAATCTCGAGCAAGAAGGTTTTCAAGTTCATCTTCATGGAGACGGTGAAGAGGCTTTTAAATTTTTAAAACAGACTAAAGTCGATCTTATTTTACTCGATCTGATGCTTCCGAGTTTGCCGGGACTTGAATTTTGCAAGCGTCTTAAAAAAGATTCTGAACTTGAGACAATTCCAATCATTATGATCACGGCGAAGAGCACTGAGACAGATATCATCGTTGGGTTAGAGCTCGGGGCTGACGATTATATTACGAAACCGTTTTCTCCTAAAGAAGTAGTGGCTCGCATTCGCGCCATCTTTAGACGTCTCGAAGAAAAACGTTCGGTCGAATCCCCTAAAGAATCTAGATTTCAAAATCTGCATATGGATTTTTCTCGCCACGAAGTCAAAGTCGACGGCAAAGAAATTAAATTAACGATGACGGAGTTTAAAATTTTACAATGTCTGATGAGTCGCATCGGACATGTTTTTAGTCGCGATGAACTTATTGAATTTGCTCTTGGAAAAAATATTTCTGTCGTCGATCGAACAATTGATGTGCATATCACCAATCTGCGAAAAAAAATTGGCATCTATGGCGCTTTCATTGAGAGCATTCGAGCTGTGGGGTATCGTTTTAAAGAAGCCCCCGAAAATTAAAAATGATTTCATTTACTCTCATCGTTTTGATCGCTGTGATTCTCGGCTTGATATGGAAGCTGTTAGATCTGCGTTCTGAGCTGCGTGAGCAAGTTCAAGAAAATGACGAATTGAGAAAACGCGGAAGTGATTTTGTCGCCAATGTGTCTCATGAGCTTAAAACTCCCCTGACATCGATCAAAGGCTATACCGAAACTTTAAAGGGAATGATTTCAAAAGATCCCGAGAAAGCGCGAGAATTTTTAACAAAGATAGAAGAAAATTCGGAGCGATTAAGTTCTTTGATTAACGACATATTGGATCTATCAAAAATCGAATCGCCTAATATTCATCTCGAAGTTGAAAAGTTTTCTGTGCAGCCCTTGCTCGATGAAATTCGCGATCAGTTTGTGCACAGACTCAGTCAGCGCCAGCAAAGATTGGTGATAAATTCTGAAGTCGAAGAACTTGCAGCCGATAGAAAATTGGTCGATCAAGCTCTTTCGAATCTCATTGAAAATGCGCACCGCTATTGTCCTGAAGGAGCATTGATCGAAGTGGTGGCGACAAAAACTTCGGAGGCCGGCCATTCGTACTCGCTTTTTGAAGTGATCGATAATGGACCAGGAATTTCTCAAGGCGATCTTCCCCGCATCTTTGAAAGATTTTATAGAGCCGATAAATCTCGTAACCGTCTCTCTGGTGGAACAGGTCTTGGTCTTGCCATCGTTAAGCACATCATGGTTTCTCATGGTGGCTTGGTTCGAGCATCAAGTGAAAAGGGCAGGGGCTCACGTTTTAGCCTGTTCTTTCCGAGTTAAACTCCTTAACACAACCTTAATAGAGTTTAGGTTTCGTGGAGCTTGAGCCTTCGGTATCAATCTATTTATTGGAGGTTTTTATGAAGAGAGTTTTTTCTTATTTATTAGCTTTTGGTTTGATCGGATTTTCAGCGAATGCGGCGCAGACTACACCCTCGCAATCGCTCACCGGGCAAATTAATATCGACGGATCGGCCACGGTATTTCCGATTTCCGAAGGTGTTGGTGAAGACTTTCAGAAAACTCAAAAAAATCTTCGAGTAAAAGTTGCTTCTTCAGGAACAGGTGGTGGCTTTCAAAAATTTTGTAGAGGGGAGGCAGATATCACAGGAGCTTCTCGACCGATTGAAGCTGTTGAGCTTGAACTTTGTGCAAAAAATAAAACTTCATTCGTTGAGCTTCCTATCGCTTACGATGGAATCGCCATTGTCGTAAATCCAAATAATACCACCGCAAAAACAATGACGACCGCTCAACTCAAAAAACTTTGGGAGCCCGGATCAAAAGTAAAAACTTGGGGTGAACTAGGTGGAGCTTTTGCTGCCGATGCGAATCTTAAAGATAAAGAGATTAAAATCTATGGTCCGGGACCTGAGCACGGAACTTTTGATTATTTTACAAAAGTAATTAACGGAAAAGAAAAAGCCATTCGCTCTGATTTCACCGCCAGTAATCCTGATGTAATTGTTTCTGCCATTGCAGGAAATAAACTTTCACTCGGTTATTTTGGATATGCTTATTATTTCGCGAACAAATCTAAATTGGGATTGGTCGGAGTCGATGCTGGTAAAGGCGCTGTTTTGCCAGATGCGCAAACCATTGCTTCTGGAAAATACGCTCCACTTTCGCGTCCTATTTTTATTTATGTTTCTGAAAAAGCTTTAGCTCGTCCTGAGGTGGCAGCTTTTATTGATTATTATATTCAAAACGTTAGCAAAATTGCTCCCGAGGTTGGATATGTTTCTTTAGGTGCCGATATGTATAAATTAGTGGCACAACGTTTTGAAAACAAAGTGACGGGAACTCTTTATGATAAATCTAAAACGATTTCAGATGTTTCGTTGAAAACTCTTTTGAGCCAATCTAATACGAAAAAATTAAAATAAGACTGCATGATTCATTTGAAAAAATCCTGGCGATCTCCCTCGAGGTCGCCAGCTGAATTATTTTCTCATTTGGTTGTATGGCTTTGCGCGAGCATTTCTGTTGTTACAACGATCGGAATCATCGCTGTCTTATGCAAAGAAGTTTTTGCTTTTTTTAGTCACGTTTCTCTTTGGGAATTTTTTACTGGAACAGAGTGGACTCCACTCATTGAACCCAGAAAATTTGGAATCTGGCCTCTTATCTCGGGAACTTTGCTGATTGGTTTAGGTGCTTCTATTTTTGCGGTTCCTATTGGCGCGATCACAGCACTTTTTTTGAGTGAGTACGTGAAAGGAACTCCACGAATTATTTTGAAATCTGTTCTCGAAGTTTTGGCGGGAATTCCAACTGTCGTTTACGGATTCTTCGCCGTATTTTTTATTACACCGCAATTACAAAAATTTATTCCGGATCTCGATACTTTTAATGCACTCAGTGCGGCGATCGTTGTAGCTATGATGATTATTCCAACCATTTCTTCGATCAGTCAGGATGCTTTTGAAGCTGTTCCAAAATATTTGCGTGAAGCGGCTTACGGGCTTGGGGCAAGAAAATATCAAGTCGCCACAACGGTTGTTTTTCCAGCGGCTCTTTCGGGCTTTGTCGCTTCCGTTATTTTAGGATTTTCTCGGGCGATTGGTGAAACCATGGCAGTAACTTTGGCTGCGGGAGCTACGCCGCGACTTACTTTAAATCCGCTTCAAAGTATTCAAACGATGACGGCCTTTATTGTTCAAGTGAGTTTAGGGGACACGCCTGCTGGAACGATTGAGTATCAAAGTATTTTTGCGGTCGGTCTGGTTTTGTTTTTGATGACTCTCGGTGCGAATCTTGTAGCGCAGTGGATCGTTAAAAGATTTCAGGAGAAGTATCGCTAATGATGAGTTGGTGGGACAAAGTAAAATCCGCGAGCGTAAAGACGGCAGGCATTCTTGCGCTTTTCATCTCTCTTTTGTGTTTGGGATTTTTGCTTTGGGATGTTTTTTCGAAAGGTTGGAATACTTTGAGCTGGGATTTTTTATTTAGAATTCCATCTCGGCGTCCTGAAGAGGCCGGAATCAAGCCCGCCATTTTAGGAACCCTCTGGGTGATGACGATGACAACGATTCTTGCTGTGCCGGCCGGAATTCTCACGGGAATTTATTTAGAAGAATATGCTCAGCCGAATTGGTTTACGAAATTTATTCGAATCAATATTGCCAATCTCGCAGGTGTTCCTTCGGTTGTTTACGGAATGCTCGGCCTCGCTGTTTTTGTTCGCACAATGGGTTTAGGCAGATCAGTTTTAGCAGGAGCGATGACGATGGGACTTTTGATTTTGCCGACGATTATTATCGCGACATCTGAAGCGTTGAAAGCCGTTCCCGATTCGATTCGCTTTGGAGCTTATGGAGTAGGGGCCTCTCGACGGCAAGTAATTTGGTATCATGTGCTTCCGGAGGCTTTGCCCGGAATTTTAACGGGAATTATTTTGTCTCTCTCTCGAGCCATTGGTGAATCTTCACCGCTAATTTTAATTGGAGCACTTTCATTTGTTACATTCGCTCCTCAGAATTTATTGGATGGATTTACGGTACTTGCGATTCAGATTTTTAATTGGGCTGGACGACCTCAGGAAGAGTTTCACCATATTGCAGCTTCAGCGATTATTGTTCTCTTGATTGTGACTTTAAGTCTGAATACGTTAGCTATTTTCTTACGAACCCGAATGAGTAGACGCAAGGAAGGATAAGGATGCCCTCTCGAGAAGCCATGATTGAACAGGAACTTTTGGTGACCCCGCGAATTCTCACCGATCGTTTGACTGTCAAATACGGTGAAAAAGTGGCAGTGAAAGAAGTCTCCCTTTCTTTTTATCAGCGAAAAGTAGCGGCTCTCATCGGGCCTTCGGGTTGTGGAAAATCCACTTACCTTCGTTCGCTCAATCGAATGAATGATTTTATTTTAAATATTTCGATTGAAGGAAAAGTTTTGCTCGACGGTCAGGATATTTACGAAAGAAAAGTAGATCCTGTTTTGGTTCGTCGACATATCGGAATGGTTTTTCAAAAGCCTAATCCATTTCCTAAGACCATTTTTGAAAATGTTGCTTGGGGACCTAAGCGCGCAAAATTTCCTAAAAAAGATTTGCCACAACTTGTTGAGGACTCACTTAAACAGGCCGCCCTTTGGGAAGAAGTAAAAGATCGACTAAATACTTCGGCGCTTGGACTTTCGGGCGGACAGCAGCAGCGGCTTTGCATTGCACGAGCTATTGCGATGAAGCCCTCGGTTCTTTTGATGGATGAACCTTGTTCAGCTTTAGATCCTATCGCGACGAGCCGAATCGAAGATTTGATTCAAGAGCTCAAAGAGAAATTTACGATCATTATGGTCACTCATAATATGCAACAAGCGGCGCGAGTTTCGGATGTAACTGCGTTCTTCTTGCATGGAAATTTAATTGAGTACGGAGCTACTAAAGAATTTTTTACCAGACCTCAGAAGATAGAAACTGAAAATTACCTGACTGGTAAATTTGGCTAATCTTCTGTAAATTGAAAGTTGATCATGAAACATACTTCTCAACAATTTGAAGATGATCTTACAAGACTCAAAGATACTTTACTGCTGATGGGCGGCATGATTGAGTCGATGCTTCAAGAAACCAACCAAGCTTTGCTCGACAATGATTCAGCTGCCGCTTTTAAAATTATTGAGCGCGACAAACAGCTCGATCAAATGGAAAAGAAAGTAGACGAGCTTGCGATTCAAATTTTAGCGCTTCGTCAACCGACGGCGATCGATCTTCGCTTTGTAACTGCTTCGATGAAAATTTGTACCGATCTCGAAAGAATGGGCGATAGTCTCGTCAATATTTGTGAGCGCATCACTGAGCTCGCCAAGTTTCCTCCGCTGAAGCCTTACAAAGATCTTCCAAAAATGGTGAAGCTCACTTCGGTAATGATCACGAAAGCTCTCGATGCTTTCGTCAATCAGTCGCTTGATCTTGCGAGCGATGTTTTAAAAAGTGACGATGAGATTGATGAACTCACTTCATTGATTCATCGCGAGCTGATTGAAATGATGAAAAATGATTCGAACGCGGTGGAGCGAGCCATCAAACTGATGTCGATTTCTAAATATTTAGAAAGAATGGCCGATCACGCGACTAATATTTCTGAACAAGTTATTTTTATGGTGAAGGGTTTAGATATCCGACATTCAGGTCCGCCAAAATCTATTCCAGATTAATTTTTTTATTCGTCCAAAAATTAAGCGGGCTGAATAATTCCCTGCTCAGAAAGCTTTTCTAATTTTTCAATGACGGGTTTGATGAGAGCTCGGTGTGCTTCGATAAATTCGATGCCGTAAAAAACCACGGCCTTGTTTGCAACAACGATTGGTTTTGCATAAACCAAATTGCCTTGAATCTCGAGAGGCTTTTCAAGTGTCTCCTCCATTTCAAAAATAGAAAAAACTCTTCTCGGCGGAGTAAGTGAAGCTTCGTTCTCAACCCCATAGAATCCGCAGCCACCTAAACCTAAGGTGACAATCATATGGTCTTGATCGTGCTTATCAAGTTTGGCTCTAATTTTATTGAAATGTGCGACCTTAAATCTTGGAAAGCGTCGCGCATCGATTCCCCCTTGAACGGACATCTATTTATTGTACAGAAGTCGTCACGTTGCGGCCGCGCGGCCAAGTGTGGAGGTCATGTGCATAGAAAGTGACACTACGCCAAATTTCCAACGTTTAAGTGTGCTTTTAAATGCGCGATATTTTGCGACGTTTTAAATGATTTCAAGGGGTTAGCTGGTCTTTTGGGCTTGGCACAAAACGTGAAATAGATAGTTTCATACGAACTGCCAAGGGAGGGATTTCGATGAACACTAAGCAAGACGCACTTACGATACCAACTTTCGATTTGCAAGCTCACCATAGCAAAGTCAATGTACCCACCGATTTTGATATGCGAGATCTCGCAAAAAAATATTCTGTATTTCCTCTACGAGTGATCACGCAGAACGGTCGAAAGCGATTGTTGTTAGCGATGCGAAATCCATTTGATCATCGCGCAGTTCTGGACGCTGAATTTCGGGCAGGGATGACCGTGATTCAAGTGCAAGCTGATGAAGCTGATATCCAGTGGCTGATCCAGACTCACTATTATGGAAGACGGTTGAGTCCGGTTCCTAACGCCGCGGATAGATCTTTAACGTTCAATGTTTTTGAACAACTTGAAATGACGACTGATTCACAAAAACAACCTGATTGGATTAATCATTTGCTTCAACCTTTTGTGAACGACAATAAAGACAATTAATTCTTGGGTTTGCAGCCGGCACGGTTGCACTCGCCATAGAGTTCCATGCGGTGGTCAAGAAGCGTAAATCCAAGTTTCTTGGCCACTTCTTTTTGAAGAGTTTCGATTTTATCATTTTCGAATTCAAAAATTCTCTGACATCGCAAGCAAACAAAATGATCGTGATGAGCTTTCGAAGCCACTTCGTACCTCGCACCGCCATCTCGCATTTGAGTTTCAGTTAAAAAATTTTGTCTCTGAAGTAAACTGACGGTTCGATAAATCGTCGCGACGCCGACGCCTTTTATTTTTTCTTGAACTTCCGCAGCCAAGCTTTGAATCGTCCAGTGACCGCGATGAGCTAAAATAAATTCGACAAGGTCTTTTCGAGTTTTAGTTAAGCGAAAGCCAGAAGCTTTTAATTTTTCAAAAACAGATTGGCTTTGGCTGACTGGCATTATGAATTATCCGACATCGCAGCTTTAGCTAAAGTTTTTCCAAGATCCCAAACGCCTCCAGGAAATTTATGAGCTGATTGTAAAACTTTTTCAAAACTCGAAACAAAATAATCGATATCTTCTTGGCTCGTCACAAGGGGAGGAAGAAGTTTTACGATATCTTGGTGATGACCTGAGGTCTGAGTAAGAATTCTAAAATCTTTCATCAGCGGAACAATAATCAATTGAGGAAATAAATCTTTGCTGAGCGTGTGAAGCAGAGACCACCCCATTTTAAGTTGCATGGATTTAGGGGCTTGAAACTCAATACCGATCATGCAACCTCTGGCGCGAACTTCGCCAAGCATTTCGTATTTAGGTTTAAGCGCCATGATTTTTGAGCGAATTTGTTCGCCAACCCAATTTGCTTTCTCGAGCATATTTTCATTGTCGAGCACCCAGAGACTCGCAAGTCCCATCGCGGCCGAGAGAGAATTTTTTCCAAAGCTTGAAGAGTGAACCACGCATCGATCCATCTTTGAATAAACGCTTTTAAAGATTTTATCTTTGGCGATCACTGCAGCTGTTGGAACAAGTCCGCCACTTAAAGATTTAGAAATCAGAACCATATCCGGTTCAATATTTTCATATTCAGAAGCTAAAAATTTACCCGTGCGGCCCATTCCCGATTGAATTTCATCTGCGACGGTGAGGGTTCCATATTTTCGACAAAGCACTTCGGCTTCTTTTAAGAAACCAGGTCTATGGATATAAACTCCCTTGCCTTGGACAGGTTCAAAAATAAAAGCGGCTACATCTTTTTTCTTCAGTTCATTTTCAAGAGCAGAAATATTGTCGAAAGGTATTTTATCTCCATCCGAAGAGAATTTTCCAAATCCATTTCTAAACTCAGCGTTGCCATTAACGGATAGGGCTCCCATCGTAAGGCCATGAAAAGCGTGATCCAAATAAAGAATGCGATCTCGTTGAGTATGAGCTTTCGCAAATTTAATCGCCGTTTCAACGGATTCAGCACCGGTAGAGCAAAAATAAACTCGATCGCAATACGGAACTTTTTGAATCAGAGCTTTTGCCAGTTCGCCTAATAAATGAGGACAATCAAATTGCACAAGATTCGCATCTTTGATCTCGAGCATCTCTTTCATGGTTTCAACCATCACCGGATGGTAGCGGCCAAAATTGAAAACGCCGTAACCCGAAAGAAAATCTAAATAACGATTACCTTCGGCATCCCAAAGGTGAGCTCCTTCACCTCGCACATAAGTCTTATCGAAGCCTAAAGTTTTTAAAACTTTAGGGAGCTGAGGATTCATGAAGTTCAAATGATTCTCAAAGCGAGAGCCTTGGTTCTCGAGATAAGGTTTAATCGAAAAACCAGAAGTCGCAGGCGACTCAGTCTTAGAGGCTTTGAGCATTCTGGTAATTCAGCAAAAAACCCTTAAAAAGGCAATATATCGGGCTTAGGACTTTTTAAGCCCAAGGTTGAGTTTTAGCCCATCAATTTCAGCGTCTTGCGAGTGGGACAAAGAAATCTTTTGAACGAGATCCAATTGAGTCGTCAAAGTTTGCTCTGAAATATAGGTCTTAAACATCTCAACTGCTTCTTGAAGATCTTTATCCGAGGTCGAAAGTTGCAACTGAATGCGATCGTCTAAATTAAGACGTGAATCCTTTCGAAGCTTTTGAATTTTGCTGACGACTTCGCGAGCTAAACCTTCGAGTTCTTGAGATCTATCGATCGAAACATCAAGAGCGACAATCACCGCAGAAGAAGAGGCCGAAGGAAATTTTCCCTTAATCGGCGTTCTAAATATTTTTACATCGTTCAAATCGATTTCAAATCCTGCGAGTGTAAGTTTTTCTCCTGCGTCGAGCTTTTGAATATCTGCGTACTGAAGTTGAGCGATAGCTTTCGTCAGTTCACCCATCTTAGAGCCCACGCGTTTTCCTAAAGTGGCACCATTGGGCTTCACAGCGAGAGAGACGAAATTTTCCTCATCATTTTTGTAAGTGATGGTTTTGACATTCAATTCAGAATGCAAATAATTCTCTACTGGTTTTAAGGTTGCCAGAACTTTTGGATTTCGATGAACGATTAAAAGCTCTTTAAGAGGAATCTTCACTTTTATTTTATTTTGCTCACGTAAATTTCGAGAGAGCAAAATAACTTCCTCAAGAAGCTTCACGCCCTGTTCTAAATTTTGATCGATTTGCTTTTCTTCGGCACGTGGATAATCCTCAAGATGAACCGATTCGGTTCCCTGATTGTCGGTAAGCAGGGTATAGAGATGATCTGCCAAAAATGGTGTAAAGGGCGCCATCGCTTTTGAAAGCGTTAGTAAAATATAATGGAGCGTATCGAAAGCTGATTTTTTATCTTCAGTAAATCCTTCATCCCAAAAACGTGAGCGATTCAACCGAATGTAAGTGTTCGTCAGTTCGTCAATGGTGAGAAGAAGTTCAGGCACCACATTATAGAGGTGATAATTCGTCATCTCTTTTTCGATCCGAGAAAGTAAACTCTGCATTCTCGAAATCATCCATCTATCTAAAATATTTTTTGAAGAAGGCGTTTTGATTTGATTAGTGAGTTTGTAATTATCAATTTTGGCGTATGAATCAAAAAAGGAATATGCATTCCACCATTTAAGCAAAACTCTGCGGACAATTTCTTTTACTCCACTTTCGCTGAAGCGAAGTTCATCGGCGCGAATAGCGGGAGAGTCGATCAAATACAAGCGAAGCGCATCGGCACCATGTTTGTTGATGATCTCCGTAGGATCCGGATAGTTTTTTAAGCGCTTGCTCATTTTTTTGCCGTCTTCGGCCAAGATCAATCCTGTGACGACCACATTTTTAAACGGAGGCTTATCAAATAAGATCGTTCCTAAAACCGAGAGCGTATAAAACCATCCTCGAGTTTGATCGAGACCTTCGCCGATAAATTCAGCGGGAAAGCTTTCTTTAAATTCTTTTTGATTTTCAAAAGGATAATGCGATTGCGCATAAGGCATAGCGCCACTTTCAAACCAACAATCTAAAACTTCGGGAACTCGTCTAAATTTTTTGCCATTTTTCTCGATAGTGAAATCATCTAAAAACTCTCGATGAATATCGGTGAATTTTTTCTTCGTCAGATCTTCGAGCTCTTTAACTGAGCTTAAGCAGAAATATTCGCGTTTATCTTCGGGCTCTTCGAAGGCTTCAAAAATCGGCAGAGGATTTCCCCAATAGCGATTCCTAGATATTGCCCAATCGCGAGCGCCTTCCAGCCATTTTCCAAAGCGACCCTCTCGGATATGTTCAGGAACCCAGCGCGTATGCTTTTTATTATTCTCAACAAGCTTATCTTTGATTTTCTCAACGGCCACAAACCAAGAACTCACTGTCCTATATATAAGAGGGGTGTCCGTGCGAGGACAGAAAGGGTAAGCATGCTGAAGAGTGTCTTGTTTAAAAAGGCGACCGGCTTTTTTGAGATCGGCGATAATATTTTTATCGGCATCCTTAACGTATTGACCCACATAGGTTGAAACCTGAGCCGTGAATTTTCCATGATTATCAATAGGGCAAATGGGTTCAATCCCCATTTTTTTACAAGCGTAGAAATCGTCCTCGCCAAAAGCTGGTGCCATATGAACGATTCCTGTTCCTGCGTCGGTGGTAACATGACCGCTTTCAATGACAGTGAAATGTGGTTTTTTTAAATGAGCGAAGAAAGAAAAGAGGGGTTCATATTCGAGGCCCACTAAATCTTTGCCAGTTTTCTTCTCAACGACTTTGACTTCATCTTTTTTGAAAACTTTTTCTAAAAGAGCTTCGGCGAGAATAAATTTTTTGCCTTCAGCATTTTCTGCGACGACATAATCAAGATCTTTTCCAACCGCTAACGCAAGATTGCTTGGAAGCGTCCAAGGAGTGGTCGTCCATGCGAGAAGAAAAGTATTCGCTAAAGTTTTTACAGAAAAACTAATGGTGATCGCAGGATCTTGAACGTCTTGGTAGTTGGAGCTGGCTTCAAAATTAGAGAGTGGAGTTCCAAGCGCCGTTGAAAACGGCATCACTTTGTAGCCGCGATAAATGAGTTTTTTCTGCCAAAGCTCGTGAAAAACCCACCACACCGATTCCATGAATTTGAGATCCATGGTTTTATAATCATTATCAAAATCGGCCCAGCGGCCTAAGCGGTTGATGGTTGTTCGCCATTCGCTGACAAATCGCATGACGATCTCTCGGCATTCGCGGTTGTAATTGGCGATTCCAAATTTTTCGATATCGACGGTCGATTTAAATTGAAACTTTTTATCGATCTCTTGTTCGATAGGAAGTCCGTGACAATCCCAACCCCAGCGTCTTTCAACCGAAAATCCACGCATCGTCCAATAGCGCGGAATGATATCCTTCATCGTCGACTGAAGAAGATGCCCGTAATGAGGCAGACCTGTCGCAAACGGAGGGCCGTCATAAAAACTAAAAGCTTTTTTTCGTGAGCTGATACTTTTTTCAAAAATCTTATTCTTTTCCCAGAAGGCGAGAATTTTTTCTTCTACTTTGGAGAATTGAATTGAACTTTCGGCAGCAGTCGATTCATTCAAATTTTGAGACGAAGCTTTTTCCATAAACGCTCTTTAGTATGCTTTAGGGGCTTTCTGACGACAACTACTGGATGCTTCCAAATTCACGAAATCCGGTGTTATATGGAGATAGCAAAAGATATCGGAGAGGAGATCCATTGATTTTAGAGACCATAGGTTTTTTATTTCTTATTTCTAAGAATCCTTGCGATGAGGCGCCCAGACATTTGGCGTTTACTCAGCGAAACGACGAAAGAAGTAACCCTGTATTATCTGAAGAAATCCGACGTCGTTATCCTCAAGGTTGGCCTGAACTTAAATTATCGCCTGAAGATATATTTATAGCGATCGAAGAATCTTCTCTCAGAATGAATCCTCGGGATCGAAATTTTCCATGGAACGGCTTGAGATTCATTTTATCCAATTTAATCACACCGGATTTTAGTGCGTTTTTAAATCAACTTCAAAACCCACGATTGACAGGTGGTGAAGTCGGAAAGTTAAAGTTTAAAAATCCTTTTTTTAGATTGGGATCTCATCAAATTCAAATTCTCGCAGATAGTTTAGAAAATTTATTGTCTTCTATTCGCTCCAAACAAAATCCGATCACAGAAGAAAATTTAAATGAAGCATTTGCTGGCGTGAGAGGAATTTTAGAATCACATCGAGGCGCAGAAGCTTTGAAAAATTTAAATGATTTAATCGATGAGTTTACAGTGGCTTCGTATCTCAGCGAAAATGGATTCACTATTTTAAAAATGCGTCAGAAGTTTCGAGATGCCAAATCAGGAGAAGCCGGTGAAATTGATATTTTGGCTAAAGATCCTTATGGAAATTTAGTGATCGTGGAGGTGAAATCTTCTCTTCGACATTATACGACAGGTAAACGGCCCCAAGTTGTAAGATACGAAAATATTTTACGCGAGGGAGTGGCGCGCATTGGTTTGGATGTTAAAGAAGTTATCGTTTTTGTAAGTGGGGGCTTTAATAATCGAGAAGTTTCGGATTTCCGGAAAAATCACGGAGATGCTCGATTTAAATTTATGGAGTTCTCAAAGAAGTCTGGGCTTCGTAAAGCTTCCTAATATATAAGGACAAGATGATTTCTATTGTTTGGTTTTTGGCTGGAGTGTTGGCAGGTGGTTTTGTCATAGGCCTTATCTTCAGGGTTAAAGCAAGGGCTGCCCATAGTCTTTTTGAAGAACGCTTAAAGAATCGCGATGAAAAAGTGAGAGACCTCGAAGGTTTGATGAAACTCACCGAGGAAAAGCTGTCTAATTCTTTTAAGGCGCTCTCTGCTGAGGCTTTGAAACTAAATAATGAGAGCTTCTTGGATCTTGCAAAAACTCAACTTGAAAAGTTTCAACAGGGCGCCAATGTCGAATTAGATAAAAAGCATCAAGCCGTTTTTGAAATGGTTAAGCCTGTTAAAGAATCTTTAGACCGAGTGGATCATAAAATTCAAGAGCTTGAGCGTGCACGCGCCAAATCAGACGAATCTCTTTATCAACAAGTTCAAAACTTGATGCTTAGTCAAAAAGAACTTCGCGCGGAAACTTCTAATTTAGTGACAGCTCTTCGCGCTCCTCAGGGACGAGGTCGATGGGGCGAAATTCAACTGAAGCGAGTCGTTGAGATGGCTGGGATGCTCGAGCACTGCGATTTTTTTCAACAGGAGAATGTTCAGTCAGAGGCCGGAAGACTTCGACCCGATCTCATTGTAAAACTTCCGGGTAAAAAAAATATTGTCGTGGATGCGAAGACTCCGTTGCTGGCTTATCTCGAAGCTATTCAAGCTGTCGATCCCATCATAAGACGGGATAAATTTTTAGAACATTCCAAACAAGTTCGAAAACATATCGAACAACTCGCAAGAAAATCTTATTGGGATCAGTTTCAACCTGCTCCGGAATTTGTGGTTTTATTTTTGCCGAGCGAAAGTATTTTTTCGGCCGCACTTGAACATGATCCAAGTTTGATTGAGCTAGGCGTTGCACAAAACGTTATTGTTTCTACGCCGACTACTTTGATCGCTCTTTTGCGTTCGGTAGCTTACGGTTGGAGACAAGAAAAGTTGGCGGATAATGCGAAGCTGATCGGAGAACTTGGAAAAGAAGTTTATAAGCGTTTAGCCGATATGAGTTCGCACTTAGCGAGACTTGGAAAAAGTTTAGAGAACTCAGTCGAATCTTATAATCGTGCGATGGGAACTTTAGAAACTCGAGTGCTTGTAACCGCCAGAAAATTTAAAGAACTTGAATCGACAGCGGTGAATGTGGAGCTAGAAGTTTTGGCGCCGGTCGATCTTCAGCCCCGGTCTTCGCAAGCGCCGGAGTTAAATTCTTCATCCGATAAAATTCTTTCTTCTTAGAGTATTATCTAATATTAATTTTTGATTTTTAGTAAATGCGGGTAGATTTTTTAAATGCCCGCTTTTTCTGAACGCACCAAAGTCATTCTCGCTCTTTCATGCACCCTGGTTTTCTGGGCGACGGCCTTCGCGGCGATTCGAGTGGCACTTGAAAGTTATTCGCCGATGCAGCTTGCGTTTTTAAGATTTTTAGAAGCTTCGATCATTATGGGTTGTTTGATGATGGGCAAAAAATTGCATCTCTATCATCGAAAAGACCTTCTTTATTTTTTTCTGGCGGGATTTGTGGGCGTAGCTGTTTACCATATAGCGCTCAATGTGGGAGAACAGACGGTCAATGCGGGCACCGCAAGTTTCATAATTAACACAGCTCCGATTTTCACGGCGATTTTAGCGACGACAGTTCTTAAAGAGAAAATTAATTTTCTGGGATGGATTGGAATTATGGTTAGTTTTTTTGGAGTGAGCATTATTTCTTTTGGTCACGAAGGTGGAATTCAAATTCAATTTGGGGCTCTTTTGATTTTAGTTTCGGCTGTAGCGACCGCTATTTACGCCGTGATTCAAAAACTTTATTTGCATCGTTATCAAACGGTTGAGTTTGTAACTTATTCGATTTGGGCGGGAACTTTAGTTTTGTTTGTATTTTCGGCGGGATCTTTTGAGGCGGCTCAGAATGCTTCGATGAAATCGACGCTGAGTTTACTTTGGCTTGGAGCTTTTCCAGGAGCTATTGGATATCTCACTTGGGTTTATGCACTCAAGCGGATGCCGGCTAATCGGTTGATGAGTGCGATGTATATTATTCCTCTTTTAGCGACCTTTGTAGCTTGGGTTTGGCTCGATGAAATTCCAAGTCAATATGCACTTTTTGGTGGAGTCGTTGTATTGACGGGTTTATTTTTACTCCATCGATCTAAAAAGAAAGTCACCGTATGAATTCATCTGAATACGAAAAGACTTATGCTTTTTCTCTCGCTGAGCCTGAGAACTTTTGGGCCGAGCAGGCGAAATGCATTGATTGGATTTCACCCTTTAAAAAAGTAAAAAATACTTCATTCACTGGCGATATAAAAATTCGCTGGTTCGAAGAGGGAAAGCTTAATCTTTCGGCGAATTGTATCGATCGACATTTAAAAACTCGTGCCAATCAAACCGCCATTCTCTGGGAAGCGGATGATCCTAAAACTCCATCTCGAAAAATTTCTTATCAGGAACTTTATGAATCGGTTTGTAAACTTGCGAATCTTTTAAAAAAAGAAGGAGTTAAAAAAGGCGATCGTGTGACGATCTATATGCCAATGATTCCTGAGGCGGCGTTTGCGATGCTCGCTTGCACAAGAATCGGCGCCATTCATTCAGTAGTCTTTGGCGGATTTTCTTCGGATTCGATTGCTGATCGAATTCATGATGGAAAAAGTGATTTCGTGATCACGGCAGACGAAGCCGTTCGAGGTGGAAAAAAAGTTCCGCTTAAAAAAATGGTCGATGAAGCTTTAAAAAAAGTCTCTGGCGTAAGACGAGTTCTTGTTTTTAAAAATACTGGCGGTGAAATTGATTGGAATCCAAAAACAGATTTTTGGTATCATGAAGTTTCTGAAAATTTATCTGGGGATTGCGCTCCAGAACTGATGGATGCCGAAGATCCACTTTTTATTTTGTATACTTCGGGTTCAACCAACAAACCTAAAGGTGTTTTACATACGACGGGTGGCTATCTTGTGTATGTCGCCATGACTCACCAAATTGTTTTTGATTATCGCGAAGGTGAAATTTATTGGTGTACCGCCGATGTAGGTTGGGTGACCGGGCATTCGTATGGAATTTATGGTCCGCTTGCAAACGGCGCAACCACATTAATGTTTGAAGGAGTTCCCACTTATCCAAATGCTTCACGTTTTTGGGAAGTGATTGATAAGCACCAAGTAAATATTTTTTATACAGCGCCGACGGCGATTCGCGCGTTGATGAGAGAGGGCGATGATTACGTCAAAAAATCTTCTCGAAAATCTTTGAGAGTTTTGGGCTCTGTTGGGGAGCCCATTAATCCTGAAGCTTGGAATTGGTATCATCGGGTGGTCGGGGATGATCGATGTCCGATTGTGGATACTTGGTGGCAAACAGAGACCGGTGGAATTTTAATTTCTCCTATTCCGAATGCTATCAAAACAAAGCCTGGATCCGCGACGAAACCATTTTTTGGAATCAAGCCCATGATCGTCGATGCCGAAGGAAAAGAACTTCTCGGAGCTTGCGAAGGAAATTTATGTATCACGGATTCATGGCCAGGACAGGCAAGATCTGTTTTTGGCGATCATGAGAGATTCAAACAGACTTATTTTTCAACATATCCCGGAAAATATTTTACAGGCGATGGATGTAGGCGAGACGAAGATGGTTACTATTGGATTACTGGTCGAGTAGACGATGTTCTCAATGTTGCGGGCCATAGATTAGGAACTGCAGAAATCGAAAGCGCATTGGTTGAACATCACTCTGTTGCCGAAGCGGCGGTGGTTGGATTTCCTCACGATATTAAGGGTCAGGGAATTTACGCTTACGTCACATTGAAATCCGGAATCAATCCAACTGATGAATTAAAAAAAGAACTTATTCAAACCGTTCGCAAAAATATTTCTCCAATTGCCACCCCCGATGTCATTCAATGGGCACCAGCTTTACCAAAAACTCGATCCGGAAAAATTATGCGAAGAATTTTGAGAAAAATCGCCGAGAATCATTTGGATCAATTGGGTGATACGTCTACGCTTGCCGATCCTAGCGTGGTGCAGGACTTAGTGAAGAGTCGGTGAGCAAATTTATGCCCGGGCATAAAAATTTATTATGTTAACTCGTATGTCATCTTTATTTGATCCATGCTGGTTCTTCATCGAAACCTAATCGAAGCCTAACATTCAAAAACAAAAACTTACTGCATACTGATCTCAGTGATTCTGTCTGACTTTCATATTCACTCCACTTTTAGTGATGGAAAGTTAAGTATTCCTGAAATTGTCGATTTTTTTGGAAGCCGAGGCTTTGGCGCCATCGCAATCACCGATCATATTTGCCAAGAAAATAATTTTGTTGGCAAAGCTGCACATTACCTCGGAAAAACTTTAACGCGAGCGACTTTTCCAGTTTATAAAGAAATTTTAAAATCAGAGGGTGAGAGAGCCTGGGATCAATATCAAATGCGATTGATTCCAGGCTTTGAACTTACAAAAAATGCACTGACCAATCATCGATCTGCACACGTTCTTGCACTCGGAGTAACCGACTGGATTTCTGCGGATCTCGAAATTCCTGAAATGTCGAAAGCGATTCGTTCGCAAGGCGGACTTTCGATTGCGGCGCATCCGCTTTCACCACACGCAGTGCAAAATAAACCATTTTATCTTTGGGATCATCGACGAGAACTTGAATCTGAATTTGATGCATGGGAAGTCACTTACCACGCCACTTTGCTTAAAGACGTAATGAATTCTTCCCTAAAGAAATTGGCGAGTAGTGACTTCCACAAACCTTTTCATATGACTTCGTGGAAAACGATGGTCGATTCTGAGCTACATCCTCAAGCCATTTTGCAGGCTATAAAAAAACAAGATCTTCGATTTTTCTTTTATGAAGAGGAGAAAGAAGTTCGTAACTCTGTGAATATTTTTCAAGCTGATTGGATACAGGGTATGGCTTTAGCTATTCCGTCTTAATTTTTGAAAGAATATGTTCACATCGACCATTCCATGAAAAAGACTTTTTGGGATTGGCTGGCGATCTGAATTTTAAAAGCTCAACTGGACTCCAAGTTTTCTCTAATAAACTTTTATCTTGAAATTCCTGAAGTGGAATTCGAGCTACAATTTCAAACTGAGATAGCGAGCTTGCGTCCGTCTGCAGATTTTTTTCTTTTTTTCTAAAAATTTCCACTTCTGCGTCCACATCTTTAACTGCGATTTTGTCTAGATCTCTAAGGCCTGAATCCCAAGCATAAAATCGAAGTTCTGTTTCATTGGGAAGTCGAATCCAAACTCCTTCTGCGTTTGATCCTTCAACCTCACCATTTCGAATTTTTTTCTCTCGCTCTTGAAATAATGCAATGGCCTCTGCGAATGTTTTACCTTCAAATTGTTCCCGGTTATCTACGGGCAGTATCGCAAGTATCGATTGGCGAGCGAGTTTGCCTACGATAGGCAAAATATAAATATTCTGCCCCCATAAACTCGCAGGAATTTTTTCACTCTTTTTGAACATTTGACCAATATATTTTTTTGCTTCTAAATCGGCTTGAATGGTGATCCAAATCATTTCGTCTTCAAAAAAAACTTGTGAAGTCTGCGGAGCGGGATAAGGACCCATGCCAGCTAACAGATCAAATACAGGATTCCATTCGCTCGGAGCTGTTGCAGAGTGTTGCATATTTTCCGCCCCATATATTTTTGCCTGGTGATGAAGGTCGCTATTCTCCATTTCCAATCTTTTTTGGGCAAAACGATAAATTTTTAACTTTAAATACTTAAGAGTTCCTCGTTGACTGGCATTGATAGCAGAGGCGCGATGAATCAGATCTAAAAAATGAAATAATAGAATAGTTTCTTGTTTAACGTCATGCTTTGAGGCCGCGTCATAGCGGAGCTGTACATGGCTATCGTTTAAAAACTTAATCGTGAGTTTATGTATTTGAGTGAGCAACTCATTTTGTATTTCGTAAGCTTTTTTGACTGGCATTGAGTGCTGAAGCTGAGGGTCTTGAATAATTTCATTCAGTTTTAGAAGCCAGTCTTGAATAAGTTTCGTTTTGCCAAGATCCATTTGATGGGGATCGAAGAGGGGGTGGGTTATCGTTTCATCAATTATTCGAAGTTGCTCCCAAGCTTCTTTAGATGTGTAGCCCCATAATTTTGCTGGCTGCAAAATGATAAAGCTTAGAACAAAGATTTTTAAAATCGGCCTTAAACCCACGGAATGCACAACCTAAATCAATGTTCATTTTATGCCAAAGAAAAACGTCAATGAGGGCTGTAGATTAGTTTAAAGCTTGTGCAAGCACTTCATGGTGCGGCGTGTTAGCTGATATTTTGAAAAGTTTAAATTTTCTTAAATCGACTGAATAGCTCTTAAAAATTTTCAAAATTTTTTTGTTTAAAATCATAGCGCGCAAATTATCTCGTAAAATTTTATCAAAATAAAAATTATTTTTTCGCTTCGCATTATTTGCTGCTGTGATTTTATTTTCACAATTCATACTTTCTTTCTGTTCAATTTTTTTTTCTTCTTTCAGAATCAAAAGATATTTTTTATCTCGGGGGGGATTAATGTCGACGAAATCTATTTTCGCTATTAGCGGCCTTATTGTTATTGGATTCTTTTTGGGGCTTCAGGGCTGCTCAAGTAATTCAAATTCTAAGCAAGTAGGATTTGTTAAAGCTTCTGAATCGAATGCTTTAAAAGTTGTCACTTATACAAATACCACCGAATCCAAGCAAATTGATTTAGATCTCAAAGCTCCTGTCAAAGTGAAGAGCTATCAAGTTGGCTTAAATTCTTGCGTTCTAAAGATAGCAGATGAAACTCAACCTTCGAATTACGTCATGCTCGTTCCAGAGATCGCTCCCGCAGCCAATGCAGAGAGTTTTAAAGTTAAATCTGCTAATGCGAAAGTTAGTCTAGAAATTTTTGCCACTAAAGAAACGGGTTGCCGACATTTTGAAATCACTGGCGCCGACGGAAAAACACAAGCTCTGCAAGTTTATGATGCGAACCCTCTAACTGCGACAGCTGCCGGCGTAATGAAAATTCTTTCGGATTCAGCTGTGAAAGGTAAAACTCTTAGCGCTGAAAAGGCTTTAGCGAAATATAACGAGGCTTCTCATTCAAAAGATACGTCAGCTATCTCTATTGAGAATGTAAAATCAAATGGAGCTAGTAGAAAATTTCTTTCTTTAGGAAATGAGAAAATTCAAATTGAAGATGGAATTTCTAAAGAGACGGTAGACCAATTAAAACTTGCTGCTTCTGCCGAGAAGGCGGGATTGTTTGCTCCTGATCAAACTTCTGTTCCTACGTCTGCTTCACCTGCTCTCTTGAAATCGATTCAATCGCAAGAAAAAGGCATGTTCTCTTTTCTCTCTACAAAAGATTCTTCGAAAACAACTCCAGCTTTTCCAGAACCTGCAAATCAAAAAGCAGCACTTGGTTGGACTAAAGTAGAAAACTGGGTTGGACTTTCGAGTCTTCAATTAAAAATTCTTTCCTTGCTTTGGTGGTCGATGAGTCCGATGGGACATCCAAGAAATTTTCCATCGACTTCTACTCCTGCTGGCGAATCAGATCCAACACAGGTCATTCAAATCCCTTCGCGTCCCGTTGATCTTCTCAGTCCTTATGTTGCGGCTCTTCCTGCTGCCAAAGCTTGGAGCACTCAAGGCCGATTGATCATGTTGAATACTGCTTGCTGGTATGATGAGCATCTCTCCGGAACTTATTGCGATGCTACTCAGCAAACTTCTACTCCGCAGAACGGAAATGTTCTCGATCGGATCATGGATTATTATCATGCAGGTCTCAAATATGGATTAGCAACCGGACCCGTTTTTGTTCACGGCGAAAACGAGCGATTCTATAAAGGTAATACCCATACCACGAATGGAACTCCTGATATGGTTCCGCTGCCTTATACTGTAAAATTTGCTTCGGCAGAGACCTCAAAAAATCCTAGCAAAGTTTTTGCAAACTCATCTTCTCAATTTCAAAGCTTGATGAGCTTTCCTACGGTCGCTGAAGCTTACACTCAAGCAAATAATATTAAACAAGCCATGCTAGAAATTATGTATGACGGCACTCCCGGTACAAATGCGACTTGGGATGCAGATAAACTTTTCTTAAAAATCAGAAATTACGTCATGAGTAATCGAGGATTTAAAATTAAGAAATGTTCTGAAGTTGCTTCTGGAAACGTAACTAAATGTACGGCATGGCAGACGATTTATGATCAATCGACAGCAGAAAATTCTTTAGTTTGTCCGTCTTTCGATCCTGAGAGTCAGTCAGCGTTGAATAGATATAATATCGAAACCACATCAGGTTACGACTGGTCATACGGATTTGATAATTACGCAAGTATGATGGCCTTCGTTGCGACTCGATGGGTAGGTCGTTGCTATGAATCTTGGCCCGATGCTTATCCCTCGTGGATGACAAATCCTGAAGAATTTATTCGTGTTAAAGCAGCTCCTGGAGGCGGTGCAAAATTACTTTTAAATACATCTGACTATCAAAGTTGGTCCTACGAAAAAGATATTCCAACATCCGCTACTCCAGTTTGCGGCTTACCTACGAACAGAGGCAGAGAGATTCAAAGCGTAACGATGAGTCCATGGGGTTGGTTTCTTACTCTGCAGGTTAACAGAACGTTTCCTACAGACTTAGACCCCGCTCAATCTATGGGAAGCACATTGTTTGATTCTCCATCAAAGCGTGGGCTTTATGATTTTAAAAGTGCAAATTCTTTAACTACTTATTTTCAACAGCTTCGAAAATTGACAGGCCAACTTTATATGCAAATGAATCCTGTCGAGCCAGCCATTTTTAAAAGAGTTAGTGGTTATACGATTCCATCAGATCCAAAAACTTTAACAGATACTCAACTAACAACTTTGCTGCAAAAAATTGATACGACGACTGAAATCTCTTCACCTTTCTCTCGTTTAGGTGGATTTCAAAAAGTAAGTGTTCCTACATCTGCAAAAAATCAATTCAATTCAGTTGCAGCCAATAGCTCTAAAAGTATTGAGTGGGATTCAAGTCAAAATTTAAAAGTTGTTACGCGAACAATTCAAGAATCAACATGTACTTTTAATCAGATGAATAATGTCGTGGGCTCGAACGCTGTAAGTTCGGCCACCTTTTTAGGCAATACTTTCATTCCGTCGGTTTATCAGCCAGGTGCTTCTAGTATCGGTTGCGGGTTTAGTTCGTACGGAAGAGATTTCAATTGCCCAAATTGTCCTCACATCCAGCAAACCACCTCCAACGGTTGTAATATTCCTATGGGAGAAATGGCTCCTGGAATTGAGCAGTACAATTGTAGTACCGGAAATTGGAGCTTAGATACCGCAACGACCTACAATATTCATCAAGTTTTTACTCCGACGAGCGCCTGTCAAAGTCCACCTTCGGATTTAACAGTTAAATCTCGTAAGCGGGTGACCACATGCGATTGTTATAAGTTTGAAGAACGAGCTTCAGGCACAGCTCCCGATCCAAAAAATTATTATGGTCAATGTACTTACACCGAAGTTCAAACTCCTAATAGCTATGGAACAGTAGATGTTAAACCGGAAGTTCAAAATATCTGTCGCTGGGGACGATGCGGCAGTGACATTCGAGGATGGGGAGGATTTTTCTCCACAGGTACTGTGAAAGTAAAAAGCTTTGGAGCTTTCAGTTGTACAAATCCATGCGTCGATTCTTTATCTGGCAGCACGGTTGAGAATGTCGATGAATTTTGGTCGGCGTATTTGGGACTTCTCCCTACGACGATGTCGAATCGTAAAGATTATCTGTTTCCAACTTTCAAAGAGATTTTTAATGTTCGCAACGAACAAATTTCTCGTTGGAATCCATATGCTGCAGGAACTGATGGCTATAAAAATCTTATGGCCGTTAGAAACTTTTTAAAGCTTTGGGCTACTTATTCAACAAATTATGATTCACCTACATGGCCATATAATGTTGTTCCTCAAGATTCATCGGCATCTTCAAATTTTCAAGATCCTCTCATAGCTCCTCGATTGGCAAACGGCGGATTTTACAATTCGAATATTTATGTGCAGATGGGTGCGTATACAGATCCATTTAGACCAGCTGCTTCTTCGGGATTTGATTACACAGTTGAAGGCGCAAGTACGTGTAATGGTGTAAATCAATACTATAATCATGCAAGAGGTTACGTAGAGTCGGGTGATCAAGTTCCAACGATTCAAGATTTGTATTCTTATTCAGACCAGACAAATGAATCTTGTCTTGCCCGAGGTCCACGTACCTTAACTGTGGATGGAGACAGTGTTACGAATGATGATTTGGATAGATTTAACGATACCCAGGTAAGGCGCTGGTTTTCGACGCCACAGAATTACGACAATCAGATTCAAAATAAGTTTGGATATTCAGATGGTATACCTCTTAAGCATGCTTTCGGAGCTGACTTAAATTTATTTGCTTTTGAACCAAGCGTAGATGATCGAGTAAAAGTTTCTCTGTTTACTCCATCATGGAATTTCTTTGACGTAAACGCTCGTTGGTTTGGGTTTATGTTTGATTATGATGCATTTAATGTAGATGCATTTAAATCCGAATACGGAATTCGAGATAATATTCACAAATCAAGATTTGGAGTTTGGGTAGATGGCACTTGGCAACAAACGCATTCACTGAATTTGCCTACCATCCATCGAGTTAAAGTTGAGCCTGATCAAAAAAGTTATCTTAAAGATACTATTGTTCCCACTAAGATGAATCACACGTTAACGACGACCAACCTGATGGCGAATAGAAATCTCTATGATAAGTCTTACGTAGGCGAAAATTTTGCCTGGGATTCAAGCACTACTTATTACAGATACACTCCTGCAAACTATTGCACTTGTCCGAATAGTTTGTGTGGAACTACAAATAATCCACAACCTCCAACTTCACCGCCCAATCCATCCATCACGGTCGTGGTTGCACCGAATGTTCATACGTCTCACTGTGTTTGTCCTCCTGGAATGAGCGCGGTCTACAGTCCGGATGGTGGTGGCGGATGTTCATGTCAGCAGCCACCAGAAGATAAGCCAACTCCACAACCTGACAATGGTGGAGGATTTCCGACCGACTTAGGTTGTTTCAGTGACGCCATGTGTGCGACGGGATCTTCATGTTGGTCGGATGGTAAGTGCCGTTCATGTGAATACGCAGTTGGTCCTTACGGTATTGGTTGTACCTGTCAAGACGGTAGCTATACATCGCCAACCGGAAATGGATGCGAGGGACATTGTATTAGCGAGCAAAAATCCGGACCGAATAAAGACGATGAGATGGATTGGCCGCTTTGTCCGTAATGTCGATTTGAATACGCGGATTGAGAAATTTTTGATTTAGAAAGTTTAGGGGGAGCTATGTTAAAAAATAATCTGAATTTGATTTTAGTTATGGGTGCGTTGAGTTTGCTTCAGGCATGTTCGACCAATCCTCCTTTATCGAATTCACGAATCACTCCAAAAGAAAAAATTTCCGCGGCTTTACCAGTTAAAGCAAAAAACTTAAGTGCTTATTTTAGTGGAAGCTCAATTAATATTTTGAATCCAGGAACAAATAATCCATCACTTTATGGGGCGTATGCGAAACCTGAGTGCAGCCAATATTATCGTTTGATGGGAATGCCCGCGAACTCTCCATGTATTTATTTAGATGCTTGGAAATATCAAGGAACTACTCCTGTCGATTCATCCGTGCCCGATGTAAAAACTGCTTTGGAAGCTTTTAATGCGCATCCGCAACCAGGATTGCAAAAAATTCTCGTTATGGATTTGAAAATAAATCCTTGGAATTCAGATGATATTCCTCAAGTAAATATCGAACACGCAAAACCATTTGCCGCTTTAGTTTACGCTCTCGATTTTCAAGCGAAAAAAGTTTACGTCTTAAATCCACAGCATTTGAACTATTCGGTTATTTCTGATGCTGCGAATACTTTCACTTCTGTCGAAGCGATCAATCCTCGCGGATGGTTTAGAGGTGCGTTTGGAAGTCTCGAGAGTTCTAAAATTTCTTCGAAGACAAGCATCATTCAGCTAGATCGTTATCAAGGTGTAGGCAATACGGGAACTCAACCTCCAACAACTCCTATCGATTTGCAATCCGGAGGACCTTTGCCTCAAATCAAAGTTCTTGTTCGTCCCGAAGGTTATTCTGCCCGAATGCCTGAATTTAATATGATGTCTGTGATCACAGACAATAATCAGGAACTTATTCGCGGCGCCACTCGTCACGGACTTGTGAATCCTGCAACTGGAGAATTTAGTTTTGCTCATGATGATTTGCTTTATCCACTTCGCGATACGGCGATGAATTTTGATATTCAAAGAACCTATCGTTCATTCAACGGACATGTCGGAGATTTTGGTAGAAATTGGGATGCCTCTTTTTTGATGGCAAAAGAATTTTATGAAATGTCAGATCCTATTCATTCTGCTCAGGATACCTTTGAATTTTTAAGTTCTGGAGATGGTAGAAAGTTTTTTATTCCAGAAAATGCGAGCTCTCCACTTGCGGCTGGGCCATTTTGGGATGCAAATGATCCGCATAAACCCAATGTAAGTGCATCAAAACTTTTTTCTGACAATCTATCGGGAGCTTCTTTTGAGATTAACGGTCGTTTAGTTTCAAAGAGAGATTCTGCTACAACGAATTCTGTTTATCATCTGTATGACGGTTCGCTTCGCATGATGATGGATCAAATCGCTGCAAGAAATGAATTTAGCGATATGCAGACCATTCTAACTAATTTCAAAGATGCAGAAAATTCTTTTGCAGATTATTTAGCGACTAATAACGCTAGCAAATTAGAAGAAGCACAGTATTACGCCTCTCTTAATCTTTCTAAGAGCGGAAATTTTATTTATTTCTTCAGAAACGCTCAGGGTTATATCTCAGGTGTCACAGATAAATCCGGCAATATTACACTCTATACTTATACCAATGACAATTTGACCCAAGTCAAAAGATTCGTTCGACACAATCCTTTAGGAAAATCTTCGCCTGAAACTGCTTTATTTAGTTTATATTCTTATACCTATAGTGGTCTCTCGGGCTTGAGCGATACCTGGAACGGTTTAATTAAAACCATCAATACATACGAAAGAGCGAATGCGGTTTCTTCGATTAATTATGCTTCTGATCCAAAACTTTTTGGAGAAGCGCCTGTTGTTACCGATTATCAACTTGGAACTTTGTCTCAAACTTTCTCATATAACTTTTCGGATCAAAGCGCGTCCTCACCAACTTTGACTGCTAAACAAACCCAAGTTGAAGATGGAATGGGTAGAAAATATTTCTATACTTTTGATGATATAGGTTTCGTCAATAAAATCGAAGGGCCTACAGAGACTAGCAATAGAGATACTCTCTTCAAAGCCTTCATGGATCGAAAACTTTTGCGCGTTGTTGATGTGATCTCCCGCGGTGTAGAGACGATCAATAAATATAATCGCACGACGGGTGAGCTCACTCAAACTTTAAGATGTGCCGATTTGCAAGCTGGCCAAGCCACAGCCTCCACTAAATCGGTAGCTGTTGAAGATTCATCTGGAAATTACGAATCTACTTTGGCTTGCGAAGGTGCTAGTCGCAAAACAAATTATTTCGCGGGTCAATTTTATACTCCTGATTTTTTTATCGATTTCTCTGCGCCACTTATTCCACTTAAAACTTCGATTCCAGGTTCATCAGCTCTTTCGATCACCGATGAAGTCTCTGAAAATTTAAAGTCGGGCTGCTTAGGTGGATTGGGACAAGTTCATCGCTATAATACTGGAACAGGTGAAGCAAATCTTGATCAGATCTCAGGTGTTTATTGCGATACCACTTTAGGAGCGGATACTAGAGGTGGACGATGGCTTGCAATGGCGATGATAAATACTTTTAGCGATTCAATTGTTAAGCAACAATTGAGCGTTCAGTATCCTTTTACTCCAGGTAGTGCTTATGGAATCGATACGCCTTATCCAACGGCTTATTATATTGACCGACAACCCTCTTACACTGGTGCCGGTTCTACTTTAGAAACAGCCTTTGCTGATCAATCCGGATTTTTTAATTTCCTTCCGACCCTTGGATTTGATTCGGCTCATAGTCCTCTCGATTCTCAAATTTACGATCTTCCTAATCAGTACTCTCCTGGATTGAAGAGTCTTACAGGAAAAACATTTAAGATCTTCGCTCCGCAAGGTCATTCATTGCTAGAATTTTTAGTTTCACATCCTGTTACAGGAAACGATGAGGCGCTAGGTCAGGTGCATCGGTTCTACGACGAGAGAGCGCCTTTTCCCATCGAGACCACAACGCTTCAAATGGCGGCTCGAAGATTTTCATCAGACACAACTAGCAATGTTTTCTTTTCAAGTCTTTCGGATGCAAAATATTTCAATCCTCAAACTGGACAATATTCTGCATGGTCGGAGCTCGCGGATGAAATTAATTATGCGAAATCAGCTTTTGAAGACGATATCCAGATTTCTAATCAGAAAACTTTAGACCCACTCACTTTAAAAGTTACGCAAGCTTTAGATCCTTCTACGGGATCTGTAATGGACTATCTCTATGAAAATACTTCTCGAAAAGATTTGTTAACTCAAATTCAAAAGAAGTCGGTTGCTTATTGTAATTCCAATGACACTCGCTGTGTTAGCCAAGCTGCTTCGACTCACTTGGTTTGGGAAATCACAAAGCTTACTTATGATTCTTTTGATCAAGTAACAAATACAAAGACTTATTTTCCTGAAGCCGTCGCTGCAACCGTTCCTGCTATTGGTAGTAGATTTACAAGCACAACCAATGCGTTCAGAACATCTTTCGATCGCGGATTAAAATCTGTGACCAAAGATACGACCGCCATTACGGGTGGATATATTGAAGCCACTGAAAACACAGCATGGGATCATGCAGGTCGTGTATTAACTTCAACGATTACAAGATCAGGCGGACCTTCAGGAGTTAATTTACCTAATATCACCGTTCAATATGAGTATTCTCCTTATGGCGAAGTAAAGAAAACTACTAAACAGACGGGAAGTCTTTCTTCTGTTTCTGAAGTTGTTCAAGATACCGACACTGGAGTTGTAACTGAAACTCGTGAAAGCAAATCGGGTACTAATATGGATGCCGAAACCTATATTTCGCAGTTCAGTAACTTTGATGGAAATCGAAATCCTCGCGACATTTTGGATGTAAGCCGTCAGCAATTAACTCAAAAAACCGGAACTCTCGATCGCGATCCGGTCACAAAAATTTATGCACCAGATGAATACCGTGGAAATTCTCCTTTCTATTTCTTTTCTTGGACGGATGGAGCGGTAGACGGTTGCGGAAACGTTATAGTTACTCGAAAATGGACGGACGAATATAATTCGATTCTTTCTTTTCAAGCTACCGACGATAATTTCTGTCTTCCATCTCAAGCGGTTAGTTCAAATCTTCGAACAACAGATTTTGTTTATAGTGGTTTGTTGAATAAATCGATATCTGACCAAACAGGAAACCCTGGACTTGGAATTCCATTTAACTCGACTTATACAGTCACGGATCATTCGGCTAACCCGTACTCGATTCAGTTCAATTACCTACAATGCAAAAAAGCTTCGGATTCCGAGCGTTGTGATGGCCCCGGAGTGATTTACGGATTTTCTCAAACAGCAACAAAGCCTATTCAAGATGCTAATCTCACGGGCGGACCTACTCAGTACGAACTCGTTTTACAAAAGGCCTCAGCTGTTTACGCATCTGCCGCTGGTCCTCTTCATTATAAAGAATTTTTGCCTGAAATTGGCACCGTTGTAAAAAAAGATATTAGCCACAGTTCTTCATTTGAACAAATTGAACATGCCTATAGTAACCTGACAGGTCCTTCTGGCATGAATCAAAAATCCGAGCCCTATTCTCTTGAAGAATCTCAAGCGAATGCAGTTTCTGTAAACAGTAGCAGAGTTGCTTCTCTGCATCCTGTGTTTGGGCAAAGCTATAAAGAGCTTCAAACTATTTCGCATCCTAAATATGGAACAGATAACTTAACGATGATTTCTACTTTCGATGACGTAGGTCGAGTGACAGGTGGAAGTCGTACGGTTAATTCGGTTGAACGTTCATCTTCAGCGATCAATCAATATTTTAAAGGCCAATCAAAGAAAACGACGACGGCTTGGACGAAGAATTCACAAGCGGGAACTCGTATTTTAGAAAATACAAGTTTTGCAACGGGTGCCAATTCCGAATCGAGTGAATTGCCTGGAAATACAAGTCTTTCATTTCAAAATCCAGGTGGCGTGACTTCAACTGCCACGATTGCAACAGAGTTCGATGGATTGGGAGATATGTATCACATGACTTATACAGACACGATGCCATCGCAAGTGTCTGGTATCGATTTAACAAGCGATCAAAAAGTCATCAAAGATTTGGCTCGAAGAATTACTCAAGAAGAAATTACTCTTCAAGATCAAATCAGTTCAGGCGGATCAAGTTCTTATACTGTAAACGGAATTAGTTTTCCGCGAACTATTTTAAGCAGTTCTAATCAAAAACTCACTTTGAATTATGATTACAACGCTTATTTGGGACACATTACTTATGGGTCAGCTCAGACCCCGATTATGAAAGTGACAGGTAATGTTCCAGGAATGAGTGGAAAATCTTTCTCGATTTATTACAAAGGCAATATTGGTTCAGTTGATGGAAGTCTCTCCTATATTCGAATTCAAACTCCAGCAACCTCTCAATTTTCGAGTGGAAGATCTCTCAATATTCCGATTGCGAGAATCCCTAGAATGCAAGAGCCCTATGTTGGAAGCGTGGATTCAGCGGCAGGAGTCGTAAAAAGTAATTCGAATATTAAAGTCTGGCCACCGGCTTATCCGATTCAAGCTGGATATTTGCAAACGACTGGCGCCCCAAATTATCGCACCACTGAATTTGTTGGCGGTGGAGATAGAGCAAGTGATCGAGGTTGGGTTGAATATGCGGACGATAATTACACTAAACAAAGTTTTACGGTTAATTCGTCAGTTTCTTATTTAGATTCTTTGACTTGGAGTGGAAGCGATGTTGGAAATATTTTAAATTCCTCCTCTTCATCTATCATTTATAAAGCATCCGACCAAGTGGCGAACTCTGATCAATTAGCTCGCTATCAATCTTGTGATGGAACTTATTGGGGTAATCAAAAGAGTGGTTCATCTCCTCTTTTGACTCACTCCCTTTTAGCAAGTCAGTCTACCGGCGATAGATACGATTACTACAATGGCAATGGAAAGCTTATGGCAAGTAAACGCACTTTCTATTCTCATCCTTCTTCTAGTCCATCGACGAGTAATGAAATTTGGACGTTAGATGTGAAAAACAATTCAGATCACAGCGGTTTACTCGCGAGATCTGAGGAGCGGATCCAATATCAAAACACGACTTCAGGAAGCGGATTTGAAACTACAAAAACGGTTCGTGTTATTGAGTCGGCTCGATTCTACGGATCATTCCCGATTCCTTCTTATGTAGGTGGAATAGAGAAAGTTCCATTTGTAGAAATCATTTCCGATTCAAAATTAGATCCAAATTATAAAACCCTTAACCCAGTAGGAGCCGCTCAACAGGCCGCAGATCTTTCAGGAACTTGGATCAATGTTTTTGGACCACAAGGACCTTTAGCTGCACTTCGCTTAGAAACTTCAGCGGGAGCAGTTTGTACTTCAAGTACCTCAGGTTGTGAGTGGGCGATGTATACTTACGTTTACGACGCTCGTGGAAATGTGAAAAATTTCTATAAGTGTGACGACAGTTGTTATCCCGGGGGATTCTTGGGAAATGCTGGTGGAAGTGTAAACTCTCAATATCGCTTACCTCCAAAACAAGAAATTCGTTACGGTGCTTTCAACAACGGGGTTTTGGCGTCATATACAACTGTATTTGCAAAAGAAACGGATTGTTTAACGACCAATTCAAGTACCTTGACGACACCTCCGCAGGCTTACTGTTATACAACTTCAACTCCAGACACAGCGAAGTATTTTTCGACGATGAGTCCAGAAATTCAACCGCTGATGGCTCGTTATCAAGCTATGGGTGGTCGAGCAGATATCTTAAATAATATTTATTTGCGTGGAAGCGATACTGTCTACTCGCCGTTCCTAGGAAAAACCTTGGATTACGACGATGAAGACGATCGAAAATGTATGAGTAGTGGCAGCGTTCTTGCTCAAGCTCAGATCCAGCTCAACTCTGTTCGTTTTGCGGGTCAAACCAATCTTTATTACAATGCATTTTCCCCATCAGCGTCTGAGCTTAAAAAGTTTGCCGACGACTACAATAAATTCGTTTCGGATGGAGTGCCGTGGGATCAAGATACAAGTTGGTTAGGTCAGTTTGATGGCATCTTTGGAATGACTTCACCTGGTGGTGCCGCTCGTTGGGCCAAACAAAATGGATATCAAAAACAACTTTCGTTCACTGGTGTTTATCCCCAGTGGGTTGCTCCAGCTCAAAACTTTGCCTATGGAGTTTCAGCGACGGCTGCAAGTTTTGCATTAGGAAGCGTTATCGGAGGCGTAGTTGGAGCCGCAGGAAATTGGGCGAGCTTAGGTAGAATGGGTGGTTTCTTAGGAAGAGAAATTACTGCCGCTGCTGCTCAGGCGCCGCTCGACGCCGCAATGTATTCTGGTTTCGAAGCGCTCGAAGCCCCAGATATGGATGAGTAAAATTTGTGAAGCTTTATTCATTCATTATTTTTGTTTCGATTGTATGTTTCGCTAGCGTTGCAGAGGCCGGAAAATTTCGCTTGGGATCGATGTCGAGAAATAAGGCGGCTCGATTCTCTAGCGCGGCCGATAAAGCGCTTATCGCTGGGATCAACGAAACAAATTTATCAGTGAGAATGCATCCAAGCTTCAAAGGCAGTTCGCTAAAATCAATCGAAGATACTCAAAATCAAGTTTATCGAATTATTAGCCGATATCTCGATCGACTTGAAAGAAAAGGATTGAGTAAATTTGAAAGAGAATTTTTGACCGAAGTAAACGCTGCGGGATCAAAAATTAAATTTGAAGTTACTGTTTTTCCGTCAGGCACGCCCACGTCCACTTGGGGGCAATTGAGCAGAAATCCAATGGTACCGGGTGGACAGATGATTGAAGTCAGACTTGCAAATCTTAAGCCCGAGCTTTTTGACGGCAATGTTCCACCTCGATTGCTCTCTTATTACGATACCGCTATTCATGAGGGCAGCCACTGGATGGATAACAGAAAACAAATTTGGTTTGGAAATTTACAAGATGCGACTTTAAGAAAATCTTTTAAAGCAGAGAGTTTTCCTGACGTAGGGATATTAGCAGCAGAAATGAAGGCCAATTTGAATGCTCTTGGGAATTATAACGATGCGCGTCGTGCGACTGCTACCTATTACAAAGGTGCTTTGGGATTGAGTCGGCTTCATGAAGACCCGACTTCTTATCAGTGGCTTAAAATTCTCACTGAAGGAAAACTTTTCGACGATTTGACTGAACTGTAAATAAATTAAAAATGGGTGGGGAAATTTGTGACTAAATTTAATTTTAAATTATTAAGCTTTTGTTTTTTATTTTTATTCTGTTTAGGCCAAGTCCATGCCGATCAAAGTATGAAAGGTTTTTTAAATGCTCGCGGTTTTTTTCAATCTGAAAGTAATCATCCCTATTTTCAATTTCATTTTGTGAACCACAAAAAGAGAATGGCCGTTCAAATAGTTGATGAGGTTTTCCAAGATCGAAGCTCGGGATGGGGTGTGGGATCCGAAATGTATAATTATTATCCTCCACGTATGGGTAATCCCGTTTATTATGATGTTCTCATTAGTCGACCAAGCGAAGCACAAATATTTAAAGTAAGAAATCGCTATCCAGGCTTGGGTTGGTTTGAGGTGGTAAATCCGGATCAAGTTGCAAAAAATACCTTCGATAGTTTTCTATACAGACGTGGCTTAAGAGATACGACTCCTTACGGAGAAATTGTAGACTATATGGGCATGTTGGAATTGAATAGAGACATAGCAAAAAATAAGTTAGTAAGAGAGTCATTAGAGCAGCAAATACAAATATCTCGAGTCGCAAAACTTTATCCAGCCGCTAAATTTTTAGAAGACCTAGATACTTATTCTCATATTTTTCCACATATGAATCGGCACGCTTCGGCGAGCGGAGCGGAATTTTTGGGTTCCCTTACTCGCCATACTATTTATGCAAAACCCGATAAAATTAAGAGCGGCTTCTTGCGCGCGGCCTATCAATTTATGATCGATAGTCGCGTTTGGGAGCACGATATCTATGCGAGCGGTACTCACTCCAAAGGCTCTATTGTAAAAGACGCTCTAAAAATTCTTAGAGGTCGAAGATAATTAATTTTTAGGAATATTTTTTAGAACAGCTTTGCAGTTGCCAATGACAAAGCTAGATTCTGCAGCTGCCAATTGAATTAATTTTTCAGGGGTCCATCCGCTTTTGAGAGTTTTGAATTCTTCTGAAGGAATCTCGGCCATCAAATGAAAACTCGACCATTCCTTTATTTCACCGATCTTTGAAGCACTTCGTTTCTTGGCCCCTACTTGTTTAGAAAAAATTTCCACCGTTTTGCCTTTTAAGTTGGGCAGTTCAGTGCCCCAAGCATAAAATTTAATTTCTGCTTCGTCAGAAAATCTGAGCCAGAGGCCTGTGTCATTTGTCCCCGAAAATTCTCCCGATCGAATTTGAATTTTTCTTTTCTGTGAAAGTTCAATGGCCTCTTTAAATGTTCTGCCCTGATAAAATTCTAAATCGTCCTGAGCAATGAAAGCTATCTCTATGGGCTTTTCGTTTTTGCTCAGAGATTTACTAATAATAATATTTCCCTTTTTTCCAGATGGAATTTTGTCTTGAAGTGAATAAGAAGTGGCAGCCAAATCTCCGCTAATGACTCGATCTTCCTTAGAAAACGAAACCCATACACGAGAGGAATCTTCGATAAAGGATCTGAGTCTTTTTAACTCGATATCGCTGAGTTTATCATTTGTGGCAGAGAGATCTTCTGGTCGCTTTGAAATGCCGAGGCGGGCTGAATATTCTTTTTCATGATAGTTAAGTTCGGCATCATTCCACTTTAAATATTTTTTTGAAATTTCATAAATTTTATCTTCAAGCTCTTCAATTTTTTCAAAAATTCTTGAGTAAACCTCTTCGCTTGAGGTGTGCGGACTATTTTGAATTTGGTGGATGGATACCATCCATTCCAATATATCGTGTTTTAATTTTTCGATATCTCCTGTGAATCTTTTAGCTCTTTCTAATTTGAAAATATTGCCTTCGATTCTTTCTAGAACTTTAACGTCTTCACTTTCGCCTGCTAAGTCATCGGGATCGGCAAGTGCGGGGTGAGCCAAAAAAGCGCAAAGAAATAGCGATGAAAAAATCCCAAAAATCCAACCCGCTGCATTCACCTTGGCCACACACTAGAACAAAGCAAGGCCCATGCCAAAAAAAAACCGCCTAAGAGGCTCTCGAAGGCGGTTTTAAATAGAAATATGAAATAATTTCGTAGACGAGAATTATTCTTCCTTAAGCGCTTGCTCGAGTTCGTTCAGGCGCATTTGTTGAAGAACTAGAACCAGATTGGCCCTGGCGAACAATTTTCATTCCGTAGAAACTGCGACGTACGAAGAAAAGTCCTACGATGAAAAGAATTGTTCCAATCGTAACGGCCATCGTTCTATCGCTTGCTACAGCGATTTCAACAGCGAGTAATCCGAACAAAGTCGTGAACTTGATGATCGGATTAAGTGCTACTGAAGACGTATCCTTAAATGGATCGCCTACGGTGTCTCCGACAACACAAGCTGCGTGAAGTGGAGTTCCTTTTTCGCGAAGATCAACTTCAACAACTTTTTTAGCATTGTCCCAAGCTCCACCGGCATTCGCCATGAACATCGCTTGAAAAAGTCCAAAGACTGCGATCGAAATCAAATAGCTTGCAAAGAAAGTCGCATCAAAAAATGCAAATCCCAAAGTGAAGCAGAAGATTACTCCGAAGATGTTAATCATTCCTGCTTGAGCATATTGAGTACAAATTTTGACGACTTCTTTAGAAGTTTCAACCGATGCTTTTGTGGCACCAGAATCGAGTCGAATATTTTGTTTAATATATTCAACCGCTCTAAAAGCTCCGGTTACAACAGCTTGAGTAGACGCACCGGTGAACCAGTAAATCACAGCTCCACCTGCGATAAGTCCAAACAAAACTTTTGGATCAAGCAAATCGAGTTTCAAATTCAAAAGCAAAATGATCGAGAAGATCATCGTGGTGGCGCCGATGACGGCAGTGCCGATCAACACAGGTTTTGCAGTCGCCTTGAAAGTATTTCCAGCTGAATCATTTTCTTCGAGCAAATGTTTGCCTTTAGTGAAATCAGGTTTGAATCCGAAATCTTTTTGAATTTCTCCGCTGATATTATTGATGCTTTCAATCTGAGAAAGTTCAAAAACAGATTGAGCATTATCGGTAACGGGGCCGTAAGAATCTACAGCAATCGTTACAGGTCCCATTCCAAGCATACCGAAGGCCACCAAACCAAAAGCAAAAACGCTTGGGTAAACCATGAATGCTTCGAGGCCGGTGTGAGATGTTAAGTAGGCAATAAACATCAAACCAACCAAAACCATTCCTTTCCAGAACGCAGAGAAATTTCCTGCGACCAAGCCAGAAAGAATATTGAGCGAAGCTCCACCTTCTCGAGAGGAAGTGACAACTTCTTTAACGTGAGTTGATTTAGAAGAAGTGAATATTTTTGTTAATTCAGGAATGATCGCGGCCGATAAAGTTCCGCAAGAGATGATGGTCGAAAGTTTCCACCAAAGTCCTGAAGCCATTTCGCCGATCAAAACGTAGCTGACAGCAAAGGTCACTGCCATTGAGACAAGTGAGGTTATCCAAACCAAGCTCGTCAATGGAGCTTCAAAATCAAAATGAGATTTTGCTTTATAGAGAGCTCGCGAGATCGCGCCATTGATCCAGTAAGAACCGATCGAAGTGGCGATCATCAAAACCCGCATGGCGAAAATCCAAACGATGAGACGAGCCTGAAGTTCTCCACCCCCTGCGCCCAAAGTGAGGTGCCCATCTGCGCCTCCGACCATTCCAACGGCGAGAACGATGAAGCTGATTAATGCAACTCCGGTCACACCGTAAGTTTCAAATCCGTCTGCTGTTGGACCAACAGAATCTCCAGCGTTGTCACCAGTACAATCGGCGATAACACCAGGGTTACGAGCGTCATCTTCTTTAATATTGAAAACGATTTTCATTAAATCAGAACCGATGTCTGCGATCTTGGTAAAGATACCGCCGCAGATACGAAGAGCAGAAGCACCAAGGGATTCGCCGATTGCAAATCCGATGAAACATGCACCTGCTGATTCGCGAGGAACAAAAAGCAAAATGTAAATCATCATGAAAAGTTCTACGCAAATCAAAAGAACGCCGATCGACATTCCAGAGCGAAGAGGAATTTCCATTACGGGATAAGGTTTGCCTTCAAGCGAAGCGAAAGCTGTTCTTGAGTTTGCAAAAGTATTGATTCGAATTCCGAACCAAGCCACTCCAAAGGATCCAAGAATACCAAGGACAGACCAAAACAAAATCAAAGCAACTTTGGACATTTCCATATTTCGTAGCGAGAAGAAGTAATAAAAAATCGCTGCGCCAATAAAAAGCTCAAGCAAAATGAGCAACTTGCCTTGCTGAAGTAGATAGGTTTTACAAGTTTCGTAAATTAAATTTGAAACTTCGAGCATCGATTTGTGAGCTGGAAGTTTTTTGATTCGAATGTATTCAACAATTCCGAATACAATTCCTAAGGCCACCACAATAAGGCCGTACTCTAAAAGAGCCGTTCCTGTGATGCTGTGTCCGAATAAATTAAAAGGAACGTTGAAGTCAGGAAGTGTTAATTCCGCTTCACTTGCAAAAGCAGATTTGCTTGCAAGTAGTCCAAACATAAATAGAAAGATCGCTTTGATTTTTTGCATTTTGAATCCTTGTTTTTTAATCGTTTATAAAACCCAATAACAGTTTTTAACCTGTTTAAGGTGTCTGAAGCGCTTAAAAAGTTCAACGGGTTTTCGGCAAAAAAACTAGCGGCGTAAGTAATAAGGGACGTCGGCCAGCACTTTATATCGACGATTCATCTTTCGATTGAAAAGCAGCGCAATTTTAAGCATCCAGGCGGTCTGGTTATGCAAAAGGTGATGCCACCATTTAAGCGGAACAAATTCGGGAATAACGACCGTAACCACGGTATCAGGGCCTTCTTGATCCCGAAGTTCATCTAAATAATGGACGATAGGGCGAATAACCGATCGATAAGGCGAGGGCAAAACTTGAATCGGCACGTCCGGCACCCACTTAGCCCAGTCGCGTTTGAGATTTTCCATTCGATCTTTATTGCCGAGGTCGACGTAGAGGGCGGTGACATCCGTGCCTAAGGTTCGGGCATAGCGGGCTGCCTCTAAAACTCCTCGGTGCACATCGCTCACGGGAATTACCACTTTATGTTTCAAAAAGGGCTTGGGAGGTTTGGCATAATCGAGGCAAATTTGGCGCGAGAATTCTTCGTAATGTTTGTGAATCATCTTCATCGCGATGATCAAAAGAGTGATCAAAACGAAAGTGATCCAGGCTCCTTCTTCAAATTTTACCCAGAAGACGACGACACCAACAACCGCTGTACAGATCGCGCCAAATCCGTTGATTACGAGATGCATCCACCAATTTTTGGATTTTTTTCGAAGCCAAAATCTCACCATTCCCATCTGCGACAAAGTGAAGGTGATAAAAACGCCAACCATATAGAGAGGAACTAAACTATGAGTGTCGGCGTGATAGATAATGATCAAAACAGAAACAAAAATTCCTAAGAAAATAATTCCGTTTGAATAGACGAGTCGGTCTCCAAGATTGGCAAGTTGTCGTGGTAAAAATTTATCGCGCGCAAGGATCGAAGATAGTCTTGGAAATCCTGTGTAGGCCGTATTTGCCGCGAGAATTAAAATCGTCATCGTGACAAACTGAACAATATAATAGAGCGCAGAATTTTGAAAAAGTTCGCGCGCGATTTGCGATACAACTGTTTCATGATTATTAGGAACAACGCCAAGCCACGCAGCGATATAACTTGTTCCTAAAAAGTAGATGCCTAAAATAATCACCATCGCCATTAAAACTTTTACCGCATTCTTCGCCTGAGGCGGATGGAATGCGGGAACGCCGTTGCTTACAGCTTCAATACCAGTGAGTGCCGATGATCCCGATGCGAATGCGCGCAACAAAAGAAAAACCGTAAGTGGGCGAAGGTCTTGGCCGAATTGTTCAGGAGATGGAACTTGTCTTGGCAATTCTCCGGAGGCAATGCGATAAATTCCGTAGGCGATCATTCCGCCGTACACAAAAATAAAAAGATAAGTGGGAATTGCAAAAATCGTACTCGATTCTCTGAGGCCTCGAAGATTTAAAATAGTAACGAGCATTACAAAACCAACGGCAAGTGCAACAGCATGGGTTGCCAATTCTGGAAAAGCCGAAGTGATCGCGGCCGTACCCGCGCAAATACTTACTGCAACAGTTAAAGAGTAGTCGACGAGCAAAGAAGCGGCGGCGATGAGTCCGGGAGTCTCACCTAAATTTTCGTGTGCAACAATATAGGCACCACCTCCACCGGGATAAGCGTGAATAGTTCTATAATAAGAGAAACCTACGATGGCGATGAGGGCGACGATGACAATCGAAATCGAAAACGTATACGCAAGTCCGATCGCTCCGCAAAGCATGAGCACGCGAAGCATTTCTTCAGTGGCGTAAGCTGTAGATGAAAGAGCATCTGAAGAAAGAACAGCGAGTCCGCGGCGCTTCGATAATTTTTCGGATTTCTCGAGTTCAGTCTCGAGAGGATTTCCAATGAGCAGCCGCCAAAATTCTCCAATTGTCACAGTTTCTTAAAGTTGTACGGTTTTTTCAGCGAAGTAAAGATGAGATCTTTAATCCATGAGAGCCGATCTCTTTCATGAAAGTCTCATTATCAAGAGCGACCTCGAGAGGCTGAACGCCCTTCTTATTTTTGCCCCGCACTGACAAAATCAAAGTCAATGCAGCGGGATAGGCGGTTGACCTTTCCATAGCAGAAAAACCTGTGGCTTCATCATGGTAGTCGAGCAAATCGTAGGTCACTGACATAGGCTTTCCATTCTTCACACCAGTGCATGTCGTTCGAAGTACGACCAAATCCTTATCTTCGGGAAACGAAATTCGCGGCGGAACAACCGTGTGAAAAACTTCACGAGGCGCGACTTTCACTTTGTTTTCTCCGACCCCGACTTCAATCGGATCTGGATCAAGCAAACCTAAATCCATCATGCATTTTATTTTTTCAAAATGTCCGGGATAGCGAACGGTTTTATAGACAAAATTTTTCACTTTGCCTTGGTAGGTCCAAGGGCAGGTTGAAGTTCCGCCCGTCGTGGTGAATGCTTCACAGCGTCCAATGGGTTTTGGAAAATCAATTTCTTCGAGTTCCGAAAACGTTTCAATCTCGGCGATTTTTTCATCGCGAATCACCCAAGCTTTTCCAAAATATTCATTCGTAAGTCCACGCACCGAAAAAACAAGTTTGTAATCAAGTGGTGGGCGAGGAGTTTGTGGTAAGCCTCCACAGCGCACTTGCACATCGTCGCATCTATCCATCTGCGAAATTCCGTAAGAGGCAAGCGTGTTGCCAAGCCCAGGAGCTAATCCGCAGTCCGGGATGATCGAAATATTTTTCGCGAGAGCTTGCTCATGCAATTTTAATTGCGACAAAACGACGGGAGTATTTCCGCCGAGATCCACCATCGAAGCGCCCGCTTCAATCGCGGCCTTTGTAATTTCTAAATTAAGTTCGTAAGAAGTCGCGCTAAAAATTCCGTTTATTCCTTTGAATGCGGATCGTAAAGCGGTTCCATCTTTGGCGTTAAGTTGAAGAGGCTTTGCGATGGGTTTTTTTAGCAATCGATTGATCCAATCGGCCGCTTTTTGCGCTTGAGCTAAAGAGATATCCGCCATCACTACAGATTCGGCATCTCCATGAGCCGCGAGATCGTATCCGCCAGCGGTTCCTTGCATTCCTGAACCTAAAACTAAATATTTATAAGACATAATTAAGTTCCCCTTGCTGACTTAGATCTAAAAGGCTTTTCTTAAAGTGACAATGTTTTTTGAAGACCGAACCGAAGCCGGAAAATCTTTACTCAGTGAAATTCAAAAGCTTTCGCTGAAGGATTCTATTGTCGTTGCGCTTCCACGAGGTGGTGTGATTGTTGGAAAAGAAATTTCTCAAGGCCTTCAAATTCCACTCGATATTTTACTCGTTCGAAAACTAGGCGCGCCGTTTAATGCAGAACTTGCTGTCGGCGCCATCGTTGAAGGCCAACCACCTTTTATTTATCTCAATGAAACTTTGATTAAGGTTTTAAAAGTCTCGGATGAATATCTCGAAAATGAAAAGAAGATGCAGTCGCAAGTTTTAGTACGACAAAATTCTACCTATCGAGGTAGTCGCGTTCGCGTTTCTCTCGCCGGAAAATCGGTAATTTTAGTAGATGATGGAGTAGCCACTGGCTCCACGATTCATGCCGCCATTTTAGCTTTGAAATCTCAAAAGCCTTCGCAATTAATTGTCGCAGTTCCTGTCGCTCCTCCTGACGCTGTCTCAGAAATGGCCAAGCAAGTAAAAGACGTGATCTGTCTTAGCAGTCCCCCTGACTTTCAAGCCGTCGGCCAATTTTTCAGAAACTTCGCCGAAGTTTCTGATGAAGAAGTGATAAGAGTTTTGGGGAAGAATTAGATTTTATCCGGACAATGAATTTAGGACAGGTTCAGAAGATGGATTGCCGGTCTGTGTTGCGCCAATTGCAAGCACCGCTTGATAAACTTGATCGATGACGTGAGAAGGTGTCGAAGTTCCCGCGGTGATGCCAACATGTTCGATTCCAATAAACCATTCGGGCTTAAGCTCACTCGCTTTTTCAATATGGTAAGCGGGTAAATTTTTATCATCGCAAACTTTTTTAAGTTTTTTCGTATTTGAAGAATTAAATCCACCAACGACGATCATTAAATTTACTTCGTTTGAAAGTTTTTCGACGGCGATCTGTCGATCTTTGGTTGGTTTGCAAACGGTGTCGACAAATTTTACTTCTTTGTCGGATCCATCTGCATTTTTGAGAGCTTTGATTTTCTCAACAAGTGGCAAAACATTTTTAATTTGATTCGTGGTTTGAGAAACAATTCCAAGCTTTGGTTTGTCGGTTAGCTTGTGAAAATCATTTTCATCGTAAATCACAGAATATTCTTTAAGGTCAGTGACAATTCCACGAACCTCAACATGACTTTCTTGCCCAAGAACCACGGGGTAGTAGCCTTCGACCACTAATTTCGCGACAGCCTTATGAACTTTCATCACGAGAGGGCAGGATGCATCAAAAACTTTAAAGCCACGTTCTTGCGCGGTCTTGATGACAGACTGAGCAGCACCGTGAGCAGTGATCATCACATTGGGAGTTTTAATTTCGTCGTTAATCGAATTGACGATTTCAATGCCGTTGTCGCGAAGCTCTTGAACGGTCTGTGGATTGTGCACAAGTTGTCCAATGATCGTGAGATTGTCGCGAAACTGCGGATCCATCGCTTCGGTGATGGCGTCGTCGACGCCGAAGCAAGTGCCTAAAGAATCCGCCAAAGTGACTTTCATAAGTTAAAGTCTTAGAAGCGCGGGCTCTTTTCTGCAATAAATTTTGGGTTTTACTAGGATGCTTACTGGGGAATCTGGCAGCAGGCCTCTATATTATGGCCGTCTGGGTCTAAGACGAAAGCTCCGTAATAGTTTTCGTGATATTCGGGCCTTAATCCAGGAGCTCCATTATCTCGAGCGCCGGCCTTCATAGCCGCGTCATAAAAAGCCTTCACTTCGGCATGGGTTTTGGCCGTAAAACAAATATGAACTTCTTTCTCACCATTGATCGGCTTTTTCTCGCCTGTACCCACCCAAAATTGAGGACGTTCTGTCCCGTATCCCGACACCTTATATTCGTCGTAATTTCTTAAAAGTTTGATGCCTAAAGGAGCGAGTGCGAGCTCATAAAATTTTCTCGATTTTTCCCAATCTCGAACATGAATTCCCATATGATCAAACATTTGAGCTCCTTTTATTTTTGCACGCCTATTTTTGGACACAATTTTGCTAAACTGCAGACCTCACATTGCGGATTTCTCGCTATGCAAATCCGTCGCCCATGTTGAATAAGCCAATGTGAAAAATCCGTCCAATATTTTTCAGGAATCAAAACATTCAATTCAGTTTCAATTTTAGTCGGATCCGTTTGACGAGTGAGCCCTAATCGAAAGCAAAGTCTTTTTACATGCGTGTCGACCACCACTCCGGCGGGCTTATCGAAAGCATTTCCGAGCACGACATTCGCTGTTTTTCTTCCGACCCCTGGCAGATCATAAAGTTCTTCCATCGTCCCCGGAACTTTGCCTGAAAATTTTTCTACTAATTTTTGAGACGCAGCTAAAATATTTTTTGCTTTCGCTCTGTAAAAACCTGTCGACTTAATGAGCTGTTCAATTTCTGTGACTTTTGCTTCGGACATTTTTTTTGCATCAGGAAATTTTGAAAAAAGAGCGGGAGTCGTTAGATTCACACGAGCGTCTGTGCACTGAGCTGATAAAATCGTGGCTACTAAAAGTTGGTAGGGCGATTTAAAATCGAGAGAACATTCAGCATCGGGGTAAAGCCGTTTAAGTTCGCGAATGATCTGTTCTATTTTTTCATGAGAAGGCGATGTTCTTGACGGGCGAGCCATGACGATTTAGAACAGCTTTCAGTGAATTTGTTAAAGATCTTTTTCATTCTGTTGGTTTCACAATTGTTCTGCGATTTTTCGTTTGCTGGGGGCGAAACTTTTTATTTAATGGCCGATTTATCTACCAAAGAAAGCCAGTCCGCTCGTGCGGGCTCTCTCGATAATCCTTGGATAGTGGTTTCTTGGGATGGTCAATCTGCATCGCCTCAACTTGTTGGATTTAAATTTCAAATCGAGAATCAAAAGACAGGAGCTCTCGACGTCATCAAATCTAAAAGGGGTGAACTCTTAGTTGTTTTTACTCCAAGCGGGCCTAAGTCGGTGGCGGTCTTGGTAGGAAAAATTACCGACTCTCAAGCGAAGGTTTTAGATCTCAAAGAAGATCAAAATTTTTCTCGCAAAGTTAAACTTCTCAAGTGGGAACTCGATTCACAAGTTTTTATCGCCAGCAAAGCGAGTCGTCTTTTTGAAAAGTCTCCAGGTGTTTTTGATACTCAAAAAACAATTGATGAGTTCACTTTAAATTTATCTGCGAATCATGCCTCAGCCTGTGCAGCCGTAGCCGCAGTCTCTGCTGCAACGCCCTCACCTTGATTGCAAATAGCTTTCAATTTTTTCCACCGGCCACGTATTAAAAATTTGTTCTTTCGGAACAAGAGCTTTGTGTGACATCCAAACTCCATAGCGAAAATCTTGAATGCCTTGAATCGAATGTGCATCGGGATTAATTGAAATCACTAAACCTCGATCGCAAGCTTTATAAAGTTGCCTCCAATCAATATCTAAACGGTGAGGACTTGAATTAAGTTCGATAATCGTTTTGTTCGCAATTGCTGCATCAATAATTTTTTTGGAATCAAAATCATAAGCCGAACGAGCAAGAAGTAATCTGCCCGAAAGATGTCCAATCATTGTGGTATTTGGATTTTCAATCGCTTTTATAAGCCGCGCGGTCATCTCGGTCATTCCATATCGGTTATGAATCGAAGCAATCACGAAATCGAATTTTTTTAAAGTGGAGTCAGCGTAATCGAGTTTTCCATCTTTTAAAATATCGCTCTCTACACCTTTAAAAATTTTAAAATTTTTAGATTTCGAATTGAAAGCATCTACTTCTTTAAACTGCTGAGCGAGACGATCTTCGTCTAGGCCTTGCGCATAAATAGCGGTTTTTGAATGATCCGAGAGTCCCATGAAATTCCATTTCATTTTCTGGCAAGCCACCGCCATCTCTTCGATCGAATGAAGGCCGTCTGAATAAGTGGTATGCAAATGAAAAATGCCGGTGAGATCGGAGTCTTCACATAAGTGAATTTCAGAAGAAGTAGCTTCAAACTCTCGAGCCTCCGACGGATAAAAAGAGAGTTTCAAATTTTTATAAAATTCAGCTTCGGAATTTATTTTGATTTCTGTTTTAGATTTCAAAAGTTGAGTAGAGCTCAAGCTTAATCCAACTTTTTTCGCCGCAGCTTCTAAACTTTTCCAGTGATTTTCAGAGCTCGTTCTAAAGATAGATTCTACAATGAAATTTTCAGGCCCTGAAAAATGAAAGCCGATATTTTTTCCATCTTCGACTTGAAGATGTGCTTCTTCTTTTTCAATTTCGAGATTTTGAACGAATGAATATCCTTTAAGTTCTTCAAGAAGTTTTTGCGGCTTAGGGGTTTGAATCAGATACTCGATCTTGTTGACGATCTCCAATTTTCTGCCCAAATCGCCTACGCGTTTAAACGTAATTTTTTTTCCAAGTTCGGCCTCAATTTTTTCTGCAGATCTCAATGCATCAGATAAAAGTTGTTTGCCTCGTCTAAACTTGGCGAGTTCCACTTCGGCTAAAATTTTTTCCTGAGTCTTTTCTCCAAAACCTTTAAGTGTGACCAGGCGATTTTCTAAACACGCATACTCCAGCTCACCTAAACTTTTGATTTGCAAATTTTCGGCCAAAGCTCGAATTTTCTTAGGCCCGAGGCCTTTAATTTCCCGAAGTTCCAAAAGACTTTCAGGTAGATCGCCCTTTGCAGCCTTTAATTCTGGGCTCGTTTTCGAACTTAAAAAATTCTCCGCGATGGCTAAAATGCCTTTTCCAATGCCTTTAATTTCAAGCAATGTTTTATCGCGAATTTTGCTTTTAAGCTCCTCGCTCGTAAAGCCCTCAAGCAGTTCTGGAGCCCCTTTAAACGCCCGAATTTTGAAGGGATTTTCTTCGTTATATTCTAGAAAAAACGCGATTTGTTCGAGATGGTCTAAAAGCTCAGTTTTAAATTCGAAAGTAGGTTTCACTAGAGCCCAATCTAGAACAGCCAATTGTGGACGTTCCAGCTAAATTCGCTTACAAAATCCGCTGAAGCTCGCCGCTATGGTGGGGGTGGCTTCTCTATATAATAGGAGCGTTTGCGATGGCCAAGCGAGGCGAGAAAACCGAACTTCCCGATAATTTAGAATCCGCCTTAAAACTTTTAGAAGAAGTGGTGGAAAAGTTGGAAGAGCCCGATTTGGCGCTTGAGGACTCCATTGAGCTTTTTGAACATGGAACCAAACTTTCTGAGGTTTGTTATGCGCGACTTAAAGAAGCTGAAAAGAAGGTCGAGATCTTGGTGAAAAAAGTTCCAAACCCGACCTCGCGCGACGGTTTTGAAACTAAAGATTTTGGAGCGAATGAAAACTTATAATCAACAAATTGATTCTGATTCTCCGAATATGACTTTTTCGGATTATTTAACGGATCAGCAAAGATCGGTGAACGAAGCCCTTCAGCGTTGGTATCGTCCCGCCGCGCATGGGCCGGCAGAAAAAATGATCGACGCTGCCACTTACTCTTTATTTTCAGCGTCGAAAAGACTGCGTCCTATTTATTGTCTCGAAGTGGCCCGAGCTTTTTCAGGATCTTTTACTTCGGCGATACCAGCCGCGATGGCTTTAGAAATGGTGCACACTTACTCTCTGATTCACGATGATTTACCGGCGATGGATGATGACGATCTTCGTCGCGGAAAACCTACGAATCATAAAGTTTATGGAGAAGCGACCGCAATTTTAGCGGGTGATGGACTTTTAACTTCGGCCTTCGAAGTACTTTCAAAAGCGGGCGGCGAAATAAATCCCAAAATTAGACTGAAGTGGGTTCGCGAATTATCTGAGGCTGCTGGTATGGAAGGCATGGTGCTCGGTCAATTTTTAGATATGCGAATGAAATCTCTTCCAAGTCTCGAGGATTTAGAAAATTTACATCGCAAAAAAACAGGAGCCTTGCTCGCAGCGTCTGTGGTGATGGGTGCTCAAGCGGCTGAAGCAGGCGAAAGCGAGATTCTGGCGCTTCGTGAATTTGCTTACGATATGGGTCTAGCATTTCAAATTCGAGATGATGTTTTAGATGTGATCGGTGGAGAAGAGATGGGCAAGCCGATTAAAAGCGATGAACGAAATGAAAAAGTAACTTATGTTTCTTTACTGGGATTAGAAAAAGCAGAAGTTCAAGGAAAGTTTTGGTTTGATAGTGCGCTCGCAAAACTTTCTGCCATTCATTTTAATCATGACAACCGTCTAGAAGAACTGACGCGTTTTGTTATTGAGCGAAAAGTTTAACGAAAACTGAGGAAAAAATGCCTGAATTAATGAAGACAGAAGAACTGTTAAAAAAATATCCGATCAGTATGAAGGTTCAGTCTGCGGATGATTTAAAAAAACTTTCACAAGATGAAATGACGGCGATGGCTGCCGAGTATCGTGATTATTTGATCGAAGTTTGCTCACGAAATGGTGGACACTTAGGTCCTTCGCTTGGAGTTTTAGAACTTACAATCGCTCTTCACCGAGTTTTTGATTCGCCTAAAGATAAAATCGTTTGGGATATCGGCCATCAATCTTACCCCCATAAAATGATCACCGGTCGATTTGAAAGATTGCAAACTTTGCGACAAGAAAACGGAGTTTCTGGATTTTGTCGTCGCCACGAAAGCGAACACGATATTTTTGGGGCCGGTCATGCGGGCACGGCTATTTCTGCAGCGATCGGTTTGGCTGAAGGTTATCGCCGACGAAACGATCCGCATAAAATTGTCGCGATCATCGGAGATGCAGCGCTCACGTCGGGGATGGCTTATGAAGCTCTTCATCAGAGCGTCGATTACAAAAAAAATCTCATCGTCATTTTGAACGATAATGAAATGAGTATTTCTCCTAATGTAGGAGCAGTGAATGCTTTCTTAAGTAGAAAAATGTTGTCGCCTTTTTTGGCTAAACTTCAAGATGATGTGAAGTCGATGATTTCAAAAATTCCTGTGGTCGGCGAAGAGGTTGTTGAGGTTCTCTCGCGAGTAAAACATTCGGTAAAGAATTTGATTATTCCTACGGTTATCTTTGAAGGATTTGGATTTCGATATTTTGGTCCGATGGATGGCCATGATTTGCCTCTTCTCATCGAGACTTTAGAGAACGCCAAACAACTCCATGAGCCGATTTTGATTCATATTATCACCGAAAAAGGTCGCGGTTATGCTCCGGCGCTTGCGGATAAAGTTACGTTTCACGGATGCGGTCCTTACGATCGTGAAACCGGAAAGCTTCATAAAGAAAAAGAAGGCGCACCTCCTGCGTACACCAAAGTTTTTGCTGAAACGCTTTTAAAGATGGCAAAAGAAGATGAAAAAATTGTCGCTATCACGGGTGCGATGCCTACAGGAACGGGCCTTGCTGTTTTTGAAAAACAATTGCCTAACCAACTTTACGATGTGGGAATCAGCGAACAACACGCCGTTACTTTTGCGGGCGGTTTAGCGATTGAAGGTTTGAAGCCTTACGTCACGATCTACTCGACTTTCATGCAAAGAGCTTACGATCAAATCATTCACGATATCGCGATTCAAAATTTGAATGTGAAATTTTGTATGGATCGTGCGGGATTTGTGGGCGCAGATGGTGCCACTCATCACGGAATTTTTGATCTGGGCTATATGCGAACCATTCCTAACCTTGGAATTTGCGCTCCAAAAGATGAGAGAGAGCTTCAAGAACTTTTAGTGGCGATGGATAAACATAATGGTCCTTCGGCTATTCGTTATGCTCGTGGCAACGGAATGGGAGTTCCGCTTTATCAAGAAGTAAAAGATATTCCCGAAATTAAATGGGGAAGTGGTGAAGTTTGTTATCTTGGAACTTTGCTTGAAGACGGCGAGCAACGACCTCGCAGCATTCCACTCGAATGGTTAGAGCGAATGGTGAAAGCAAACAAAGTTCATATCG
>JAFLCD010000010.1 GCA_017302715.1 Deltaproteobacteria bacterium
TTTGGAGGAATTATGCTTCACCATCATCGGAATTTTAAGCTGATCTAAAATTTCAGGACTTAAGCTTAAGCAGATGAGTCCGCGCGCAAATTTTGCCATGAAGTTGATATTTTCAGCCGTTGCAAATTCAGCAGCGCAGACGAGATCGCCTTCGTTTTCTCGATCTTCATCGTCAACGAGAATGATCATTTTTCCTTGGCGAAGATCTTCGAGAAGTTCAGAGACGTTGGAAGTTTTCATTTGCTTTGCCTCGCAACATATTTAGCAATCACATCGACCTCGAGATTAACTTGCTGCCCAATCACGTAGGTGTGAAAAATAGTTTCATTCCAGGTGTGTGGAATAATCATGAGTTCAATTTCATTTGTTTCATCTAAAAGTTGGTTGATGGTGAGACTGACGCCATCGATGGTGACTGAACCTTTTTCAATAAAATAATTGGCTAGAGGAGTGGGATATTGAACGCGCACTCGCCAGTAGTCGCCGATTTTTTTGAGATTTGTAATTTTGGCAATCGCATCGACATGACCTTGAACGATATGACCGCCTAAAAAGCTCTGCGCCTGAACGGGGAACTCGAGATTGATTTTATCGCCGGCGGAAAGTTTCGAAAGATTGGTGCGCGATAAAGTTTCTGGAGAAATCTGGGCCGTAAAAGTGGAGGCCTCAGCCGTGATCGCGGTAAGGCAAACGCCGTTGACGGCGATGCTGTCGCCTTTTTTAAAAGGCGGATGTTTTCCTAAAATAGAAATTTCGGCGCGAGCTTGTCCGTCGTCCGATTGATAGGATTTAAGATTTCCTAGATTTTGAATAAGGCCTGTAAACATGAAGAAATCCTCGAGCGCAAATGTCAGACCCTAAAAGGCTGACTTCCTTGGGCTGGAATTTAATCGAAGCTTCAAGTCTTTTCAATCGGGGTATCTTTAAAGCGAGATTCGGTGGCGACTGCAGGGTATTTTGTCCGAATCCAAGCAGATAGCCGGTTCCAAAAAAGTGAATGATTTCATCGACGGCACCTTCCTCGAGAAAACTTGCGATGAGTTTGGGGCCACCTTCCACCAAAAGATGGCAAATGCCGTGCTCTTCATAGAGGGGACGGAGCAAATCTCTTAAAGGAGCTCGCTCTTTGAGGATAATCAGGTTTTTGGGGCCATTGGCCTTCACAATATTGGACAGTGATTTTGAATGAGGCTCCCCAAACACCACCACCATCTTCGCTTCTTTTTTTGGGGACGGAGCAGAACCTTTTTTAGCGGGGGCCATCGTCAACCGAGCATTCAAAAACGGCTGATCGGCTGTAACTGTGTTTTTGCCCACTCCCACGGCGTCTACTTGGTGACGGAGTAAATGTACGCTCGCGCGTGACTCCGTCCCCGTGATCCATTGTGAGCTGCCAAAGTCGTCGGCCATTCGGCCATCGAAGGTGGTCGCCATCTTGATGGTCACATAGGGTAGGCCGAGTTGCTGATTCTTGATGAACGCCTGGTTCAATTCGGCGGCCTGATTCGCCAGGCAACCGACGTCGACCTTGATTTTGCCCTTTTTTAACTCTTTGACTCCGTCCCCAGAAACTTTGGGGTTGGGGTCGAGGTGGGCGGCGATCACGCGGGCGAATTTTTTTTGAACTAATAAAGGAGCGCATCCAGGTGTTCGTTTTTTCTCAAACGCACAACAAGGCTCAAGGTTTATAAAAATCTCGGCCTCTGAGAAATTTTTGAATTTTTTACGTTCGGCATCTCGAATCGCTTCGACTTCTGCGTGAGGCAGTCCAGGTCCTCGATGAAATCCTTCACCAACGATTTTTTCTTTGTAAACGATAACGGCGCCTACTTTTGGATTGGGAAGTAAACAGCCGTCAGCTTGACTTGCCAGCTCAAGAGCGCGAGCCATAAAAATTTGGTCTGTTTTTTTTATTCGATCACCTTTTTCCTTAGAAGTTTAATAGCCTCGGCTCCCATCGAGCAAGGCTCGAAACGTGCCGTTAGAGCCCTAACTTGGCCGAACTAGCTATTGCCTGTTTTTTTCCTAATCCGTAGGTTGATGATCCATGGAAAAAGTTCCGCCAAAAGCCCCGCAAAATGCCCAAGACGCGGCAGAACCCGTGCTTTCAGAAAATTCCGTAATGCAAATTCGACAGAAAAAAGTGGCCGATTTGCGCGCGGCTCAAACCAATCCTTATCGAGTTGCTGAAAATCCAAAAAATTTAGCTGCTGAACTTCGAGAGAGGTTTGATTCATTCTCTAAAGAGGAACTTGAAACGAAGAGAAACATTCATGAGGCTGGCGCCACCATCAAATTTTCGGTGGCTGGACGTATTTTGCTCTATCGATCTTTTGGAAAATCGACTTTCATGACGATTCGCGATCGATCAGGTCGCATTCAGATTTTTTGCCAGCAGTCCAAGCTCAATGCCGAAGCCTATGACCTCGTCAAGCACGTCGATCTTGGCGACATCATTTTTGTGGAAGGCACCATTTTCAAAACGAAAACCGGTGAACTTTCGATCGACGCTGAAAAATTTATTTTGCTGACGAAAAATATTCGTCCGCTCCCCGAAAAATTTCACGGCCTCACCGATGTCGAAGCTCGCTATCGGCATCGTTACGTCGATCTCATTTGCAACGACGCCGTCAAAGATGTTTTTGTCACTCGCGCGCGAATCATTCAGACAATTCGAGATTTTTTTAATCGTCGCAACTATCTCGAAGTTGAAACCCCCATGCTTCATCCGCTCGTTGGCGGAGCCGCAGCTCGACCTTTCAAGACGCATCACAATACCTTGAAGATGGATTTGTTTATGCGAATCGCACCTGAACTTTATTTGAAGCGATTGGTGGTTGGCGGACTCGATCGAGTTTTCGAAATCAATCGATGCTTTCGAAACGAAGGTATTTCGATCAAACATAATCCTGAATTTACGATGCTCGAATTTTATGAAGCTTATGCGAATTATCATGGGCTCATGACTCTCACCGAAGAATTATTCGAAGAACTCGCTCTCAAAGTTTGCGGAAAAACCGAGATCACTTATCAGGGCCAAGCGATTTCTCTCAAGCGACCTTATCGTCGCTTGACGGTGATCGAAGCTCTTAAAGAATTTGCGCTTCCAAATCCTGAAGATAAAACTGCGGTCACAAACCTGCTCAAGAAAAAAGGATTTGAAGTCGATTCAAAGACTCCACTCGCTGAACTTCAATGGCAATGTTTTGAAGAAGTCGTCGAGTCGCAACTCATTCAGCCGACTTATGTTCTCGATCATCCGATTCAAATTTCTCCACTCGCTAGACGTAGCGAAGAAAATCCAGATGTGGCTCAGCGTTTCGAGCTCTATATCGGCGGAAGAGAACTCGCCAATGGATTCAATGAGCTCAACGATCCCGAAGATCAGCGCCAACGTTTTCTCGATCAAGTTCGAAGAAAAGCGGCGGGCGATCAAGAAGCGGCTGATTACGATGAAGATTATATCGAAGCCCTTCAATACGGACTTCCTCCTACAGCGGGCGAAGGAATCGGAATCGATCGCTTGACGATGTTGCTTACAGATTCGCCAAGTATTCGCGATGTGATTTTATTTCCACAGATGAGACCGACTGCTTCAGCTGCAGCTGCGGAGCCCGGGGCGAAATCCTAAGAATGAAACTCGAGATTTTTTTAGCTCGACGTTATATGAGTTCGCATCGCGGCGGTCTTTCGGTGATTACCTGGATCGCGCTCGCTGGAGTAATTGTCGGCGTGATGAGTTTAGTCGCGGTACTCGCCGTGATGAGCGGGTTCGAAAAAGAATTACGCGCTAAAATTCTCGGAAACAACGCGCATATTTTAGTTCAGATTCGCGATATTCCTAAAACTCAACCTGAAGTTCTAGAGAAAACGATCAACAAAATTCGCAGCGTCGATGGAGTCGCTTCGGCGATGCCTGTCATTTACGGCGAAGGTTTTATTTTAAGTTCGAGCGGAGATTCTGAAGGCGTTTTACTTAAAGGTGTTGATCCAAAACTCGTTCAAGAAGTTCTCGATTTAAAAAATTACGTCGCCGATGGAAATTGGAAAAATTTTAAAGATAATTCAGTAATTTTGGGCGAATCGCTTGCGAATCGCTTGAGTTTAGAAACCGGAGATTCGTTCACTCTGATTTTAAATCGCGGAGAATTTTCTCCGTTTGGCATCATGCCCAAAATGAAAAAATTAGTTCTCTCTGATTCTTTTAAATCTGGAATGAGTCAGTTTGATTCTCGTCACGGATATCTTCCACTTTCTTTTGCCGAAGAACTTTTTGAAACTCGCCCACATACGATCGAAGTTCGCACCAAAGATCCTCGCGAGATTGCCAAAGTAAAAGAGAGAATTCGCGGCAACGTGGATGAAGCGATCAGCGTTCAGGATTGGATTTCGGTGAATTCAGATTTTCTTTCGGCTCTTCAACTTGAAAAAACGGCGATGGCTGTGATCCTCGGGCTCATCGTTTTGGTTGCCGCTTTCAATATTTGCGGATCCCTCATCATGATTGTTCGCGATAAAACAAAAGATATCGCGATTTTAAAATCCATGGGTGCACTCGACTCGAGCGTTCTCAAAGTATTTTTTATTCAGGGGATGTTTATCGGAATCGTCGGCACGATCGTTGGAATTATTTTCGGTATTATCTTGAGTTTGATTTTGCGCGACTACATTAAATTTCCGCTCAATCGCGAAGTTTATATGATCGACACTTTGCCCGTAGATTTACGCATAAGTGATTTGCTCGCTGTCGCTGCCGGTGCCCTTTTAATTTCTGCGATCGCTACACTTTATCCTGCGCGATTGGCCGCAAAAATTATTCCGACGGAGGGACTTAAGTCTGAATAGCTTAAAGGTCGTCGACCTCCATAAATCTTATCATCGTCTCGGAAAAAAAATTCCTGTCCTCGCCGGAATTTCATTTGAACTCGAGCCCGGAAAATCTCTCGCAGTCGTCGGAGCAAGTGGAGTGGGCAAATCGACTTTACTCCATTGCTTAGGACTTTTGGATATTCCCGATAGCGGAGAAATTCGAATCAACGATCAAGTCGTTCAATTTGATTCTAAAGATAAGCTCGCGCAAAATCGCCGCCGTTCGATCGGATTTGTTTTTCAATTTCATTATCTGATGGCGGAACTTTCGGCTGCCGAAAATGTAGCGGTTCCACTTTTGATTCAGGGCGTTTCTCAAGCCGAAGCTATCGAGCGATCTAAACTTTGGCTGGGTCGAGTGGGCTTAAGTCATCGACTTACGCATCGACCTGCTGAGCTTTCGGGGGGTGAACAGCAGCGCGTAGCGATCGCTCGAGCGCTCGTGCATCAGCCAAAAGTGATCCTTGCAGATGAGCCGACTGGAAATCTTGATCCCGACACCGCTCGTCAGGTATTTGATGTACTGAAAGAAGAATGTAGAAAATTGAATTCAATCCTTATGATGGCGACACATAATATGGAGCTCGCCCGAAATCTCGACGCTGTTAAAACTCTCCATCGAGGTGTTCTCGAATGAGATTTTCTTTTTTGACTAAAATGCTGGGGGCTTTTGCCTTTTTCTCGCTCGTCGCAAGCTCTGCAATTTTTTCGCAAAATATTACAAGAATTGAAATTCAGGGTAACGAACGATTGAGCCATGATGCGATTCTTCAATATGTAAATTCTAAGCCCGGCCAAGCTATTGATCGCTTAAGAATTCGCGACGATTTAAAGAATCTTTATAATTCGGGACTTTTTAAAGATATCCAAATCGATGTCGCTGAGGACGGCGCTGGTTCAAAACTCATCATTAAGCTTCAAGAAAAAGATTATATTCAAGAAATTCGATTCGTCGGAAATAAAGACATCTCTAAAGAAGATCTCGAAAAAGCAATTACATTAAAGCCTCCGTTTTTATGGGACGATGCGCTTGTTAAATCGAGTCTCGAGAAAATTCGAAAACTTTATCGAGACAAAGGTTTTTATCTCGTTACTTTGCGAACCGAAGTTCTCACCGAGAGCAAAAAGAAAATTTTAAAATTTGAAATCGACGAAGGTTCTAAAGTCGAAGTGAAGAAAATTTATTTTCAAGGAAACTCCGTTTTTTCGGATGAAGTTTTAAAAGAAGCCATGATTACCAAAGAAGGTGGCTTTTGGAGTTTCTTATCTGGAAGCGGAAGATTTGATGAAGATCTTTTGGCTCAAGTCGATGCTCGCCGCATTCAACTTTACTATTGGAAGAATGGTTATGCTTTTGCCAAGGTTGATGCCCCATCGATTACATTTACTCCCGATCGACGAGAAGTTTTTGTCTCTTATCATATTGAGGAAGGCGAAAAGTATAATGTAGGCGAAATTAAATTTTCGGGAGATCTCGACTTCATTCCTGATCCAGAAAAGTTAAAGCGAGAAATCGCTTCGAAAAAAGGCGCAGTTTGGAATTATTTAAAAATCCAAGATGACATTCAGCAGATTCAAGATATTTACGGTGACCGAGGTTACGCCTACACCAACGTCAGTCCCGATTGGAAAATTTCTGAGTCGGATCCGCGAGTCTTGGATATCGAATTTAGAATCGACAAGGGAAGCATCGTTTATTTTGGAACGATTGAGATGCAGGGCAATTTAGAAACTCTCGATCGAGTTATCCGTCGCGAACTCGAGTTTAAAGAAGGCGAGCTTTTCAATGTCACTCGGTTTAGAAATTCGAAAGAAAATCTCGAGCGATTAGGATATTTCACCACCGTAAAATTTATCCAAAAAGATATTCTCGCCGAAAATCGAATGGACGTGATTATCGAAGTTGAAGAAAAACAAACGGGCACTCTTACTCTAGGTGCAAGTTTCTCATCTTTTGATCGATTTGGTCTTCAAGGCGCCGTTTCAAAAGTGAATTTATTCGGCCGCGGCTATGACATCAGCGTGAACGGAATTTTTTCGGGTAAGCGCCAAACTTTTCAGGCCACTTTTGTTAATCCGCGAGTGAACGATACAAAAGTTTCACTGACGTTGAATGCTTTTAATAACGAATATCAATCGATCGATGAAACGACGATCAAAGAGCGCGGCGGCAGTGTAACGGTTGGCTATCCGATTCAAAAAAATTGGTCCGTCGCAGGAACTTATTCGATTCAAAACGTCGATCTTAATATTGAAAATGAAATTAGAAGTATTTTTCCTCATTCAACAGGCTTGCAATCGAGTTTAGGGTTTTCGATTAGTCGAGATACCTTGAACACCCGCGAAATGTTTTTACCTTCTCGAGGTATGCTCAATACTCTTTCGACGACCATGGCTTCAAAAGCTTTTGGCAGTGATATGAGTTACTGGAAAGTTTCACTCGTAAATAAAAAATACATTCAGGTTTTTGATGAAGACTCGCTGATTTTTCCGGCGAGTGTTTTGAGTTTTGGACTTCGCATGGATTATGTTCAAGGCATTGAAGGAAGAAGCACTCCGTTCAATGAGAGATTTATTCCTGGAGGTATTTATACCATTCGAGGTCATCTCTTTAGATCCTTAGGCCCCTATATTTATGTGCCGGTTCCAATCACCGGACGTTCGGGGGACAGCTCTGAACTTGGCGTCACAGAATCTAAAAAAATTCGCGTGGGTGGAAACAAACAGATCATCGCCAATGTTGAATATCTTTTTGATATCTTTAAAGAGGCTAAAATTAAGGGCGTACTTTTCTTTGATGCCGGAAATACCTTTCCTGAAAGGGAGCTAAAATTAAGTGATATCCGATTGAGTACGGGCTTTGGATTTCGCTGGTTCTCGCCTTTAGGGCCTTTACGCTTTGAATGGGGTATTCCGTTGGATAGACGAAAAGATGAAGACTCTATTCTATTCGACTTTTCAATTGGCGCGCCTTTCTAGTAGGTTTTGGAAATCAATTTATTAAAGTTTAGAACAAGGAGACTTATGAAACTTTTAGTGAATACATTTTTTCTCATTTTAGCGGCTTCTGCTGTTTCAGCGGCAGATTTCAAATTGGGAGTTGTTGATTTTCAGCAAGCTTTAAACGGCGTTGAAGAAGGAAAAGCTGCAAAGGCTAAACTCAAAAATGAATACGAATCAAAAATGAAGGTAGTCGAAGCTAAGCAAAAAGATTTCGATGCCAAAAAAGCAAAGTTCGACAAATTGCAGGCCGAAATTGCAGAACTTCAAAAGCAAGCCCAGTCGGGGCTTCTAAAGGCTGATGGCCAAGAAAAGGGACGAAAGCTTGAAGGGGAGTTCAGAAAACAACTCGAAGAAATTACTGAGCTCGATCAAACGATTCAAAAAACTCGAATGCAATATCAAAAAGAAATGGGCGAAAAAGAAGCTAAAGAAACCGATGTTATTTTGACAAAATTAAAAGCCATCGTTGCCGATATTGGAAGAAAAGATGGATTGTCCATGGTACTTGAAGCTTCGGCCAGCGGTTTGGTGTATGCATCGGATCCAGTGATGCTCACTGAAAAAGTTATTCAAAAATATAATAGCACCCACAAAGGTGGAGATACGAAGGAGAAAAAATAATGGGAAATGGTGATAATCGCAGAAGTCGTAAATTTGTTCAAAAAGCTGGTCAGGCTCGAAAAAAAGCGCGCTTGAAAAGACAAGCTGCAGCCACTAAAGCTGCTCGTCAAAGTGCTCCAAGAAAAGCTACGACTGCTACGACGACAAAAAAAGCTGCAGCTAAGTAATTTTTGTTTTTAATTTAGTTTCTAAGCAGAAGGCGGGGCCACAAGCTCCGCCGCTTTTTTTTCTAAAACACGCAAACTCGAGAAAACTCGATTTCTTCCGGCGCGTTTTGCTTGATATAAACATTTGTCAGCCGCATCGACAAGATCGTCGGTCGTTTTTCGTCTCTTCATATCGAAGTCTGCAACTCCAATCGAAATAGTACTCGAGACAAATTGATCATGAGATTTAAAAGAATGCTCGGCCACTTTGCTTCGAATTCTCTCTGCCAATCGAACAGCATCGGCAAGCGGAGTATCCGGAAAAATAATAATGAATTCGTCCCCTGCATATCGGCCTACATAGTCCACATTTCGAGTTGCATCTTTTAGAATTTGAGCAATCTCTTTAAGAACCACATCTCCGGTGGGGTGACCAAATCGATCGTTGATCTCTTTAAATTTATCGATATCGATGATGCAAACCGAAAGAGGTTTAGAATATCGAAAGGCTCGCTGAATCTCTGTTTCTACTTGGCGAGTCATGAATCGATAATTGTAAATTCCCGTCATTTCGTCGGTGAAAGTCATTTTTTGTAACCGCTCATTCGCGCGGCGAAGTTCTTGAATCAAAAATCGATTGGTCTCGATCAGCTCATGTTTAGATTTTGCTTCGCGAATAATGCTCGGAAGTCTTTCGAGATAGAGAAGCTGAGTATCTTTAACGACGTAATCGTAAGCGCCTTGCTTGATGGCTTCGGAGGCGATCATTTCATTTCCGTGACCGGTTAAAAAAATCACCGGAGTGGTGATTTCCATGTCTTTGAGCATTTTTAAAACATCGAGGCCCGAGCGAAGAGGCATGCTGTAATCGAGCAATAAGAAATCGTAATTTTTAAATTCTTGAGTGGGCTCAGCTTTGTCGGTGACAGAAACTTCCCAGCCTTCGCGAATGAGTCTGCGCGCTGCTAATTCAGAATGTGCAGGATTGTCGTCGACGATCAGGATTTTCATGCCCATACATCACCTCGTTTTCGTCGAGGCAAGCAGACGGTAAAAGTCGTTCCGATATTTTGCTGACTTCTCACCAGAACTCTACCCCCGAACGATTCTGCAATACGTTTGACGATCGAAAGCCCTATTCCCATTCCATCTGTTGGAACGTCTTCAAGTCGAGTGAAAGGTTGAAAAATTCTTTTCAAATCTTGAGAGTCGATTCCAACGCCATTGTCTTTGATCGAGATGCGATGAAAAGTTGAATCGCGTCGATAAGAGATCGCAATCGTCGGATCGACAGCTTTCTTATGATACTTCAGCGAGTTCGCAATCAGGTTTAAGAAAACTTGGTAAAGCCGAACGGGATCTCCTTTTAATATGACGTCGTCATCGGGCAAATGAATTTTACCTTTGTTGCGAGCGATCTGTTCCGAAAGGCTGGTCGTAACGCTCGTTAGTAAATCTCTTAGAGAGATCTCAGTAAATTCTTGAGGATCTTGATAGAGCTTTGAAATCGATTGCAAACTTCCGACGAGAGAGTGGAGTGAATTCACCGCTTCTCGAATGACTTTAAGATAACGACGCTGATCTTTACTTTCGATTCCTGTTTCATCGAGTAATTTTGTAAATCCTTCGAGCGTAAGTAGCGGCTCTTTTAAATCATGAGAAAGCATATTGAACATCAGCTTCCATTCGCGATCTCGCTGCTGAAGCCGATGCAATTCTGTCTTCAATTGAAAAATAAGTTTCGACTTAGGAAATTTCTCCGAAGATTTTTCGTTCAGACTTTCACGACCGAGTGGAAGCTCCGCTTGCTTGGTATCTCGAGCGCGTTTTTTCTGATTTTCTTTTCTCGCTTGCGTCATTTTTTTGTCCGATCTCCCAGTGCCCAAAAATCCGAAAAGATGATGAATTTTAGAGCTAGTTGCGCTCCCTGTCAAAAGCACGACAGAAGCACATGATATCCCTCAGTTTTTGTTCAGTTTTTTTGAATCCCAAATTCGTGACGCTTCATTGTAACGCAACTTTTGTTTCTGCTCAGTCAAAATTTTTTCAGCCCCCTTTGTTTACTGTCAAAGTTCTGTTACCGTTGAGCTGTCGGGTTTTTGACTTTTGGGGGGAGGAATTTCGAATGAACAAATCGGATAATACTGAAACTAGTCTTCAGTTTAATATTCCATCAACTTCAGAAACACAAAATGAGCCAGCAAATAACGGCTGGACCAAACCCGCTCTCGATCAAGCTTCTGAACAAGCTCAATCTCATCTTCAAACTCAAGAAAAAAACATTTCTGGATGGTTAGCAGAAGCAACTCCATTTATTGGACAGTCCGCTGCGATCAAAGAAATTTTTGCGCTCATCGAAAAAGTAGCGAACACGGATTCAACTGTTTTAATTTTGGGAGAATCGGGAACCGGAAAAGAACTTGTCGCTCGTGCTCTTCATAATAATTCAATTCGTCGCTCGCGACCTTTTGTTCCGGTAAATTGCGGAGCGATTCCTTCGGAACTTTTAGAAACTGAACTTTTTGGTCATTTAAAAGGTGCTTACACAGGAGCGATCGCCAATCGAGTGGGCCGATTTACTTTGGCGCACCAAGGCACATTGTTTTTGGATGAAATTGGAACCATGCCTGCAAGTTTGCAAGTGAAGATCTTGCGAGCGCTGCAACTTAAAGAATTCGAACCGGTCGGTGGCAATAAAACTTTGAAATCAGATTGTCGTGTGATCGCAGCTACCAATATCGATCTCGAAGTTGAAGTCAGCAAAGGGACTTTTCGAGAAGATCTCTATTATCGATTGAATGTTATTCCGATTACTTTGCCTTCGCTCAGAGAGAGACGAGAAGATATTCCACTTTTGATTAATCATTTTATTAAGCACTTCAATACGAAGAAGGGTTACAAGATCGAAGGCGTAAGTGCTGAGGCGATGGATGTACTTTGCCGATACAACTGGCCAGGCAACGTTCGCGAGCTTGAGAATATTTGTCAGCGTCTTTGCATTTTAAAATCTGCTGGCACGATCGAAGTTTCAGATTTGCCTGCAAAATTACATCAAGTGCGAGCCCTTTCGAGCAGCACGACCACTCCATGGTCGCATTGGTTGACTGAGGGCATTCCAGATGCAGGTATTCCTTTTGACGATCTCGTTACTCAATTTGAGAACGATCTGATCAATAAGGCTTTGGAGCAAACGAGATGGAACAAAAATAAAGCCGCACAGCTTTTACATCTCAACCGAACGACTTTGGTCGAAAAGATCAAGAAGCGCGGTTTAGCTCCTTCTCATAATTAAATAAAACCCAGTTTCTTTCAGCGATTGCGGATTTTTGAGGCTTTCGGTTAGTCTTGTCGGACTATGACAATCAAATCTGACCGCTGGATCACCAAAATGTCTAAAGAACAGGCAATGATTACTCCGTTTGAGTCTTCGCAAGTGAGATCGGGAGTGATTTCGTTTGGAGTTTCGTCTTATGGCTACGATATGCGTTGCACAGATGAATATAAAATTTTTACGAACGTGAATTCGACCGTTGTGGATCCTAAAAATTTTCAGGAATCTAATTTTGTAGAATTCAAAGGTCCAGTTTTAGTTGTGCCACCCAACTCTTTCGCGCTCGCAAGATCGGTTGAGTATTTTAAAATTCCGCGAAATGTTTTGGCCGTTTGTTTAGGCAAATCCACTTATGCGCGATGCGGAATTATCTGCAACGTCACACCTTTCGAGCCCGAGTGGGAAGGTCATGTGACCATCGAAATTTCAAATACCACTCCGCTGCCCGCGAAGATTTATTCGAACGAAGGTATTTGCCAGGTTTTATTTTATGAGTCGGACGAACCTTGCGCCGTTTCCTACAAAGATAAAAAAGGTAAGTATCAAGGTCAGACGGGGATTACTTTACCAAGATTGTAATATTTATTCTGGAGCGACAGGCTCTTGAATGATGCGAATGATTTCTCTGAAACCTTCTTTGTCTGATGGAATTTCAGCTGGGAATTTCTTGCCCGCTTTTTTGTGAGCTTCGATGACTATTTTTATGCCGGCAGCAATTCGTTTTTGTGCAGTTAAATGACCTTGCTGAGAGTTATCTCCGTCATGTGATTTTAAATCGAGGCTGTTTACCTGCTGAAATGTTTCTGCCTTTATTTTTTCAGGAATTCCCTCAAGTAACTGAAGGATAGCTTTTTTTGCGCCACTATTTTCAAAAAATCCTTCATCAGCAATTTCTTGAAGAGCTCGAATACCACCATCTTTTGCCGCAAAATCTTTAGCCCATTGGATCCATTTTATATAAGGGAGGTTTTCAATGAATAGAGAAAAAGCCATTTGATCTGACGGAATTTTATCTGGAAGGCTAAGTCCATTTTTTCGATGGGCGGCGATGACAATATTTATTCCGGCTGCGATTCGTTTTTGTGCAGACAGTTGGCCGTATTGAGAGATCCTTCCATCGGAAGCCTTAAAATCAAGTTGGTTTATTTGCTGAATCGCTTCTTCTTTTATTTTATCAGAAAGTCCTTCGAGTAATTGAAGGAGAACTTTTTTTGCGCCTTCATTGCGACTGAATGAGTCTGTAATGATTTCTTGAAGGACTCGAACGCCACCATCTTTCGCCGCAAAATCTTTAGCCCATTGGATCCATTTTATATAGGGGAGGTTTTGAATGAATAGAGAGAAAGCCATTTGATCTGACGGAATTTCATCTGCAAGGCTAAGGCCATTTTTTCGGTGGGCGTCGATAACAATTTGTACCCCTTCGGCAATTCTTTTTTGTGAAGATATCCAACCTAATTGAGCATTATTACCGTCGTAAGTTTTTAATTCCAGGCGGTCGATTTGATCAACTGCCGCTTTTTTTTCTACTTCAGGGAGCCCTTCGAGTAACTGAAGGAGAGCTTTTTTTGCACCGTTATTTAAAGTAAATATTTCCTCAGCGATTTCTTGAAGAACCTTAATCCCACCGTTTTGAGATGAAAAATTTATGGCCCATTTGATCTTTTTAACAAGAGGCATATTTTGAATAGATTGAGCAAAATCTTCTCGATTAGTGGGAATTTCCGCTGGGAAACTTATACCGCTCCTTCGATGAGCCTCGATCACGATTTTTATTCCCGCCGCAATTCTTTTTTGTGCGTGTAGATAGTCCTGTTGGGCATCTGATCCATCACTAGTCCTAAACCCAAGTCTTTTTATTTGTTGAATTGTTTCTTCTTTTGTCTCGTCAGAAAGCCCATCAAGTAATTCAATGAAAGTTTTCTGCGCGCCATTTTTTGTACTAAATCTTTCTGCAGCGATTTCTTTAAGGATTTGAATGCCACCATTTTCTGCGGCAAAATCTTTAGCCCATTTTTCTTCGGCTTCAGACATCAAGATTTTATGGCGTTTTCGTATGGTTTCGATTTCAGGTGAGGCTAATTGAGCCGATTCAATAGCCCGAGTAGAGCGCAAGTGATTTCGAATTAAAAATTTTCTTAAACCATCAGCACTCACTTGAAATTGATCGGCGAAAAATGACAGAGAAGAGGCCGGATGATCATCAATGATATCTCGAACAACTTCTAACTGCAGCAATCCATTTTTTTTGACAAATCCATAAGGAGAAATTTCAACATTCTTAGGTCGAGGTCTTGCTGCCTCTGTCAATCTGAGTAAATGAAGTCGAGCAGCGACTGAAGCTTCTGTTCGCTGATTGTCTTTAAATATTTGATTTAAATGTTCTGCTATTTCAGCGGTGGTGAGTTCCATTCCATGAAGTTCCACAAGAATTTCATCTTCTGGCATTCTGAAACTACTCCAGTCTCCAAATCGAGACCAAGATTCCCCTCGGTTTTCAACCCCAAGCGCATGATTCATAAATTCATAAGCGTCTGGTGTCATTCCAAACTCTCGTTTGAAATCTTCGTATGACGGATTTAAAATACTTTTTTCGCTGAGATTGCTTAATAATTTTTGATAGCGATTGTGCAGGCTGAGATTGAGAATACTTAAGTCCTGATAAACCTCACCCTGAGTGATTACAAGTTCATCGGCCATTTCTCGCACGGATTTGCGGCCGAGATTCACGGCATAGTAACCATAACGTTCAACAGCTGCAGAGTTTGATTCTGTGAGATAGAGTATTTTTTGATAAGCTTCGAAAGTTTCGGCAATTTCTTCTGACTTTCCAATTAATTCTCGGTTTTGAACTTCAGATCCAAAAAGCATTCGACCATAAAAATGTACAAGATCGAGAACCTCTCGTTCTGATAAAAAATATTTTTCAGCAAAGTCTTTTAAATTTTTTGAACCGAGACTTCTTAAAGGTGCAGGAATTTCTGTGATGAAGTTAAAAATATCCGATTCAAAACTCCAAAAAAGTTCAGCTTCAGCGGAGCCTCGTATAACGACATGATTCTTATATTTGTCTTCTTTAAAAAGTGAGGAGTGATCTTGTCTAAATCGAGATCCAAAAGGTTGGTCCGCAAATCGATCGTGAGCGAGTGAGATCACTAAACTTCGACAGAAATCTTTAGTTTGCGATGGAGAGAGTTCAAGTGCATAGGATGTCGAATAGAACAATCCACCCATTACTAAAATTTTATTAATCCAATTCATATCAAGGGCGCACCCGAGCTTTTATAATTCTCATTATTTTTTCAAAGCCTTCTTTATCAGCAGGAATTTCATTTGGAAATTTTTTACCCGCTTTTTTGTGGGCGGCGATGACAATCATGATGGCTTTTCTCATCCGCTTTTGAGCATTCAACCGACCCATCCGAATGAGCTCACCTTCCCGTGCGCTCATATTTAAATTTTCAATTTCTTGAGTGGCCTGGTTACGATTTTCCAAGGGAAGATCCATGAGTAAGCCAATTAAAATATTTTTTGCTCCAAAATTTCGAGTAAAATCCGTAAAATAAGGAGACGTTTTTTTTAGCACCATCACGCCACCGATTACTGAGGAAAACTTTTTAGCCCACTCCAAGTTTTTAACATAAGGTAATTCTGCAATTAATTTTGCAAATCCTACTTTGTCACTGGGAGTTTCTTTGGCCAACTTTCTTCCTGAATTTCTGTGTGCTTCGATAACAATTTTCACGGCTTTTGCCATTCGTATCTGTGCGCGCTTTGTTCCAGCTATTGCCGATGGTCCATCTCGTGCTTTCATATTTAAATCTTCAATTTCTTGAATGGCCACCGTACGAATTTCATCTGGAACTCCTTCAAGGAGCTCGATTAAAATATTTTTTGCATCAAAATTTGCTGTGAAGCTTAGAAACATCTCTTGCAGCACTTCAATGCCACCGCCAGCCGCTGAAAACTTTTGATCCCACTCCAGATTTTTAGAAAGCACTTGAGGAACGCCCACACAAAGCTCGTTTGTTTTATCTGTTACTGTCGCAAAGACAACAGTGGGCTGAAAAAAAATAGCGATCAATGCGAAGGCGATCGCAATAAGACTTACCCGAATGATTGAGAACGATGGTTTATTAAAATTCATTTTTTACGCCAACCTTAGACAAACCTTATAAAGAGCAAGAAATATGCCAAAAAACCCCCTTTTAAAGGCATCTAGGGGCCCATTTGGCCTTAGACTGGGGTAAGAAATCCGCAGTCTTAGAGATAAATTCCAGCTATATTTAAGGGGACTCATGAAAACTGCCGACCTTCATTTTCACACTAAAAACTCAGACGGAAAACATTCGACCGCTGAAGTTTTAGAAATGCTCAAAAAATCTCGCGCTCAAGATTTGGGATTTGCCGTGCTGACGGATCACGATGGAGTGGCGGGCTATCAGGAATTTGCAGAAGGAGTGAAAGATTGGTGGAAGCCGATTTGTGCTTCGGAGCTTTCGTGCACGTATGAAGATCCAAAATTTCCAAAGGGCAGTATCGAATTGCATTTGCTCATGTATGGAATTGACCCTGCTGAAAAAGAGCTTCAAGAAAAATTTGAGAAGTTTAAAGAAGAGCGCCGCTTAAGATTTTTTCGAATTTGCGATCGAGTCAAAGCGGCTGGTTACAAAATCGATCCAGAAAGTATCGCAAAGAAACATACAGGCGTTCTGGGCCGACCTCACGTGGCCGATGCACTCGTTGCAGCCGGCGCGGTGAAAACTCGCTCAGAAGCCTTTGAGCTCTTTTTAGGAGATGGAAAGCCATTCGATGTAAAAAAATGGAGGTTTCCTCTCGAAGATGCCGTTAATTATGCGAAAAAATTTGGATGCAAAACGTCAATTGCTCATCCGGGACAATATGGTTTCAAGGAAGAAATTTTAAAACGCTTCAAAGATATGGGCGTAGATGCGATCGAAGTTTATCATCCGCGTCATGATCCAGAAAATTTTCGCTACTATTCTGAGTGCGCCAAGCGTTTAGGGTTTAAAATATCGGGAGGAAGTGATTTTCACACTTTCGAAACGGATCGAGTGGGCGATGAACCCAGTTTAGGGCGAACGCAGTATCCACTTGAAGAGGCGAAAAACTTTTTGGGAGCCATGATCTGAGCACAGGTGATTACAATCGAAATCTTTTTGGTGAGATCGAAAAATTCATCAAGATCGATATTTTAGGAAAAGAATACGAAGTTCCTGAAAAATTAGAGCTCTTAAGAGTTTTTCAATTTTTAGATTTCACGATCGATTATGCGCGCCTCTGTTGGAATGGCTCGTGCCATCGCTGCACCATCCATTACGAAATCAAAGATAAAAAAATGGAAGGCATGAGCTGCCGATTAAAGTGCACCGAAAATATGAAGCTCAACAAACTTCCACCGACCGTGAAGCCTGTTAAGTCTGAGTCTTAATTCATTCGGCGTATCAGCTGAATCCATAAATACAGAGCAGAAAATGAAATTCCTGCCAGAGCAAAACCGATAAGGCCGTGTACGAGAGGAAATCTTCCCGTTTGTGAAATCGTGCCGGTGATCAGAGATAAAACAGATGCGGCAATTCCGAGAAGGGCGAGCGAGAGAGATTTTTGTCTAAGCTCTTGAAGGGCAGAGAGTTTATTTTTATTAAAAGTTTTTTCTGCCAGCGAATGTCTTTGAATATCAAAAAGCAAATCTCGACTTCCGCGAATTAAAAAAATACTTCCGACGATTAAAAAAAAGACAGAGCTAAGCGCAAAGCTTAAATGCAGATTGGCGGTATTGTTGACGGTGATTCCGGTTAGGCCAAAGCCCAAATAGATATTAAAAAAGATTCCTAAAGTGCCGAGCAAAACAAAAATCAAACCGATCCACAGACTCATACGCATGAATCAGATTTTCTTTTCGAGCTTTCCAAGTTTTTTGAGAAGGCATGCGCTTGTGCCAAAGAAAATCAGCCAAAACGCGATATAACCGGCGACAAAATAAAGATAAGTATCAGCCATTTAATTTTTTCTCCTGACGATCTTGAAGTTTAATCGTACGCAAAATCAAATCTACCAAATGAGCTGCAAGTAAAAAAACCGCAAGCATCATAACTTCTAAGCCTGTTCGAAAAGAGTCGGGGAGTCCTTCTGGATTTCTTAAGACTGAAGGATGGATACCTCTCCAAAGTTGAACCGAAAAATGAATGAGTGGAATATCAAGAACCGCAAGAACAGCAATGATCGCGCCGATAATGGAAGTGCGGCGACTTAATCCTTCGCGATCGTGAAAGAGTGCACGTACAAAACAATAAGCAAGTAACAAAATGAAAACGATGAATGCCGTTGTAAGGCGAGGATCCCACGTCCAATAAACTCCCCAAATCGGCTTAGCCCAGATCGGTCCAGAAACAATCACCACCGTTGCAAAAATCGTGGCGACATAAAGTGTCGCGCGAGCCCACTGATCGTAGTTAAGCTTTTTTTCATATAAATAGAGGCAAGAATAAATTGCGCCCACAATCAGGCAGATATACATGGCGAAGGCGGCAGGTACGTGAAAGAAAAATATTTTCTGAACAAACCCCTGCTGAGCTTCTGGCGGAAGCCAAAGCAAAACATAAGATAAAGCTCCCAGCATCGAAACGGCAGCCAACCAAAAAAGAATCCATGAGCGGTTCATGAGAGAAATTTTAGTGGGGGAAAGCTGGAGAGTCGATCAAAACCTCTATCGAAAATTCTAAGCCGATAAATCATCAAAAAAGAATTCAAAGATCGCCGCGCTTAAGAAGGCGCCGCCGACGAGAAAGCTTAAAAGGACGTAGAGCCATGAGCCCTCAAGGCCGAGGCTTAAGCTAAAGGATGCCAAAATCACTGGAGTCGCGAGTGGCAAATAAACGATCGAGAATAAAAATTCTCTTTCAAGCTGCAGCATCAATCCTAAGACAGTGCCAATAGGAGCGAGTGTAAGCGAAGTCAATGCGATCAGTTCGACGAAATGACGGGCGTCTAAATCTGTTGGCGAAAAAAAGAAGACGGTCATCAGCAAATAAAAACATCCCATCAAAAAGGCTGCGAGAAATTGAATGATGGCCTGACTTAGGAAAATCTTTAAACGCGAAATTTTAAAAGCCGTATAAAAATGAAAATTCTTAAAGCGATTTTCTAAGCCAAAGCTCCGAAAATAAAGTGCTGTTGAGCCAAAAAAATAAGTGAGCCAAAAGGCCGATCGCCAAGAAACAGTCGAAGTCGAGCTTTGAGTAAACTCAATAATGAGCAACATCGGAATGCCGAGCATGATCGCTGGTCCGATCGAGGCGCAGGCGTTTCGAAAATCTTTTTTAAGAAGTGCCAGCATCATAATGAAAGCACCTTCGCAGCTTTATCTGAGAACTCATTCTCTTGATGAGTGGTTATAAAAATGAGGTTTTGTGTAGCTGCTTGAGTAATGAGATCTGAATAAATTTTTCTTTGCTCGTGATCAAGTGGACTCAAAGGCTCATCGAGCAATAAGATTTTAAAGTTCATGGCAAGAGCAAACGAGAGTTCGACTTGTCGGCGCTGGCCTAAACTCAATCGATCAAATCTCTGTTCATAAAACTTAGAAATCTTTTCTAAGTTTTGCGCAGTTGGCTTTCGGCCAAGCAATTGAGAAAACCATTCGATATTTTCTTTGACGGTCCAAGAGCCCATCATCCAGGGCTCAACTCCTACGACTCCAACTTCCATTTGCGCGCCCATGATCTCGCCAGCTGTGGGCGCAGTTCTGCTCATCAAAATTCTGAGAAGAGAAGTTTTGCCAGTGCCGTTTGCACCTTTGATCAAATGAATTCCAGATGAAGCTGATTCAAAATTCAGCGGACCTAAATGAAATTTTCCAAGATTCAATTCTAAGTTTTTAAATTGAACCGACATTAAGCGGCTGCACTTTCTGCAGGATAGTAAGCAGCGAGTTTTTCTAAAATCTGAATTCGCTTTCTTTGAAATTCATTTTCTGAGATCAGTCTTTCAGATTTTAGTTTGAGCAAAATTTGCAAATCTTGAAGAAGTCGCTTCTTTTCATCAGCCCCTGTGTTCGTGCTCAAATCTCTTGAAAGACTCAGACCTAAAATGAATAAAAGAAAAAAACCTGCGAGAGGAATAACTTTTCCCATTTCGATGTGGAGTGGAAGGCCAGTGATTTTAAATTGAATCTCTTTTGTTTTTTCGATTTTGGCATCAAAAGCGCGAATAGGTTTTTCAGAAACCACTTTGTTGGTAGATTCGCTGAGATTAAGTCCTAAAATTTTCAGTTCAGGTCGATCCGTTCCAAAGCTTATTTTTTCTACAGGTAGAGAAAATGTTTGCTGAAGGTCGAAGCTTCGACCAGGCTTTTCAATCGCAAAAGAAAAATTGAAGCGCGACGTGCCGGGCAAAAGCGGGCGAGAAATAATAATATCATTGCCTTCGAATTTGGTTTCTTTTTCATCGAACCCAAAATTAAATCGCAGATCAAAAGCTCCTGGAGGCAGAGTAAATCTAAAAACTTCATCGTGATGGCTGGGGTCTCCCACGATCGTAAAATGAGAAGGGTTTTCGATCACGATTTCTTGATCGATTTTTAATCCTGCCTCGGTAGCACTTATAAAATATCTTAAATCGGTGATCGAGATTTCGGGATTTGAAGTCGCCGTTTTAAAAACTTCAATCAGTGCAGGAGTCTTAGGAATTCGAGACGAAATAAAGACCGGCGAAAAATAAGAAATATTTTCATAAAAAGTTCGCGCGACTAAATTCATTTCTTCTTTAGGATCAAATTCAAATTTCGCGATGCCTTGAGCATTGGTAAGAATTTCTTTATTGGCTTTGGGTTCGCCTTCTTTGAATCCGATGAATTCTATTTTTTGACCCGCAACGGGCTTCTGATTGAGGCGCACTTCGACGCTGAAGCTTGCACTGACGAGTAAATTGACGGTCAAAGCCGCCCATAACAACATTGTATAAATTTAACTTTGGCGATCTAGAGAGGCGAGATCTTTTTCAATGGCTTTTAAAAGAGGATTTTCTTTCTCGAACGCTTCAATGTTGGAGTAAATCTGCGCTGCCTCAGCAAGAGTTTGGGCTTTTAGGTCTCTGTAGACATCGTCGTCCATTTTTTTAAGGCTATGATCAAGCTCAAGGTCGCTCAAGTTTTCGAGCAATCGCTCTTTTTCAAACAATAATTTCTCATATTTTCTAAGCGGATCGACTTTATTTAAAATGCCCTTCATCGATTGAAGCATGGGACTTAAAATACCTACAAAAACGAGAATTCCGACGACGGCTGCCACGGCAAAAAACGCGATATCCATTTAAGTTTTTGCCTTTGGCTTTTTTCGTAAATTCATTGGTGGCAACATAGCGATGAGTCCGCCGATGACGAGAATCAATCCACCCGACCAGAGAAATGAAATTACAGGATTCAATGTGACTTGAATATGGGTCTTCTGAGTTTGGGGTTCGACGGCTCCCAAAGTAAAATAAACATCCTCTTTAAACTGCGAAAAAATATCGACGATGGTCGAAGGTTGATCGGGATTTTTATAATAAAATCGTGCGGGTTTTACGGTGCCCACTTTTTCTGAACCTCGATAGAGGTCGACGATTGCATACATTTCTTCCTGATTAGGAGTATCGTAACTTTCGAGTCCTCTAAATTGGATGGTGTATTCATTAAAGTGCGCGACTTCTTCGGGCTTCAGCGAAAATTCAAAAATTTGTTTATAGGCGGTGCCTGCAACTCCCATAAAAATGAAAACCATTCCGATATGCACAATATAGCCGCCATACTTTCGATTATTTTTTAAAACGGCATGCGTGAGTGCCAACCACCAAGGTTCTTTTTCGGTAATCATTCTGGCGACCGTGCCTTTATGAAACTCCATAACAAGTGTGGTGAGCACAAAAGTCGCGCCAAAAATCGTGATCAATACATACCAATGATAGATATGCAGCAAAGCCGCTCCACCCGTGCATGAGAGCCCGATGATGATGGGCCAAGTGAAACTCGACTTCATATTTTCTTTAGAAGCTTTTCTCCACCCGATCACGGGGCCGATTCCCGTAAGGACCAATAAAAATAAAGCGCCAGGTGCAATCATTTTATTAAAAAACGGTGGGCCCACAATAATTCGAGTGCCGATCACAAGTTCACTCAGGGTCGGAAACATCGTGCACCACAAAATCAGAAACGCCGTTCCGACGAGAACGATATTATTTAAAACGAAGGCACTTTCTTTCGAGAAAAAACTTTCGAAGATAGTGGGCGAGCGCAATTCATTCCGCCGTTTCCAAATCCAGTAGCTGCAAAAAATAATCGTAAAAATTAAAAATCCTAAAAAGTAATAACCAATCGAGGATCTTGCAAAACTGTGAACCGATTGAACAACACCGGAGCGAGTGAGGTAGGTTCCTAAAATAGTGAGGCAAAAAGAAATGACGATGAGAGTGATATTCCAAAATTTAAGCATTCCTCTTTTTTCTTGAATCATCACCGAGTGCAAAAAAGCGGAAGCTGTAAACCATGGCATGATGGCCGCGTTCTCAACAGGATCCCATCCCCAAAATCCTCCCCATCCTAAAACGGTGTAAGCCCACTGAGCTCCGAGTAAATTTCCGACGCTTAAGAAAAACCAAGCGATAAGAAGCCACAATCTTGTCGCTTGAATCCAGCGCGAGTCGAGTCGGTTGGTGATAAGGGCCGCCATGGCGAATGCAAAAGGAACAGTCATTCCGACATAACCTAAATAAAGAGCAGGTGGATGAATCGCCATGCTCGGATTTTGCAAAAGTGGATTGAGCCCGCGGCCGTCAAATGGAGCTTCAGGAAAAAGTTTGAAAGGATTGTCACTATAAATAAGAAGGACTGAAAAAAAACTGAGGATGACTGCAAAGGTCGCGATCACATAGGGCAAGAGCGGGCGATCGGAATCGCGGTGAGTGAATACGGCAATGGATCCAAAAAGTGCAGTCAACCAAAGCCAAAATAAAAGACTTCCGTCTTGTCCGCCCCAAAGTGCGGTGATTTTGTAAATCGTTGGCATGGCGCGATTCGAATACCCATAGACATAGCGAATCCAAAAATTATCTGTCAGAAAAGAAAAGACGAGAATGAAAACGGCGATGCTGATAAGAACAGTTGCGATATAGAGGGAGCGTTCGCTTGAGAGAACTAATTTAGCTCGATTCATTTTGTCGCCAAAAACGGCGGCGAACAAAGCATACACAGAGACGGCGAGTCCAAGGCTTAAACAAAATTCTCCAATTTGCGGAAGAAAAATCTGCCAACTCATTCAACGAAAGACTAGCGAAGCGAGTTAAATTTACCAATGCTATTCATCGAAATTTAATACTGAGATTTGCCACGCATCTGCTCGAGAGGAGGCAGTCCTCCTTCAGAGTATTTGGACGCGCATTTGGCCATCAGATTAGTGGCTTCGAAACGGTTATCGGGACGGCCTACACCTTCTACAACTACTTCAGATCCATCTTTGAACGTGTCAGGGGCAATGCCACCGTAAGTGACATTTAAATTTTTTCCTAAATCTTCGACAACGAAAGAGTAAATCCCTGCATCTTTTTTTAGGGATTGCATTTTAACTTTACCAGCGAGCTTAATTTTTTTTCCGACATACTGAGGTTGTCGCTCAAGATATTCTGAAACCGTCATATAATAATGAACGGCTTCTTCACTGCCTTTCATTGAAAAAAAAGAGAGCGCTGCAATAACAAAGAGCGCAGCGACGATCCATCCCCAGCGAATACCTTTTGGATTATTTTTGGGCATTTGTTCGGTCATTTAATATTCCTTGAGACTTTCACCCTGAGTATGCCATGACTTTAACTGGATGATAAAGGTCTCAAATGTATTTCCATTCGACTCGCAACTGCAAAGTGAAGCCGACAAATTTAAAAAATTAATCGCTCAATCGAAACAAATTTTGATTTCAAGCACATCGACGTCGGATGGTGACTCTATTGGAGCCCAATTAGGCATTTACGCCCTGGTCGCTGCGTTGAAGGGTGGAAAAACGGACGGGATTTGGATGGTCGATCATAGTCCGGTTCCTAATCGCTACGGATTTTTAAAAGACGCAGACAAAATTTTATCTATTCAAGATTTTGATAAGTTAGAATCAAAACCTTCTTTTGATTTAGGAATTACGTTGGACGGCGGAACCGAGCGAACGGGAGATGTTCGAAAACTTTTTGAAAAAATTCCAGCGGTCTTGGTTGATCATCATGCGGTGGGGAGTCCTTTAGAATATGCTTCGCGTATTCTAGATCTCGAAGCCTCGAGTACCTGCGAATTAGTTTATCATCTGTTTGAGTATTTTGACATGCCAGTGAATAAAGAAATCGCGGAATCTCTTTATATCGGCATCGTTTTTGATACGGGCTTTTTTAAACATTCTTTAACAAAGCCGCGCACGCATTTTGTAGCATCGCATTTAGTTGAAACCGGAATTGATTTTTCCAAAATTTCAGACAAAGCACTTTTAGAACGAACTTGGGAAGCTCAGCAGTTACTTAAACTTTTGTTGAACAATATGGAAAAATCTAATGACGGACGCATCGTTTCTTCTCATTGGTCGCTCGCTGAATTAAATAAAATAAATCCTCGAGATGGGGATCAAGAGGGAATGATCAACCAGCTTTATTATCTCGAAGGCTCAGAAGCGATTGCTCTCTTTGTTGAAAAAGATGAGGGAGAAGTTAAAATTTCATTTCGCTCCAAAGGAAAAGTGAATGTCGCTGAATTCGCTCGTTCTCTCAACCCAGATGGCGGTGGTCACGTAAGAGCCGCAGGTTGTGTGATGAAGGGCAGTCTCGCAGACGTTAAGCTCGCCGTTGTTAAGAAACTGCATTCGCTTTTACAAACGTAGAAAAAAAGACAGAACCCTCAGTGCATTTAAGAGTTTCAAGCTCGACTTTCATCGCTTGGACATCGGCGATCGAAACTTTTTTTAATTCTAGAAGTTTTGGAGCCGCGGAGAGCAACATATTCGTCCAATCCTCGATGCATTGCGCTCGCAATTTTGGATTTCGATTGTCAAAATGATGCACCACGATTTCTGTTTTAACTTTTTTGTAACCGGCCTCGAGTAAATAGTTGGCAAGTTTGGCGCCGACAAATGGATCGCCTTTTAAATTCCACTGATGGTCGTTAAATTCGAACCAATATTTTAAGGTCGCCGGAGAATAAGGATGCACATAAAAAGAAGAATTCAAAACTTCGGTTAAATAAATGGGCGATGCAGGCCTAAGAGTGCGGCGCACTTCTTTCAAAACTTCGATGGGACTTTCAAGATGTTCTAAAAACCAGCATAAAAAGGCGCCATCGAAACTTTTATTTTTAAACGGCAAATGTCGCGCATCGCCTTGATGAAATTCCACGCGCTCTTTCTTAGCTTGCTTTTGAAGGTGATGCTTCGCTCGATTTAATTGATCCGCAGAAAAATCAACGCAGGTGACTTTGGATTTAGGAAAATGTTTAAGAATAATTTCCGTCTGAGCTCCGACTCCACTGCCGACTTCTAAAATATTTTTAGATTTCTGAAATTTGATGTCTTGATAAATCCAAGGCTCAAAAAATTTGGCCTGCTTATAAAGCCGGTCCTGTTCGAGCTTTGAAAAGCCATGCAAATATTTAGGCTGATTGATCTCTGTCATCAAGGTCTCTTAAAATTTTATTCTGAATTTCTGAAGGAGCAGAATGCAAAATGGACTTTGCCTTCTGCATAGTCGCGGCTTCTCTTTTATTTTTACGTTTCCAAAAAATAAGAACGCTAAAAATACCGAGAACAAAAAGTATCCATGGAACAATATAGGCCAAGCTTTCTCGGCCTTCACCTTTGGGAGTCATTCGAAGTTTATTGTCATATCGAGCGTTAAGTTCTTTTAAAAGATCTTCAGATTTCTCTCCATTTTTCATTCTTAAAACAATCTCTTCACGTAACTCTTGAGCTTGAGAACTCGGGCATTCAAGCAAAGAATTGCCTTTGCAGTATGGACTCCAAATTTGACCAAAAAGTTCGTAAGGATCTTGGCTCGACGGAGCCGCAGAAATCAAAGCTAGAAAAAGAAAAAAACTATGCACTTCTAAAGATTAGGGTTGCGAGAGAATTTCGTCACGATAAAAGCCATCGATCCTAGCGAAAGACATAACATCAGCACTGAAACTGCCGTCGCCTCTTCAAATCGATATTGGCTAAGCAATCGCGAGATGAGTACCGAAAACGGCATAAGTTTTTCGCTATAAAACAAACTTAATGCTGCAAGTTCTCCGATGGAAGCTCCAAAGATCATGGCGAATACAAATGCCACAGGTGTTTTCCATCTAGGCCAATCAGCTGAAAAAAAAGCTCGAGTTCGAGACGCGCCTAAATTTTGCGCGGCTTCAAAAAGAAGGGGGGATCGCTTTTCTTCCAACCATCGCAACCAACGAAATGAAAAAGGCAAAAATGAAATACTTTGTAAAATGACCATGGCAAAAAAGCTTCCTTCAAATGGATCAATCCATCGCGAAAACAAAATCCAAAATCCTATGCCGATCACTAAAATAGAAATTCCGCTGGGGGCTTGAGCGAGAAGCTCTAAGAGAGGTTTGAGTCTTGGCTTTTTATAGGCGAGCCAAAGTAAAAAACAATTTATGCACAAGGTGAGTAATGCCGCGCAAAACCCAAGCTTGATAGATAGCCAAAGTGGCCCTGAAATATTTTTTATAAATTCATAAAAATTTTCTATTCTAAAAAAAGTGGGAACAGACTGAATCATAAAAAGCAAATAAGGGGCAATTAGCAGGATAGTGAGAAGACTTAAAATCCAATTCCAGGAGTTTTTCTGTATCTTTCTTAAAGGTGCAGAAAAAGAAGCGGGTGCAAATGCATTTCTATTCAAATAAAAAATGAAAAATGGAATGAGACTTAAAATAATCTGCCAAAATGAGGCGGCGATTGCAAGATCCCACTGCGGCTCTCCAAATCTTAAACTGCGATAGATACTGGTTTCGAGGCTTTGAACTTGAGGGCCGCCACCTAAAATAAGAACCAGCGCAAAGCTTGTCATACAGAAGCAAAAAACTTGAGCGCAGCTTCCAGCAAAAGCCGAACGAATGCTCGGCCATAAAATATCCTTTAAAACTCTGAAGGGTTTTGCGCCTAAGCCTCGCGCCACATCGATTTGATCTTGAGGGATTTGAGAAATCGCGAGTGAGATTAAAAGTGCAACAAACGGGATATTAAAAAAAACAAGAGCGAGAATGACAGACTTCAGAGAGTAGAGAAAATCGAATTCAAATCCGAATCTTTGAAAAATTTGAATGAGCCATCCGCTTTTTCCTAAAATAGCAATCCAAGCGAAAGCTGCGATTAATCCCGGCACTCCAAACGGCAAGCTCAAAATTTTTCTAAGCTGCTCAGATCGTGGATGAAAAGCCGCGGCGATTCCAAAGGGAAGTCCGATAAGACCAGCAAAAAAAGTACTGACGCTGGCAAGAATAAGAGTTTGTTTAACCGCGTAGAAAAGTCGTGGATCAAAAAAACTTTCGATCATTGAGAGCTGAGTTCCCAGGCTTTTAACAAATTTTTAATTTCTATCTCTGAAAATGTAGATTTAAAAAGTTTTTCTGGTTGAGGAATATTTTTAAAGGAAGCAGGAAGAGGCACATTTTTTCTAGCGGGCATCATCCAATTTTTTTCTGGTATTAAGGCCTGCGCTTCTTTTGAAATCAAAAATTCTAAAAAACTCTTCGACAGTTTTGTCTGAGTTTCATTTCGCTTTGAGTTTTTAATCAAAATAGCACCTTCGATTTGAATCGGATGCCCATCTTTAAATTCCAGCGCTCGATAGCGATTTTTGGAATCTCCATGAGCCTGGTGATAAGCTTCGCTTGTTGTATAACTCCAAACGAGGGGAGCTTCACCTTTTAAGAAAAGTCCATAAGCTTGCGACCAGCTTGGAGTGAGTGTCAGCCACTGCTTTGAAAACTGCTTAAAGAAATCGTTGAATTTGTCGGCACCGACAATCTGCTGAACTCCCAAAATAAATCCTAGGCCAGGAGTCGACGTGCGGGGATCTTCGAGTAAAATTTTTCTTTTCAATTGAGTATTGAGTAAATCGTTCCAATTTTTTGGAACAAATTTTAAATTTTTTGTGTCAGCAATAAAACTAAAGACTCCGTAGTCGAAAGGAACAAATCCACTTTCGATCAAAACAATCGGATGCAAATTTTTTAAATCTTGGGGGGCGAAATCCTCCGCATATTTCTTAAAAGCCGGCCATAAGTTCTGATCGATTCCTAAGACGATATCTGCTGTAGGTTTTTTTCTGTCGAGATCGGATTTAAGGCGGGTAAGAATTTGGCCTCCGTCCCCATTAGCTAAGGCCTTGATTTTACATTGAAATTTTTTCTCGAAGGCTTCAAACAAGGCTGGACCGAGGCCCCCTTTCGCAAGCAGGCTATCGTAGGTATAAAGGACGAGCTCTGAGGGCGCCTCTGCATGCAGAGGCCTCATTTGAAGAGCTGAAAGGGCAAGCAAAGTGAGCGAGCCAAAAAATAAATTCGAAAAAAACTTTATCGAGAGAATTTGTTTTTTTATTTTCATACTTAACTGTATTTCTCTGCCTTTTTTTCTAAGTCTGCCAGCCTTTTGTCAGGAATCAGGCCCTACTAAGGTCGATCCCAGCAGACACATTGAAGCACCATCACCTATCGGAAACATATCGGTAGGAGTTTCGGATCCTAATGGAATCAAACAAGAGCGAAAGGATGGCTTAACAGATCTTGAGCTTGGACTTATTTATAAATTTAGATCTAAAGAACTCATTCCAAATCTGATGACTCCTTCGTTTGAAGCTCAGCCTGTTGTTTTTAGCCGAGCTGAAAAGCAGAATAATCAGACGGATCCCAATGCTGCCTATGGCGCAGGATTTAAAATTTCTGCAAACGTCGAAAATACTTCGCTCAAATGGTTTTTGAGATTGGCAGCTGTTTCACCTCGCAATGATTCACCGGTAAGCCAAGATACGGTGGCAAGTTTTGAAGCTATGTTCGGGGTTTCTATTCCTCTCGCTGTTCATTTAAATCCAGATCGTTTGCAGCGACTTCGTCGATCAGAGTTTCCAATTGATATGAAAGTGCCCGCTATTTTATTTGAAAAGCAGGATTCTCTTTCCGCAGATCAAAAAAAAGTTATTCATTCTGTTTATATGAGCGCGTTTTTTGGAATGATGAAACATATCGAAAGAAGTCGATTGCCGCATGAATCTCTTATGAATGAAACCGTCGCTGAAGATTTAGTAGCGTTTATGAAAACTCCGCTTTTTAATCCGACTTTAAGTTATTCAGACGAAGATATTTTACTCGGTCGAGTGGCTGCTACAGAAGCCGATAAACAAGCTGTATTGGTGAAATACCTAAAACCTTTTTTAACAGATCGACTTCGTAATGATTATCGTTTGATAATTTATTCTGAAGGCGGCGAACAGCAAATTATTTTACAAATTTTTCCGACTTATCTTTCGAAGAAAGAAGCAAATACAAATCTTTTTAATTCAGAGCAGATGATCGATGATTTTCTTTCAACGACCACTGAACATTTATCTTATCGACTTAGCGACTCTCAGCCGGATTTGAGAAATCAGTAACGCCTTCTGATCGATCATTTTCATAGAGGCTATCTTCGCTGGCCGATGATGGAGCAGGTGCTAATTGGCGTTTATCTCTAAACTCAGGATCTCGATGATCTTCGACAAAAGCATGCATGGCTTGATCGTTAAATAATTTTTCGATTTCTTGTTGTCGCTTCGTTTTCTTTTCTTGAGCTAACAACATTTTCTTCTTCGTAAAAACTTCATTGAGCTTGGTTGAAAATTCTTTCCAAGCTGCCTGTCGTAAATCTTCTTGTTTGATCTTTAAAATAAGAGCAATAGCAGGCTGCTCGATTTCTTGAATAAAGCGGCCAGAACTTAAAAGTTCTCCCATTTTTTGTACGCTCGCCTTTTTCAAAATTCTTCGCAGGTCTTGAATGCGTTGAAGCCCTTCTTCTTTAAGATCCGCAAGTACTTGTTGATCCTTTTCAGAAGCGAATTCTTTAATCGCTTTCATTTCATTCTGAACGGTATCAATGCAATTTGAGTTAGCATCCACGCTTTGAGCTTCTTTAAGAAGGCTCACCAAGCGATCTACACCAGGCGCGACTGCGTCGCGAATCGTTTTAAAGTTAACATCCATTTTGCCCGAAAGAGTTTCGAGTCGCTTTTTGCTTCCCTGAGATAGCTGGAGATGAACTTCTTTGGCCCAGTCGCTAACGATCGAGTTGCGAAAGGGAGGAAACAAAAGCTTATTTGAAAGAATAATGACAGGCTCTAAAAATGTTTCAAACGCAACAGATGAGATTGCAATCTCTCGAACTTTTTCTGCGTTTTGCGCAGCTTCAAACTGCTGGGTGATTAAACTTTGTAAGTGCGTCTTTGTTTGGGAAATTTGTTGAAAGACAAAATATTCTTTCAATCCAAGAAGACTTAAAAGAACGACAAGACCAGAAATATAAAAGAATTTTGTTTTCATATCTGACTCCATTATGTCTGTTTCGAACTGACCAGTAAAAGAATTTCACTGGCCGTCTCTTCGACAGCTTTGTTTGTTACATCAATAATTGTCCACTGGTGACGCCGCGCAAGATTGCGAGCAGCCGTCAGTTCTTCGGAGATATTTTTTAAATCGATATAAGTATCAGATTGATTTGGTGCTGTGCCCAATCGATCGAATCTTGCTTTGCGAATTCTCGCTAAATGAGTGGGTTCAATCGTGAGTAAAAAAACAGGAACTCCGCTTTCACCCGCTATGTGCAGACTTCCGGGCGGTTCAATTCCTGCGACGAGAGGAACATTGGCGACTCGATAACCTTTGTGTGCAAGATACATGGATGTCGGAGTCTTTGAAGTTCTACTCGCACCGGTTAAAATTATTTCTGCATCGCCCAAATCATCTTGTCTCATTCCGTCATCGTGCTTAACGGTGTACTCAATAGCTTCGACTCTTTCAAAATAATTGAGCGCTTGTGTCGAATGCAGCGCACCGATGTCTTGCGTTGGGTTGAGATGAAGAAACTCAGAAAACAAATCGATCGTCGGATAAAAAATATCCACGCCAAAGAGCCCGCGCTTTTTTGATTCGGACCAAATGAGCTTACGCAGTTTTTCTTCGGCAAAAGTATAGGCCACTAGATAAGGCGACTCGAGTTTGTCGAGCGCTCGTGCAAGTTCAATTGGGTTTCTAATTTTTGGAAAGCGGAGCAGGGCTGCATCCGAACGTTTGAACTGAGCTAAAATAGCTCGCACATAATTTTCTGCAGTATCACAAGTTCCATCTGAAATAACAGCGATGCGCTCGGTTCGCCTTTTCTTCATAAGATAAAAAATTTTTAACGATTTATGGTCCCAAAAGCAATGGGAGTTCTAGTGAGCCGGCTTATCCCATGTGTAAGAATGTAAAATTTCATCTAAGGCTTGATTTTTTTGCTCTGACTTCCATTCAAAAATTTTTGCGAAAGTCTCAGTGACTTTTTCGGCGATCTGTTGAGTGGGCATCTCATAATAAAGAGATGTTCGTCTGCGAATAAAATCTAAAGGCATCAAGGCCATTTCATTTTCGATGCAGTATTTTACTTGTTCTTCTAAGCTTGATGATTCCCAAGCCGTATCAATCTCAAGACTTTTTTCTGCTGTTAAACATTCTTGCATCTCAACTCGATTTTTCAAATGATCGAGAGCTTCTTGAGCCATCAAGCGATGACTCGTTAATTTTCCACCCAAGATGTGAAAAATATTTTTGGGATTCTCTTCGATTTTATGTTCACGAGAAATTTCTGAGTTGCTTTCGGCTTTTGCTGGTTTGAGAAGTGGGCGCACGGCCGCCCAGGATTGATAAACATCCGCCCGAATAATATTGGAGCGAAAATATTTATTCACCATCGAAAGAATATAATTCAAATCGGCTTCAGTCGCTCGCGCTTGATGGGGATCGCGAATGGATGTGTCCGTTGTTCCAAAATAAGTGGACGACTTCCACGGAATCGCAAAAAGAATTCGGTCGTTCTCAGGATCTGGCAAAACAAACGCCGTATTGATGGGCAATTTTTCTCGCGGAATTAAAAAATGAACACCTTGGGTAAGCTTCAAGGCATCGTCGAGATTCCACATTTTGCGAACTTCGTCTGAAAAAGGACCGGAACAATTAAAAACGAATTTTGAACGAATTTTATAAATCACTGAATCCAAAGTATCTTCAACCAAAAGTGGTTGGAGGTTACCTTCTTGAGAAAATGATTTTACTTTCATTCGGCTAAGGCAGACGGCGCTATTTTTATGAGCTGATTTGATGAGTTCAATCACCACTCGAAAATCTTCAGCAAAGCTATCGATGTAAACACAAGCTCCTGAAAGATTTTCGGACTTCAAGACTGGAAACATTTCTGCAGCTTCTTTTGCGGAATAATTTTTGTGATGAACTCGAAATCTTGAAAAAGCATCGTAAAGAAAAAGTCCTATATTGAGCATCCAACGTGCAGGAAACTTGCGTTTAAAAGTAGGAAACACAAATTCCAGATCTTTCACCATGGGAGCGTAAAGTTTTTTCAATAGCTCGCGCTCATGGATCGCATGCCGCACAAGTTTAAATTCATAATTCTCGAGATAGCGAACCCCGCCGTGTAAAAGTTTGCTCGAACCCGAGCTCGTGCCCGAAGCAAAATCTCCAGCTTCTAAAAGTACAACTTTTAATCCGCGCAGAGCTGCGTCTCTGGCGACAGCAGCGCCTGTAACCCCGCCACCGATGATGGCAATATCAAAAACCTCTGAATTTATTTTTGAAAGGTCATGAGCACGAGTTTTATAAGAAAAAGACATCCGTTTTTTAAGAGCGCGACGATCGACCTAAGGTCTTCGCCGAACGCATATTTTTCTTTTGTGAATGCTTAAGCGGTTTTTTAATCGTCGCCTTTGCTTTTTCAGATCCTGAATCATTAACGTGTTGCTCATTTGTATTTGCTTCAGCTGCGGCAATCGTTGCAATGCGAACCACTTCCTCTACAGAGGCACCTTGTTGAAGTACATGCACAGGTTTTCGTGGGCCCATCAAAATCGGACCGATCACATCGGCCGATCCCAGTTGTTGCAAAAGTTTGTAAGCGATATTTCCCGCTGCTAAACTTGGAAAAATTAAAATATTCGCAGGCGCCTTAAGACTCGAAAACGCATACTCCGATAATCTTTCCATCGATACGGCAGTGTCCGCTTGCATTTCGCCATCGACTTCTAAGTCAGGACGTTTTTTTCGAATCAGTTTAACGGCGTCTTGAATTTTATCGTTGATCGGATGTGGAGCAGATCCAAAGTTCGAGAAACTAACGAGAGCAATTCTGGGATGAATTTTAAAGAATTCTGCTTTCTCAGCTGTTTGAATTGCAATCTCTGCTAATTTTTCGGCGTCGGGAACAATATTCACGGTTGTATCTGCAAAAAATAAAACGCGATCTTTAAATAACATAATAAAAAGACCCGCGGCGTATTTATATTGCTCTTTCATTCGAATGATTTGAAGAGCAGGACGAATCGTTTCTGGATACGATTTTGAAATTCCCGAAACCAATCCATCGGCTAAACCCTCTTCAACCATCATCAAACCAAATTGAGTTCGTCTGTTGACGGTACGCTCAGCTTCGCGAAGCAAAACGCCGCGGCGTTTTCGAATATCATAATATTTTTCGGCAAAACGTTTGGTGAGCTCATCATTTTCAGAGTCTAAAATCGGAACGCCTTTCAATTGAAGCCCCAAACTTTTTTTCACCGCTTCAATCTCTTTAGGCTTTCCAATCAAAATCGGTTGAGCGATTCCTTCTTCCAATAAAATATGCGCGGCCTTTAAAATTTTTGGATGCGATCCTTCTGGAAACACAATGCGCCGCAATTTTTTCTTCGCTTTGAAAACCGCGATATTCATGATCTGTCGCGAGCGATCCATCGTCAGAGCCAACTGCTCTCGATACTGCTCAAGATTAATTTTTTTCTTGGCCACTCCCGATTTCATCGCAGCTTCGGCAACAGCAGGAGCTACCCAAAGCAAAACGCGAGGATCAAAAGGTTTTGGAATAATATATTCGGGACCGAAAACGAAATTTTTACCTTCATAAACTTTTGAAACCGAATCGGGAACATCTTGTCGTGTCAGTTCGGCCAAAGCTTTTGCGGCCGCGACTTTCATATCTTCGTTGATTGAAGTTGCTTCGACATCGAGTGCGCCTCTAAAGATAGAGGGAAATCCAAGCACATTGTTCACTTGATTCGGAAAATCAGATCGTCCCGTGGCGACGATGGCATCAGGTCTCGCCGCACGAGCTTCTTCGTATCCGATTTCGGGGGTCGGATTAGCCATCGGAAAAATCATCGGATTTTTTGCCATGCCTTTAACCATCGATTGAGTGACCACTCCGCCGACCGATAATCCAATAAAAACGTCGGCTCCTACGAGCGCGTCTTTCAAGGTTCTCAATGAAGTCTTGAATGCAAATTTTGCTTTATAGGGATCGAGATCATTTCGACCCGCGTGAACGACTCCTGCTTTATCGCAGAGAATAACATTTGATCGTTTCACTCCAAACGTCAGTAAAATATTGGCGCAAGCAATCGCAGCTGCACCCGCTCCGCTAAAAACAACTTTCACGCTTCCCGCTTTTTTCTTCGACAGCACGAGCGCATTGATAAAAGCAGCAGCGACGATGATCGCGGTTCCATGCTGATCGTCATGAAAAATTGGAATTTTTAAAGTATTTCGTAAACGCTCTTCGATTTCAAAACAATCAGGGGCTTTAATATCTTCTAAGTTGATTCCGCCGACTGTGGGCTCAAGCATCTGACAAGCTTTGACGACTTCATCCGGAGTTGGCGCGTTCAACTCAATATCGAAGACATTAATATTGGCGAATTTTTTAAACAAAACGCCTTTGCCTTCCATCACGGGTTTCGCTGCGAGTGGTCCAATATTTCCTAAACCCAGTACCGCTGTTCCGTTCGTAACGACGGCCACTAAATTTGAGCGAGCGGTATAAGAGCTTGCCGCTTTTGGATCGCGAGCAATTTCCATGGAAGGGGCTGCGACTCCGGGAGAATAGGCTAAAGAAAGGTCGCGTTGAGTGAGGCACTGTTTACTTGAAACAACCTCGATTTTTCCAGGCAAGCGCGTTGCCCGGTCCATCGACGCATATTCGTGATAGGTCAACGCATCTTCGTCATTGATTCTTTCTTCGGGAGGATTTTCGTTGTTACCGGAACCTGTGGATTTAAAACTTTTCAAGCCTTTTTTTTTGCTCATAGAACTTCCATTCGTTGACAGACTTATTTCACCCCATTTAGTGTGATTTTTTACAAGATTTTAGTCGAGGGGGGAATAAGGTAAATCAGTATGTTTCGCGGCGATTCTTTTATAAAAGAGCATTCTATCGATGAGGAATCGGCCAAATTAGGGATGGAGGCCCGATCTATCCTAAAATCCATACAAACTGAGGAATCCAAGCTGCAATATTCAGCCAACTTAACTCGCTCTGACCGACATTATTTTAGAGCGCGCGCTGACTACTATCGACTTTCTTTAAAGCGACTTCCAACGGAAGAGCGTCTGATACTCGAGCCTTCGTTGGCGAGATTCAATGAGAAAATTATTCGTTTGGAATTAGAAGATGGAGTGGTGGAAGCCAAGCCGATTCCATTTTTAGCCCAGGTGGAAAAAAGCACCTTTGAGAAAACTTCAGACCGACCTGCCGAAAAAGTTTTTGAAAACTCCATTCCGCTTTCGTCTTCGATGTCAGCATCTTTAGCAGAATTTAAAACTTCAGGATCTCTATCGCCGCAATCTTTAGATGAAATGATTTCGCAACTTTCTTTGGTTCAGTTGGCTCTCTCAGCCGATATCAACGCAGAGTCTCGCCGGATTTTAGCCGACGGACTTGAGCGCGTGATTCAAAGATTGAAATCGATTAGTTAAATTTATCTTTCGCAGGAATATGGACCAACCAATGGTTTGATTTCTGCTAATTTAATAATTTCATCTTCAGTTAATTCATGAGAAGGGACCAGGCTTGCTTGAACGTTCGTAGCGTCTACCGTTCTTCCTGCAAGATTTTGCTTTCTTGAGATTTCTAAGCCCGCTTTTGCTTGGGCATAAAATTTTTCAGCCTCATCTTGAGCATATAGAACGGCATGCTGTTGACCGTGAAGACGGAAGGTTTCGTTCTTAAGTTTTTGAAGAACCAAAGATCGAAATTCTCGAATCTCTGCACCTTCTAATTCTTCAGGAACTTTTAAATTCTCTGCAGCATCTGCTAATTTTTGAAAGTCTTTTACAGAAATCAACGTTGTATCTGTCGTCAGATTTAAACTTTCAATCAACTTATCTGCAAAAGTATTGGCTAGTTTTGGAATTTTTGAAAAAAGTGCTTCAGGAAAATTCTTTTCAATTTCTTCTTTTTGCGTAGCGATATTCGCCTGAATTTTCTTTTGAAATTCAACGAGTTTGGGAAGAGTATTTTCCACTGAAGCTTTTACGATTTCTAAATCGGCGACTTCTTTTTTGAGCCGTTCAATCCACTTATCGTCTCTGTTAATCCAATATCGATTTTCTTCGGTTTGTAGCCGACTTTTACTATTATTTAAATCGATAGTGATCTTGCTCAGGTATTCGTTCAATCCTTTCTGTCTTGCGATATATAAACGTTTGTCGCCACTTCGACGATTCTTGCTTCCGTCGAGAGCATAATAGTTATCGGTCCATTCATTATTTTGATATCTCCAGTTCCTGTTATCCTTATTTCGAGGGTTGTAATCTTCATATTCGACAGCTAATTTGGCGACAAAATTTTTCTGCTCGCGATTCCATCTGTTACTTTCATCTTGAAAAGTGACTTCTAAACCTGTCTCATAGTTTCCATTCATCTTAGCTTCGAGATCGGTATTAGCGGCATCTCTTTTGAAGTTAAAAGAAGCCAATGAAAAATCTTCTTCGTGATCGATAAGATTGTTGAGCTTCGTTTCAAATGGATACGAATCGCTTTTAGATTTATGAGCGGTTATCTCATGATCTCGTTGGTAAAGTGCAAGTTTGCTTCGAATGTCACTTGCAACTCCTTGATCGTTCCAAAGCGCTTTCGTTAGTTCTTCGTGAAAAAGTTCAGTCTGTTTTAAGACTTGCTCCATACCTTTTGGATTTTCTTTGTCTGTTTTTGGATCGTAAATATCTGATAATTTTTTAAAACTATCGAAGTTCATTCCTCTTTCGATGGCTCGTTCAAGTGCCATGGTGATAAATGATTTAGCAGCAGTAGAATTTTCATCGCTGGCTTTGACGTTTGATTTCCAAAGTGATGAATCATCCGCCGTTTTTACAACAACTGAAGTTTTTAAACTGGAATTTCTAAGGCGTACATCGATAAGGCGCAGGAGTGCCTGGAAGTTAATCTGCTCATGAATTTTTTCATTTGATTTTGAACTTTCTTCAAGTCCTGCAAGACTGTTTGCGCGTGGATTTTTCATAAGAGCAGACGCAACTTCGTTTCCGAGGGCTAAAAGAATAGACTTATATTTCAACCGATCTTCAATGACGAGTTGAAGGGCGTGCAGACCTTTTTCTCTTACTAAGCCTGTGATTTCTGCGCTATCGATATCGATTCCTATAATGGGACCGTATTTTTCAAGATGATAATATTTTGTAAGTCGCTCTCGTTCTTGAGGAGAAATAGTTAAGGTATCGATGGATTGACTGATTTTTGTTCCAGCTCTTTCGATCTCGGTTCGAATTTCTGCTAATTTTTGTTCTATAGGTTTGGTGTCGACATAAAAATGAGTAGAGCGATCGATATTATAGGTATCGTTATAAATCGAAGTGTATGAAGAGTTGTCCCAGCTCTGTCGTCCCAGAACGTTGAGTCCCCAATCGGCTTGTGCGGCATTTGAAATTAATAAAATATTCGCCAAAGAAAAATAAGTGAATCTGCTGAACATAAAGTCTCCTCAAATAAATTTTGTAAACAGCTTCTATTATGCAAGTCGCGTGCCAAAAAAAGAAAAGGGCCAGAAGGAGGAGGATCTTCTAGCCCTTTCAAGACTTGTTAATCTGCAAAGCCCGGTGGTGTCTGTGGTGTGGCAAGGCTTGGCGTATGTATGTGCGAACTTCGCAGGCTTCCAAGTCGGTGGCAGCTCTGATCCCTTGGGGGGTCAAACCGCCTTTGGTTTCTGCCGTCTCCTCACAAAATTTTTTTCTTTATAAAATAATTTCTCCCTGTTTCTGATTCCTCTAGAGGCGTATTCGCCGAGGATTCAGCTCTCTTTACAATCTTTAAAGAGTGCAAAACTCATGCCATGCAAAAAGTTCATAGATTTCAGAGTTTAGGCGTTTAAGCGAAAGAAACTGGGGAATGGATGTCTCAATGAGGAAGCGCGGATGTCGCAGATCGACTATCGAAAATTGCTTTAAATTTTTATCGCAGTAAAAAATTCGCCGTCGCATAGACGGGGACGGCGATCACAGTTCCTAAGATATTCATTCGAGTGACCAAATCTAAAATGATCAGTCCAAAAAGTGCCATGCCACCATAGACGGCATTCCACTGAGTGTAGGCAAACGAGGCGCGCAGAGGAAGTAGGCGAGCGAGCATATGGTTTCCATCGAGCGGGCCGATCGGAATGAGATTAAAAAAACAAAGCGCGAGATTTAAAACCAAAGAGATCTGAAAAAGTTTTGTAAAAATTCCGATATTTTCTACGCCAAACCACGCGGGTGCTCCGATGTTGAGCAAAATTGCAAAAATAACAGCGAGAGAAAAATTCATGAACGGGCCAGCGAGTGCGACCCAAAAAGCTCCCCAAGAATTTCGAAACTGACTGGGGTTGATGGGCACAGGTTTTGCCCAACCAAATCCAATGAGTAAAATCGCCATCGTACCGAGCGGATCAAGATGCGAAAGTGGATTCAGCGAAAGTCTGCCCATTTGATGCGGCGTATCATCGCCAAATCTTTTTGCCATATAAGCGTGGCCCCATTCGTGAAAAGTCAGAGCGGGAATCAGCGCGGCGATGAGATAAGGCAACCGAGTGACGAAATCTTCGTGAAACAGCACGACCTCATAGAAGCTGAAACGAATAAAGGTTACAATGAAAATTGAAATGCCTTCAAAACCCACCAAAGCGGCCCAGCTAGCGGGGCATCAAAAGCTTGCGATCGATGGTGGAGTTCCTATTCGAAGCACGCTGCTTCCGTACTCGAGACAAAATATCAGCGAAGAAGACATCGCTTCGGTTTCAGAAGCACTCCGCTCAGACATCATTACGCGCGGACCTTATGTTCAAAACTTCGAGCGTGCTGTCGCCGATATGGTTGAGATGCCGTACGCCGTCGCTTTTTGCAATGCCACTGCCGCACTTCACGCAGTGATGGCAATGATTGGCGCCGAAAAAGGCCGAGTGATTACTTCACCCATTACTTTTGCCGCTACTTCTAATTCTGTTTTGTATTGCAACGGCAAGGCTGAGTTTCAAGATGTAGAATCTTCGACCATGAATCTCGATCCTCATTCGCTTAAAGATTTAAAAGACGTTGTCGGAGTCGTGCCCGTCGATTTCTCGGGAAATCCTTGTGACTACCCTGAGTTTCAAAAACTTCAGGCCAAATATAAATTTCGTTTGATATCGGATGCAGCTCATAGCTTAGGCGCGACTTTAAATAAAAAGCCTGCAGGCAGTTTTGCTGACATTACGGTTTTTAGTTTTCATCCGGTGAAATCTCTTACCACCGGAGAAGGTGGAATGGTCGTTTGCAAAAATAAAGAAGAAGCTGAATTTTTACAGCGCTTTCGAAGCCATGGAATTGTTCGCACAGAAACTCCTGGGTTTTATCGACAAGAATTCTTGGGATTTAATTACAATGTCACCGACATTCAATGTGCACTTGGACTTTCGCAATTAAAGTCGCTACCGAATTTTATTTCGCGACGAGAAGAAATCGCCATGCAGTACAATGAGTTCTTTGCGAAGTCAGATTTAGTGGATATTCCCGTACTTACCAAAGGAGCGAGATCAGCTTGGCATCTTTATCCACTGCGATTGAAGTTAGAAAAATTAACGACTGATCGAGTTCAATTTTTAAGAGCGCTAAACGCCGAAAACATTGGCGCGAATGTGCATTATATTCCCGTCTACTGGCACCCGCACTACGAGCGGATGGGCTATAAGCGCGGACTTTGCCCCAAAGCCGAGCATGAATACTTGCGAGAGATCTCCATTCCTGTTTTTCCAGGAATGACCGCCAAAGATATTTCGGATGTCTGTCAAGCAGTAGAAAAAGTTCTCGCCGCTTATTCTCGATAAAAAACTTCAGGCAAAATTTTAAGCTAGTCTTGTCTTTCTCCTTAGAGGCCTTAAGTTAATTGTGTAGAATAAAATTAAAGGAGCCGAATGAAATCAACTCGTCGATCGACAAATAGTTCTTCTGGTTCTGGTCTTGCGCAAGTGGCCATCTGGAAAGAGAGCAGTGATGCTCACCAACTCCATGATGTTTTTGCGAACTATTCGCAGGATGTTTTTTATGACTTCGCGAAGCCGCTTTATTTATTGGGATCACAGGGTTGGAGTCCCATGCTTAAAGCGAGTTCAGATGGAAGTTTCTTTGTTTTCTCTCTCGATGAAAAGCGCGTATAAAAACAACCGATGAAGGTTGTTGTTGGCATCTGCATAAAAAATAAAAAAATTTTAATGGGCAAGCGCTTAGACTCGGATGTTTTTTACCCTGGGCACTGGGAATTTCCTGGCGGCAAAGTTGAGGCTGGTGAGAGCGATGAAGTGGCTCTTGCGAGAGAATTTAAGGAAGAGCTGGGATGTGAGATTACCTCATTTAAATTTCATACAGAGATCGAGTGGACGTATCCTAAACGCACCGTGGAGCTCAGATTTTATTTTGTAAGCATTCAACCAGATGAAATATCTCAGCTCAATCCGCAGGCGCATTCAGAATTGAGATGGCTTGAAATAGAAGAGGCCTTGAAACTTCAAGGCCTCCCTGCGAATTTAAAATTGATCGAAAATCTGCGCGATAAAGTCTAACTAGCGAACAGCGCAGACGGCACGAACGGTCTGACAAGCAGTAGAGATTTTGCCGATGTCTGAATCTGAAGGATAAGAAATTTTGCTGATCGCTGCTTTTTCGCAGGCGATATTTCCTTCTCTTGTTATTACCTTGCAGTCTGCTGTGATTTGAGCCTTAGCGCGATTTACAGCATTTACGATTTGGTCAGCGCTTGGATAACTTAAATAAGATAGATTCTGTTTCAGATGTTCAACATCGACAGTCATCGTGATGGTAAGTCCGTCTAAATTATTTTGATTCTGACAGTTGTCTTGAAGCATTTCATCGATCATATCGAGTTTGTATTCGATGCGATCGAGTTGAGAATAGTTTCGCGTATCTTTTCGTTCCATATTACGTCTATTCGATTGTGCTGATAAATTTTGCGTACTCGCTAAAGTAGCAATCGCCGCGGTTAAAATAAAAAATACTTTCATAATTTCCCCTCCATTAACTGACCCCCAAATACTTAGGTCCCCACGAGCTAAGTATTATTCTCTATTTTTAGTAGAGGATGGCGCAGTGTGTAAAGATTTATCGTTTTGGCTTATTGAGGAGGAGATGCCTGAACGATAAGACTTACTGAAGCCAATCGCAGCCGTAAATCATCTAGAGCGGATTTAAGATAGAAATAGGCTTCTTGAGATGCATCCAAAGTTCCTATGCTAATGTTGAATACACTTTTTTCTTCTAAAGAAACTTTTTCGCCATTCATTTCAAAAGATTTTTCTGACCACAAAAGAAGTTTTGATTTTTGCGAGGGGACTGCATTTACGCCCGTTTGATAAGAAATTGAATTGATAGCATCTACAGCTTCTTCAGCTGAGAATCGATTGAGAAAAATTCTTGCTCCGTTCAATTGAATCTCAGTGTTTTGATCGGAAGAAAGAAAAAATTCTTTTTTTGCAATTTGGCCAAAACTTCTGTCTGTAATCGGCTCTATTTTATACTTCATGGGGATTTCTTCTCCACCCATCGTCGACTGACTTAAGCTGGTAAACTCCAATCCGTCTTTTAAATAAAAGTATTGCTTTCGAAAGGAATCTTGAAAATCCGTTTGGTTTATAAGGCGTTTTATATCATCTAGAAAAAAAGATTTTTCTGAATTCAAATAATTTCGATCGGTAGCTCCCATGGTAGGGTTACTTGCTAGTTGAGCAAGCTCTCGTACTCGAACGAGATAATTGGTTATCATCTGAAGATTTTGGCTCGCTTCTATTCCAATGGCTCGAGCCTCATCGTTGCTGAAACGAACAAGTTCACTCTGTTCTGAAAAAGCATTTGAATTTTTAAAAAAAACAAAAAAAATAAATAAAATTAAAAAACTTTTTCTCATAAATAATTCTTCTTTCAAATTCATCGTGGAGGACAATTTCCTAAAATGGGAGTTATTTGACTACGATGCAAATGAGTTTGCATAATAGCTGCATCTAGTTGGGCTAATGCCCAACTAGCTTTTGTTTGCGTAGAAATTTCTGTCTTAAGAATATTTTGCTGGTTACGCTCTATTATTCGTTCTTCAGAGAGGTCAAAAAGAGACGAGTTTATCTTCAACTTAAAAGGGCTTGAAGATCGGAGTTTAAATTTTCCAAAAAATGTTTGTTTTCCCGCATTGATTTTTCCACCAAATATCTTCGAGGCTTCAGGAGTGAGGAAGAAACTGATATTTCGTCCATCGGCAGCTGTCAGTAAAATATTTTCTGTCGATCCTATTGCTAAACTCGCCTTAACGGCTGTCGAGCTTGAAATAAAATTAATAGCCGATATGAAGTTAGGCAAAGTACTAACGTTACCCGTGATAGATACTCCATTAATTTTGAATTCACCTGCTTTCAGTGATTGATTGGAATTTCCAGTAAAGTTTAAATTCTTAAACTCCACTTCTGTAGGTCGTACCTCGCTGTAGACTTGAGTGAAGCTAGCTTGAGCATTAATACGCTTCGCAATAGCAATTGAGCTGACAAGATTTCCATCTACAGAAATCGTATCTTCGTTGGCTGTAGGTGCTTCAATAAGAATGTCGTTGAGCAAAAAATTTCCAAATGAGTAAGAATTATCTTTAGGCTCAATTGTAAGAAAAATTTCAGCAAGACTTCCCATAATGCTTAAATCGAAAGGTTCTATTCTATAATTAATCGGAACATTCACTTGATCGATCGCTGAATGGCGTAAAGTTCTAAATTGAAGCCCGTCTTTAAAAAAAGCGTAAGTGTCGCCAAATGTATCTGTAAATGAAGCGCGTGTAATAAGTTCAAAAATCTCTTCATTTTTTTTGGCGTATGTAATTTGTAAAAATTGACGATCAGCCGTTCCCAAGGTGCTGTTGGCAGCTTGAATAGCGAGTTCTCTTTGATGGTTAAGGATTTCAGTTAAACGAATCAGGATCCGTTCCGCCTTTTCGCCAATAGCGTTGGCTTCTTGGCAGGTAAAGCGTAGTTCGGCTTGGGTTGCCGCTGAGGTTGCTTCACTTAAAGTTAGATTGATTAAGCAAAGGAACACAAAAATTTTGAGTTTAGAAATAAATTTCATAGATATCCTTTCAATGTGAGCTTTCTGACTGAAGTCTGTTTTCTATCTGAATGATTTGAGTATTAAGTCTGTAAATTCTAAGTGGAAGGCTGCCGTTCGATGGATCCACCATCTTAAGCAGTACGTTATCAAAGCCTTTTGCAAAACCTCTGTTGTCATTTTTGCCTTCAAAAAATATTCGAAGATCGTCATAGGATTCTGTTAAAATCAAATTAAGTTTTGCTTCATCTTTTAAACTGAGCAGTCCTCGTCTGTCGGAATCGGTAAAAATTCCTAATTCTGATAAAGATTTGATACGGCTATCATTCGAGTAAATATCCGTAACAGAAGTTGTAAGCTGCCATAGAATATCAACAAGAAGTGAATCTCCAGCCATTAAATTGGGTATATTTTTTTTCTCAACTTCGTAGCCAATTGTTTTCTGAATCCATGTGATGATTGAATTATATTTCTTAATCAAATCTTTTAATTTTGTGACTGCGCTTTGAGTGCCACTCTCAGTCACTGAAATGGTCTTTAAATCACCTGGATCTGCAGAGTGAAGTGTCAGTTTTACTCCTGGAATGAAATCAGAAATTTCATTGCTATCTCGATAAATGGAATTGCTGCCAACAATAATTAAAGAATCTTGTCCTTGAGTTTGAACAGAAAAATTTGCAGCACTTAAATGAGTAAGCGTACTCAATTCAAATTGAAAATTCGGATGCCAAATGGAGTTGTCTGGATCTCGCTGGCCGCTACGTTTGTCAGTGATTATAAGCCGCGCCGACATATCCCCACCAGCGCCTGTATCGAACACAGTGGCTTGAATTTCTTTGGAAGACGAATTCAAAATTTCAGCAAAACCTAAGAGGCTCGTGCCTTTAGGGATATCAAAAACGTTTTTATGCCCGCGAATTTGGATCGTAAATTCGGCATCTGTCTCCGTGACACTTTCATTTACTCCTGAGAAGCGAGCTGCCCAGACTTCGTTTGTCGCCAATCGTTCTACACTTAGTGTAAAAATAGAATTCAGTGCTTTGGAATTCGCAGTGCCCATTACAACATTTGGATCAGAGCTCGATACCACCTTTGCTTTGAGATCATCTGTATTTAAAAATTGATATAAATTTCCTCTGAAATTTCCAAGCTGTTGATAAAGATCTGTTAAGATGGCTACTTGCGTAGCTAATTTCATTCGTAAAATTTCTAAATCTTTAGTGCTTTTTTGAGCGAGTGGAGAGGGTTGAAACGTATTTTTCAGTTCAATTTCGCTCAGATGAAGACTGATGACATAGTCGTCATCTTGATAGCCGGCCATACGTAATAGCTCATGAAAAATGTGTTTAGAGAGTGGGCGATTGTCTCGAAGATAGATATCCCAACGCTCTTGAATAAGCCAAAGCTTGTCATCTTGGATGACGGAATCAATTTTCGAGCCGCCGTTATCTACGTCTTTATTTTTTTTATCGCTGGCTGAAACAACTTTAATTTTTTGAATCGTCAGTTGCTTGGTTAAAAGACTGAGATCCAAATTGAATCGATTGATAATATTTTTACCTTCGGGTGTTGAAGAAAGATAATCGAGAACTTTCAATCCTGTTTCAATAAAAGTGCGGCGAATTTCATCTCCGCCGTTTCCAACGCCGTGTCCAGGGATTGGAGCGTCTTCTTGGGCAAAGATTGGACTCAAGCCTAAACTTAGAATGAGAATAAAAAATATTTTCTTCATTTTTGAGCTGCCTTCTTTTCTGTAGAAAAATTGAGAGGAAAAATTTGTATGCAAAGTTTGAAAACTTCTTCGGCTTCTTTTGTTTCAGCGATCTTGCAAATTTTCTCACGAAAATCTCTTACAAGCTGACGAATACGATTGAGATTTTTTGGATTCATTCGAAAAGTGAGGGAGGTGAAATCTCGAGCTTGAAGTGGATGATTTTCAAGTGATTTTTGAGCGAGTTCCAAAGATTCAAAATGGCTTCTTAAAATACTTTCGTCTGAAATCCCGTCAGAAGAGTGATAGCTTTTGCCAGTTGCCTTCCATTGAAGTTTAGAAATCTTTTCAGCCAGTCCTAATCGTTGAAGTCTTTCGAGCGAACGTAAAACTTCGCCTTCGGAGATATGGAGAGATGTGGCTATTTTTCGAGGTATTCCTTTTAAGCGCTCTACTTCTAAGAGAGATAAGATCGCGAAGTGCTGCCAGCTTGAGATAAGAGCAAACTCATCGGCTTTGAGAATTTGATATTTAAGCGGCAAATGAGAAGTTTCATTATTGAAAATATTTTCTATAAAGCGGCTTTGGTTTTCGTCCCGCAGTCTTTCAATAACTCGATTGGCGAGTTTGGTAGAAACGGCTCTCTTTCCTCGGATAATTTCTGAAACAGCAGAAGGAGTCAGTCCGATTCGTTTTGAAAAGGCCCTGAGAGAGTAGCGAGTATTCTTATTTTTTGCTGAAGAAAGTGCCGTTTGAAGCAAACGTTGAAACTGATGCTGATTTATCTTCCCCTTCATTCATAGACATTGTGTGGAAGAAGAAAATTTTCTTCAAGATTTTTTGGAACATTTTGTTCCAAAAATAAATGGAACATCTGTTTTTATTTACTTTTCAAAATCTTTTGAACCGCAGGAACCGCTGAGATTAAATAAACAATACCAATAAAAACCAAACAAATGGTCGCGGTGGTCACATAAGTAGAGGCGAGATTTTCTCGAGAGAATCCGAATTCGAGATGTAGGCGATTCATATCGCCGTTGGTGTCTTCTTCTCCGCCCCATATTGTGCCCCAGGGAATCAATGCTTCGGATCGATAAATATGAAGCCAAAGCATAAAGCTCTGCCAAAAACTAATCACACTCCAAGGCACCACAATAAATCTGAGCAGGGGCCAATAAGTCGGAGTAGGAATATGAACACTAAACGCTGCGATAAAAATCGAAGATAAAATAAATTCTCCGCCAACACCTCCGTAGACCATCGACATTTCCCAAGCTTGGTGACTGGCGATAAAAGTATAAAAGCATTGAGCGATGAAGAGAGCTGCAGCGATAAAAATAAGATAAGGCGATTTATATCGATAACCTTGCACGCCGATCACGCCGATTAAAAAAAGAGCGCAGAGATAAGTAAAGATGGATTTGTCTAAACTCATCGGAGCAAATCCTAAAAGAGGAATGGAAGCGCGGCCACTCAGCCATGCAAAAAGAGAATGGCCGATTTCATGAAACCAATGTCCAAAACCAAAGCTGAGCCATCGAATAAGGCCCGAGCTTTCGGTGATCGCTGCCAATAGAAAGCATCCCGGTAAAAACAAAATTTTAAGCCATGGATTTTGAGAGAACTGATCAAAAGGCGAGTCTGGATTCGAAAAATTGTCAGAATTCGCATCGTTTTCAAGAAAATCATTCACATGATCATTATATTAGGAAATCTTGTTTCAGGATTAAAGACTTTCAACGAAAGGGGATTCTTATGAAATTTATACGTCCAACTCTCGCTTTTTTGCTCAGCATTAATATGTCAGTTGCTGTTTTGGCGGCGGCAAAAACTGATTATCCCATCACGATTGTTGGCGGAAATGAGGCTTCTTTCACTCCGAGTGTGAAAAGTAAAAAGCCGATCGTTGATTCTGCAAAATACGATGTGATCATTGTGGGTGGTGGCTTGGCCGGACTTTCTTCGGCTGTTTATTTAAGCGACGAAAAGAAAAAAGTTTTGCTTTTAGAAAAGGAAGCAGATTTTGGGGGACTTGCAGCCAAAGGAATGACGAGTGATGGAATTCGTTTTGATCGAGGAGCTGCTTATTGGACGGCACCTTATGAAGAAGAGCTTCAGATTTTTAAACGAATCGGATTAGGCAATTTTGAAAAGCATGCGATTCCTGAGCCCATTGATTCTTATTTGACGATTCAAAAAAAATCTAAAGCTCCCGACGAGCACAAACTTTATCGGGGCATTTGGGATGAAGGCCTGCACGATTTGCCCATCAGTTTTTCTATTTTTAAATACGAACTTTTGCAGGCGAATAAGGATAAATTAATTCCCGATCAACCTTTCGAAGAATTCGCGAATCCCGAGCTAGATAAACTCACGGCCGTTCAATGGATCAATCAAATGCCTGCGAAGTTTAAATTTCGTAACGATGCTGAAGCTCAAGAGCTTCAAAAAAGATTCGCGGATGAAATTAAATCGAAAAAGATTTCAAAAGAAAATCCGATGAAAGAAGTGGTTGAATTTTTGCATCTCTTTTGTCGATCGGCTCTTGGATCAACTTGCAATAATGTTTCTGCTCTCGTATTTGCCAATTTTTATATTTCCGAAATTTCGACTCGGTATTCGAGCGATGTAGGAACTGCAAAAGCTGCAGAAAATATGGTGGAAATTTTAAAAGACGAAGAGCGACAGCCTTATGTGAACTTGTTGACCAAGGCGGCCGTAGGAAAAATCTCTAAGGATAAAAAATCTGCAAAGTATACGGTATCTTATTTGAAAGATGGCGCGGTTCATCAAGCGAAAGCTCCTTATGTTGTTTTTGCGGCTCAGTTAAAGTTGGCGCCTAAGTTCATCGAGGGATTCAATGCTCAAAACAAAAGTGCAAAGGTGAGAAAGCAAGTCGCTGCTATTCAAAAATTAAAATACGCGCACTATTCGATTCATGTAGCGACGGTGAAGGGCCATCCTTATCGAGATACCTATGATACGTGGGTGCGAGCTTCGGATTATTCGGAGAATGATTTTTCGGATGTGATTTTGGCTTATTGGATGAATCCAGAAATTGATGCCTATAAAGATTTCAAAGATTTTAAATCGCATCCTAAAGAGCCAGAAAATTCTTTAATTACGATTTATCACCCACATCCAGCTTCGGCGGTGAAAAATGGGAAAGGATTTACGGACGCTGACGCCAAAGCGATGGCTAAAAAAGCAGTTGCTCGAGTGGTAGAACTTTTTAATCCCTTCTTGAAAAAGAATTGGAATACAGAGTTTGAAATTTTATCGGTGCAAACAAATCGATGGCCTTATTCGGCGCATATCGCAAACCCAGGACATTTTACGAAGTCTGCAAAGCTGATGCGTAATCCATTTGGAAATATTTTCTTTGCGCACAATAATATGGGAACTCCCGCACTTGAAGAGGCGCTCTTTCGCGGCCACTGTGCAGCGATCAATGTACTTCATCGGATGGACCCAAGTTTCACTCGAGAAACTTGGTCGAAGTGCCCGATGGAAAATTAATTTATTATTTTAATGAACGTGTGATTGCGATTCGTTTATCGTGGGGGACAAGCTCAGGGTTTTTATTCCACACCTCTCGCATGAATTTTCGAAATCCATCCGTCCAGTCAAGCAACTGGTCGGGAGTCAATTGCGGTGTTTCTCCCCAATATTCCTTTAATTTAATCTTTTTGTTTTTTAAGTTCTTCAAGATCAAATAAATCCTTTGGTCGGCCGGCTATCTTTTTCATGTACATGAGATCTTTTTTACCTACAACTTGGATTGTAGCATCCGTTACCGTAACCTTCAAACGCCGCCGCCATAGATCTTTAAAAGGCCTAGGCTCCTTTACAAAAATATCAACGAGTTCGAAGGGATTGGATGGATGAACGAAAGAAAATACTAACATTCCTTTTTTAGAAATCCATTCTTTCCGAATCTTTGGATTTGCAAAATCAACGGGATTTACTGGAACTCGAGGTTGATAGCCGAGGCGCAACATCATTTTAACAAATGCGAGAATATTTTTAGGCTGAAGATGAATAATCAAATCAAGATCAACTGTAATCCGTTGAACTTTGTGAAAATTCACAGCTAGACCACCAGCAAGTAAATACCGGATCTTTCGCTTCTCTAATTCCTCAAAAATTTTTCTGTACGGAACCATGCCATAGTGATTTTAGCTAACAATGAAGTATCTGACTAGAAGTCAGATTAAAGTCTGCTGAAGCAAAAACTGCTAATTATTACTTACACACTATCGTTTTGATATAGTTAGGAGCTCGGCGCTCAGAGTTTACCCACTCAAAATGATCAAATGTTTGTGCGTCTGTCATAATGGCGACATTGCCATTGTAGGGATTTGTCTCGTCGGGTCGAAAGTCTATGAATTTCATTCCACGAATTTCACAAAAATTTATCGCCAAATCTTTAAGTGTTTTTCCAGGCTTTGGATGGATTCGATATTCAATGAATTCTGCTTTCCTAGCTTCTGGAAATAGTCTTCGTTCAAACATTCGAACACTGGGGTTCATAAAAGTTTTACTTCCATCTCGGTTCGTAAGAACTCTTTCAGGAAAATTTTTAATTTTTTGTATTAAAGTTTTTGCTTCCTCGGTTTCCATTTGTTCTGGTGAAAGCTGAAATGAAATCAATCCGATAAAGCCAGCCGACTGATCATAAGAACCAACACTTCCATAGCGTGGATTTTCTAAAGTAGGTGGAGCAGAAAAATATTTGCGACCTTCTTTTCTCTCTCCCCATTCGACAATATTAATGAGACTGCCGCTACTAATGCCGCCTCTTAAAGAAGAGACTAAAGAAACTCCGTATGTCTTTGCAAAAGCTTCTCCCAATTTTTGGGCATATTCAATTTGAGGCTGCGCATTATCTTTCTGCCAATAGGGTTCATGGTTATAAAGATAGTCTCCTAGATAAATATAAAACTCTTCGCGCTGATCATTTATCATTTTTGGAGTATCTAAAACAACAACTCCAGACGGAAATATCGTAAAGCTTCTTGTAACGACATTTTTCATCCCAATTTTATCTAAGAGCTCTCGTCCTAAGTTATAAATGTCTTTCTCTTCAGGCGGATTCTTCGGTGAAGCCTCTACTTCAATAGCCTCAAGATGCTTGGCCAAACCATCTGGTTCAGAACATGATTCTGCGTTAAGCGGATTGAAAATTTTTAAAGAAAATAAACTGGTGAATAGAATAGATCTTATAAGAAAATATTTGCGTTGTTTCATCTTTGCAGGCTCCGTTCTTTTTCGTGTTATTTAATATATTAGATTTGTGCAAGTTTCATGCCGGATGAACGGTGAAAAAAAGAGGGAATTGCGTTTCCACAATCCCCTCAATCATTTCAAAATATTAAGCTGACTTAACCGAAGGTTAAGAACAACCCGTCTGACCGAAGGTCAGCTACATCCCATGCTTGCGCCGCAGTTCAAGCATTTATAGCAAGAACCGTTTCGCACGGTGGTGTGACCACAGCCGTCACAAAAGGGAGCATCACCCATCATATTTTTTAAATACGAATCGCCACCTGCTTTGCCGCTCGCTTTTTTGTTGAGCACTGCCGATCCCGCAGTCGCAGCTTTTGGAGCTGGCGGAGTTTGATCAACAGCGGTGTGAACTTCAGCTGAACTTTCAGAAGCATTTTCGGCTTCAAGCTCTTCGGGTTTTACCTGAACGAAATCTGTTCGGCCCAGGTATTCCATTCCAAGCACGCGGAAAACGTAATCGATGATACTGGTCGCGTATTTGACGTTGGGATGATTGACGGTTCCTTGAGGTTCAAATCTTGTGAATACAAATTTCTCTACAAAAGTTTCAAGCGGAACTCCGTGTTGCAAACCCACCGAGATCGCGATCGCAAAACAATTCATCATGCTTCTGAAAGCTGCGCCTTCTTTATGCATATCGATAAAAATTTCGCCCAAACTTCCGTCTGGATATTCGCCCGTTCGCAAATAAACTTTGTGTCCGCCGACTCGCGCTTCTTGAGTGAAGCCCGAACGTTTGCGTGGAAGCTTTCTTCGCGTCACTTGAGCAGGTGTTTCAACCGCTTCGTTTGACGAAGTTTTTGCGTTATCAGATTTTGTACTGAGGGGTTGCGAAGCTTTGCAACCATCGCGATAAACGGCGACCGCTTTAAGGCCGAGCTTCCAGCTTTGTTTGTAAATATCTTCGATGTCTTCAACGGTGGTGTCGTTTGGAAGATTAACCGTTTTAGAAATCGCGCCACTTAAGAATGGTTGGGCAGCTGCCATCATTCGCACATGTCCCATCGGAGCGATGAAGCGAACACCTTTGCCACATTTGTTCGCGCAATCGAAGACAGGATAATGTTCTGTCTTTAAGTAAGGGGCACCTTCAATCATCATCGCACCGCAGATGATGTCATTGGCTTTTGAAATTTCATCTTCTGAAAATCCAATAGCTTTTAATAAATTAAATCCTGGAGCAGAGGCGGCTTCTTTTTTAATTCCAAGCTCTTGAAGAGCGGCATCTCCTAAAGCGAAAGCCGAGAACGCTTGAGAGATTTCAAAAGTTCCTGGCAATTTGGTTTCGATTTTTTTGAGCGTCTCTCTCGAAAAACCTTTTTGTAAAAGTTTGTCGGTTGAAATATAGGCGTTGCCTTCAAAAGTTTGAGTTCCGGTGACGTAATGAATGATCGCGTCGACTTCGTTTGATTTATAGCCAAGTCGTTGCAGGGCAAGTGGAACTGATTGATTAATAATTTTAAAACTTCCACCGCCGGCGAGTTTTTTAAATTTCACCAGAGCGAAATCAGGTTCAACACCTGTGGTATCGCAATCCATAAGTAAGCCGATCGTTCCGGTAGGGGCGAGTACGGTCATCTGAGCATTTCGATAACCATGTTTTTCGCCAAGACTTACCGCCATATCCCAATCCTCTTGAGCGGCTTGAATCAATTCAGGATCAGTAGTGGTCAAACGATAAGCTGCATCGCGATGCATATTCATAACGTTGAGCATGGGCTCGCGATTTTTTTCGTAACCTGGGAATGGTTCTTTTTGCGAAGCGATCTCGGAAGAAACTCGGTAGCCGTGTCCTGTCAAAATCGCAGTCAGTGCTCCCGCCATTTGATTCGCTTCTGCGGAATCATAGGGAAGTCCGTTCACCATCAATAGAGTTCCAAGGTTGGCGTAACCCAAACCGAGTGGACGATAGTCGTGAGAATTTTGTGCGATACCTTTGGTTGGATAGCTTGAGTAGTCGACTAGAATTTCTTGAGCGGTCGAGAAAACTCGAATCGCTTGTCGATAACCTTCGATATCGAAACCTTTTTCTTCACTCCAATATTTCATGAGATTGAGCGAAGCTAAATTACAGGCTGAATCATTGAGGAACATATATTCCGAACAAGGATTCGAAGCGTGAATGCGATCGGTGTTCGGAGATGTATGCCATTTGTTAATCGTTGTATCGTATTGCAAACCTGGATCGGCGCACTCCCATGCGGCTGTTGCGGCTTGTCTCCAGAGGTCTCGCGCGCGATAAGTTTCGCAAATCTGTCCGGTCGTTCTAAAGCGAGTCGAAAAATTTTCGTCGTTTACGACGGCGTTCATAAAATCATCGGTGACGCGAATCGAGTTGTTAGAATTTTGTCCGGCGACGGTGCGATAAGCTTCGCCATTAAAATCTGCGGGATATCCATTTTGAATAAGGATGCGCGCTTTTTTCTCTTCTTTAACTTTCCAATTAATAAAGTCAGAAATTTCTGGGTGATCCATATCGAGACAAACCATTTTGGCTGCTCTTCGAGTAGTTCCGCCTGATTTCGTAGCGCCCGCTCCGCGATCGAGAACTTCTAAGAAACTGATAAGGCCAGAACTTAATCCACCACCGCTTAAAGTTTCTTGTCGTCCGCGAAGTTTAGAAAAATTTGTTCCCGTGCCCGATCCGTATTTAAAAAGACGAGCTTCGTTTTTGGTGAGTTCAAAGATGCTCATCAAATCGTCATCTACATTTTGAATAAAGCAAGCAGAGCACTGAGGATATTCGTAAGCATTACGAGTCATATCGATCGTATCGGTTTCAGGATTCCATTTGAAATTTCCTGGCGAACCAGTAATGCCGTATTCTTCGTAGAGTCCGCAGTTAAACCAAACAGGAGAATTGAAAGCTCCACGCTGAGTAATTAAAAGAGAGGTGAGCTCTGCTTCAAAAATTTCTCCGTCTTTTTCGGTTTTGAAATAGCCGCCTAAACGTTGGCCGGCTTTTCGAATCGATCGTGCGATACGGGTGACGAGTTGACGAGCTGAACTTTCGTGATCGACATCGCCAGCACGTTTTGCAACTCCCGCTTTTCTAAAAAATTTTGAAACGGCGATATCGGTCGCAAGTTGTGACCAATCCGCAGGAACTTCCACAGATTCCATTCCGCTGACGACAGAGCCGTCAGTATTAGCGATAACACTTTTTCGCTTAACCCAATTGATTTCATCGAAGGGGTGTTTACCCTCTGTCGAAAAATACCGTGAAAATTTTAAACCCGCTCCAGTAGAAGACGCCGCCCCTTTAGTCGTATTTGCGGTTGTCTTTGAGCGATCAGATGTTGTTGTAGCCATAGAATTACGTGTCCTTTTCGTTGTCCCTTTAGTCTCCATTAATATTTCCCCCCCACTATTTTTAAGTCTGTCTTTCGGTCCAAATTAGGTCAATTCGAAAAACACAATATATTGTGGTTTTATTTCAATTATGACACAACCCGTTGTATTTTTGCAGAGGGCTTAAAGTGAGTGAAATGCTGCAGTTAGTTAAAAAGTGCGGAAGTTCATCTCATCTTTTTGGGGTGGTTTGGGTCAAGTTAAAATCGATAGGTCGCCGAAATTTTTCCGTGAATTTCTGAAGCGAGCGGATAGCCGTCTACTTCCATTCTTTGCCAGCCCAATAAATTAAAAATTCTTAAATCGAAAAACCATTTTCGAATCTGGGCTCGCGAATGAAATCCAAAATCCCACTGACTAGAAATTTCATTGGAGCTGTTGGGATCAATTTGAACAGAAGAACGTGCGTAGAGTGGAAAATCAAAGCCTACAGGTTCATTTGGAAAAAATTCAAAATTCGAATGCCAGAGATGTGTCGGTTGATAACTGGCTTGATGATCATCGAGTGAGACGCGTTGCAGCGTATAATTTAAAGACATCACAAAAAATTCTGCGGGCTGAAAACGAGCCTCATTTTCGAGGCCCAAAATAACAGAGGTGCCTAAGTTTTTAACTTGCCAAATATTATTCACTTGGCTGCTGCGTAAATAATTTAAATTTCGACTCGCGAAGAAGGCTTGTTTTAATTTTAAAGTTCGCGTTTGCGAAAACTCATACCCAAAATCTCCCTGAAGACTTCGCTGGCGTTTAAGATTTGGATTACTTATCGCGTATGGAAGTGCCTCCATATACATATCGGTGAACGAAGGAGCTTTGGAGAGGTAGGCAGCATTCCAAAGCAGACCAAAATTTTTAAGGAGCGAATGTCTTCCGCCGATCCCTGGATTAATTGCCAAGTGTTCTTCGTCTAAATCAGACAAATAATCGACTCGTACTCGCGGATGAATGAGATGAGAGGAATTTGGGCTAAGGGTAGCACTTAAAATTCCGCTTATACTTTGGCGATAGGGAATGGGCGTTGATGTTTCGATGGAGTTCTCTCTTTGAGTTGTCCAAAGTTTATCGAGATTCCAAATAAAAGTTTCCTCGAAAGATAAATTTTTAGAAACTCCATGTCGATTTTGAATTTTTACTCCGCAGCTCAGCCAACGATTCGTGGTTTGACGAAAGCTGTCGGGTTGCTGATCGCTTTGATTTTGAAATCGACTCCAAGCCGAAGTCGTCAAAGTTTTAATTTGATATTGAGCCGCGAGCATAGGAGCAAAACTTTTCATGCTCGCTTGAGGGGTGACCCACGAAAGACTGCCGGGCATCTCTTGATCCGAATACAAGACTTGTCCCCAAACTTGAAAATTTTCACTTTGCTTCCATGCGCGCGCCGCCACTTTTTTATGCGCGTTGTGTTCACGCTTTTGAGAGATGCCATTTTGCTTAAATGAATAATTATTTTCGGACTGCTCATAGGCAAAACTCGCGTGCGGAATTTGTTGTCCGATAAAATAAGTTTCATAAGAACCTATACCTAAACTTGTTTTGAATTTATTTTCTTGAGGAAGCTGAAATTGAATCTCTCCACTAGGGCTGGAAGAGTTTGGAGTGTAGCCCCCTCGAATGATTCGCGCAGATTCTAAACCAAAGAGAGAAAAATTATTGAAATCAAACTCGCCTTGAGCTTCTGAATTGAGTGGCACACCTTCAAGGCTTACAGAGACTTCACGAGCGGGTGATCCGCGCATAGAAAAAGTTTTGACTCCTGAATCTTTTAAAAATAGAGAAGTGGATTGATTTAAAATTTCTGCAGCATTTGAATTTGTTCCCGATTGAGACAGATCAAGATCCGATGTGAAGCTCGTTGGCGCTTCACTCGCTCTTCCTTGGACAGTTTGCGCAAAAGATTTTGAACAAAATGTCAGAATTAGAATAAATAAAAAGTTTTTCAAGGCATTCATTTAAACTGAGAAAAAGCGCATCGCAAGCGTACTCATCTTGTTTTAGCAGTTTGCGGCATTTGTCGACGCTCTCCACCAAGATTCAAAGCGAGTTACCTTGAAAGAATGATAGCTTTTCTTTCACCTGTTGTTTTGAGCGCTCTCAGTCTGGGTTTGCAATTCTCCGATATTAAAGCAGGGGATTGTCTTGGGGTCGATCAGTTGAAATCTTTAGTCCATATCGATCAGCTCGATAATTATTTACCTGGGGAATGCCGAACCAGTTATCCCCTTGAAGGAACGATTACTCAAAAAATGACCTGCGGCTTAGAAATGAAAACGGGCGACTGGAAAAGAGCCATGGCGGAACATACAAAACCTGGAATTTTTTTTCCTCCCTGTATGAAGTCGGTCACCGCGCTTTCCTATATGAATTATAAAATCAAAGATCAGCTCACCGAGGAATCTTGCTCCGAAGATAAAGCCGAAGCCATTGAGTTACAAAAAGAAACGATGAAGACTCAATATTTTCAAATCGCACAAGGTGCGGCTTATCTTCCTCATCCACTTACGATTGAAAGTTATTCCTACAAAATGGATCCCGACGAGGGCTATGTGATTTCTTCATGTCAGAACACAGATATTCAACTTGATTACTTAGGTTGGGGAGTTTTGCAGGCAAAAGTTAAACTCACTGATTGCATGACGAGCGATAAACCTTTTTGTCGCGTCGCCAAATTAGAACTTTCAACGGATAAAGACGGACGAGATTGCGGCCTCATCAAAAAAATTGATGATTGCAAAGAGTGAGCTCGGCCTTCGTTTTTAGAAATACGATTTAATCATCATGCCCGCTGTTCGTGCATCGACAACATTTTTTCCTGCAAAAGGTTGTCGGTAAAACGCGGTCACTCCGTAAGGAATTCTCGACTGACCCGCGCGCACAGCTGGAAGATTTGAGTATTCAAGTTGAATCAAACCTTCGTGTAAAAGTTCATCCGTATTATTTTCAAGTAAAGAGAGATCTACTCCGGCGGGACCGCCAGAAAATGAATCCGAAAATTTTTGTTTGAACCGATACTTGGGACTGATGGTCCAATATTTTTGCAGAGTTAAATTTCCTTCGAGCCCAGCTTCCCAATAATCTCCCAATTTTCTTTGAAGAGAAGTGGGAGCCATTCCGATTGGTAAATCTGCCGAAAACGGAATGCGATAATTTCCGGAATTAGGAAGTTGAGCGATATAACCGGTTTCGAGAGTGAAATATAAATTTGAAAGCGGTTGGTAATCGACGTAGTGATAAGCTCCGATATCCCACTGACCATCTCCAAATCCTGCGTTCACTAAAACATTTTCATCTTTTTCATTTCCGGTTGGCAGGCGAGTGCCAAGTTTGAAAGTCGTTTTGAGTGGAAGTGCATTGTAATAATTATATTTGGCGCCAATTTCGACATCGCCAACACCTGTGGACGACCAAGATTTTAAACCACTCGAATATTGAAACTGATTGGTGAGAAGAGAATTCAAACCTTGAGTGGTTGTGGCCGCACTCATTTGGCTCATTGCCGCTTTCAGATTTGGATCGGGCATATTGTTGGTAACGCGCTCAAAATTTTGATCGGGAGTAGAAGTGGATTTCACTTTAATTTCGCCGTGAATAATCGGAACAATCACTCCAATACTTAAGCGATCGGTAAGTCCGTATTCTGCCACTAATGTATTGCTGATAAACATTGAGTCGACATCTGTTTTAAGTTCAGCGGCTTGAGAAATATTTGCGTTGAGCGGAGCTGCGTTCACGGCTTTAAAAAGTGCTGCGGAGTTTTTGTTAATCAGACTTAAAAATTTTGCGTCTAAACTTTTTGAATAAGTGGATCCAAGAGAACTCGAAATGCCTGAGTCGTTGAGTTGATTTGTAAATTGGCTGTAAGCAGTGGCGAGTCTGAGTCTCCATCGGCCTTGTGGCAGAACGGCCGCATCATCCGCGTAGGTCTCAGGAATAATAGAAAAAATAAAAAGTGAAAAAACCAATCCCGCTTTAAGGTTCATCAGAACACCCCCCTTTCTTTTATTGCTATCAGAAAGAAAGTTTTGAATCACCTAAAGATCGAAAGCGGAACTTTATTTCAAATAAAATTGGCCAGTGACGAGAGGAATATCGCCAAAATAAATCACAAAACTGATAGGCAGGCTCGGATTTAAACTTCCAAAATTTAAAGCAGCATATTTAGGATTACCGTTTGTATCCGAATTAAAACCCATTTGATCGCTAGAATTTGCTTCGATCAAAAGTGCAAAATCTTGGTTTAAATTATCTTGCTTAAGATTAAGCCGCAAATTTGTTCCCGTAAAATTATTTTGAGTAGGCGAGTAGACAGATCCAAATTTTCCTAGTGCCACGATGAGGCCTTCGCCTTGTGTGTTCAAAGTTCCAGAGATTGAAATCAGGCTTGTATTTAATCGAGGGTAGGTAGAATTCGAATTGAAATCATCGCCATTTAACTCCGTCCCCGAAATCGTATCGGCATGAGGGGCGTCGCCTCCGCAGCCCGATAAAGCCCCCAAGGCCAAGATTAAGAATACGTATTGAGAAGTGATTCGCTTCATAAGTTTAAATCCCCACTGCTCTTTAAGAATGCAATTTTCAAGCCCGGCTATAGATGGCTTAAAACGGCTTTACAGGCGGCTTTGCGGCATTTTTTGTCTCTTTTTGAGGGCTTAACCTTGCAGCTTTTGCAAGGGGTCGGGTCGGAAAGGTGCCAGGTCAGCTTTCCGACCCGACCCCTTTTGAGACATCTATGTCTCAAATCGCACTTTAAAAGTCGCAGTTTTGGGGACGGAGCTAAGTTAAGTGCTGAAAATGACTGGGTCTTTTGGGCGGGTGGGTAGGCATAGGTCTTGCTCCTTTTAATGAGTAAGGGAGAGGAACTACGTGAGACAAAGTTTACTAAAATTTAAAATCGCAAACTTAGGCTTAGGGATTCTTTGTTTCATTTTCGGAAATATTTCAATTCAAGCGGCTGATTTAGAAAATGTTCTCTCTTGTTCTGAGTTTAAAACCGTCGCTCGATTTATTCAGAAGCAACATCTTCGATTTCAACAACTTCAAGATTCTACCAGCGCGATCAATGAACTTTTAGAATCTGCAAAAACTTCGATGCCCACCACTTTAAGACTTTTAGGTTATCCTTTTTTAGCCGCGCAATTTGAAAACTACAGACTCGCGGCATTTAAAAAAATAAATGCTCAAAGTTTAGATCAAGTCTGCGCATTTTTAGAAACTTCAACTTATCGTGCGGCTTATCTCAAAAGCTTTGCGCGTGCGTTAGATCCTTATTCTGATTTTTATTTAAATGAAGAGCTCGAAACTAAATCCTCTGTTGTCGATGGAGAATTTATCGGTGTTGGAATCGGCACCGATCCTAAAGAAGATTATTTAGAAATTACTGAAGTGGTTGCCGAAGGTCCTGCTCATGTAAAACTAAAACCTGCAGATAAAATTTATAAAATCGATGGTTATCCAGTTTCAGGTCTGAATGAAATGGAAATTCGTCAGCGCATTCGCGGTCGTATAGGCACCGAAGTGAAGTTTTCTATTTCTCGAGACTCGCAAATGATCGATGTCACGGTTGTGCGCGATCATATTCGTCAACCTTCGGTATCATTTGCTTGGATGAAGGATCGAGTTCTCTCGATTAAACTTTCTCGCTTTTTCAAACCGACGGCTTCTGAAGTTGAAACGATTCTCGCCCATGAAGCTCCTAAAGCTCGCGGCATTATTTTAGATCTTCGAAATAATCCCGGAGGTTTGCTGCAAGCCGCGCGCGATGTGGTGGATCTCTTCATCACTCAAGGAGTTGTTGTTTATCTCAAAGGAAAAAATGTGGAAGACCAAGTTTGGGCGCTTCGAGACGGAGGTTATTTAAATATTCCATTGGTGGTACTTGTGAACGAAGGAACGGCAAGCGCTGCAGAAATTGTTGCCGGTGCTCTTCAAGACTATGGCCGTGCCGTTGTCGTTGGACAAAAAACTTACGGTAAAGGTTCGGTGCAAAATATTTATGAGACTCAGCAAATTTTAAATACTCGCTACAAGGGTGGAATGAAGCTAACAACTCTTTGGTATTATTTGCCCTCCGGTCGCAGCGTAAAATCTCTGGATCCCGATGTTCATGTGATGGCTGCTGAAGGTGAGAAAGTTATTCCTCATCCTCAAATGCCGTATCGAGGTGCCGATCAAATTGAGGTCGCACAACTTCCACTTTTTGGAAATCGTTTAGCTCTCAACTCAAAGAAGATGGAAAAGCTTTCGAAAACGGCTAAAAGTTCCGAGGAAGCCGGACAAGCTTTGCTCTTAGAAAAATGGGCAGACTTTTCATCTGCCCATTCTCTTGATCAATAACAATTGGACTTGGACTTGGACTTAACGGAAATTTTTAGAAATCAGCTGATTCTTGTGACGACGAAGAATTATTGTTGTTCGACTGTTTAGCTTGTCGATCATCATCTTTAGAACTTTCATCAGCTTTTTGAGTCTCTTTTTGATCATCGGCTCGATCTGACTTTTCAATAATTTGTTGAGAGACTGCACGAGAAATATCGCTCGAGACGACGGGTTGTTTGCTGTTTGAGCTACTGCTCGAACTTGAAGCAGAGTTTGCATTTGAACTTGCAACTTGCTGAGACTTTTTAGAATTCACGGCATCTTGCACTTGAGTCTCAGGAGAAGTGGCTTTGGCAACTTGAGTATTAGTCTGTGTATCCCCAGATTTTTGAGGCTTGGGATCAGCTTGCTGGCTCTGAGTATTAGCAGCCTGCGCACTTGAAGATTTTGAAGCTACATTTGAAGTATCCATAATAAACACCCTTTCCCCTTCTCTATTCTAACCCCTATTTGGGGCGATGCAGCATATGCACAAAAGACCTATCGGCAGGGCGTCTAGGAACTTTAGCTAAATGGACGGAATTCTTAAAAGATGAATAATATCATATATTTAAGTCATTAAAAAATTCAACATAGACGTATGAGAATCACATATTCGCTGCAGACGTTGGTCTATAAGGTCTCCCCCAAAAAGGGGCCCCCCTCATATCCCAACCGGCGGCGCAAACGGTAAACCTTAAAACAGTCTGTGTTGAATTTTTTAACAGGCGAAAATCTCTGCGTAGTTTAATGACCTAAAAGTGTCCCTACCCATAAGAAATTCAGAAAAAAACTTTTCATTACTCGCATGAATTTTTTAGCAACTTTCGTTGCAGGGTAATTGGCATGCTTCGTGAAGGTCATCCGAGAAGTGGGTGTAGTTTCGGATCAACGAAGGGATGTTCATGAAAAGCATTTATTATCTGATCGGTGCATTAAGTATTTCAACTGCTTTTGCGCAAACAGAATCAAGTGAGTTAAAAGTACATAAAGCCACCGACGTTTTAGTGAGATCTGAAAATAAAGGTCGCGCCGTTTATTTTGGTGACGATCTCAATCTCGCCGCAAACGAAACCTTAGTTTTTGATGAACCTGCTACTGTCTATTTGAATTCGCTGAAAATGGATTCCGCTTCGAGCATCAACACGAACGGAAATAAAATGGATCTTCTCGTTCGTGATCAAGTCGATTCCGATAACGGAGTCATCGATGTCTCCTTTAATAAGACGATCGATGTAAGTGGTCAGGATGGCCCTGTCGGTGAAGACGGCGCCAAAGCCGCCGACGCTTTGAAAGGTGGAGCGGCTGCATCAGGCACGAACGCCACTTCTGGCGGCGCGGGTGGTGACGGACAAAAAATTTCCATTCTCACTCCTTATCTTAGAGGAAATATTATTTTAATCACGAAAGGTGGGGATGGTGGCCGCGGTGGTAACGGTGGTGACGGCGGTGTGGGCGGTAAAGGTTTTTCGGGAATGGATGCGCGAGTGCTTTATCATTTTCGCGGAATGGACGGACTTCCTATCGATTCTCTTTTATCGATCGGCGCGATGATTGGTATTCCCTATGTCGGACAAGTTTTGGCGATTCTTTCTATCTTTAACGGAATCAAAATTGGCGACGGCTTTGACGGCTTCGATGGCGGTCGCGGTGGTAACGGCGGTAACGGTGGCTTCGGTGGGAACGGCGGTAATGCTGGAGACATCAGTCTTGTTTACGGCCGGCAAGTGGATGGAACAAAAATTTATATCAACACTCGCGGAGGAAAAGCGGGAGCTGCAGGTCGCGCTGGACTTGGTGGAGTCGGCGGTATGGGTGGAGAAGGCGGACAAGCTGGAGATATTTTTGCTCGCGATGGAAAGCCTGGAAAATCAGGTGAAGCCGGTGTTCGCGGAGTCGAAGGTCGTCCAGGAAATCCTGGAAAAGCCGGTAAGGTTAGCGTGGTTGAAACCGACGATCCAAAGTGGGTTGGATGTTATGTTCAATACAAAGAACTCTTAGAGATGGGAGAAGACGTAAGTTTCGCTCGCGAAATGTTACGAGCCTGTGATTCATGATCCATTTTATTTTGTTTAGTCTGATTGGGGCGGGTAGCCCGGATCAGATTCCTTCTGTTGAAATTTCTGAGGGAGCTTCGAAAGTTATCGAAGCTCCCGCTGCGCTTCAGGCCCTTGAGATGGGCGAAGTCAAACTCGCAAAAAATTCTTCTTTAATTTTACCTTCGTTTCGTTCGATTCGAATTCAACATTTGATCGCCGAAGAAGGCGCGCGCATTCGATTTGCTGCGAATGCATCGGGTGGCAGCGGAGAAAATTCCGCAAGCGGCAAAAATTCTGAAAACGCGAGATTCTTTTTAGGAAAAGTCGAAGGTCATATCGTGATCGAAGCTAAAGGTGGAGACGGCGGCGACGGTCAAAATGGAACGAACGGACAAAATGGTCGCGATGGCGGGCCTGGTCCAGACGGTCGTACACTTTTATTCGGATGGGTTTATATCGGCGACGGTGGTGATGGAGAAAACGGCGCGCATGGTGAACACGGTGGCGACGGAGAAAATGGCGGCAACGGTGGCAACGGTGGAAAAATTTTACTTCTGTATAAAGAAAAAACTTTAGATTCAAAAATCATCGTCGATGTATCGGCCGGTCGCGCCGGCAAAGCTGGATTAGCCGGCATGGGTGGACTTGGCGGCAACGGTGGAGCTGGTGGTCAGGGAGTAAATCGCGGACATCAAGGTGCGATGGGCGTCTCAGGACTTTCAGGATTTCCCGGAAAGCCTGGCGAACCTGGTCAGCCCGGTGAAGCTTTAGTGTATCAAGTGAATGATGAACTTTTCGAATGTCTTTTCAGATTGGATTTATTTAATAGCGCCGAAGATTTGCGTGAAGAAGATTTTGATCAGTGCAGAGAAATCACTTCCTCAGAAGATTTAAATTCTCCGATCGTCGTTGCTTCGAATCACAAGATTCTCGATATTCCTCTTTCTGCAGAAAAAATAATGTGGGTTCAAGCGGACGGGGAGTCTGGAGTTTCAGCTCCGTCTGCAAAATTTTTTGGCACAAGACCTTATGACGGAAGTTCTGGTGCTGCAGGCGGAGATATTACGATTTTAGTGCGAGATATTCCCGAGTCGACCGTTATCACAGCGAGAGGCGGCATGGGTGGAGACGCGGGAAATGGCGCCAACGGAAAACGCGGGCTCGACGGAAAAGATGGACGAGATTTTGGATTCAAGCGAAAAGCTGAGCCCGGGGAAGATGGCGAGCGAGGTGGCAACGGTGGCGCCGGATCAAACGGTGGCCAAGGTGGAAAAGGTGGAAAAATCAGAATCGTTCGTGTGAAACAAAACGCTGAAGATATTGACGATTCCTGGATGAATTTTTTTGAGACTGATGTGTCGTCTGGAACTGGTGGAAAAAATGGAGTGGGCGGCATCGCCGGCCGAGGTGGTCAAGGTGGCAGAGGCGGAAAAATTCCTGGCGTCGATGGCGATCAAGTTGAAAAAAGAGCTCCCGACGGAAAACCTGGCCCTTCAGGAACAAACGGCAAAGAGGGAAAAAAGGGTGAACGGGGCGAAGACGGGGTTGTAGAATTTTACGAAGCGGACACCTATGCCGCTTGGGTAGTTGAAGATTTCAAGTCTGCTTTGAAGTGGTGACAATTTTTCTAAAAATTAAAATAATCTAAGGATGGCATCATTTCAGGAACGATTGCTCTCGGTCATGGATAAAAAAAATCATTGGGGATGGGAGCAACTTACCGGTCCTCATCTTTCAAAAAAACAATTACTGATTCACTTTCAGCAAGAATATGAAGTTTATGTTCGCGATTTTCCTATTTTTCTGGCTCGCATTTTAGGCCGACTGGATTCGCATTCTACTTTTAATTCTTTAAAGCGAGAGCTCGCCGAAAATATTTTTGAAGAGCAGACAGGCGGCCTTTCGCTCTCTGTCTCCAAAGGATTTTCTCATCCTGATTTATTTTTAAAAATGATGAGAGGTTTGGGATTTTCAGAAAAAGTTTTTCAGTCAATTCGTCTTTTACCCACAAGTTTAGCCTATCGATCTTATTTAGATTTGCTGACTTTTCAAAAAGATTGGCGAGTGGCCGCAGCGGTTTTGACTTTATTTGTCGAAGGTAGCGTTGAAGATCGCGCTCGTTTAAAAAAGAATTACAAACCCACCAAATCTCTCGATCAAAAATTAAAAAGTCATTCGCTACATAAATATCACGGCCTCAGAATCTCAGATATGGATCTGGTGAGGGCTCATCACATGATCGAAGGCGATCATCGTCGCTCAGCTTGGGAAACTTTACTTAAGCTGATTCCAAAAAATTTAGAGGATGAAACTGTTGAAGCGCTGACAAGATCTCTAGAACTCTGGCAACTTTTTAGAGATGGTGTTTGCGTCGAAATGCAGATGCATAACCCGGAGTGGGCAGCTTACAGACCTTAAAATATTTTTTTAATCAGAATGCCAGCGTTCTGTAATTCGGGGTGCGTAAAAATATCTTGAGTCTGCGCTTCGTCTAGGGTTTTGAAATCAGAAAATTTTTGGTCGCCTCTTAATAAAATTTTAAAATTCGAATGATTTAAAAGATTTTTTCTGTCCTCAGAAGAAATGACTCTGTAGGTGATTTCGGCATCAAAAGTTTTTTGATTGTCTTGGCAAAAGAAAAATTTCTGCAAAGTTTCTTCGGCTGCTTTAGCATTTTCTATCGTTTTAAATTGAATCAAGAGACAGCGCCTTCCTACAGCTCTAAAACTAAAATCGTATGTATCTTCGATTAAGTTAAATGCCGTATTGTCGAAAACTTTTATGAAATTTTCTCGATTCGCTTTTGTTAAATGTCCACCCGCAGGAGAAATCGTCTCTATAAAATCATAGGATGTGGCAGAAAAGTTTGCTTGCTCAAAAAGTCGAGGTGGAAGATTTCTAAACTTCATCAGCGAATTATAAATAAACTTCCAGTAGTCTAATTTTTGTTCGTGCCAATCTCTCTGAAGTGCAAAGAAAAGCTCATCTTCAGGTGCAACTCCTTTAAATTTAGAATTTGGAGCTTCATTTTTCAAAATCTCTTTCAGAGAAATGGCGCCCTTAAAATATTCTTCAAAAGGCGGATGAGGAGTATTAGCAGATATTTCTGCGCTAAAAATTTCTTCATTTTTTCGAGCTACATTTGAATCGAGCGCAATCGCTCTTAAGGTTTGCAGGTCGATATCAAAAAACTGAGCTAGAACCTTATGATAAGCAGGGATTTCTAAAGAAAGTTGGATATGAAGATTTTCTTCCAGGCGATTTGGCTCCGAGACTTTAGGATCGAGTAAAATAAAAGCCATTCCATTTTCATTCGTAGTGATAGTGATCTTTTCGCTTTTTAAAATTTTTGGCTGTTGAGAAGGTCCTTCTGCCGGAATATATAAAATCATTTTTCCAGTAACTTGAGTTTTAGCGAGTGGCTTTAGCTTTCTTCCTTGAAAGCTATTTTTATAAAGAGAGATTTGAAAACCTAACTCGTCATGCGGTTGAAAAAATAGTCTAAGTTGATCATCGATAAACACATTCTCTTTGTTAGCAAATTGTCCAAGTCGGATGTTTTCGAGTATAAGATTTTTTGAAACCACTTGGGGTGTTCTTAAGATCGAGTCCGAAATCGAAGCTTCATCTTGATCATTCACAAGAGGCTGCGAAGCTTTCGTTTCAAAATTAAAAAACAAAACAGAAGTTCTTGGTTGAGTGCCGCTTGCCGCTACTAATTTAACTTCGATCGGCAGTTCGTAGAATTTTTCATCGTCATAAAAATCCACCGCCATCTTCACGGGAAATGAAAAAATACCTTCTGAATTTGTTTGAGTCGTATATTCCACTTTCTGTCCACCCGACGTGAATGAAATTAAAATTTTTTCATTTTTAAAACCTTCATCCACTCGTGTATCGATTAGCTTTAACCAAACCTGCAGATTGATATCCGAAAGAAGATCGCTTCTTTCGGACTGGCCTAGCACAACGGCATAAAGTCGCTTCACTGAAAAACTTTTTGGATGAGAACTTACCTTACTTTGAAAGTCTTTATTATTTTCAATTTGAAAAGACTGAATGGGCGCTTCGATTTTTGAAAGCTGAAATTGAATGGAAAAAGTTTCAGTTCCATAGAGTAAAGAGCTTAAAACAACTTTCATATCATGCAGGGCTCGAGGATCTTCGTCATTCTGTTCAAACTCGGCTTGAATCGAAATTTGTCCGAGATTGTTTGTTTTCAAAACCTGTGTCGTCGCTGAGCGAAGAGCTGGATTTTCTAGGCGAACTGAAAAATCCTGATTACGAATGAGCACATCTTGCGCAGCGTTTGGAAGCGAACGAATTTCTAAAACAAAGGCTAAGCGTCTGAGGTTAGAGTTCTCGACGTCAAAAATTTTCGATGAAACTAAATTCGCCTTAAACGCCGAGGTAGACTGTTGAAATTCTCTTTGATCAAAATGCCCGCTTCGGCATCCTGAAAGAATTCCTAAGTTCAAAAATGCTAAAATAAAAAAGAGATAGTAAATTTTTTTCATCAAAATTTTGCCTCAAGTTCCGCTAAAAATTCTTTGCGCGATGCCTGCTGAGCGCTAGCTCGTAAAATTTCTGCATAAAGAAAAACGCCGCTTAAACACATATTATCCAATAAAAAATAAGAAGCTTTAGCCCGGGGACCTTTGCGATTTAAATGGCCATAAGAAGAGTCCGAAAAAGCGGCAACGCTTAAGTCGGGCTCGGCATATATATAGGAGAGATCAAAGACGGTAGATTCTTTTTTCCAAGTCTCGCCCAAGCTTCCCTGAAGAAAAAATCCCCGCTGTTTATCAGGTGTGCGTAAGTTCACGGCTCCCGCCGCTAAAAAGCGAGCGGCAAATCCTAAAGGTTTGCCCCTTAATTCGCCGATGATTTCAATTGGCGAGTATTCATAACGAAAAGTGGGATCGTTTGTCAGAGTGCCAAGATAGGTATTACCTTTGCTGCCCGAATAAGTGGCTAAGCGTTCAGAAGGGTCTTGATAATGAAAAAGATGAGTAGAGAATTTAAGTTGCGAATCTGAGCTCCACAAAAATTCGCTAAAAATTCCCTGAGCTAAAATCCATGATCTTCGTAAATTCCCTGAGGATTGAGCTATTTGGTCCGCCGAAAGTTGCGCTGCAAAAACTCCAATCGAAAAATCTTCAGAAGAATTTTTCCAACTAAAACTTTGGTAAAGTCCTTCGGGTCTAGTGAGTGGATCCCACAGCATGGGGCTGATAAAAAAGGGTGAGGCAAATTTTCCTACTTTGATGGAATAATTTACTTTAGAAAATCTAGGCAAGGCGGAGGTAAACCCCAGAAAAATCTGACTGAGCCCGATCGATTTAGAGGTCATCGCATTTGAAAATTGAATGGTGCTATCCGGACCACTGCTGGAATTTTGATAAGTTGAAACTTCTACACCCAATTGAAATTTCTTTTCGAAGTAAGGAAAAATTCCTCCTCTCGCTAAAACGGTGGGGCTTGAAACGTCACGATCTTTCTCTATACTCTCTTTCCATTGAAAACGCAGCCGGCCTTCTGGGTTGAGTTCGTTTTTAAAATCCGATAAAACAGAAGCTGAAACCTTCGAAAGAAAGAAGATTGAAATCGCAAAAATGAAGCTTAAAAATCCGATGCGCATGGACCTCTCTTGACTAAGACGAAGCCGCCCAAAAAACAATCAAAAAGGCCAGAGAAAGGACTAGAGAAAGGCCCTACGAAGCGAGTGATTAAATCGCGTCGGCTGGATGCGTATTTGCTGGAGCAAGGCGCCTTTGATTCTTTAAAAGAGGCAGAAGTCGCCATTCGCCTTGGCCAGGTGCGAGATTCAAAGTCCGGGCAAATTCTCGATAAGCCTGGAATGAATGTTCCTAAAAATTTAAAGATTTTGATTCGAGATTCCGAAAAGTTTGTCGGTCGTGCGGGCGACAAACTAGAGTCACTATTAAATGTTGTGAATTTGGATTTTTCTAATTCAAAGGCTCTCGATGTAGGATCTTCGACCGGAGGTTTTACGGATTGCTTACTTCAGTATGGAGTCAGTGAAGTTGCTAGTGTGGATGTGGGTACGCATCAACTTCATGAGAAGCTTCGTAAGGATTCTCGCGTCCATGTTTTTGAACAAACGGATATTCGTCATTTTGATATCACGCGTTTAAAGTTTAAACCTGACATTATCACGGTGGATGTATCGTTTATTTCATTGAAAGCGATTGTCCGCGGACTTTTACAAAATTTTCCAAAAGCACTTTTTATTTTGCTTTTTAAGCCTCAGTTTGAAACGAGCCGCTATCTGCCAAAGAAAAGAGGAGTGGTTTCAGAAACTGACCGTCAAGATGCACTTGAGGAAATGCTTTTGTTTTTAAAAAGGCTTGGGTTAGATCTTCTCATGCTTCAAGATAGTGCTGTTCGAGGAACCAAGGGGAATCAGGAAACATTTTTAGTGATGCAAGCGAGTCTTCCAAAGCATATTTTTCGCACTTACGATATTCGTGGCCATGCAGATAAAGAATTGCCCGATGAGTGTGTTGAAAAAATCGGTCGCGCTCTCGGAAAAAAACTCGTAGCTCAATTTGGCGCCACTCCTAAATTAGGGGTGGGTCGCGATGAAAGGGTTTCTTCACCCAGAATTTATTCTGCTCTGACCCGAGGTCTTATTTCTCAAGGCGTAGAAATTTTTTATTTGGGATGCGTCACCACCCCGATGACTTATTTTGCGCACTATCATTTTGACATCGATGGAATTTTGCAAATCACCGCTTCGCATAATCCCAAAGACGACAACGGAATGAAGATGATGCTTGCGAAGAATACTTTATTTGGAGAAGAAATTTCGGCGCTTGGAGAAATGGCCGCACAAGAAACTTTAATTTCAAAATCTTCCGAACGAAAAGCTTCCATTCAAATGCCAGGTGTTGATTTGTCCACTGAGCTGCGAAAAAAATATCTCGATTATCTAGCTCAGCAGTTTCAGTTTAAACGTAAGTATAAAATAGTGGTCGACTGCGGAAATGGCATGGCTGGCTCTATTGCGAGAGATGTTTTTACAAGAGTAGCTTCTGACTTAGAAATTTTATTTGAAGAAGTCGATTGTCGATTTCCTAATCATGAAGCTGATCCAACCATTCCTGAAAATCTAAAACTTTTGCGTGAGCGAGTTGTTCAAAGTAAATCGGATGTAGGATTTGCATTTGATGGAGACGGTGATCGCTTAGGAGTGATCACTGCGAAAGGTCGCATTCTTTGGGGCGACGAAATTTTAATGTTACTGTCGGAATTAGTTTTAAAGCGAAATCCCGGCTCCACAATTATTGGCGAAGTCAAATGCTCCGAAAAACTTTTTAGAATGATCGAAGCCAAAGGTGGAAAGCCGCTGATGTATAAAACCGGCCACAGCTTAATTAAAAAAAGAATGAAAGAGCTCGGCGCTCCCATCGCCGGAGAAATGTCAGGACATTTATTTTTTGCAGATAAATATTTTGGTTTCGATGATGCGACTTATGCGGCACTTCGAGTTTTAGAAGTCATGGATGAACTTGATCTTCAAGATTTGGATGCATGGATCAATACGTATCCGTCTTCTTTTGTAACACCTGAGATTCGCGTCTCTTGCGAAGAATCTGAAAAGCAAACTTTAGTCGATCGCTGTATCGATTTTTTTAAAAAACAAAAAGATGCCGAATTGCATTTGATCGATGGCATTCGCGTAACTTTTAAAGATGGATCGTGGGCGCTTGTTCGCGCAAGCAATACCCAGGCGGTACTCGTGGTGCGCATCGAAGCGAGATCTGAAGTGCGCCTTGAAGAAATTCGTAAAATCGTTTCTTCAGCTTTAGGAAAAGAAATTCATGTTTAATTTAATGAAAGAGGAGTTTGTCGATCTCGCCAAACTTTCTTTGGTGCATGTTTATCAGTCACTTAATCAGCCCCAAGTTTCTCCGGGCCAAGGGATGGTGGCGCAATCGGCCTCAGCTTTTTTAATGGTCTGTCGAAATTCACCTACAGTGATTGAAATTTTTATTGGGCTTTATTTTTCAGAAGCGAATCAGCGGGTTCTTTATCATTCGACTCCTTTTCCTGCAGAGGTCGTTGAAGAAAAAATCGCAGAAGCCGAAGCTTTCGTCGGCGAGATGGGCTTTTTGATGGATAATCTGCATTTTAGTACCGCCAACGCGACTGAGCGAAACGACATTTTAAGGCGCATTCCATTTTTCTACAGTGATTTTGAACTTTATCTTCAGGCGTTGAGTGAATCTGAGATCGAAGCTCGAAACGCCAAGGCCGAAGCTATCACGCATCGAGGCGCCCAGGTCGATTTTCAGCGCGTATTTCTCGAAAAATACGTGCAAATGGTCAGTATGCTCTAGGTTTTTTGCAGACGTAGCCTATTTCCTTTGTCTAAAATTAAGGGATGGAGGTCTGAGTCTATGTTGCGATCCCTTTTACAACTTTCAAAATTGAGTATCAGTGCGTTTGGGCTTTTTCTTTTGGTTTCTTGTTCGAGCAAGCAATCCAGTGGCCGTTCGCAAGTGATGGATGAAAAAGCATCTGTTCAATATCAATTCGCTTATCAAGCTTATGAGCAGGGAAGTTTAATTCCCGCTCTCAGTGCTTGTCTTAAAGCTGTCGATCTCGCACCTAAAAACGCCGACGCTCGAAATTTATTAGGGCTGATTTATTTTCGACAATATAAATATAAAGAGGCCGAAGAAACTTTTAAGCAAGCTATCGAAATCGATTCGAGCATGTCCGAAATTCATAATAACCTCGGTACTCTCTATTATGAAATGAAGAGATACGATGATGCGTTTGCTTCTTTAGAGAGAGCTTTAGAAAATCCTCTCTATCTTTATCCCGAACGAATTCACAATAATCGCGGTTTAGTTCTTCAGGCTCAGCAAAAATATGCATTGGCGCAAACGGAATTCGAACGCTCGATGACTTTGCGTCCAGAATTTTATTTGCCTTACCAAAATCTTGGAAAACTTTTTTATGAGCAAAACGAATTTACAAGGGCTAAGCCGCTTTTTAAAGAAGCAGGCCGACTTTGTACTGATTGCTCTGAGCCAAGATATTATTTAGGATCATTGCTGCTTAAAGAAAACAAAGCTTCAGAAGCTCTCAAGCTTTTTAAAGCAGGAGCAGAAATGGATCCTCGCGGCTATTACGGCGAGCTTTGTAAAAAATATATCGTTCAGCATTAAATAGCTGAACTGAACAAAAGACAGGAAATGAGGAATGGATTTAAATCATATCGATGACGAGCTAAAAGAAAATTTTTCTGACTATTTAAAACGTCATCGGGAAGCTTCAGGAAAAACTTTGGATGGAATCAGTCGAACGACTCGAATTCCAAAGCGATATCTTCAAGCTTTAGAAGATGGAGATGCATCCAAATTACCTGAGGAAGCTTTCGCCCGTGGATTTTTGCGTTCGTATTCTCAAGAAGTAGGATTGGATACAGATGAAACCTTGCTTCGCTATGAAAGGTTTCGTCGCTCCTTGATGCCCACTCAGATTCGTGAAGTGAAGAAGCCGAGTAAATATATGTTGCTCGGAGATATGGGTGATGCAAAGCCGCTTCCTCAGTGGTTGCTCTATGCAGTTGCGGGCGGAGTAGTCGTGATTGTTTTGGTCGTAGGAACTCTTTGGTTCATTCGACATAAATCCGAAACCGAATCTGTTTCTTCCGTTTCAACTCAAGAAGAAGTCGCAAAACCTGTTGAGACGGTAACGGAAACCGCAACTTTGGTGGATAAGCCTGCAGAAGCTCCAGGACCTTCGGCTCATCCGACCGCGGCACCTGCTGCGCCGACAGCATCGAAACCTCCACCTGCGATGGTCACTCCGGTGACTCCATCCACTTTGACCATCACTGCCAAAAAAGAAGGAAAAATTTCGATTCGTTTGGATGAAAATCCAATTCAAGAAATTTCAATGCGGTCAGGCGACACTCAAGTTCTCAATGTGTTTCGTGAAGTAGAAATTAGATCGGCCGATAAAACGACATTTGGTTTTCAGTACAACGGAAAACCTTTGGAGGTTTCTGGTCCGGTGATCAAATTGTTTAATCGGAATCTCTTTACGAAAAAACCATGAGAGCCTTTGTGCTCAAAAAACTTCCCTTTGGGGAGTCGGATCTCATCGTTCATTTTCTACTTGAAGACTGCAGGCGAGTCTCGGGTTTTGCACCTGGAGCTCGGCGTTCGAAAAAAAGATTTCCGCATCAATTTCATTTTGCGGGAATTTACGAAATCGAATCTCATCGTGAATTTCAAGACGCTAAACTTACTCGTTTAAGTCGATGCGACCTTGTTCATTTTGAAGCAGTCCTTTCAGAAAATATCGAAAATCTTTCGCGATGGATGATGGTGCTCGAGTGGATTCATTCAGATGAGTCTGTGCATTTTTCATTCGAAGAGATTCATCAAGTGATGAAATCCCTTATTTCAGCAACATCTGAACCTGCTTTTTTTCATCACTTTTTTTTACAGCAAGCTAAACGTCATGGGCTGTTTCCAAAGTTGGACGCCTGCGTGATTTGCAACCAAGCGTTTACATCTTCGTTTCAATTTTCTTTTAGCGAAGGCGGAGCTTTGCATTCTGCTTGCGGAAGAGGAGTGCCTCTTAACTTAGACACCATTTCTTTTATGCAAAAATCTTTGGCCGCCGAAATTTTTTCGGACTTTGCAGAATCTGCTCTTTCGTGCGCGGATCAACTTGATGCGATCACTTTGCCTTTTCTGGAGCAGCAGCTTGGCCGCTCCTTAAAGACCCGTCGTTTCTTTGAAATGTTCAATCAATGCGGCATCTGAGCAAAAACGACATTGTTTCCATTCTTTAATTCGACCAAAAACTTTTCATATTGCAGTACCAATACGCTCATAGAAGATTCGTCTAATTCTGTCAGACGCATTTCAAAAAGAGGCCCAATGGCCACGCCAATTGCGGGTTGTAACTTCGAATAAATGCTTAAAAGTAATTTTGGATTCGAAATCGATGCAATTAATTTTGATTCTTTTGTTTCTAATAAAATGCGCGACGTCAGTTCGAGCGCCATTCGTTTTGATAATGCATTGAGTTCTGCTTCATTTTTCCATTCCTTATCGGGACGGTTTTTTCCAGCCATCTGTAAAGTATAAGAAAAATTGGTTTTTCCTTCGGCGCGATAGAGTTCGCCTAAAAGTTCTAAAGCTTCGGGCGTTCCCTCAAGCAAAAGTCTTTTGCGAATGGTATCTCGATCTTCGAGCAAAATATTTTGAAAAATACTTCCATCGAGACTCAAAGAGCTCGAGCTCATCAACATATTTCTTTGAGAAGTTCTAAAAGTTTCAGGTCGTTGAACAGCTGCATGAACTGCAGCTGCAGTTGTTTGTCGTGTGCGAGCTAGTTGCGCAGTCACAAAAACAGCTCGATAAGCATTGAGTAATCCATGTCCTGTTAATTCATCGGCCCCCGGTTCGCCTAAATCAAAAGTCGTATTGTAAAGAATAGCTCGTAGATCCTCGGCTTTAGCGGCGGGTAAAATTCCTCTCATCATGGCTAAAACTCCACTTACCATGGGAGCTGCCATGCTTGTGCCCGACATAAATTGAAGGGTGTCTATTTGTCCGCTCGAATCGAAATTTGGAATTCCAAAACCTCGCGATAAAATATTTTCTCCAGGGGCAACGATATCGACGCCCACATAATTTGAAAAATGAGTTTTCGTTCCGGTAAGCCCAAAAGCTCCGACCAAAACACATTCCTTCATGGCGGAGAGAGTAGCTTCTCCCCAAATGGGTCGACCTGAATTCCCGGTAGCATACACACAGAGACTGTCTTTTTCCTGCGCCAAATTTTTAATTGCGGAGATAAAATTTTTATCTCCGATCGGAAATTCGTAACTCATATTGATAACGGCGGCAGGCTCAGCTCGCATGCGTAAAAAATCATAAGCTTTGATGACGTTTTGTTTTTTGTATTCGATCTGACCCAAGAAAACATCGAGGTCTTCAATCTTGGCATTCGAAGCAATGCCATAACCTTCGCGCCCACCTGCTATGACTCCGGCGACGTGAGTACCGTGAGCTTTTTCCGAAATGCCAATAGCGGGAATAACGGGAGCAGTGGGAATGCGTGCGAGAAACTTCTGCACCATAGGAAGTCGGCTAACTCCGGGAGCCATCGAGTTCGCGCCTGTCGAAATCAAAAGTCTCCAGTCGATTCGGCGCTTTTTCTTATCAGGTTTTAATCCAGCATTGATGACTTTGTCGGCTCCGCGAACCACGCCGCCGTCGTTGACGATGACACTCACTTCTTGCACATCGAGATCCGCTATTTCTTTTCGGGCAAGATCCGCTCCAATAAGCTCGGGTCCCCAGTAGGCAGGCATTCGACTTACCTGTTCGTAAACTTCCTGAAAGGTGGGTCCTTCAGGCTTTTTCTGTTCTTCCTCAGAAGTGCCCGGATAAATAAAGCCCGCGAAAGCGGTCTCCCAGACGAAAAAAGTTAATATAAAAAATGATGTGAACCTGCGTCCCTGACGACCACTTCGGCTGTCAGTTCCCCCTCCTAAATTTTTCACGTTAAGCCCTCCCAGACTTGAAATTAAAGGCTAACGCAATGCGATATTTTGCTCAAGTAATTTCAATTACCCTGCCTTGACCCGAATGTTTTAAACGGCGAAAAAGAGGCTAATGGCTTCTGTCACTTCTTCTGAACTCATGGCAAAAATTGTGTCTCTCTGTAAACGTCGCGGCTTTATTTTTCAGTCGTCTGAAATCTATGGCGGTCTGAATTCTTGCTATGATTACGGACCTTTAGGCGCTGAGCTTAAAAATAATCTCAAGCAATCGTGGATGAATGCGATGGTGCGCGAGCACGATAATATCGAAGGTTTAGATTCGTCGATTCTCATGCATCCAAAAATTTGGGAAGCCTCCGGCCACGTCGCTAACTTTGTGGATCCACTCGTCGATTGCAAAACTTGCAAAGGAAGATTTCGCGCGGATCAACTTGAGATGGCAACTTGCGGACTTAAGCCTTCGAAGACTCCCAAAACTTGCGGTGGAGAATTTACCGAAGCTCGTTCATTTAATTTGATGTTCAAAACTTTTATGGGCGCTCTCGAAGATCAATCGGCCGTGGTTTATCTTCGTCCCGAAACCGCGCAGGGAATTTACGTCAACTTTTTAAATGTGATGTCCACTTCGCGACAAAAAATTCCATTTGGAATTGCACAAATCGGAAAAGCTTTTCGAAATGAAATCACACCTGGAAATTTTATTTTTCGTACGCGCGAATTTGAACAAATGGAAATGCAATATTTTGTGAAGCCTGGTCAAGATGAAGCGGAGCTTGAGCGATGGAAAGAAATTCGATTGAAGTGGCATTTGGATTTGGGACTCAAAGCCAACAAACTTCGCTTTCATCAGCACGGACCCAAAGAACTCGCTCACTATGCCAAAGCGGCTTTTGATATTCAGTATGAATTTCCTTTTGGCTGGCAAGAGATTGAGGGCCTTCACAACCGATCTGATTTTGATCTAGGCAATCATCAACAAGCTTCTTCTAAAAAATTAGGCGTCTTCGATGAAGAAACAAAATCGACATATACTCCGTATATTATTGAAACCTCCGTCGGATGCGATCGCGTTCTTTTGACCACCTTAGTCGACGCTTACGATGAAGAAACGATGGCGGGTGATGACGAAGGGCCACGAGTGGTACTGAGACTTTCACCAAAAATTGCTCCAGTAAAAGCTGTGGTATTGCCGCTGATGAAAAAAGAAGGGCTTCCAGAGCGTGCCGAAAAAATCATGGCCGATTTAAGAAAAAATTGGCGAGTTCAGTACGATGAATCTGGAAGCATCGGAAAGCGCTATCGTCGAGCCGATGAAGCCGGAACTCCTTTTGCGATCACGGTTGATCAAGAGGCGGGCACCGTGACCGTGCGCGAGCGAGATTCGATGAAGCAAGAGAGAATTTCTGAATCGAATGTGGTGGAGTATTTGCGAAAATTTTTAAATTAAAATTGGGGAATCATTTGAAAGGGGAGTCTAAAAAAATGGGCGCAAGAGCAGGAGCAAAATTGGCTAAAAATATTTCTAAGCGCGTTTCACCTAAGGCAAATTCAAAAAAAACTCGAGTCGTTCCGATTCAAACTCATGCCTTAGCAGATCTTGTTTCAACAATCGGTTATCAGACCCCCAATGTTTTGGCGGCGACAAAAATAAAAGCTCCCAAAAATAAAGAAACACAGGAGTATCTTAAAGAGCGACTCGGCGGAAAAGGCGCTGGCCTTGTTTCGATTGCGAAACTTGGTATCTCTGTTCCACCTGCATTTAACTTATCGACAGCACTTTGTTCCGTTTATCTTTCGAAGCAGAGAATTCCTGACGCTGTGATTCAGCAATGTCATTCGGCGATGACCGGTTTAGAGAAAGCTCTTAATAAAAAATTTGGTTCTGCAGAGAATCCACTTTTGGTTTCGGTTCGATCGGGTGCTCGTATTTCGATGCCTGGTATGATGGATACGATTTTAAATTTGGGTCTTAATACTGCAGTCACCGAAAATTTGGCCAAAAAATATCCCGATCGCGCTAGATTTTTTTGGGATTGCTATCGCCGTCTCATTCAAATGTTTTCGGGCGTGGTTTTAAATTTAGATTTAAATCCTTTCGAAGATATTTTAGCTGATATCAAAGACAAAGAAGGCGTTAGAGTTGATTCTGAACTTTCCGAAAAAGCTGTTCAAAAAGTTTGCGAAGAATATTTGGCGCATATCCGAGCTTCTTCAAAAACTTTTCCTCAAGATCCTTGGGAACAATTGACTCTCGCGATGGAAGCCGTTTTTAGATCGTGGAATACAGATCGCGCTATTCACTATCGAAAACTTAATCGCATCTCGGACGAATGGGGAACTTCTGTCACGGTTCAAGCCATGGTATTTGGAAATTTGAACGATCGCTCTGGGACAGGAGTTGTCTTTACTCGAGATCCATCGACTGGCGTGAATAAACTCTACGGTGAATATCTTTTAAATGCGCAAGGCGAAGATGTGGTCGCTGGCATTCGTACACCGCACGAAATTCACGAGATGAAAAAGCAACTGCCCAAATCTTTTGTTGCACTTGTTGAAGCCTTAGAAGTTTTAGAAAAACATTTTAACGAAGTTCAAGATGTAGAGTTCACCGTCGAAGAAGAAAAACTTTATATATTGCAAACTCGTTCGGCAAAGCGCACTGCGTCGGCGGCACTCGAGCATGCAGCTCAATTCGTTAAAGAAAAACGACTCAACACAAAAGAAGCTTTAAAAAGAATTTCTTACGATCAAGTGAAACAGCTTTTACATCCCACTTTAAAAGCGACGACAGAGAAACCCGTCGCCAAAGGTTTGCCCGCAAGTCCAGGTGCTGTTTCAGGTCGAGTCGTTTTTGATCCCGAAACTGCAGTGCTTCGCGCGCGCACCGGAATCAAAGTCATTTTGGTTCGAAGAGAAACTTCGCCCGAAGACATTATGGGAATGGCTGTGGCCGAGGGAATTTTAACAGCCACTGGTGGAATGACTTCCCATGCCGCCGTCGTTGGTCGTGGCATGGGCAAATCTTGCGTCGTTGGTTGCACCGAACTTCATGTGAATGAGCAAAAGAAATTCGCAGAAGTTCGTGGCGTTCAAATTCAAGAAGAAGATTGGATTACTTTAAACGGATCGACCGGAGAAGTTTATCTCGGCGATTTACCGACAGCTCCCGTGACCTGGGGTGAAACGGCAAAAACATTTTTCTCCTGGGCCGATGCTCAAGCGAAAATTCCTGTGCTCGCCAATGCCGATACTCCCGAGCAGGCAAAGCTTTCGGTGGGTCTGGGCGCTCAAGGTATTGGGCTCTGTCGAACCGAGCATATGTTTTTTGACAAAGAGCGAATCAAAAAATTTCGTCTGATGATTTTGACCGAAGATACTGAAATGCGTTCATCGCTCGCGCAAGAACTTCAGCGCTATCAGCGAGAAGATTTCATCGGCATTTTAAAAGAGATGGCGGGTTTAAGTGTCTGCGTTCGTTTGCTCGATCCACCTTTACATGAATTTTTGCCAAAGGCTGATGATCTTGAAGAAATTAGATCTTTAGCTGTGGATCTTAAAGTTTCTGAAAATAAGTTGGTGAATCGTATTCACCAACTTCATGAGACGAATCCGATGCTCGGTCATCGTGGCTGCAGACTTGGAGTGACATTCCCAGAAATTTATTCGATGCAAGTTCGCGCTTTGGCTGAAAGCTTGGCTGAGAGTTTAAAAAATTCTTGGAAAGCCGAACTCAAAATCATGATTCCTTTGGTCATGAATACTCAAGAGTTGGCGGCGTTATTAAAGACGCTCAAAGCTGATTTTGAAACTCAACTTCAAAAATCTTTAAAATCAGATGCTGGCCTTATGAAGGCCGCACAAAAATTTGTAAAATGGGGAACGATGATCGAGTTGCCCCGAGCTTGTGTGGTGGCCAAAGATTTAGCTCCGTTAATAGATTTCTTCTCATTTGGAACGAATGATCTCACTCAAACCACCCTTGGAATTTCTCGAGACGATGCGGCCAAATTTGTGCCCACTTATCGGGAGCAAGGTCTGATGAGCAGCGATCCGTTTGAGACTCTCGATCAAGAGGGAGTCGGGCGATTGATTCGAATGGCTGTAGAAGAAGGTCGAAAAGCCAATTCTAAGCTCGAAATCGGTGTCTGCGGAGAGCATGGCGGTGATCCAGAAAGTATTCGCTTTTTTCATTCTCTTCAGTTTAATACGGTCAGTTGTTCGCCCTTTCGAGTTCCTATCGCGCGTTTAGCGGTGGCAAGAGTCGAAGAGGCGAAGAAAAAATAATTTTCTTCTAATATAACGAGGTCTGCTTGCGAATTTTGACGTCTTTGATTTTTTCTTTATTTCTTTTATCTGCATCTTTTTATTTTTCAGGTTGCGAAGGAGATTTTCGCGCCAAAAGAAATTTTAATTCAGAGAATCTCGCAGGACCTTATCAAATGCGAATTGTGACAATCGATGCGACCAATTACCTCGCCGTTTCAAATTCAAATGTTAATTTTTCCTATTCAAATGGCAGTCTTCAATTCTTCTCGCTTGCCAGTCCTGCAGCTCCCGTTCGTGTAGCTGCGATGGATCTCGCTCTGCCCACCAACATTAGCGATTTTTGGATTTATACCGATGCAGGCACCGATGAATGGCTTTTTATTTTAGATCGCAATCAGGCTCAAGTTCTTGTCTATAAATATGACGGAACTAAATTCACTCCACGTCTTGATGCTTCGGGTGAAGCCACGGCGATTTCTG
>JAFLCD010000011.1 GCA_017302715.1 Deltaproteobacteria bacterium
AAATTTTCTGAATTTCTGAGACCAAGCTCAGCCAGTCTTGAAATAGATTTTTCTCTCGCTGTTGCCACGACGCGATGAGAGGTTTGGCTTAATTTTTTTGCGATTTCTAGTCCGATTCCCGAACTCACTCCCGTCACCAATACGACCGCATCAGACTTTAGCCTTTCGCCCATGCCCAATTAAAAAACTCCAACCACCGAAAGGCAATCTCCTTTATTAAAGTGAGTGAACAAGTTTAAATAGATTTGAAATGTCACAGCGATCACCACTGCGTGTTTTAAATTTGAATATGCATAAAGGCTTTTCGAGTTTTAATCGTCGTTTTGTTTTGAATGAAATGCGTGAAGCTATTCGAAGTAGCGAAGCTGATCTCGTGTTTTTGCAAGAAGTGATTGGTGAGCACAAATCTCATCAGAAAAATCATAAAAATTGGCCTGTGCAAACTCAGTACGAGTTTTTAGCAGATAGCATTTGGCATCATCATGCTTACGGACAAAATGCTGTTTACCTAGATGGGCATCATGGCAATGCTTTGCTTTCTAAATTTCCGATTACGTTTTGGAAAAATATCGACATTTCTTGTCACGCTTTTGAATCACGAGGATTTCTTCACTGTGTGATTGAAATTCCTGAGACGAGAGAAGAAATTCACTGCCTCTGCACTCATCTCGGTCTTTTCGATTATCATCGAAAAAAACAATACCAAATGATGAGCTCCTATATTCAAAAAAATATCCCCGAAGATGCTGCGATCGTTTTAGCAGGAGATTTTAATGATTGGCTTTTATCATCACGCTCAAGATTTGCTCAGCCACTTGGACTTTTAGAAGTTTTCGAAAGCGTAGGATCTGAATTGCCTCGAAGTTTTCCTAGCTGGTTGCCCCTGTTAAAACTCGATAGAATTTTTTGCAGGGGATTTAAAGTTTTGTCAGCTCAGACATTATCCGGAAAAATTTGGGCAGAGTTGTCGGACCACAAAGCATTATTGGCGGAAATTCAAAGATGAGTTTATGGACTAACGGAAATTCTCTTCAGTTACTAAACGGAGATGAATATTTTCAAGAGTTTTTTCAAGCGCTTTCAAATGCTAAAGAAGAAATAAATGTCGAAACTTATATTTTAACCGAAGATGAAATTGGAAATGAATTTATCGATAAATTACTTCAGGCCAGAAAGCGTGGAGTAAAAGTTTTTCTTGTTATCGATGGAGTGGGTTCCAGCGACCTCAGCACCGAATGCATTGAGAAAATGCAGAAAGCAGGAATTCAATTAAGAATTTTTCGACCCTACTCAAAACTCCACAAGCTAAGAGAAATTTTTTTAAAACGTTTGCATCGAAAAGTTTCGGTGATTGATAAACAAATTGCCTTTGTTGGAGGAATTAATATCTCTCTCAACCAAAGCTCTCGGTTCGGCAAGGATTGTCTTTTAGATTATGCCGTTTCGGTAAAAGGGCCAGCCGTTGGACATATTCATCGAAGCCTTGAAAGTTTTTTTAGAAGACTCACGCAGGGCTGGAAGAGATTCGCTCACTTTTACAAACGAAAGCCTGATTTAAAAATTCCAAATGCTGGGAATATGCGAGCAGCTTTTATTTTAAGAGATAATATTTTTCACCGACGCGCGATCGAAGATCAGTATTTCGATGCGATTCGTAATGCTCAAACCGATATACTGATGGCGAACGCCTATTTTTTACCAAACTTTAGAATTCGACACGCTCTAAAAAAAGCTGCGCGAAGAAAAGTTAAAATCGGGCTTATCGTTCAAGGCAATGCTGAGTTTTGGTTTTTAAAAAGAGCGACTCGAGCTCTTTATCGAAGTTTTTTAAAATCAGGGATTGAAATCTATGAGTATGAGAAAGCGATTCTTCACGCCAAAGTGGCGGCCATCGATGGAAACTGGGCCACAGTAGGATCGAGCAATTTAGAACCCTTTAGTTTATTTTTAAATTTAGAGGCCAATATGGTGATAGAAAATTCTGAGTTCGCTCAAAATTTAACTAAAAGATTAGAAAATGAGCTGAAAGAAGGGGCCACGAAAATAAATGCCCAAGCCTTTTTATCTTCTTCAAAATTTCAGCGCTTACTCGACAGACTTTGCTTTATATTTTTGCAAGGCCTTACTGGTTTATTAAAGCTGCTCCCGCAGAAACAAATCTAGTTTCATCTCCTTGCGAAGCCCCACCAACTCTTGAAATGTGAGTACGACAAAAACTTGATTCGACAGGAGGTAAAATAATATTTGGCGGCGCAAATACATTGAGCCAATTTTTTGCCACTTCTGGCTTCATTAAATCACGAACTTCAGAACCATATTGCCCATCACCGATAATCATCTCTGCTAATTGCGTTTCTACTGAGCGAATCGTTTTGATCATTGAATCAGAAGATCCAAACACAAGAGCAAAAGACGCCTCTTTTTTTAAAACTTTCAATTTTTTGAGAAAGGGATCCTGTTTATTTAATCCAACGGCGAGAAGACTTGAATAAATTTCTCCGATTTTATCTCTAATAAGGCTCAAATAATCCTTACGAAAATTTGGTGAAGTTTTCAAAAATTCATCTGTAATTTTTCCAGTAAAAAGACTCTGCAACCAAGCTGCACGAAGTTTTTGCTTATTAGGCACATTGAATCCGCGAAGTTTTAACCTATCCCAAAAAACATTTTCTATCTTACGTTGCTCTCGTTTTAATTTTTGAACTTCTCTGAACTGTGAAATTAAATCGGGAAGTAAAAATATGGCCGGTCCGCTTAACAAACTCGTCACGAAAACAGCAGAACCTAACGCCAGACTCGTTGACGTTGAAATGTCACGTTCAAGCATTTGAGCTCCGAATGTCATCGCAACAAAAGTTGCAAAACCTGAAAATATATAAGAGGTCTCCACCTGAACGTGTAATTTAGAATTGCGAAAAGGATTGATTGTGAACTCGGCCTGGGCTGCCTTCGCACTCGTCTGACTCTCATTAAAAACAAGAAGCTCTGAGGATCGGTCAGAATTTTCAACTGATGGGCGGGGATCGGAGTACATCGATTGCAATAAATTCGCGATTCGGTCCGCCTCTTGAATTGCGGCTTCCCTACTTTGAGCCTGTATATTTGAAGAACTTAAGAAAACTAAAACCCCTAAAATATAAAAGAGCGAATAGCGCATGCGAAGGGGATAAAGAGGCAACTAACAAAAGTCAAATTTTCCGTAGAAAATGAAAAAATGGTGGGCCTGGGAGAATTCGAATCTCCGACCTCGTCCTTATCAGGGACGCGCTCTAACCAACTGAGCTACAAGCCCACGCCATACCGTATAATTCGATGAAACTACTTCGGACTTTTAAGATTCTCAAGATCTCTCTTCGAAAATTTTAGTTCAGCTTTTCGAGAGCTCGAACAAGTCTGTCCACCCTCTCGCCGCTCATTAAGTCGCAGTAATCGGCATTTAGACCGCTCTCTTCATTAGGTCGGGCGAAGACCAATAACTCAGTGTTTTTGGTCCATTTTTTCAAAACTTGCTTTCCTGATTTGCCACTAATAGCAGTCTTGATCACAAAAGAATTTTGCTGATCTTCAGGTACTAAATCTTTTCCTTTAAACGCCTTTACCAGCTGAACATTCATTTCGACGCCGTGTGGATGTTCCTTCGGACGAACGCTTGGCAACCTTCCCGTTTGCTTTACTTTCAAAATTTTTACCACAGACACAAAGTCAGCGCCTTTTTGATAGCTAGGAATATCGAATGGCTCAAGACCTGGGCATTGAGCGAACAAAATGTTCAATCCTAAAAAAACAAAAACAAATATAGAAGTTAAAAATTTCATGAAAGTCCCTCCTCAGACAGAGAATAGTTTACGAAGAGCGGCTTGCATTTACAAGTCAAAATGACGAGTCGCTATTTCAATAAGCTCCCTGGCTCGATGAAAATAAGTGTGTCGAGATCGAACTTTTTCTCTTCCTGCTGCAGATATTTTTTGTCGTTCCGATTCATGTGAGAGAAAATAATCAATTTTCTCAGAGGCCTCTTCAATATTTTGATAAGTCGCGATTTCATTTTTTTTAAACAAACGCGGCAAATCACCTCGTTCATCCGTCAAAGGAAATCCACCTACCGCCAACACGGCTAAAGGCCGATCATGAACTAAATTTGTAAATTGCATTTTAGTCGCGCAAAATTGGATTTTTGCAGAAGCGAAAAAGGCATAAAGCTCATCATCACTCAGTCTTCGAATTTCTGATTTTTCTGGGTAACCTAAAATCCAAGGCCGCCATGTCTCTCCACCATAGATCTGAATATTTTTTTTCTGAAGGGCGTTTAGGTAAGCAACCAGTTGATAATAAGAATAAATATAAGAAGCTCGGCCAAAACTATATTGAATGTGTGAAAAAGCATTTTCGGGCAGTAAGGTCTTTAAGTTATTTTTAAAATTTTCGAGTGCAACTGTAAATTTCTTTGGATCGGAATAGACGATACTAAAGAGACGATCAATCTCAGGATGAAATTTATCGTACCAACCAATGATCTCCATTTCATTTTCATGAGTTAAATTTGGAAACAATGTGATCAGTTGATTGGTAAGCTCAATTGCATAGTGATTAATATGCCACATTCGAAGCGGCTCAAAATTGTCTACGGGCGGATGCATATCCGAAAGAAAAGGTGTCCCCACAAATCCTAAAGTCGTACTCAATTTATTTTTTAAATCTTCCGAGATTTCTCGATTAAATAAGTCACTGTCAATCGCCAGAGGAAGCCATTCTGTAGAGAGGTTTCGCTCTTTAAAAAAATTCAAATGTTCAGAATCCGCAGTCAAAAATAAAATATCTTCCATGGGCTTTGAGCGGGGAAATCGATCGCGAAGCACAATCGAAGAACAAAGTGGAGCTTCCCAATGCCAGCAAATCAAAGGAATTTTTGAATGGGCAAAATATTTCTCTAACTCAACTCCACTTGCAAAATTATCGAAGAGATAAAAATTATTAGTTAGACAAAACTGCGGATTAAAATCTTTGAGTTGATTGCAAATTTTTTCGACTGAAAGTCCATCTTCAAGATCGATCGTTAAAACCTGATGCCCGAGTTTCTGAAATTCTTTGGTTAAAAATCCAAGAATGGGATCTTTCCATTTTAGAATCGCAATCGAAAGCACATCTTCAAGATTACGGGCAGCCGAAATAAAAGAAAAGTTTTAGACCGCAGAAGGCCAAAAAACCTGATCTAATTTTCTAAGTTTCACCACAATCGAAGGTCAGGTCACAAATGTTGATTAGCGATATAATAATGTTGAGGTGAGCGCTATGAAACTTCATTGGGCAGGGGCAACTCATCATTCTGAACCCCATTTAGATTTACCTTCTTCTCATTTTGAAGATTTTGTTGGAGTGATCCAACAACTTTCGCACTGTCGAGATCTTCAGTCGGTGATGACTGTCGTTCGAACAGCAGCACGAAAATTAACGGGAGCTGATGGAGCCACATTTGTTCTACGCGATAATGAGCACTGCTTCTACGCTGACGAAGACGCTATTAGTCCGCTGTGGAAAGGACAAAAATTTCCACTCAAAGCCTGTATCAGCGGATGGGCTATGCTTCACCAAGAATCTGTTGTTATTGGCGATATATATACGGATCCGAGGATTCCCATCGATGCCTATCGCCCAACTTTCGTTAAAAGTTTGGTTATGGTTCCCATTCGAAAGGCTTCTCCTATCGGAGCCATTGGAACTTATTGGGCTACGAAGCGAACTCCGACTTCAGAAGAAATTGCCACTCTTCAAGCGCTAGCCGACACCACTTCGGTCGCTATGGAAAATTTACAACTCTATTCAGATCTTCAAAATAAAATCTCAGATCTTAAAACGACAAATGAAGAGCTTAATCGATTTGCACAAATGACAGCTCACGATTTTCGAGAGCCTTTAAGAATCATAAGTACATATACTGCGCTTTTAGAAGCTGAGGCCGGAGACAAATTGAGTGCTCAAGAAAAAGAGTATATTCAGTTTGCAGAAAATCATGCACAGAGATTGCACAAACTCATTGAAAATTTAACTTTGTATTTTAATATCAGCGCTACAGATAAAAAATTTGAAAAAATTCATCTTCAGGATGCCGTTCAAGCGGCCGCGGAAATTATTAATCCGCTTATGAGCGGAAGTCCTCAAGCAAAATTTACCTATGCCCATTTACCTCATGTGCATGGAAATCTGCCCATGCTCACTCAAGTTTTCGCGCATTTATTTTCTAATTCCATTAAGTTTAAAAGTGAGAAGTTTCCAGAAATTCAAATTTCGAGCAGAGAAACTGAAAAAGATTGGATCATTGAAGTTAAAGATAATGGGATGGGAATCGATAAAGTCGATTCCCAAAATATTTTCGATCTCATCCATCGCCTTCATCCACAAGATAAATACCCGGGAGCTGGAATTGGTTTAGCGATTTGTAAAAAGATTATTAGCCTTCATCATGGTCGAATTTGGGTGGATTCTAAACTTGGCCAAGGAAGCACTTTCTCAATAGCGCTCCCCAGATTTCGTTTTTCCTAGGATCGTTTCACTCCCCGGACTAAAATAACGGGTAGAAATGCATTTTACTCTGTTTAGAAATATTGGAATCATTATTTTCATCGGCATTCCGTTAACAGATGCCAAAGACAGTTCATCTTTTCAGAAAATATTCGAATATCCCAACCAAGGCGTTGCTTGGAATAGCGCAAAACATTCTCACGATTATTCCAATTCAAATTTGCAAAACGAAGTTAGATCTAGCATTGATCTTTTAATTAATGATCCAAATGGATTTCAAAACAAAATTGATCAATTGAACTTGGAGCAGAGAAAGCTTCTCTCTGAGGACGATCTTAACTCACGAACGGACCCCATAGATTTACTTTCTTTAGAACTTAAAAATCGAATTGAAGCAAAGTTATCAGAAGAACAAATTGATTTAACCATTTGGTCAATCGACCGCTCTCAGCTTTGGTCACTCGCTAAGTATCGACTCAAAACAATATTGGACCCTTCCCTCAAACTAGGGTCTGGATTTTCTGTATTTAGAAAAAATGGCTTAGACAATCGAGAAGTTCTCTTTGCATGTGTGGACAGTGAAAAAACAAAATTCGATTTTTCAATAGCTGACATTCGATTTGAGAAGAAAAATTTCTCCGAAAAAACCAATCCATTAAAAAATTGGAAATGTAGAAACCAAAATTTTCAAATCTCTTGGGAAAACGTTTCTCCTACTTTAAATTCTAAGGAAATTTCGGCTCTAGCGACTAATCCTCTTATTCAATTTAAAGATCGAAAAGAAATACACCTTGTAAGCAGCATTACCTTAACGAATTCCATTTCCTCTTCTAGCCTTCAAATCACAAAAAAATTTTTAGAATGGGAGCTCGGCTTCAAAGAGAAAGAATTTCGAGAAAATATCCCACTTAAATCGAGGCTTTTAGAACTTCTACCAATCACCGATGTTTTTCTACCATTTCCTGACATCCCCAATGCCAATCAATTTCAATTGAGCTTTCGAAATGCAAACGCGTCTGAATTGATTCTTGAAAAAGAAATAAGCAATCCTGAGCAGCCTCATTTAAAGATAAAAGTTTATTTTCATATTTTTCTTCCACTTCTAAAAAGCGCGAAAGCTGAAGGTGCAAATGGACTTAGCTTTTCTTTAAATGAAATGGCGAACTTACTTCAAAACAGGCTCTCTAAAAATTCTTCTCAGCTCACCATCTTTGACCTCGCCTGCTTTTCTAAAAAATACCTTTCTTCGTGGACACTCGCCTCTCGACTCACTCAAAGTAAAAATATTCCAGTGCTGATCGCCTCTGCTGAAGGTCATCCCGCAGAAAATCCTGCACAAATTTTAATTCAAATGGATTTTATCATTCGCGGAATTAATCAAATTTTATCGGGGGGCAATTTATACGCCGTTCAGAGTGAACTTCAGAAATCCTCTATCAAATTAGATCTAATGAGAATGCTACTTAAGCCATTTCACGCATTTGGATTTTTTAAAAATCTGGAAATCGCAAAAACTTTTTCCCCCGTAAGTAATTTAGATGAATCTTTTAAAGATTTAATAACTTCTAAAAACTTTTGGGTTCTAAAATTAAAAACTTCTTCGACAGAAAAAATCTTCCCACCTGGAATTTAATATTAATTTGAATTATTAAAAATAAAGTCTCGCGCTGGCTTTATACCATTATAGAAATCATTCGCAATTCGCTGCTGGCCCTCTTTAGACGGATGCCATGCATCTAAATCGTTTAAATCTTTCGCTCCCCCTAGTTGGGTAAGAGCTTCTGCATAAAAGAATTTAATAGGAGAATTAGGAGAATCAGGAGTGTTCCCATTCATTTCCTCTACTAAATTTTGAAGTCGAGAATTAATTCGAATTTGCAGAGTTTTAATTCCGTCTCTATAGCTACCAGGCTTAAGTGATTCAAAAGAATTGTATACCGTTTCAAAAAATGGATATTTTTTTGAATCTTTTCCATGCAATTCTTGAGCTTCATCTCTCGCTTTGAAAAATTCTTCAAATTGTGTAAGGCCAAAAATCACGACTGCAGATTTCGAACTCTTAGGCAAATGATTTGCCAAACGCACAAGCTCTTCTCGATAGTGACGAATAAATGTCTCTTCAATCATTTTGAAAGTGACTTCGGGTGACTTGCGCTGCGCCTCATTCAGACCCTTCACCCAATCCAGATTATTATGACCAATCCAAATCAAAGTAATTTGCGGAGCTGGCTTTTGCGAAATCACATCATCGATTTGTTCAGAAAAACTTCGAATTCCAAAAATATATCTTTGATTGGCAGTAAGTGGTTGAGGCTCATCAAAAACGGCTGCCATTGGTGTTGCAAAATTAGTCACCTTCACTGAAGTCTCAGCAGCCAATTTTTTAAATAAACTTGAAGAGGTCAATGCGTCTGGATTTAAAACCGCATTTTTATTTTGATGAGTGCGAATCTGCCAAATATTAGAAGTCATCGTGTCTAAATGAAAATCACTCGCAAGACTGTCGCCGATGACACTCACTCTCAAAGATTTACCTTCAATATAATCTGGAGTTTGAGCAGAAATAGGATTCGAATAAAAACAAACTGCGCCTGTGCAAACCATAGCTCCTGCAACAGCGACTCCAACTCCAGCTTTGAGGCTCGATGTAAGCTTTTTACAAAACCCAGATTTCGCTCGCGAATTTGATTCAGACGACGCAGCAAATCCAGGCGAGCTGCCAAAACTAGCCACCAAAAAACTTACGATTAAAATAGAAAGCCAAGAGCGTTTCATAGAAGACACCAGCTTCTACAAGACTTCATTCAAAACAGATAGATGGTTGATAAAATAAAAAAGCCCACTCGGTTGAGCGGGCTTCAAATCTATTCTTTCAAAACTAAGCAGCAAGTTGATCGGGCTCTCTCGAGCTTTCACAAATATTTAAGCATAAACCACTATGTCCATCCTTGCGGGATGACATTTTCCTTAGAAAGGAGGTGATCCAGCCGCAGGTTCTCCTACGGCTACCTTGTTACGACTTCACCCCAATCATTGCACACACCTTGGGCACTTGCTTCCTTGCGGTTAGCTCAGTGACTTCTGGTGCAAACAACTTTCGTGGTGTGACGGGCGGTGTGTACAAGACCCGGGAACGTATTCACCACAGCATGCTGATCTGTGATTACTAGCAATTCCAGCTTCATGAAGTCGAGTTGCAGACTTCAATCCGAACTGAGCAGAGTTTTTTGGGATTGGCTCCATGTCACCATTTCGCAGCCCTTTGTACTCTGCATTGTAGCACGTGTGTAGCCCTGGTCATAAGGGCCATGAGGACTTGACGTCATCCACACCTTCCTCCGGTTTAACACCGGCGGTCCCTCTAGAGTGCCCAACTTAATGATGGCAACAAGAGGCGTGGGTTGCGCTCGTTACGGGACTTAACCCAACATCTCACGACACGAGCTGACGACAGCCATGCAGCACCTGTCTCTCAGTCCCTTGCGGGAAAGCCAACTTTCGCTGGCGGTCCGAGGATGTCAAGACCAGGATAAGGTTCTTCGCGTTGCGTCGAATTGAACCACATGCTCCACTGCTTGTGCGGGTCCCCGTCAATTTCTTTGAGTTTTAATCTTGCGACCGTACTCCCCAGGCGGGATGCTTAACGCGTTAGCTTCGTTACTGAAAGGGTTTACACTTCCAACAACAAGCATCCATCGTTTACGGCGTGGACTACCAGGGTATCTAATCCTGTTTGCTACCCACGCTTTCGAATCTCAGTGTCAGTTACGAGCCAGAGAGCTGCCTTCGCCATCGGTATTCCTCCTAATATCTACGGATTTCACTCCTACACTAGGAATTCCGCTCTCCTCTATCGCACTCCAGTTATGCAGTATTAAATGCAGTTCCCGGGTTAAGCCCAGGGCTTTCACATCTAACTTACATAACCACCTACATTCCCTTTACGCCCAGTAATTCCGAACAACGCTTGAGGCCTCTGTATTACCGCGGCTGCTGGCACAGAGTTAGCCGCCTCTTCCTTTGCTGGTACCATCACTCTCTCCATTTATTAAATGGAAAAACATTTGTCCCAACCGACAGAGATTTACAACCCGAAGGCCTTCATCACTCACGCGGCATTGCTGCATCAGGCTTGCGCCCATTGTGCAAAATTCCCCACTGCTGCCTCCCGTAGGAGTCTGGACCGTGTCTCAGTTCCAGTGTGGCTGATCATCCTCTCAGACCAGCTAACCGTCATAGGCTTGGTGAGCCATTACCTCACCAACTACCTGATAGTGCGCGGGCTCATCCTTTAGTGATAGGCCTTGCGGTCCCCACCTTTAACCCCTAGAGCTTTTGCTCCTGTGGTCTCTTCGGTATTAGCCCTTCTTTCGAAGGGTTATCCCAAGCTAAAGGGCAGATTACCCACGTGTTACTCACCCGTGCGCCACTTTACAATCCCTTGCGGGACTTCTCGTTCGACTTGCATGTGTTAGGCATGCCGCCAGCGTTCGTTCTGAGCCAGAATCAAACTCTCCAATTTTAATTTTGGATCCATCTATAAGCTGAGCTTTTAAAGGCCTAACTTAAGACTGTTTGAGAACTGGTTGAATACTCTTAAAAGCTTTTGAGGGCTTTTGTTTCAACGTTTACTCAATAAAAAAAACGAAAACTTAATATACTTTAGAAATAAATTTCTAAAGTGCTTGCTACTTAGTTTTCAAAGAACAGTTAAAAACAGAGGACTCATACCAGCCGAAACTGCTTAGTACGACAACAAATTTTTAGGAATTGTCGCCAGCGAGACTCAGAATCCGAGCTCTGTATATAGGGAATTTTTTAAAGGATTTAAGAAGTTTGGCAACTCTTTTTCTTATGAATTATTAGAGTTTTTAAATTAATAGGAAAGCTTGGGAAAAATATCTCGTTTTCAATTTTATAAATTCGTCGTTTGAAAATCGAATGAGTCTAAAAATGAATTAGCAGCGGGGGGCCAGATGGCTTTGGAAGCCCTGGGAATGGCTTTTACTCAATTCCAAAGCTAGATTTGCGCCCAGTTCGGCCCAAAGCCAAAATCAACGATCAAAGGCACATCCAGTTTTTTTATGGGTGTCTGCGAGAGATCCATCATCTCGTCGACTACCATTTTTTCTAAAAACTTTGATTCGTCGGGATAGGATTCAAAAACGAGTTCATCATGAACTTGAAGTAAAAGAGCGGATTTTTTATTTTTTAAATTCGCTGAAATTCTATTCATAGCGGACTTCATTATATCCGCAGCGGTTCCTTGTACCGGAGCGTTGATCGCGATGCGCTCTGCAAATTGACGAAGCGTAGGATTTTTTGAGTGAATATCAGGAAGCAGACGTCGTCGGCCAAAAAGAGTTTGGGTGAAGCCAGATTTACGAGCGCGCTCGATAAGCTCATCCATGAAAATTTTTAAACGCGGAAATTTTGTAAAATAAGCTTCGATAAATTGTGCAGATTCGGTGCGAGAAATCGAAAGTTGCTTTGCGAGACCAAAAGCTGAAATTCCGTAAATAATTCCAAAGTTGATAGCCTTTGCGCGCGCACGAAATTCTTTGTCATCAGAGCCGAAAATAATTTTAGCAGTTTCAGAGTGAATATCTCGATTATTTTGAAATGCTTGAATGAGGTTTTCATCTTCTGACATATGCGCAAAAAGTCGAAGTTCTACCTGCGAATAATCCGCCGAAAAAAGTTGAAAGCCTTTAGCCGGAATAAAAGCTTCGCGGATTTTCAAACCTTCTTCGGTCCGGATCGGAATATTTTGAAGGTTCGGATCGGAAGAGCTAAGGCGACCGGTTGCCGTTCCGGTCTGATGATAATGCGTATGCAACCTGTGTTCTTTTTCATCTACAAGAGTTGGCAAAACATCGACATAGGTCGAAGTGAGTTTAGCGAGACTTCGATGCTCAAGAAGTAATTTTGGAAGTTCATGCTCTTCGGCCAAATCTTGAAGCACAGATTCGTCGGTTGAAAATCCCGTTTTAGTTTTTTTGGTCGGAGTTAAGCCAAGCTTCGTAAATAAAATAGTTTGTAACTGCTTAGGCGAAGCTAAATTAAATTCTTCTCCGGCTAAGGTATAAACTTTCTCTACAATTTTTTTAATTTTAGCGTGCAGAGATTTTGAAAGCTTCGCAAGTGATTCAACATCAAGGCCAATCCCCTTAGATTCCATTTGTGCGAGTACGCGAACGAGAGGCATTTCAACTTCTTCAAAAAGCCATTTTATTTCGGAATGTGTTTTAAGTTCGGAGAAAAAGAGTTGATGAAGTTGGAATGTCAAATGAGCATCTTGAGCGGCATATTGAGTCGCTTGCTCTGTAGGAACTTCTGCAAAATTTGTTTTTCCAGAAAGCAAATGATCGAGATCGCCTTTTTCCTGCTGTAAAAACTCGCGAGAAAGATTTTCAAGTGAAAAACTTCTACGATCCGAGTGAAGAAGATGGCCTTCAATCATCGTATCAAATGTAGGCCCAAGGACATCCATGTCTTCTTTCCATAGCATCTGCAGATCGTATTTTAAATGATGAGCTATTTTTGAAATAGATTCGTCTTCAAAAATTTCTTTTAAAATCTTGAGGGCTTTCTCTTCATCCATTTTAAAATCGATATGTCGAAGCGGAAGATAAAAGGCTTGCTCAGCATTGTAAGCAAATGAAAGCCCTACAATTCTCGCCTTCTGGCGATCGAAATCACTTGTTTCGGTGTCGAATGTAAAGCTTCCCGCTTTTTTGATATCTTTGATAAGTTTTTCAAGTTCAGAAATAGAAGCGATGGTTTTTAAATTTGCATTCGAAGTTTTAGGCGCTGAAGCAGCTTGAGAATCACCTGAAGATGTCGAATCTGAAGAAGATTTAGCGGATGAGGGGCTAGACAGAGATAGAGAATTTCCTACGCCTAATTCTTCTGCAAATTGAGAGAGGGTTCTACTGCAATCCCAATCTGCTAAAAAATCTCGAAAAGTTTTTGGAAAAGGTAATTGAATTTCAGGAACTTTAGAGAATGGAATTTTTAAATCTTCTTTAAGCGCGATGAGTTTTCGGCTGAGAGCTATCTGGTCTAAATTCGGCTCCACTTTCTTTTTTATTTTTTCAGGAAGCGAATTTACTTTTTTAACAATCGCATCCAAAGATCCATACTCCTTGAGCCAAAGAGCTGCGGTTTTGGGGCCAACTCCTTCAAGACCGGGAACATTATCCGAAGAGTCCCCCACTAAACTTAAATAATCTCCCATTTGATCGGGACGCACTCCCCATTTTTCTTCGACCTCTTTAGGTCCCATGAATTTATCTTTAAACGAATCGAGCAGAACCACATCGTCCGTTACAAATTGAGTGAGATCTTTATCTGTCGAGACGACAACGATGGGATATTTTTTTTTGTACGTCGCGACGAAACTTGCGATCCAATCATCAGCTTCCATTCCCTCTTCTTGCAAAATCGGAAAATCTGCTTTTTTACACATCTCCATGACGGCGGCGATTTGATCTGAAATGTCAGGGGGAGCTTCGGCGCGATTGGCTTTGTAATCTGAGTAAATTTCTTTTCGGAATGAAGGCTTTTTGGAATCAAAAACGACGATGCAAGAGAGAGGTTTTTTTTCGCGAAGAACTTTAAGAAGCATCGATGCAAAACCTGCAACCGCGTGAGAAGGTCGGCCTTTCGAAGATAGGGGTGCGAGAGCGTAGTAAGCGCGAAAAACAAAAGCGCTGGCGTCGATAAGATAGATAGCTTTTTGTGAGTCGATCATTCTGAAAGGAGAATTTCAGAAAGAAAAAAAAATGACTAGCGAGTTTTTAGTCCGCTAGTCATTCGTAGGTCTGTTTTTAATGAAAAATGAAATTAAGAACGTTTGGTTTTTTTGGAGTCATCTAATTGCTTTTGAAGAGCGGCTACTTTTTTGCTGAGTCTCTCGAGTTCTTTTCGAGTAGGAATATGAATTTTTGTAAGCAAAAGATCGAGGCCTTCAACGGCTTTAGTTTCGAAATCTTTTCGCATTTGATCCGCTTGCTTGGCGAGCTTTGTATTTTTCAAAGTGCGAGCATGTTTAACGAGGTCTTGAATATTTTTCATCTGTTGAGTTCGAAAGCTTTGAGTCGATTTAAGAGCGTGGCGAATCTGTTTGCCTGCTAATTTTTCAGCCTTAGAAACTTTTTGTGAAATGGATTGAAGCTGGGCTTTTAATTTCGGTTGCATATTTTCTCCTAAGATTATGAATTTTGAAAAAACTTGAACGTTTTTATTTTTGAACTTCGCTGCGACCGATCGTTCCTAATTTTATCTTTTTCAAATCGGTAATCTTTTCTTTGCGAACGAGAGCGACCAATGCGCGAAGAACGTCTCCCTCGAATTTGCCCTCTTCTGTATCTTTTTTCAAGAGGTCGAACGCCTCTCTTGATGAGAATTTTTTAAAACGAAACGGACGCTCAGAAATCAGAGCGTCAAAACGATCGACGGCGCCGAGAATATCGAGAATCAGAGAATTGGTTTTGATTCCAGTAGGATAGCCTGTTCCTATGCGATCTTCGTGGTGATGAAGAGCGACTTCGGCGCAGAGATGATTCACGTCTCCCCAATAAGCAGAATTTAAAACAAAACTTGTTAAGGGATGTTCTTTGATGGCGCGACGCTCGAGATCGTTGAGTGTTTCGGATTTTTCGAGAATGGTTGCGGCGACACGAGACTTTCCAAGATCGTGAAATAAAAATGCCTGAAAAGCTTTTCGCACAGTGGGCGCGGCTTTGATCCAGAGCTCGAGCATTCGTGAGCCCACCATCGTGATGATGAGGTTGTGGCGATAAGCGTAAGGATCGCGAGTGCGCTGAAGTTTAAGTTCGTCGAAGGCCATCGCAGGTCCGTACATTTCGCCGATCCACTCGCGAAGATTGGGGGCCCATCCTTCGAGGATATTGTTGTAAGGAGCAATTTGATAAACTGTCATGAGGTCTTCAACGAGTTGCGGATTTTCGCGAAATTTAATTTTCTTTTTGAGATATTCGCCGGTGAGTGGAGCGCGCTTAGCCCACTCGAGAACATCTTTGCCTGCGTCTAAGAGAATTTTTCCTTTGAGATCTTTTACAGGCTGACCGATCGTGACGTTCACTTCTTCAAAGTATCAAGATTTCGGAAGTCTTCAAAGAGCTTTGCGTGATCACCTGGAAGTACGGCGATGTGTCGAGTGACGTGGCGATGGTTTTGCTCGGGGATGATGATTTCGATGATGTGCTCACCGGAGGGGACGGAGAGACCGATGACTGGCGTTTCGTACTGTATCTGCGCGTTGACGTTAACGAAGATGACGGAGGAATACGGCAAAGTGTTCACAGTGATCTTTGCGCGGCGGGGTTGGAAGCTCGAAATAAAGGGGACGGAGACAAAAACACCGAGAGTTAGAAGGACCTTTCGATGTTTGTCGAAAAACGAAGGCCGGGGCGTCAGTTTTGTTTTGGGACGGAGTCGAACTTTCGGCTCGAGTTTCTCGGCTGGCGGCATGGGGGACAGACCTGGAAACCAACCGGATTCATCGAAGGATATGGGGGGCAATTCTCTTTGCTCCGTCACCCTCTTTAAAAGTTCGCGGTGGGGGGATTCTTCCGCTGCTGCGTCCCCAAGCAATTGCTCGAAAATGCGGCCAACGGCGAAGACATCTCCTTTATGAGAGGTTCCACCAGATGAGCGAAGTTCTGGGGCACGAAAATAATTTCGACCCGCAACCATAAAAGACAGGCTTCCCTCACCCTCTCGAGTCGCAACGCCAAAATCGAGGAGCTTTATCAAACCGTTTTTCTGAATAATGATATTTTCGGGAGCAATATCCCCATGAACGATTCCATTTTTTCCGAGATAACTAACAACGGACGAAAGCTGTCCTAAAATTTCATACGCCCAATTTAACCGAGGGACGGAGTCAAGCGAGCGAACAAAATCCCAGAGCTCAGCTAAGCTGACGCCATCCAAATATTCTAAAAATAATACATTTGTAGTGCCGCCACCTAAGGCCGGTTGGGGACGGAGTCGAACTGGACGAATAATTAACGGATGATTCAGCTCCGAAAGAATTTCAAATTCGCGCCGCTGAAGATTTTCGTACTCGAGTTTTGTTTGATATTTGGGCGTAAGGCTTTTCTCTACTTCACGCCAACCATTCGAATAAATGAGGCGATAAATAAGAGCCGTTCCACCAATTGCCATCTCTAATCGACTAGCAAGTTCAATGACTTCTAATTGAGTCTGAGCACGCCCATGAAAATGAGACTGCTTTTTTTTAAAAAACTTAGGACGAGACCAAACAAATTTTGTTGAGGCAGCAGACGAACTACTTCCAGGTTGAGAGGCATTGCTCGAATTCACCGAGGCTTTCTACCGCATTTTTAGGTAGGGTCAACTACCACGGCCAACAAGCCTCATTGAAAAGTCTAATTACCTGTTTCTTCTACACTTTCTTTAAATGAATCCTGTCGAATGAGTTTTTCTCTCTTGATGCGAAAACCTTGATTTCCAAAGAAATCTGCCTTCGTGGTTCGCGTCCATTTATTGAGACATTTTAAAAATAAAGAGAGCGTCAATGCAGTGATCAAAATAAGACTGACCTCTAAAATTATCGCTCCTTGATTTCGAACTTTAATCATCGAAGTTATTCATATCTCGTTTTACTTTATTTGCGCCTTCTCGAATCAATTCGCGACCGCGATCATGGTAATCACGAGTGCGTCCGTTCACCATCGCATCCGCTGATCGCATCATATGATTTCTAAAGACATCTCCAAGAACTTTCGCCACCGGGATCGATGCGATCGCTAAAAGAGCCACCAAAATAATATATTCCATCATCGTTTGCCCCTTGTTTAAATGCTTCGGTTTTATTTTCATTATTCTCTACCTTTCATTGAATGCCACTTTGTTCATTATTAAAGACATTCGTTGCCACACGACGCGCAAGGGATGCAAAAGAGAGGCCAATTGTAGAAATGAATTTAAAGAGGAATATGAAAGTAGAATGATCCGGAATTTATCCGGATCAAAAAAAATCCGGATTATCGCTGACGAGTCATTACAGTTTGGGTGCCGTTTTGATCGATGACGATTCGATCTAATTCGGGGACGGAGCCCGGGCGCTTTTGAAACCAATCCAAATATTCCGTCCATTTATCACCGTCGATGCGGACTATTCTTTGATCTCGAAGAGAAATATGAATTTTTACGGGAACTCCAGAGGTAGACTCCCATTCCCAAACCTCATTGGCAGTCTTTTTTCCCGCGAAAGCTTTTACTTCTTCAGTCTCTTCATCGGTTGCAGCGTCCTTAGAATCGGGGGACGGAGCAACGTGAACCGGACGCTGTAAATCCTCGGCGCGTCCAAACTCCAAACCCAGCTTACGTTTTGGATTCCAAGCCGTTAACCACGAACGCGTCTGCACCCACCATCGCAGGCTAAGAGGAACTAATTCGGAACAGATAGATTTTTGATCGACTGGACAACTCCAGCCTTTATCTGTCCATTTCCAAATTTCACTCCGTCCCCCTTCTGTGACCTTCCAATCGCCAGCGGCGCGCAAATTAAACTCTCCATAAATTCGGCGTAGACGTTCTTTAGCTAAAGAGCTGTCTAAGTCTGCAAGCAAAAACTCATCCGCAGCGGATATATGATTTGCGAATCCGAGAAAACTTAAAAACCCAAAAAAAATAAAAACTTTCATGCCATGAATTCCTTCAATAAGTTTTGAACATCCGATTTCAGCGGACTTTTTAAATAGTAGTGCAAATTTGCCCTCAGAAAACCTAAGCGATCTCCGGCGTCAAATCTAAGCCCTTGCAAATAACAACCATAGAGGCGCCCCTGCTCAGCCAACACATTAAGCGCGTCGGTCAGTTGAATTTCGCCTAAATTTCCAGGTTTCTGCTTTTCGAGAATTTCAAAAATATCACGGGGCAGAAGATAGCGACCTAAAATAGCGGATCGAGATTTTGTATCCGAAGGTTTTGGCTTCTCAATACAACGAAGAATACGACCGGGTTCCTTTGGATCTAATTCACAAATTCCATATTTAGAAACTTCTGAGTCCGGAACTTCGGTCAACATGACTACGCCGATTTCAGATACGTCTTTTTTTAAAGATTTTGATTTTTCAAGAAGTTGCTGAAGACCTGGCACCTTTGCCTCAACCAAATCGTCTCCGAGCATCACACCAAATGGAGAGGTTTGAATTAAGTTTTTTGCCATCCAAACCGCGTGACCCAAACCCAAAGCTTCCTTCTGCCGAACCGTCTGTACGGCCGTCATTCGCGAAAGATCATGCACGAGCTTATAAAGATCATTTTTATTTGCTCGCTTCAATGTGGCTTCGAGATCCGGCGCAATATCGAAATGATCTTCGATGATGGATTTTCCACGTGAAGTAACCAAAACAATATTCTTAGCGCCCGACGTGACCGCCTCTTCGACTATATATTGGATGATCGGCCGATCGAAGACCGGCAACATTTCTTTGGGGACGGACTTAGACGCCGGCAGAGAACGAGTTCCGAGACCGGCGACTGGAATAACGGCGGACAGTGAGGTCATTGAAAAACCTTCCGACTTATTTTCATTTTGTAAGTTTAAAGAAAATCAGACCTAAATGAAAAGGAGTTTAGGGGACGGAGCAAAGGTGGTTAAAACCGGGGACGGAGCAAAGAAATACTGAAAGATATGCGAGGGCTAAACGATAAGTTTTTACGGGTGTTGAAGTTCTAAGGATTTTTGAAGAACGAACTGATCGTTTGGATCGATGTCCTTCATCTTGTTTAAAATGACGAGCATTTTGGCACGATCATTAAGAAGTGCCGCTGCCTGCCAACTTCCATTTAAAGCGCGAAACTTATCGTCCTTATGCGAAAATCTATCAGAGGCCTCTATTCCTAAATCAAAAGCATTCGCATAACGGCCCTTACGGATTTCTTCGACAACTAAATTCTCTGTGAGCACGGGATTGCCTGGATCACGTAGGTGAGCCTCTCTAAAAACTTTTTCTGCGTCTTCAACATTTCCCTGATCTCGCAATAATTGACCATAAATAGCGGCAGCATTTCCGTTTGTAGGATCCTGCTCCATCAAGCGCTTCACATAATCTTCCCCTGCCTGCGTATCCCCTTTCATTTCTGAAACAGCAAGCAATCCATTCATTGCCGCTAAATTACGTGGGTCTTTTTGAAGAACATTCTGCTGAGTTTTAATGGCTTCTTCACTCTGGCCTTGAATAGCCAAAACTTCGGCTAAAGAGGTTTGGGCGAACATATTTTCGGGATTTAATTCAATTAAGCGCCGGATAGATTTTTCTGATTCAGCCCAATTACCTTCATTGAAATAATAGTCCCCTTTAAGAGCGACATACTCTTTAACTTCTGGATTCGCGGCAATGAGTTCATTTAATTTTTTCAAAAACTCTTCGTCATGCCCTTGATCATAAAGCTCAACAAGAAGTCCTAAATTATTTTCAATTTCTGCACTTACCTTAAGTTGACCAACAGGCACTTGAGAGTCTTTAAGACGGGAGTCCTGCCAAATCGATTCATTGCCATCTACAGAATTAGATAAACGCATTCCAGGTCGCTTCTGATGAGGATCCTGCTTCGTGGTACCGCGATTTAAATTTGACTCCGTCCCTTTAATTTCGTGGGAAAAAAAGAAGAGCCGGTAAATCGCAAAAGTAGAAACCCCTAAGATCACACTTAAAATAGCTATAAAGATAATCCGCGACTTCATTTGCCATGCTTTTAACACAATCCAGAATTTACGAATAGGTCGACTCCGTCCCCCAACTTTAGGCCCCCGAAATTGACTCCGTCCCCAATTTTAAAGGGAAATCTATGAGATTTGAGGTTGACGTATGGGCTTTTGAACCTATTTTCTCTTTAGCGTATGTGATAGAGGTCTGGCCCCAATACCGGCCCGATTTTGACCTTAAAAATACACAAAAGTTAGACGCGAAAAATAGGAAATTGAATTAACTTTTTAGAAAATTAGAACAAAGAGAAAGATAAAGGAAAAAATTATATGGGAAGATGCGTAGGAATTGACCTTGGAACAACAAACTCTGTCGTGGCGATCATGGAAGGTGGCCAACCAAAGGTCATCACAAACGAAGAAGGTGGACGAACCACTCCTTCCGTTGTTGGATTTACAAAAGATGGATCCAAACTCGTCGGCCAAGTTGCTAAACGACAAGCCGTCACCAATCCAACCAATACTATTTTTTCTTCTAAGCGATTTATCGGAAGAAATTTTGGCGAAGTCGCCGAAGAAGCTAAGAGAGTTCCTTACAAAGTAGTTAAAGGTGATAAAAACGATCCTCGGTTTGAAGTTCTCGGCAAAGCTTATACTCCTCAAGAAATTGCCGCTCAGGTTTTACTCAAACTTAAAAAAGCGGCTGAAGATTATCTCGGTCAACCCGTCACCGATGCGGTTATTACTGTTCCGGCTTATTTTAACGATTCTCAGCGCCAAGCAACTAAGGACGCGGGAACCATCGCTGGCTTAAATGTAAAACGTATCATCAACGAACCCACAGCAGCGGCGCTGGCTTACGGACTTGATAAGAAAAAAGATGAAACGATTGCTGTCTTTGACCTTGGAGGCGGTACTTTTGATATTTCAATTCTTGAAGTCGGCGACAATGTTGTCGAAGTAAAATCGACGAATGGTGACACTCACCTTGGTGGTGACGATTTTGATATGCGCATTATGGACTGGCTCATTTCGGAATTCAAACGCGATCAAGGAATTGATCTTTCAAAAGATCCAATGGCCGTTCAGCGTTTACGTGAAGCTTCTGAAAAAGCAAAAGTGGAACTCTCCTCTGTTTTAGAAACAGATATTAATCTTCCATTTATTACGGCGGATGCTTCGGGTCCAAAACACTTATCAATCAAACTTACGAGAAGTAAATTTGAGTCGTTGGTTGAAGATTTGGTTCAACGCACTCTCACTCCTCTTAAACAAGCTTTGTCGGATTCTGGATTAACTGCAGATAAAATTGATGAAGTTGTTTTGGTTGGAGGAAGTATTCGTATTCCTCGTATTCAACAAGTTGTTCGAGAATTTTTTGGAAAAGATCCAAACAAATCGGTAAACCCTGATGAAGTTGTTGCCGTAGGTGCTGCAGTTCAAGCGGGTGTTCTTACGGGTGATGTAAAAGACGTCTTGTTGTTGGACGTTACTCCTCTGTCTTTGGGAATTGAAACTCTCGGTGGTGTGATGACAAAACTCATCGAAAGAAACACCACGATTCCAACGAGAAAGAGCGAAGTCTTCTCAACTGCTGCAGACAATCAAACGAGTGTGGAAATTCATGTTCTTCAAGGAGAGCGGGAGTTGGCTTCGGCGAATAGAACGCTGGGTCGATTCCACTTAGAGGGAATTCCTTCGGCGCCTCGAGGCATGCCGCAAGTTGAAGTGACATTTGATATTGATGCAAACGGCATTTTGCATGTGTCGGCAAAAGATAAGGCGACTAATAAAGAGCAAAAGATTCGCATCGAGAGTTCAAGCGGACTTGCAAAGGATGAAATTGACCGAATGGTTAAAGATGCCGAAACGCATCGAGAAGAAGATAAGGCGAAACATGAACTTGTTGTGGCGAGAAACCAATTGGATCACCTCGTTTTTCAAACGGAAAAAATGTTGAAGGAACAAGAATCGAAAGTGGATCCCGCGACGAAGGATGCGATTAATGCATCTTTGGAAAAAGGTCGCGAAGCTTTAAAAGGCGAAGACTTAAATTCTATGAAAGCTGCGACGGAAGCAATTACATCGGCAAGCCATAAGATGGCGGAGCAAATGTATAAAACTGCCGGCGCCGCTGGTGGAACTGGCCCTGAAGGCGCCTCTGATGCTGGTTCAGGCAATGCGGGCGCTGCAAAAGCTGCAGATGACAACGTCATCGATGCGGAATTTACGGAACGCAAAGATAATAAATAAAATTATTAAAGGCAAAAATTGAAGAAGGCAGTTGGCATGAGTCAGCTGCCTTTTTATTTGGAGATTGTGGGATGATGTGTGAGTGGGAGAGAAAATCCTTAAATTGGGACATCAAAGTCCCAGTTTTATAAATTGTGGGTTAGGGTGCTTTGGGGACGGAGCAGAGAAAAAATGAGTGATTCTAAGTGGTTGTGCGGAATTGTATTTTACTCCGTCCCCACGATTTTAGGTTGGCATGAAGATTGCATTAAGGGCAGTCGTTCGAGTCCAAAGCTAAGGGAGTTTTGGAAGTCGAACGGAGTTGTATTGAGTATTTGGGAATCTTAAAAATTCACCAACGTGAGTGTAAAAATCTGTGAAAGCATGGGGACGGAGTCAATTCTGATTGGCACTCCAAGCTCTTAAGATTTCCTAAGGGAGTATATATGAAATTTCTATCATCTTTGGGTGCGAGCGCACTAAGTATTGGATTGCTCTCGCTTACGGGTTGCGCAAGTGAAGGATCTGGAACTTCACCTGCGACGACAATGAGTGCACAGACAAGTCGTATCAATCTCGGCAACACACAGATTCAACAGTACGAAGCTGCAGCAAGAGCCGATTATAATAATCGATTAAATAATTTGAATAACACTATGGCCGCAAATGCCAATAGTGTTCCGGTTGCTCCACTGCCTGCAGTGGCGCCAACTTCCACAGCACAAAAATTAGGAACGGGAACAGTCATCATAACTGCCGCCAGTATTGGGGGATTGCTTCTCGCAAGTACTTTCGGAAAAGATCTGATCGATGGCGGAAAAGATGTTCTGAAAGATATTAAAACAGATTCGGCGAAAGCTGACTCCGTCCCCACGTCAGAAACCAAGCCAGACGAAATAGCGGGATTAAAGCGTCGAGGAGGTTCGGCACGGACAGTTTCGGATAAAGTCGCTTCGTTAGAATTATGTGAGAAGACTAATTCAATTTCTCAAATCAAAAGCGATGCCGATGCGATTATCAATAAAGCCCAACAGACGGGAGAAAAATCATGAATACAAAATTAATCAAAGAAATGAAAAAAGTTGTTTTCTCTACCTTAACACTTTCAGTCGTCGGTTTGATTGGATGCGGAAAATCTGAAAGCAAAACCGAAACTGCTAAAACTGTGCCTGCGACTGTATCGACAAGCACAGTTGCTCCGTCCCCAGCCATTGCTGCAGCTCCTTCGCTCGCAACGAACTTGAATGACATGAATCAACAAATTCAGCAGCAAGCCATACAACGAGATTCTGCGATGAATGCATTTAAAAGTGCTGAGAATGAAAAAGATCGAGCATTTCAAAGTGCAGAGAGTGAGAAAAAGTTGGCTCTTCAGAAATCCGAGCAAACGATGGGAGTTTTTCAAACTGCAGTAATGGGAATGGTTGCATTAGAAAGCTTTAAAGCAGTCCCTCAATATAAACAGGATTGTGCACCGAGCACGCAAATAAATTCCTTAATGAGAGATTCAACACAGATTTTCAACAAGGCGGAAGCAAAGTCAGCAACTGTTACTAATCCAGCTCCGTCCCCAGCAACTTCGACAGCTAAGATTGAAAAACCAAAAGCTGTGGAGGCGAAGGGTAAGATTGATCCAGAACTAAAAGGACAAATTGAATCTGTTTTGAAGAGTGGATCGGAACATAAGTTCGGCTCCGTCCCCATGTTAGAAGAACGAAAAATTTAAAGACGATCATATATAAGGTCATGCGGACTTCGCTTAAGTTCGCATGACCTTACTCCGTCCCCAAAATCAAAAATCCGGATTCCGGCCAAAATACGAAATATCCGGATAATCACTTCCTCAAAAATGCATTAAAACCCTTTTCCACAGCTCGGCATATCTCGTGCATTTCCGAATGCCCACTATGCCAAGATTACCTAGAAATTTAATTCTCGAAGACAAAAGTTTTTTCCACGTCACATGGAAATGCCACAACGAAGATTTTCTCTTACAGGACGAGCGAGCAAAGACGCACCTCTACGATTTGCTCCGACGATTCAAAGAAAAATATCATATAAAAATTTATGGATATTGTTTCATGGACAATCACCCCCACATCGTCGGCTACTGCGAATCCGTAAAAGAATTTAGTCGCTACTTTCAAGTCGTAAATGGAATGTTTGCGCGCTTCATCAATACGCAAATGGAACGGAAGGGTCAGGTGATCATGGATCGCCTACGCTCCCCTCAAATTCAGACCGAGCGGTATCTTCTCACCGTCCTTCGTTACGTCGACCTCAACCCAGTTCGAGCAGGAATCTGCAAAAATGCAAAAGATTATCGTTGGTCTTCCCACCGAAGTTACGCACACGGAAAGAAAGATCCTCTTCTCGATCCACTTCCTAGCGGCTTAAGCATTACGGAACATCAATATCAAATGCTTCATAGCTTTACTCTCGAGAAGCATCGCCAAAAAATTCCAGTTTACTATCGCACTTATTTTATTGGAGCTCCCTCATGGGTCAGAAAACGAAGAAAAACTTTGTTTCAAACTTTGTCGGCGAAGAAAATAATTCCACCGAACATAGTGACCCCTGCGCTACTTCAAAATCCTAAATCAAAAATAACTCAGACTAAAAAATAAGCAGGAACAAAAATGCATTCGAGCTATTCCAAATTAAGCGAAGTATCCACAACCTGCTACTCACGTGGTGAGCTACATCGAATTCAAGTTCAAGTACATATTCGCGGAGGTCTTCCAAAGTTTGACATCATTGGACTTCCACAAAATATGATTCGTGAGGGAAAAGATCGGATTCTATCTGCGCTCTCTCATCTAGGAATTGATGTTTCAACACAGAAAATTTTGATCAGTCTAAATCCGGGCGATATTCCAAAAGAAGGCAGTCACTTCGATTTACCTATGCTCGTTGGAATCTTAAAAGCGATGGGAGTTTTCTCTCAAATAACCCCATCTGAAAGTCTACATCCCTTCATGCAAGAGCCTTCGTTTTTCTGGGGCGAATTAGGTTTGGATGGAACCATTCGGCACTGCGATAATCTTCTCGCTCACCTTCTTTATGCAAATCAGTTTTCACCAAAAGCTCTAGTAAGTGCGGGCCGCGAAAACAATATTAAATTTATAGACCCTTATCTTTCTACACCGTCGACCATTATTAACCATCTCTCTGAACTCATCTCTCCTCATTTAGTTATCTCACAGCCTGTGCATAAATCAGCGCTCATCGAGGAAAATGAATTAACGAATGAAAACTCTTCTACGACATCTCATCCAGAAATTGACTCTGAAAAATTTTCTCAGTTTTTACTCAGTACGTGGGTCAGTGAAGATTTAGAAAATTCTAGGTGGAATCAACTCAAAGGTAAACCTTCGCAGTTTTTATTTTGGTGCCTCGTTGCGCTTGGAAGATTGCATGTTTTACTAGAAGGCGCTCCAGGAGTTGGAAAAAGTTCCTGGTCATTTGCGATGAAGGAACTACAATTTCCACTTCCTTCTTCTAGTTGGCATAGACGTTTTTGTTTTCACTCTCATTTAAGTAAACAAATTAAATCTTTAGGAGATCTATTTGCCGCACCATTTGAAAGTCCGCATCACAGCAGTAGTAAAACCGCCATTGTTGGTGGAGGAAGCAATCAAGTTTGCGCTGGCTCTCTGACACGAGCCAGCGGAGGAATTTTATTCTTAGACGAACTTTCTGAATTCAATCGAGATATTATCGAGTGCCTTCGAGAACCTCTTGAAACAAAATCGATTACGATTGCTCGCAGTGGTGTGAGTGCTTCCCTTCCAGCCGATATTCAGTTTTTAGCAGCAACGAATCCTTGTCGCTGCGGAAGATATCGCTCAGGAGCAAATTGCACATGTTCAACCACACAGTATCATCAATACAAATCTAGAATTTCAGAGCCATTGAGAGATCGAATGCATTTTACTCCTTGGTGGGAATTTTTTGATATTGAAAGAGAAAAGCAATTCGATTTGAGAAATGTGCGAGCACATTTAAGTGATGCGTTAAAAAATAAATCACCCGATTTTAGTTCAATAGTAAATTTTTTTCCGAAAAGAAAAAATCCTAGAAAACAAAAAATATGGATACAAATTTTTGACTCATGGTGTCGATGGTTTGGAATTCAAAGTCCAACAGAAAAAAATATTTTAGAGTTTTCAAATTTTTTAAATGAAATGGAGGAAGTAAATGACGAACACAACAGAATGCAATTTGAATATCTTAGAGATCGAGAGATCGCTCGAATCAACAGAGCTACGAATGTTGGAAGCCATTTGGTCCCTTGAAAGAGCAGGGATGGATCAGATGAAAACGATTCAAAAACTTAGTCAAAATATTGAACACATGCAGACATTTCTAAATCAATTTGATTTTGGATCAAGTCGCCTGAGCGCGGTTAAAAACAACAACCGATCTGCTTCGCCTACCCAAAGCGCTAAGGCATGATCCACTGGCTCTTCAAGATGAAAATTTTGAAGAGCCAGCGTTCCTTTTCTCTTTGCGTCACAATCCCCCTTAAAAGCCTTTTTAAATAGTTCTTTTTAAAACTTTGCCTCACAATATTTAAGTGAGAGCTACTTTAGCATTTGAAATCATTCTGTTTTTTTTATTTTCAGTGGAGGCTGGATTCTCTCAAAATTTATCGCCCACTTTAGCTCCGTCCCCAGAAACTAAAAATATTTCTCTCGATAATTGGTTTGAGCGATGGGGATTATCGGTCGTTCAAAAACCACTCCGTCACCGGTTTGAAACCGCGACATTTAAACCCGCTTCAAAAAATTTAGAACTCAAAGTCTGGATGGAAGCTCCCGCTAAATTTAGTGGGGGGACGGAGCTGTTTTGCAATATTTCCTACAATCTTATTTTTGGGCGCGTTCGTCTGCAGAATAAAGTTCAAAAAGTTCCTTTGGATGCTGCTTTTTCTGAACTCCCCAAAATTGACTCCGTCACTCTCACTTATTTTCTGGTGGACTATGTGAATCGACCGAATCGCTCGAGTGCTTCTGCTCCGTCCCCAAAGTTGCGGGTGATGTGGAGTAGAGAAGAACGAATTATTCCCTACCTCACCATGACGATTACTCGAAAAGAGTGGGAAGCAATCAAGCCCGCAATGAAACTGGGAGTGAAAACCACGTTCACTCACTACATGAATCAATATTGTGAGAGCGTTCTAAAGCAGAGTCCCGAATTTTATACGGATCTTTCAGCTCTTAAAGAGGCGGCCGTTAAATAAAAATGAAAGCCAAGCTCATCATATGGTTAGGCGCATTCATTTTCTTGGGGGACGGAGCAAACGCTCAGGAGATTCTCAAAGATCTGCTTACCAGGTCACCAGGCCCACTCACTCGAGCCCATCAAAGTATTGATAACGTTCAAAACTGCGGATCCTGTCATCAAAACAGATTGGGGGGAGAAGTTGCTTCAGAAAAATGCCTCACCTGTCACACCGATATCAAAATCAGACTCGAAAACGAAAAGGGCTATCACTGGAACAAACCTCAATGTAAAAACTGTCACTCAGATCATAAAGGTTTGAACTCTTCTATTTTTGCCCCGTCCAATTGGTTAAAAAACTTTGAACACGATGAAACCGGCTTTGAACTTCAAGGTAAACATAGCTCCGTCCCCTGTGCAGATTGCCACACGACAACTCGTCCCGCGGTAAAAGGAACGACTCCGTCCCCAAGTTATTTAGGAGCAAGTACGACCTGCCAAGGTTGTCACGAAAAGGATTACAAACATCAGTTTTCTAAATCCGAGTGGGCGACCTGTACGGATTGTCATGCAGAATCAGCGACATCGTGGAAAAAAATGCAGAAAAAAATGCGTTTCGATCATACTCAAACAAATTATCCGCTTCAGGGCCTTCACCAAAACGTAAAATGCACCGACTGCCATAAGCCGATTTCGCAGGAGCGACGCTTAACAAAATTTGCGCCACTCGCTTCCGGCCAATGTACCGATTGTCATGCAGATCCTCACAGGGGCAATCTCGGTGATAACTGCTCGAACTGCCATAATGTGTATCGAAAATGGAAAGATGTAATTCCGTCCGAAGACCTTATTCCGTCCCCAAAAAAAGGAGCTAAGAAAGGAATCGACTCCGTCCCTAAAGGATTTGATCACTCAAAAACGAGATATCCATTAACGGGTTATCACCAGGCCGTGTCTTGTGCGGGCTGCCATACAAGCGCCATCTCTGCTCCGTCCCCACAACAGCTAGGCAGTGACTCCGTCCCCAAGGTGGGCAGCTCCGTCCCCAAACAAAAGATGGGTTTCAAGGTCCCAGAAGAAGTGTTCATGCAGTGTTCAGGATGTCATGGGTTGGCGCACGGCGAGCAGTTTGCAAATCAGAAATGCGAAAGTTGCCACACCACCGAGCGCCACTTTATGCAATCGACTTTTACTCTCGAGCGACACTCTAAAACAAAATTTCCACTTACCGGCAAACATCTCGTTCTCGATTGCAATCGTTGCCATAGCTCCGGCAAATTTGAAAACCTCCCCTCCGCCACCTGCGCCGACTGTCATCGAAACCCGCACAGCGCGCGACAGATCGACAAAACTTGTTCCTTCTGCCACGTCACCACCAGTTTTTCGTGGCTGCAATTCGACCACAATAAAAATACGAATTTCAATCTCACCGGCAAGCACCGCGCCGTCGCTTGTGTCTCTTGCCACACCAACCAAGTTTTCAAAGACATGCCGGCCTCGAACACCAACCCCAACTGCCAAGCCTGTCATGAAAACCCACACGGCTCCGCGATGCCAACCGACTGCGCCTCCTGTCATCGCACCGAAGGATTCAAACTCGTTGAAAATTTTGATCACCAAAAAATTGCCAACTGGGCTCTCGAAGGAAAACATCGCGAGATCTCATGCCAAAAATGTCACGCCGATCATTTATTAAAAAATTATAAAGTCTCTCAACTCAGCACAAATAATTTAACAAAAAAACTTTTCTCAAGCACCTCCGCCGTCAAACCCACGGACTGTGCGAACTGCCACGTCGATGCGCACAAAGGAACTTACGGACTCAACTGCGCGAGCTGCCACAACAACACTTCATTCTCGGTTGAATACGGCGCCCGCGTTCATGATCTCGGCTACTTCAAACTTCAAGGCGCTCACAACCAACTCGCCTGTACCGATTGCCATCGACCCAACACCAATCTGCAAGGAACAGGAATCACCTGCCAATGGTGTCATGAGAAAAATGATATTCACTTAGGAAAAATGGGAAACACCTGTGGCGATTGTCACGGCCAAACCGCCTGGGTGCCGACGAAATTTAAACACAACCAAACAGCCTTCCGACTTACCGGCGCTCATCGATACGTCGAATGTCGTGCTTGTCACGTCAATCAAATTTACCAAGGGCTGCCGAATGATTGCGCTTTCTGTCACTCAGCTTCGAAAATATCTAATGCCTATCATAATTCTGCGGCCATTGAAGATTGCGGCGATTGCCACTCTTCTATTTCATGGAAAGTTCGGAGAAATCTGCCATGAGAAATATTTTAAAAAATATTTTCACTCCGCATACTTCTCGTACATTTTCTTTTCGCCATATAAATAAATTTATTCCGCCAAGATTTTTTAAGCCGTTCATCGTCTTATTATTTTTCGCACAAATGATCGATGCAATTTACTCGCCACTCTTCGCCTTAGATTTCAAAGGTCGCGCGAATTTTTGGTCGCTCTATCAAACCGATGATGTCGACTCGACAACCGTCGCCGTCGTGTACAATATCAGCGATCTCAGCACTCCCATCGGCGTAGTTGTCGGAAAAGATATCGCTATTGAATGTTCAAAACCTACCCACTCTTGTACCTATAGAAAAATAGGTGAAGGTGGCGAACTTACACTCGAACACATTACCGACGCCGGCAGATCATCCTATGGAAAAATAGGTGGCGATAGTTTACTTACCAACATCGGCATCAGCGGCAAAGCCACAGAAAAAAAATGGTCAGGAAATATCGACGGCAATTTTTCTAAACTTTTTTTAGATAACCGTGCACTTTTGGGCGGACAAAAAAATAGATTCAGATTTTACGAATTCAACGCTCAGTACGAAGATGCAAAATACGAAGTATCACTGGGAAGAAAATCTATTCAGGCTGATATTCTCGTCGATGGAGTCTCAGGAAAATATTTCTTTGGAGCCAAAGAAAATAAAGATTCTAAATCGATCGGCTTCTTTGCAGGATTCGCTCCAGACACCATCACCAAAAATATTTCGAGCGATAGCTTTACGTTCGGCCCCACCTTTCACTTTGTTCCCGATTTTTCTTCTGAAGGCCCTGTAAAACTTTTGGTTGAAAGCTCTCTCGTTACTGAAATTTATAAAGGCGATATGAATCGTTTCTATCTTTTTAGTCGAGCCCACTTCACTCCTGTTAAAGAATTGAGCTTTTTTTCTTATTCAACGCTTGAACTTCCCTGGATGAAGGACAATGCGAATCTCAAGAGTTCGCAATTCACTTTTCAAACCCTCTGGCATCCAAACGAAGAATGGTTTTTCTCGATAGGCTTTTCGCAATTTGCAATCGATAGGTTTTTACAAGAACAAGCTGTTCGCTGGGTGACAGATAATTCTTCCAAATCAACTCGCGTCAGTGACAGCCTCGATAAATCTCAGCGCTATCGTTTAGATCTTCGCGCTTCGTTTAGACCCATCTACGAATTTCAACCTTTTATTCGCGCGCGATATGAGCGAAGAACTTTTGATTCGAATAAACTTTTTCTCAACTCTGTAACGGGTCAAACCCCTTCGCTTGATTTAGGATTACTCAATCGAAAAAATGCTTACTCCGGAACAGGAGGCGTTCGACTTTTTCTTTGGGAAGAATTCGAAACAGAAAGCTCAGCCACTTTTTCTCAGCGCTTTCAATCTTCTTCTTGGGAGGCCTACCAATTTTTTAGTTACGATACTTCAAAACAAATAAGCTTCGATGCTTATTTTCAATTTGTTTCAAGTAATCGCACCATCAACAACTCCGTCCCCTCCGCAGCTGGAACAGACGATCACGCTTATGATTTTTATGCCGGCACAGGAGTTTCTTATCGATTTCTATCGGACTTTCTAGCTCAAATCCGTTATGATTTTTCTAATGAAGATGAAAAAGTTTTGGATAGGCGTACCATCACTCACTCGGCTCTCGTTCGTTTGGATTATCGCTTCTAATTTTGCTTTTGCAGAAGAGATTTCTACCACCCCAAACTCCGTAACCGACAAACCTTCTCCTTCTGCAACTTCTCCAACAACTTCTGAAGAAGCCACAGTCACAGCAACCACTGTCACCGTCACAACAGAGCCAAATCCGCAATCTTCTCCTGTCGTTCAACTTCGCCAAGGAGACACTCTTAAAATTCTCGAGAAAAATTCAACGTATGCAAAAGTGGAATATAAAATCGAAGGAGATTTTCCGGTTCAAGGTTGGATTCCCATTCAAGCATTGAGCTTAAACACTTTAGCCCAAGTTGCAGCGCCAAAGACTCAACCCTATGCACCCAAATTAGATGAAGAAAAAATTCAAACTCATATTGAAAATTTTCCAGACAAAGCTTTAACCGATAAAGCTCCTGCGGCGACGTTTGAAAAAAATAATGACAGACCTCAACTCGCGGTAAAATCAATAGCTCGAAATTTTTATCCTTGGAAATTCGAATTTCAAGCCGGATTTGGTTATTCGAATTGGGACGAAACTTATAAAACCAAAAATGCAAACACCGGACAAAGCTACGCCGGAAATTTTTTGAAATATTCTATGTCAGGGATGGCACTCGGTACTCAAGCGAATGCGGCCTATGACTTTCCTGAACTTTTTTGGCTGGGCGCTCAACTTCGTTATAAGTTTGTTTATTTTAGTGACTCTATTGGCTCGAACACCAATATCAATTCTGGAAACGTTCAAGCTCAGATGCATGAAGTTTTTCTGGGCCCATTCATTCGTCAATCCTATACATTTAAAGAAAATTTTATTTTCGAACCCGAACTTCGCCTGTTGGGCGCCACTCAGTTTTTTGTTTCCAATCAGCTCGCTTCGAGAACTCAAAGTCAGCCGGTGATTTTTAGTTTCATGTCTTATTTTATAAAAACCGAATTTTCTCCCAAATTGAAATATCGCCTCTATTCCTTAACGCCTTCAATCGGAATGCTTTTCTTTTATAATTTTAGCGAAAGTCCTACGACCAGCGGAGCGACAGATGCACAGAGTTTGCGCACAGGAAGCCCCACGGTCTCGCAATTTTTGCTCAGCTATGCTGCTACTTTTTCTTATGCCCTTGAAAAACTCGATTTTCCAAACTCAGAAGTTTATGTGTCTTATGCTTATACAGATTATTCTCGAACTTATTCAGGCGCAGGAAATAGAGCTGGAATAAAAACTCTCGACGCCGAAAATAAAACTTCGAGCACAGACATTTCTTTAGGATTTAAGCAGAATTTTTAAGCGGCAACAGAGGCGGCTGCACGATCTAAGAATTTTCGAGCAGACCAGCCAAGTTTAGCTTCGCAGCGATCTAAAATTTGTTTTCGTCTTTCAAAAGCTGACATCCGAATCATTTGTCGATTGAGCAAACGCAATCTTCGTTTTAATTCGCGTCTTACATCCCAAAAAGAATCGAAGCCCACCGATTCGATTCCTTGCTGATCGCAATAAGTTTTCAAAAATCCTTTTGCAAAAACTAAATCCGCCAGTTGCACAGGACAAATATCCGTGTGTCCGTCTCCGATATAAACAATAAACGTCTGTGGATCTTTTTTTAGCTCCGAAAAAAGCGAAGACGATTTGCAGTGATTACACGCCGAGCAAAGTCTTTCGATCTCACACGGAATTACTTTCCAAGACTTTCCAGAAACCTGCACATCATTGGCGAGAACCTTCACTGATTGCAAACCTTCGCGATCCATCAACGGTTGAATAAGTTTTTTAAAGCCGCCACTTAAAACACTTAAGCTGTGCCCTTCAAAATCAAGCCAGTCGGCGAAATATTTAAAACTTGGATCCAAAGAAACTTTTTTAAAAACTTCTTTCATCGCGCTCGGAAAAGAAATGTTTAAAAAATTAAATGCCTGTTGCAGTCCTTCGCGCTCGGCGATTTGACCAGACGCCATTCCTTCTTCAACAAATTTCCACTCGGGCGAAGCTTTTTGATTTAAGAGATGTTTAAGAGTGTCGAGATTGCTGATCGTTCCATCGAAGTCCGAAAAAACGACGACCTTAAAGGGCAAAGGCGTAGGCCCCCAAAACCGAGAGAACATCTTATGAATTTCAAAGCTCGAGACCGCCATATTAAGGTTTTATCTTCACAAAACGGCCTATGACTTATCAAAAAAAAATCTCCTATGCACCTTTTTGAACCAAAAAAAAGGGCTGAATCACCCAAATGATCCAGCCCTCTTTACGTAACTACTTAATTTATAATTACTTATTCAAACTTTTCTTGAATTCAATGCTTGGTTTGAAAGTACAGGTTTTCGATGCTTTGATCGTGATCGGTTGACCTGTCTGTGGATTGACGCCTCGTCGAGCTTTTCTCATTTTGGCAGTCCAAGTTCCAAATCCAGGATAGCTAAATCGCTTATCCTTTTTGATGCCCTTGGCCAAAGTTCCAAAGCAAGTGTCCAAAACTTCGCCACAAGTTTTCTTGGAAAGTCCTGGGACTTCTTTGCAAATGGCTGAAATGAGATCGTGTTTAGTCATAATTCCTCCGTTAAAGTTAACCCACCCGGTGGGCTTTCAAAACTACCAAAAACTCTTCGGTAATTTGTAAAATGTAACCCGTTCATTCTCTAGGTTCGTGATCCTTCGTGTCAAATCTAAGTTTGCAAAAAGCGTCGTAAATACGCACAAAATCTGGGGTTTTTTGACCAAGTCAAAGCTTGATGAGATAATAAGGATAAGCGCAGAACATCTCTCATCGGATTCAAATGGGACCAAAAAGAAGGAAGGAATCTGAGCATGTCTAAAGAAGATTCAAATTTAAAATCCAACATTGAGCGGATTTTATCCGAATCCAAATATGTTGAAGCCTTTAAAGAATTAGGCTGGTCAGGAAATTTTTGGGATTACCTAAAAATTGTTGAAGAGGATCCGAATGTGGCGCGTAACGCCCATCAACGTCTTTACGATATGGTGATGACCTACGGCACTCGCGACTACGTCGATGCAAAAAAAAATATCGTTCACTATAAATTTTTTGATGATCCAGATGATAACGGCAAAGATTCTATTTTCGGACTCGATGTTCCGCTGATGAAATTTGTCAGCGCTCTTAAGTCTGCCGCAAAAGGTTACGGAACTGAGCATCGCGTTTTGTTATTACACGGACCTGTTGGAAGTTCAAAATCGACGATCGTACGTTTGCTCAAAAAAGGAATGGAAAAATATTCCAAGAAGCCTGAAGGCCGCATCTACACTTATGTTTGGACGCTCAAGACTCCGATGATGTGGGAAGGTAAACCTCTTTTAGGAGAAGGCGTAACTGAAATGCCTTCCCCCATGAATGAAGAGCCACTCAAACTTTTGCCGCTCGAAATTCGCGAAGAAGTTTTAAAGCAAATCAACAAAGGTCGATCTCCTGAAGATCAAATTGTCATCGAAGGCGAACTCAATCCTTGCTGCCGATTTATCTACAATGCGCTTTTAGAACATTACGATGGCGACTATCGAAAAGTTTTAGAGAACGTACGTATTCGCCGAATCGAACTTTCTGAAAAGAAACGACAAGGTATTGCGACCTTTCAACCTAAGGATGAAAAAAATCAAGATTCGACAGAACTTACAGGTGACATCAACTACAGAAAAATTGCGATCTTTGGATCTGAGTCGGATCCTCGCGCCTTTAACTTTGACGGCGAGTTCAATGTCGCAAACCGTGGGTTGATCGAGTTCATCGAAGTTCTTAAACTGGATGTGGCATTTCTCTATGATTTACTTGGCGCAAGTCAGGAACACAAAATCAAACCGAAGAAATTTCCACAGACCGATATTGATGAAGTGATCATTGGGCATACGAATGAACCTGAATATCGAAAACTTCAGAACAACGAATTTATGGAAGCTCTGCGCGATCGAACCGTGAAGGTGGATGTTCCGTACATCACCAAGTGGACTGAGGAGACTAAGATTTACAAACGAGATTACAATTCGACTCGTGTTCGCGGAAAACATATCGCACCACATACTTTAGAAATGGCAGCTATGTGGGCCGTGCTCACTCGTCTCGACGAGCCAAAAAAAGCAAATCTCACTTTGCTTCAAAAATTAAAGCTCTATGACGGAAAATCCTTAGCAGGATTTACTGAAGACAATATCAAGGAGCTGAGAAAAGAATCTCCTCGCGAAGGTATGGAAGGAATTTCGCCTCGATACATTCAAGACAAGATTAGCAACGCTCTTGTTTCTCAAGAAGCTGCATCGATCAATCCATTTATGGTGTTGAATGAACTTGAAGGCGGATTGAAACACCACTCACTTGTTGCCAACGAAGACACTCGAAAGCGATATCGAGAATTGCTCACCGTAGTTCGTCAAGAATACGAAGATATCGTTAAGAATGAAGTTCAACGAGCCGTAAGTTCGGATGAAGATTCGATTACTAAACTTTGCGCGAACTATATCGATTGCGTTAAGGCTTATACTCAACGCGAAAAAGTGAAAAATAAATTCACAGGTCAATATGAAGAGCCTGACGAAAAGCTCATGCGATCAATCGAAGATAAGATTGAAATTCCAGAATCTCGAAAAGACGATTTTAGACGAGAGATCATGAATTATATCGGCGCTCTTGCGGTTGAAGGTAAAACTTTCAATTACAAGACTAACGAAAGACTTCATAAAGCTCTCGAACTCAAACTTTTTGAAGATCAAAAAGATTCTATCAAATTAACCAATTTGGTTTCGAATGTGATCGACAAAGAAACCCAAGAAAAAATCGATATCGTTAAAACGAGATTGATTAAAAACTTTGGTTACAACGATGAGAGCGCCACGGATGTGCTTAATTTCGTAGCTTCGATTTTCGCCCGTGGGGACATTAAAGAGAAGAATTAAAGATCGGCGCTTTTGAGGAGGCGACATTAAGTGTTTCTGAAAATCAACACCGATCACTCACGCTTTCGCCAGATTATCCGCGGTAAAATCAAAAAAGATTTGCGTAAATTTATTTCGCGCGGCGAAGTCTTTGGTCGAAAAGGCAAGGATCTGGTCAGCATTCCTATGCCCTCGATTGATCTTCCCCACTTCGAATTTGGCGACAACAAAGGTCGTGGTATCGGCGCTGGAGACGGCCAGCCTGGACAAACTTTAGGACCGGGCGAAGGAAAAGAAGGCGAAGGTAAAGCGGGAAATGCCGAAGGACTTCATGTTCGTGAAGTCGACATCACCCTCGAAGAACTTGCGCAGATTTTAGGCGAAGAACTTGGACTCCCTCGCATCGAACCTAAAGGCGACAAACAAATGTCGTCTATGCGAGATCGCTACACCGGAATTAATAATATCGGCCCGCAATCTCTGCTGCACTTTAAACGTACTTACAAAGAAGCGCTTCGCAGACAAATCGCAAACGGAACGTATGATCCTGAAAATCCTATTGTTACTCCTGAAGGAAGAGACGAAAGATTTAGAACTTGGAAAACGAAGCCTGTCGAAAACAATAATGCTGTGATCATTTTGATCATGGACGTTTCGGGATCGATGGGTGATGAGCAAAAAGAAATCGTTCGCACAGAGAGTTTTTGGATCGATACCTGGCTTCGCTCTCAATATAAAGGCATCGACACTCGCTATATCGTTCACGACGCCACCGCTCGTGAAGTCGATCGAGAGACTTTTTTTTCAACTCGTGAGTCCGGCGGAACGATTATTTCATCGGCCTATCAATTAGCAGATGAAATCATTCAAAAGCATTACCCTGCTTCAGAATGGAATATTTATCCTTTTCATTTTTCAGATGGAGACAACTGGAGTGCGGACGATACTCAAAAATGTTTTCAAATTTTAGAGCAAAAACTTTTACCTAAATCGAATGTCTTTTGTTACGGCCAAGTCGAAAGTTTATACGGCAGCGGCCAATTTTTTAGAGATCTTAAAGAACATTTTCAGTCCGGAAAATCGGCGGCCGATCGTGTGATTGCTTCTCGGATTCCCAACAAAGAAGCAATTTACGATTCGATCAAAGAATTTTTGAATAAAGGTTTATAAAGAATGGCAGATCTACCTAAAGAGCTCAGAATTTTTCAAGACGATATCGAGAAATATGCTCGCGATTACGGGCTCGATTTCTTCACGACCGTTTTTGAAATTTTAGACTTTGAGCAACTCAATCAAGTGGCGAGTTATGGTGGATTTCCCACTCGCTATCCACACTGGTCTTTTGGGATGGAATATGAACGGCTCTCAAAGAGTTATTCTTACGGACTTTCAAAAATTTACGAAATGGTAATCAACAATGATCCTGTTGTGGCCTATCTACTTAAATCGAATGCGGTGATGGATCAAAAGCTCGTGATGGCTCACGTCTTTGGTCACGCCGACTTTTTTAAAAATAATTATTATTTCTCAGTCACCAATCGAAAAGCTGTCGATATGATGGCTAATCATGGTGTAAAAATTCGCCGCTATGTGGAGAAGTTAGGTTACGACAGAGTCGAGGCATTTATCGACACCTGCTTGACTCTCGAAAATTTAATTGATCCCCATGGAAATTTTATGAAGCGCACTCGAAGTCCTGAAGCCGATAGCGAGCAAGATTTCGATCCTTCGCGAATCAAAGTTCCAAAGCTCAGATCTAAGGACTATATGGATAAATTCATCAATCCACCGGAGTTTTTAGAGCAGCAAAAGCAAAAAATAATCGATGAACAAAAAAGAGAAAGAGGATTTCCAGATTCTCCTCAGCAAGATGTACTTCAATTTTTAATCGATTACGCGCCTTTAGAAAATTGGGAGAGGGATATTCTCTCGATCATTCGTGAAGAAGCTTATTATTTTCTTCCTCAAGGTCAGACCAAAGTGATGAACGAAGGTTGGGCCAGCTATTGGCACACCACCATTATGACGAATAAAGCGATGACGGATTCTGAAGTCATTGATTACGCCGATCATCACTCAGGTACGGTTTCTATGGCGGGCGGAAGATTTAATCCTTATAAAATTGGATTAGAACTCTTTCGCGATATCGAAGATCGATGGAACAAAGGCAAATTTGGTTCTGAATACGACAATTGCACCAATATGGTAGAGAAGAAAAATTGGGACCGAAAATTAGGTAAAGGCAAAGAAAAGATTTTTGAAGTTAGAAAAATTTATAATGACGTCACCTTCTTAGATGAGTTTTTAACTCCTGAATTCTGTGCTGAGCATAAACTGTTCACGTTTCAGATGAATCCAAAATCCAACGAATATGAAATCGCCTCTCGCGAGTTTGAAAAAATTAAGAAACAACTTTTATTTCAATTGGCCAATATGGGTCGCCCAAGAATTTTTGTGTCGAACGCGAATTACCAAAATCGAGGCGAACTTTATCTTTGGCATCAATTCGAAGGCGTTGAACTAAAGCTCGAAACTGCCAAAGAGACTCTGATGAATTTGCATAAGTGCTGGAGACGGCCCGTTCATATCCAGACTCGATTGGATGAGCATTATCGGCTCTTAAGTTTTGACGGAAAAGATCTCACCGAGCGCACCTTAAGCAAAGATGATGCCTACCAAGGTTAATCTGAAATTCATTTACAGTTTTTAGAGATTCTTGAGATAGTCTTGAGGTGCCTAAAAAGTTTCGTCTCTTTGATCTTCAAGACAAAAGCTTAGATCTAAAATTTCCTAAAATTTTTTTTGAAACTATTCCTTCGGGTCCAGGTACTTATTCGTTCAAAGATAAATACGATATTCTGCTTTATATCGGTAAGGCAAAAAACCTCAGGAAACGGCTTAATTCTTATCGACAAGTTTCTCTCGATCGAAACTCTCGCAAAGTTTTGCGGATGCTTCATATGACGGACAAAATTGAGTGGATCACTTGCGAATCAGAGAAAGAAGCCTTGCTTCAAGAGAATAAACTTCTTCGATCGATGAGGCCCGCATTCAATGTACTTAATACTTATCCCGAAAATTATATGTTTATTTGGGTGCGAATGCAGGGACGCAGTTTAGAAATGCGTTTGGCTTCTTATGCAAACGAAAATGAAGCTGAAAACTTTAAATCTTATGGATGTTTTAAAAACCGCTCTCGAACGCGTTTAGGATTTTTAGCTATTTTAAGAAGACTGTGGCTGAAAGCACATCCACAATCGACAGAACTAGAAATTCCTTCTTCTTTAATGAAAGATAAGCCCCCTTATCGTTATGTACTGGATTTCGATTCAGAGGCGGAAGCAAAACAAAGCTTTAAAAACTTGAGTCAGTTTCTTGCGGGCACCTCTAAAAAAGATATTTTGAAAATACGTTCAGTCGATGAAGGTGGTAAACAAAACTATTCTGGGTTTGTTCGAAAAATCATCGAAGATGATAGTGAATTTATCGAAGATTTTTTTAAGTATGGACCGAAAAGAAACCGATTTTTGCTTAAAAAATTCGCTCAAGAACGTCTGAAAATTAAAAAAATAATCGTAGAACAAAACGAAATCGACGATTGGCTTATTTTATGAATTTTATCCCACAAAAATCTAATCAAAATGTTTTTATCCACGGTTGCGCGGCGACTCCCTTTAAATTGATCGATGAACTTTTAAAAAGTGTGCCTCCACAAACGACGCTCATTCATCTACACACCATGGGCGATTTGCCTTGGACAGATGAAAAATACTCAAACTCAATAAAAGTTCGAAATTACTTTGTAGGCCATGGGTTAAGAAAAAAATTAGATTACGATCGCATCGATCATATCCCCTGTTTTCTCTCTGAGGTGCCTGAAATTTTTAGATCGAAAGTTCAGCCGATTGATATTGCGCTTTTAAATGTTTCGCTTCCAAACAAAGATGGACTTTGCTCGCTTGGAGTTACATGCGAAGTCGCTAAAGCGGCGTTTGATTCTGCAAAGATCGTCATCGCTCAAGTGAATTCACAAATGCCTTTTATCGAAGGTGATGGTCTAATTCCTCTTTCAGAATTTGATCATGTCATTGAGGTAAATGAGCCACTTCCCGAAATTCCATTTCGTGCTCCAACACCCGAAGAAAAGAAAATTGGAGATCTTATCGCAGGCCTTGTTGAAAATGGCTCCACTTTGCAAGTCGGCATCGGGGGCCTTCCAGATGCGGTTTTACATTCACTCGAAAACCATAAAAATTTAGGATTGCATACTGAGATGTGGTCAGACGCTGCACTAAAACTAATTCAAGCGGGAGTGATCGATAATTCTCAGAAGAAAATTCATCCAGGAAAATCGGTTTCAAGTTTTCTGATGGGCTCCAAAAAACTCTATGAGTTCGCAAATCAAAATAAAAATGTTTTGCAGCTTGAAGTCGACAAAACGAATGCGCTTCAAAATATTTCGGCCAATCCAAAAGCGGTGGCGATCAACTCAGCGATTGAAATCGATCTCACGGGCCAAGTTTGTTCAGATTCTGTTGGCACACGAATGATTTCGGGATTTGGAGGACAAGTCGATTTTGTGCGCGGAGCTTCGCTTTCTCCGGGCGGCAAAGCCATCATTGCGCTCACTTCTCGCACGGCTAAAGGAAAGTCTCGGATTGTTCCTACACTCACTTTGGGCGCAGGTGTGGTGACTACTCGAGCTCATGTCAGATATGTAGTCACTGAGTATGGAATTGCGAATCTTTACGGAAAATCTTTGTCTGAGAGAGCTGCGGCTTTAACGGCGATTGCGCATCCTGAGGATCGAGAAGAATTAAAATCTCAGTGGAAAAGACTTTGGAAAAAAAATTAATCTGCCGAATCTATACATCCACCACTAAACTAATCGGGCAGTGATCAGAGCCTTCGATTTCCTGATGTAATCGAATAGATTTCACTTTGTCTTTTAAGCGATCAGAGACAAAAAAATAATCGAGTCTCCATCCTTTGTTTCGCTGGCGCGCCATCTGACGATACGACCACCAAGTGTATTGATCTTTGGCATCGGGATAAAACAAACGAAACGCATCCGTAAATCCCGCAGCGACCAATTGATCCATCCACTCTCGCTCTTCAGGCATAAATCCGCTCGTCCCATCGAGTCGAACGGGATCGTGAATATCGATCGCCTTATGCGCGATATTAAAATCTCCGGTCATAATAACCGGTTTAGATTTATCTAAAGCTTTAAAAAATTTGAAAATATCTTTTAAAAATTTCATTTTAAAATAGTGTCGATCTTCACTCGCTGCTCCGTTTGGAAAATAGAGATTCACCAATTGAAATTTTCCATGATCCGAAACAATCACTCTTCCTTCGTTATCCACACTTTCAATTTCACATCCAATATTTATTTTTTTTGGCTTTTCTTTAAAGAAATTGGCGACTCCGCTGTATCCTGGCTTTTTTGCGGAATGCCATTCTTGTTTAAAATCTCCGTAATGCGCGATAATTTCTTCGCATTGCTCTTTAAAAGCCTTCGTCTCTTGAAGACAAAAAATATCCGGAGCTTCTTTTTGAATAAACTGCGCCATGCCTTTTTTGGTGCAAGCACGAATGCCATTGACGTTCCACGAGAGAATTTTAGTCAGCACTAGTTATATCTCCCCCCTCAGAAACCGATTTAGCCGATTTTTTTTTCTTCGCAGTTGGCAGAGCTTTTCTAATTCCAACTTCAAGATTCTCTTTAAATTGAGCGTCGACAAAATTCATGGCATCCTTATGAATCTGCTCAAGTATTTCTGGATCTGGGGAAGGCGCGCCACGTGCCATTAAGTCTTTAGAAATCCTTTTAAAATTAACCTTAACATTCTCTCTATAAATTCCATAAATCTCTCGAAGTAAAAATTTCTGAGCAGGTGGGAACTGGTAGGATTTTAAGATCGTAAAAACTTTAATCTGCTGAAAACTCCATCTCAAGACTTTTCGCACTTGTTCTCGCGTGACACCGAGCTCGGCACCCAACTCCTCCAATGTCTTGCTAGGCAATCCATCCAATCCATACCTGTGGGTAAGTATATATTCGGCATAGGGATGCCCTACTGTATTAAACGAGGAATAAGGGCCTTGAACATCCTCGCCCTGTTTACGCTCCGATTTTAAAATTTCAATACCATCAAGAATAATTTTTGATCTAAATGCGTCTCGATCTTTTTCAGAGGATCGAAAGAAAGTGTTAAAGTTCATGTCCACTGCTTCGAGACTTTCGCCAAATTCCGTTCCGTTGTGATTTGTGTAATTTAAAGACAAAGGCCGTTTATCAAAGATCATACGATTTGCAGGGGATAACCGACTATAGGCTCGAGACATCGCTTGTTTTATCCATCTAGACGCATAAGTTGAAAATCTATTTTCGAGTCGAGGATCAAAACCTTGAACGCCTCTTCGCAAACCCATATTTCCCATTTGAATTAAATCAATAAGCTCGAGTCTACCGTCGAATTTTTTTGCAAAAGGCACGACAAGAGCAAGGTTATGCTCGACAAAATAATTAATAAGCTTTTGAAGCTCTTCGTAAGGCCTTTGAATTTTTTGCATTTCGCTATCAAGAACTTTGGTGTCGCTGCCATTAGATAGGCTCATCATTTTTTCTCTTAAACCAAAATAACTTTCTAAAAGATGTACATGCATAAATGCATTTGAAAGAGGTAAATCAAAAAGATTTTTCATCGCTTTTTCAAGCTCCGACTTTAATCTCTCGCGCTCGACACCTTCAGATTTATTGAAGCGAATAAAAGTCTCGCTCATTTGATTTACAGTCTGAAGAAACCTCTCTCTCAAAAATGGATAATTTTCTGACTCCGATTTTGCACCCAGTACAATTTTTGTAAGATGCGATTTTTTGTATTCAACTCGGTTCTTCCAAAACTCAAGCAAGCTAATCATGATCGGAGAGGTCGCAAGGCTTAAAAGAATTTCTTGATTGAGTTTAAGTGCACTTGTTCCTAATTCAATTTCTCTTTCTGCACCTAAACCTTGATCGGGATTGAAACTCTTTACGTAATTTTGAAGATCTCCATTGATCTCGACTTTTGTTACCGGAGGTTTTTTTCGGCGTTTTTCAGGAGCGCTTAAACGTTTCGCTAACTCTCTACAGAGCTCGTCTTGATCGCGCGCAGAGACAGGCACTGAAAAGCTCAGGCAAAAAAGGGTTAAAACGGATTTGAAAAAAATCTTCGATGCCACGAGCGTAGAATACTGCAAATTTCAGGCCAGAAAGGCCAGTTGAAAACCCTTTAAAATGCCTTTAAAACTAAAGAAATGTGCAATGAGAGGTTTTAAAGTCGCAAGTGCGACAAAGCAAAATCACTCTTCGGTCTTCTGACGATCTCGCTCTAAAGCCCGAGCGCGAAGCATCTCTCGCTCGCGAGCGATTACATAGCGGTGTAAAAACTCAACATCTTCGTCGTGAATAGCTACGAAATTTCCATCGATATAGTCATTTGCCAAAGAGCTTACTTTTAAAGCGGCCACCATTCTTTGCTCAGGAAGCGAAGGTAAAATCAAATCGAGTAAAAGCAAATCTCCAACTTTTACAGACTTAGTTTTTTCATGAGAAAACGAAAGTCCTTTTGCACCAAGCTCACCATGCACCCAATCGTAATTTTCTAAAATTTTATACTTACTCGAATCAGGGTTATACATCTGCTCTTCGATTCGTTCTAAACGTTGATCAATATTGAGAAGAATTTGAAAAGCTTTCTCGAGAAGATTTTTGGATTCATCTCGAATCGCCATCGCCGATAATTGATTTTCGATTTGGCTTTTTAATGCGGAGTAAGCCGAAGGCCTCATGGCATAAGATCTAAAAACTTCGAGCTCGCTCTCTTCGATCGTACGAAATCGAACTTGAAATTCACATGCTACTCTAAAGCCAGACATGATGCGTCACATACTCCTTCAATCTTCAACTCAGTCTATCACGCCTTCACTAATCGCTTAAGAGCTTTGAATCTTCTCTCTGTTTCAACGCGGTACGCTTGCACTCGATCAAAACCTCTGGCGATCTGTTCAATCCAAAATGACGCGGAGTTTCGCATCGTATTTTCCCATTCCTTCAAATGAAGAGGGATCGATAACCCACCCTTGCCTACGGTCTCTGGCAACGCACCGCGGTCACTTGCAATCACAGGAATTCCCGCTGCCATCGCTTCTAAAACCAGTCGACCAAAAGCTTCATCCCAAACACTTGGCATGAGTAATCCCTTGGATTTAGAGAAAACTTCAGAGAGGCCGTTTTGCCTTGGAAGTGTCGAAATATTTTTGGGTAAGTTCGTTGGCATCTCGGTCGCCCAATTTCCGACAAATAAAAATTTTTCATTGGGCATTTGCTTTGCAAGATCGATCATAAAATCCACACCCTTCACTTGAGTCGGATTAACGAAGACCCAATAGACCGGAGATCTTGCCACAGGTTTTTCTGACACTGCATACACAGGATTAGGAACGCAAATTGGTTTCGCCCAAGGTAAATCTTTGCGAACAGATTTCTGCATAAATCTCGAAGCCACCATCACTGTTTTAATTTTTAAATAATATTCTGATATCGAAGGAAAATCCTTGAGCTGAGCTTGGCGCGGATATTCATTATCCGTCAAAATCACCCAAGATTTTTGAGCGTTCCATTCAATCGCCGAGGTCACCGAAAAAAAATCGGTGTAATGAGCCCATACTAAATCTGGATTTTCTTTATTTAAAATGCCGGCGAAATAATTTTGCATGGGAGCTTGAGCCGTCAATTCGTGAGGATGAAAATCTTTGTTGAACTCGACATCGCATCGAATGCCTCGAATTTGGTAGCCGCCATTTTCAAAACTCAGCTTCATATCCGATAAAATTTTCATCGAATTCTCTCGGGCGAACTCAGGAAGAGCGATTTTTACCTGAACTTTAAAACCCCAAGATTGAAAAATCCCAAGCCTTTCAAGCATCGAAATTTCACCGCCATTCGAGGGTAAAAGCAGATAAGGCTTTAGAAGAATAAGCTTCACTCTCTTTATTAGAGCATCTAGAAAGACGGAATGTCCAATTTTGGTCAGGAAAAAGTTCGAATGTCAGCCGAGCTAGAGAATCTCGTTTTTGAGAATCCACTCAAAAAACGCGAGCTCGAATGCCTTCGCCAGCGCTGCGAAAGCTACCAAATGGGCGACCCCAAAGAATGGACAGGCGATATTTTTCGCGCGTATTCGCGATATTTTGGCTTTTTAAGTTCGCTCAAAGTGAGAGCTGTTTTAAAAGAGCTCGACTCTTACGGTTATCTCGAGGCTCTTAAAGCACAACCTATTCAATGGATTGATTTTGGCGCAGGAACATTAGGGGCCAGTCTTGGAGCAGTCGATTATTTTAAAGAACATCAAATCAAAATCGAAAAAGCTATCAGCGTCGATCAAGATTTAAAACCCATGCAGTGGGCACAGAAAGAATTTCAAAATTTCCTCAATCTCGACATCGGAATGCGAACCAGTTTGCCGGATCAAAATATTTATCAAAATACCATCTTCGTCGCCGTCGATGTTTTTAATGAAATGGGATTACTCGCCGAAAAGAATGCGCTCGATGAAAAGGCTCCCTTTATTTCGATGCTCAAATCCATTCTTCAAAAGATGGATGAAAAAAGTATTTTGATTTTGATCGAGCCGGCAAGCAAATGGATCAACCAAAATTTTTTAAGGTTGCGAAATATTTTAATTAAAGAAAGTCATTTGTTGCTTCCTTGCACGCATCAGCTCGCCTGCCCCGCACTTGAGCAAAGAGAATGGTGCCATGAAGATCGAGATTATTTGGCACCTTCGCAGTTTTGGAATTTAGTACATGAACTTGGATTTCAACGCAGCACCTTAAGTTTTTCGATGCTGTGCTTTTCAAAGCAACAAAATATTTTTCAAAAAACTAAAGCGCGAATGGTCAGTCGTAGAATCAAAAGTAAAGGCCGCTGCGATAAATGGCTTTGCTCTAACGGCAAGCGCTGGAAAGCGAGCATACTCGAACGCCACGAGTCCCCCGAAAATGCGGCTTTTTTCGAAGCTCAACGTGGGGATATCATCGATTGCGTCTCGACAGGTATAAAGTCTCCTGATTAAATTAATTCATGGCAAAATCCGCGAAGAAAAAAGGTCCTTGGAGAAAATTTTTTGATGAGTGGGTGGTTACCCTTGGTCTCGCCTTTGCAGTCGCTTTCTTTTTTCGCACCACGATTGCCTCTCCTCGACATATTCCTACCGGCTCGATGATTCCGACGATCAAAATCGGAGAATTTATTTTTGTCGGGATGTTTACCTACGATTGGCATATTCCGTTCACGCGAAAATCTTTGGTCGAACGCGGCCAACCTCAGCATGGTGATATTGTTGTTTTTGAATACCCGCTTGATCCCGATAAAGATTATATCAAGCGAGTGATCGCGATACCTGGTGATACAGTTGAAGTTCGCGACAAACGAGTGATTTTAAATGGCAAACCTCTCGAGCTTGAGCCCGTAAAAGATCAGCAAATTTTAAGAGATCTAGAGCCTAAATATAATCCTGAACTCATGTCGCTCTTTCGAGAAAAAATTGCAGATTCAAGTCATTACGTCGTTCATATGAATGATCGAATCTCTCGAGATCTCGAGCCTACGACGGTTCCTCCCAACTCCTTTTTTGTGATGGGAGACAACCGAGACGATTCTCAAGATTCAAGATATTGGGGAATGGTGCCGAGAGAAAAGCTGCTCGGAAAAGCAGGCTTCATCTGGTTTTCGTTTGATATCAATCACTTTCCGTTTTTGAGATTCAATCGGTTCTTTACGATGCTGCGTTAATCCCGATCCGACCAAATCAAAATCTCGCGCTGGAGCTTCACGCCTGAACTTTCGAAAACAATTTTTTCTACTTCTTCTATCAGTGCGAGTACATCATCAAACGTAGCGTCGCCGGTGTTCACGATATAGTTCGCGTGAATTTTTGAAACTTGAGCTCCGCCTATTTGAAAATCTTTGAGACCTGCGTCTTCGATAAGCTTTCCCGGATAAATCCATTCGTCCTTATTTGCGCCGGGCAAACGAGTAAAAATACTTCCAAGACTTGGCATGGCATAAGGAGTTTTTTCTTTTCGATAAGCCAGATTTTTAGAAATCTGCGCTTCGATCTGCGGAGTTGGTTTTTTTTGCAGACGAATTTTTGCGGATACAATCAACTGGTCTTCTTTTTCTTTGAAGCTCGAATGTCGATAAGTGAGTTTTGCTTCAGCCGCCGAATATGTTTTTAGTTTTTGAGTTTTAAGATCTAAAACATCGGCTGAAATTAAAATCTGCGACATCTCTTGTTCGTTCGCGCCAGCGTTCTGAACGATCGCTCCTCCTACCGTGCCAGGAACTCCCACCATATACTCGCATCCACTTAAGCCGTGACGAGAAGCCCATCGACAAAGTGTTGGCAGATAATTTCCGCCCGAAACTTTAAGCGTTACGGCTTCTTTAGTGTCTTCCAAAATTTCTGGCTCGGATGGCGGAAAATCTCTAACGACGATGACGGTTCCTTTGAGCCCTTCATCGTCGATGAGAATATTACTGCCATTTCCGAGCACGCGAATGGGCTGAGGAAGGGGCTCCTGAAGTTCATGAAGATCTTTTAATTTTAAAATTCTCTCAGCCGAACCTCCGATTTTTATTGTCGTAAAAGTTCGGAGGCTAAGAGATGACATAAGTTACTGTGCCGGTGCTACTGGAGCCGGAGCAGGTGCTACTGGTTTGGGCGCTGGAGCTGGTACAGTTGTAGGCGCAGGTGTCGTCGTGCCAGGTGCTGCCGCTGGAGCTGCCGGAGTTGAAGCTGGAGCAAGTGGCTCAGAGACTGAAGTTCCGATACTCGATGAGCTGATTTCTTTAAAAATTTTGGCGAGCACGATTGAATTCACCATAAAGAAGGCCATGAAGATGACCGTTCCACGTACTAAAAATTTGGATGCTCCTCCGGTTCCTAAAATAGAGGAACTTCCGCCGCCGCCTCCACCGCCACCTAAAGCAGAGCCGATGTCATCGCCTTTGCCGGATTGGAGCATGATAAGAATAACTAAAACTAAACTGAATAAAGCCTGCAAAATAATAAGAGGCCATTTAAGAGCAATAAGAAGTGTGATCATCTAAATTATTTAGCGGTTTGCGGCCGATTCGACAATTTTTTTAAAGTCCAAAGCCTTCAAACTTGCGCCGCCGACCAAGAGGCCCGACACCCCTTCGACACTCAAAATCGAAGCCGCGTTCTCGGGTTTTACGCTGCCTCCGTACAATATACCGACGCCAGATTGCACTTTCGTTTTCAAATACCCATGAACTTCGCCGATCTCGGCCATCGTGGGAACCCTACCGGTACCTATGGCCCAAACAGGTTCGTAAGCCAAAATGAAGCTGCGCTTTTCGCCTTCGACCACCTTCATTTGAGCATCCAAAACTTCGATTAATTTTCCGGAATCTCTTTGTTCGGCGGTTTCGCCTACACAAAAAAGCGGGGTCAAAGAGAATTCAAAAGCCCTATCCAATTTTTGCCTTAAACTTTGATTGGTTTCGCCGCCACGTTGACGTCTTTCGGAATGTCCAACCAAGACAGTCGTGCAACCGATTTCAGCAATTTGCTTAGCCGAGATTTCTCCGGTGAATGCGCCTGCATTCTCAGTGGAACAATCTTGAGCGCCGATGCTCAACTTAAAATTTTTCTGAGCTTTAAGTTGAAGAGCCTGCTCTAGATGAAGTGCACTGGGAAAAATTCCGACCTCCAAGTTGGAAGCGAAGCCAGTTTCATTCCAGCTCGAAAAAAAATCTCGAACGCCTTGAAGGCTCTGAGCCATTTTCCAATTGCCGAAAAACTTTAAAGATTTCAGACCGCACCCAGAGCTTCAAGTTCTCGATCGCGAAGTTTCAAAGCTTCAAATCCCGGAAGTGCTTTGCCCTCTAAAAATTCTAGCATCGCGCCACCACCAGTTGAAACATGATAGAGACTTTCTAAAGCTCCACGTTGTCCAACCGCCGCTACAGTTTCACCGCCGCCCACGGTCGCGCGAATTTTATCTTTTTCGATAACTAAAAAATCGACAAGTCCGAGTGTACCATGAGCAAATGTCGGATTTTCAAACACTCCCATCGGACCATTCCAAATGACAGATTTGGCTTTTGAAAGCTGATGAGTCCAAGCTTTCAAAGTTTCAGGCCCGATATCAAATAACGAAAGGGATGCAGGCACTGGAGAATCTTTTGAAACTTGAATGACTTTCGCAGAAGTCGCATCGATTTTTTCGGCGGCCATACCATCGGTAGGAAAATGCATATTCACACCCAGTTGCTTTGCCTCGGCCATAATTCTTCGTGCAAGCGGCAGACTTTCTTCTTCGATCGAGGATTTTCCGAGCTGAACACCTTGAGCGGCTAAAAAAGTTTGGGCCATTCTTCCGCCGATAAAAAGATCTTTAGAGCGAGTCATTAAATTTTTAATGACTTGAATCTTATCTGAAATTTTGGAACCGCCTAAAACGGCCATCTGTGGCTGAATGGGAGAATGCAGAACTTGATTCAAAACTTCCCATTCTTTCGAAAGTAAAAATCCTGCGGCTTTTATTTTTGCAAAATGCGTAATGGCTTCGATCGAAGCATGAGCGCGATGAGACGCACCAAACGCATCGTTCACATAGAGATCACATTTTCCGTAAATTTTCTGAGCGAAATCTGAATCATTCGCTTCTTCGCGTGGATCAAATCGAAGATTTTCAACCATGATGATGGTTTTGCCGGGGCGGCCATCGAGAATAAGTTTTCGAACGGCATCTCCGTAAATTTCTTCGGCGAATAAAACTTCGTGATCCAAAATTTCAGCCAATTTCTCGGCGATCGGCAAAACGGTATAAGCTTCTCGGCTTTTTTCATCGTTGGGTTTTGGGCGACCAAAGTGCGTGGCCAAAATAATCAGACATTTATTTTCGAGCAGATATTTAATCGTCGGAACGGCCTGGCGAATTCGATAGTCGTCCATCACCTTGCCGTCTTCGATGGGCACATTGAAGTCTACGCGAACAAAAACCTTACGATGATTTTCATCGATTTTATTCCACAGAATTTCGTCGACTCGAAGAATTTTCATTAAATTTTAGATCCCATGAAATAAGTCATATCAACCATGCGATTTGAAAATCCCATTTCATTGTCGTACCAAGATAAAACTTTGATATAAGTTTTATCGATTACGGCGGTGCTTGCACCATCCACCGTCGAAGATTCTGAAGTGCCGTTGAAATCACAAGAGACCAATTCTTCATCGGTGACTTTTAAAATTCCTTTAAGCTCACCTTGAGCGGCGGATTTTAAAACTGCATTTACATCTTCTTTGGTTGTCGCCGTTTGAACTTCGACTGAAAAATCGACGAGCGAAACATTGGGAGTAGGAACGCGAATCGAGATTCCATCGATCTTTCCTTTAAGATGCGGGAGCACCAAGCCGACCGCTTTTGCAGCACCCGTCGTCGTTGGAATCATCGAAAGTGCCGCAGCACGAGCACGACGAAAATCAGAGTGAGGTAAATCTAAAATTCTCTGATCGTTTGTATACGAGTGAATGGTCGTCATCGAGCCGTGAATAATTTTAAATTTCTCATCGATGACTTTAGCAACAGGTGCCAAGCAATTTGTCGTACAAGATGCGTTGCTTACAATTTCATGTTTTGCAGGATCAAAATTTTGATGATTGATTCCATAAACGACCGTGATGTCAGCGTCTTTAAGCGGAGCTGAAAATAAAACTTTTTTTGCACCAGCCGCTAAATGTTTTGCGGTTTCAGCGCGATCTTTAAATCGGCCCGTACATTCCAAAACGAGATCTACTTTTTCTGCGGCCCACGGAAGTTTTGCAGGATCAGGAATCGCAGAAATATTTATTTTTTTTCCGTTAACAATAATTTGTTTTCCGTCGACTTGCACTTCGCCATTAAAAGCTCCGTGCACAGAATCATATTTTAAAAGATGAGCGAGCATCGCTGTGTCTGTCAGATCGTTAATCGTCGTAATTTGCAAAAGTCCGTCTTTAAATTCAGGAGTTTCTGCCATCGCACGCAAAACGCAGCGGCCGATTCGACCAAATCCGTTGATTGAAATTCTAAGGGGTTTTTTAAGGCTAGGACGATTATTCATAGACTTCGAAGCTAAAAAAGCTGAGCTCGAGTGTCAATGAAAGGCCCCTTTAATCGAGTGACTAAGCCGTCGAAGTGGTACTGACGCTGGTCAATGACGAAAAATTTCGCTAAATCTTTGACCTATGGACGCTCTCGCTCCACAACTCAGCTATATCAGCATCGTTTTGCTCGTGATCGCGACTGTCGATGTGGTGATTGGCTTACTATTCCCTGTATCAAAAACCGCGCTCAAATGGATATGCGCTATCGGACTTTCAACTGCTGGAATGATGTCGGTCCTTTGCGGAATAATTTACGTTTGGCATCACTATTATCGCTTAAGCTAAAGACCTAAAGTTTCTTTGACCGACAAATAATACCAAGATGTTCCAGCCCTATCTGTCAGAAAAATGGTTTCACCCTTGAGATCCGTCGTAAAGGGTTGCAAGTTACCTGCAGATTTCCAAACATGAGGTTTGCCATTTTTTCTTAAATCATAAAGTTGAAGCGAATCTTTATTCGCTATCAAAATATATCGACGAAGTGGATCTCGAATTAATCGATCGCTCGAAATATCCGGAAACTTAGAGAGATCTGCATCACTTAAATTTTTAACGGGGATATCGGGATGAGTAAAAATTGAAGAAGCTTGAGGAGCTTTAGGAATATTTACCGCCAAATCTCCTTTGATCATCTGGTAAAGCATGCTTACCCCTGAAGCGATACTTGCACCAGCCAACGCAACAACTCCTATGTGAGAAAAAATATTCTCTGGAATGATATTCGCTTTATCTGCCAAAGAAGTGGCAACAGCCCAACTCGAAGTCGACATAAAAGTCGAAATCGAATGTTCATTTAAATAATATTTAATTTTCTCTGCTAAATATTTTCCAGCCTGCAGTCGCTTAATTTTTGTTAATGCATTTCCTTGAAAATCCAAGTCTTGTAAAAAAACTTTATCACCGGCATATCGAATAAGAGTTACAGCGTTAGGATAGCTTTTTGAAAATAAATGAATATTTGCCAAATCACGCCCGTCGATTTGATTTGCTTTTAAATCAATGACTCCAATCGGCTCCATTTTTTTTGAATCAATTTCAATTGCCGAAATGGTGAGTGCATCGTTTTTATCTGAATATTTAAGAATTTGTATGGACCTAGATTCAGAGTCCCAACGAGCATCCAATACTCCATCTGCAATTTTTTGTGGCTGAGGCAAGTTTTCAGGAAGTCTGCCCATGATTATACGACAGTCAGTCGAACCTTTTGCTGTCACAGCAAAAACAGGCAAAACCATGCAAAAAATAAGAAGATAAAATCTAAATGAAGAAAAAGCAGTCATCCTTATAAATCCCTAACACCTTAAGAAGATGCAAAGTCCTTGCCAAGATATTCGTCGTTTAAATGAGTTTAAAGCGGATTAAAGCCCCATCAACATTCCCATGCGACCTTATAGTCGCGGAAAATGATGGGGTCGGGCCCCGAAAATTAGCCTGTAGCCGAATTAGCCCCGTGGCATTTCTTATATTTTTTGCCAGAGCCACAAGGACATGGATCATTGCGACCTACTTTTTCGGCTTCGCGTTTGACCGTTTCTGTTTTTGCAGGAGACTCCTTGGGACCAGAAAATAAATTAAGTTTTTGAACTCTCTCTTCGCGAGCTTGTTGTTCTTCTTCGATTTGTTTTTCGATTCGCTCGCGTCTCTGCTCTTGTCTTTGAGCAGCAACTTCATCACCTTCTTCAAAGTCTTCAGGCATCTGGCCCTGAGCTTGTAAACGAACGCGATAAAGTTTTCCTAAAAATTCTTGTTTAACAAAACCAAACATCGTTTCGAAAATTCGAAAGCTCTCTTTTTGATAATCCAAAATCGGATCTTTTTGAGCGTAACTACGAAGGTTAATTCCCTCTCGTAAATGATCGATATCAAGCAAATGATCTTTCCAACGATCGTCAAGTGTGTGCAACAAAAGCATTCGCTCTAAACGTCGAATAATTTCGAGGCCGATCTCTTGCTCTTTCTTTTGATAAAGAGCATCTGCAGCATCAAGCAAAAATTTAAAGAGTTCGTTGTCACTGGTGACATTGGATTTTCCGTTTTCAATCTCGATGCGCAATTGCTCAAGACCAAGATCAGAACCAAAAATTCGATTGCACTCTTCGCTCAATAACTTCAAATCCCATTTAGATGGATTGGATTTAGCTGGAACAGCAACACTCACCAGCTCTTCTAAAACTTCATGAATCAGATCGAGAACTTCAGGTCGAATATCATCTTTGAAAAGAAGTTTCTTTCTCCAAGCGTAAACAATTTTACGTTGGTGATTCATAATATCGTCGTACTTTAATAAATGTTTTCGAATATCGAAGTTTCTGCCCTCAACTCTATTTTGTGCATCTTCGATAGCACGAGTGATCATGCCCGCTTCGATCGGTTCATCTTCTTCCATGCCGAGAAAGTTCATGACCTTCATCAATCGATCGCCCGCAAAAATTCTAAGTAAATCGTCTTCGAGAGAAAGATAGAATTTAGATTTTCCAGGATCTCCCTGACGACCCGCACGACCTCGAAGTTGATTATCGATACGACGAGATTCGTGTCGCTCGGTTCCTAAAATATAAAGTCCGCCAATTTCTTTAACCCCAGGCCCGAGCACGATGTCGGTTCCCCGACCCGCCATATTCGTAGCGATAGTGACGGCGCCTTTTTGACCGGCGTTTGCCACAATATGCGCTTCTTTTTCATGATGTTTTGCGTTCAAAACGACATGCTGAATGCCTTCGCGTTTTAAAAGTTCAGAAAGTCTCTCAGATTTTTCGATCGAAACCGTGCCCACCAAAATCGGCTGTCCGATTGCATTGCAAGTTTTAATGTCATTTGCAATCGCTCGAAATTTAGCGCGCTCGGTTTTGTAGATTACATCGGCTTCATCATTTCGAATCATCGAACGATTGGTTGGAATCACCGTCACTTCTAATTTATAGATCGAAGAAAATTCTTCAGCTTCGGTATCGGCCGTTCCTGTCATACCCGAAAGTTTTTTAAACATTCTGAAATAATTTTGAAATGTGATGCTCGCAAGTGTTTGATTTTCGTTGGCGACTTCAACGCCTTCTTTAGCTTCGAGAGCTTGATGAAGTCCGTCAGAGTATCTTCGACCTGGCATCAAACGACCGGTGAATTCATCGACGATAATCACCTGATTATCTTTAACGACGTAATCGGTATCTCGTTTAAAAAGCACATGGGCTTTTAATCCCTGATCTACGTGGTGAACGAGTTCGATATAGCGAGGATCGTAAAGATTATCGATGCGAAGACGAGCTTGAACAATCTCGACTCCTTCATCCGTCAAATGAACGGTGCGACCTTTTTCATCGACCGTAAAGTGCACATCTTTTTTGAGGAACGGAATGATCCCATTTACGAGTTTATATTTATCTGTGGTCTCATTTGTCGGACCCGAAATAATCAGAGGCGTTCGTGCTTCATCCACCAAGATGGAATCGACTTCATCCACGATCGCATAATGCAAATCGCGCTGAACAAGATTTTCAGCAGTGACTTTCATATTGTCGCGCAGATAATCAAAACCAAATTCATTATTGGTTCCGTAAGTAATATCAGCGGCGTAAGCTTCTTTTCTCTCTGGGTCGTCAAGCCCGTGAACAATCACGCCCACACGCATTCCAAGAGCTTCAAAAATTGGACTCATCCACTTCGCATCCCGCTGAGCAAGATAGTCATTCACTGTCACCAAATGAACGCCCTTACCTTCAAGTGCATTTAAATAAAGTGGCAAAGTCGCCACCAAAGTTTTTCCTTCTCCCGTTTTCATTTCGGAGATTCGGCCTTGATGAAGTACCGTTCCACCGATCAACTGCACATCGTAGTGGCGCATTTTAAGTTGACGGCTCGAAGCTTCGCGAACAGCGGCAAAAGCTTCAGGAAGCAAATCATCTAAAGTTTCGCCCTTAGCAAGTCGCTCTTTAAATTGAATAGTAAGATTTTTAAGCGCTTCGTCGCTGAGCGCTTGATAGCTAGGCTCTAAAGAATTGATCCTCTCGACCAATGGTAAGATTCGTTTAATTTCTCGATCGTTACTCGTTCCAAAGACTTTTTTAATGAATGACATCATAAAATATAGAGTGACCTTAGCAGATTAAAGCATTCGATCGAGAACGTATTTGCGTGGATCGACTGGAACACCATGAACAATAACCTCATAGTGCAAGTGAGCAGCCGTTGAACGTCCTGAATTTCCTACAAATGCGATAACATCTCCTCGTTTAACTTTTTGACCTTGGCGCACATTAACATTTTCTGCGTGCGCATAAAGAGTTGAAATGCCATATCCGTGAAAAACCATTACGGTGTTTCCAAATCCGCCATTAGCTCCTGAAAAAGTGACAATGCCGTCCGCCGGAGCGAGTACAGGAGTGCCTTCCTTTGCCGCTACATCGAGCCCTCGATGCATAGCTCTTCTGCCCGTGAAAGGGTCCATTCGATAGCCAAAGTGAGACGTAATCCAACCCTGAACAGGAATAATCGAAGGAGTCGCTGCAATCTGAATTTCTCTACCTTTCAGCACTTCGAAAAGTTCTTCAACACTTTGCTCAGAAAGCTCTGAGTCTTTATAGAGTCGTCGCATCCAAGAATAAAGTTTTTGAAATAAAAAAACTTCGCGTCGATCGAGATACTTCGTTGAATCTTCGTCCATATCCAATTGACTTGAATCCACCTGAAAATCTCCGAAATCAAATTTCTGGTTGGCCGGGTCTTCGACAACGCCTCCGCCTTGACCAATAGGACCTTTCATTTTTGCAAATTCTTTATCGACTTCAGTAAGGGCTCTCAACTTTTGATCGAAACGACTTACGCGATCCAAAGAAGTTTGAAGAGCATCCATATGATATTGGAGTTTATTAAGTTCTTTTTTGAGCGAAGAATTTTCGGTCTTTAAAATCGAGCGTTCGGGCAAATGAATCAAAAAATCGATCAAAAAAATTCCGCTAAAAACAAAAAGAACAACCCCAGCGACCGAGGCCACTTTAATGAACCACTGATGAGTCGGTGAAAGGTGCAGCTTTTGTACTTCGCGGTGTCCCTTCGAAAGTAAAACCAAAGTAAGCTCAGCTTCAGGCTTTGAAGTGACTTTCTTCCAAAATTGAGTGGTAAAAAGATTCTTAGACTGCTTGAGCAATCCTAAAAGTCGGTCCCAATTCCATGGTTCTCTAGAACTAAACATATAAGCTTAAGTTTTATCGTAGGAGGGGCAGCTAAAACAAAGCTTTTCTTTGAGAAGAAGGAAGGATGCCCAGCATTTCCCTGTATTTGGCCACCGTGCGACGCGCAATCTCAATTCCCTGACGTCGAAGCTCCTCTACGATACCTTGATCGCTAATAGGATTTTTATCATTTTCACCTTTTACGATCATACGAATTTTCTCTTTTACGCTCTCTGCAGCGATATCGCCGCCATTAGATTTTTGAATAGCAGAGGAGAAAAAATACTTAAGCTCGAAAGTTCCCTGGGGAGTATGCACATATTTATTTGAGGTCACTCGAGAAATCGTCGATTCATGCATTCCGATATCTGAAGCGATATCTTTTAAAACCATTGGGCGAAGATGTGTAACGCCATACTCTAAAAATTCTCGCTGAGATTTTACAATACTCTCCGTCACTTTATAAATCGTTCGCTGTCGCTGATGAATCGAGCGAATCAACCAAAGTGCTGCACGTAATTTATTTTGAATATATTCTTTAGGAGACTCTTTTGCATTTTTTGGAGCTGCTTCTGAGGAAACAGCAACTAAGCTAGGATCCACTTCAGCTCCAACGGCCGATGATAAAACAGCAAGCTCTTGTTCAACGTTTTGAGATTTAGCTGCCATCGTAATAATTTTTGCAGCATCAGGCATTGTCTTTAGAATATTTCGATAGAGATTGCTGATTTTTAATTTTGGCAATCCATCTTCATTTAAGCTGATGACGTATTCACCATTCACTTTATAAATATGAATATCCGGAGTGATATAGTTATTATCAATATCAACAAATGGCCGACCTGGTCTTGGTTCAAACTTCTGAAGCATCTTGATCACATCGCCAAGTTCATCCATTTCAAGGCCCATCTCTTTAGCCATGGCTTTAAAATTCTTTTTTTCAAGATTAGGCAATTGAGTTTCAATCATCTGTCTCAATAACTCTCGGTTCGCTTTGTGACGAATCTTCATCGATTTAAGTTGAAGTAATAAACATTCTTTAAGATCTCGTGCACCAACACCGACCGGGTCGAATTCTTGAATAAGTTTTAAAGTAAGCTCGACCATTTCAACTTTGATCTTATTTTTCTTAGCGATTTCTTCGATGGGTTCTCTTAGATAACCCCACTCATCCAAAGATCCGATTACATGGTGAGCGATTTCTCTCTCTTCATCGTCGAGATCCGAAGTCGCAACCTGATCAAGTAAATGCTCCGCTAAACTTATTTTTTTTGTCGCTACTGATTCAAACCCTGGTCCATCTTCCGAACCATCATAGCCTCCCAAACCTGGCTTGCTTTTTCCGGAATATGAAAAACTTTGTTCTAAATAATTATCCCAATCAAAGTCAGGGTTTTTATTAGTGTCTGGAGAAACTTCTTTTACTTGATCGGAATTATCATGAGTTTCAACATCCGCTTTTTTTTGCTCAAGATCAGAAACTTCAGAGAATTCTTCTAAGAGCGGATTTTCGGTGAGTTCAGATTGAATAGTTTCGCTTAGTTCTAAACGATTCATCTGAAGCAATTTAATGGCGGCCTGCAGCTGAGGCGTCATCACCATCTGCTGACCGAGCTTCATCGACAGTTTTAGATCAAAAGCCATAGTCCCCCTCTGAGTCGCCGCCCAAAAATGAAATGGGCAGACCTCTATGCAATTATTATACCACGACTCGCAAAGTTTGAAGTGCCGCAGAATGCAGCTATTTTAAAGAATTTCGCGCCAAATAAATGACGCGATGCAAATTCCAAAGAATTTTTTAGGTCCTCTGGAATTTAATTGAAGTTTGAAAAATTACTGAGGAAGCAAGCGCACTGATTCCCCGTCGGCTTTAACTTCTGGAGTTTCAACTTTTTTTACATCTGCGCTTTGAAGTTGGTTGGATCCAGATACCGAAGATGGTGGACGAAACACGAATTGAAAACCCAACACTCCATTCATTCGAGCCTTCTTCACCATATTCATAAAATCTTCGGGTTTATAATCTTCTAAAAGAGGAGCGTTTTCAAAATTAGGCGTAACGCTTTGATAGGCCCATAGAGAATACTGAGCGACATCCCGAGCTCGAATCGAATTCATTAAAAGTTTTTCATCTTCGGTGGGCTTTTTATACAGCACTTTAAATAAAAGATCGTCTATGAAACGCTCTTGCTCGTTTCTGTTTAACATTTCATATTCTGCATTCTCTAAAAATAACTTATTATTCTTTTCAACAATGGATCCAAGCGAAATCCTTTTAACTAAAACCCAAATTTTTTGATCGCCTAATTTAACCCTCGCTACTTTATAGGGATAACTTCCGCTCTCATCCCTGACAGAAGATTGATGATCAGGATAACCAGTTTGATAACCCAATTCATTGTTTATGCCTCCATTCAAATCAAAAGCTAAAATTTGCGAGCCATCGATAGTTCGCTTACCGACTCTCACAAAAACTTTTTTGACCACTTGATGATTCTCTTCAACCTTTACAATTTCAGCTTTGAGAGGTGGAAAAAGAGAATAGGTATCCATGATACCTGCTTTTGTTTCTATAAGCCCCCCGTGAGGAGTGAAATGAACAGCCGCTTCATTAAAAGTTTTAACTGATTTTTTTAACTCCGATTCGGCGGGCTGCTCTTGTTTGGTTTCCTGAGCCATCGCTTCTGCAGCAACGAGAAATCCTAAAATAAATGAAAATTTCTTAAAAAAATGCGACATGTAAATCTCCTCTAAAATTTCTAACGAGGACTTAGAGTGCAAAAGCCATGCCATTTGCGCACGGGGCGAAACAGACTTTTAAAGTTAAAAGGAATGAAATATGAGGCTTTAGAAAAGTTCTAAAACCTCATTTGAGGCAAACATGTCCCGATTAAGATTTCTAAGAAACTTATCGTTTCTCGGTAATTGCCGAAACTTATCGTTTCTGGGCATCTCCCCGAAACTATCGTTTCGAGAATTGGAAGCTCTTACGGGCTTTTTTGTGTCCGTATTTCTTACGCTCAACAACTCGAGAGTCGCGAGTAAGCATATGAGCTTTCTTTAAAGTAGGACGATTAGAATCCGAAATTAAAGTTAAGCATTTTGCAATTCCATGCATGACAGCGCTAGCTTGAGCGGAGACACCCCCACCTTTAACGCTTACCGAAATATCGTATTTTGAATCAGCTTTAAGAATTTCTAAAGGCTTACGAACCACAGCTTGATAGTGATCAGCGAAATAATCTTTGTAGGATTTTTCATTTACCGAAATCGCTCCGCTACCATTGTTAACGTAGACTCGAGCTACTGCGGATTTTCGTTTTCCTATTGCATGATAAACTTGGGCCATGAAAAATTACCTCTCTAATTAAATCAAATTCTTTAAAAGATTTTTCTTTAAAGACAATGCTACTGGCTTTTGAGCCGCGGCATGTGGATGATCCTTGCCTTTATAAATTTTTAAGTGCGCGAGTTGATATCGCGAAAGTTTGTTCTTAGGAAGCATCCCTTGAACGGCTTCCCAAATCACTTCATCAGGTCGTCGCTCAAGTGCATGACGAGCAGATTCGGATTTGAGTCCACCCATATAGTGGGTGTGCCAGTAATAAATTTTCTTATCAGCTTTATCAGAAGTAAAAAATGCTTTGTCTGCATTGATTACTGCAACGAAATCTCCAGAACCCGCACCTGGAGTGTAAGTCGAGCGATGTTTTCCGGAGAGTAAAGTTGCGATGGTTGAAGCCAATCGACCGATCGCAATTTCAGAAGCATCAAGCACATACCATTTTGGTTCTACTGATTGAACAGAACCCGTTGAATGCTTCACTGAAAATTTTGTGTTTCTACTTCCACCTTTTGTGGTGCGACCAAACGTAGCCTGTTGAATAGGAGTATTCTGCCAGCCTAAAAATCGAGTGGTTTTTGTAGAAGTTGTTTTTTTCTCTGCGCTCGTTGTCTTGGCGCTTGCCTTTGCCATAAATTCCTCACTTATATTAAAGAATTAGAAGTAAACGTGGATGACCAGGTCGGTCAAGCGAGATGGGCTGAAATCTGCTTTAAATACGCTTCGAAATCAAATTTGAGGTAGCCGAATTCCAGCGAATTTCGACTCCCTTGAGGGGCTCTTTGAGTACCCAGATAACGTCTCTATATATAATAGTCACGCCCGGGTGGATGAGCTCCAAAACGGTCATGACGACGTCCTTATTGCGAGGAACATCATTTAAAATGGCAGCCTTCTGCTTTTGGATCTTCTCGATTTGCATCAGGACTTCCTTACGTTGGTCAAAAACCATCTTATATTGCTCTTGAAGCTGCTGACTTTTGGTGAGGTCAGTCTTCGCGGCTTCAGGAATTTCGTCGTAAATCGCCTTTAATTGTTTATTAAGATCTTTGCTTTTAGCGTCGAGATCTAAGCGAGTGGCCTCAAGTCCCAAGTCTATGATCGACTGCTCAGCTTTTTTCTGCAGGAAAAAATTCTCCCCAAGTCTGATGACGGTCTGGGTTTCACTTCCCGCAGCTCCGATCGTCTTAGCGCGAAGGCCGTTATAGACGCAAATTTCTCCACCCATAATCGTGCCCGCACCTGCATCGCAAAATAAAGTCCCCGCTGTTCGCACATTCGAATTGGTAATTTCACTTCCAATGAGAATATCTCCCACCGCTTCGACAGTGGCGCCCGACTGAATATAAAGAGCTTCGATCGTCGTACCCGCTACCACTCGGCCCTTGTTTCTTCCGATAATTCCGCCACGCACTTTGACGGACTCTCTGGATTCTACAAAACAAGCTTCAGCCACTTTTTCGATCGTGATTTCTTTTTCGGAACTTACTTGAAAGTCTGGCAAAACAGCGCCGCGAATAAAAACTTGCGCGGCTCCGGCCTGAATATTTCCTGTTTTCAAACTGACATCCTGAGGAATTAAAAGTCCGGGAATAACTTGAATCGACTTTGGTAAAATTTCTACAATCCCATCTCGCGACGAACGAAATTCTAAACCATTTGCAGAAACTTCAACTCCGGCCCCTGCCGTCATCTGCACATCCTGCCCAAAAGCAGCATGTACAATATTTCCCAATACATCACATCCATCAATTCCCGCGGTGGGCAAACGTTTAATCAGAAGCAATTGTCCCTGACGAACATTTTGAAAAACACTTTTAGTTTTGAAATCGATACTTCCGTCTTTTCGAAGTTCTCCCACCGTGTCACCCGTGTCGATGGAGTAAAAGAAAGAAGCGTCTTTGCCTCGAGTAGGCGATTGACCTTTGGCGACGATCACATCGATTTGAGCTTTATTTTCCTCTCGGCAGTCTTCAATGGCTTGTCGAATTTCATCTTTTTTAATTCCCGCCTTCACTCCCATCCCATGAAGCATCGAAATGATTTTATCGACCGTGGGCTGAAACTTGGGATTCAAACTTGGATAGATCGAAACGCTCGCCGACATTTTATCTTTAGAAATTTTGACAGTATGGCGAACCAGTAGACGATTATTTTCGACGACTGCAATTCCAGGATAAGGAAGAGAACAAACAAGCTTTAAGCCATCGGGTGATTTTTCAATACCATCACCATAGCTCCAAGCTTCATCTACTCCTCTTTGAGAATTTAGCTTTCTCCCAAAAATAGATTTTCCATCTTCTCCATTCCCCGGAGGAGTTTTCACTCCAAGCAAATCACCCTTGGTGACCCAATCACAAATGGCGGGAGTCTCATCGGCGTTTTTCTTTAGACCCACCGATAACAGAATGGGTTTGGCGTTGAACTGAATTTTGTATTCTAAAACAGCATCCGTTCCGTGCTTAGGTTCAATCATTTTTGCAATGGTTACACGTTGAAGTGATCCATCTTCAGTGCGAGCGCGGCGAAGGGCCTGCTCGATGGCAACGGTATCTAAATCAACCTTCACCCCTTCATCGACTGCAATTTTTTTAATCAACTCTAGTTTGATCGGCGTTTTAAAATGAGAAACTGGAGATATGTCAATCGCTACGGATTTTTCCTGATCGAAATGTAAACCTGATTTGATATCAATCAGGCGACCTTTCCAAATGACGGTTCCATATTGAGCAGCCCGATATTCAATTCGCAGTGGATCTTGAGTGCTACCCTCTTTGCCCACTTCTACTTCATTGATATTTTTTCCAGAATCAATGGCGATATCTTTGGACTCCATCCCCTTAGGGACAGGAATTTTTTCTCTAAAAACATTGGTTCCCTCTTGAGCATCTATAGGAAGTATTTTTGTCAAAAGCAAATCATCCGGAACGGCTAAGAGGGATTTTTCGGTTTTACGCTGAAACATCCCCTTCTCTTTAAAATTCTCAGGATCAAAATTGAAAATAATTTTCGCATCCTGACCCATCTGAAAGGATTTTCCGCGAGCTATAATAAAATTTTCGATTCGCTGACCCGCGGCGAAAGCGTCTGCCAAGGCGGGATCTAATTTTTCTTTCTCAAATCCAAAAAGAATATCGGCATCTCGAAGCAAAGAAGAGAAATCTTGAAAACTTAATTTTTTTTGAGGAAATAAATCAACAGTCACTTCCATCGAATCTTTAGAAACTCTTAAAATATTTTGAATACCCACACGATCTTTATCGATATTTACTTTTCCATAGGCTGCAGCTTTAAAAAAAACTTCGATCGTTCCATTGGAGCGCGTGACTTTTTCTTGAACGACATTTTTCCCTACATAGATAGGCATCTCATTGTAGGAGCGACCTTTTAAAACTTCTCCATATACCGTTTGTCCGCTGACAGGCTCTTTGGGAGGCGCAACTATCGCTAAAATTTCTCCCGGAAAAACAATGTGATTATCCGCTTTAAGCTTATCGATCTCTCGATCGGATGCAGGTTTTAGATAAGGGTACGTCACCGCTCCTGCAGATCCATCGACAGGCTCACTTCCCTCAGCAACGGTAATAAATGCCGGCCATTTTTTTGTCGCTTTAATTTGCGCCGTTATTTTATCTAATGCTAAAAATCCGTGTTTGATATTCTGTTCTTTGGCCATCGAAAGCAAATCATCGGCCGTGATTGCGGCGCCAGTGAAACTTGTTTGAGCGGTTTCGACAGCAGCTTTAATTCCGTCTTGAAGATCCGTTACTTTTGAATCGAGTCGTAATCGAACACCTTGATCGTAATGCAATCGACCAAAAGATTTTGCGATATATAAAGTTTCTTTATCCGTCTGAATCGTTTCAATTCCTGGACCTGTGTTGAGACGAAATTGCTCTTCGATAGGTGGGGGAATGACCTCTCCAGTAACTTTGAAACCCTCTTCTCCCTTCGTCGCGTTCGGTGCTTTTGCTACGGCCTCATTTTTGCGGGCGTAAATTGGAATATTTTTTTCAAAAAGTTTGAGATTAAGAATCCACTGGGGACGTCCTGTTTGTGATGCAACAGGCTCCTGACCTTCGGCGATCAGAATATTTAAATCTGAAGTTTCATTAAAGCCGGGAGTTTTTGTGATTCGAAAAAGTTCTTTCGAAATCACTTCAGATTTAAGTCCCATTTGAACGCCTTTTTTCTTAAAGGCTTCTATCAAAAATTCTGGCGTAAGCTCGGGCGCGCTATCGCCAATCGGCAACGAAAGTCTTTTCCAAATGGCCTGCATTCCTGTGCGAGAAATTTCAACCTCAACGGTTGCAGGACAAGATAAAACTTCGAATGAAAACTTTTTATGCTTTTCACCGATGCAACGCATTTCGGTGGGAGAAATGCCAAGATCTTCAGACAGCTTTCGCTGTGCTTTTTCTTCGCTTTCTTCTTCAATAACAAAGACCTTCACTGAAAAGAGACCCCCTCTTTGGCGCAGCAGCTACATTTAATAGTATAAATTAAATTGCTTTAAAAACGGCTTCGCAGCGGGGCGTCAGCGGGGAAGTTTTTCGGATACCTCTAGGCAGCGCCAAAATTTAGCGGGAACTACAGTTCGATTCAAAAAGAGCGCCGCAGCAGGAGCGGTTTTACCTGCGACCCTGCGATCTTTTGACTCTCGAATTTGGGAGATCGACAGCGCAGTTTTAGAGGTCGATCGGCGCTGTCCGATCTCGACAACAGTGCCTACTAAATTGCGAACCATATGGTGAAGAAATCCCTCGCCTAAAAATCTAAATTCAAAAATAAAAACTCCTTGAATGAAGGGATGCGGCGTACGAAAAAGATCTGCTTTTAAAATTTTTCGAATTCCATCTTTTTTATTTCGAAGACTTGTCATTTTGGCAAACGCAGAAAAATCATGCTTACCCACAATTTCTTTCATAGCCTTTTTCATTTTTGAAAAATCGAGAGCAGATCGAATCCACCAAGATCTCTGGCGCATAAAAGGATCAAGCACTGGCCCTTGAAAAACAAAATAAGAATACTCTTTAGATTTTACGGATCGTTTAGGATGAAAATCTTTTGAAAGCTGAAGAACTGACACAATATTTACACTAGGAGCTAAAAGTGAATTCAAAGAGTAAAGAAGACTTTTTTGCTTATACAAAGATAATTTTTTGTAGAGCTTCATTCCATCTTTGATCATGATCCATTGATCAAAAGCATGAACTCCGGCGTCGGTTCTGCTTGTAAAATCGATACGAATTTTTTTGCCAAAATAAATCGACAATGATTTTTCTATTTCATCTTGTAAGGTGTGTTGATTTTTTTGAGATTGAAATCCAAAAAAATCTTTGCCGTCGTAGGCGACTCGAAAACCTAAATGCATTACCAATCCAAAAATAAACCTAAACCAAAGTCCCAGCCACCGGTGTCTTTAATTTCGCCCAAACCATGACGAGCCAAGCCCGAAAGAAAATATCGAGTCGAAGTGATAAGTCCAAAATCTTTTAAATCCCAAGTCGAATTTAAATCATGGCGACGATCTCCATACATAAAAGAACAAATGAGTCCGCCGCCGAATTGAAATCCTAGATCTCCACCATTGTTCGTTTTTTGTTGAGTAGCGTTATAAGTATACTTTCGAACATTCACAAAACGATAATCAAAAAGACTTTGTACATAAGGCATAAGAAAGAATTTCTCTGGCCCCCAAGGCTTGTATCTCGCGCCTAAAGAAGTTGTGTAAATATTATAAGAAAATTTATCTTCGGATTGAGTCATCACTCCATTATCAAGCGCATAAAGATAGGCCGTGTTTTTAATAAATCCAAATCCCAATAAAGGCTCCAATCCAAAATCAAATTCATAGAGACCAAAAATGGCATCGAACGAAAAATTTCCCCACTTACTAAATCCATTTACATAAGAAAGTCGTTCATCATCAAAAAATCTTTGACTAAAAGTTAAGGCCAATGACCCTTTAAATTTTGGCTGTTTCATCTCAGCGGCGTAATCGACTAAATCTTTAGCGCTTAGAAATGAAGATCGATCAAAAAATTGACTGAGAATTAAAATTGTTAAAACTAAAATAATTTTTCTCATTTCTGCACTCCAAAAGTCTCAGTTCCACCATATTCACAAATCCAAATCACCGAGAAACAAAAGTTTACACTCTGATTTTAAAGTCCTGAAGCTAAGTTTCCTAAATCAATAAGAGTAAAAGTTTCAAGCACTTAGAACATAACCTGATTTTATGCGGTCACCTATGAGTTTTGATGCGGCGTGTTAAAATATAGAGGATTCTTAGGGAGGTCTGTCTTTTGATGAAAACTCGATATTTTTTTAGAGATGAAAAATCTCGTACGTCGACTATTCTCTTTCGCTCAAAAAAATGGCGGCGTAATGGATTTTCTCTCATCGAATTATCAATTTCTCTTCTATTGGTTTCAGCGTTTGGCCTCGGCATTGCCGGCTATATGAAAAAAACAAATACCACTTTAAGAGGTGCAGACATCACTGACGATCTTAGAACCAGTTTAGGTCTCACTCAGAAAAGATTAATGGATGATATTAAACAGACGGCCAAAGTTTACCCAAGTTGTAGCAGTAACCAAGCTTCATCGGCAGCGACAGCAGCTTGTACAGATTTAAAAATTCGCGGAGCTTTTGTTCCACTTCCTGGAACAGATAAAGCGGACGTCGATGCGATGACAGGTTTTGCATTACCTTCAAATCTTTCAGATTCAAATTCCACACTCTCTAAATCCACCGACTCTATTATTTTAGCTCAATATGATTTCTCTCAGACCTTTGACTGTCGTTTAAATTCTTCTCACACCGGGGGGTCGAATCCATCTACAACATCGGGAACTTCAACAGGAGCAGAAAGACTTTGGGCATCTTGGGATGCTTGTCATAATAAATTGAGCGTCGGAAAACTCTATGTACTTCTCGAAACGTTTACGGCATCTGGAGTTTCCACATCATTTGGAAATGTTTTTCAAATTACCAGTCTTACAGATGCTGGAACTCGTCCTTCGACTAACGATATTCAAATCGACGCCGCAAGCACCAACAATCTTTTCAACCAACAAGGCGGACTCGGACTTTCAGGCTTCACCAGCAACGCCAGAATTTATCCTATCAAACTTGTCGAGTGGACGGTCGCTTCAACCGGTGGACTTTATCGAAGAGAAATTAAACCAAGCTCCGGAGACTTAAGTGGCTATCAAGCTTGGGTTCAAGTTCAAGCTAACGTCGAAGGAATTCAATTTTATCCACTGACGATTACAACAACTTCGGCCGTTGAACATCAACGCACGATGCAGTTTACGTCAAATGCTAACAACAACGGAGTTGAAGATATTCGAGGAATCAGTCCTTGGGTGGTTTTGAAATCAAATAAAGCGAGCCAAGACGGAACTACTTACGACAATCCACAAACCGCTTCATCAGAAAATGATGCTTATCCAAGAAAGAACGCTAAGTTTTTTGTTCAGATGAGAAATTTTTAGAGGGACACGCTATGAAAAAGACATTTCACAATCAAGGCTCAGCTATCTTGGTAGCAACATTTTTAATTTTACTTATCATGACTGCAGGGATCGCGTTCTTAAGTCGATCGACGACCTTTATGGCCATGACAGGTCTTCAATCCGATAATATGGAAGCGACTTATCAAATGGAGGCGGCTTATGAACAAGCACTCAGCAAAATTAAACGCGCGATGGCGGGAGTGACTCTGAATTCTCGTTTGCAGTATGTAAATACGAATGGAGTTTCGCCAGGACCTGCCGTCGAAAGTTTTGCAAATATCAATAATACTTATGGTACGAACTCTACGACTGCGCTGAATTTTTTAAAATCTCTCGTCCTTCAGCAAGCTTGCACGGCAACAGGAACTTGTAACAGCTCTGCTGAGTTTGGAAACTTTAATACAGCGTTTCCGACAACATGGACCGATCCAGATTCAACAGATGATCAATATTTTGAAGTGAAATATTCATTTGATGCTCTTCCACCTGTCGCGCAACTTTCATCCGTTCCCTACTCGATTACTTTTGACTATGAATATCGAGTTCAAGTTCGCGGATACGGACGATCTCGTTTTACCAATATGATGGCCGAGGATAATGGAATTTTAAGTGTTTCTTTAAGCCAAGCTCCATTTTCTCAGTGGGCGATTTTAATGAACTCGATGAAAAACCAACTCAATCAAACTCTGGTTTTCGTAGGAGGAAATACCTCCGCACAAATTCAAGAAGTCTATGGCGGTAAAGTGCATGTAAATGACACCCCCTATTTTTACGGGCATCCCGTTTTCAAAGAGAGATTTACTTCTACGGCCGCCACTTCTTCTTGGTACAATTACAATGTCACGAACTATTCTTGTTGCGCCGTTTTTGACGGCGGGTCTGCAGGCAGTGCTCCAGCAGTTTCTATTCCTTCGCAAATTTATAACACTGCTCGTTTAGCGGCAGGAGATACAAGTACAACTGCAGGTACAAACAATAACGCACCTACCGGAACAGAGCTTGCCACTTTCGTCTCTCACTATGCAGGTGGAGATATTTCAGGTGGAGCCACTTCGATTTCAAATGGAATTTATGTTCCGATCGATAACCAGACTTCGAAAATTCCTACGGGAGGAATTTATGTTGAGGGAGATGCCCGCATTGCGATGGATGTCGTCACAGGAAGCACTGGATTCACGGCGGCTCAATGGGCTCAAGTACAAAGTGGACATCAAGGATGCAAGTTTCAAAAGTATTCCATTACGTCGCTCACTGCAGGCGTTACTAATCGCGATATCTTTGTTGGCGCTGGATCCTGTTACGCAACTTATGTTTTCAATACGACCACTCCCGCTACCAGCCCTGCGATTTTAAATGGACGCATCAATGGAAATCTTCATGTAAACGGAAAAATAGATCAGCTAGGTGGAGCAAGTCGATCGCGTCCAGCCGTCGCTCAGGATTTTGGTTTAACTATTTCAGCTCTTAAAGATGTGCGCATCATCAACGATCTTCAATACGAAGACATCCAATATAAAACCGTAAATTCTTCAGGAACAATTGGAAGCAGTGTTGTCGCAAACGCTTACGGAGCGGTTGGAGGTTCTGGAGTTTCTAATACGGCGCAAATGCTTTCGGCAACAATTGACTCTAGTTCAAAAACAATTCTCGGAGTCATTTCAACTCAAAGAAATATTATGCTGCACTCAAGTGCGCCCGCGAATATTAATTTGCAAGGTGCTTTCTTCGCCGGAAATTCTGCGGCCTTTAATTCAAGCACAGGCTTAGGATGCGGAAGTACTTATCCAGGTTGTGGATTTGGATATGAATCTTATTCAACAGCTACGAATATGGGAAATATCAAAATGTTTGGCGGCCTTACCGAATACAGAGACCAAACAACAGGTACGGTGAGTAGTTCAACAACCTATGGATACGGAAGTTTAAACTTCTTTGATACGCGGATGAATACGCTTTCACCTCCCGCATTTCCTGTGACTTCGCTTCCAACAGCTACCGGAACAGTTAACTCTTATCGCACTTGGAGAATCTCGAGTAACGCACCATGAAAACTACTTTTGAAAAAGATATTGGGGAACTTTTGGATGAAGAAAATCTGCCTGCGATTGAACAGGCAGAAGGACTTCCTCTTATTCGCACAGCTCAAGAGATCGGCAGTGATAAAAGAGAATTTACTCGTGTTGATATCGCCGAAAAGAAATTTGAACTGAAATTCAATAATGAAGCTCAATTTGCGCGACAATATATTGAAAATATTTCGATGGGCGGTCTTTTTGTAAAAACAGATCGAAAAGCACCCATGGGAACAATGATTCCAATTGAATTTTCAATTCCTCAAGGGACAGAAAATAAAACATTTAAGCTCAATGCTCGCGTTTGCCGCGTCGCAGAAGGTGGATTGGGACTAGAATTTACAAATGTTCCAAAAAGTACAAAACAAGAACTCGAAAAATTTGTTCTCTCTGTTTTGCCTGAAGGTGTTGCGATCTCAACAAAGGCAAAAAAATCTACAGTAGAACGCTTAGAAAAAATAAGAGAATCAAAAGTAGATTCGATCAAAAAATTAAAAGTTATTGGAATTAAAATTGCCGCTGTAGTGGCTCTAGTGGCTGTTAATGGCGTTTTATTCAATAATCTGCAGGAAATTAAAAATCTTGAAACTCACGATGCAGATCAAAGCGTTCAGATCGAAGACAAAAGAATTCAGATTCCAGAAATTCAATCTGTTTCGCGCTCAAAAGATGGAGAATTTGTTTTTTTTCTCTCGGATGGAACAAATATTCAATCTCACAATCGAAGCATCGATCAAAAACTTCCATATCAATTGCGACAGACTATGCATCTTTTAAATTCTACTCCGGTGCTCACGGAGCCAAGAATCACTCAATCAGAAGTTCGTTTTCCTCTTCGGCGCTAAAAATTTCTGCAATTTGCAAAAATTTTTCATAAAAAGCAAATTAATGTTGCATCCATGTAATATTTTCTTAAAATAAAGATGAGAGCATATAGTTCTCGGTGAAGTCGTTCAGGAATTATCTTGAACGATATTTTTCAATCGACGAAGAGTCGCATAGAAATATGATATGCGCGAAAGGAAATAACATGGCCGCTAAGAAAAAAGGCAAGAAGAAAAAAGCTACTAAGAAAAAGAAAAAATAGTAGTTCTTCTGTCTCTATAGTTTTCTGTAAGAAGACAGACATAAAAAAGCCGCTCTATGAGCGGCTTTTTTATTTTTAAATTCTGAGACGCTAATTTTTAGATATCAGCGGCTTTAACAGTCTTACGACCATTTTCTTTGGTTCGCTCAACAGCTCGGCGAATGATTCGCTCAACTTCTTTATTGAGTTGTTCAACGGCATCGCTACCAGTATTGCAATCCAACTCTTTGAACATTTCTCGAACTTTCGATTGAACAACTAAACTCTCTGCCATGTTTTTCTCCTTATAATATTCTTATTCTAAAACTAACCAAACCCCATAAATTGGGGTCTTAAGGCTTTAAGACTAAGAATTCGGGGCTTTTAGGTCAAATAATTCCTCAACAAAGTTTTTAGCGCGAAACTCCTCTAAATCACTCTCTTTTTCGCCAAAACCCATGAAAATAATAGGAATTTTGAGTTCATGATAGACCTGAAAGAGCGTTCCACCTCGACTTAAACCGTCCATTTTTGTGGCAACCAAACCTGTTAAGCCAAGAGTTTCATGAAAACTACGCCCTTGCTGAACCGCGTTTTGTCCTAAGGTCGCGTCGATCACCATCCAAATATCATGAGGAGAGCCTTCTAAAGATTTGGCCGACACTCTCTTCATCTTCAATAATTCTTCCATCAGATTTTTTTTGTTATGAAGTCGACCACTCGTATCTACTAAAATGATATCCATCGCTTGAAATTTTTTGAGACCATCAAAAACAACAGCCGAAGGATCAGCGCCCTCAGAATTTTCTGCGCCTTTCAAAGTGAAAAATGGAATATCGATTCTCTGACAACCTCTTTCGAGCTGCTCCACAGCCGCTTTTCTAAAGGTATCCGCGCCGACTACCCCCACTTTTAAGCTTTGCTTTTTAAAGTAATGAGCCAATTTCACAATCGTCGTAGTTTTTCCAACTCCATTCACTCCCACGATAAAAATCACCCACGGCTTTTTGGTTTTCCAAGAGTCAGAAGATCTTTCAGAGCCTTGAAGAATATTTTCTAAACGATTTTTTAAGTAGAGCTCTGGATTTTCTTCTGAATCGATCTGTTTAATAAGTTCTGAAGTCAATCGAGGCCCCATATCCGAGCCAATCAATACTTCTTCCCACTTTTGTTTGTCTTTAGATTTAGATTTTAAAAGAGGAATCCAACTCGTTAAAGCCTTTGCAAAACGTTTGGTAGAAGCAGTTTCTATTTCTTCTATGGGAACTTCGAGCTGAAAGGTAGAGGGTCTAGAAGCAGGAGGCACCTGCATGGATTTTTTTAATTTCCACAAAACAAATCCAACCGCAATCGTCAGAACCAACGCAAAGAGAGCAAAGAAAATTTCTATCGACATCATTCTGAAGGGTTAACAAAAAATTATGCAGCAGGCGAGGATCCAACGAAGGCTTTCGCTTCGTTGAGTTGAACGCCGACGAGTTGAGAAACGCCGGGCTCCTGCATCGTCACACCAAAGAGTGTGTCAGCGACTTCCATCGTTCGTTTATTGTGAGTAATCACGATGAACTGAGAAAGTGATGCCATCTCTTCGATAATACCGTTGTAGCGAACGGTATTGATCTCATCCAAAGGCGCGTCGACTTCGTCGAGAATACAGAAAGAAGAAGGTCGGTAAGCGAAGAGAGAGAAAATGAGGCTAATACTTGTCATCGCCTTCTCTCCCCCACTTAACAACGACATCGTCTGAACCTTCTTACCAGGAGGTTCAGCAAAAATTTCGATTCCTGTTTCTAACAGGTCTTGCTCATTGGTAAGCGACATATAAGCTCGGCCGCCTCCAAAAAGTTTTGGAAATAAAATTTGAAAATTATGATTAATCGCTTTGAAAGTTTCTCGAAACCTAAATTCTGTAATTTTATTAATACGATCGATAATACTTTGAAGCGAATCAAGAGTCTGAAGAAGATCTTCTCTCTGCTTATTCATAAACTGCAGACGTTGAGTGATCTCTTCAAATTCGGTGAGAGCCAATAAGTTCACTTCACCAAACTTCTCTAGTTTCTCGCGTAATTCTTTAGCTTCAACTTCGTAAGCTTGAAGCACTGTTTGATCTTCTAATTTTTCGAGATCGGCTTCGGTCACTTGAGCAAGCACATCTTGTAAGCTGATATGATATCTCTCGTTTACAATTTGAGAGAGCTCTTCGACTTCAAACTTCAGTCGTTGATGCTCAAGCTCTAATTCTTGAACACTTGCCTGAAGACTATCTTTAGATTTCTGAACATCTTTACGAGAAACTTCAGATTGCTCCACTTGTGAGCGAATAGAATTCAAGCTCTGTTTATTTTCAGCCAAACGTCTTTCGATACTTGAAATTTCTGTTTCATCGCTCTCTTTTGTCGCCAAGAAGCTTTGAATACGACCTTCTTCTTTAGCAATCTCAGAGGTCCAACTTTCGATATCAGATTTGTAAATATTTTGATTATGGCTGTACTCGGATTGAGTCATCTCAGCCTTAGAGCTTTGCTGAATCAATCTCTCTAATCGCTCTTCAACCGCTCCAAATGAAATTCTCTCTTCGATCCATCGAGAATCCAATAAAGACTTTTGCTCGCGCGCAAGTTGCAACTGCTCAGCCAATTGAAACTGACTTTGCTCAAGCTCAGCTTCGATAGCAAATCCAGAAGCCTTTTGAATTTTTTCGCCGAGCTCCAGTAACTTTTGATCGATCTCTTGCATCTCCACATCTGAAGATTGGATTTGCGATTTAACGAGCTCAAATTGTGATTGAACTTTTGAAATCTCAATTTGAGATTTCGATAGCTGAAGACTTTGCTCTTTAATCTGGCTGTGCAAAACACCCATTTGCCGAGAGGTGTCTTCTTGAATCGTCTTAAGCTCGGCAATTTTTTCATCGAGCTGATCTACTTTGGATGAAAGCTCAATTTTTTCGGCTTCAAATTTAGCAAGTTCAGAGCGGCGTCCAAAGGGGCTCTCTTTTGCTAAAACTTGGCCTTGGCTCTGTAAAAAAAGCTGGCTCGAAATCGCTAAGCGAAATTCACCTTTTGGGGTGATCTCAGCATGCGAAACAGGATTTGAAGAAAGTGAATCAACGACGGCTACCGTTGAAAGAATTGCCGCGATTTCTTCAGTAGTACTTCCCTCTACATAATTTAGAAGCGAATTCGACAATGCGGATGATTTGCTCGAAGCAAATAAATAAGACCATCGAGCGCCAACTTCTTCTGTCGAAGAACCCTTGGTAAAACATTGACCAAATTCTGAAAAGAAAGCTTCAGCCATTTTTTCGGAGCCAGTCTTAAATCGAACGCTGTCCATCAAGAGTGGCTCGCCCGTTAATTTACGGTGCTCAAGCGCACCAAGATCATAACCTACTTCGTGATCCTCTAAAGTCTGAAGACTCTTAATCTCAGATTCACACTGGCTTAAAAGTTCTTGAGCTTGAGATCGTTCTTCAAAAAAAGCAGTTTGCGAACGAATAAGCTCAGCATGTTTTTCTTGAAGGTTCTTCCACTCTGTTTCTAAATTCTGAATTTGAGTAGAGAGTTCTGCATGCTCTGTTTTTTTTTGAGACTCCAGAATTGTAAATCTTAAAAATTCTCTCTCGAGATTTTCTTTCTCTTGTTCAATCTCGACACGGCGAAGCTCAAGAGTGACGCGCTCACTTAAATAAATTTCTCGCTTTTGACTTTCTTTTGCAAAAATCGTCTTTTGCTCGTCGAGTTTTTTCTGAAGCTGAATATTTTCAATATCGAGCGACTTAATTTTTTCTTCAGCCGAAGTAAGAGTAGATTTTAAAGTATCAAGCTCGGATTTTTTAGAATCCCGCTCAGTCTGCAATCGCTCGCGATCGACAATGACCTGATTCATTGCGGATTCATTTTCGACTTCTTTAGAACGAATGCGCTCAATATCTTTTTCGCGTTCAGCCACTTGATGTTTGAGGCTAGCAATCCGCTGCTGGCTCAATTCTTTTTCTTTGTCAGAATTTAAAAATCTCTCTTTTAAAGATATCAAACTCTCGTAATCCGAAGAGGAAAGTTTTTCTTGATGAAGAGCTTCTAAGCGAAACTTTTCAATTTCAGCTTCAAGTTGAGACAGTTGGGTCGAAACACTTTCAAAATCTGCGGAACTCGTCGCTCGAGATTCCGCGTTTTTGGAAGCTAAACGATCGAGTTGAGTAACTTTCGCCGCTATGATTTGCTCATCTAGCTTACGAAGTTCGGTTTGAATTTTTCTAAACTGTTCGGCGCGACCTACTTGGCGCTCAAGATGCCGAGCTGATCTTTCAAGCTCTTGAACGATATCCGCCACTCGCTCCAAATTAAGTTTGGTGGCTTCCATTTTTCTCTCAGCCGCTGATTTTCGAACTTTATATTTGGCAACGCCCGCTGCTTCTTCGAGCAACATCCGACGATCTTCAGGCTTTGCGAGAACGATCTGATCTACTTTTCCTTGAGCGACAATAGAATAAGCTCGAGTTGAAGAACCCGAACCTAAAAATAAATCATTAATATCTTTGAGACGAACTCCCACTTTGTTGATGAGGTATTCACTTTCGCCCGAACGAAAAAGTCGGCGAGTGATCATCACTTCAGAGCAATCGGTATACGGAGCTGGTGCTAATTTTTCAGCATTATCAAAAACGAGAGAGACTTCAGCGAAGCTGGCTTTTTTGCGGCTCGATGTTCCGTTAAAGATAACGTCCATCATTTCGCTGCCGCGAAGACCTTTGGCGGATTGCTCACCCATCGCCCAGCGAATCGCATCGACGATATTACTTTTTCCACATCCGTTTGGACCAACGACTCCGACGATTTGTTCGTTGAAATGTAATTCGGTGCGATCACCGAACGACTTAAAACCTTGCATTTGAAGGGATTTAATCTTCATTTTTTTAGCAACCTATCCGTACTTACTTCCCCGTTTAATAGCCTTATAAGCCCTTTAAATCCGGGCTACCCTGTTTACCCCATTGGCGGAAAACTTCAAATCCTATAATCCCCACCGAGGTTGCTAGGTTTAAACAGCGTACTGTGACCGTAGGAATTCGACAAGACTGAATCTTCGGCAAGCCTTTGAATTCCCAGAAGTTTTGTGGAACGCCTTCTTCTTCATTGCCAAAAATTAAACAAATATCTCTACCAAATTCGTAGTCTGAATAAGCGGTTTCGCCCCGCTTAGTAGCAAAATAAAATTCGGATTTTTCGGAGCGCTCAAATCTCTGCCAAAAATCTTCGAAATCTCTGTAATAAATCGGTTGAAGCTCATCAAAATAACCAACCGAGGTTCGCTTTAAATCTTTTTCTTTTTGGGGAAAAAATCCAAACGGCCCCACCATATGAAGTTCGGCACCAAGCGAAGTTGCGGTGCGCGCGATGTTGCCCACATTCGCCGCAATTCGAGGTGCAACTAAAACGATCCTCAAACGACGAATCGCAAAATCAGGGGTTAACTGTATTGATGGTTGTGACATGAGCTAAAGTTTCTGCTCGAACGACTTCGATCGTATTTCCGATGGTGTTAGCGATATAAAGTAAATCGAGCGACGGATTTGTATTTGTTGGACTAAAAGGATACCAAACAAGATTTTGAGCCTTATTTAAAGTCACATCCGATCCCGATGAAGTCATCGTGGCTGTCGTGCCTGTAACCACCAATCGATAAACTTTATTCGATCCCATTCCCAGAACCCAAACTCGATCGGCAGCAGTCTTCGTACCGGCATTGTTTCCTGTAGGATTTGTAATTACATGACAAGTATAAGTCGTCGAAGGAAGTAGTTCTTTAGGACAGTCAGATACCAAAGCACTTAAGCGCGGAAAATCTGTATCAGTCGGAGTCAAATCAAAATCAGGAGTGGTCGTGAGCATATGACGTCGATCATCGAATGGATATCCAGTGGTATTTCTAAGATCTGTTGCTTTTGAAGTCGCCAATGTTCCCGCTGGAATTTTATAAACTTGGTTGTCCCCGCGAGAAGAGAGAAAAATATTATTGTCCTGATCTCCCGCTAAGCCTCTGAAACCATATTCTCCTGTGCCTGGATAAAAGACGTTGTTAACGACGCGGCCGTTTCGAAAATTGATATAATCCCAAACGAGATTTGAAACATTCGCAAAGTTCTTAAATTGATAAGAAAAAATTCCAGAAGTAATAAATGAGGCGGTCACTAAAGTTTCATCGTCATCACCCATAAAAAATAAATCATTGATGCCGAATCCACGGGCTTCATCGTAAGTCAGTTGAATACGATCGTCTTCTCCGCCAACAGTCTGGCGAGGTCTCATATAAAAAGCCGAACCCCATTTTCCATTGTATGACAATAAATCTGACGACAAGGTTGGAGTCGGCTCATAGCGCTCAAAAGTATCTGGAAGAATAAATTGAATGGTTTGAGAAGATTGGCAATTTACGGCCAAAACTTTTTTTCCAAGGAGTGTGGCGCTCGTAAACATCAAAAGACTTTGAGGATTGGGAGCTACAGAAATC
>JAFLCD010000012.1 GCA_017302715.1 Deltaproteobacteria bacterium
AAAAATTGAGATCCCCGGACTTTCGGGATGCGAGCCACGAATGATTGAGCGCCGAATGCTTGCAACCATTTTGCAACCACGCACGGATGAAATTTTAACTTTAGTCAGAAACGAACTTGCTAAAGAAGGAGTCGATGAAGCTCTACCTTCGGGAGTCGTGATCACCGGCGGAGTCGCGCATCTTAAAGGTTTGATGCAAGCGGCCGAAAGAGTTTTCAGATTGCCGGTGAGAATTGGTAAGCCGGTCGGACTCGGTGGACTCAGCGATATGGTTTCAGGTCCTGCTTATTCGACTTTGGCTGGTTTGCTGCAAGTTGGATTCGAAGAGTCTGAGGAGCTTCAGTACTATGCAAACCTTTACGAGAAAAAAGGTGTGAAGCGATTTCAAACTCAGGTCTCAAGATGGTTTAGGGATTTTTTCTAATAGGGGATGAAGTAATTTTTTTGGGGAGGAAATAGGATATGTCAAAGAAACTTGAATTAATTCAAACAGAAAATTTAGGAGCAAAAATCAAAGTCATCGGCGTGGGCGGCGGCGGTGGTAATGCTGTGAACACGATGATCTCGGAAGGCCTTACGGGCGTTGAGTTCATCGCGGCGAATACCGATGCGCAAGCTTTAAAAAATACGCTTGCAGGTCATCGCATTCAACTCGGTGCTGCGCTTACTAAAGGACTTGGCGCAGGTGCGAATCCAGCTGTGGCTCGCGAGGCTGCACTCGGAGACACCCAACAAATTTCTGAATTGCTCGATGGATGCGATATGGTTTTCGTTACATGCGGACTCGGGGGAGGAACAGGTACGGGCGCAGCTCCTGTGATTGCGCAAATTGCCAAGTCGATGGGAATTTTAACTGTCGGAGTGGTGACCAAACCTTTTATTTTTGAAGGCAAGCGACGACGTCGACAAGCCGACGAAGGTTTGGTGCAAATGCGTGAGAACGTAGACACCTTGATCACGATTCCAAATCAAAGACTTCTCACTTTGGCTTCAAATGAACTTACTCTTCTCGATGCATTCAGAAAAGTGGATCAAGTTTTACTTTCGGCCGTTAAGGGAATTAGCGATCTCATTAATATTCACGGAATGGTCAACGTCGACTTTGCTGACGTTAGAACCGTGATGAGCGAAATGGGAATGGCACTTATGGGAACAGGCGAAGCTCGCGGAGACAATCGCGCTGTGATCGCTGCACAAAATGCGATTTCTTCTCCACTTCTCGAAGATGTTTCGATCGAAGGTGCTACCGGTATCCTGATCAATATCACCGGAACTTCTTCGATGACTCTTTATGAAGTGAATGCGGCTGCGACTTTGGTCCAAGAAGCGGCACACGAAGACGCGAATATTATTTTCGGAAGTGTCATCGATGATACGCTCGGAGATAAAATCCGAGTAACTGTGATTGCGACTGGATTTAATAAAAAAGTTGAAGCGATTACTGATCTTGAGACAGCAGCGCCTTCGGCAGTTGCGGCCAAAGTTGAAGCGCGAGCCGAAGCGACTCAACCACTCAATATTCAGATGCAGGATACTCCGGTTGCTCCAGCGCTTGGTCAATCGCGACCTCGACGAGGAATTCCTTTGTTTGAAGAAGAGAGTTTTGACGTTCCAACATTTTTAAGAAAAGGCGTTGAATAATCGACGCCAGAAAAGGGTAAGAAAGATGAAATTCAAAGCAATCGTTGGAGTTTTAGCTGTAAGTTTTTGCGCGAGCTGTGGGGATGAAGGCGGCGGTAGTGGAAACAACAAAGCTTTTTCGCAAGATATTCGTTTAATTAACTACGATCTTAAGGTCGCCGACGTTAAGATTTCAAAAATCTCTTTCAAGGGTGGGCGAGAAAATTTAGTTAAAGGTATTGGCTACGCTCCTGGTGAATCGACGGATCTGGTTCAGCGAGTGATTGAGAACGGAAGTTTTATTCTCAAGATCAATGACAAAAAAGCAGATATTACGATTTCATCCGAAGGTCGTATTGATCGACATCGAGCAGCGGATAATGCTCCTTCGCCAAATTGTCGAGTGGTCGGTGAATCTCATATCGTCGGTGAAGCGAGTCCACTGAGTTTAAATTTTACCTGGGCTTTTAAAGCGGAAGTCGTGGGTGGAGAAGATTGTAATTCTCAGCAAACCGGACTCACTGAATTTTTAAACGCCGAACTCAATGCACTTAATCTGCAGTCAGCTAAAGATTTGATTCAAGCAGCCGATCAAAAAGCTTCGCCTGGACGAATCTTTCAATTAACGTTGACGGTTGTAGGTGAAGGTCATTGATCAGCCACGTCCAAAAGTTAGTTTAAATCTCCTTGGCGGAGGTATCACTGGAGCTTTTTTTCATTTCGGTGTGCTTGCCGCCTTGGACGATCATCTCAGTCGAAAATCGGTCGACTACGACGTCTATGTAGGAACATCAGCGGGTAGTTTAGTCGCTACTTACTGTGCTTTGGGTGTGAAGCCTCAAGAAGTTGTTGAGGCCGTTCTTAAAGAAGACAGAAAATTTTTTCATATTAAGCGACGCGATATTTATCGATTCAGTTTGATCGATTGGGGAACTGACTTCGGCAAACTGCTTTGGACTCTTTTCTATTGGCTCTATATGAAAATCGAGCATTCCGAAGATGCTCCGAGTTTTTTTTGGGTGCTTAAAGATGCGCTTCCCGCCGGATTTTTTTCGATGCGCTATTATGAGAATTGGATTTCTAAGCAGTTCAAAAATCACCGTCTGCCCAGTTTTTTCTCCGAGCTTTCTAAAGAACTTTATATTCCTTCTTATAATTTAGATGCGTGCAGTCGCACCGTCTTTGGACGTCCGGGCTTTCAACATATTTCTTTTGGAAAAGCCATTACCGCTTCGAGTGCGATTCCTATTTTCTTTGAGCCCGTAAGTATTGAGGATCGAGATTTTGTGGACGGTGGAATTGGCGATATGGCCCATCTCGACATTTGCGCTTCGGCCAAAGCTGAATTGGTGATCGTGATTAATCCGATGGTGCCTGTGAGAAATGATTTAGAGTCGGTCAAAATTAAAACCGTCTTCGATGAAAAAGGAAAAATTCGAGATAAAGGTTTTACGTATGTCTTCGATCAAACTCTTCGTTTAGATCTTCGTCAGCGACTTCATCAAGCGATTCACCATATGGGTTATGAATATCCAGGAGTCGATGTACTTTTGATTGAGCCCGACGATACAGATCCGACGATGTTTCTTTTTAATCCGATGGAATTTGAATCGAGAAAACAAATCGTTCAATACGCTTATGATTTAACAAAAAAGAAATTGCGCCAACACTCCGAACTCTGGAGTCGCACTTTAGATAAACATGGAATCACTTTAGTGGGAGTTACTTAGTAGGGGTCGGGTTAAAAAGGTGCCAGGTCAGCTATTCAATTTGTACGAGCTGACCTGGCACCTTTCCGACCCGACCCCTTATGAAAGGAATGTATGTCAGTAGATGAAACCAAAGGAATTACTTTAGACGATCAAGATATTGAGATCGTTAATCAGTGCATTGCTCAAAATCCTACTATTTTACTTCAGTGCACAGAGATTAGAAATCGATTGGCGAGTGCCAGACTCAAAAGAATTCCAAAAGAGAGTATCAGAAAATTAGAGAGCTTTGATGCAGCAGTGATCGACAATGCCGTTGAACATAATTACGAAATGCTTTTAAAAGACGCCGCTCTCTCGCGACCTGAGCAATTAATCAGTGTCGTACGCTCAACGGATCTCGTCGTACAGAAAGGTCCTTTTCTTAAAGTTCTTTCGGTAGGCCCCCGATCTGAAGCTGAAATTTTTTATCTGCTTTCGGTGGGCTTTCATCCTGAGAATATTCGGGGGCTCGATTTGATTTCGTATTCTCCCTTTGTCGATCTTGGAGATATGCATTCGATGCCTTACGCCGATCATTCTTTTGACGTCATTATTTTAGGATGGGTGCTTGCTTACAGCAAAGACGATGCCAAAGTGGCTCGTGAAGTGGTACGTGTTGCAAAGCCTGGAGCGCTCATTGCGATTGGATGCGAATATAATCCACTTTCAAGTCAGGAACTTCAAGATCGCGGCGGAATTTTAAAAACAGATTATCCGCGGTTTCAATCGACCCAAGATATTTTAAAATTTTTTGATGGCCACGTAGGAGATCTCGTTTACAAACATGATATTCGCTCGGATGCTAGAAATCAGACCGGAGCGGTGATGGCAGCTTTTTATTTAAAGAATTAATATCGGGGAACTGAGCTCTCACCAAAATCCAAAAAAAGTCTGTTGATAAAAGCATACGGCATACTTTGAAATGTCGAAGGCATTTTTAATTTTTCAATTTCATCTTTGTTTAATCTTGGCGGCGGTACTGGAACTTGTGGAGTAATTCCATAAGTTACTTGGCAGAGTAGTCGCGAAGTATTTTTAGGAAGCAGACCTTTGTGGACACCTCGAGTGTCGACGATGAAGTTAGTTCCCGCAGGTCCGCACAATTTTTGACCCTCTTTTCCAAAATATTCCTTAACCTCGGCATCTGATTTTCGAAGCTTCTTTAAATACCACGCCATGAATTCTTCTGTTCGATGAGAATTTTTTAAAACATAGTCTTTTACTTTTTCGCAAGTGTGAGTGCCTTCGACATAAACGTGAGGGCCAGAATCTTCGTTGACGTCGGTTAAATAAATAAAAAGCTTACAAAATTTATAATCGTCGTAATCTAGATGATAGAGCTGAGCATCTTTAGCTTCCTCTTTTTTTGCATGTGACCACCAGGCCTCGATGACTTTGATGGTAGGTGTAACGCCTAAATAATTTTCAACCACGGACAAAACTTTTGGATCATTAGCGATTTCTAAAAAGTGCGGAGCTTCGATACAGTCTTTCAAAGCGTATTCTGAAATATTTCCGTTGAGATCTTTGGTGTGGCGTTTTTCAAAATGTTCGCGCATGGCTTTAATTTTTTCAGGCGCGATTTCAAAAGCGGGGGTGTGACCTTTTTCTTCGAGCGCGTTTACTTTTGCCATTACATCTACCGGAATTTTAGAAATGACAGGCTTAAGCTGAAGTTGATTTTGATGATACTCACGTACCGCATTAAGAAAATGGTTACGAACATTGTCGTCTGCAAAACTAATATTCCAAAGATCTCTATGAAATTGACTGACGGCGGAGAGGTCACTGGGATTTTGCGAAAATTGATTATAGATGTTTTGAAAATAAGCCCATTCGCTTGATCTCATGAGATGGTTTTGAAGTCCTAAAAACCACTGCGCCATCTGTTGTTGTGAACTCACCATCATCCTCAGAATATCACCCCCCATTTTCAAACGTGTAGCAGCATAGGGGGTCGGGTTAAAAAGGTGCCAGGTCAGCTATTCAATTCGCTTGAGCTGACCTGGCACCTTTTTAACCCGACCCCATCCTGAGGCATTCATGCCCCGGTTTTATGGATTCAAAGTCGCAAGTCTTGCGGTGGGGGCTATTTTAAGCGGTTTATAGGCCAATATGACTTGGCACAGCAATTGCATCTCTAGGCTTCAACTTCGGAACTCTGACCAAGATTCGAAGCCGTTATTTAGGACCCTGAGTGAGTTTTTTGTGTGAAAGGATCTATGAGGACCAACAAATTTATTACCTTCTTTAGTCTTTGCTCTCTTTATTTTTGCGCTTCTTCTTCGGAAGTTAAAGCCAACGATTGCGCTTCAACCGAAAATGAAGGCGTCTCTCTTCGCGCTGTTGCTTGCGTTGTAAGCTCTGTCAGCGAATTCGACACTGCACTTCAAATGAGAGGCGAGTCACCAGTTGGAATGAATAAAGAATCTGATTATTTTGAACATCGAACTCGAGCTTTAGCTCCGATGGCTGATGAGAGATTTTTGGATATGGTTCAAATCAAACAAAAACAATTATTCGTTCAGTTTAAATTCTAATTAAAAAACAATGATCGCAGAAAGACTGGTTTCGATAGGATCTGAGTCTTTTTCAGTTCGAGAGATCAATCTCTGACCGACATCCGCAAAAATCCCACAGCGCGCTGAAAAAAACCTTCCAAGGCCTGCGCGATAGGTAAATACGGGATTAAAGGAATTTCTTCTTCTCTCGATTCCCCCGCCGACTAAAATTCTAAAAGCATACGGATTAAAAATTTCGTAGAAAGCTACTGAGCCTCCGGCCGTCCATTTATACATCGGTGTCTTTTGTTTTCCCGTAAAAACAGTTTGCGACATCCACTCAAGCTCTCCGGTAATAAAAGCATCCCTTTGATTGGGTTGTAAAAAACTTAATCGCGCTCCGCCCATCACTGCTGCATTATCTGACACATCCGAAAACTGATAACCAGCAACAGGCTCAAGAGAAAAGCCAGGCTTCACTTCAAAAGAAAAAGGCGCTGAAATGAGAGATAAAAAAGCTATCGAAGCAAACATGCCTCAGTTTACTTATTTTCGAAGCTGAAGGGAATAAATCGGTACACCGGCTTGTAAAAATCTTCTTTGAAATAAAGTTTTAGGCTCTGTTTCAAATAAATCGCCTTTTTGACTCAGTACAATAGGAAAAAATTCTCGCCTTGAGTTCTCGATTTGAAAAAATTCCCAATAAGATCGACAATCCGAACGAAAACAAAATCGACCTCCTGGCTTTAAAATTCTATAGATCTGCTGAAAAAATTCTTTCGTCACCATTCGATGTTTTTCATGGCGATCCTTTGGCCAAGGATCCGGAAACTGCATCCACACCTCATCCCAAAACTCAGCTGGAGAATCTTGAACGAAGGTCGGAACATCCCAAAAAATCACTCGCGATTGCAGAGATTCATTTCGCTGAAGCTTCTCGGCGGTCTTAAAAATTCGTTTGAATCGTTTGTCGACTCCCAGTCCCGCCATCTCAGGATGCAATTTTAAATATTCGCTTAAAAAATGTCCGTTGCCGCAACCCAAGTCTACAAACGAAGTTTTGCCCTCATAGATACTCCATAAGTTGGCGAGATCTTGCCCAACGAGAGCATGAGATTTAACTTTTTCAATATAATGATTACGCGCTTCGATAAAGGGCATCGCCCACTCGTAGCATGGTTTTTTTGTCTACACCAGATGGAGCGCGCTCAATTAAAAGCAAAACCGAAGAACCCAGCTTAAAGGCTAAAAGTCGCTCGGCTTTTTGCACAGAATCCGAAAGTTTAGTCCAATGATCATAAGAAACTTCGCCTTTTTCGGAGTAAAGGCCTGAGACCGCCATCGCCCCTACGCAAATCATCAAAACTTGGCCGTAAGTTTCGGATTCCCATTTAAAAGTCAGCCGCTCATTTTCAGAAAATAAAAGCGGAGAAAGCCATCGACCTAAAGCGTTCACCGGCAAAAAATTTCCTCGATGCCTGCGAGCTTCAAGATTTCGTCCTTCGCAGGCGGCATGTACCCAATGATAATTTTTAGGCGCCAGATAAAAATTCCAAAACATTCCATTTTGAAAACGGCTTAAATCGAGCTCTTTAAAATTCTTCCATTCATAATGAAGTTTTTTTACTTCTGTTCCGTCTGAGCGAAAAATCAAAGCCGGACCATCGACACATTTTCCCTCAATCGGACTGACTAAATTTTCCGAAGCTATTTGAAATCGAACCGTTCTTAAAAAAAACTCACCTAAAGTTTTAAACGAAGAAGTTTCCGGCCAATCAATTCCATACATTGATTTGAAAATCGCAATGAATCTCTGATGAATCGTTTTTCCCCAGGGCCCATTCGCAATCAGCCAAACGGCTCGCGTGTGAAGAGGCGACCAAAGATAAACGAAAAAAAATCGGCAGGGAATTCTCAGCATAAGGTTCAATCGTTTTTAATATGGTGAATTTTTAAAAGGTTTGTTGTCCCTGGTCTTGCGACAGGAGTTCCCGATAAAATCACAATAAAAGAATTCGATTTCCATCTGTTGTATTTTTGTAAAACGCGTTTGCAAAGCTCAGGCATTTCGTCGGTATGCTTCATCACTTTAGTGGTGGCAGGAATTACGCCCCATACCACCGAGAGTCTTCGACAAATATCTTCAAATGGAGTGAGCGCAAAAATCGGCAGATTCGGTCGAACGCGAGAGATGGCGCAACCCGTAGCTCCTGAATGTGTGAATGCACAAATCGCCGATACATCGAGAGACTTTGTCGCTTGTACGGCCGCCGCGGTGATGGCCGCGGTGACTTGCTCGGTGTGATCTTGCAAACGATGCTCTTGAATATCCGAAAGTTGAAAGAGATAAGATTCGGTGCGCACAATAATTCGGCTCATCGTTTTCACCGACTCGAGCGGAAAATCTCCCGAAGCTGTTTCGGCTGAGAGCATCACGGCATCCGTTCCATCAAGAACGGCGTTCGCTACATCCGAAGCTTCCGCTCGAGTAGGTCGAGGTTTATTCGTCATGCTCTCGAGCATTTGAGTCGCAGTGATGACAAATTTTCCCTGTTTATTCGCCGCGCGAATAATTTGCTTTTGAAGTCCAGGAACTTGCTCCATCGGACATTCAACGCCAAGATCTCCGCGAGCGATCATAATTCCATCGGTTACTTTTAAAATATTTTCAACATCGTTGACGGCGAGTGCACTTTCAATTTTGGCGATGATGAGCGGAGCTCGAGCTGATTTTCCAATTGTATCGTGGATAAGTTTTTTTGCGGCAACAATATCGGCTGCCGATTGCACAAAGCTTAAGGCCACAAAATCAACGCCGTTTTTTAAACCAAATTTCAAATCGCCTTTATCTTTAATGGTCAAACACGAAATTTTCACTCGTGTATCCGGAAGATTCATTCCTTTATTATTTTTGAGTGGTCCACCAAAAATGACTCGCGTAAAAATATCTTGGCCTTTCACTTTCTCGACGATCAAAAAAAGTAGGCCGTCATCGAGCAAAATTCGATGTCCCACTTTGATATCTTTGTGCAGTTGCTTGTAAGTACAGGAGACAGAATTTTCATCTCCTAAAAATTCCCGAGTTGAAATCGTAAATTTTTGGCCCTTTTTCAACATGATCTGCTGATTCTTAAATCTTCCCACTCGAATTTTAGGACCTTGAATATCTTGTAAAATGCCGAGGTACTTTCCCTCTTTTTTTGCAGACTGCCGAAGCACGTTTAAACGTCGACTGTGATCCGCAGGATTTCCGTGCGAAAAATTCAAGCGCGCGACATCCATTCCATTTCGAATCAACGAGCGAATCATCTCTGGGCTTTCTGAGCTCGGTCCAATGGTACAGACCACTTTTACTTTTTTCGTTTGAATTTGCTCGTAGCTAATCGGGTCAGCAGCAAGGTCGACTAAATGGAACCAATCGGATTCAGATTTCATATGGGAGTAAGCTACGCAAATTTTGCGTAGTTTTCAGCTAAATACCAACGAAATCGTCAATTTAACCAGGCATCAGTCTTGCAAGAATGAGTGGTATGCATGGCATTTCGTACATTTTCAGATTTTCGGCTCCTTTAAGCGCCATGCTTTTGCTTCTAAGCTGTGGAGGAGTTGAGTCCGATTCAGTCATTGAAAGATCTACAGTGAATCTTCCCTCGGGAAGAACTCTTTATCTCAAAGCCCAAGATGGAATTCCCATTGCTTTTGATCCGAGCGCAAGTGATCCCAATACTTTGGTGCAAGTGAGTCGCATCTTGGATCTCAACCAGTACAATGTTTTGATCGAACCTAATCTTACGAGTGATAAGCAAATTGTTAACACCGTGATCACCGGCATTGGAATTTCGGCGCAAGACACCGCCGGAGCTGCCGTGAGTATTCGACTGGGAATTATCGCGCGCGAATATGATCCCTCTACGGGCGGATTCAGTCCAACGACTCGAGTCTTTTCAGCTCAAGGTGAAGACCTTTCTAACACTCAGCAATTTTTAACTTCGAATTCGGCCACTTTACTTTCGGGTCTAGGTGTTCGTCTTCGCCGCGGCAAGGTTACCCATTTGCAAATTCAACGAAAGCCTTTCAATTCTATTGGCCAATCAGGCTCTGCGATTGGAGGCAGCAAGCAAGTTATTCTTCCCAATAACTGGGTAGCGGTTGGATTTAAAATTCGATTTGTTTCCAACACCCCTGGCGGCGAAGCTCCGTTTCTTCAAGACACTCTTCTTTACACTGGCCAACTGACATACCAATAAATCAGTCCACTAAAAATCAATGAGCTTTTCGAATGGCTTCTAAGCTCGTTGGATTTTCGACTGCGGAGTCATCGAGTTTTTCATTCAAGATAAGTTTACGAATCAATCCGCGTAAAATTTTTCCCGATCTTGTTTTAGGAAGAGCATCTACAAAAAATATTTTTTCTGGAGCTAAAGCTTTGCCCATCTTCTGAGTCGCGAGCTTTAAAAGTTCTTCTCGAATTTTTTCGTAAGAGAGTGTGGCTTCAGGATTTTTAAGAACCACGTAGCAAGAAACAGTTTCGCCTTTGATTTCGTGTGGAAGTCCGATCGCAGCGACTTCGGCAACACGCGCGTCTTCCATTAAAAAACTTTCAAATTCGTTGGGGCCGACGCGTTTACCTGCAATTTTAATTGTATCATCGCTTCGGCCACGCAAAAACCAGAACCCATCCTCGTCAATGAAGGCCCAATCGCCGTGATACCAAATTTTTTCTCCGAATTTTTCAAAATAAGTAGCTAGATATTTTTCTTTCGAATTTAAAAATCCTTTGGTCATCGAAGGAAGAGGCGAGAGACAAACCAGATGACCTAAGCCTTGCTTTATGGGCTTTGCATCTTCCGAAAAAACTTGAGCGTTCACGCCAAGGCCCGGACCAGATAAACTCGCCGGTTTTAATTTCGAGAAAGGATGCGGCATCAAGAGGCATCCCATGATCTCCGTTCCGCCCGAAATATTCATAATCGGACATCGGCTTTGACCTATTTTTTCAAAAAACCATATCCAAGATTCTTCATCCCAAGGTTCACCTGTCGAACCTAAAATCCTCAGCGAATTTAAAGGATTTCTTTTCAAGAATTCGGATTCAGATTTTTTAAGCACTCGGATGGCCGTCGGCGAAATTCCTAAATGCGTCACTTCATGTTGATGAATAATTTTCCAAAGTCGATCTGTGTCTGGATAATCTGGAACTCCTTCAAACAAAACGACGGTCGCACCAAATTGCAAAACGCCCAAAATTTCCCAAGGCCCCATCATCCAGCCGATATCGGTATACCAAAAAAACTTATCCGAAGTTTTAACGTCAAAAGTATATCGAAGCTCTTTGCCTGTCGTCGCGAGCACCCCAAAAGGAGTGTGAACACAGGCTTTAGGTTTTCCGGTAGTGCCCGAAGTATACAATAATAAACATTCAGACTCCGCGGGACGAGAAAGAGATTTAAAAGGAATCACATCGCGATGTCCGCGCAAAAAATCTTCGCGTTTTAAGATGAAAACTTTTTTCACCGAAGGACACTCGCCCAAAATCGATTCTAAGGTTTTTCGAACGGGAATTTCTTTTCCTCGCCGAAGCGTTTTCTCTTGAACAAAAATAAATTTAGCTTCGCCATCTTGAAGGCGAGAGGCGATGGCTTCGCCTCCATAACCTGAAAAAATAGGAATCACCGTTAAGCCAGCGCGCAAAATTCCAAAGAAGCTTGCGACCATTTCTAAACTCATCGGCATCAAGAGGGCGGCGCGATCTCCTACCTTTGCCCCAGACGCGCGAAGTTCCTCGGCGATATAACTCGATTCACGAGCAAGATCTTCAAATGTCCAGATGGCCGTGCTGCCGGGCTCGTCGCCTTCAAAAATCAGCGCTGGTTTTTTTCCAAAGTTCGTGGCGTCATTTTTGAGATGTCGATCGATGCAGTGATCGACAATGGACATCTCCGCACCTTCGACCCATTTTGGCCAAGGCAGATCGGCCGCTAAAAGCTTGGAGTAGGGCTTTGTAAATTCAATGCCAATATCTTTAAGGGCTTTTTCCCAAAACCAAACGGGATCTTTTTGGGATCGCTGAATCAAATCCTCCACCTTAGCGATTCCTAAAGATTTCATGAAATTTGCTAGATGAGATTGCTGGATCCAAGGCGCTTTTGGTTCGTAAAAAACTTTCGACATCTTAGATAAGATAATCGAGCTTCTGATAAACATTCGAGATTTATTTTGTTAGACTTTTTGGATGGTGCTTCCCGCAGACGTTTTATTTTTCTGCTCTCTCAGCATGATGGTTATCTTTGCTTGGCTCAGTTGGTTTGCGTTTAGCGAACCTCTGGCTTATATGCGGTGGCTGAGTCCTGTTTATTTGCTCACACGTACTTTGTGGAGAAAAAATCCAGGCCGCTACGATCGAATCATTTCTTTTTCTTTTGGCAGCGTTTATTTGGTGATGACTATTTTTTTTAGCTTCGTTTTAGGTGGATGGATAACGACTGCGCTGTTTCGACTCTGGCACTCGCCATTTGCAAGTCTTGTTTTTCCTTAGCGGGGAGCTGAATCAAAGATCGAACTTAAATCTAAGTTTTTTACGTTTTGAGATTCATTGGAGTCTTCGCAATGTGAAGGGCCGGAACCTTGATTCTGAAAAGAATAATCAATGAATTTGAATTTACCAGTATAGCCCAATTCATTTAATCCATCTCTGTTTTGATAAGTCATCGTCTTCATAAAAGCTACTGGCTCATCGTACATGCGATTATAGGTTATCTGACCCCAATTTTTGCGATCAGAAAACGGATTGAAAGCGAGCTCCGAATAGATGCCAGGTAGATTTGAATCCATCACATAAAATAAATCAGGCACTTCGGAATCTTGAGGTAGGCGATATCCAATAATACTGATGCGATGAAAATTGAACGCACTCGTTTCGTTGGTTGATTTTATGGTTGTATGAATAGGAAGCGATTCGTCCAACATCTTTTTTATATAAAGCGCATGTCTTTTCAAAGCAGGGGGAGTGAAATAGATCCCATTAAAATCTCCATCTCTGCCGCCTAAAGTTTGATTGTTTGGATAGAGCTCTTGGGTAAGACCCCATTTCTTTTGAATTTTTTTTATCGCTTCTTCGTAAGGCCCATAATTTTTGTCGTTTGTTGAGCTGAGAGATTTCATCGCATCCAAAAATTCTTTTCGAGACGCATATCCGTAAATAGAGATTGTTTCTGCAGGTTTTTGAGATTCATTCGTTTGAAATGCTCGACTTAATTTTTGCTCAATAGTTTTAAAGTCATCTCTTTTTTCGGCGGGCACAAATTGAACATGAGCCAGCATCGCTGTATTCATATAATCAAGGCCCACACAATAACCAGACGAGTCGCTGTCACTAAAATTTTTAATGCAGAACGACTTAAGATCTTGAGGATTTACAACAAGATGCACTCTTCCTTCATGAGGATTAGGAAAACCCTCTGCTAGTTTTTTAATTTTTTCACTGTCGGCTAAAATTTCTGGATAGCGATCCAGATCATTCTTGGCTTGTTGCCTAAACCAATCAAAGGATTTAAGGGTTTCATTCAGTTCATACTGCGATTCTGGAGTTTGAAAATCATTTTCTAAAATGGATTGAAAATGTATTTGAATTTTGCTGACTATTTTTTCAGTAGTTTGCTGGTCAGGATTTTTTTGACTGCGTTCAGCCGCGAATTTTAAATAGTTGCGAAAGATAAGAAGAGAGTTGGTGAGTCCTGCTTCGCCTCGATCACTTTCTAGATCTGTAGGCCAAAGATCAAAAAAAACATTTTGAAGGCTAGGATTCAATTGCCAAATTTGTTCGAATTCAACCGTATTTTTATCTAAATAGAGAATCACCGATCGGCTTAGGGCATTCGAAAATTCTTGAGAGCCTGACCTGTTTTTCATTTGTCTCGAGAGAGATAGAATTTCGAAAGTGTAGGCAGAAGATTCTCGATTTTCTATAGTGCTTAAAATTTGTTTGAACTGGGTGGGAAGATTACTTTTTACGGACTCTCGAAGTAATTCAATGTTGACTTCTGCGATCTCACTATTTCTTAGACTTCTTCGATCTATAAATCCTCTTATACCGTCATATTCTTTTCGAGATAAATAAATCGGTTGAATGGAATTTTCTTTTCCAAATTCACGAATTCCTTTTTTCAAAACTTTTTTATCGATGTCTTTAGCTGAGACATCCGCGAGGTAAGTTGAAAACGCCGGTAAAATAACAGCGGGCAATTCAGAATTTAAAATAATTTCTGCTGCGGTCTGCGCATTCTCTTCTCTTTGATTAAGGATGGACTGAGCACTTAAGTTCGCGACAAAACTTAAAAAAATGACGACAGAAAAAATGTAGTATCGTGTTTTCAAAGCCAAGCCACCTATCCCTCTCTTAAAGACTGCAAAACCTATGCCAGCAAAAATGACCTTAAAGCGGCTTTAAATCAAGTTTATAGGGCGATGGGGGGATGAAAAGGGGCAGTTCTCTTGCTAAAGAAGCCGGCTAGAATCAGGTTTTGTTCCGCGTCGCGGAGATATTATTTGGCTTCGAAGTCATAGGCCTGACCGAAAAATTATCTGCTTTAATTGGCGGATGATTTTTTATCCAAAGAAAACAGATTTTCTGTCTTTCAATACATCAAAAACCATTTCCTGAATTTGCTCGCGAAGCTTTTCGTTTTCGCGATTAATCAGAATTCCGTTGTGACGATCTTTTTCGGAATACTGATCAAACGGAATTGGTTTTCCAAAGACCATCGTCCATTTTGTGGGAAGTGGAATCGCGCCGAGTGGTCCCAAAAAAGGAAAAGTCGGAGTAATGGGAATGAAAGGAAGACCAAGCGGGCGAGCGAGAACAGAAGATTTATAAAGGAGTGGATGAATTTCTTCGGCTCCAACAATCGCGACTGGAACAATCGGAGCTTGAGTATTAAGCGCCAATCGAATGGCACCCCCTCGACCAAATCTTTGCAGTTTGTATCTCTCCGTAAAAGGTTTTGAAATTCCTTTGATGCCTTCAGGAAAAACGGAGACGAGTTCGCCTTGGTTGAGCAATCGTTCTGCATTCTCCGGGCAGGCGCGAATGCCACCGATGCGATTCATCATCACGCCCATAAATGGAAAATGAAAAACAAAATCGTCGACCAAAAATCTAAGTTCTCTTTTTTGAGCATGCTCATTGTAAATAGCGACCTTCATCATCGCGGCATCGTAAGGCAAGACGCCCGAATGATTGGCGACGAGTAGAGCTCGACCGGTAGAAGGAATATTTTCGATACCTTGAACGCTTACTCTAAAATATTTTTGAAACAAAAAATCAAAAAAAGGCTTAATCGCCATTTCGAATTGTCGATCGCATCCGTATTCATCGACTTCATCGCTTTGTAAAACGCGGCGAACCTTGCCAATGATTTCCCAAATTTTTCCAGGCGAAGCCGATTCAGATAAATTTTTGAGCGAAGGAATATTCAAGGATGGAATGTTCGAAGAGATAAGCTTTAATTCTTCGATGAATTCAACTGCCATCTTTTCTAATCGTTTTCGATCAAAACTTTCGGGGTTGTTAAAATAAGAATCGAGTTCATCCGACAGTTGTTTGAGCAATCGTTGAGCTGAAAAAACTTCTTTGTTGGGGATTTCTTTTTTTGCCGACATTATTGAAACTCCTGAAGCCTTTGAGACTTAGCAAAATCTAAAAAAGCTTCTTTCGATGAATAAGTAGGAACAAAATTCATTTCACGCTTCGCTTTTTCTCCGTCCGTTACCCAGAGATAGCGAAAATAATCTAAAAGTTTTCCAGGCACAGAGACTAATTGCAAATTCCATAAAACTTGAACGAGCGGATAAGCCAAAAAAGAAGCCACAGGCAAAGAAAATTTTCCGGCCTCGCGAAGTGCATAACTTAAAGGGATCACTCCGTGACCTGTGATATTAAAAATTCCGGGATGATTTTTCATCACGGCGGTTTCGAGCGCGTTGCCTGCGTCTTTTTCATGCACAAACTGCATCAGCGGATCATAGCCAAGCAAAGTCGGAACAATCGGCCTGCGAAATAATTCGGTAAAATAATTTTTGCTCTTAGGTCCGAGAATCAAAGCGAATCTCAAGACACTCAGAGAAATTTCGGGAGCTTCTTTTCGAACTTGAGCGATTTGTTTTTCGGCTTCAACTTTATCGCGAATGAAATGCGCTTCAGGGTGTGCAGCGAGCGGATGCGTCTCGTCTATATAATTAGGATTTTTAGGAGACGCTCCATAGACCGCCGTCGTCGAACAAAAAACGAGCTTTTTTACCTGAGCGGCTTTACAGGCACTTACAATATTTAAAGTGCCGATGACTTCAAGCTCATGCGCCTGAACCCAATTCAAACTCGGATTGTTTTTAAGCGCGGTATGCACAACTAAACTGGCGCCGATCTCTTCCAACTTTTTAGCAAGTCGAGCGTCTGCTCCCGGATCAATCAGATCCAGTTTGATGAAATGTAATTTCTTAAACTTTTTGGAGTAAGCTCGTCCAGGCGCATGCAAATCGACGGCGTGATAGCTTGTGACACTTGGATTTTTTTCAAGCTTTTCGAGCAAAAGCTCGCCGAGGATGGTGTGAATTCCTATCACCACTATTCCCTGATCCACCCCTGATGAGTTTTTGCGGGAGACTTCGTATAAAGTTTGATCTTCCGTTGTCATTTTGAGTAAGACCAAAACTACCATGATTCGAAAACTTTCGCCTCATCTTGTCCATCAAATTGCAGCAGGCGAAGTGATCGAGCGGCCGGCCTCTGTACTTAAAGAGCTCATTGAAAATGCGCTTGATGCAGGAGCGTCGCAAATCGATATCACTTATGAAAACGGCGGATTGAAGTCTTTAAGCGTAGAAGACAATGGAAAAGGTATCTCTGAAGAAGAGCTCATGCTCGCTTTTGAGGCCCATGCGACGAGTAAAATTTCACAATTTGACGATTTCGAAAAACTTCAGACCTTTGGTTTTCGGGGCGAGGCATTATCATCCATTTCAGCCATGGCTGATCTTGAAATCTGGACATCGTGCGAAAAAGAAAAACGAGGCAGCAGAGGACGAGTCGCCTTTGGAGCAAAGAAAAAAAGTGAAGCCGCAGATAAACGCATTGGAACAAAGGTTCAGATGCGCGATTTATTTTCGGCTCATCCAGCGCGGTTGAAATTTATGAAATCCGAAAGAGGCGAGGCGATGCAATTGCTTTCAGTATTTAAAAAATACTCTCTCGCTTATCCCGAATTTTCTTTTTCCATCAAAGATTTAGAAACAGAGCGAGAACACTCCACTCACTCAGAAAGTTTTTTAGATCGGGTGATTTGGTTTTTTGGAGACTCTGAAAAAGATCATTGGCTTCAAGTGAATGCCCAGTCCGCTGATTGGAAAATGCAGGCCGTCATTTTGCGCCCGCGCTTTCAGCAAAAAGTTCGAGCGGGAATTCATTTATTTTTAAATAGACGGCCCTTTAAAGATTCACGTTTGGAATTTGCTGTGAAAAGAGCCTTTGAGGGATTCACTTTATTTACTCGCGATATCGCTGCTGTGATATTTCTGGAAGGCTCGCCTAAACTTTTCGATGTGAATGTTCATCCCATGAAAACCGAAGTGCGATTTTTGCAGGCAGACACTTTGTTCTCATTTATTTCAAAAAATATTACAGAAGCATTGCGATCGGAGCATTTAGAAATCCAAAACACAAAATCTGAAGTTTCATTAAAAGAACCTGAAGTCTTTTCTTCTCCATCTTTAGAAACTGATCCAAATCGATCCTCCCGACTTTGGGACCTTCGGCCAGGGACGTCCTCGGGCTCCCAACCTCTCGCGGGCCAACGGGAATCACTTGCTGAAAATGCGGAAGAAAAATCAGCAGTCTTATTTGAGCATAAATCTGAATTTGAATTTATAGATGTTCTAGATGACACATACTTACTTGTCCGAAAAAATTCAGAGCTTTATATTTTCGATCAGCATGCACTGCATGAAAGAATTTTATACGAGAGACTCTTAGCGGATTTTTCGAAATTAGAAAAAATTCCGTCGCAGCGGCTTTTGTTTCCTCAGCCTATTCCGTTTTCTGGAGCAGAGAATTTACTGGAGCACGAAGAACTTCTTGAAAAGCTGGGCTTTGAAATTCGACAATGGAGCAAGGCGGGTGAAAATAAAAATCAGATGCAATCGATTCAACTTGTCGCAGCTCCAGCCATTTTAAAACGCGGACACTCAGAAGTGCTCTCCAAAATTTCTGAATCTACTTCGCGTGGAAAAGAAACAGTCATCCGAGATGTATTAGCCAGTATGGCCTGTCATTCAGCGGTTCGCGCCCACGATCGAATCGACACGGCCGAAATCGATAGACTCCTCAAAGATTTTCAGTCCGAAGATGCGCTGGGGCATTGCCCGCACGGTCGGCCCACTTTTGTACGACTGCAAATTAAAGATCTTGAAAAAATGTTTCAGCGAGTCGTATGAATTTAACTTTTGTAGTCACGGGTCCTACAGGCTGCGGAAAATCCAAATTTGCAGAAGATCTCGCCGTTAAACGAAAAGTTGAAATCGTTAACGCCGATGCTTTTCAGATGTATAAAGAAATTCCGATCGTTAGCAATCAACCTGAATCTTCCAAGGTTGCTCACCACTTTTTAGCGAATCGTTCTCTTGCTGAGCCAATTTCAGCTGGAGAATTTTCTAGATTATCGGCATCTGCCTTTTCTTTGAACGCTATTTGGGTAGGTACAGGCCTCTATTTAGGCGCTGCACTTTACGGACTCGACGCCGATAGGAAAAAAGGAACTCCTTTTCAGGGCGAGCCGCTGCATCCTTTTAAAATGATCGTTGTTGAGAGAGATCGCGCCGAGCTCTATGAAGTTTTAAATCAACGGGTTGATCAAATGATCGAACGTGGAGCTCTCGATGAGATAAAAAAAATTCAAGAGATGCTCACGCAAAATCAAATTTTAGCGACGAACCATGTTCTTAAAGCCATCGGTGTTCGTCAGATGCTCAGTGTTTTTAATCAAGAGATGACCCATGAAAAGGCGATTGAAATTTGGAAGCGAGACACTCGACATCTCGCGAAGCGTCAATGGACCTGGCTTAGAAAATTTTGCGCACCTTCGAAGCAGATTCTTTGGTTGAATTTGTCTAAGGAAAAAGAAGCCTTAAAGCAGGCTGAAGAATTCTTCGCATAATGCTTTGCAAATTTTTGGCGACTTATTAAAACTAGGCGCTTGGATACTCCTGTTCAAAATTCCGCGGTTAAGAAACGTCGTTATCTTGAATTTGAACGACCGCTCGAAGAACTCGATCAGCAAATTGATCGCTTAAAAAATCTTAAAGTTCAGGGTGCTGTCGATGTTTCGAGTGAAATTAAAACTCTCGAAAAAAAATCTGAAGATTTGCTCACTCATATTTTTGCAAATTTAAACCCTTATCAAATTGTGCAACTTTCTCGGCATCCTGATCGTCCTTCTTGTCTTGATTATCTCTCCATGATTTTTGATGAGTTTATCGAACTTCATGGCGATCGAAATTTTATGGAGGATGCCTCCATTGTAGGAGCGATGGCAAAACTTCAAGGCCAAACAGTCATGGTCATCGGCCATCAAAAGGGAAAATCCACTCAAGAAAATCAAATCCGTAATTTCGGTATGCCCCGACCAGAAGGTTATCGAAAAGCGTTGCGACTTATGAAACTCGCCGAGAGGTGGAAGTTGCCGATCATTACTTTTATCGATACTCCCGGTGCTTATCCCGGCATTGATGCCGAAGAGCGCGGTCAGGCTCAAGCCATCGCAGAAAATATTTTAACGATGACCGATCTTTCGGTTCCGATTATTTCGGTTATTTTAGGTGAAGGTGGGAGTGGAGGCGCCCTTGCAATCGCTGTCTCTGATCGAATGCTGATGCTCGAGTTCTCTATATATAGTGTGATTTCTCCAGAGGGTTGCGCCGCGATCACTTGGAAAGATGGAAGTTTTGCATCAAAGGCGGCGGAAGAGCTGCAAGTGACTTCTAAAGATATCGTGAAAGCAAAGGTAGCTGACCGCGCTATTCAGGAGCCTTTAGGCGGCGCTCATCGTGATCCTCTTTTGATGGCCAACCGCTTGAAAGAGGCGCTCATCAAAGAACTTCAATCTCTCAAAGCTTTAAAGTCCGAAGATCTTATTTCTAAACGTTACGATCGCTACAGACATTTAGGCGCATTTGAAGGCGCGGCTTCATCCCCATGAGCTCAAAAAAAATTCTTATTACTCTTGATGGACCTTCCGGCAGTGGAAAATCCACGGCTTCGGTAAAGTTGGCTTATCATTTTCAGTTACCTTGTCTCGATACCGGAGCGATGTATCGGTTCGTCGGTTTAAGAGCTCTCGAAAAAAAAATTCCTCTTTCCAATGAAGATGATATTTCAAAATTGGCAGCCCAATGTGATTTTCAATTTCGATTTGAAGGAGAAGAACCCATCGTTGAGGCAAAAGAACTTGGAGAAAAGTTTCAGAAACTTGGAAAAGAAATTCGTAGTCCTGAGGTCTCTTTAGCGGCGAGTGCAATCGCTAAACTTAAAAAAGTTCGTGAAGTCCTCGTCAAAAAGCAGCAAGAAATCGGCGAAAAAGAGGGGGGCGTGATTGAGGGTCGCGACGCCGGTACCACGATTTTTCCTCAGGCAGGTCTCAAGTTTTTTATGACCGCGGATGTGGTCGAGCGGGCCAAACGTAGATACGCCGAGCTCAAGGAAAAATTGGGAACGAATGTTCAAGCTTTCGACGAAGTTCTTAAAGAGATGGTCGTTCGGGACAAACAAGACGAGGAAAGGGCTTTTAGTCCATTAAAGCCCGCAGATGACGCCATCATTTACGATACTTCAGGCAAAAACTTCGACGAAGTCGTTCAATTCCTCATTCAGACCGTTCGATCTCGATTGAAGCCTTAAAAATCTTAACTTGGATTGTTTTGACTTGAGGTTCCGCCCTCGGGTAGCAATAAAGGACTTTAATAAAGGTCGCGTCCCTTGAGGAACGACCGGAAGGAGATCTTTTAGACTTGTATATGGCATTAAAATATTCGGATAATTCGTCGGACCGGACGACAAACTCACTACACAAAAAGGCGGATGACGCTCACTTCGAGCAACTTCTTGAGGCCGCTTTCGAAAAAGAACGAAAATTTAAAGACGGAGAAGTGGTTCCAGGAAGAGTGATCAAAGTCACTGAAGACCACGTCATCGTTGATATTGGTTTTAAATCAGAGGGCAGTGTTGAAATCGAAGAATTTCAACGTGACTCTGAAGGAAAATACGAAGTTTCTCCTGGAGATGAACTTCTTGTTTACATTGAAGCCTTAGAAGATGAGCACGGGCATCTTTTGCTTTCGAAAGAAAAAGCAGATCGTCTTAAAATTTGGGATGAAATCGCCGACGTATTTGAAAAGGGCGCGGTCATTGAAGGCATCGTCATTGATAAAGTTAAAGGCGGCTTAGTTGTAGATATTGGCGTGAAAGCTTTCTTGCCAGGTTCACAAATTGGTCTCTTGCCTGTGAAAGATTTGGATTCTTTCGCTCATCAAAATTTAAAATGCAAAATTGTTAAGTTTAACAAGCGACGAGGAAATATCGTTTTGTCTCGCCGAGCAGTGCTTGAACAAGAGCGCGATTCACGTAAATCCGAAGTTCTCAGTACCCTTGAAGAAGGACAAGTTTGCGATGGTATCATTAAGAATGTGACCGACTACGGTGTTTTCATCGACTTGGGCGGTATTGATGGATTGCTTCACGTCACCGATATTTCTTGGGGTCGTGCAGAGAATCCACAGAAGATGTTTCATGTTGGAGATCCCATCAAAGTTAAAATCCTTCGCTACGACAGAGAAAAACAGCGCGTTAGCTTAGGCCTTAAACAAATGAGCGATGATCCATGGGTTTTGGTTCCTACCAAATTCCCTTCAGGCTCTGTTGTTAAAGGAAAAGTTGTTAGCTTAACAAATTACGGAGCTTTCATTTCTCTCGAAGACGGAGTTGAAGGTTTAATCCATATCTCAGAAATGAGCTGGAATAAAAAAGTGAAGAACCCCAATAAACTTTTGGCTGTTGGCCAAGAAGTTGAAGCAAAGGTTCTTGAAGTCGACGTCGAAAATAAAAAGATTTCACTCGGTATCAAGCAACTCGAAGCTAATCCTTGGGAAGCTTTGATCTATAAATATCCTATTGGTTCAACGATTAAGGGAACGGTTTCGAATATCACCGATTTCGGTATCTTCGTTTCGGTTGAAGATGGAATCGATGGACTTGTTCACGTCTCCGATTTGACTTGGTCTGGAAAATCAAAAAATCCAGCTGAGCTCTATACTCGAGGACAGGAAATCGAAGCCAAAGTTCTGCATATCGATGTCGATCATGAGAAATTCTCACTTGGAGTTAAGCAATTGGCCGGCGATCCTTGGGATAAAGCCGACAAACGTTTTGCTCCAGGCACTCGCCTTAAGGGCAAGGTCGTAAGAATTACGGATTTCGGAGCTTTTGTTGAGATCGCTCCAGATATCGAAGGCTTGGTACATATTTCTGAAATCGCAGATGAGAAAATTGAAAATGTCGCATCTGTATTATCAGAAGGCCAAGAAATTGAAGCCGAAGTCACCAATCTCGATATGAAGGATCGAAAGATTTCACTTTCGATTAAGGCGCTTAAACGTCGCGAAAGTGATCAGGAAATGAAGAAATATCTCGATTCGGGAAATTCATTATCCAGTACTTTGGGCGAAGCCTTCAAAAAGAGCAGCTAGTTTTAAGGAATCTGGATTTTAATCTGACTCTTCGTTGCTCGGGGTGCCATAGGTACACAACCTTATGTCACCCTCCCGACTCGATTCAGATCAAACTTCAGATTCCAAATCTCTTTTTATTTTAAATGAGGACACGTCCTTTATTTCTGTTAAAAATAGCGCGTGGGTAAATTTTTTAAAATCATTCTCGTTATATTTGTCGTCTTTTTACTGATCTCCATTTTAGGCGGTATCAATAAACTCGTCAGTTCAGCTGATGAGGATGATATTAAGTCCGCCAATATCGGAGTGATCGAAGTCAAAGGTGTTATCACCGATAGCTTTCCTGTCTTAGAACAAATCCGAGAGTTTAAGAAAAATTCTCAGTTAAAGGCATTGGTCGTTCGCATCAACTCTCCGGGTGGAGCAGTCGGTGCATCCCAAGAAATTTTTATGGAGCTTAAAAAACTTCGTCCCACCTATCCTGTGATCGTATCGATGGGAGATCTTGCAGCGAGTGGAGGACTTTATGTTTCTTTGGGTGGTGAAACAGTTTTTGCATTGCCTGGAACTCTGACTGGATCGATGGGGGTTTTACTTGAGCTTACCAATTTTGCGCGTTTGCTCGATAAAATTTATATCGACTCGGTCACTATTCGAACGGGTGATCTGAAGGATGCGGGAAATCCCACAAGGCCCTTAGATCCTAAAGCTAAAAAATATTTTGAAACTTTGATTCAGCAGACTTTTAATTCTTTTAAAGAATCCGTAAAAACTGAGCGAAAAGTTTCGGCTGAAACGATTCAGCTCTTATCAGATGGTCGAGTGGTGGATGGAAACGAGGCCTTGAAGTTAGGTTTAGTAGATAAAATAGGTACATTTCAAGACGCTGTTAGTTTTGCAAAAGAGAAAGCCAAAATTTCTGGTGATCCGAAACTGACTTTTTTATCTCGCAAACCCAAAGGTTTGTTTGAAAGAGTTTTGGAGGGTGCAGTTGCGCCGATTCATGATTTGGTAAAAGAATCGTCATCGGTTTTACAATATAAGTGGTCACCTTTTGGGCATTAGACAGAGCGCAGGAGATTTTTTTTGAACCCCATGTTTGCACCATGGCGAATGGAATTCGTCGAAAAATTTAAACCCTCCGATGGTTGTCCGCTCTGTAGAATTTCAAGTGCGCAGGATGAAAAAGAATTTCAAATTTTAGGACGCGGAAAACTTTGCTTTGTGGTGATGAATAAATTTCCATACTCCAATGGTCATCTGATGGTAATTCCCAATCGACATGAATCGGATTGGACTCAATTATCTCAAGAAGAAAGTTATGAGATTGCTGATCTTACTCAAAAGTCTTTGCGAGCTATTAAGCTGGCGTTAAATCCAGAAGGTTTCAATTTAGGAGTGAATTTAGGTAAAGCAGCAGGAGCGGGTATCGAAGGTCATGTGCATCAGCACATCGTGCCCAGGTGGTTAGGCGATATGAATTTTATGCCGCTGCTCGCAGAAGTTAAAATGATTTCGGAACATTTAGAGACGACTTACGGACGTATTCGAGAGGCGTGGGTGAAAGTATGAAGCCAAGTTTAAAATTACTTATAGGGATTATTGTATTTGTTATCGCGAGTTTTTTTATCGCAAGATTTTTCAATGAAAATGCCGAAACGGTTCAAGTGCAATTTTTTTATTGGAGAACCAGAGAAGTTTCTAAGGGCTTTTTCATCGGATTTGTTTTCTTAATCGGCGTTTTTGTCACCGCATTGCTTTCGTTTTCAACGATTGTCTCGAAATCGTTTGAAACGGCTCGCTTGCGCAGAGAAAATAAAGCCTTAAGAGCCCTTGTTGAAGCCAAAGGCGAAGACAAAAATATCTCGGAAAATGCAGTTTAATTATATTTCATTCGCTTATATAAAGAACTCATAGAAATAGGGGGGGTAAAAAAGGACGCTCCCTATGTTGAACTCACTTATTCTTTCACTCTCTTTGATTGTCTCTGCTCCTTCCGTCGCTCCACTTCAGCCTGTTGATTGCAAGCAAATCGTTGCTGTCATTACTCCCGAACTCTCTCGTCCAAAACAAAAAACATTTATGGGTATCGTGGGCAAAACGGATGTTCCGCGCTACGACGTGAACCGTGAAGAGTTCCTCGTCTTAAAAGACATCCGAGATTTTATTTTATCCGATAAATTTAATATCACCCCGTTTTTGAAAGATCCAGCGACCGCTGTGGCGAGTGAAATTCAAGAAGCTCGAATTCAGCTTGCTGATCTTTTGGTAGCTAAACTTAATATTCCTTTTTCAGCTTATCGAAAAGCCGAACGAGCCTGGTTGATTGATGAGCAGGATCTGCAAAGAAATCGAAAGAGAGATTTTATTGCGTTTATCAGTGCGATGAGTTCTTTAGATCAAACAAGGCAATCGCTTATTTCTCAATTTCGCGCGCAAACCAGTTCGGACGCGAAAAATTTAAGTATTTCTAATGAAGGTCGAGAAGCCCTTTTTGTTCTCTATAGACGATCTTCGGTATCCAGAACTCCAGAGTCAGTAGAAAATTTTGTTCGATTTCTTCTCCAAGATAAAGAGATCGCGCGAAATGAATTAACTTTTCAAGAGGCTGATACGCTGAAATTTTTGAAAAATTCGATTGAAAATTATCCCATCGAAAAAGCGATTCAAAGACATCTTATGAGTGGCCAATCTGTGCAGGAATTTTCAAGAACTCTAGCTGCTCGATTAGAGGGTAAAGATGGATGGCGAACAGCTAAAAAAGATCGAAAAGTTTTTGCTCGTATTTCAAGAGAGATGAAAGTTTTTGGAGGTTCTCATTACGATCGAATGCTTCGATTTGTTTATTTTATTTTTGAAAAACCATTTGATCCAAGTCAGGTTGATGCGAAAACACGAAAAAAATATCGTAAGATTGCTACGATTTTAGAAGATCAAATTCCTCGCGGATTTTTTGCATGGGGACATCCTATTCGAAGGTCAGCGAACTTGATCAAAGGTAGCGTCGAAGTGGGCGCCATTTTGGGAGTTGTCGGCGCGATTGGAATCGGAGGATCTCATTTGGCAAATTGGGTAGGAACTCATTATCCGCAAAAACTACCTGAGTCTTTGGTTGCACCTTTGCAGGCTGCTCCTCGTGCTCAACAGATTTATAACTATCGATTGGATGCATTGGAAAAAATGGATCCTGTTATCGATTTTTCCCAGAAAAAATTGGAACCATGGATGGAAAAAGAATTCTGGCCGGTGTTGAACGAGGGTTATGGGATCGTTAAGAAAAGTGTAGAAGAGGGAATAGTGAATATAAACGAATCATTCACTCCAGCTCGTCAAACACATACAACGAACCCACGGTAAAACTTGAGGCGAAGCTTACGGTCCTTCTAAAAATACTGGTGATTCCATCTCCGTTGAGATCACCTTGAGCTTCACAATCTACAGAATTGGTGGCGGTGACAGTGGTTTGATAAGAGAATTGAATGGGGTCTGTAAAATTAAAAGTTAAATGAGCCCAATTTGGATCTACAGTAAAATCAACCACTCTCTTATTTGCGACCGGCGGAAAATTAATAGGACCTACCGCAAGAAACGTAGTGTTTTTTGAATAGTATTCCACTTCACCTGTCGTTAATTTTGAAACTCCTTGAACCGCCTCGGTGGTTTTAGCTCGTAAAATATATGTCTTATACATGCCAAGCGCTGTTGCCGCTAAAATAGAAATCATCAGAATAACCAACATAAGTTCAATCAAAGTGAAAGCTTTGCTCGTCGACCTAATAACGAATGACTTTATTTTCACGGCACACACCCTTTAATCCTGATTTCTCGTCGTAAAGATATAACCTTAGAATACCATAGGCTTTAAGTTTGGATAAGCTTTGCACGCATCGGCTCGTTAAAATGGAATCCGGAGCTGAGGCTATCCAGCCATCCGAGAGAACAATTTTTGCTGTGTCTCCTTTTTGACGTATATTTTTTGCGGGCAAAATATCTTTTAGATCATCATTAGAAAGAAGATGAATTCCTTCTTCTTTTTTCAAAAATTCATCGAGATTTAAAAAGAGAAAAACTCCACCTGCAGCGATGGCTGTCCAGACGATAGTTCTCAATAAATAATATTGAGTTGATTTTACAGTTCTTGAAAAACGATCTTTCTTAATTTGAATATGGGCAAGACCTGCTAAGGCATTTGCGGCTTCTTCATTGCGATCATTATTTCGGAGCGCCATTTGATAAGCTTCGCGCGCTTGCGGAATCTGGCCGCGGCTGACATAGATGTGGCCTAAAAGAACCGGTCCCATATCTTGGGATGGGTTCTTTTTGCAGATATCTTCAAGCGACTTCAGTGCTTTTTGCTCATTTGCTTCGTTCTTTTCTATTTGAGCTAATTTGAATTCGGCATAACAAGCGTAGGAGACATACTCAATTCCGCGAGGCCAAACTTTTGCTGCCCCTTTAAATTTTTCGAGAGCTGTCTTGTAATTATGATTGGCCGAAAACTTAAGGCCTTCTCGAAAATAATCCTGAGCTTCTAAGAATTTTTTTGAATCTTGAGCGGAATCAGCTTTGAATTGCTTAATTGATTTTAAATATTCCGTTTTAAGGTCAGTGTCCGAAACGGTTTGATAAGCTTTATCAATTTTAGAAAGCATATCATCCAGAATTCTTTTTACTTGGCCTGATAATTTGGAACCGTATCGATCAGGATGAAGTCGATAGCGGATGGTACGGTAGGACTCTTCAATTTCTTCGGTCTTCGATTGAGGAGTGATCTCGAGAATTTCAAAATAATTTTTTGAAAGAAGATCCATGTATTCGCTTTGAATTCTTTCAGCAATTTCTTTGGGTATTCTTTGTTCCTCTTTAAAATCTTTGGCGAAGTCAGTGGAAGGTTTGAAGTCGCCGGCTTCTTTTGTGCCTTCAGAAATTTGAATGAGTTCTAGATTCTCTAAAAGAAAGAATACTCGAAAAAGAATCTCATGATTGGATTCGGGCATCTTATTTAAAACTTCGCGAAGACTTTCTTTGGGCGATATCGATTCAAGAAAGCTTTTGGAACCCGCATCCAAATTAAGCATCGGCAAAATTTGAAATGCCCTTTGAGAAAACCCGATATGAAAATTTTCTTTGGCTTTGAAAAAATCTTTTAGAAATTCTTTGGTGTAAATATCTCGATGGGATCTAAAAATAATCAGAAGAGGATTGAATTCGAGAGGGAGAATATACGCAGGTAAATCCTGTAAAGCTTGAAGCTCATATTCTCCGTCTTTCCAAAGACAGGTATTTACCAAAAGTCTGTAAGTGTGACGTCGAATACCTTCAAATAATTGATTTTTGGAGAGCGCTTCCATTTTGAGAAGCATCTGACCAAGTTGAAGTCCTTCTTCGACCATTTTCTTAGAAGCTTCGATTTGAATTTCGGGCGTAATAAGGCCCATCATGACAAAAGACTGACCTAAACTTTCAGAGATGACGGTGGAGTGGGCGCCTACGGGAAAACCATTTTGAAAAAATATTTTTCTCTGGGCACTTTCTTTAGAAATCTGCAATTGACCAGTGAAAGCTTCGTTATAAGCGTCGAGCAATAATTTTTCGAAAGGGCGTTGGACTAAAAGCCCCTTTTTTTGAACGCTTTCATTTTTTGAAAACGATTTGCCGCTGATATTTGAAAGTAATTCATTGATATCAAATGGCTTCGTCCAATACGAATGCAGCCCATGCAAATTAATCAGCTGAGATATTTGATTGGGATCTTTGTAGACTCCAGAAATGGCAACCATCTTTAAATTTTCACTGAGTTGATTTTCTTTAAGCTTTGTAAAAAGTTCGGCTCCCATCACCTGGGGAAGCAGCATATCGCAGATCAAAAAATCAAAGGGAGATCCTGACGTATGAGCTTGAGAAATAGAATCAAAACCTGATTGCCCATCGAGCACGCTCTCGACATGAAAGCCTTCGAGGGAGAAGCGATCGCTTAAAAGTTTATTTAAATATTTATCGTCCTCGACGATAAGAACTTTTCCCATTCGTATGTAGTTTAACGAAAAAGTCTTTTAAAATCGAAGAGATATCGGAGTTCCTACGGCGTTTGAAGAAGTGTTAACAATTTCGAGTGAATCATTGCTTTGACACAATACGTAAAGATACTTCACCGCAGTGATCGTAATTTCCATCATCTTGGTGGGACCACATCCCGAAGTGAGACTGACCGTAGCGGCAACAGCATCGGTACTGAGATTGAGTACCGTTAAGCTATCATCCGAAAAATTAGAAATAAAAGTTTTGGTGGCGGAGTCGACAGCATAAGCATGCAGCGGCATGGATCCTGTGGCGACATCGCTGGAAGACCCGGATTCGTTAAAAATCCGAACGACATCAGCTCCTGGATAAGTGACATAAGTTTTAAGATAAGTCGTTCCCACAGAGGTTGAAATGTGAAGAGGAGAGGCCGAGAGCGCAAGATTTGTAGTTAGACGAAATCCCGAAGTAAAATTGGTGTACATCGATTTTGTAGACGGACTAAGGGCATAAAGCACTGCCGACGTTGGATTATAAACGGCTTCTCTAAGTCCAAAGTAAATCAAACTGTCGGTTGAAGTTACGGCATTAGTTGTTCCGTTAATCGTAGAAATAGTTGTGGAGCCTTCATGTACGACGGACACCGCATTAGTCGAAGGATTCACTGCAACGTCATATGGATCTGTCGACACACTGACATGCGAAATCGCAGCATTCGTCGCCGAGTTAAAGATGCTCACCGAATTTGATTTCATATTGGCGACATAGAGTTTGCTATTGGCGGTGCTTACGGCCATGGCCATGGGACGTTTTTGAGTAGAAAGAAATCCAATCGAAGCAAGATCTCCGTTGGTATCGAGGCCAAGTACCGAGATGCTATCGCTTGAACTACAGAGCGCGAACAATTTTGAATTGGTAGTGTCGAGTGCCAATTCAGTGGGGGAATCGCAGACAGAATATATGCTGAGTGCTGAGGTAGAAGCATTGAGAATTCCGATGGCGTTGATCGAGCGAAGAGAAACATAAATGCGACCTTTGGCTGTCCAAGAAACAATATCGCTTGCCGTATTATTCAGCGCAGAGGCAAGACTCTCGCGTTGATGAAGAGCGCTGATGCGTTGAACGACAGGTTTAGAAAAATCAGCCATCCATACCATTTCGGATCCATCGAATGCTGTTACAGCTGGATCCACATCGATGGGGAGTGTCTGATTTGCAAAAGTAGTGGATGACATATTGGCTATCGGAAAAATTCCTACAGATTTTTTAGAGGGGTAGTATGTAAAAATATTTGAAGAAGATGAAACGCCCGAAGAAAAAACTCTGCTGAAAGGAGAGAGAGTTTTGCTTTCTCCATCTGAATTTACAAGAGCAGTTTCATTGAGAAGTCCTGCGATGACTTTATTTCCGTTGCCGCTCAGAAGATGGGGTGAACTTGAGAGAGTTGCATCCGTACTGGTTGTTGGCGTAACCGTTGAGAAAGACATTCCGTTCATGCTCGATGCGATGGCGCCGGTGGTTTGAAGTGCAATGTCTGTAAAACTTCCGGGCAAAGTATGAGTCGCTTGGACTGCCATATTCGAAGCGCGAAGAGCGACTACTTTATTGCTGCCGCCCACATACAAAGTGGCGGGAGTGTCCGCCGATTGATAAATAATTTTTTTAGGCGTGATGCTGAGAGCGGTATTGCTTACAAAAGCTTCGGATCCTGAAGTGATATCAATCGTCGTAACAGACTGAGAGGTCTCATTGACCGCCCAAAGTCGATTCGCGGTCGCGTTGAAATCAAAATGAACAGGCCGAGTTTGAGTCGAGAGGTTCGTAACGGCATTGCTTGCAAGATTGATGACCGATAGTGAATTGGATCCTCGATTCAAAACGTAGAGACGATTCGTGCGATAGCCGATTTGAACGGGAGATGTCTGCACATTGAAATGTCGTAAGCGCCAATTAGAAGAGCTGAGTTCACTAAGTGAATACGCTGTATTCGCAGCTGTTGAAACAAAATGCATCACACTTGTGGATTGAGCGGCTATGGAATCAATGGACTGGGGTTGATAGAGAGTGTCTGAGATGGCTTGAGTTGTAAGATCGACAATACTTATGGCGTTGCCGGTATTGCTGACAAGCACTGCAGAATCCAAAGCTCCGTAGTGGCCGATATCGTTCATCACGACCGGTAAAGTAATCGTCGTGGTCGTAAAAGTATGAGTGGGATTAGAGGCGATGGCTGTTTTATGAAGAATAAGTTTTCGATCGGATTGCATCACGGCTACAAAACGATTGGTTCCGTCTGAACCCACGAGCATCTTGATAGGATTTTCTCCGGCAGAAATAGATTTTACAAAGACATCGCTTGTGTCGTAAATATTTACGAGTTTGTCTGAAGGGCAAAACACATAGCGGTATCGTGAAGCCGATTCAAAATCTCTCATCATTTGCACAGGAGATCGGCAGGTCGAGAAAGTCGTCGAAGAAGTGAAGCCTGTATTGTAGTGACGAATATAATCATTTCCAAAAGTCGTAGTGGCAACTCCAATCGTATGATTATTATTCGATTGAATCGTCACAAAAAGTTCTGAAGAGTCGAGATCGTAAAGTGGTTTTCCAAATTGAGCGTGACGAGATTCGCTCATCGTTTCCGCCGCTGTCAAAGCACTCATGGTCGAGCCTTGATAAGATCGCAAAATAAGTCCGGTGGCATTTTGGTAGCCGACAAAGATCGTGGGATCTGCGGCGGTTGTGGATTGAATCCATTGAGGAGACGCAATCGATGCAGAAAGTGCCGAAGAGCAAAGAGTGGTGGTGTTGGGTGTGAGCGTATAGGAGTAAACGGTATTTGCTTTTTTATCGGCGACAATGAGTCGATACGTTGTTCCCGAAGCGGATTCGGCTATATGAATATCGCTGATTTCTTGAAAGCCTGTGCAAGAAAGACTGCTGATCACGGGAACGCCAGATACGTTTGTTCCGTAGTAAATTTTGTTGCGAGCTTGATTTGTAAAAACAAATTCAGTGCTCGTATCTCGCTTCATATAGAATAAACTGCGCGGACCCACCGCCACATTTTCTGGAAGTTCGGATAAAATCAGATCGCGATTGGCGATATCGGTCGCACGAATAGAAGAAACGGTAGAAGTTTTTGAAGAGAAAATAAAAACACGGGAAGTAGCACCGCCGCGAACTTGAAGGTCACCGGTTCCGATCAGTGACGGACCTTGAGGCATGACCGCATCTACGTGTCCGACGAGGGCAAAGAGAATGGCAAGCAGCATAAAGCTTTATCGGAAATTTTTTAGAAAAAATAAGAGTTCTAAAAATGCTGCTGCGCTTTCAAAAGCTTTCTAAGGAGAAACATTCAGAGTTTTCCAATTTTGAATAGCTTGTAAAAGTGAGTCAGAATTAGTGCTGCAATTGTTCCAACAGTTGTGACCGCCTTGAACCTTCAAATAAATTCGAGAGAGTTGAGGCGTATCAAAATCCACTAAGCCTGCGGAGTTCATAATCGTATTGAAAGAAGATTGAATATCATTGGGGAGAGCAAAGAAAGGAGCTTGAGTGGTCGCATGACAAGAGGAGCATCGATCTTTTAATATAGGATAAAGTGTCTGGCTAAAGTGTGTGGCTGATGCTGTCGCCGATTCTGTTTGCAATTGTGGAATATCTAAACTTCCGCCGCAAGCTGAAGCAAGGAGGAGCAAACTTCCCAAGGCAAAATAAGAATGTGAAAATATTTTTTTCATTACGTTGCCTTTTTAAAGATCAAATATTTTGAATAGTTTGCCCCTTCAAAAGGATCTGATCCATTTCCTCCCGGTAAACTTTTTAATTCAGACTCGCGACCTGAGAGCGCCAAATAATTAAGCGCCACTGCTTTTGCCATATTCGTTGGAGAATTATTTGCGGTGATTAAATAAGAGATATCAACTCCTGAAGTAGTGAAAGCTCCGACTTGTCGTCCGCTGTTTTGCACTTGAGCTCCGCGAGTCGCGCCCGGAATATAACTGAAAACGGCGCAGACCGATGCCGCACCATTATCGCCAGGTCGACTTAAAAATCCGTCCCCTCCAAAAGTAGGGTTCTGCGCATTGCCGAGATTGCTGACCGATGTGTCCGCTGCGCTTGTTCCCATTCCACCGTCTGTGATCACGTGAATGAAAAGAGGTTTTCCGATTCTCGCGGCGTAGTGGAGCATTTTTCCAACTTCAGCTCCTGCTTGAAAGCCTTTTTGTCGTGTTTCGGTTGCCGTATTATCGTGTGAGTCATATCCGCCCAATGTGATTGTTCCAACACCAGAAAAATTTTGCATCACGAGTCGTGTCACCACCGCACTCGCGTTATTGGCGAGATTTGTCGTGGCGTAAGCCACAGCCAAATCATCAGTAGATGAAATGGGATCGTTTGGAAAAATTTGTGTGGGTTGAAAATTGCTGAGTAAAGAATCGGCGTTGATGTAACCACACTGAACCAGCTCATCGATTTGTTGAGTAAGATTCATATTACGAAAATCTCGAAGTTTGGCGCTGCTCATTTGAGCTGTCGCGGTTCTAATTTTTTGCATTCGTGCAGCGCCCAAAGCGTCAATTAAACCACCGCGATCGACAATAGATTGAGCGCCTCTTCGATTGGCGACTCGGATAGGACGATAAGCAGAAACTTCTGAACCTACGGCTGCCGAGGCATTTCCACCCGAAAGGGAGCCTTCGGTTCCGATAGAAGGAAGAAGTTGCCCTGATCTTCCTGCGGCTGAAACAAGATAGCCTGCATTGTGTGCATTGATGCTCGTGTCGTCGTTAGATGTTCCACAGAGAATGAATCCGTCGACAGAATTTCTAAATTGCGAAGGCAAGAAAGCATTTAGGCCAGCAAGAAAACTGGAGTCGGGATGCATCGCCACTCCGTAAGTGGTGTCGGGTGCGATCGCAGCGCCATTTCGAATCGCTCCGTATTTTAAATTCGCAGGAATTCCGGAGACGATGTTGCTTGAAAGAAAATCCATTTGTCCGCCCCGTCCTCCGGGAACAAAATCTTGAGCCATGGGGTAACCACCCGCGAGATCCAAAGTGATAAAAGCAATTTGATTGCTCATCGACGCATTCGAGCAGCTTGCAGGTGTGGCTGCGTAAACGTCTTTGAATAAATAAGAAAAAATATTGGGCATTAAAATGCTACCCACGCCGGCCATTAATCCCTGCGCAATAAAATCACGGCGAGTCACCGGCTTTTTGTGATTCTCATGTTGAAATATTTTTTTCTTCTGTTGTTTCATAAAATTAAAAATAAATAACAGGGCCACTTCCAAGAGCAGCTGCACACACACCGTTCATGGCATTCTTTAAAGTCGTATTATTATCTGCAAATCCTGTAGCGAGATCGCCCGATAGAGTGACCAAACTATTGATGGCGTTTTGTCGACTAACGGTGGGAGCAATTTCTTCTCCCCAAAATCTTTTAAGCATAAATTCGGCAAAGGTATATTTTTGCGTCGAGCTCCCCAATAAGTCAGAATATTTTTTTGCACCAAAAGTACCAGTGGTTGTTCCAAAATCAGTGCCGTTGAAAAAATTAATTCGGTTAGTTTCTGAATTAATGAGTTCAATACAAAATTGAGAGGCAAAATTCATAATCGATATCAGCTGATTGGCTTGCAGCGATTGAATATCATTTGAAGTGGGTAAACTGGGTTTGTTTGTATTGTAATAGACATTTAAATTTCCGTTATTGCTAGCGGGATTAATTCCTGTTGCTGACACCATGCTTGCAAAAATCTGTTCGTAGTTTTTTACTCCAACACCTTGTAAGCCTGTCGAGTCATCCGCAGTTGAATTATTAGAAGAAATGGAATTCACCGTCATTTGACATCCGCTCATCCCCAAAGTGATTAACGTCATCGAGGAGATGAAAGTGGTGGAGTAAATAAATTTTATAAAAATATCCTTCATTTTTATTTTCCAAAACATAATTTTGAGGTTTCTGCAAAGAGGGCTCTCATATTATAAGCACCCGAAGCCGAATAATTTGAATACTCAGGAAATCCCGTTTCAAATTTTCTGGCGATGGTGATCAATAAATTTGTTTCAGCTGCGCTAGGAGCTCTTAAGCAAATTCGGCTAAAAACTTTTGTCGCCATATTTTCTGAGAAAGCTTTAGTGGCGGCGAGCATTCGTCCGAAGCTTTTGATTCCTTTTCCAGAAGTGAGAGAAGGAGTATTCGCATCTGTTCTCCATCCTAGATTTGCATTAGGACCTGTCGACCAAAAATTGAGCCACGTATTATCTTTTAAGCGATAGCCGCTTGGAAAAACCGTATCTTGTCTAAATTGTTTCGTCTGAACGGTTCGTCGGTAAGTAATGATTTCGCTCGGAAAATCGATATAGGCGAAAGCTCCCGCAAGCGCATCGAGATTTCCGTGACAACCCATACAAGTATTAAGAAAAGTTTGAGAGTTTCCTCCAGGAAGTCGGTCAACGTCCTGACGAACACGTGCATCCGAAACATTGGCGTCGTGAAGCTGCGATAAATCTTTTCCTAAAAATCCCCAGAACGCATAACGCACGGGTCTTCGATTTGTTCCTGCCGAATAAAATTCTAATCCCCACTGACGAGTGGTGAGTAAACCCGAAACATCTTCTGCATTGAGAGGAGAGTCTTGAGTCAGAGCAAAAATATCACTTTGACGTCTAGCCATCAGCAAGTTTGGCCAATTAGAAAAGCGCTCCAAATCTGAGTAATGAAAAAAATCTCTAAATAAAGTATTCGGATTTGCAGCTCCCGGGATCACTAAGAGTGGACGAATTTTTCCATCTTGAAAATTATCTACGGGTTGTCGAACTAAACCTGGGTTCGTTTGTAAACTTTCGAGTCCTGTATAAATCACATCTCCATAAAGAACTTGATCGAAGGATTGATTGTTGATGATGAGGCCAACAATTGTTGCCGTGAAATCATTCAAAGCTAAGTCATTGGTTTGGGCTTTATTAGAAAGTGGATTAAATAAATTTTTAATCGTCAGTTTATAAAAATTAACATCATTCATCGCAATGAATGCCGCTTGGGCTGTTTGACCATTTTGAAGAAAAGTCGTTAAGCTTTGTAAAGTTGAAAGGCTAGGAGATACGCCCGTAAATCGAGAGTAAAGTCTTTGAGCCTGATCTTGCGCGTTTTCGGTATCCAAATTGGCGGCAGAAATTTCGGCGCGCGCGACAAAAGCCACGTAAAAAAGAATGAGTAGTTTTTGGAGACACCCACGCATGCCTCTCAAAAATGCAAATATTAGGCCGCTGAGATTTTTTACTAAGCCATCGATATTATTGATGAAAAATTCAAGACATTTCTAAAACTTTGGCATTTCTGCCCGGCCCCAAGCAATTTTCGTCGCGCAAGATTTGCACAGGGGGTCGGGTCGGAAAGGTGCCAGGTCAGCTTTCCGACCCGACCCCCAAAAATCAAAAATGATATTTCAAATTCGCGTGGGCGCGGAGGTAACTCAAATCGATTTTGGCGTCGGTATAAGTTTGCGAAATTCGAGTGCTCGATGCGCTTGAGCCTTTTCCTTTGGCCGTCATCATCTCTGCAGTTAAATCCGACGACCAATGATCAGCCCATCGATATCCAAAACTTCCGGAAAAAATAAGTGGAATACTATCCGCCGAAATTCCCGGCGACTGAGTTCCATCTTCCGAAAATCCGGCCCCAAGAATAGCCGTCGCGCCTGCTGAATACATAAAATCTTCGGCGAATTTTCCTTCAACCTTAAAAGGAATCGCAATTCCCTGAGTCGTCGTTTCAACAAAGAGCAAAGTATTTTGAACCGGATTTAAATCGGGCGAAACATCGAACATATAAAATCCAAGTCCGAGTCCTAAACGCACATAAGAATTTGCTGAAGAATAAATTTCATATTTAAAAAATGAATTCGCCGAAAAAGTATGTGTATTAATTTGATAACCTGCACCTCGCACTTCAGCGACTTCAAATTGAGGACCCAACGTTAATCGATACATTCCGTAATGATATGCACTTTCGAAAGTCCAAAACGCAGCGCGATTCCAAAGTGTCATTTGCAAAAGCGAAAGATCAAGGGCAAGTCCCGTACTCAATCCAGAAAAGTCATATTTATAAATGGTGTTGCGCGAGCCCGATTGCAAGCCCGTCAATTTGTATTGAAGTTTTTGCATTCCTAAATCGAGATGAATCGAACCTTTGTCAGAAATTCGTCCCGACCAAAGCCAAAGATAGCGATCTGATTCGAGCGGATTTTTTTCTGCAGATTTAGTACCAGCAACAGATGGTTGCATAATCGGAGCCGCTCTTTCGAGCGCGAGTTCGCCCTTCACCCATCCACGAAAATTTAAACCCTCTTTTGAAATAACTTCGACTTCGTACCAAAGTCCATCCGAGCGCAGAAAAACAACTTTATCCTCTAAAGTGATCTCCTTTAATACAGCCGCGTCCGCAGCAGGAGAGACGCGCAACTCTCGCGAATAAGTTGTACCCGGCGGCGGCTTGAGCGGACTCAGTCCCGTCGGAGAAGCCGATTGCGCGTAGAGAAGTGGAGTACCTAAAATAGAAAGGATTAGATAAAGTCTAAAAAGCATGGTAGTTCATTATAAGAATTAACGCAGAGGAAAACAAAACGATTGTCTGAAAGTTTTAGCGATTACCAGCCCATACCAACAAACGGTCCCCACTCACATCTTCTTCCTCGGGACATCGGTTGGATCGAAGTGATCACAGGTAGTATGTTTTCTGGAAAAACCGAAGAGCTTCTTCGGCGAATTAAACGTTCCGTGATCGCGAAACAGCCTACGATTTTATTTAAACCTAAACTCGACACTCGATATTCGACCGATCACGTCGTCTCCCACGATCAAGTGCGCTATCCATCGGTTGCGGTCAAAGATCCGCACGATATGATTCGCCTCGCGAAAGATTCTCTCGTTGTTGGAGTCGATGAAGCTCAGTTTTTTCCCGTCAGTTTAGTAGAAGTTTGTAATGAACTCGCCATGTCCGGAAAACGAGTTATTGTGGCCGGTCTCGATCAAGATTATCGAGGTCAGCCTTTTCATCCGCTTCCCGAACTTTTGGCGATTGCCGAATATGTGACCAAGCATCTTGCGATCTGTGCAAAATGCGGAAATCCAGCGACTCGCAATCAACGTCTCGTCGCTGCAGGCGACCAAGTTCTCTTGGGCTCGCTTGAATCTTACGAAGCGCGCTGCCGAAAATGTTTCGAACCTCCTCAAGAGGCTCGAGCAGTCGCTGCACAATCTTAAATTATGTTCTGTTCATGAATTCATATTTAATTAATGAGTAAATAGAAGGAGAAATCGTATCGCTGACTTTGAAAAAAAAGATAATATTCGCGTTAACCATCAAATTCGCGCGGCCAAAATTCGAGTTGTTCTCGAAGACGGCGCTCAATTGGGAGTCTTAAGTCCTTATGAGGCGTTGAAGGAAGCGGAGAAGCGGGGTCTTGATCTCGTTGAAATTTCTCCCAAAGCGTCGCCACCGGTTTGTAAACTGATGGACTTCGGAAAATTCAAATATGAATTGAAGAAAAAGGCTCAAGGCTCCAAAAAAGCTAACGCGGGTAATGTGGTTAAAGAAGTTACTCTTTCTCCTCAGACAGATGTGCATGACCTCAACTTTAAGATGAAAAACTCCCAAAGATTTTTGGAAGAAGGGCATCGAGTAAAAGTCATGGTTAAATTTCGTGGTCGCGAAATGGCCCACCCCGAAATCGGTCGAAAGCAGATGGAGAGAATCATGGAGTCTCTTAAGGAATTCGGAGTGCCAGAGTCCGATCCAAAGATGGAAGGCCGGATGCTGATGGCGGTTTTTGTTCCCATGGCTCAAGCCTCTAAAATAGCTGCGAAAACCAAGACTCCAGAACCGGTTAAGGCAAAACCAGCTGACCCCTTAAAGTCTAAATTGATCGTGCCCCGTAAGCAGGGTTAAGACTCATAAATCTTAGGATTTGTTGATTGATTCTCGGGCGGCTACAGGGTTAGATCTCTCACTTATGGGTAAGCTTAAATCTAATCGTTCCGCGATGAAGCGGTTTCGCGTTACAGCCAAAGGCAAAGTAAAGCGAAAAAGAAATCACTTAAAACACATTTTGACGACGCATCCAAAAAAGGTGAAGCGACGTTACCGAAAGAAAACTTATGTTCGCGAAACCGAGCAAAGACATATGGAAAGGCTAATGCCCTATTCATTCTAGTTTTCGGTAAAAGAAATTTAAAAAGGAAGATCTATGAGAGTTAAAGGCGGAACAAAGTCCAAAAATCGAAGAAAAAGAGTCTTAAAAAAGACAGAAGGTTTTACCGGAAGAGCTCGTAATACATTAGTTACAGCTACCGAAGCTCTCGATCGCGCGATGGCGTTTAACTATCGCGATCGAAAAGTTTTAAAGCGAAACATTCGCTCTCTTTGGATCACTCGTTTGACTGCGGCGGCTCGTGCTCATGGAACTTCCTATAGCCGACTGATCAACGCATTGAAGACAAAGAAAATTGATCTCAATCGCAAGATGCTCGCCGACTTAGCAGCAACCGAACCAAAAGTTTTCACTCAGATTTTAAAAGTCGCTGGTTTAGCGAGCTAAGCTAAAATCGAATTTTCGAATTTCACTTTTTACGTTAAGCTTCTCCGTGGTTGAAAATACTATCGAGAAGCTTCGTTCTTTAAGAGCAGAAGCCCTTCAAAAAATTTCTGCAGCGAAGACAAGCGATCAGCTTGAATCTGTTCGTGTGGAGTATCTTGGAAAAAAAGGAAAAGTTTCTGAAGTTCTTGCGGCACTTAAAGATCTAGATGCCGATTCACGAAAAAAAGTCGGACAAATTTCAAATGAAGTGAAAAGCGTTTTAGAGGATGGAATTTCTTCCACTCGCGATCAACTTCAGCAAAGTGAAATGGACGCTGAACTGAAAAAAGATTCTTTAGATTCTACGGCACCTGGCATTACATACTTTCGCGGAAAAATTCATCCCATTCGACAAGTTTTGCGAGAAGCGATTTCGATTTTAGAACTCGCAGGTTTATCTGCCGCCTATGGACCCGAAGTTGAATTTGAAGATTATTGTTTTGATAAGCTTAACTTTAAACCCGGTCACGCCGCTCGCGATATGCAGGCTACTTTTTTTGTAAAGACGGACGAAGGTGCTAAGCCGCTGGTGTTGCGCACGCATACGTCGCCGGTTCAAGTGCGAAGTTTGCTGACGGCCGCAAAAAATAATTTTACTCTGCCCATTCGCATTCAGGCTCCTGGAAGAGTTTATAGAATGGATGACGATAGCACTCATGCTCCGATGTTTCATCAGATCGAAGGACTAGCGGTCGATACATCTTCGACCATGGGAGATCTGCGTGCCGTTTTAGATTTTTTCTTTCGAAAGTTTTTTGATCAGTCGGTGAAGATTCGTTTTCGCCCGAGTTATTTTCCATTTACCGAACCTAGTGCCGAAGTCGATGTGTCTTGCGTATTTTGCGCGCAAAAGGGATGTCGCGTTTGCAAACAAAGCGGATGGATCGAAGTGGCCGGAGCGGGAATGGTGCATCCAGAAGTTTTTGAAGCTTGTGGATGGGATCCCAAAAAAGTTCAAGGCTGGGCCTTTGGAATGGGAGTCGAAAGACTCGCCATGCTCAAACTTGGCGTTCCGGATTTGCGACTCTTCTTTGAAAATCGCATGAGCTTCTTGCGAGGAGCAAGATGATGAAACCAGTACGAGGAGCAAAATGAAACTCAGCTATAAATATTTTAAAGAGCAGCTAGATTTTGATGGAAGTGCTCAAGACTTAGCTCGAGTTCTCGCAGATTTAGGATTTCCCAATGACGGCGTCACTCATCAAGGTGAGGGCCTCGATCAAGTTGTCGTAGGAAAAGTTTTAACAAAAAATAAGCATCCTCAAGCAGATCGTTTAAATTTACTCACTGTCGATGTGGGTTCTGAGCAGCTCCCCATCGTTTGCGGCGCGCAAAATATGGTGGTGGGAGATTTTGTTGCTCTTGCTCCGATCGGCGCCAAAATTCCTGGCAAAGATGGATCGGGACTTGTCATGAAAGAAGCGAAAATTCGCGGCGAGACTTCGAAGGGAATGTGTTGTTCTGAAGTTGAGCTTCGGCTTTCGGATGAGAGCGATGGGATTTTGCTTTTACCTAAAGACAAAGCGAATGACTCAACACTTGGAAAAAAAGTTTCGGATATTTTAAATCTTCAAGATTGGATTTTAGATATCGATGTTACTCCAAATCGTGGAGATGCGTTGAGCTACAGAGGACTCGCTCGAGAAGTTTCGGCAAAGACTGGAGTGAAACTCAAATCCTTAGCCACATTAAAGTGGAAAAATCCGACAAGCGGAATTAATCCCACGATCGAAAATTTAAAAGATGCTTCGGGCTTTGCAGCTTGTCTCGTTCAAGGGGTGAATTCAAAACCCACTCCCGAATTTTGGCAGAATTTTTTGCAAAAATCCGGAGCGAGAAGCATTTCGAATCTCGTCGACGTGACCAATATTGTTTTGTTTGAGCTCGGCCACCCCATTCATTTTTTTGATGCCGATAAAGTGGATCCTGCAACGATCCAGGTGCGACGAGCCAAAGCTGGTGAAAGTGTAAAACTTTTAAATGATCAAACGATCAAGCTTGATCCAGAAGATCTTGTGATCGCCGATTCTTCAGGTGTTTTAAGTTTGGCGGGCATTATGGGAGGAGCAGAGTCTTCGGTTTCTTCCACCACGAGGAATATTTTGATCGAGGCTGCTTGTTTTAATCCTGTTTTGATTCGGGCGACGGCAAAACGACACGGTCTTTCTTCGGAGTCGAGTCATCGCTTTGAGCGCGGACTGACTCCTTTTCGTCTCGATGAAGTGATTGAACGTGCGATTGGACTTCTCAAAGAACTATCAGGTTTTGAAACGGCGGCGGGAACCAAAGTTATCGATCGGCATCTCGAAAAAAAATCCATTTTATATGAACGCGCCAAAGTCGAAGCCAAACTTGGAAAGCTCGCACCGACCGACGAAGAAATTTTTGAGATGCTCAGACGTCTCGATTATGAGATCCAGCCTAAAGGTTCGACGGCGGTTTTAGGTTTTCCCTGGTATCGCACCGATATGTCGCATCTTGAAGATGTGATGGAAGATATCGCGCGCTTACTCGGCTACGAAAATCTTGCTAAAGTTCCGCTCAAATCTTTTGAATCGGTCTCGACTCTTAAAGATTTAAGCCCGATGCACTCGCTTTCGGATAAAATTCTAAACGAATTTATTTCGATTGGATTTTCTGAAGCCATTCATATGAGTTTTGCTGATGAAAAATGGGAAAAGAAGTTGGGGTTAACCACTGGCGAATCGGTTGCGCTTCAAAATCCTATTCATTCCGAAAAGTCTCATCTGCGTCGAACTCTTGCAGGCGGATTACTCGAACGAGCTCAACTCAACGCGAATCACTCTGAAGATGAGATTCGTTTAGTCGAGGTCGGTCCGGTTTTCAAAAAAACGGGCGCCTCTCTCTATGATGAGAGCCCGGTGAGCGAGGAATTTCGGGTCGGATGCGTTTGGTTAGTTCAAGCTCAAGACAAAAAACGACTTTGGAGCAATAAAGCCGACGCCTTTTACGAATTTAAGGGCGCTATTCAGTCTGTTTTAGGACAAGTCTCTCTCGAAAGAGCTGAAACTTTGCCCACCAGTCTATTTCATCCCAATCGGATTTTAAATTTTACCTCAGGAATCGCCGGCGAGCTTCATCCTCGGTTGATGAAACTGCTCGATTTATCGGGAAGATGCTTTATAGGCGAGTGGACCTTGCAAGGCGCCGAGAGAAAATTCAAATACGAGCAGCCACCCCAATTTCCTTCGATCGATCTCGATGTTTCGTTCTTAGTCCCCAAGACGTTGAGCGTTCAGGAGATGCTCGATTGCTTTAAGAAATCGAGTTCACAGATTCTTGAATGGGTTCGACCGTATGATTTATATGAGTCAAAAGATTTGGGAACACAGAAAAAATCGATGACCTTTGCAATGCGTTATCGAGATCCAGCGAAAACTTTAACCATGGAAGAAGCAAAGCAGGCTCACGATAAAATTGTGGAGGCTGCCATGAAGACTTTTGCCAAAGATCAAATTGCGTTGCGTTAACACCGTGAAAAAGTTGAGCTTTTTAATTCTTGGTGCCTTGCCGCGAGAGTCTTCTGCCGCTTAAAATAAAGAGAGCGGGGGTAATATGAATTCTACCGAAGGAAACAAAATGACACTGACGAAGGCTGATATTGTTGATCAGGTCTTCGAAAAAGTGGGGCTTACCAAAAAAGAAGCGACCGACATCGTTGAATTTGTTTTCGATTCTTTAAAAGACACTTTAAAAAAAGGCGACAAGATCAAAATTTCTGGATTTGGAAATTTCGTCGTTCGCAAAAAGAAATCTCGAGTGGGAAGAAACCCTCAAACGGGTGAAGAGATGACGATCACCGCTCGCAGCGTTTTGACTTTCAAACCTTCACAAGTTTTACGAGCCATTTTGAATCGTGATCTCGGTGGAAAAAATAGAGAAGGTCAAAAACATGCGGGATAATCGCGCTATTTCTTTGAAGCGTAAAACTCGATCGACCAAGAAAACCTTGGCTTCGACATCGCAAGTTTCGAAAAAAAATTCTCTTCGAATGTGTAAGTCTCGATTGGTTCGTTTAAGAAATCAGATGGAAGATCTGATTTTATTGTTCGAATAAATCGCCCGCCCAAATCTCTGGCCACTTATCTCTGGCGATTATTTTTTTTGTTTTAATTTTGGACGTTTGGATTCTTGCTGAAGAACTTCTTGAAGTTCTTTCGTCACTTGCTCGGCGATCTCTCTGTTTTGCGAAGTATTTTTTAAGTTCGCAAGTAGCGAGGGCTGAACCGCTTGAGCTCGATAATAAGTAAGTTCTAAAAGTTTCGATAAATCGCCGACGAGAAAACTTGTTTGTGCCACCGTTTCAGCCGTCTGAGCATTTTGCGTTGTGCGCGGAATTTCTAATTCTTCAACTAGTTTTTGCAGTGCCATTTGCTGAACGACAGGGTCTTTATGTTTAAGGCGTGCCACGATCGAGTCCATCGTCTGAGGTTGCAAACTTCCTGCCGCTAAGAGGGCCACTTGATGCCAGGTGGTGAGAGGTAACTTAGGATCATTCGGAACCGAGGGAACCATAGCCGCCAATCGAGAGAGATCTTTTTGCATCTCAAGTTGCGTAGTGAGGCGTTGAAGTTCAAGTTCGCGAATGGTGTTCGTGGTTTCAGGATTTAAAACTATCTTCATCGTCGCTGTGATTTCTTGCTGAGCTTGTTTTGCCAAAGGAGAAATCAGAGGCGAGATTTGCGCGGCAATCAGGAGGCTAGAGATGGCGAAAATTTTTGAAATCATAAGTTAAATCGTGGGTCTTCATAGCCGATATTCAGGGATTTAACTAGGGGGCGCGAAATGGGGTTTGGACCCTTGCTCCCGGGCATAAAATCATCTTAAGTTTGTGGATCTACCGTATATAAGTCGGGGTGTGGCTCAGCCTGGTAGAGCACCTGCTTGGGGTGCAGGGGGTCGTCAGTTCAAATCTGGCCACCCCGACCATTTGACCCCGAAAGAGCAATGTCCGAATATACCCGAGGAAGGGGCTTTACGAGATATTGTTCCAGTATCAGCTTAGTAATGAATGTATCTTTTGAACCAATTCAGTTTCTCGCAGAAGGCCCAATAGCCCAAAAACTTCACGATATTGTTTCAAAGCAGATGGATCTGCATCAAGCATTGGGTTCTTTGATGGAGTTGAATAGCCTGAAAGATAAAAACCAAAATAATTTGAATGAAAGCGAGAAAATAATTTCAGCCAGCCTTTGGACAAGCTCGCTGGTTGAATATTCAAAACTTTTTAACACTGGAAGAAGGACATGGCTGTCGCCAGATATTTTCGATAAACCGCCTTTTGAGTCGAACTCAAAATTGCTGCATGAAAAATTATATAATTTACGAAATGAGCATATTGCTCATCGTGTTGATACTCATCTCCAGCAAATAAAAATTATTTTTCTTTTGGCTGATCCTAGGTATGTAGAAAAAAATTTGCTTGGGGTTGGTTGCCTAATGGCAAAGTATATTGGACCGACTCTGGATGAGCTGAAGAACTACATAGCACATACTGTGAAACTGGAGCAGTGGTTATCATCAGAAGCTGAAAAGTTAAAGGCGGAGTTAATTGAATATGGCAAACCTTTGACGTCCAAAATGTATACCAAGCTTAAACTCTGACGAACTCATCGCTCTATTAGTCTTGCCATTGTTATTTCGTCTCTTAATTCGCCACGAATTGTTTCAGACTTAATTAGATGAGTGCGCTTTTGAAATCCCAAGCGTTTCATCAATTGTACCGAACGAATATTCTGACTATCGAGCTTCACCCATAAAAGCTTGAGCTGAAAATTTTGCTGAAGATCGGCAATCATCAGTCGGCATGCTTCTTCCGCGAAACCCTGCCCCCAGGAAGCTGGATGTAAAACATATACAATATCTGCTTCTTTTATTTTATGATCGATTGTTGCTTGGATGTAACCGATAAGGCGATCAGCTCCAATATTTCTGATAACCCAATTTTTCCAAATTTGATATCCATCTGGAGATTTTTCGAGAGAGAGTTTTTGATACCGTTCTGTTAAAGCTGCGACGGATTTTGGAGGAGTATCAGGTATAAATTCGTAAATCTCCTGTGGGCTTAAGACTTCGAACATTTCTTTCGCATGTCGAGGTTGAATTGGTTCTAATTCAATACGCCCATCTTTCATGTTGAAGTGCTGACATTGATTTGTTGGGTAATTTGAGGGATTCCAAAATCAATACGAACTTTTCTCATGCACGTATCAGGATTGATCATCAAAACACAATTCGCTGCGCTGGATGATACGATATTCGCTGCTACGAAAGATAACCCCTTCCCAAGGTCGTTCATTTGTTTAATTTTATCTGAGCCTAAATGAGCGGCGGTTATATAACTCATTCCGTAGGCAGCCAAGCATGTCCATACTATTGGTTTATGTTCCATGTTTTTATTATATCACGGCTCTGTGTCTAAATTCGCTCTGAATTTCCTGCACCCATTCGAATAGAAGATTTGTGAAATTGAACGAGGACGATGATTTTAGAATTGCCGATCTTTCAGCAATCTGAGTTGCTGAAAAAGTATCCTTTACATACATTCCTTCAATTTCTGCTTGGTCGATTCTTTCCCTCATCCATCTTTTCTACCACCCAGTTTCGCTTCAGGCCCTGAAGGAGGCTCACGGTCTGAACATATAAACAGACAACTCATCTATGTTTAAATCAGGGCGCTTTTGATTCTGAGAATCGCGTGGCAAATCTTTCAAAAAGAAAAGATGAGTTTCGTTAAAACTTTTCACCGAGATTCGATCTCCTCGAGCGCTCATATGCACTGTTGAGTTATGTTCTGTATTTGGGCGTATTCCTTTTGGATAAGGAATAAATCCAGAGAGGTTGGGTGCAGTATCACCATTGAAATCTGCAATGGTGATGCCTTCCAGAGAGCTGGTTACGATTCTTAAAAATCCATCGTTAGTAAGATTCAAAGCAGGTGATGACGTTTGATTCTCTGGTGAAACAAAATGAATGGGATTTTTTTGAGGAGCTTCTAAATCCCAAAGTAAAGTGATGTAGCGATAAGAAATCCGTCGAGTTTTGCTTTTAAAAACTTCCGCCCGAATAGCCACCGCCAGCCAGCGATCATTGGCACTAATCGCTGCATTAAAAAGATGAAGCTCTCTCAATTTTTCACCTGCTCTCATTAATGGCTGAATTATTTCTGCTGAGACTCGGCGTAAATAGGGCAGATTTGTTTTCTGAACTTTTTCATCGACATTCCACAGCTGAAAAACGTCATCACTGCCATACTGAGTTACTAAATATTTTCCTGATGCGGACAGTACGACCGATTTTCCCGTCGCGATGCCATCTTTTGCTTCCAAATCAGAGAAAGAGCGTTCTGAGAGAGCGGTGCTTTGTTGTGGGTCAACTTCCGACCTCTTAAAAATTTTGGTTTGCCAGGTGCGTCCTCCTAGGCCTTTTCCGTTTACGAAGGCGATGGATGAGAGATTTTCGGAGAACGTGCTCAACGCCCAGCTTGGGTTATCGCTAGGAAACTGAATCTGATAAAAAATATTTCCAGATCCGTCTTGCGAAGGATCTGTTTTTGCGAACTGAAGTATGTAGAAGCCGTCTCTGATTCTTTGAATTATATGGGAGCTTGCTTGAGTGTAAGAGTGCTTTAGTTTTGGTTCGCGACGGTATTGAATCCCTACCGAACCCCCCACACTGCTATATCCGTGAGCATGAATAAGGGCTTCTACGCCTTCCTTCAAAAGGGGGCGAAAATGGTCATTATGCAAATAATAGAGGCCTAATTTTTTGGTAATCAGTCCTGTATGCGTTGCATTAGGTACTCTCCTCATATTTACAAAAGCAATTTCGTAATGGGGATCTAAATATTTATCAGCAGTCGGAAGAAATCGTAGGCTGGGATTTTCCTGATTCACGTTTACATAAATAGCGTAATCGGGAGGAGATTCATCAGTTTCCTCTGTCACACTATTGTTCTTCCATATTCCAACCAGTGCATCTCCCCGGGCATTCACTCTTGCGAGCAGTTTATTAGAGAAAAGAATTCCGCTCAGGTTTTTGACAATGTTCGCACAATTATAAAATGTAATTTCACCGCCAGAAGTTTTTGTGAGCGAATCTGCAAAAGTGGAAAGGGGTAGATAAAATCCCGCAGTCAGGAATAGTAATGCAAGAAGTGCCTTCATCCGAGACTCTCCTTAAACATTTTTATTTAGAAAAGCATATCTGAACTTGAAATTTTCTTATGGGGATCAAAAATGGGGGAATCCTCGCTTTGAAAAGGTTTTGTAAAATTGATTGTTTGGCGGTGGTCTTCCATCTGAAACATCAAGCCGTTTATTTTTGTAAACACTTGTTTATTTTTTCAATTGCTCCTCTACGAAAGCAAATGTTATCAATTTATTCATGTACCGCGAATGCTTGATAGGTGAGCTAAAACAGAGACAAGAAAAGAATCCTCGGTATTCGCTTAGAGCATTCGCCAGATTTTTGGGTGTGAGTCCGGCGTATCTTTCTCTTGTTTTTAACGGTCAAAAAAAACTCAGCTCAAAGCAAGCTGTGAGGTTTTCTGAAATTCTTGATCTAAGTCCCACTGCCTCTCGAAAATTTATTAAGTCCACCATTCATAAAAATGCATCAAAGACACTTTCAGTTTTGAGTCGTCGATTGGTAAGCGACTCCGAACTTGAATCAATGGGCAGTTGGGAACATTACGCCGTATTGGGTCTTGCGAATTTGAGTGTTAACAAAGCGAATCCGGCATGGATTGCTAGAAAACTTGGCATCTCCCATTCAAGGGCACTTGAAATTTACACACGATTAAAGCAGATGGGCTTCATTGAAGAGAAGCAAGGATCGTTTTATCAGTGTTCCAATCCTCTTGATACGGCTCCCGAGATCCCATCGAGCGTCGTTCGAAAATATCATGCAGAATGTTTGAATGTAGCAGCGGAAGCATTACGAACTATTTCCGTGGAGCGAAGACATTATTCAACTCTTACGATGTCTGTTGACCCAAAAAAAATCGAAAAAGCAAAACAACTAATTGAAGATTTCAAAACTTCGATGGAAGAGCTGTTAGAAAGCGGAACTCGCGGTGAGGTCTACAATCTTCAGATTCAACTCTACCCATTAACGAAAGGATAAAATTATGAGCAAAATTATTTTGGTTTTCACGTTTATATTCGGATCAATTACAACCTATGCCGGTAACAATGTAGGCAACGGCGTTCCAGATATTGACGATCGTAAGGATGCAGCTTGGTTTACGAATGTGAATGAACCAGTTCATTACTGCGTTCAAACCACTTCAGATTCAAGTGTTGATCTTGTTTTTGCTAAGCGTGAAGTTGCGCGCGCTATCGAAGATTGGAAGCGATACATTCAAGAACGTCCTGGTTTAAATAGTCCGATATCTTTGCAAACTGATTGGCGTGAAGAAGGCGTCTGCGACAATGCCGACATTCATTTCGATATTGGAACAACTCCCAGTGACAATCACGTCGCCGAAGCGGTCAAAACTAAAATTGATCTCATTAATGGAGTGAGCAAAGGATACATCCGAGTGGCGGCCGCAGGAAGCATGACCGTTAAGGGAGGTATGCCATTTCCGAATTGGATGAAGCCCAATCATCTGTTTTCTATTTTGCTTCACGAAATCGGACATGTGATGGGTTGTGGTCATGTCGATGGAACTATTATGGATGAACGTTTGGTGCTTGCTTTACGTTTTAACAATCAAGAGAGATTGGCTTCGATAGATCAGCGACGTATTCTTTTTTACGACAATATTGCGCCATTGGCTTACCGAGGATCGCTGGGTAACGCAGCAATCGGTTCAGATCCTGGCGGAAGTGAATCCAACTATCGAAAGCTTGCAGGACGCGAAGCTCGCGGTGACATTCGAGCTGAATATTTTCCGAATGAGGCTCTGTTAGTAATTGATGATGGTCAGGGAGCTATCAAGGTGAGATTTGAAAGATCGCTTTCTCAGACTTCTGCGGATTTACGATTTGCTGATAGTTCCAGACGTTTTTATCGGATGAAAGAATATAGTGGAGGCGGATACCTTATTACATCGGATCAAAACTATGGATTTGTAAATATGATGAGAGCCTTTACTCCAAATGGAGTAATTACAGTTCAGGTTTACGTAAATGCATTGGCAATTGGACGCGATGGTCCGATTGGAATCGACTTGGTCGAGGATGGAAAATTGCTAGGTCTGTTCCGTGCGGCGCCTTATCTTGAACAACGGTGAGAGCTTCTGTTTTTGGTAGCAGTCTTATGCCAGGAGAATACGCAATAAACGGACAGGATACGGTTCCTCATCAAGGCGATTTGACTCAAACACTTGTCTTGATTTGCCTTAAGTTTGAGTTTTTAAGCCTGTCCCGGGACAGGCTGCTACAGAAACTCAATTTTTTATTTAATCGGCAGATAATTTTTTTCTTCACGCTGATTGGCCTTTGCGCCGCGAGTTACAATAAGATCCTGCATTTTCTTCCAAGTTGCAGATGATTTATCGCCAGAATTAGAGCTTCGAATATTTTTCATATGAGTTTGAAGGCTCCAATAATTTCTTCTAATGCGATCGAGCGCTGTTTCATTTTCATCATTCAAATGATTAATGTCTGACTGAGCATCCAAAAGAGCAATCACCGTTTCGAAAGAATTAGAATTGGTCGCAGCAAGTGAAAACGCGCTCTCTTCAGATGCGTCGACTGCATTCACATCAGCTTTATTTTTTAATAAAACTTTTACGACGGGAAGTAAGCCTTGCATTGATGCGCTTATGAGGGCCGTTCGATTGTAGTTACTGACACAGCGATTTTCGATATCGGCACCTTTTTCAATCAACAATTCAACTAACTTAGCTCGTCCTTCGATATCACCATATCCCCAGGTGGCTTCAGAAGCGATATTGAGCGATGTGCAGTTTTGCGGATTTTTAGCATTCACGTCTGCGCCTCGTTCAATAAATATTTTTGCAACTTCAAAAGTTCCAGACTGTGCGGCATTCATGAGCGGAGTTCGTATTCCTGTTCCTGAATCATCTTCGGTAACTTCAAGATTAATTTCTTTTCTAAAATGATCTAAAATATGAATCGCAGCTAAAGATCGGTCTACTCGTGCGGTTCGTTCGTAATCATTTTGGATTTTAGATTCAAAAATAACAGCAGAAGTAAATTTAGAACTGAGCTCACCTCGAGTATAAAGACTATCGTCTTCAGGAAAAAAGAAAGAATAGAGCCATTGTCTTGTTAGACCTTGCACAGGATTTGCTTTGGTATTTTTCCAGTCGAATTTGAATTTGTTCTCTGAATGAAGTTGAATAAAAATATCAACGATCTCAACATATCCAAGGCGAGCAGCTACATAGAATGGATTGAGTCGATTATAAAAATCTTCTTTCTGCCCGTTTGCGTGAATGAGGTTTGGACCAGCGTTGAGATCGGCGCCCAACTCAACTGCTTTTTTAAAACAGGCGATATCGCCAAATTTTGCGGCGTAAAAAGGTGAAGGAGTTTCTATTTTGCAATCATCTGATTTCGGCAGAGATTTTTCTTGGGCTGAAAGATTGCTAAATAGATTAAAACTAGCGGCAAATACGAATAAAAGTCTGAACATTTGAGCTCCTTAAAATTTGATTGGCGTAGTCATATACCAAGTTGGGTCAAGCGCAAACCCCTCAATTGGAGCTGATTTGAAGGGTAGGCCAAAGTTCTATAAATACATGTACTTTGTTTTTTTTAAAGGCTTCAGGCCGCTTTTGGTGGAGCCATTTCGAGACCTGCAGCAGCGATGATTTTTACGAGCAAATCGCAAGAGACACTTACAGATGCTCCATTTTTTACAGCTGATATCTTGCTGCGAGCGACGCCCGAGCGTTTAACAATTTCATTTACGGTCAGCTTGGATTTTTCGATGGCTTTTACTGCTAGAGTCGTGAGGCGAGCTTTATATTTCATCAGCGCTGTATCGCTTTCAGAGAGACCAAGAATTTTGCCGAGTTCGTTAGCATCGCGTGCTAAGACATAATTTTTCTTTGATCCATTTTTCATAAACTTAGTTCCTCTTTAAATGCCTTTAATCTTTTCTTTCCGGTTTCAATTTCAAAATGAGGAGTCTGCTGAGTTTTTTTATTAAATCCATGAAACACCAAAATTCCTGTGTTTACTTGGATCACAAAAAACGCGCGATAAATTCCGTTTGCATCCTTCACTCGAATCTCCGACGCTCCTTTAGCGACTGCGGGGATCGGCTTTACATCCGGCATGCCTATCGATTCGCCTAGCTGCAGTCGTGTTAACACGCTTCCCAGTTCCTTCCGAATCTTAACGGGCCAATACTTAATTTCACGCTGAGCGGGACCGTAAATCAGTACATTACGCATCGCAGGACTTTCTTAATGTCCCATAAAAGGGACATTTTGTCAAATGGACTAATGAACGTGGTGAGTAAAAAGAATTTGAACGAATTAAAATTTTTTTAAGGCTAGGCTTCATTGCGTCTAGTGGCTGAAGCCTAATTTTTGAGCAATAAAAAACTTATCTTTGTAGGCTTTAATAATTGATCGTTTTCCAGATACAAGCTTAGATTTCGACGGCATGAAATGCTCCTTTAAAATTTTAGCTAATTTTATATTTTTGCTTCCGTTTTTGGTGGGTTTTTCTCGAATCGAAGCCGACTGTCCTGATGTTGCCGCTTCCATATCTAAAACATCACGTAAAGATGAACTCAGAAAAAATATTGCAGACCATTTAAAGGACTTTGGAAATTCGACTTTAGTTATTCCTCTGCCTAATCAAATTTCAGGTGTTTCTGAACAAATTCGCTCGGCGAGTGAAATGACCAATAAGCTTTTTTCTGATTTCAAGGCATTTGAAAAATTTTTATCCGACATCATCGATGAAATGGATGCCAAAATACAGCATTCTGAAGATAGATCAGAGGAAGCAGCACTACTTGAAGTCCTTAAGGCGCGAGCGAAAAAGCATGGATGGAATGAAATTAAATTGGTTCCGTCTTTTCTTCGCGACGAAGCTTTTCGAACAACGATAGTTGGAAGCGGAGATCTTTATGGCGAATCTAATAATTTTCATCCGCAGCATACTCGTCATGTCCATCTCCTTCAGTTTCTTTTTTTGGCAGAACATATGGACGGTATCCATGGAGTTGGCTTCACTCGCGCTTTCATTCAAAAATTAGCCGAAGAGGAAAATTATTTTTTATGGATATTTCTTTTTGATGAACGCCCACCCGCTTTCATGAAAGGGGAGTATCAAGGACAATTGAGAAATCCAGCCACTTTCGACTTTTTGTATTTAAATTCGGTCCTGCCTTTAGATAAGGTGCTTAATCTGCTGAAGTAAATTTAAGAAAACTATTCAAAGAGAAGTCGTCTAATGTACCGAAGCCTGTCCCGGGACAGGCTGTGTCTGGCTTATTATTTATGCCTTATACTATCCATACCCGCACCCATTGACCCTATCGAGATCTCGAGGTAGTCATGAGCCAATTTTTAGCCCCGACGCCTTAAAATAAGGAGCATCTCATGAAGAAAATTTACCTATCGTTTTCGTTTTTAATTATTTCTCTCTTTTTAAATTCTTATGCGGCTGTGCATGCGACGGCTAAGGGGCCGATTCCATTTGCGGTAAATCAAACTGAAGATCAGCGAAAAACTTACGAAGCTTTCACCGACAAAATGATTATTGCTACGCAAGGAACAGAAAGCACTAAGGCAGCGATAGAAATTTATGCAAAAGGCGGCAATTTAATCGATGCGGCCATTGCGGCTTCGTTTGTGATCAGCGTTGAGCGCCCACAATCGACGGGCCTTGGCGGCGGCGGCTTCATGCTTTTTCATGATGCAAAGTCTGGCAAAGATTACGCGATTGATTTTCGCGAGCGTGCACCTCTAGCTGCAACTGAAAAAATGTTTCTCGATGCTAAAGGAGAAATCATCCCTGATTTATCAACAGAAGGAATTTTATCCGCTGGAACCCCTGGTCTCGTTGCGGGACTTTGGGAAATCCACCAAAAATTCGGAAAACTTCCTTGGGCTGATTTAGTTAGGCCAGCCATTCTTCTCGCCGAAAAAGGAGTAGTAGTTTACCCGCATTTAGCGACTGCGATGAAGACTCAAAAAGATGTGCTTTCAACTTATTCTTCTACAAAGAAAATTTTTCTCAAAGAAAATGGCGATCTTTATTTAGAAGCTGAGTCGATTGTCCAAAAAGATTTGGCAAATACACTTCGTTTGATTGCCAAAGATGGTGCAAAAGCTTTTTATCAAGGTCCGATCTCAAAACAGATCGTCGCCGAATTTAAAAAACATAAAGGCTTAGTCACTGCTAAAGATTTGGCGGATTACAAAGTTCATTGGCGCGAACCTGTGCGCGGTACTTATAAAGGATACGAAGTTCTTTCGTTTCCTCCTCCAAGTTCTGGGGGAGTTCACATCATTGAAATCCTCAATATTTTAGAGAACGATAACTTAAAGCAAATGGGACCCTGGTCTAAGGACGCTCTTCATCTAACAGTGGGGGCAATGCAGCTTGCATTCGCCGATCGCGCCCAATATTTAGGCGATCCTGATTTCGTGAAAGTTCCCACAAAAGGTTTAACCTCAAAATCTTACGCCGCTGATCAACGAAAAAAAATTCCTGCGGATCGCGCATTGAAAGCTGACGAAGTGGCAGCAGCAAATGCTCCCGGATACGAAAGTTCTGAGACAACGAATTTTTCTTTGATGGATGCTGATGGTAACGCCATCATTTCAACGCAGACGTTGAATGGCTATATGGGTTCGGGCGTTGTCGTCGAAGGCGCAGGATTTTTGCTCAACAATGAAATGGACGATTTCTCGGCAAAACCTGGCAGCAGCAATATGTACGGCGCGGTTGGCGGAACTCCAAACTCAATCGCTCCTTTAAAAACTCCACTCTCAAGTATGTCTCCAACGATCGTGCTTAAAAACAATAAGCCTGTGCTTGGACTCGGCGCACCTGGTGGCACAAAAATTATCACCTGTGTCACTCAGACGATTTTAAATTATTTGGAATACGGTTTACCACTTTATGATTCAGTCGCTGATCTGCGTTTTCACCATCAATGGAAACCAGACGAACTTTTACTCGAAACACCTGGACCATCCGCTGAAGTCGTCGCTCAATTAACGGCACTTGGTTATACGCCAAAAGTCGGCGCGATCTCTTGCAAAGTGAATGCGGTTTCTCGTGAAAGCGATAACAAACTTCATGGAGTTGCCGATCCCCGAGATCTTGGTGCAGCGAGCGGATTATAATTTTTAAATTTAAGGGAAAAATGACAATGAATAAAAAATATTTTTCAATTTTACTAAACTTTTTCTTTATCTCTGGAGCAGGCTTAATTTTGGCTGAAGAAGATCCAAAAGCTTCAACCGAATTTAATTTTCAAGAGCAGATTGAAATGAAAACGGCGGCTGGTGATCGAGTGAATTTAAGTCGGCAAGATATCTATGCCGCGTATTTTGTGCATCGAATTTATCTCAAGACCCAGATTAAAATTGAAAAGGTAATTGTTGAAGGCGGAGAGGTAACATTTTCAGGTGTTTCTTATCGGCTGAACGACGAAGATTTAAAAATTTCTACATTTGCGAGCTCAGGTGGATTTTTAGGTCTTAGCTATCCCGAGGTTCCATCTATACTTTGTACAATGCTTGGGCTGACTCCATTTCCTGACAAAACTCGGGTTTATAAAATTTATGAAACATTCGATCGAGCAGTACCACTCACGGAACCCATCGCTGAGTTTGATAGTAAAGCAATATTTAAAAAGAGACATGAAAAGCGATCTCAGCCAGGAACAATGTTTAGCCAGGGGCTGGCCTCCTTCACATGCGGATTATAATTTTAAGGAGTTCAATCATATGAAAAATTTTGTTATCAGTACTTTCAATCTGAAATGACAGATGAGTAGGGTGATATGAGCAAATTTTATTTTCTTTTAGCCTTTTTCTTTTACGCGAATGCTGCATACTCCATGCCACGTTCTCCGGGCGACGCAGTGGGCTTTTTAGGTCTCAGTGGTGATCTCAAGCAAAGAACAAGTTGCTATCTAACTCTTATTCAACTTTACAATCGAAGTTTTGAACCTTCAAATCTCTCTCAGTCGTTTCAGGCAGATTTCAGTTTGCTCGACTTGTATCGTCAACAAAAACATCTTTTGTTTCGCTTTCCCTATATTGCGCGTGGAACGATGGGCTCCGATTGGTTCGTCGCTGCTTCGGACGCTTTGACTGACAAGGACCAAAAAATATTATCGCTTCATCATTTCGAGTTATCATTTGTCTCCGATGAAAGATTCCAATTTGGTCTTCGACATACACGGTTTATAAACCATCAGGGCTCTGCGGTCGCAAATCCAAAAGAGATTTTATTTAAAGGTATCGTCATCGCGATCTACGATCCTGCTGCCCTAACGAAAATGCAGCAGGATATAAAAGAAAACATTCAATCTCAAAAACCACTGCCGAAAGAGCTTATAGAACAAGCTCAAGATGCAGTGACTTTTCCTTAATTTTATTTTTCTAATAAACTTCTGAGCATCCACGCTGTCTTTTCGTGGGTTTGCATTCGTTGAGTGAGAAGATCTGCGCTGGGTTCATCGTGAGCTTCGTCGACAAGTGGAAAAATTTTTCGAGAGGTGCGAATTACTGCTTCTTGGCCTTCAACTAAAATCTCAATCATCTTTTTAGCGTTAGGAACTTTACGAACTTCTTTAATCGAAGAAAGTTCTGCAAATTCTGAATAAGTTCCTGGAGCAGGAAAACCGAGAGCGCGAATTCTTTCGGCGATGAGATCAACAGCAAGAGCGAGTTCATTGTACTGAGTCTCAAACATTAAATGCAAAGTCTGAAACATAGGACCTGTAACGTTCCAATGAAAATTATGGGTTTGAAGATAAAGGGTATAAGTATCCGCGAGAACCTTTGAAAGTCCTGCCGCGATTTCTTTTCTGTCTTTTTCTTTAATGCCGATGTCGATTTTTTTCATAGGGCAGACCTTAACACAATTAGGATAAAAAGCCGTAGTTTTTAAGAATGGATTCTAAGGTGGAGGCGTTATCCACCGATTGCTCGCCGTGAAAGCCGAGTTTACGCGCGGTTTCTAAATTTGCTTCACGATCGTCAATAAATAGAAAGTCGTGTGGTTGATACTTTGGCAGCTCCGCTAACATTCTTTCGTAGATTTCTACTTCGGGTTTTCGCGAACGAAGTTCATAGCTTTTGAAAATTTTGATAAACGGTTTCATCACCGGCAAAGTTTGCACATAATCAGCGTGGGTGATGCTTATATTTGAAAGTGCGTACAAAGGAATTTTATTGGCAACGACTGCAGAAATTATTTTTTCAATTCCATCGAGAGGTTTGTGAACGATGTAGTTGAAAGCTTCTTGAAAAGCGTGCGGATTAAATTTCTTTTCAACCCTCTCTTCAAAGCCCGCTTGAAATGCTGCCAAATCGATATCGCCTCTTTCAAATCGGTCGTAGATTTTCCAATATTGAAAATCCGTGAACTTTTCGGATAGACCCAGGTGTTTGATCATTTGAGTCCATTGGACATCAAAAACGACGCCGCCGAGGTCGAGTAATAGAACTTTGGGCTGTGGGTGATCGAGCATAACTCTGCAAAGATTGCAGACGAGGACGAAAATGGCCACTGAGATTTTACTTAAAATCGCTTGTGAGGGCGTGTATAAGGGTTTTAGCCCTGGCACGCTTGTTGCTCTTTTAAAAGTCAACGAAAGGGAACCTGTGAAAAACACGACCTTAAAAATTTCAATTTTGGTCTCTTCGCTAAGCTTGCTTTTAGTAGCTTGTGGTGAGCAGGGAAGTTCTGTTCCGGTGGTTCCTTATGGAGCAACGGGCGGAATCTCAGGTCGTTGGGTTTTAGATTCAGTCGATGGGCAATCGGTTGCCATTCAAAATTCTGCCACTATGGAAATTCAATATGCCGAAACTTCCGGTCAGTCGATAGGAGTAGTTGTCGCGATTCTTCAGGAAGACGGAAGTTTGAAATTAGGCGAAAGCCATCCTGCTTATTCAGTTTCAGAAGCCGCCGAAAATTTTAAAGCTGTGCAATTGGCTGTTCAAGCTTCGCCAACACCTGAACATGTGGACGGCAAACTCCGCATTCAAAATTTAGAATTTGTTCCTGAATTAAATTAATCAAGTATTTACGAGATCGCGAAGTTCTTTTCCGACTTTGAAAAAGGGAAGTCGTTTAGGAGCGACGTAGATCGTCTCACCCGTGCGAGGGTTTCGACCTTGGTACTCTTCATATTTTCGCGAGACAAAACTTCCAAATCCTCTGATTTCAATTCGTCCATCGTCGGCGAGAGTATCTGCCATTGATCCAAAAATTACATTCACAACGGCTTCTGCACGTTTGCGTGGCATATTTGTTTTTTGGGCAACTTGATCAATGAGTTCGGATTTGTTCATGATATTCATAGTTTAACCGATCCGCAGAAGCGCTCAAGCCGCGACGCCCCGTCGCGCATTTTGGTGCAGATTTTTCTAAAAATTTAGTCTCAGTGCGGCAGAGAAATTCAGTATAGTGGGAGGATTGAATCGAGGGCCCATAGTTTAACTGGATAAAACGGGAGTTTCCTAAACTTCTGTTCCACGTTCGAGTCGTGGTGGGCCCAACTTTCATTAGCAGAAGTCTTCGAATGCTTGGTAAAATTTCTAATGTCCGCCACCACACCACAGGTCAGTTTGTTCGCTTCGGCTATTCGCGCCGAGAGGTGGTTGCCGTGGTACGAAAGACTTCGCGCAAATAATGATACGCGTTTTGAAGTTGTTTTTGTCGGGCCAAAAGCTCCGCTTGTTACACTGCCGCCAGAATTTCGATTTATTCAGTCCGATGTGAAAGGTTCTCAGTGTGCAGCGATTGCGGCTCAACAAACAAAAGCGCCGGTGATGTTGCAGGTCGTGGACGATGTCGAATATTCCGAGCACGCCATCGATCTGATGTATCGAGCACTTCTCGCCGAACCCAAAGTGATGACGACTGCCCGATATTTTTACGGCGAGCGAGATGTTTCATGGTCGCAAAATTGTACGGGAACTTCGGAGCCTCGGTTGCCGCTCTTACCCGTGTGTGGAATGTTCACGCGCAAAGCTTACGAAGAAGCTCAAGGATTTGATCGCCGCTATCGACATGTATTTTGGGAACTTGATTTTTATATGCGACTGCTCATTCAGCATGGCTACGAAACTCGTTTTGTGAATGCTCGCTGCGTAGAGCTTCTTGAAATCAATCCTTTCGAAGAACGACTTAGTACTAAAAGTCGCGATCACGATTACGCTCTCTTTAATCTTATGTGGAATGTGGATGAATTTTTAAGCGGGCGTGCTCCCAAGCTAGCGCGGCGCTGGGGTTTTGAGGGTTTTGGCGGCGACAATCTTTTGGGAATGTCTTTGCCCAGTGCTGGCGATGAAACCACGCATTTGCCGATTTCTGGCCTGTAAATAGGCATAAAAATTGCAGATAAAGGAGGTTATGGCAGGTCTTCAGCGTAAATTTATGGCCTCTGTTTTAGTGGGTTTTTTCATGCTCACAAGCTTTTCGATTCAAACTGAAGCTTCAGAATTTTTTTCGAAGAAAAAATGTCTCATCGTTTTAGCGGCAGCGGCTACAAGTGGCGGATTGTTTTTGGGACTAAAAAATTCAACTATTGATAAAAGTTTATCGCAAAAAAATTCTGCTCGTGAAATCCAAAGAAATCATTTCTCAGAAAATGAATTTGATTCAGCCCCTGGCAGGGGATTTTTAGCCAAAGAAAATGAAAAAACTTCGGTTCGTTTTGAGGTGCCAGAGATGCAAGATCTAAAGCAAATCGAAGCAGTTGAAAAATTGAGAGAAGAGTCGTTAAAAAGTTTCGTTGAAAACTCCGCGAGGCAGAAAGAGGAATTTGATAGCGATATAGAGCCCGGAGATAACGAAAAAACTTTTGACAATTTAATGGCAAGAAAAGCTTTTGAAAATTTGCAAGAGTTTGCATTTGGAGGTTCCGTCGAAAAAAATATTGATCGGATGCCGAATCTTCTTAAGGCGGTTTGGAGTTCCAAAGATTATATAGACGATGTGGCTTTTGAAGCCTCTGAATTGCAAAAGAAAGATTGGAGCGGTGAGATTAAAGAGGAATCAACGGATGCCTTAGAGTTTTTTCTGATGTCGATGACTTATCCTCCCGAACTTCCTTCAGAAGCCAAAAATATTTTCAACGAATACGACAATCAGATTCAAATTCTCTACACCATGCTCAAAGAGGCTTATCAAAATGGCGATGTGGATACTTCGGATGGGGTGAGCGTGCTCTTACGTGATCAGATCGCTCAGCAGTATGCGGCGACGGGTGCTATCAGTAGACCTCACAATCTTAAGTGATTTTTAAAACTTAGATTTAATTTACACTTCATTAAATTGTTTCAGCTTTCTGAAAATTGAGACCCCATTGTTGCCTTGGCCTCACACTGTTACAATTTAATAGATATCAAATCACAAGTCGGTGGGGGCGCTATGAAAAATATTTTTCTTTTTACTTTAGGTCTCGGAATTTTTTCATTTCAAGTCGATGCGGCGGCATCAAAAACAAAAGCACCAGAAGTCATGCAAGACGCTGGTGACGTTACATGCGGCTGTGAGGGTAAAGACACTGTCTGTGAAGATGGAAATGGTGTTGAAATATGTCGAGAGGTGGATGGCTATTTTTGTAAGCCGAAAGAAGGAGTTTCCTATCAACGAATAGGAGAGGGTGAAGCTTCAATGGATGAAAGTAAAATGACTCGCGGGGGTGGATTTAATCCTTTTGAGGGCCCTTATGATTGCGGAACAAATGCCGAGGGTCACAAGTATTGCAAAAATAAATGGAAGCGCACCGTTTGCTATCAATAGTTTAAAGTAGCTGACATCAGAAACTTTCGTTAGGTTTCTGAAATGTCACTTGATTCAAAACTTCAAAAATTTGCAGTTGATGAGCTATCTAAATTAGTAAGAATTCCTAGCATTAGTTTTCCTGGATTTGATCCAAAGCATGTCGAGAAATCTGGCGAGGCCACCGCAGAACTTTTAAAGCGCGTTGGCTTTCAAAACATTCAGCTTAAAAAAGTCGATGAATGTTTTCCGTACGTTGTTGGCGAGATTATCGTCGATAAAAAATTACCGACAGCGCTTTTATACGCTCATCACGATGTGCAACCTCCTGGCAGAGAAGAGATTTGGAAGACGGCTCCGTTTGAACCAACATTAAAAGACGGGCGTTTATATGGGCGCGGAACGGCGGATGATAAGGCGGGCATCTTGGTTCATGCGGCCGCTGCTGAATATTATAAATCTTATGTTAACTCGTCTGCTATGCCTATGAATCTCAAAGTCATCATCGAGGGCGAGGAAGAAATCGGTAGTTCGCATTTGCTCGAATTTTTAAAACAAAATCAAACGCAGCTTCAGAGTGACGTGATCATCGTTACCGACACCGCGAACATCGATTGCGGAGTTCCTTCGCTTACGGTGAGTTTGCGCGGACTCGTCGTCGTGGATGTCGATGTGCGATCGCTGAAAGCACCTCTACATTCGGGAATGTGGGGCGGGGGAGTTGTAGATCCCGTTCAGGTGCTTGTGAAAATGCTCGCAGCACTCACAGATAAGAGTGGAAATATTTTACTTCCTTCGATTAAGCCTTCGTTGCAAAGAAAATTAGAAATTCCTGTCGGCAAAGAAATTTTTGCGAAGCAGGCCGGAGTGCTAAAAGAGAATTCTGTTTCCGACAATTTTTGGCATCGCATTTGGTATGAACCTTCGCTTTCGATTAATGCCATTCAAGCGAGCAGCGAAAAATTAGCGAACAATGTGATTTGTGATCGGGCATTTGCGCGAGTCGGAATTCGTGTCACTAAATCTGAAAGTGGAGAACAAATTTCAAAAGAACTCGTCGAGAAATTAAAAAATCTCTGTAAAGAAATTTCAAATGACTCCGTTGAACTTCATTTACACGCTCATTCTCCATCGAACGCTTGGGAAACCGATCCCAATTCAAAACAAAATGCATGGGCGTTTCGCGCTGCTGATCAAGCTTTACAAAAAGCGTTCGGAAGAAAATCAGTGAATATTGGCTGCGGAGGAAGCATTCCTTTTATTGGCCCCTTCGAAAAAGCTTTGGAGGCTCCGGTTATTACACTCGGAGTGGAAGATCCTTTTACGCTCGCGCATTCAGAGAATGAAAGCTTAGGTCTCGATGATTTTTATAAAGCCATCGAAGCAGAGATCGAAATGTTTCAAACTTTGGCAGCAGCTTTTAAATCGCGATAGTCAAAATTGATGCAAATCGACGTTGAGATAATCGATCACCATAGATCTCAGTTGAGATCTTGAGTAGCCGAATTTTTCTTGTCGATCGGCGGCTTCAGCAAGTTGTTTAGAAATATCTCTTTTGACACGAAATAAATATTTTTTTGCCGCTTCGCGATCATTTTTTAAATCAAAGTAGCGAGCTTTAAAAAGCCAAATCAGATTTTCATGATAATTTTCTAGTTCTAAATCTTCTGCACGATTTAAAAATTCGTAAGCTCTTTCTAAGGCTTCATCGCGAACTTTTGGATCTTCAGATCTCCAATAAACTAAAAATTCTGTCCAAGCTGCGGTGAGCGGATACGCTGCTTCATCGGGCTGAAGTTTAGCGGCCTCTTCGATAAGGCGAATTCCTTCTTCAAAACGTCCTTCTTCGGTAAGCGGGATCACGGCTTTTCTAAAGTACGCATTTGCTTCTACAAAATCTCTATTGAAAGCTTTGCGACGTTTTAAACTGGGCAGTGAAAGATAATCCGGATTTGCTCTCCATTCCTTGGAAGAAATCGGAAGAGGAATATAACTTCCTTCAAGTGGTCTTGCAAAAGGCATCGGTGGAACGGCCACATAGACTAAACCATCTGAAGGTGCCAAAACGAGACTCTGTACATTCGATCTTTTGCCGATGGTGTTGCGAGGAGATTTATCTTTCCAAGATTTTTGGTAAACATCGAACGACTCATGACTTGAAATGAGATCGATGGCGTCTTGCACCGTTGCTGCAGAAAAATTTTTCAGCCGCGTTCCTAAAACCATATGTCGATAGCGAGTGTCTGCGTAAAAAGAAAAGTCCAAAGCGAATTCATCTTTTTGCATGGCGGGATTAATCGCCGTATTGGTGACAGCGTTTCCGAGTTTTTCAAGCGGAGTGACAAAAACTCCAAGAGGTGAGAGATCGACATTTACACTTCGATTTTCTTCAAGCGACGTTAAAATGAGGCGCCAGGTGGAAGACGTTCGATTGGCGCGCAGAATCGCTAAGGCTTCATCAATCGTACGAGCTCGAGATGAAATTTCTTCGGTGAGAGATAAAATCGGGCGGCCTTTAAGTGAGACTTGATCTACTAAAAGTTGGTGCAATGTAAGAGTTATTCCAGATTCATTGTGAGTGGTGAGAGCGCCAAAAGGCCCACCGAGAGTCGTGATGCTGGTGTAAGTTTGTTTTTCGCTATCGGAAGAAGGATGTAAATATTCTACCGTCGAAATACCCGCCGCCATCATAATCTAAATTTCTGCCGATGAGTTGACCGTTTTCACTTTGCGCAGGAGGCACAACAAATGTAGAACAGCCCAAGCCCGGTAGCGCGCCAAACGCGCCGATGACTTTGGCCATCGCCGAATAAGATTGAGCGAGTAAAAACTGCCCAACATCTGGAAGCAACACTGCTTTGTAAACATGCTCCAGCGAAACGTTTGCCCCTTTTGCAAAAGCAATGGCCTTTCGATGATCTTCAGGAGTGAGATTTTTTTCGAGGGTCGAAAAATATTCATCGTCGATATAAAGTTTAAGAAGATCTACAAGAAACGGAGCTGTGCGCACCAGCGGACTTTGCTCGATCGCCCGATCGATTCGATTGGCGTAAATCGGAAACGAAGTTTCTAAAATAATGTCCGAAACAAGTCCGCCGCGCTGACAGGCCATCTCTTCGGGCGAACCATAGAGATACATCATCCACAGACCTTTATAAGGAATCATTTTCGCGCGATCAAAGTGCCTAGTGCCATCTGAGTCGATCACTAATTTTCCTTCGCATTTTACATCTAAAGATTTTCTCAAAGGTTTTTTGAGCTGCGACATTTGCATTGCCGAAGAATTTCTAATTTTTTCGTAAGACGACGGCGTGACTGCGTTTGGGCGAAGCCAATCCGAATTTTGATAAGAGGCACGCACAAAAGGTGACGTAGATTTTTCTTGAAGGTGAAGAGGGTCCAGTTGAAATAATAAATAAGAAACTTCGGCGGGCAATTCGTCAGCTCGATCGTAGCGAGGTAAATAATATTGATCGTTTACTTTTCTTAAGATGACCCAAGCGGCCGTTTCATTGAGCTCACCTATAAAAGGTTCGGCTTGAACTTTCACGACAGAATAAGAAACGGCTTTATTAAAGCGAAATACGACTTCTGTGGATTTACGAATTCGATCTTCTCGAACAAGATCCGATTTTAAAAGCGGTTCGAGATCGCTTAAAATCGTTTCAATCGTATCGACAATATTTTCTTCGCTTGCAAAAAGATTATGTGCGCCCATTAAGCAGCACAAAATGCTGCTTAAAAACCAATGCCTCCCCAGCATTTCCCCTCCGGTTTTTAACTCATCAAAATATGTTCAGTAGGTTTAGCCTCGCCCTCGCTCGCTTGCCTATGAATTCGTTTTAGCCAATCGAATTATAAAAATCATCTAGAAGTTTGAAAGAGCGGGGCGCTGGTAAGCGCTTCGGTTGAGCTTCCAAAGTAAAATTCCGTTGATGGCAATATGAATAAAACTTGCCAACCATAACGAATGCGTCTGCTGCACGATCAATCCGAGGATAAGGCCCATGAGTGTGCCGATGACGCTCCAAACCCACAGTCGCGGAGCGGGAATAAGATGACAAAGCCCAAAGAAAATGGCGCTTAACATAAGGCCAAAATGGCTCATCACCACACCTCGAAAAAACCATTCTTCGGTGATTCCGCTTAAGAGGGCGAGGAGCACGATCTGCAAATGAGAAAACGGACTTAAAATTTGGCGAAAAACTTTTTCAAGTTCCGAAGCCCATTTCAAAAAACGGGTTAAAAAAGAAGTGATGACTATATAAAAGACAACAAACAGGGCGCCTAAAAAGCATTGGGTAATGGAGGGAAAGTGAGATGCGGCCCAACTTCCGAAAGGATTGCGATAAGTCAAAAAATCAAAAATCATCGAGACAATCGCAAGGGTTCCGTAAACCCAAAACATCGATCCGATTTCTAAAGCTTTAAAGTTTTTCAATTGTTTTGGTCTCTCTCCGACAATAGGGTATCAAGCATTAATGAAAACTTCGAGACTGATTACATATTTTGTTACTTGTGGGCGACTTGGTTTTGCTCCAAAAGGTCCGGGCACGGTGACTTCATTGGTTTCGCTCATTTTTTGGATTCCTCTATTATATGTCACCTGTTCTTCTATTTGGATTATCGCCATCTCTGTTTTGTTAACGGTTTTGGCAGCGAAAGCTGTGCAAGTTTATGAAGCCGAAAAAAATGCGCACGATCTTTCGGAAGTGACGATCGATGAGTGGATCGGAATGGGATTAAGTTTAAGTTTTGCTCATCCCGTTTTGTGGCAAATCGTAGCCGCTTTCGCTTTTTTTAGGTTGTTTGATATTTGGAAGCCGATCGGCGTTAAATATTTTGACGTGAACTATCTCAAAGGTTGGGGAGTGATTTTGGATGATGTCGTAGCGGGAATTTACGCGGCCATTTGCTTAGGAGCTCTTCAGTGGTTTTTCAATTGAAGCCCTTAAGAATTGAAACCATCGCCACAGGAAATGAACTTCTGGATGGAAGTATCATTGATTCGAATTCTCAAAGACTTGCCAATGCCATTCGACCTTTCGGTTTTAAAGTTACTAGAACAACGATTGTTCCGGATACCGAAGAAGAAATTTCTCAAGCACTTTCGGACGCTGCGATGCGAGCGGATGTGGTTATTGTTTCGGGTGGACTTGGTCCTACTTCGGATGACCTTACGTTGCTGGTCGCCGCTAAAACTTTTGGGGTGATGCTCATCAAAGATAAAAAAGCAGAAGAAATCGTGCTGAGACGTCTGAAGGCTTTTAATCGAAAAGCAAACCCCGGGCATACGAAACAAATGTTTATTCCAGAAGGAGCTAGCGCTCTTACCAATCATGAAGGCTCAGCACCTGGAGTCGAGTGGGAAATAGGCGATCGAAGATTTTTCTTTTTAGCGGGAGTGCCAAGAGAATTTGAATTCGTTTTAGAAAATCATTTAGTTCCGTTTTTTAAAAAAACAGCCGAGAAGCTTTCTCAAAAAGACGGTGAGCATCGATTTATTTTAAAAACTTTCTTTCAGCCTGAAAGCGCTTTGAACGAAATGATTCAAAAGTTAAAAGTGCCAGCAGGCGTTACGATGGGGTATCGAACCCATCTGCCAGAGAATCATTTGAAGTTTTTTGTAGAGGCTTCGTCTCGAGCCGCGGCGAAGAAAAAAATCTCTGGTCTTGTAAAATCGATTTATAAAAAAATAGGTTCGGATATTTTTTCGGACGATTCAAATTCTGAAAGTCTCGAATTCGAAGAAAGTATTTTTCAAAGTTTGCTTAAACAAAAAACTCTCGTTTCAATTGCGGAGAGTTGCACGGGCGGCCTTGCAAGCTCGATGCTAACGAGGGTTGCGGGCTCCTCAAAAGTTTTGGATCGAGGATTTGTAACCTACAGCAACCAAGCGAAGATGGATTTGCTCGGCGTGAAATCGGCAGCGCTTCAAAAGCACGGCGCTGTCAGTAAACAAGTGGCTCTCGAGATGGCTGAAGGTGCTCTTAAAAATTCTCTCGCCAAAAAAGCGGTAGCGATCACCGGGATTGCGGGCCCATCCGGTGGAACTTCTGAAAAGCCAGTCGGCACAGTGTGGATTGCTTTAGCTTCAGCCAAAAAGACAGAGGCGAAATTATTTCATTTCAATTGGAACCGCCGAGAAATGATTCAAAAATTCTCGGCTTACTATGCTCTGAAGATGTTGAAAGATTTTTAATTCTATTTTTTAGGCGCGGCTTCTTCTACTTTCGGACCTGCAAAAACGGCGAATCTAAAATCAGGAAAACCTGCATAGCCAGCGTTGTAGATAATCTTTTTAACAATCGAGAACGGCATTCGTCTGTCAGCCGAGATATTGATTTTTTGAGTGGGAGTTTTATTACCGCTTCCACTGCCCACTTCTTCTTTAGGAGTCTCTTCAGGTTTGAAAGGCGTTTTAGGCTGATAATTTTTTAAAGCTTCTTGGAGTTTTGGAACAGCCCAATCGGTTTGCGCCATCACCTCCGCTGTTTTTGCGACTTCGACACCTTCAAATAAAATTTTATCCTGAGAAATCACTAAGCTCGGAGCGGGCTCTAAAGTTCCGACGTTTTCAGCCTTAGGAAGTTCAAGTCCTGGAGGCAAAATAATTAAATCACCCTCGGCCGAAAAACTTTGAAGTAAGAAAATAACGAGGATCGCAAACATATCGACCATGCTCGTCAAAAATAATCCGGCATAGACTTGCTTTCGAACATTGCCTTTTCGTTTAACAGTCGGATTAATACGGCGGCTGGGGGCGACGATAGGCATTAGTTCATGCCTCCTACGGTGATATTCGTATATTTCTGAGTAAAAAGAGCATCGAGCACTTTGATGACATTTTCATAGATCACATCATCAGCAGCTCTCATCGAAATTTTTGGATTAGGAGTTTTATTTAAAATTTGTTTGAGATGAATCAAAGTTTCTTTGAAGTCATCAATTTTAAATTGTCCCAAAGATTTTCCGTTATCTAAGATTTCAACTCCAGTTGTGCGAATCAAGACATCGAAATCACGTTTTTCTTTAGCTTCGGTGATACTTGAAATTTCAGAATGCGAAATCGTCGCTTCGCCTGAAGGTTGCGAGAAGGCAGACATCTTCGAGATGTGAACCCAAACCGCAGTCATCAACAAAAACAAAATACAACAGGAGAGCAAATCGATGAACGGAATCAAATTGAGTTCGGCATCGACGCCTTTTCTTCCTCCGCCCCCTCCTGAATCAATACTGACTCCCATTACGCAGCCGCCTTATCGGATTTATCAAAAGGAATCATGGCTTTGGTTTCGTAAGCAGTCTCTTTGATTTCATCGAGTAAGTTTTGAGTTTTACCTTGAAGAAGCGCAAATAAAACCAATGCAAAAATCGCGACCACCAAGCCGTAAGCCGTACAGTTCATCGCTTCCGAAATCCCGTGAGCGAGTAATTCTGCTTTTTGCGATGGATCAACTTTAGCGGCAGCAGCAAACGAAGCGATCAATCCCGAAATGGTTCCAAGCAATCCAAGCAAAGTGGCGATATTTGCGAGCATCGAAAGATAAGAAGTACGTCTTTCGATCGGATGACTTTCTTGAGCGAGGGCGGAAGCTTCGACGGCTTCGATATCTTCACGGGTTCCTTTAGAAAGTGCGCGAACGAGCATTCGTTTGGCGACTCTTGAAGCCGGAGCTGGGATCGAATCACAAAATTGAATCGCCGATTGATAATCTTTTCGAGCAACTGCAGGTGAAAGTTGGTTTAAAAAACTTTTCACATTCATCGACGATTTAAAATAAAGCCAATAAACTCTTTCGATCGTGACCGAGATCGCCAAGATCGCCACCAAGTGGATCGGATAAATAAAGACTCCACCTGCATCCCAAGCTGATTTTATTTTAATAAAGAATTCGAGCATTATTCGGATCCTTTGTTTTTAAGTTTGTCTTTGTGAGAAACAACAAAGTTCATAGCTTCCAAAACGACTTCATTCACATCGTCGATGATGCGTTGAGTACGACCTTGTAAAAAGGCAAAGGCGAGTAGAGTAGGAATCGCCACGCAAAGTCCAAAGGCTGTACAGTTCATGGCTTCTGAAATACCTGCCGCTAAAAGTGTAGCTTTCTCGTTGGGATCCGCTTTGGCAGCTCCAGCGAACGAAGCGATAAGACCAGAGATGGTTCCAAGTAGTCCAATTAAGGTCGAGATATTGGCGAGCATTGAAAGATAAGAAGTTCTTTTCTCAACTTCAGGAAAATATTTAGAGGCCGCGGCATCGATCGAAAGTTGAACTTCAGAGTCTTTCTGATGTCTTTCGAAAGCTTGAAATCCCGCCTGAATAATATGGTGAATCATGGTCTGGCCAACGACGACGAGGCGACCTGAGTAAATCGCATTTCGGACTTCTGAAAGAATTCCCGCTTTGTCGTAAGAAGTTTTTACGTACAAAGTGTAAAATCTTTCGAGAACGATGATCAGAGCGATGATGCCGACTAAGGCAATAGGATGCATAAAAACGCCGCCATCGTGATAGCGTTCAATCAATGACATTGAGCCTGCGGCATGTGCGGTTTCGGTTGCGGTTTGAGAAACTGGATCCATGAATTCCCCCTTCAATAATTTTCTGGTTCGAAGGAGCTAAAGGCAAGTAATTTCTGGGTTTTAGGGGAGATCGACGACTTTAGATCTGTCGTAATTGACCGGCCGCTTTGATTCCTAGAACATAGTTCTCTACATGACACTCAGTGATTCAGCCTATATCCGAAGATTTTTTTCTCTGTATTCACAAGAAGAAAAGGACAAGGTGCGAGGTCACGCCTTTTATCCCACAGATTATCTGACTGCGATTATTCCTGCAGATGTGGCGTTTGTGGGAGTTGTGCGAAGTCCAATTCCTGGAGCAAAATTTTCGAATATCGATGAAAAAAAATTAAAAGAAATTCCTGGAGTGATCCGCGTCATCACAGCGCGTGATATTCCAAAAAATTTGCCGTTCGGAAAAAGAGGCGCCGACGGGCAGACCAAAATTAAATCTCAATTGATCTTGGCCGAGAACGAAGTTCGCTATCAGGGCGAACCCGTTGCGTTGATTGTCGCTGAAACTCAAGACGCACTTCAGAAAGCTCATCGAGCGATTTCGATCGATTGGAAATCGGAGCCTCTCAAAGAAAAAGAAGTGGTTGAGACAATTCATCATCAGATGGGCAAGGCAACGAAAGATTCTCTCGAAGAAATCAAAGCTCCTTTTTATTTTCCAAATTTGCAAACTCGCTATCTCGAAGCTGAGTCGGGATGGGTGGATTATAAAAATGAGAAAATGCAATTTCATGTTGGATCCTTGCTCAGCGAATCTCAGCGTGTTTGGCTTTCGGAAGTTTTACAAGTTTCGCATGAAAAAATTCTAGCTAAAGAATCTTCGCTCGGTGGTCAGTTTGGTGGACGTCAGCAGCGAGAGTTGATTGTCTTCTTAGCTCTCGCTTCTCATCTGACAAAACGATCGGTGCGTTTACATTTCACTCAGCAAGAGCAAGACATTGGCTCTTATGGTTATTCGGGCGAATTGGCTTTGCGGTTTGATCCAAAATCAAAACTGCTTAAAGAGCTTCGCGGAGAAATTTCTGTCGATGCAGGATCTTATGCGGGTAATGCTCAGTTGATTTTGAAAAAAGCTTTGGAGCACGCCGCTTCTCTCTATGAATTTGATCATATTGATCTGACTGGAAAAGTTGTTTTGACTCCGACTCATCCTCGTCGAGCACTTAAGGGCGAAGGTGTCACCGCGATCACTTGGGTGATCGAGCAGCTGGTTGAGAAAGTGGCGAAGACTTTAGATGTTCCCGCTTTAGAATTTCGAATTTCAAATTGTCGCGAAGATTGCGACCGCGCTGAAGATGTTTTGAAAGAGGCCGAGAAACTCGAAAAACCTTTTCGGTTAGTGCCCATCGATCGCAATCGTCCCGTCTGGGATGAAAAAGCCATCGTCGGTAGAGGTTTTGGATTTCAAGTTTTTCAACCGACAACGTTAAAAGAATTCGATTTTTCTGAAATCACGATCGAGATGCAAGCGTCGGGAAGTTTTTTAATTCGTACATCGAATCTCACTTTGGATTTGCATGTGAAGTCTGCGCTCTGTGAAGTGGCCGCAGCGGTTTTGCATACGCATCCCAAGGCTTTCACGGTTGAAGGAAAAATGCGCTCTCCTTTAGATAAGCCCGCTCGACGTCAGACATATCCTGAATTTTACTATTTAGCCCAGGCCACTTTTTCTGCTGCCTCTCTTTTAAAAGATAAATTGGTGGCAGCTGGTAATCATGTTTTCAATTCGAAGTCGGTCATTTTAAAAGACGGAGCTGTGCTCGAACAATCCACCAATAAAAAAATGGGTTATCGAGAATTGGCCTTCACTGAATCTCTTGGCCATCTTACCGCTTCTTTTTTACTCAAAGATGTGGAGCGACCTCATGGTTGTTCGGCAGGAGCTGTGGCGCGCGTGGCTTTTCATCCGCTCACAGGAGAGATGCGAGTCGAGTCGGTGAAAGTGGTGCTGGATGCGGGACCAGTACTTTATCAAAAAGGTTTAGAGATTGAAGTCGACACCGCGGTGTCATGGGCGATGGCCGCACTTTTTTCGTCCGAAGTAACCGAAGAGCAACCCATTCCAACTCCGCTCGACGGGCCTGAGGAAACGACTTTGATCACACTTGAATATCCACTTAAAGATTATCCCGATCACGCGCCAGAATATTTTGGCTCTCGCGGAATTACCGACGTCTTGATGTCGGTGGTGCTCGCAAGTTTAGTGAACGCGATTTACGACGCAAAAGATGTGACACTCGAAGAAATTCCGATGTCGAAAGAATTTATGTATCCCAAACGAAAGACGCAGACGTTTCATACGTTGCCGTTTAAGAGGTCATAAGAATGATTATCGAATGGTCACTCAATGGAAGTCCTCTTCGATCCGAAGTTAATCCGTTTCGAAGATTGCTCGATTATTTGCGCGGCGATTTAAAATTACTCGGAACCAAAGAAGGCTGCCGCGAAGGAAAATGCGGAGCTTGCACGATGTGGGTGAACGCCGAACCCGTGAATGCCTGCCTCATTTTGATGGGGCAGCTGCACGGAAAAGAAGTGACAACCATTGAAGGCCTCAACGAAAAAGATCGATTCACTCCGCTTCAAGAAAGTTTTTTAACTTCGTCGGCGATCGAGTGTGGTTTTTGTATACCCGGAATGATTATGTCGGGCACGGCTTTGCTCGATGAAAATCCAAATCCCAATCGATTGGAAATTCGCACAACTCTTAAAGGTCATCTTTGCGCATGCACGGGTTATCAGAAAATTTTAGACGCGATCGAAGGAGTGGCTCTGCCTCCGGCTTCGGAAGGTTCGGCGAGAATGAGAGTTAGAAAATAATGAGACAGAGAAAATAAAATGGAATTCGTTAGCCCAAACTATTTATCTGAAGCTTTTGATTTGCTCGATACTCGCGGCAAAGAATTTAAAATCTGTGGAGGCATGACTCATGTGCTTCGTTTCTATCCCCATTTTCCGGCAGAATTGCCTCCCAAATTTAAAGGGATTTTACATTTAGGAAATTTAACCGCACTTTCAGAATGTCGCGAAGAGGCGGGTCGGTATGTGATTGGATCCACTTCAACGATCGCCAATTTAGCTGCAGATCCTTATGTCGCGAGATATGCACCTGCGGTTACCGAAGCGGCGATGGCGACAAGCACTCCGCAAATTCGAAATCGTAGAACTGTCGGTGGAGAACTCGGTTGGGGTTCGTATCATTCGCCTTTGATTGCTTCACTTCTCGCGCTTGATGCAAAAGTTCGCCTTCGTTTTCGTGGCGAAAGTAAATCGGCTGGCTCGATTCCCGAAATCAACGCAGGCTCCGAAGAAACTTTAGATCTCAAAGATTTTTATGCCGACAAACTTGAGCGTAAAACCTCTTCGGGCGAAGAGGTTATCTGTCGAAAAACAAAATCCAATTCTCAAGAAATGATTTTAAAAATTATTTTACCTGAAGCATTACTCCAGCGATCAGGAATGTTTTCATTTTTTAGAGCACTCACGCCCAAAATTAGCACTGAAAATTCTGGAGTGGTTGTTGCAGTAAGTGGAGTCGTGCAAAACGGAGTGATCCAGTCGGCAAGATTTGTCGCTTCAGGTTTATGGATGTGGACTTTGTCCGAGAGACTTCCGCTTGAAGGTGTGAAAATGAGCGACGCTCATATCTTCGAAAAACTTTATTCATTTTGCGATCGCTATTCTTTTGATTCGTATCGCCGAGAAGGTCCTTCACCCAATCAGTTAGGTTTGATTGTCTTTGGTCTATTGAAAGAGGGATTCTCGGGTTTACTGGGACGTTAGTTTAAGGGCAATTCATTGAGCTTTCAGCTGTATTGACGTCAATACATATGCATGTCAATATAATCGTATGAACCATGAGCGTCAGAGAATTACCGCCAATCTCCCTTCGAAGTTATTAAAAGAGGCTCTTTTAACGACGAATCGTGGAATCACTGAAACTCTGATTTTAGGTCTCGAGATGGTGCGTCGCTCGAGAGCCTATGAAAAAGCCCAAGCCCTTAAGGGAAAACTTCAATTGAATATTGATTTGGATGCAAGCCGTGAACGTACTCATCGTTGATACTTCAAGTTGGATTTCTTATTTCAAAAATAAAAAAGAATCGTCAAAAATCGATTCGGCTCTCTCAGAGGGTAGAGTTTTTGTTTCTCCTATTGTTGTTTCCGAGCTTTTAAGTGGAAAAATGACGGATAAAAATCGAAAAGATCTAGAGTCATTTCTTTCTGAACTGCCGCTTACTTCTATGAATTTTGATCATTCTGTTAAAGTGGGAAAATTAAGATCTGACTTAATCAAGAAGGGCTTTTCGGTCAGCACGCCTGATGCCCATATCGCCCAATCGGCCATGGATATGGATGCTTATTTGATATCTGAAGACAAAATATTTCAAAAAATTTCGAAAGTTATCCCGTTAAAAGTTGAAGGCCAAAAATAAAAATTCTGAGCGTGCAAACTTAATTCTTCGCCTTCTTTGCATCTGCTAAAAATTGTTCGAGACCTTTGTCGGTAAGAGGATGCTTAAACAACATTTGAAAAACTTTGTAGGGCATCGTGCTTACATGAGCGCCCGCAAGTGCCGCTTCAACCACATGCATGGGATGACGAATACTTGCCGCAAGAACTTCGGTTTTGAATCCGTAATTTTTGTAAATGTGGACGATATCTTTGATTAAGTTCATTCCATTTTCAGAAATATCATCGAGGCGTCCAACGAATGGACTGATAAAAGTTGCACCTGCCTTTGCCGCGAGCAAAGCTTGTGATGCCGAAAAACAAAGAGTGACATTCACTTTTTTTCCTTCTTTGGCGAGAGCTTTACAGGCTCTCAATCCATCGGGAGTGAGAGGAACTTTAATCGTAATATTTTTATGAATAGCAGCGAGAGGTTGAGCTTCTTTCATCATTCCTTCGAAATCGGTGGCGATAACTTCGGCGCTGACCGAGCCGTCTACTAAAGTGCAAACTTCTTTTAAAATCTCGTGAAAAGAGCGGCTCTCTTTGGCAACTAAAGACGGATTCGTCGTGACGCCATCGATCAAGCCGGTAGCGGCAGCCTCCTTAATTTCTTGTAAATTCGCTGTATCTAAGAAAATCTTCATTCCCTTTTAATATTATCATTGGGGACTAAAGTCTATCCTCGCCTTTAAGGGGGCTTTTTCTTTAAAATAAAAAGGAATGTTGGGGGCATCTTCTTTTAGAAAATGGGGTTTATTTTTTCTATTTTTATCGCCCCATTTTGCAAGCGCACAACCGACTAGCGAAGACAAACGATCTTACGATGAGCTTTTTCAAAATGGTCTAAAAGCCGAAGCAACCAAGGAGTGGTCCGAAGCGATTCAATATTATTTGCTCGCCAATGCCAAAGCTCCAGATTCTCCGTGGCCTAAAGAAAGAATTCAGGCTGTCTTTAAAGCTCTTCAAAAATCAGGGCAATCCATTGCCGCCATCGAAACTTTATTGCCGACCGAAATGAGTCAGGATTTTCGAAACCGGGGAATCATTACCGATAACTATGACTCAAATGTCGCTCTCAAAAATCTAAATTTTTAGAAATATTTCTGATTTCAGATTTTCTATGTATAAAATGTAAATTATTAAAGTTTTTTGATTCCTATTTTAATTTAATTCATGATGATCAAAACTTAATTGTAACTTCTTAATAAACTTTTAATTTTTTAAAACTTAATATTAATAATGAGTACTAGTTGAAATAATTTATCTTCAATTAAGAGAGGTTCGAATTAAAAATAATGCTTGAATGCAGCTTAAATTAAATTTTTACCTTCCCGAAGACAAAGCGATGTTTTTGCATGCCATCAAGAGACTCTCGCCTTCGACGTAGGCAAATGACATGTTGACGCATCCCGGATAAGTACGCTCCGGATCACCATTAACAACAACATGAGTTAGCTCGCTTGTTACCTTGTCGATGAGTCGCTTCGACAGCCGTGTAATTCTCTCGTGATCGTACTTAAAAAAAAACAATAAAATTTCCAACATATCCTTAAACAATACCT
>JAFLCD010000013.1:0-25737 GCA_017302715.1 Deltaproteobacteria bacterium
TACGACTTTTAATTCGATTGGCATTATTGGCGCGGGTCAGATGGGATCGGGCATCGCCCAAGTTTTGGCCACCTACGGAATGTCGGTTGTGCTTCAAGATGTCAATGAAGCGGGCTTAAAGAAAGCTCAAGCGGGAATCGAAAAATCTTTAGCGAAGCTGCAAGAAAAAGGAAAAATCACCGAACAGCCTGCGCAAATTATCGCACGCATTCAAATGACCACGCGAATCGAAGATCTTGCGAATGTAGAACTTGCGATTGAGGCGGCGACTGAAAATCCAGTGATCAAAAAAGAAATTTTTAAAAAACTCGATCAGCTTTTAAAACCTTCGGCGATTATTGGTACCAATACCTCTTCGATTTCGATTACCGAACTTGCAGCCGTGACAAAGCGCCCCGAGCAAATGATCGGCATTCATTTTATGAATCCTGTTCCGCTCATGAAACTGGTCGAAGTAATTTGCGGGCAGCTAACGAATGCCGAAACTTTAGAAAGAGTTTCGACTTTGGTGGCGCTGATGGAAAAAACCATGATCAAGTCTCAAGATTTTTCAGGATTCATCGTCAATCGCATCTTGATGCCGATGATTAACGAAGCGATTTATACTTTGCACGAAGGTGTGGGCTCCAAAGAAGATATCGATCGCGGAATGAAACTCGGAACAAATCAACCGATGGGACCACTTGAGCTCGCCGATTTCATCGGACTCGATACATGTTTAGCCATCATGAATGTTTTGCACGAAGGTTTAGGCGACAGCAAATATCGCGCTTGTCCGCTGCTTAAGAATTATGTGGCTGCAGGTTTATTGGGAAGAAAAACCGGCCGAGGATTTTATGAATATTCAAACTGAAGTTAAAAATAAAATCGCTACGATCACGATCGATCGACCCAAAGCTCTGAACGCTCTTAACTTAGAAGTGCTGACAGAACTTAAATCGGAACTTAGCAAATTAAAAAATATCTCGGTCGTGATCTTCACCGGCGGTGGAGAAAAAGCTTTCGTCGCAGGTGCAGATATCGCGGCGATGAGCGCGATGAAACCCGAAGAAGCAAAAAAGTTTTCGGAGTTTGGTCAGTCGGTAATACAGTTCATCGAAGAAGCGCCTTTTATCAGCATCGCTGCGGTGAATGGATTCGCTCTTGGCGGCGGACTCGAACTTGCGCTCGCTTGCGATCTTATTTATGCAAGCACTTCGGCAAAATTTGGACTTCCTGAAACTAATTTGGGAATTATTCCTGGATTTGGCGGCACAGTGAATTTGATTCCGCGCGCGGGCTATGCGCGAGCGATGGAAATGATTTTAACAGGACGAATGATTTCAGCCGAAGAAGCAAAAACTTTTGGAATCGCTTTAGAACTTTTTCAGCCGGCGGATTTGATTCCAAAAGTGAACGAAATAGCTGAAAAACTTTCTAAAAAGGGAAAACAAAGTTTGCTCTGCGCAAAATATTTAGTGAAGGCGAACGCTTTTTCAGAAAAAGAAGCAGCCATCAAAGCGGAACGAGATGGTTTTGCGAGACTCTTTGATTCGGGTGAGCCCAAAGAGGGAATGACGGCGTTTTTAGAAAAGCGCGAGCCACAGTTTAAATAGTAGGCATATAAACAGAAAGGCCAGAAGAAGTGGATTTTGAATTTACCGAAGAACAATTAGCGGTTCGAGATATGGCCCGAGATTTCGCGCAGAAAAAAGTAAAGCCTTTAGCTGCCGAACTCGATCGCGAGGCAAAGTATCCAAAAAATTTAGTACGTGAGATGGCCGAACTTAAATTGCTTGGCGTCAGTGTGCCCGAAGAATACGGCGGCGCAGGCATGGATATGGTTTCGTATATATTGGCGCTTCAAGAAGTTTCTCAAGCTTGCGCATCGACAGGTGTGATTATGTCGGTGAATAATTCGCTCGCCTGCGAACCTATTAAAAGTTTTGCGAGCGACGCTCAAAAGAAAAAGTTTTTAACTCCTTTAGCATCTGGAGAAAAAATTGGTTGCTATTGTTTGACCGAGCCTGAAGCGGGATCAGACGCCGCCAATCAAAAAACAATCGCGGTGAAAAAAGGTGCGGCTTACTTTCTCACAGGCACAAAACAATTTATCACCAATGGTTATGAAGCGGATTTAGCAATCGTGTACGCGCTGACAGATCCCGCCAAAGGGAAAAAAGGAATTTCAGCTTTTATTGTCGATGCAAAAACTCCGGGATTTAAAGTTTCAAAGAAAGAAAGAAAGCTCGGCATTCGCGGGAGCTCTTGCGTTCAGATTTCTTTAGATAATGTCGAAGTGCCCGCAGAAAATTTACTTCATATCGAAGGCGAGGGCCTAAAGGTCGCACTCAGTACTTTAGAAGTCGGCCGAATTGGAATTGCGGCTCAAGCCAATGGAATTTCTGCTGCAGCCTTAGAATGTTCACTTGAATACACCAAAGAGCGGCATCAATTTGGAAAAGCCATTGCGGATTTTCAAGCCATTCAATTTATGCTCGCGGATATGGCTGTGCGTTTAGATGCAGCTCAATTGCTTACGTATAAAGCTGCGCATTTAAAAGGTCAGGGAAAAAGAACGGCGCTGGAATCTTCGCAAGCAAAGTTGTTTGCATCCGAAGCCTGCATGAAAAATGCATGGACAGCGGTGCAAGTTCACGGTGGTTACGGCTATGTCGAAGATTATATTCCTGAAAGATTATTTCGAGATGCAAAAATCACCGAAATTTACGAGGGAACGTCTGAAATTCAACGTTTAGTAATCGCGCAAAATATTTTGAGCGCTGGAATTTAAGAAAAAATTTAAGGGCAGAAATTTGGATTTTTCACTTTCAAAAGAACAGCTCGAAATTCAAGAATGGTCTCGAAAATTTTTCGAAGAGACCATCGCTCCTTTAGCCAATACGCATTCTCGGGAAAAAATTTCGACGACAACTTTAGAAAAACTTTCGCGCGAAGGTTTTATGACGATGATCGTGCCTGAAAAGTTTGGTGGACTTGGACTCGACAGTATTTCTTTGTCGTTGGCGCTTCAGGAAATTTCGAAAGTATGTGGATCTGTAGGAGTGACGGTAGCCGTCACCAATATGATCGCTGATATTTTAGTGCGCGAAGGTACCGATGCTCAGCGCGAAAAATTTTTAAGTGAACTTGTCTCGGGAAAATCTTTAACAGCGAGCTTTTGTTTAACCGAAAATTCAAGTGGTTCCGATGCAGGAGCTCTTAAAACCTCGGCGAAGAAAATTTCAGAAAAAGGTTTAGGAGAAAATTCTGAGGGTTTTGAAATTTCGGGCGAAAAAATTTATGTTACGAACGGAGTTTTTTCGAATTTCTTTTTGGTGATGGCGCGCTCGCTGGATCTTTCGGGCACCAAAGGTGTTTCGGCCTTCTTAGTAGAGCGCGATCGTGCGGGAGTTGTTTTAGGAAAAGAAGAAGACAAAATGGGGCTGACGGGTTCGTCTACGATTCGCATGAGTTTCGATGGCGTCAAAATTCCTAAAGAAAATTTAGTTCAAGCCGAAGGTGAGGGATTTAAGATCGCGATGCGTGCTTTGGATGGAGGAAGAATTTCGGTGGCATCGCAAGCTTTAGGCATTGCAAAAGCCGCACTCAAAGCGGGTGTTACTTATGCGAAGGAACGCGAACAATTTGGAAAACCCATAGCCGATTTTCAAGCGATTCAGTGGAAGATCGCCGATGCCGCGACTTCGATAGCCGCGGCCGAAGCTTTGATCATGCGCGCGGCTTCGATGAAAAACGTTGCGGCCGCACAAAAAAATACAACCGGCGCGAGCGTCTTATCGTTTACGCTCGAGGCGAGTATGGCTAAGCTTTACGCAACGGAGATGGCGATGAGGGTCTGCGAAGATATGCTGCAAATTCATGGAGGCTATGGATACACCAAAGATTATCCTATCGAGCGTTACTGTCGCGATGTGCGTGTGACGAGTTTGTATGAGGGCACAAGCGAAATTCAGCGGCATGTCATTGCCCGAGAAATATTAGGAAAGACATTATGAATGCGAATGAAAATAAAACTCCGATTCGCGTTTTGATCGGCAAGGTCGGTCTCGATGGCCATGACCGAGGTGCGAAAGTCGTGATGTCGGCCCTTCGCGATGCGGGAATGGAAGTGATTTATTCCGGGCTTCATCAAAGCCCTCAGAGTTTAGTGCGTGCGGCTATCGAAGAAGATGTGAATCTCATCGGCATCAGCATTTTGTCGGGATCGCACAATGTTTTGATTCCAAAAATTTTTGCAGAGATGAAAAAGCAAAAAGTTTCGCAGATTCCTGTTTTTGTAGGCGGGATTATTCCTGAAGCTGATTTTAAAACTTTAAAAAAAGCGGGAGTGAAGCATATTTTTACGCCGGGTACGAAATTGGATGAGATTGTTGAAATGGCGCAGTCGGCTGCTAAATCAAAGGGGAAGAAAAAATGAATTTAGAATTTACTGAAGATCAAAAAGCAGTTCAGCGGTTGGCGCGAGATTTTGCCGAAGGCGAAGTGCGACCTCGCGCTCCTAAATGGGATGCATCCGGAGAATTTCCGCATGATTTGATTCCAAAAATGGCGGAACTCGGATTTATGGGTTTGACCATTCCCGAAAAATATAACGGCGCTGGTCTCGATTTAGTTTCGGCAGCTCTTGTGATCGAAGAAGTCGCAAAGGCCTGCGGTTCGGTGGCGCTGACATTGGCTTCACATAACGGACTTTGCTCGCGGCATATTTTTGATTTCGGTTCTGAAGATCAGAGAAAAAAATATTTACCTGATTTAGCGAGCGGGAAAAAACTTGGCGCTTGGGCGCTCACCGAACCCGGCAGCGGAAGTGATGCGAGCGGAATGCGCACTCGCGCCGTCGCCGACAAAGATGGATTTACGATCAACGGTTCTAAAGCTTTTATCACTCAAGGATCTGTCGGTCATACTTATGTTATCTTGGCATCGACTTCGCCTGAAAAAAAGCAAAAAGGAATTACAGCTTTTGTGATGGAGAAAGCAACTCCTGGATTAAAATCCGGCAAGCCCGAAGATAAATTAGGATGCCGCGCAAGTGATACGGCGCAACTTAGTTTGGAGAACGTTCGCGTAAAAAAAGATCAGATCGTCGGAGAAATGGATCGCGGGTTCATCGATACCTTAAAAATTTTAGATAAAGGCCGAATCGTAATTGGCGCAATGGCGCTTGGACTTGGTGAAGCGGCTTTGGCGGCGAGCGTTCGCTACGCGAAAGAGCGCGAACAATTTGGAAAACCAATTTCAGAATTTCAAGCCATTCAGTGGAAGATTGCAAATATGGCTACAGAACTTGAAGCGGCTCGCCTTCTCGTTTATCGCGCGGCCTTTAAACAAGCCAAAGGCGAGAAAACAACTTTAGAATCGGCGCAGGCCAAACTTTTTGCATCCGAAGCGGCGATCCGCGCTTGCAACGATGCCATTCAGATTCACGGTGGATATGGCTATATCAAAGAATATCCAGTCGAGCGCTACTGGCGAGATGCGAAGCTTTGCGAAATCGGTGAGGGAACTTCAGAAGTTCAGCGCATGGTGATCGCGAAACATATTTTAGGCGCTTAAAAGTTAAAAAAACATTTTATTAAAGGTAGTGAGCCGACGGCATCGATCTCTCTTGAGCTCTCACCTACGTTTATACCTGATCCAAGAAAATGATAAGCGATACCTAAACCGAGGCCTGCAGCGATTTCGTAATCTAATCCCACCGAAAGATCGTAAGCAGCTTTTGTATTTCTACCATCGGAGACAGTGGTGCTTCCCCCACCTGAGGATTGATTTATATATTTTCGATAACTTCCGATTCCAAATCCTATTCCAGCTTGTGGGCGAAATTTAAAAATTTCTCCCTGCAAAAGTACAGAGAGAGAAGTGATGGAGGGAAATGGTGATTGAGATCCTTGATAATGTGCCAAACGAAAACCAAATGGAGTCCATCCCAAATACGAAGCCTCAAATCCTAAAGCTAAAGTGTGATCGTTTTTGCCACCAAAAGGCCCAGTTGTTTTTGACTCTAAAAAGGCTCCACCGACAGCCGATCCTTGCCAATCTGCGGATGCGAAAACATTAGAGTTTTGCATTAGTCCAAAAAATATCAAGCTCAATAAGCCTACAAAGTGATTTCTAATGAGAGATTTCATTCATAAATAATGAACGTCTTTAGACGGAACTAGCAATTAAAAATTGTTGTGCTGAAGAGCTCTTTCATTGATTTGGCTTATCACTTGCACTAAATCTGCTGAAGGCGGGTTTGGTGAGGCGAATATTTTTAAATCTCTTTATTTTTTTGTTAGTTAGTTTTTCGGCGGCCGCAGAAGAATCTAAAACCTCGCGTTTCTGTCGAGCTTCTTTAATAAGTCTTGCGAGCATTGTCTCAACATGTGGTCTTCAAGGCTGCGCTACGGGAAAAGCAGATTTTGAACTTAAAGATAGTTATTTTTCTGCAAACCCTAATTCAGAAGTTTATGGCGGAGTCGATCCCAAAATTTCTATTCCGGTGGCGGATGAAGTTGAATCTAAATTCTCAAATAAAAATTATCAGTGGACGATGCATATTCATTTTTTCGGAAATGATTTTGGAGATAATCCGGCAGCTGTCCAATTTATTAAATATAAAGGTGTGAGTGATATTCAGTCGACGCCATGGAATTTTAAAATAGAGAAGGATCAATTCATCCCCATAGAAAAAAAATCAGATTTAAAGTTTGGAGAGATAAATAGTTATAACCCCCATTTTCTGGGCGACTTTAAATTTAGATATAAGCATGGTGCTTCTAAAGCTGTGGATTTTTTAGAAGCAAATTTAAAATCTCCGGCAAAAGATTTGCAGCGCATTCTTTTGATCGTATCGGGTCACAGTCATGGATCTTCTGAAGCTGCGAATTTTAAAAACGAACTTCAAAAAAGGTTAGGCAAACAGATTGACGTACTTATTTTAGCGGATGCCATTTGGTATCCAACACCATTTCCTATGACCGTTGGTAGCGATTTTAAAGATGTCCCTATCAAAATTAATTTTTATCAGAAGGTTTCTTTTCTTCATGGCGCTGTGATTGATGGCTTTAAAAATATAAAGGTAAATTATGAAAATGTAGATCATATGGATGTTGAGTATCAAATGGATCGCTTGAGTCATCTTTTATCGACTCGTCTGTTTTTTGATGCGGGAAAGCCAGTTGTGAATGGATTGAGATTCAAATCTCAAAATGATATTCCCCTTAAAATCGCTACAGAAGATATAGACAAATATATCAGAAGTTCTGATCCACTTGATCGAACAAAAGCGTATCGAGCTTTAGAGAAAACAGATTTAAAGACAGCATTAAAATATTTTAATTTTATCCGCTCTCAGAAATTAGAAAATTCAGATTTTGAAACTTTAAAAATGGTTTGGTTTTGTGGCGCTTTATTTTTATCTAAAGATAAACAGAGTGACTGGATTCGTGAATTTAGAAGTCGGCCAGAAGTTGTAGATTTCTTGCTCGATGTTAATCAAAAAATAACGAATGATCCTGCTGAATATTATCGATGGTCCTTGGATAATGGCGCTTATTATGAAGGCAGTGGTGATCTCAATAAATCTCTTTCTTTGTTGGGCCCACAATTTTCAGTTTTGGATAGAGTTTTATATAGAAGTCAAAACTCTAAAATTTTAAGCTCAGATGAATTGAAAAGTATTTTACATCTGCACGTGGTAGATGGACCTGGAGACTATTTTCTTAAAGACAAAGAATTTAGTTCTCAAGAATTTAATACAATCTTATCTCTTGTAAAAATTTACTCTCTTGAAAAATATTGGAATGGAGAAATAAATCCCAATATTCGTACCTCTTCAGATTTTTTAGTCCGCCTCAGACAAGCCTACCGAAAATTTTTAGATAAAAATGGCCGACAAGATGAGAATGAATTTTTATCAGGATCCAATTGAGCTAGCGCGCTGAAGAGTGGCAATGCAATTAGAAATCGTTTGCGGATAAGTGACAAGAGTAGGTGTTTCAGTTGTTGGTGAGCGTTCGCGTTGTTCTCGAATTTTCTCAAGAGCTTCTGAAATATTTTCTTTCCAGCTCATATAAATTTCTCTTTGAGCTTTATCTCTTAGCCATGGTCTTAAAACATCTTGTATCCAAGTATGAAGACGAGGATCCTTTGTTTCTAATGGTTCAAGTTTGGCATGATCAAATTTTTTAGCTAAGTCTTCCATTCTTTCAAAGAATTTATTCCATTCAGGATACAAATTTAAAAATCGATGAATATTATCAATTGACCATTCTGAGCGGGCGACAAGTTCATTTAAATCTAAAAATTCTTTCGGCGGAACTTGAGCTCCATAAATCGGATCAAAGGATGGGCTGCCGAGATACTTAAAAGTTGATTGATATTTTTTCTTCAATCTATATGAAAGTACCATAAAGCCAGGAATGGGACTGAATGAAATGCTAAGTGCTGCTACAGCAACTGCCGTTTTTCCCCACTGACTTGTCACTCCAAATAAATTGTTAAGGTAATAAGTAAACGATATGGCGCCGAACAGACCGACTGCGGTTAGGGGATAAACGAGCAGAGGATTGTCAGCTAGATTTAAGAGAGCAAGGCGATGAGCATTATGTTGAGCAAAATCGGGTTGGCGGCTCACGGATGGATTTTGTTTTAAATTTGCGTCTACGTTTTCTAATTCAGATTCTAAAAATTCCTCGAACTGCGAAAGCTCTTCTGCAGTTGCCGCGCGGTGGGGATTTTCTTGGGCGAATAAAAAAGTTGATTGAGACGGATTAGCGAGCAAACACGATACTAAAAATAAAACGCTGAAAAATTTGCTGCCAAAGCGCATAGCACTTACTGAGCAAGAATCGTGCCTTCATTTACGTCTCATCTTCAGATTCAGTAATATCGGGGGTGGCGGGCATGCTAAGGGAGGAGCGAAGGCTTCCAGCTCCAGAAGAAACTGCACGAAAAGATTGAATATTTTGATAGGGAATAACCCAAGTTTTCAATTTTGTTTTTAAGTAAACTTCGGTTTCGCTCATGCCGCGAAGTTCGCCCTGGTAGGAGACGCCGTTCACTCGAACTTCGACTTGAGATCCTATTTTAGGTTTGAAACTCGTGATCATATTTTCTCTCTCGAAAAATTATTCTTTAAATTTTTTCACGACGGATTTGCGATTGGTGTGAGTGGAGGTGGCCTCTGGATCAAAAAGAGAGTCGGGCATTTTGATTCCAGATCTTGCGGCTTCTTCAACAAAACTTGGACGAATGCCAGTGGGTTTGAAAACGGTGTCGAATTTTCCATCTTCTCTGAGGCGCAAAATTTCTAAGACAAACAAATCGTTTAAAATATAATTTCCGGATTCATCGAGGCCCACGAGTTCGGAGATATGAGTGATGCGGCGACTTCCATCTCGTAAACGATTCGCTTGAAGCACAATCTGAATCGCTGAGGCAATTTGCGAGCGAATCGCAAGTAGAGGTATTTCGAGTTTGTTCATCATGATCAAAGTTTCAAGTCGCGAGAGTGCTTGCTTTGGATTATTCGCATGTAAAGTCGACATCGATCCTGCATGGCCCGTGGTCATGGCTTGCAAGAGATCAAGAGCTTCAGGCCCTCGAACTTCTCCGATCACGATTCGATCGGGACGAAGGCGAAGCGAACTTTTGACGAGATCGCGGATTTCGATATGCACTCGATCATTTTTTAAAACTTCCATTCGTAGCATATGAGGCTGCTGAAGTTGAAGTTCAGAGGCATCTTCGATCACCACGATTCGCTGGTCAGGTGGAATAAATCCTGAAACCGCATTGAGCAAAGTTGTTTTTCCAGAAGAAGTCGCGCCCGAGACGATCAGATTTTTTTTAAGTTGAATCGCGATATGTAAAAATCTGGCCATCTCTACGGAGAGCGCACCTTTAGCGATCAGGTCTTTGACTTGAATCGGCTTCGATCCAAATTTTCGGATCGCCATATAAATTCCGTCTTTAGCGCATGGAGGAATCACGATGTGAATACGACTGCCGTCGGGAAGTCGCGCATCGAGAATCGGATCCTCTTCGTTGATTCTTCGGCCAACAAATTGGGCGATATTTCGAATCGCTGCAAAAAGCGCATCGAAATCTTCGAATTGCGAATCTGTTTTAGAGAGTTTTCCTTCGCGCTCTATATAAATAGAATCGTGGGCGTTGATTAAAATTTCGGTGACGGAGTCATCGTCCAAGTAATCGAGAATGGGGCCGAGAAAAGCCCGCGTAGTATCGTTGTCGATGATCCCCATGAGAAACTTCATTATAACCGGCTCATCGCCAAACGCCCATCTGCCTCGTTGCGCTGCGCTGCTCGGGATTCGGGGCCATCATAGGCCACCTCACCCAACTCCGCTGCTCGCGACGCCTCGCATCTGAGCATTTGGCGATGAGCCGCTGTATTTTTATCGGGCGTCGCGTCGGCCTATAACGGGGGTAGGACGTGCAGGCGTTTTGGCATAGGGCTTGCATTCTTTAGTTCATAGCCCGCTGGTTTATCCGCGAGCTTAAGGGGATGAAATGAAGTTAAGCCTTCGAAACAACTCGTCTTTTCTAAAAACCCAGTTTTGCTCCGTCCCCCTGTTGAAGGGTCTGAGATGGGGCGTTTGTGTCGCAGTTTTGATGTCGATGCAGGTTCAGGCCGCGGGTCCAGCGCTCGATAATAAGCCTAAAGATGAGCTTCAGCGCCGAGAACAACTTCACCTTATTCGCATGAAGCAGATCCCTCTTTTGGAGCAAGCCATCCGAAAATATCACGGAGCTGCAACGATTCCGGAAATGATGTTTCGTTTAGGCGAAGCTTATTTTGAAACGGCAAAATATTACGAAGTTAAAAGCGATAAGAAAACCGAACTTGATTATATTTCTAAAGCTCAAAAAAATCTGGAAGCTTTGAGATCTGAGTTTCCTGCATTCAGCAGACTTGATGAAGCTCTTTTTATTTTAGCCAACTCCTATATGGAAGTTGGCGATATGCAAAAAGCTGGAAGTGTTCTCGCCGAAATTTCGGATCGATTTCCAAAGTCTCCGATCTTAAAAGAAGCCGCTCTTTTATTAGGCGATTATTATTTTGATCAATCGCAATACGCCAAAGCTGAAAATTTTTATCATACGGCTTCGACAGATCCAAAAATTCAATCTTACGTCACTTATAAATTAGCTTGGGTTTCTCTCAATCAAAATCAACAGGGCAAAGCTCTTCAATATTTTGAAAAAGTGATTTCGCTTCGCGATACCAATCCCAATGCAGGCGATTATGCTAAAGACGCGGCACGCGAAATGGTTTTTCCAGCGCTCCAAGTTTATTCACCTAAAAAAGTTATTTCTTATTTAGAAAAAGTTTTGCAAGACGCTGAACTCGTTCAAACAAGTTTGACGACTTTAACTCACGCCTTGATGTCAAAAGGTGAATACGAAGCGGTTAGCCAATTATTTGAAAACTTAGAGACCACTTATCCTCACTCTAAACAAATGGGTGAGTGGGTTTCGAATCATATCAAAGCTGAAGAAGCTCTCGGTAGAACGAGCAAAATCCCGAGTCTCGTGGCTCGTCTCAACGAGAATGCTCAGTCTTCACCGCAAGTAGCCGCTCAACTTTTAGGTTCAGCGAGAAAATTTCATTCTGAAGCTCAAAAATCTAAAACAGATCAAGACCGAAACCGATATTACGATTTAGCGATTGGTTATTACCAAGGATATTTACAAGCGGCTCAGCAAGATCAGATTTATTTTCAAACTCAATTTTATTTAGGCGAAGCACTGTTTGCAAAATCTCGTTTTGCAGAAGCTGTTGTCGCTTATGAAAGTTCTGCAAAAACAAAATCAGATGTTCAGGCTCAAGCGGCATGGAACTGGTTTCTCACGGCTGAAAAGTTGGCCGCGGGATTTCGTTATCAAGGAACAGCTTTTCACGCGACCGAAGGCTCTGATGAAAAATATTTAGAAGCCGCTCGATTTTTACAAACTTTAGATAGCGTAAAACTTGAACAAAAACGAAAAGCTTCTTATCAATCGGCTCGTTTGCTTTATCAACTGAACGATTTAGATCGAGCTCTTCCTGTCTTTCAAACTTTGGCAGAGAGATTTGCGGATTCTCATGAAGGAAAGCTGAGCTCTCAACTCGTTTTGGATATCTATAACCTTCGAAAAGATTATAAGAGTGTTGCTCAGTTCGCGCAGTCTTATCAAAAGACAGCGGTCGATGGCTCTTCAAAATCTGAATACGCTAATTTAGAACAGCAAGCCCTGTTGAAATCGATTGAAGAAGAAGAGCGCGTAGCAAAAACAAATACGAGCGGAGATAAATTTTCTGCATTCGAAAGTGTCGCTCGTCGCTATATGGAATTTGTAAAATCTTATCCACAATCGACTCATGTCGATGCCGCTCTTTGGGCTGCGATACAAAATTTTATGGCGGTCGCTGCCGAGAGCCACGATAAATCTTTTGCGGAATTGCGTGCAGCCTTTCAAATGCTGACTTCAAAATATTCGAATTCGCGATACACGAATGAAGCCATTTCTTTGATGGGTAAATTTTTAGCTTATCAAGTCGTCGAAGAAGCTATCGCCAAAGATTACAGTGTTTATCGTCCTCAATTTTTGAAAGCCATGCGATCTGAGCCCAAAGAAAAGCGCGGCCTCTATGGAAAACTCATTTACAGAATGTCGGATGTCGACGAACGAAAAGCTTTAGTGCGCGAACTCAAAGATCTTCCACTGACCGAAGAAAATCGTGAGATGGTAGCGCGCGGACAACTTTTAAAATTAGTAGCTCTCAAAGAAAAGTTGGATGGAATTTCTTTAAGCAATCCAAAAACTTTAGGAAAAAATACGCAGGCCAAAATTAAGGGCCTCGAAGAACTTCAAGGCGCTGTCACCGAACATGTAAAAATGAAAGTAGGCGAAACTGCCGTCGAAGCTTTGAAAATTTTAGGTGCGGGTTACGATCAAGTTGCAAAATCTTTAAAGTCCGCCCCTGTTCCTAAAGGAATCACGGGAGAAAATCTCACTAAATATAGAGATGCCGTAAATGAAAAAGCCGTCAGCTTAGAAGATAAAGGCAAAGAAGCTCTTCGATTAGCTGAGGATAAGGCAAAAGAATTCAATTTGTCGCACGGCTAAGCTCTGATACATTCAAAATTATGAAACGAGTGGGATGGATTTTCTTTTCATTATTATTAGCGACACCAATTTTTGCTCAGGATTTCGTCGATCCGTTTGCTTCGCCGACTCCTTCGTCTGACAGCGTAGCTCCGGCTATGCCGCCGATGCCTTCGATGGAAGGGCCCTCAGAAGCGCCTACACCATCGCCGAGTTCAGCCCCTAAATCGAATGTGAAGAAGAAAGTCGTCTATAAAGAGAAGTCTTACTACGACTTTGAAGACGTTTTGATTAACGGAAATCTTCGAAAGCCCGATGGAAGTTTCATTTTTCGCAAAAATCAGACCAATTTTTCGAGCGCGCTTAATTTAAAAAGATCTTTCATTCCTGAGCTCAAAGAATCTGCTACGAATGCTCGATGAGTTTGTTTCTTTGGAGCGTTGTATCAGTTCTTATCTCGGTTTCTAACCCCGTAAACGATTTACATAAGACTTTTCAGGGGAAAAAAGGTTTTCAGGTCGAATTCACTCAAGAGATTCAACAGAGCTCTTTTGCCAAAACAAATTCTCAAGCTTCTGGCTCGGTAAAATTCACTCGTCCGCATTTTTTGAAATGGATTTACGAAACTCCAAAGAAAAAAACGATTGAATACGATGGCTCTAAACTCACCATTGAAGAGGGTTCTCAAAAAGAAGAAGTAAAAGATTCTGGAAAGCTCAATCTTCAAAAAAGTTTTTCATTTTTATGGGGGCAGGCTGATTCCAATGTTTTTAAAATTGAAAAAATAGACGGAACAGATTTTCGTTTAACTCCTCGCGATCTAAGTTCCGCTAACTTTAAATATATTGATGTCACCGTGAAAAAAGGTCTGGTCACTTCTGTTAGAATTCCCAGCGCGATCGAAGGCGTAAGCGAGCTTAAGTTTAAAAACTGGAAACTTTTCTGAAGTCTTATTTTGCAGGAATAAATCGCCGTCAAATTCATCTCGCATTTTTAATGGCGAGCTCCGCTTTTTTTATCATCTTTGGTTATGAGCTTTTGCGCTCGGCTTCAACGACACTTTTTAATCAGGCCTACGGAGTTCAAAATCTTCCGATTGTTATGTCGTTCTTGCCCGTGGCTTTGATCCTTTTTCTTTTTATTTACAATAAACTTTTAACGCGTTTAGGGGCGCGACAAACTCTGTTCGCGACAAGTCTTCTCTGTGCGATTTTTGTTTTCATTAGCTATTATTTCATTTTAAACGGCTCAAGACCTTGGGTCGCTTTGCTTTATATTTTTCGCGAATGCTATGTGATGCTTTTGATCGAGCAATATTGGTCTTTTTTAAATTCGCGACTAAAAACAGAAGAATCAAAAAAGCTTTCAGGACCAGTGATTGGTATTTCAAGTATCGGTGGGATCTTGGGCGGATTGACCCTTGCTTATTTTGCGCAACGTCTTGGAACGATGACGATGCTTCCGCTTGCCGCCGTACTCATACTGCCCGCGATTTTATTTTCGCAGTGGGCTTATCGTGTAGGGGGTGAGCCCGTTGAAGAAAAATCTAATCACGATACTTCGTCTGAAAAAAACTTTGGCCTTCGTTTATTTAAACAGCATCGATCTTTGGTTTTTATGTTTGGAATCGTGGTCACTTCTCAGATTCTCTCTAATATTTTGATGATTGAATTTCAGACATCGCTTCAAATGGCTTATCCAGAGCCTGATTTGCAAACCGCAGTTTCTGGATCTTATTACGCCGCTCTCAACGCGGCTTCGGCTGCATTACAATTTTTGCTGGTGCCTCTCATTTTAAGATTTATTTCTTATCGAATCATTCATCGAGCTATTCCCATCGTTCATTTGTTTTCGTGTGCGTATATGTTTTTATTTCCTTCTCTTTTTTCAGCGGGGCTTAGCTACTTTTTGTTTAAAGCTCTCGACTATTCGATTTTTAAAGCGGCCAAAGAACTTTTTTATATTCCTTTCTCATTTGATGTTCGCTATCGAGCCAAACAAATTATCGACACCTTTGGATATCGATTTGGAAAAGGCGGATCATCAATCGCAATTTTGTTTTTGCAGAGAGGTGCGGTGTTAAGTTCTTCGACTTATGCTCTTTTTGGATTTTTTGCGTCAGTCGTGTGGCTAGGTTTTGTTTTGCCTCGCACTCTTTTTGAAAAAACTCCATCGCCTTCAGAATAAACGTAACGCATTGCGCGGTTTTTCTAAAAAAATAGGCAAAATCATGGGCTTCCTTTATTCTTGAGGATACGGGGAGTGAGATTTTTTGCGCATCGTTCTTCTACTTAAGAATCTTGAGACCAAAGCTTTTCAGGAACTGACATTTGACCGAATGCCTCTGCTTTTTGGTCGTTCTCGAATTTGCGATGTCACTATCGCCGACCCACTTCTTTCTCGTCAGCAATGTAGTTTAGAAATTAAAGATAAAAATAAACTTAAACTTCTCGATCTGAATTCTGCGAATGGAACTTTCGTCAATGGTCAGCGAATTACAGAAGCGACTTTGTCAGTCGATCAAAGTTTTACTCTCGGACAAACCGAAGTTCGCATTGTTCAATTCGATGAGGCTGAAGAAGAAACAACTCTTGAAGATATCGTTATCGAAAAATCAGTTTCGCTTCAGGGAAAAACAAAATTAAAAGAATCTGAAAAAGCTGCTCCGGCGCCTACTGCCAAAAAATCTGTTGAAGCAGCGCCTGTGAAGTCGGTTCAAGCCGCGGCCAAAGAGCCCGAAGTTTCTGCAAAAAGACAATCCGATGATTTAACGATGAAAACGCCCGTGATGCTTAAAGGTAATCGCGCAAGTTCAGCGTATAAAACAAAAGATTGGGTGCAAGTTTCTCTACTGTGGAAAGGCGAGCTCGTCGACATTCAATGTTTTGATCAAGGCGATATTGTTACCATTGGAAGTTTGGCTTCGAATTCTTTTATCGTGAATGTACCTTCGCTTCCTGAAAATTTTCGCTTTCTCAAAATTTTACAAAATGGAGTTGAGGTTCAACTGCATCCTTCGATGAAGGGGATGGTAGAGACGAGAAATTCGGTTCGCACCTTAGAAGAGCTGAGAACTACATCGAGACAAACTGAATTGGGACTCGCCACTTTTGTTCAGTTTACGGATCGCTGTCTTTTTGAAGTGGGACCTTTTGCTCTTTATATTCAAAGCGTTCGTCTGAGTTTATCTTCACCGCTTACTGCGCCTTTGATTAAAGAACCTGTCTTTGCAAGTATTCTCACTTCTGTTTTTATTTTTGTGCTTGGATTTTTTCTTTTTGTCGGGCAACTCACTCCCGCTGTGGAAGAAGAAAAAAAGCCTGAAGAGCCCGTCGTGAAGCTGGCTCCTATGGATGAAAATTTTAAAGCGCCTCCGCCACCACCTCCGCCGCCTCCACCTAAACCGAAGGCTGTAGAAAAAGGTCCAGTGGCTTCGAAGAAACAGAATCTTTCTGGCAATCAGGGAGAAGGGGCAAAATCTCAAGGCGAAGAAGGTCGAGCAGGTCGCACGACTGGAAAAGTCCCGACGCGAGCGCGAGCGATTGGAATTGTTTCAAAAGCTCAGCCGATTCGACAAGCTCCTAAAGGTGCGCTCGGTGAAGTGACAGATCCTAATCAAGCCAAAAAAGGAATTCGCCCTGATCAAGGAACGGGTTCTGGAACTCCAAAACCAAAGGGCACTGGCACTCAAGCTCCTTCGAAAGATTTAAAACCCAATGTAAAAGTTGAAGATATGGGAGTGCTCGGCGCACTTGCAAAAAATGATGGTGGCGGTGGAAAAGCGGCGAACGGCGGAGTGCTTTCTGGAAAAGGACTCGGCGGAGAACTTGAAGGTTCACTTGAAGGTTTAGAGAGAGGTTCCGATCTCGATGCCAAAGGTTCAGGCGGAAGAGGTGCGCAGGGAATTGGTCTTGGTGGTGGTGGCACTTCGGTTGAAGTCGGTGGTCTCAAAACAAAAGGTAAGGGCGGCGGACAATCTGGATTCGGTTTAGGAAGTTCTGGAAAAAAAGGTGAAGCCGAAGTTTCTTACTCGATCGAAGAAGTTGAAGTTCAAGACGGATTAACCCGAGAAGAAATTGCAAAAGTAGTTCGCTCTCATCAGAGCGAGATTCAAGCTTGTTATGAAAAAGCTTTAATTCAATCGGGCAATCAAGCTCTCGGTGGTCGTCTTAAAGCTCGTTGGACCATTAACTTAAACGGACTCGCTGAAAATCTTCGCGAAGAGTCCGGCGTTTCAGATGGTGGGTATCTTTTTAATTGTGTTTCTCAGCGAGTTCGATCGTGGCAATTTCCTCGACCTCGAGGTGGAAAAGGCGTCGACGTTTCTTGGCCATGGGTGTTTAGAAAGGGCTAAACATGAAAAATATTTTTTCAGTTTTAAGCTTAGCGATTTTATTTTCATTTTCTGTTCAAGCAGCAGACGAGCCTTTGTCTGGAGCGGAGCGCTTGCAATCGGACATTCGTCCAGGAGCTAAACGCGAAGGTTTTTATACGGCGCTTACGACTGGCCAACTTTTTTTTACGGGTAACGATCGTTTAAATTATCACGATGGTTGGTTGATCGGAGTGAAAGCTGGTTATGATCTTTGGAAATATATTGGTTTTGAGGGAATCTTTAAATTCTCCGGGCACTCGACAACTTCACAGGCAGTATCCTCGGGACAAATAGCGACAAGTTTTTTTGTTTATCAGTTCTTAGGGCAGCTTAAAGGTTCTTATCCGCTTACACAGCGATTTCATATCGACGCTGGAATCGGTGGAGGTATTTGGCATTCAAGTCCAAAGATGCGCACACAATCTACGCGTGGAGAATTTTACGGCGAGCTTGGCTGCGAATATTTTATGAGAACTCGCGGAATTTCGATGGGAATTGACCCTTCGATTGGCGCGGTTACCAATTTGAAATCCGCCGTTGTTCAGCTCACGGGTTTCTTCCGCTACACCTTTTAGTTGAGACCTCATTAAATCTCTGGTTAGTATCCGGCTATGAACTCAACTGTAGCCGCAGACTCGCTTCCAGAGCTTGATAGCCTTTCAGAACAAATTGGAAATTTTATTGAGTACTGGGGGTTCAAACATATTCACGGAAGAATTTGGCTGCATTTGTTTTTATCGAAGAAACCTCTCGACTCACTTTGTCTGCGCAAACGTTTGAAAGTTTCAAAAGCTCTCATAAGTATTTCGTTAAAAGATTTATTACAATTTGAGGTGATTAAAATTGTTGGAAAAAGTTCGGAAGGAACTTTGCTTTATTCGGCTTCGGAAGATTTGCAAAAAATTATTTTAAATGTGCTTCGCATTCGCGAACGACAGATGTTAATGCAAATTAATTTGTCTCAAAAATCTTTAGAAAGTTTAGCTCCTCATCATGTGGAGACTTTTGATTTGAGCCCCGAGCAAATCAAAAAAATTCGCGAAATGACTGAAGCTGTCGAAACGGTATTAGATACGGCTCTTTCAATGAGTAAAATTAGTGCAAGCGTAGCTCCACTTTGCGAAATGGCTTCAGCTTCACCGCGGTAGACTTCAGCTCTCAAGTACCTTTATAGTTTTAGGATGTTTATCAGCATGACAGGTTTTGGCTCGGCCGGCCGAAATTTTAAAAGTCGTCGCGGCCAAATTGAAATTTCTGCGGAAATCCGAACTGTGAATTCTAAATTTTTAGATATCGCTGTGAAGTCGCCTCGACTTTATCTTTCGTTCGACACCGAGATTGGTAAGACCGTTCGCCAATTTTTAAAGCGAGGTCGAATTGATATCAGTTTATCGATGCGCGTCTTGGAAGGTACGGCCGAAGAAGTGATTATTAATCTTCCTCAAGCTGAAAAACTTTATTCGGCGCTTAATGAAGTCCGTGAGAAATTGAAAATTGAAACTTCGGTAAACCTATCGGATCTCTTAAAAATTCCAGATTGGATTGAATCTAAAGAAGCTCAATTCGATCTTAAAGAAGAGCTGGGATTTGTAAAATCTGTCGTGGAAGAGGCGCTCAAACAGGTTCTCGAGTCTCGCAAAAAAGAGGGCAAGGCTTTAGAAGCGGCAATCGAATCTCATCGAGATACTTTAGGTGAGGGCTTAGAAAAAGTAGGTCGGACTCATGATACTTTACTTCAGAATTTACGGGATCGATTGAAGGAGCGAGTGAAATCTCTCTATGGAAGTGACGGTTTTGATCCTCATCGACTCGAACAAGAAATCACGCTGTGGGTGGCGAGATCAGATTTTCGAGAAGAACTTGATCGCATTCGTCATCATCTCGAAACTTTTGATAAACTTTCGGAGTCCGAAGGGGAGATGGGACGAAAATTAGAATTTTTGACGCAGGAGCTTCATCGCGAAGTGAATACGTTGGGATCAAAGTGCCCGGATGCCAAGATGACCCCTACGATCATTGAAATGAAAACCTGTATTGAACGTATCCGCGAACAAATTCAGAATATAGAATAAGACTTCATGGTGGATTTACTTCCTAAATTGAAAAGGGGTTTTGTGTTGGCGGTGTCGGCCCCAAGTGGCACCGGCAAAACCAGTCTCTGCGACAAACTTCGCGATGATTATTCTTTTATCGTCAGATCGATTTCGATGACGACTCGACCTAAGCGTGATGGGGAAGTTTCGGGTCAAGATTATGAGTTCGTCAGCGAGGAAGATTTTTTAAAACGGAAATCAAATGGCGAGATGCTAGAGACTGCTGAAGTTTTTGGTCGTTGGTATGGCACACCCAAAACTCCAGTCGAGCGCGCGATCGAAGAGGGTAAGGTCATCGTGATGGACATCGATACGGTCGGGGCTTTTAACGTAAAAAAGATTCTCAAAGATGATTGCGTGACGGTTTTTATTTTACCTCCTTCGTTTCAGGAGCTCGAGCGTCGATTAAGAAGTCGCGGTAAAAATTCACCTGAAGAGCTTAAATTAAGGTTAAGTGAAGCTGCTCGTGAAATGCGCGAATCGGCCAAATACGAGTATATTATTGGAAACCACGATTTCTCAGAGGCCTATCAAAGACTTTTAGGCATTGTGATGACTGAGCGCCAAAAAGCCTTTCGAGTTGAGCTTTCGCATTCTAATCCTTGAACTTTAAACCTAATGCGGTATGTCTATAGGTCTATGGCACGTATTACCGTTGAAGACTGTTTAGAGAATGTACGAAATCGATTTGAACTGGTCCATGTCGCAAGCCGACGTGTCAGACAACTTTTGAAAGGGGCTCGACCTCTGGTTGATAATACTTTCTCTCAAAATCGTATCATCGTCGTCTCGTTAAGAGAGGTAGCTGCCGGATTCGTGAAGCCAAAAGCTTCTGAAAAAAACGTAGGCTAATCGCCTTCTAGAGGGGCGACTTTCTACAAAGAAAGCGTGATAAAATAGAGTGTGAATCTGCTTAAAGGCCTCCTGGAGGAGGTCCATCAAGTCCATCCGACATTTCCCCTTGAACCCATCGAGCAGGCCTATCATCTAGCAACGAAATGTCATGGCGATCAAACTCGAAAGAGTGGTGAGCCTTATATTATTCACCCCGTCGAAGTGGTGCGCATTTTACTTAAAATGAACCTCGATCTGCCTTCTTTGCTCGCCGGCATTTTGCACGACACCGTTGAAGATACGTTTCTTTCGCTCGCCGATATCGAGAGAGATTTTGGAAAAGAAGTGGCTTTCTTAGTGGATGGAGTGACGAAGCTTTCGAAACTTTCGTTTCATTCGAAGCATCAAGCTCAGGCTGAAAATTTTAGAAAAATGATTCTCGCGATGGGAAAAGACATTCGCGTGATTTTGATCAAGCTCGCCGATCGTTTGCACAATATGCGAACTCTGCAGTTCATGAATCCCGAGAAGCAAATTGAAATCTCTGAAGAGACGATTGAAATTTATGCTCCTCTTGCGCATCGCTTAGGAATTCATTGGATCAAAACTGAGCTTGAGGATTTGTGTCTGCGTTATCAAAAACCAGATGTTTATTTCAAATTAGTACAGTTGGTTTCGAAAAGCAGAAAAAGCCGAGAAAAATATATCGAAGACGTTTTGGCGCTGCTCAAAGACGAAATGCACAAAGTCGGATTCGTGAATTACGAAATTACGGGTCGGCCGAAGAATTTTTATTCGATTTATAAAAAAATGGAAAAATCGGCGGTGAGTTTTGAACAAGTGCATGATCTCATCGCTTTTCGAATTGTCTGCGAAGATATTCGCGGTTGCTATCAAGCTTTGGGACTAGTGCATTCGATGTGGAAGCCGGTGCCGGGAAGATTTAAAGATTATATCGCGATGCCTAAAGCAAATTTGTATCAGAGTTTGCACACCACGATCGTCGGGCCACTTGGTGAGCGAATGGAAATTCAAATTCGCACCAAAGAAATGCATGATATCGCCGAGCTTGGAATTGCGGCTCACTGGACTTACAAAAAAGACGGCTCAGTCGAGCAGAAAGATATTCAAAAATTTTCATGGATCCGAAAATTGGTTGAGGATCAAGAAGACGTTAAAGATTCGAGTGAGTTTTTAAAAACTTTAAAGATCGATCTCTTTGAAGAAGAAGTTTTTGTTTTTACTCCTAAGGGAGATGTATTCGCGCTTCCAAAGGGTGCGTGTCCGGTAGATTTTGCTTATGCGATTCACTCGAAAGTGGGTGATAGCTGTGTTGGCGCAAAAGTGAACGGACGCATTGTTCCACTTCGAGAAAAATTAAAGAGCGGAGACGAAGTCGAGATCATCACTTCAGAAGCACAATCGCCACGAAAAGATTGGCTCGATTTTATTGTCACATCGCGAGCACGATCTAAGATTCGTGGGTTAGTAAAAAAAGAGCAACGCGAACGAGCTCGAGAGCTCGGTACCAAACTTTTAGAGCGAGAATTTCGCCGAGCGAAATTAAATTTAACAAAATTATCCAAAGATAAGCGTTTAGAAGAATTGGCACCCAAAGCGGGAGCTTCGGGTGAAGAAGATCTACTTATCAAAATTGGTTACGGAAAATTGCTCGCACTTGATGTCGCCAAAATTTACGCCAAAGAACTTGGTGTGGATGGAATTGATGAAGACTCCGATGCTGGTATTGAGGATTCAAAAGACGATAAAGAAACCACATTTATTCAAAAAATGTTTAAGAAGGCGCGCGAGAAAAAAGGTGCGGCTCCTGTTCGCGTACAGGGAATGGATCATATGCTTATTCGCTTTGCGAAATGTTGCAATCCTATTCCAGGCGAACCTATCATCGGTTTTGTTTCGAGAGGTCGTGGAATTTCAGTGCATTCCTCTAATTGTGAAAAATCTTTGGCCTTTGATCCCGCACGAAAAGTGGAGATCGATTGGGTCGCCGGGGAGACCGAAGAGTTTCGAGCGGGCATTCGCGTTTCGGCGGAAGATCAGCCTGGAATTTTAGCTCAAGTTACGAAAGCGATCTCAAATCTTGAGGGAAATATCACTCAAGCCAATGTCGCCACTACTCGTGACAAAAAAGCGGTGATCTCTTTAGAAGTCGTCGTCAAAAATCTTCCTCAGCTTCATACGCTCATCAAAAATATCGAAAAGATTTCGGGCGTTATTACTGCTGAGAGAAGCCGAATATAACTGCGACTTAAACTCCGAATTTAAAAATTTCCCTCATTTAACTCCTTGAAAATACAGTGGATTTTTGCAGATACATTCGGCATAAATCTTGCTCCTTTAAGTGCGAGAAGGTGTTGGCAGTCTTGATCAAGTTTTTTTCAATTTTAAGTCTTTTATTTTTTTTGAGCGTTTCTGCTTATGCAAACTCTCTTTGCTTAAGAATCCTCAGAGTGATGGAAGAGCAAGGTGTCCCAGAACATCCCGGAGAACGCATGGTACATTTTTCCGCACTTGAAGGAACTAACAGACCTCAAATGCTAGAGATAGTGAGTGATGCAATAGTTGCAGAAGGTAGGCTGAGGCAGGCTCAAGTAAAAGCTTCAGAAAATTTTGTAAAACGAATCAAAGAATATTTAAAAAAAACAGAGATAAATCCCTATGGCCGTTCTGCCATGCATTTGGATTGGGCAGAACCCATGAAAGATGCGAAAAAAACTCTACATGTCTTTGATCCAATCAATGATCAAGTGGCAGACATAGCATTTGGAATTGAAATTCCATCCAACAAGTTCAATCTTTGGTTGAAATGGACACCCGAGGAGCGAGAAGAAATGGCTCTTAATCTTTTTCATTCTTTTTCGGGAGTTCATTATTTTACAAATCTAGATGCTTCTGAAATGAATCGAAATTCAGAGATTGGTGCCGCTCTTTATTATGAGCCTATTTCTGTGAATGCTCCTGTTTTGGGTAAAAGCGTTGCCATACCTGGTCCGATTGAATTTTATACTTTGTCTGCACCCATTTACTATTTTCTTAAGGGACATCCCTTTACAAATACAATTAAATCTTCAGCGAGGCATGAGGCGGCTTCCTTTGCAGCTATTTTAGGCGAATTGGGAATTCCATCTGAAAATTTAAAAATCGAATATGGAACAGCGGGAGAGCAAGGCGCTGAATTTGTGACCGTAGCTTTTCGTACGGAATCCGAAGGTAAGTGGCATCGACTTCCGTTTTTTCCTGCAGATCTTTTTGCAGAAATGATTAAAAAACCGGTTGAGAATATTGCTGGGGAGCTTTTAATGGATCCTTTTTTAATTGGTAAGGCTTTAGTAAAAAGTCTTGGATGGCGAAATAGAATGAATTTTTCATTTTTAAATTCAAAGCCATTAGGCTCTCATCCCCATAGTGATCAGACTTTAGAGCTTCGTTTGGAAAGAAAACCCGAATTGTTTGATTTAAAGAATAAAGCTGGGATAGATCCGGAATTAAATCAGTTGTTAAAAGAGTTGGTAACAGAGCTGGATAAAGCTGATGAGTTAGAAAAATTTATTAAACGTTTTGGAGAGGGTCCTCGATAATTCTTTTAAGTAATTGTGGAAAATGGCTGTGAGAATTTTTAATTACATTCTTTTTTCGATTTTATTTTTTGTTGTAGTTTTGACGTCGCCCGCGCGCGTCGATGCAGGTGTAAGAAATTTTTGCTCGAATGTGATGCTCAGTCTTGCGACTGCAAAAAAAGTTTTTCATCCTGAAGAAGTTCCTTTCGACGCCAAAGAACTTTTAACGATGCCTGAGCTTCCAAATCGAGTGGCGAAAATAGTTCAACGTTTAGCTCCTATTTTGCCACCGGCACATGGACTGATGAAAGCAGCACTTTGGGCTAAACATCAAGAGGTTGATCATCCGACCGATATTTTTGCAGAGATGTTGAAATGGCTGAATGTAAAGGTGAATTATAAACCTGAACAACTTGAAAGAATTCCTAAGACAGGTCCTGTGCTTGTTGTGATTAATCACCCGATGGGTCTGATTGACGGTGTGATGGTGGGAGATTTGATCAGTAAAATTCGACAGGACTTTCAGATCATGACGCTTACTATTTTGCAAAAAGCTGCTGAGGCCGATCCACGCTTCAACGATCATTTGGTGTATGTGATTCGCAAAGCAAAAACAAAAGAAGAGAAAGATTGGAATGCAAAAGTTCTTCTTAAGGTTGTTCGAAAGTTGAAGAAGCAAGGTGGATTGCAGGTCATTTTTCCGTCAGGCAGCGTCTCCGTCAAAAAAGATGGCCGTTTAGAAGATCCTGAATGGGAAGAAAATATGATCGATGTAGCTCGACTGAGTGGAGCGCAGATTCTTCCGATGTTTGTGCATGGAGAAAATTCTTCGGCTTATTATCAAATTCAAAAAATTCATCCGAGTTTGAGACGACTTTTTTATGCCCGTAATCTCTTTAACAAAGGTGGGCAAAAATTTAATATAGAAATTGGAGAACCTATGACGGTCGATCAACTTTACGGCGTAACGGCGAAAGAGCGAACTGAAAGTTTAAGAAAAGTCATTTATCAGCTGGGTGAGCCGACTTCAGTTTTTGATCAGTATCTAGAAGAACTTTCTCCAGGCCTGGAGTAAGTTTTCCAAATTCTCCAAAGTCAGCGAAGTCATCTTCATGGACAGTTCCGTAAGTGCGAAAGCCCATCAGTGTAAAAGAAATCAAAAAATTTCCGCCAGTTGGGCGAACGGGGATGACAAGTTGAATGCCGGCCCAACGCTTTTCGCATTCTTTGCGAAAATTTTCGATACCGACTTTGACTTCTTCTTCCATACCGGCAAACTTAAACATGAATTATGGGTGGATCCAATCCTTATCTGAGCGGCAGTGAAATCAAGCCGCCCAAAAAGAAATATAAAATTCGATTTATGCCTATGAACAAGGTCGTCGAAGTTGATCCTGCTCAACTTCCGTTTGGAGATACGGGACTTTCAGGAAGCATACTCGATATCGCCATGCATTTTGGAATTCCAATCGATCACGCCTGCGGCGGTGTTTGCGCCTGCTCAACTTGCCATGTTTTTGTGAAAGAGGGGAAAGAGACGTGCAACGAAGCTGAGGATTTTGAATACGATATGCTCGATACGGCGCCCGGCAACACCATCGAATCAAGGTTATCGTGTCAGTGTGTAGCGAACGGAGAAAAAGATCTCGTCGTAGAAATTCCAGGTTGGAACAAAAACCTCGCTAAAGAAGGCGAGCCTTCCAAATAATTTTCAGATTTGATGAGCTTTCTTAAGCATTCGTATCTTCAAAAT
>JAFLCD010000013.1:25747-67779 GCA_017302715.1 Deltaproteobacteria bacterium
CCCGCTGACTCGGCAAACAGCCCACCGCCCGACAGCTTCTCACCGCCACCCCCGCGCACAGTCGCCGACGCCGTCGAGGGTTCGTATCTTCAAAATCGTCGTCGGTGATTTTTCCACCGAAGTTAAGATCGTATTTTCGAATGAGCCGTTGAACGCTCTTTCGATCGATGCCGGCTTCTTTGGCTGCGGCTGAAATATTGTAATTATTCTTTTTTAAAATCTCTGCGAGATATTGTTTTTCAAACGAGGCAACCCATTGTTCTTTAGCATCTTTGAATCCTAAATCTTCGCGGATATCGAGTTCGGCTTTTGCTATTGGCAGACGAACTTTTTCGGGGACATCGTCGATGAGAATTTTGGTGCCTTCCATAAACGAGAAAATACGGCTGACTGTGTTTCTGAGCTCGCGAACATTTCCCGGCCAATCATAAGAGGCCATGATTTCCATCGCTCCAGGATGAACGCCTTCAATGGCTTTTCCAGGATTAGCTTTATTGTAATCTTCGATAAAATGTTCGATCAGCATCGGAATATCATCTTTTCTTTTTCGAAGTGGTGGCAAATGAATAGGCACTACGTTCAACCGATAAAATAAATCTTCCCTGAAATTTCCTTTTTTTACTTCAGCTTCGAGATTTCGGTTGGTTGCTGCAACCACTCGCACATCGACGTTGATGGGTCGATCGCCGCCCACGCGTTTGACGGTACGAGATTCTAAAACGCGAAGCAATTTAGGCTGAAGATCCAAGGTAAGTTCTCCGATTTCATCGAGAAAAATAGTTCCACCATCGGCGAGTTCGAAAGCGCCTTGTCGCATTCCTGTAGCTCCGGTGAAAGATCCTTTCTCGTGGCCGAAAAGTTCGGATTCAATTAAATTTTCAGCGACGGCAGAGCAATCAAAAACCACAAACGGTCGTTTCACTCGTTTTGATTTTTCGTGAATGGCGGCAGCAATAAGTTCTTTTCCGGTTCCTGATTCACCTTCGATAATGCAGGTGACATCGGTAGGCGCAATTTTTTCGATGATCGTATAGATACGTCTCATCAAAGTATTTCCGCCGATCAAATTCGCGTATTTAGTTTTTTTGCTGGGAACGATATCAAAAGTTTCATCGAGCGGAAGAAATTTCATTTCAGTTTTACCTGCTCGAATTTGAACCCCTGAAGTGAGGAAAGCTTCTTTGACTCTCATTCCGTTGATGAAAGTGCCGTTCATCGAACCGGAGTCTTTTAAAAGATAGCCTTCCTTGTTTTGATGAATTTCAAAATGTTCGCGGCTGATCGTTTCATCTTTTAAGACAATTTCATTTTCTTTTTTTGTCCCCACGCGAATAACAGGTTGAGAAAGAACAAATTCTTTACCTTTATTTTCACCATTCGAAATCGTCAGTTTACATTTAAAAAGAGTGAGCTTGGTAGCTTGCTCTTCCCAACGAATGACTTTCGTTCTGCTTGTGGATGTTTTTTCGTCGCGATCGTCTTTGCTTCTTTTCATAAATTGATTTCACTTTTAGTGCGTGCCACTTCTTCATCGTGGTCGCCATAGAGCTGATAATAAGTATAAGCCGATTGTAAAACTCGCTTAACGTATTGGCGTGTTTCTAAAAATGAAATCGATTCAACAAAGACATCTACCTGAGATGTATCTTTATCTTTGACCCATTTTGAAACGGCGTCGACGCCAGCATTGTAGCTTGCAATCATCAGCACTGTTTTGAGTTCGTCTGAAACTTTAAATTTGTTCATTTGTTTTTGAAGTTGGTGCAAATAGTAAGCACCATAGCGAATATTTTTTCGGGGATCAGCAAGACTTGGCTTTGAAAAAGAAGAGTCCGATAAGTCTCGACTTAAATTTTGAGCCAGCGATGGCAAAAGTTGCATCAGTCCCATTGCGCCCGCGCGAGAGACGACATCGACTTCAAATCGACTTTCTTCGCGCATGATTCCCCAAATCAAAAAGGGAGATACGTGAAATTCTTTAGCGGCTTTTTGAACGATGTCTTTATAAGCGAGTGGAAAGTAAAATAATAAAGATTCATCCTTTTGAGAGAGACGCTGTGGCCTATCAAAATTTTGATCAGCCCATTTGAGAAGATCGTACCAATCTTCAACAGAGGCTAAGCGCTCCGCCACTTCTTTAGAGAGGGTGGGATCAAATTTTCTAGAATTAGCTAAGAAAATATCCAATTCCATTTTTCCCCAGACAAGCAGACCCACAGACCTAAAGGCCTCGAGTCTCTGCCAAGAAAGTTCTCTTCGAAAAGATTCATTGATCCCGTCCGATTTCTTAATTCGAGGAGGATTTGTCTTTAATTTGTGAGCGTTTAAAAAGCTGAATGGATTCTCTTTAATGAGAAGAGAATAAAAACTGATATTCCAGTCTTTGGATAAATTTTGAGTCATCTCGTCGGATAATTTTTTATCGCGAATAATTTGGGCGATCTTATGCTGCCAGTAAAAACTTTGAGGCGTAAAATTTCGAGAGTCTGGAAGGTTGGGTATCGCTTCCAAAGTTTTTAGAATTCCACGATAATTTTTTTTGCTCGCCCTTTTGGGCTCCGTTTGAAGCTCTCGATAAGACGCCCAAGCGTCGAACCAATGCGCGCTCTCTACATACCGACCATTGCCAAAAGAATTCTGTAATTCTTTAAAATATTTTTGAGCACTTGCAAACTCATCATAGTCCACAGCTATGGAACCTAAGCGATAAAGAATAGTTTCTCTCAATTGAGGTGAGATGTCTTTTTTAAGCAGGTCTTCAAATGCACCTTGGCCTTCTTCTGTTTGTCCCTGACGAATCAAAGAAGAAGCGAGTAGTTCTTGCCATTGAATTTGAGAATTTGAATCTAAATCTTTATCTTCTAATTTTTTTCGAGCGAGTTTTTCGGATTGAGAATATTTACGTTGGCCAAATAAAATCTGAGCCATCGCAAAATCTAATCTATTCTGTTGTTCAGGCGAGGATCGCTCTCTTAAGTCTGCAAGCTCGGCTTCGGCTCTTCCAAAGAGAGCCGCTCTCTGAAGCTTTTGAATTCTCGAAATATGAGTGTCGGTGTCGATCGTGTCGAAACGACCTCCATTTTGAAGTTGTTGCTTCGCCAAATCCTCAGCGTCGTCGAGCGGATGGAATTTATAAATTCTTTCGTATACCTCTAAGCCTTCTTTTTGATTGCCTAGCGACCATTCGATATCGGCTAAACGAAAAAGGACTTCGCTTTCAAACCCAGAGGCTCTGTAAGTTCTAAGAAATTTTTCAAAAGCAGTTTTAGCTTCTTCGAGTTCCTTTTTTTCATAGAGAGCAGTGGCTTGAAAAAATTCAAGTCGTTCTCTGAGCGGGCGAGGTAAGTCCGAGCGAACTTTGATATCGAGAAGTTGATCCCAGCGCTTAGCCTCAAATGCAGAAAGTCCTCGCAAAAATAAATCATAGGGAGCAAATCTTTTATCGCTGATCGATTTCGCACCCAGAACTTCGTCATATCTTTTAAGTTCATAAAGAGCGCGGATGTTGACTAAGCGAGCGAGCGGATTGGTGTGACCCGAAGAAAGTTTGAGAGCTTGATTCCAATTGGATTCGACGACAGCGGCAGAAATTTTATCGAGCTGAACTTTCTGAATTTTTGTAGGTTCACTGACGACGCCTTCGGGGACAATCGGAGTGCAAGAAAGATTCAGCGCCAGCGACAAAAGAAACAGACTGCCGAGGACATAGTGTCGCAGGATCATAGGTTTATTTTGAGGCATGAATGGGGCAGATGTCTATGGGTGTCGCGATTTTATTTTTAAAAGTTGGGTCAAATTTGTCGCAATTTTGATCGCCATTCATGCTGCGCCGAGCTAATTTATCTGGATGCCTTTTAAAGTTTTGCCTGAGTCTTCCGCTTCTGAAAAAAAGTTTTCTTTTAATGCGGCGCATCCGATGTTTCGTTACGAAGTTTCAGCTGTTGATTCTCAAATTATTGAACGAATGAAGCAGGCCGGAGTGATTGTCGTCGTAGGAATGGGCGGAAGTGTTTTACCGCTCAAAGCTTTCATTGATTTTTTTCAATTACAGTCGAAAATTTTTCTTCTCGATACGGTAGATCCCGATCGATTTGCGGTAATCAAGACTCTGCCGAATCCACTTTTCTGCATCGTAAGCAAGTCAGGGGAGACTTTAGAAATTAAAGCTTTGCTTGAACAAATTATTGCAGCCGGTTTTTCAAAAAATATTTTAACGGTGACCGATGCTCAAAAAGGATTTTTGAGAGAATTTACAGCGAAAGAAAATTTACTTTCACTGCCTATTCCCCAAGATATCGGAGGACGATTTACCAATTTTACGATTTTTCATCGGGCTTTACTCGAATCTCAAGGTATCGCTTTTGAGCACATGCTGAAGCATGCCAAAAAAGTGGTCGAAAATTTTAAGAAAGATGCGAGCTTATTAGAAAAATTATATCAGCAACTTTTTACTTCTGATCGACGCAATTTAATTTTGTGGGCCTATGGAGATCGCACTTTTGGATTAGCTGCATGGATGCAGCAGGTGATCGGCGAAAGTTTAGGTAAAAAAACGAAGGCCGGAGTTCGCAAAGGTATTTTGCCTGTCGTTTTGAAAGGCCCTCAAGATCAACATTCGGTTTTGCAGTTGCTGAGCGATGGACCTCAAGACAAAGTGCTTTGGTTTTTTTCTGCGTTTCATGGCGAGGGTGTTTTAAATGAAGCGCTTCAGATTTTATTGGAATCTACTTTTAAAACTTTCGAAGAGAGACTGGCGAATCCAGAAACTTTTCAGCCTATCGCTCGATTTGATCTTTCGACGAATACAGAATTTTTCGTAGAGATGATCGTGACTATTCAAGCTTTTACCGAATACTCAGCCGATCGTTTAGAGATCAATGCTTTTGATCAGCCAGGTGTTGAGCGCGGAAAAGAAATCGCCAGAGAGTTACTCAAAGACGTTTGGAATCATTGAGCTTTTTTAAGCTTTCATGTCTAAACGTGCCAAAATAGTCCTATAAAAATGGCACGATCTGGCACGATCTGGCATACTCAAGTATGCTCTCTTTTTCTGTAAATTCAGATCTTACCAAGCGACTTAAGACTCTTCAGTCAGCGATCGCTGAAAAATTTTCGGAGATTAAAAATTTGCCAAAGGATGAATTGGCGTTCATTCACCGTTTCGCGCGTATTAGTATGATTGGCGCTTCAACTCGTATTGAGAATGCTATTCTTACCGACTCTGAGATTAGTTGGCTTGACGAAATTTTAAGTGCTGATGGCAAAACCACTTCGTTTCAAGAAAAACAACAGATAATCGAGGATAAACTTTCAAAAGATCGAGAGAGAAGTATTGAGGAAGTTGCCGGCTGTCGCGCGATGCTCTCCTTGATTTACGAGCAGGCGAAAGACATGATTCCTCTTACAGAAAGTCAAATTCGTGGTCTTCATGCTGAGCTTTTGCGGCATTATAAAAAAGCAGGCCATTACAAAGGGCAATATAAAAAAAATCCCAATTCTGTTGTTGAGATAAATCATAAAACAAAAGCTCAACGAGAAGTATTTAAGACGGCAGATCCGGGACCCATAACGGAAGCTGCTATGTCTGATCTTGCTCAATGGTATAACCAAGCACTGCATGATGAACCCTGGAGTGTAGCAGTAGCCTGTGAATTTGTTTTTCGATTTTTAGCTATTCATCCATTTCAAGATGGAAATGGTCGGCTAGGAAGAGGGCTTTTTCTCCTTACACTTTTACAATGCCCCGATCCTCATATTGCATTTGTCGCCGAATATCTTGCGATTGATCGACAAATTGAAAAGCATAAAGAAGATTATTATCACGTTCTCAATCGCTGTTCGAATGGAAAATTCAAAGCTGATCCAAAAAAATATCACATAGAACATTTTTTGAATTTTATGATCAAGGTTCTTGTTGAGGCAGTCGCTGATATTGAATTTTATCAAAAAAAGTTTCACGCCTTTAATCAGCTCTCCGGAAAAGCTTCTAAAGTTTTAGAGTGTTTTAAGGAAGAACCAGAAATCAAACTTCAGTTGAAAGATATTATAGAGAGTACAAATTTTCCGAGGAGAACTGTTGCCAATGCTTTAACTACTTTGCTTCAGGGCGGATTTATTCAGAAGTATGGCAAGGGCTCAGCAGTAAGGTATCAGATCGTATTTTAGAATTAAGTTATCTGACTAATAAAATTTTCGAATAGGTAAAGGGCTTGATTCTACGCCGGCCGTCTTTTGATTTTTTTGAATAATTTGAATCTGTCCCGAATGAATAGGTGTATGAACTTTTTCTACTAAGATAGAAATATATCCAGATTGATTTTGAATTCGACCCTCCACCAAAAGTGCCATCTGATTTTGGATGATCATTTTAAATTTTTCATAGACGGGCGGTTTAACAACGAGATTCAAAAATCCTGTTTCATCTTCGAGAGTGATAAAAAACATTCCTTTGGCCGTAGGTGGGCTTTGAATAATTTGCACCATCCCAAAAACTCGAACGCGTTGGCTCGTTTTTTCTTTAGACAGATCTTGAGAGAGTCGGAGAGCCGAAAGAGGCAGGGAATAATTCCATCGATGTTTTTTAAGCAAAAGTGCTGGATGAGATTTCAAACTTGTATCTGTAAATTCAAAATCCAAAAACATATGCTCGAGATCATTTAAATTTTTAAAGTGCGCTGAAGAATCTTGAGAAAGCTCCAAAGTATTTTGATGAGGATTTAAAGCTTTCCAATAAGCTTCTCGTCTTTGATCCCGCTCACAAGCCATGGCCAAAGCCGCTCTCTCGTCGCGATTAAAAATATAAAGATCGAATTCTCCTCTTGTTCTTTTTTGGATGAATTCTTGCATATGATCTTTTTGTAGTCCCCGAATGCAGCGCAAACCTAAACGCAGAGCTAAACTTTCAGAATTTTTTTCAAGTGTATGATCGATCTGAGAACATTCTGTATGCACGGGCAAGATCTCTAAGCCTTCTCTCTGAAAACTCGATGTCAGTAAATGCAGAGGATAAAATCCCATCGGCATCGAATTTAAGAGTGAGCACAAAAAAGCAGCTGGATGATGAGCTTTTAAATAAGCTGATGCGTAAGTAAGAAGAGCGAAACTTGCAGCATGAGATTCAGGAAATCCGTATTCTCCAAATCCTAAAATCTGATTGCAAATACGAATCGAAAAATCTTCAGGCACTCCGTTTTGCACAAGGCGCTTCTTCATTTCGGCTGCATGCTTTTCAAGATTGCCGGTTCGCTTCCATGCTCCCATAGCTCTGCGAAGTTCATCCGCCTCTCCGGCAGTATAGCCCGCCACATCGATGGCCATTTTCATGACTTGCTCCTGAAAAATCGGAACGCCCAAAGTTTTTTCTAAGATCGGCCGCAGTTTCGGATGCTCGTAAGTAACTTTTTCTAATCCAAGTCGCCTACGTAAATAAGGATGTACCATTCCCCCTTGCAGAGGGCCGGGTCGAACAATCGCGACTTCCACCACCAGATCATAAAAATTTCTGGGCTTTAGTCGGGGCAGCATCGTCATCTGCGCTCTCGATTCAATTTGAAAAACGCCGACCGTGCGACCCTGCTGAATCATCTCGTAAGTTTTAGGATCATCTGCGGGAATTGTATGCAGTTCTAAATTTTGATTTTCATGAACACGAATCAATTCAAAAGCTTTTCTTAAGCAAGTGAGCATACCCAGGCTTAAGCAGTCGACTTTAAGGAGGCCGAGTTTTTCGATATCGTATTTATCCCACTGAACAACTGAGCGATTTTGCATACTCGCAGGCTCGATTGGAGATATTTCATCCAAGCGATCGGCCGTTAAAATCAAACCACCGGTATGTTGACCAAGGTGACGCGGAAAGCCTTTTAATACGCGCGCCAATTTAAACCAGCGCCAATGTTCGGGTGGTTGATTTTCAGGTGCAAGCACTCGCTCTCTCCACGACGCGCGATGGCTCATCAGATCAATAGTCTCAACCGGAACTTCTAAAGCTTTGCCGATATCTCTTAGCGCCGATTTTGTTCGATACGTGATCAAGGTGGCGACCATGCCCGCGCGATGTCGCCCATACTTTTGATAGAGATACTGAATCACTTCTTCTCTTCGCTCGTGTTCAAAATCAATATCGATATCGGGAGCTTCGTTTCTCTCGCGAGAAATAAATCGACCAAAAAGTAAATTCATTTGCACAGGATCAATGGAAGTCACTTCGAGCAAATAACAAATAATAGAGTTCGCAGCAGAACCTCGGCCTTGGCAGAGAATTTTTTGAGAGCGAGCAAATCGAACGATATCCCAAACCGTTAAAAAATAATCTTCAAACTCTAGATCGTGAACAATGCAGAGCTCCTCTTTTAATTGCGCAAGTACATTTAAAGGAGCGCCTTCGACGTAGCGCGTTTTAAGTCCGGCCTCGCAGAGTTCTTTTAAAAACTCCATCGAAGTTTTTCCTTCGGGCACCCATTCGCGTGGATAACGATAGCGAATTTCTTTGGGCGAAAATTCGCATTCTTCTGCAATTTGAATTCCGCATCTCAGCCATTTAGCAGGAATAGAATGATTTTCAAAAAATGAAAGCGGCTTCAGATAATGTTCGGCGTTTGGAGAAGGGAGAAGTTTTGAAAGCGGAGTGATATTTCGAATGGCTCTTAAGACTTCAAAAAGTTCAAATCTATTTTGCTGATGAAAAAAAGGATCAAAGGTCCATACTTTCGTTAAATCTTTAGCCTCTTCACTGATCCATTTTTTCAAAGGCTGGTCTCGATCGGGGTGAAAGCTTCGAGTAACGAGTTGGCTTGGTTTAAAGCTCTCTCTTAAAAATGAAAACAAATCTTGAGATGGAAAATCTCTCGGTGGCAAAAGTACTTTAAGATTTTGCGGATCTATCCACTCTTCAAGCAGTTTTCGAGTGAAAAGAGGTTTTCCTTTAGGCTGATCTTTAAAGCCCTCGGATAAAAGTCGGCAGATACTTTTATAACCTGCAAAATTTTTAGCGAGCAAAAGAAGAGCTGAATTTTCAATTTGAATTTCGACTCCGTAAATGGCTTTGAATTTTAAATCTTCAGCTTTCTTATAGGCGCGAACCATTCCATAAAATCCATTTTCATCAGTAAGGGCTAAAGCTTTGTAGCCAAGAGACTGCGCTTGTTCGATCATCTCTTCAGGATGAGAAGCTCCTTTTAAAAAGCTAAAACAAGATTTGGCTGCAAGCTCAGCGAATTCAAATGTCATTCGATCACCCCTTGGCGAAACCAATTTTGATTTTCATCCTGAAAAATCCAAATCCATCTCTGAGGTACTCTTGAAATAAAATAATCGCGGCTGTGCGCAGAACCTTTAGTGTCAAACCATGCGAGTCTCTCGGTGAACCAAATTCGCAAATCATCTGGGGGAGCGATAGGACTAGGAACTTCTTGAATGAGCGGGCGAAAGAGTCCGTAGTTGGGAATTTGAATTTCTTTAGTAGGCTGCGTTTTTTTCCAAGAAGTTTCGGGCAAATAAGAAGGCAAAATTTCAGGAACAAAAACATCAAATTTTTCATTCAAGAGTTTTTCGCAAAGAGATTTGTATTCTAAACTTTTCGCGAGATCGTTTGAAAAAAGAGAAAGCTGAAGAGACTCGGCGCGATCGGTTGAATGAATTCGAAATAAAATTTTAGAAATGGGCGAAGAAAATTTAAGGCTTAAAACTCTTTCGTGCAGAAGTTTGAAAATCCAAAGCTGATCTCGGCTCAAAAGATAGGGATAAGTCGTCGGCAGATCAAAACCTGGATCATCTGTGGTTTCGTAGGTAACAAACTGAAGAGAGAGTTTTTCGATTTGTAAATTGGGTTCGCTTTCGCTTAGTTTTTTTAAATAATTTTCGATGGGCTCCATCAGCTCTGCACAATCAGCGCAGAGATTTTCAAATTCGTGCTCTAAATAAAAAACTTCTTTTTCGCGATACGGAATCCATTTCCAAAAAGCTTCAGCCGGTGAAATCACGCCTTGAAAAAAAAGCGCCCAAGTTTTTCCAAATCGAGCTTGGATTTCAGAAAACGGCAGCCGATTTAAATTTCCCAAGCGATCGAGGCCTAGTCTTCTTAAGATGGCGAAGGTGTCCGCGATATTTTTGGCTGAAATCTTTGTTTTAAAAAATGAATGATAAGTTTCGGCAAAAATTTTTAAATCTTGCAGCGGGCTAAAAGTCTGAAGTTGGTAGGCCTTTAAGATCGCTTTCCACAGAGAATCTCCGCAGACGTAGTCAGCACCTTCAGCTTCTTGAATGCGGACTTTCCAAAAATCATGCAGATTTTTTAGATCGTAAATATACCAATCCGCAAACCTCATTATATAAGGAGAGAATTTTAAATTTTGTGCGCTTACGACAAACATAGATCAGAGCTTTTCTCTTTGAAGATTTGCAGAAGCGGAGAGGGCGAAAAACGGGGTAGATTTTTTTCTTCGCTGCCTCCTTTGGTCCACAGCAGGCGATAGTGATGATGATTTAAAGTTAAATGAGCGCGGCGATGACAAAATAAATGCGGCCGCTCATCCAGCACCAACACTTTCAGCGGATGTAGTCGCGTCAGTTTTTGTAAGAACAAACCTTCCGAAGTGTGAAGACGTAACCCGTCTAAAATCCATCCGTCAAAAACGCGAGCTTCTAAAAGTGTGCGCCATAAAGATCTCAGTCTTTTTTTATCGGTTAATTCGAGTCCCAAAAGTTGAATTTTATTTTCTTCGGCAATTTTCCAAAGCAAAGGCGCATAGAGATTCCAACTTTGCGAAATCCAAATCACTTTTTTTGCAGGAGCCATCATCGAAAGTGCCAATCGTCGAGCTCCGTCCCCAGGTTTGGCGATGAGTTGCGTAAGATCGGCGCGCGAATGCAAGGCTTCTGACGGCAAAGAAAAGTGCGCCGGAAAATCGCTTTTCTCTAATTTTCCAAAGTTTTTTTGGAATTTCGCTTGTAGATTTTCAGGAATCTCATATACCATACATATGTATGGTAATCGAAAAAGGTGAATTTGAAAACTCTTTAAGCCTGCAGCAGAGGCGAGTTTTGAATTTTTTAAAGAATAGATTCTATGCTTCAGGATCTATGCCTACGTTTCGCGAGATTTGTTCCGAGATGGGGTGGTCCGCTGTGGGCAGCGCGCAGACAGTGATCAAGGCGCTCATCGAAAAAGGTTTTTTAAAGAGAGATCCGCAAAAAGCTCGCGGCTTAAGTTTGCCAGAAGCAGAAGATTTTCGTTCAGTCCCTATTCTTGGAGCGGCCCCGGCAGGAGCCCCGATCGAAGCGATTGAGTATCACCGTGGAGATACGGTGGTTCCTGCCTTTGTTCGAGGTCATGTGTTTGCCGTTCGTGTTCAAGGCGACTCGATGATGAATGCGGGAATCGAAGACCAAGATTTGGCGATTGTAAGACAGGCCCAACATGCCGAAGACGGAGAAATCGTAGTGGCAATGGTGGAAGGGGAAGTCACCATCAAGCGCTTGAAAAAGTTAAATAAAGAGATCTGGCTGCAGCCCGAAAACTTAAAATATAAACCGAAGAAAATCACCGATTCGAGTTTTCGAATACTAGGTAAAGTGATCGGGCTGCACAGGTACTTTGAGTAAACGCTGGGATTGACGAGTTCTCCACTAGTGATACACTTAGAGAATGCCCACTAAACAGCCTCGTTTAAATGTCGTTTTGGATGCAGAGATTATGAATTTCATTGGATTGATTGCGAAGCGAGAAGATAAATCCCTTTCAGTCGTGGCCAAAGAACTTTTGGCGGACGCGATTGAGAAACACGAAGATTATCTTTTAAGCAAAATGGCAATGGAGCGTGAAACTCGTTCTAAAAAAACCATCAAGCATAAGGATGCTTGGAAATAATCAAATGCCCTATGAAATTGAATATCTTTCTGATGTCGTTTCGGTGGATATTCCAGCCCTTCCAAAAAATCTAAAACTCACTATTCGTCGTGCCATTGAATATCGCCTCGCTCAAGATCCGGTAGGTCTTGGAAAGCCTCTTCGATATAGCTTCTTAGGGCATAGGCGATTGAGAGTAGGAGACTATCGAATCGTTTATCGAATCGACGAACACAAAAAACGCGTATTCATCGTGATGATCAAGCATCGCCGTGATGTTTATTCTTATGGGTTAAGAGAATAATCGAACTTTTTAGTTTCCCTTTTTGGCCTGTTTCTTGCAGTAAATAAGCCTAGTCATGGCTTCTTTTTTAAGATCATTTTTTGCAGCCTTTTTCACTCTGGGATTTTCTTTTGCTCTTACAGCTCAAAACCTTGAGCCCGCTCGTGATTTTGTAGGAGTTGCTCCGCTTGGACTTCCCACGCGCCTTCGCATCCTCGATACAAGTGCCTCTGCGATGCAATCCCGCCTCGATATTATCCGCTCGGCGCAGCGCGATTTGATCGCTTCTTATTTTATTATCGATCGAGATATTACTTCGATGGTTGGCCTGGCCATGATGCGTGAAGTTGCTCGTGAAAAAGGCATTCGAACGCGCATTATTGCGGATTCATTTTTTCATAGGCTACCTAGGCCCCTCATGAAGCATTTAGCGGATGAAGGTGTTGAAATTCGCGAGCATCATCCATGGGATTGGCGACATCCCATTTGGATGTTTCAACGAATGCATGACAAGCTTTTGGTGGCCGACAATCGAGATGGCGTTTTAGGCGGAAGAAACATTCAGCGAACTTATTTTGATCTCGAAACAAGTGATGAGATTAAAAATTTCGTCGACCGCGATGTGCGAGTGACGGGAGATTTCTTAACTCCACTTGGAGTATATTTCAATAAATTATGGGAAAGTGATCATGTTCGTTTTCCAAAAATTGCTCGCATAAGCTGGGCAAGAGCGAAAAAGGCCGAGCGAGATCTCGATGAAGCTCTCAAAAAGGCTAAAAGTTTTAGATGGTTTGATCGATCGCCCACCTATCTTGGCCCTCAAGATGATCATTCTGGAAAAATTGAAATTTTAACGAATGAGATCGAAGGCAATAATCGAAAGATCGGAAATGTTCGAAATGCTTTAGCTCAACTCGCAAAGTCGGCAAAACAAAGTATTGTCATTGAATCTCCTTATTTGGTTCCCACCGCAGATCTTTTTCAGATTGCGCACGATGCCATCGAAAGAGGAGTGAAAATTAAAATTATCACAAGTTCCACTCAATCGAACGACGGAGTTTTACCGGCGGGTGGTTATCTGCATTTTCGAGAGGCGCTCGCAGGTTTAGGAATTGAACTTTACGAATATCAAGGGCCAGGTGCACTTCATGCGAAGTCCGCCGTCATCGATGGAAAAATTGCGATTATCGGAAGTTATAATTTGGATCCAAGATCGGCTTTTTGGAATTCAGAGCTCGCCGTTGTTTCTTATGATCAAAAAGTAGCGAATGATTTGATAAGTTCGATGGAAGGTCATATTCAAAGATCAAAGTTGGTCGCTCACGACGGTGAGCTTATTGGTCCTTTAGATGATTTTAAAGGTCTGAGCTTTTGGAAGGCCTCTCAAATTCGCTGTGCTCGCGTCGCCGCCATGTTGAGTCCTACATTTAGAAATCAGCTTTGATTTTTAAAAAATATTTCTAATAATCCTTGAGGCTAATTTCGCAATTGAGCATCAAATAGCGATCTGCGTAAGTTGACCTAGATAATGTTCCATCATAATCAGCTTTTAAAACCTCAGTCTCAGCGTTATGAGTTCGTTCATTTTTTCCTGATATCGAAGTGTTAAAGCTATAACTAAAATTTCCAAAAATATTTTTACAATAAGCTTCACCTGATCTGACATCTTCAGCCAGGCCATATATTTTGCCTGAATAGAAAACTTGAGGATCTTGAATAGAGATCGTCGCATCGGAATTAAATAACAATTCTGTAGAAACAGGATATTTTAATTCTTTAAGTCTATCTTTAACTAGATTGGATATTAATTTTTCATAAGCTTTCGTGAGATCTAAAGCAGGTACTTGAACGGGCTTTGAAAAAGGTTCAGAGCCGGGAACAAAAGCGCTCGTTAAATCAATCGTCTCAAGTTTATTTCGACAAACAAGAGTCTCTAAAAGAGTTTTTTCATTTGAATAGCTATCAGTACGAGTGGTGAAAGGAGTTCCGTCCTTCAAAAGAAGAACAAAGCTAATTCTATCGTTAACAGTGCGTTTGTATTCATATTGGGATGAGACGTATGTGCGGTATCCAAAAGCCCGACAGGCGCCCCAAGAAGATTCTGAATCAAAATTGCCTATTGAAAATTTTCTTCCATTCAATAAAAAAAATGGATTTACGATAGTAGAAGACCCGTCCTCATTCTCTTTAATTTCTTGCCCCGCTCTGAATCGAATTTGAAAAGCTTCAAGCATTTTTTTTGAGAGTGCAGAAGGATCAAGTTCGGTTATGTTTCCGGCAGCATCAGTCAGCTGGGCTATTTGTACTTGACCCGCGCGGGAGGGTGAAGCTTGGGTATTAAGATATATATAGATGGGACAGGTTCCTCTGTTGTTTTGCCCCCTCGAAGTCGCAGTTTATCGATTTTTTCCCTAAAAACCCCAATAGTTTTAACCCCTTACAGCCGGACGCCTCAGGCCTAGAAATTGCATACTTAGATACTTAAGGGATAGTTTTTTAGGTTTTTTTAGGGGGTATTTAAAAATGGGAATTGATAAGGGCGATGCTTCGCTAGTGGAAGCATCCACCAGTGCTACAAATCATTCTGAAATTTCGAGTCTTGTTGAGCCAACTCCAATTGGTGAAATTCTGATGCGTCGTGGGCAACTCAGAAAATTTCAACTCGATTTTTTACTTCAGCTTCAAAAAGCTTACAAAAAAATTGCGAAGAATTTTAAGATCGGAGAATTGCTGATCAAGCATCGCGCTTTGACTCCACTGGCGCTCACCGAAGCTCTTGCCGTTCAAGAAGAAATGCCACGCGAATCGATTACGCAAATTCTTAAACTTCTTGAAGGTGTGAATACGCAGACTAAATTAGCTTAGCCAAAAACTAAAATAAAAAACTAGGCCCGATACTTAAAACAGAATCAAAATTCATATCTCCGCCCTGAGAATTTTCTAATTTAAAAAACAAAGCCTTCAAATCAAACCGAAGAGCTAAATAAGAAATCGGAAAATGAATCAAGAGACCTCCGCCAATGAGGCCAAAAGGTTCCTTCTTTTTGGCGATCCATAAATTTCCTGCGCCGATAGCGGTGTAAAGATCAGAGTAAAAACCTTTTCCATCTTTGTAATCACCTAAGACAGCAGGAAGATTCCAATAGACGGCGCCATTGGCGGCAAAAAATTTATCTCCAGCCTTAAGATTCATTCCGTTGGATCTATCGACAGAAATTTTTCCGCCTTGAACATCCGTACCAAACCAAAAAGTTTGATTGAAATGAAAAACATACGAGATTCCACCTAGAGTCGTGGTTCGAAGAGCGTCGCCATTATAAAACGCGACATTCGGAGAAATTTCATGAGTGAGATTGGGAGATTCATGTGAAGAAAATCCAGTCAGAGATGTCCATAAACTTAAAGTAAGTAAAATCATTTGGGAGTCTTCATCACTTCTGAAAGTAATTGTTTAAAAATTTGAGGATTGCCCGTCACGATATTTTTATTTTTGATTCCGGCTTTTTTACCTTCAAAATCAGAAATTTTTCCTCCAGCTTCTTCAATCATAAGTAAACCTGCAGCTACATCCCACGGACTTAAGCCCAGTTCCCAAAATCCATCGAATCTTCCCGCAGCCACATAGGCCAAATTCAAAGCCGCCGATCCATCGCGACGAATAGCCTGACATTTTTTTAAGAGATGTAAAAAGTAAGGAATATTATCCGTTGCAGGATCATAGAGATCGTAGGGAAATCCCGTCACCAAGAGCGCTTCTTTTAATTTGGAAATTTTAGAAACTTTGATTTTCTTTTTATTTAAAAAAGCGCCCTTGCCACGAACGGCGTGAAAAATTTCTTCCATCGAAGGATCGTGAATCACTCCGCATTGCATCTGGCCGTTCATTTCAAATCCGATCGATACGCAAAAGCGTGGATAACCGTGCGCAAAATTGGTGGTGCCATCAATAGGATCGACGATCCATCTTCGAGGAGATTTCGCAGTTTTCGACAGATCACCTTCCTCAGCTAAAATAGAATCCTTTGGAAAAGCTTTAAGCAAAACATCGCAAATCGCTTTCTGAGCTTTCACATCGACTTCGGTGACGAGATTGATCTCGCCTTTTTTAGAAATTTTAAATTCGCGGCCGATATATTTATTAATGACGGCAACTCCAGCGCGAGCTGCTTTGAAGGCGACTTCAAGTTCTTTCATATGAGAGAAAGATTATCTTTCGAACGTCGAACACACCAGTTTTAACGCGACAAATTTTTAAGATTTCTCAGCCCTTCTTCGTATTGAGAATTGATCGTATCGAGACGCTTATTAGAATCTTCTAATTGGTGGCGAAGATTTTGAAAATAAACTCCGAAACCAATTCCTCCAACGCCTCCCAGAATAGTCATATAAAAAGAAAGCGATTGATAGCTTGCCATTGTCCAAGCTCGAATAGGTTTTGGAATTTTAGAAACCAATGACTCAGGCTCAATGATTTGAACTAAAAATTTTTCTCTCTCGATGATGCGATTAGCGTAGATAGACGGCCAAGCGATGCCTTTTAATTTTTCTAAAGTAGAAAGCTCGGCTTCAAGTAATAAATCAGCTTGCTTTCGAAGATGAGGACTTTGATTCCAATAAAAAGGTGTGCGAATTCTTGTCTTTCTTTGGATTAAATTTTTAATTCGTTCTGGAAGGGATGAGTCTATTTTTTCAATGGCAGCCAGTCGCAACAAAAGAAGATCATATTCAGATTTTTGTGACGGCCAATGGGATGCATCATTTTGGGTCTGCTTGCTTTTTTCAAAATCTTCTAAGTTTACTCGGTAGCCCGCGACAGCTCTAAAGGCTCGTTGACAAAGACTCGAAGAAAAAAGAGGCGAAGAAGCTAAAGAAAAAGAGAAACAGAAAATCAAAGAAGCGGAAAAATAAAAAATAATTCTGCTTCTTCGTTTCATAATTAAGGTGTGGATGATGAAGCTAATTCAACCTTTGCCACTTGCTGACAAAGTTGAGTAGCGTTTGAAAAGATTTTGTCGATATCGTTATAATTTTTTTCTTTTAGAGTTTCATAGACAGTACAAAGATTGACCATCATCTGTTTCGTTTTTTCAAATTGCTTTGTGATCTCAGCGTCTAATGATTTTTTCTGGCTGTAAAAATAAATAGCTGCTCCGCCTGTTCCAATTGCAGCTAGTCCAGATACAGCAACGACGGGTGAACCATAGAAAGTCGCGACCAAACCTTTTCCGAGCTCCATTTCGAATCCTTTAATGATATAAATGACCATTCCTGCTATAACGAGAGTAGAAACTCCGGCAGTTGACCCAAGCCAAATCACTTTTTTCTTATTTGATTTTGCATCTTGCGCTAAAACTTTCAAATTATCATCTAGGTCCTTCCATTTCGCAAAAGCCACAAGCGATTGAAGTTGGATTTTATCCCAATTGACTTCATCCGCAGGTTTTTTTCCTTCTTCTACGACCAATCTTGATAAGACTTCATTTTCAACAATAAATTTAGACGCATTGTCTTCGATCTCAGATATTGCATCTGCGAATGTAAGCGTTTGGCTAAAAACTAATGTTAAAAAACTTAAAGAAAATGAACGGAAATTAAATAAAGACATAAAACCAGACCCCCTTTTTTTGTTGCCGTTATCTTCTTGCGTACTGCAAGAAATGGGGGCTGTAAATGCGAATATAAAGTGCGAAGAAAGTTTTTAAATTTATCTCAGAGCTTGCTCGAGGTCGGCTTTTAAATCTTCAATGTTTTCAATGCCAACCGAGATTCGAATCAAGCCGTCAGCGATGCCGAGCTCCGCTTTTACTTCAGCAGGTACACTCGCATGAGTCATGATGGCTGGATGTTCGATTAAACTTTCAACTCCGCCTAAACTTTCGGCGCAGGCAAAAATTCTGACTTTCTCTAAAACTTTTCGAGATTTTTCGAGTCCGCCTTTAGCGATGAAGGTGATCATTCCGCCGGAATCTTTCATTTGTCGTTTTGCAAGTTCATATTGCGGATGCGAAGGCAGCCCGGGATAAATGACTTTCTCAACTTGAGGATGTTTCTCTAAAAATTTTGCGATCTCCATCGCATTTAGCGAATGCTGTTTCATTCGAACGGGCAAAGTTTTTGCTCCTCGCATGGTAAGAAAGCAATCCATAGGAGCAGGTACAGCGCCCAAAGAATTTTGATTAAATTTTACCGCCTGATAAATCGCTTCGTCTGAAGTGCCGATGAAGCCACCAACTACATCAGAATGTCCTCCAATATATTTCGTGGTGGAGTGTAAAACGATGTCGGCGCCCAATTGCAAAGGCGACTGTAAATAAGGCGACATAAAAGTATTATCGACCAAAGTTTTGAGATTTTTTTTCTTTGCGAGTTTTGTAACCGCTTCGATATCAATGAGTTTCAAAGTGGGATTGGTTGGTGTCTCGATCCAAATGAGTTTTGTATTCGGCTTAATTGCTTTTTCGATATTTTCTATTTTAGTCATATCGACAAATGTGAATTCAAACCCGCACTTATTTAAAACTCTTGTAAAAAGCCGGCGCGTTCCTCCGTAAACGTCATCGCAAACGACGAAATGATCGCCTGCAGAATAAGTCAGCATCACGGCGGTGGAAGCTCCACAACCGGATGCAAAGCAAAGTCCAAATTTTGCGCCTTCAAGCGCCGCTAAATTTCCCTCGAGCGCTGAGCGAGTTGGATTTTGAGTTCGAGAATATTCATATCCCTTATGTTTGCCTGGGCCCGCTTGCACATAAGTCGAAGTTTGATAAATCGGCGTCATGATCGCGCCTGTTGTGGGATCAGGAATTTGTCCTGCATGAATCGCTGCGGTTTCGGGATGAATTTTCATATCGGAAGTGTTCATGCGTTTAGTCCTTTGTTCATCAGATAATCCAGAAGATCGATTTTTGTAATCACGCCAAGAACTTTACTGCCGTCGACGACCACAGGAACTTTATCCGCTTTCAAAATGCTCTGAACTTTTTGAATCGGTGAGCTCAAAGTTACGGTGTCGATATTTCGCACCACAAATGGATCAACGGGTTTACTTAAATTTGCTGAGCCGCTCATGATCGCGTTCAACAAATCGTATTCCGCCACGATGCCGAGCAAAGTTCCATCGGGTTTCAGCACGGGCATTTGAGAGATTCCATGTTCTTTAAATTTTTCGATGCATTTTTTGGCAAGATCTGTCGAATTGCAAGTCACCAGTTTTGCCGGGGCCGTGAAAAAGTCGGCCACCGTAATATCTTTTTCTTCTAAGAATCCATTTTCTCGCATCCAATCGTCGCTATAAACTTTTGAAAGATAGCGTGAACCTGAATCCGGGATCAGCACGAAAGCCAATTCATTTGGGTGATCTCCTTTATAGGCTGCTGCCCACTTGAGTGCGCCGGCGACCGCAGCTCCGCCCGAACTGCCGGTGAACAATCCCTCTTGTCGGGCGAGTTTTCTCGCCATTTGATAGGATTCTTTGTCATTCACCTGAATCACTTCATCGATATATTTAAAATCGATGGTCGACGGCATAAAGTCCTCGCCGATTCCTTCGATTTTATAAACGTATGCTGGCCCCATTTTGCCGGTTTTTTTGAATTCGGTGTAAACACTTCCTTCAGGATCGATGCCGACGATTTTAATTTTGGGATTTTTTTCTTTTAAATACTTTCCGATTCCCGAAATCGTTCCGCCGGTGCCGAGGCCCGCGATGAAAGTTGTGATTTTTCCTTCGGTCTGTTTCCAAATTTCTGGACCTGTTCCTTCGTAATGCGCCTTTGGATTATCGAGGTTGTGATATTGATTTGCGTAAAAGGCGTTTGGAGTTTCAACCGCTAAACGTTTGGCCACCGAATAATACGAGCGAGGATCTTCGGGTTCCACATCCGTTGGAGTGACCACGACTCGCGCACCAAAAGCACGAAGCGCTTGAACTTTTTCAATCGATTGTTTGTCGGGCATCACAAAGATGGCTTTGTATCCGCGAATGGCGGCGACGAGTGCCAAGCCCATTCCCGTATTTCCGGATGTGGCTTCGACGATGGTGCCGCCGGGTTTGATTTCGCCGCGTTTTTCAGCTTCATCGATGATTTTAACGGCGATGCGATCTTTAACACTTGAGCCAGGGTTGAAATATTCGACTTTCGCATGCAGATCGACAGGTAAGCCCGCCGTAATTTTGTTGAGTTTAATCAGCGGTGTATCGCCAATGGTTTCTAAAATATTTTTATAAATCATTCGTGCCTCGCGTGGTTCTTTTTGTTTACTCTATCGAAGGTGATTCTCGAGCCACAAGCAAAATTGACCTTAGATGAACTTGAATCTTTGGCGTCTTCAAAGAAAGGCCTCGAACTTTCTAAGCGCGCTCGTCAAAAGCTCGATGAAGGTTCGAAAATCGTTCGAAAACTCGCTCAATCGAAAAGGCCTATTTACGGAGTGAATACGGGTTTTGGCCGACTGGCTCAGATTAAAATTTCTGAAAAAGATTTAGTGGCGCTTCAAATTAATTTACTTCGCTCTCACGCTTGCGGAATTGGAGCTGCGACTTCGGCTTCGGTTGTTCGGCGCTTGTTGTTGTTGCGTGCATTTTCTTTAGGAAAAGGTGCGAGCGGAATTTCTTCGGCACTTGTTGAAAGACATTTAGAATATTTAGAAAAAAATTTAATTCCATTTATTCCTGAGCAGGGAAGTGTGGGCGCGAGTGGAGATTTAGCTCCGCTGGCTCATCTCGGTTTAACGTTTATGGGCGAAGGAGAATTTTGGTGCGATGGCAAAAATTTTTCTGCTGCTGAAGTTTTAAAAAAATATAAAATGCAGGCGATTTCGATTGGACCCAAAGAAGGTTTGGCTCTCGTCAATGGAACGCAATTTTCTTTAGCGCTTGCAATGGAAGTTAGAACGCAGCTTCGCGATTTATTGCCTTGGATGGAATTAGCCGCGGCTTTAAGCATCGAAGCTCATCAAGCGACAGCTGCCGTTTTTGACCCGCGATTACACAAACTGAAAGCGCATTCTCAGCAGCAAGCTGTAGCTGCGAGATTTGTAAAAATGCTCGCGAACTCGAAGCATATGAATTCGCATAAAGATTGCGATGCCGTTCAAGACTCTTATTCGTTTCGATGCATCCCTCAAGTTTTGGGTCCGGCTTATTCACTGATAGAAAAAGCCGAAGAACTTTTAACGGATGAAGCCAATTCGGTTTCAGATAATCCGATTCTTATTTGTGAAACGAAAGAATTACTTTCGGGCGGACATTTTCATGCGCAGTCGGTGAGTTTTGCGGCTGATCTGATGTCGATTGCGATGACGACGATCGGAAATTTAACGGAAAGACGGATCGATCAGTTGATGAATCCATTAACGACAAGACTTTCAGCGTTTTTGGCGACGAAGCCAGGAGTTGAAAGTGGAATGATGATTTTGCAAACGGCAGCGGCGGCACTTGCGAGTGAAAATAAAACTCTCGCGCATCCGGCGTCGGTCGATACGATTCCAACGAATGGCAATCAAGAAGATCATGTGAGCATGGCTCCTTGGGCTTCGCGAAAAGCTTTGATGATTCTTTCTAATTTGCGTCGCATCGTCGCTGCTGAAGTCGTCGCGGGTGTGAGAGGTTGCGTTTTGGAATCGACGAAATCTGGAATTTCTTATTCTACTTTTGTCGAAAAATCTCTTTCGATGTTTTCTGAAAATATTCCCGAATTATTTTTAGCAGGAGATAGGGAATTTTCTAAAGATTGGCAAAAGGTTGAAAAATTTATCGGCGATTCGAAGTCGCCACGGGTTTAGAAATATCTGACTTTCGAGCTTCAAGTTGCGCAGCTTCCTCATGATCTAAATTTCGAGCTTCAAAAGTAAATGACGCATAAAATTCAGCGTTCGAAGTCATTCCCTTAGAATAATAAGCCTTAATAAGAGCTATCTGCGACTGCGGAAGAGGATTTAAATTAAATGCTGTTCGTATTTGATCTAGACCTGTCATCCAAGTTTCTGGATCTGGAGATTCTAAGTTTTGAGTTCCTCTTTCAAAAAGTTTAGAGGATAGAACTCCAAAATTATAAAGGTCATAAGATTCTAAAAATGTTTTTCGTTCAATGCGCGACATTTTTTCAAAATCTTTAGATTCTAGAATTCGTTGTGCGACATAAAAAACTTTTGCATCGTTGAGAGTTCCATAGCCATGTTGGCGTTTTGTATGTTTCGAATTAGAAGTAGGTAAGGCTGTTTTTCTTAAAATAATTTTTACTTCGTCTTGCGTCAGACTCGGAATCAGTGAAAGAAGGTCGGTCACCGTTCCTGCAACCAGAGCGGAGGCGCCGCTGGTTTTTCCGAGAGTAGAATAAATTCCTCCCATATATTTTTCTTTCGTGATGGTTTGAAGATAATTTCCTGAAGGCGCTAAAATAAAAACGTTGGATGAAGGCAAAGAATAGGAGCTTACTTGTCCGTTTGGATCGATGCTTCCTACAACAATCGCATTAAGATTATGGAGTTGGTAAGAGCCATCGTTGCTGATTTCAACATTTCGATTGCCGGCTCCGGCCACGATCACTTTATGATTTGATTCGGTAAACGAATTTAAGATATCGACGGCTTCGCGTGGTAGACCTGCGACCGACAAGTGGATGAGTTCAATCTGCGGATCATGGAGAGATTTCAGGCTTCGACCTTGAAGGCTTGAGTAAAAGCGAGGATCGCTGAGCGCGATTTTAAGCTTTGCTGTTTTGCTAATTCCGATCGGAGATTTTCCGAGGAGCAAATTCATAACTCCCGTGCCGTGTTCTTTCATCGCATTCGGAATTAAATCAGGAGATATAGATTGAAAAACGGATTCAATATCGCCGTCTAATTTATATGAATCGATGAGGCGATAGTCATAAGCTCCACTCATGGTGGCGATGCTTACGTAGCGAGGAGAACTTTTAAATTGCTGTAAATTCGGGCGAAGATCGGCACCGATAATTTCTTGAGCCCAAAAAGGAGTGAGAGTTCCGTTGCGAATACTGCGAACACCTTTCCAGTCAGAATTCCAGGGCGCACGATTTTCGAGATAGGTTCTGCCTTGTATGACATATTTCGGCCCCCATTTTATGGCGGCTGGCACAGCTACGAGACTCAATACGGCGGTACAGATTTTTATTTTTTTTGAGACATAAGGAAATGAATGCGCGTGATCAGTCGAAAGCAGAAAAAAAATAACTGCGAATGCAAACCCTTGCTTTAAATATCCTCTCACCAAGCTTTAGTCCTCATGCTTCTGTTTTGAGTTTGCGTCAAGATTAGAGTTTAGAGCTTTTGTCGGAATATTTTTTGGATCTTCATCGATGGTGCGCTCTCGGTTCAAAGAATTTTCAAGTTGAAAAAAAGCTTTTACTTCTGTGAGGCCTACATTATCGGCCGTAGTTCGTGCGGTTTCAAAGAGTGAACCAGATTCAGGGGTGCTGAGTTTTTCAAGCTTCAGATTGCCGGGCGGCAGATGAATGCTCTCAATCGCAAACGGCCAAATGATAAGCGGAGACCTTGGAAAGGAAAACCCTACGCTATTTTTTCTGATTGTTGCTCCAGGTAGAATGGGAAGTCGTACGCGAATGGGGGTTGGGTTTCCTTCCTTAATTCTTTGTAGGTAAACCACGAGATCGGGGGGTTCGAGTTTGATGCCATCGGGAAGAGAGGTAAGGGGGTTGATAAATTGAATCGCGAAGGAGGAATCACTTTTTACTCCGGCTTCTAGGAGTTGCTTAAAGAGGATGGTTCTTTCGGGAGAATATCGATCGAGGCTTCGGCACTTTTGCATCAGGCGTTGAAAGGCATCGAGATGTTCCGCAGATTTGTCGTCGGCATGGGCTCGAGATGCAAACGAGAGGCTCAGAGCAAAGTATAAAACCAACCTTTTCATAACCACCTTCTTTAAGTCTGCAATTCCCATGCCTAAAACCCACCTCCTTCTCGCACTTTTTTGGGGACGGAGCAAAACTAAAGCGGGGACGGAGTAAAAGGAGTTTTTGCTTATCTATATGAATTTACTTAATTTTTCTGTGTGAACCCAGAAATTGAATTTTACTCCGTCCCCAAAGATTTCCCAAAAATCCGGAGTCTTGCCAAAGGTGTCGCAGTCAGCAAAAAATAACGGGATGTCAGCTCAACCTTCAATTTTTTCAAGTAAAGCCTTTCGCGGATCAGAACTTCACTGCCAAGGCTGGGTGCAAGAAGCCGCCCTCCGAATGCTCCAAAATAATTTAGACCCCGAAGTCGCCGAAAATCCGGCCGAACTTATTGTTTATGGTGGCCGCGGAAAAGCGGCGCGCAACCACGAAAGCTTAGCAGCCATTCAAAAAACTCTGATGCGATTAAAAGACGATGAAACTTTGCTCGTTCAGTCCGGTAAACCCGTTGGGGTTTTGAAATCGCATCCGGATGCGCCTCGCGTTTTGCTTGCGAATTCCAATTTGGTTCCAAAGTGGGCGACCTGGGAAGTTTTCGACGAGCTCGAGAAAAAAGGGCTGATCATGTACGGCCAAATGACCGCAGGTTCTTGGGTCTATATTGGCACTCAAGGAATTTTGCAGGGCACTTACGAAACTTTCGCGGCCTGCGGAAAAAAACATTTTAACGGAGATCTTTCGTCGCAGTGGATCTTAGCCGGCGGACTTGGCGGAATGGGCGGCGCTCAACCTCTGGCTGCGGTGATCGCGGGTGCAAGTTTTTTGGGCGTCGATGTCGATGAAACTCGAATTCTCAGACGACTTGAAACTCGCTACCTCGACAAGATGGCTAAAAATTTAGATGAAGCTTTAAAATGGATCGACGAGGCTACAAAATCTAAAAAGCCAACTTCGATTGGTCTCGTCGGAAATGCGGCCACCGTATATCGAGAACTTCTAAATCGAAAAATTCTTCCGCCCATTGTGACCGATCAAACTTCTGCGCATGATCCTGTTTACGGATACGTCGCCGAAGGAATTGAAGTGAAAGATTTAGCTCAAGCGAGAAAAAATCCAGTCGATTACAAAAAGAAAAGTTTAGCAACGATGGTGAAACACTGCGAAGCCATGGTCGAATTTCAAAAACGCGGCGCCATTGTATTTGATTATGGAAACAACTTACGAGGTTACGCCAAAGAAGCGGGATATGAAGCCGCTTTCTCTTATCCAGGATTTGTTCCCGCTTTTATTCGTCCACTTTTTTGTGAAGGTAGTGGACCCTTTCGCTGGATCGCGCTTTCGGGAGATCCCAAAGATATCGCTGTCACAGACCAGGCGCTTCTCGAACTTTTTCCCGAAAATAAGAATTTGCATCGCTGGTTAAAAGCTGCGCAAGAAAAAGTGGCGTTTCAAGGATTGCCTTCGCGAATTTGTTGGCTGAATTATAATGAACGCGCGAGGGCCGGACTTAAATTCAACGAACTTGTTCGCACTAAAAAAGTTTCGGCACCTCTGGTGATTGGTCGTGATCATTTGGATTGCGGATCCGTAGCGTCACCCAATCGCGAAACCGAAAGTATGAAAGATGGATCTGACGCGATCAGTGATTGGGCGTTTTTAAATGCGCTCATCAATACGGCGAATGGTGCCTCGTGGGTAAGCCTTCATCACGGAGGCGGAGTGGGAATGGGATATTCTCAGCACGCTGGTATGGTAATCGTCGCCGATGGAACGGCGGATGCCGATCGTCGATTAGAGCGCGTACTCACCAGCGATCCTGCGATGGGAGTGCTTAGGCATGCCGACGCCGGATATGATGAAGCCATTTCGTTTGCGAAAAAAAATAAACTCGATATTCCGATGATGAAATAAATCAAAATGCTTTTTGAAGTTGCCGTTCGATCTCCCTTAAGAAAATTATTTACCTATGAAGGGGATCGCGCGCTTTCAAAAGGAGTGCGAGTCAAAATTCCTTTTGGTTCGAGAGAGCTCATTGGCTTTGTCTGGCGCGAAGCTGAAAAATCTCCTGAAGGATTAAAAAAAATTTTGGAAGTTTTTGATGAGGAATCTCTTTTCGATGAAAAAACTTTGCAGTTTTACGAGAGAGCTTCTCAGTATTACGGAATTTCTTTAGGCGAGTTGCTAGCGACATCGCTTCCTAAGAAAATTCGAGATGGAAAAAGTATTTCTACTCCGGCTCTCAAACATTTTGTTCCTCAATTGCCGGCACTATCACCCACACAACAAAAAGTTTTTCAAGAGATCTCAAAATTTAGAAATTTTTCAACCCATTTACTTATGGGCGAAACGGGAAGTGGCAAGACCGAAATTTATTTGCATCTCATCGAAAGGATTCTCTGCGAAAATGCTCAGGCTCTTTTGCTGGTGCCCGAAATTAGTTTAACGCCGCAGCTCGAAGATCGATTGTCCGAGCGACTGGGTGCAAAGGTGAGTGTTTTTCATTCTCAGATGACCGAGAAAAAGCGCGTCGAAGCATTCGAACGCGCCGCCTCTGGGCAAGCCGATGTTTTTTTGGGCGCGAGATCGGCGCTGATGCTTCCCTTTAAAAATCTCAAAGCGATTTTTGTAGATGAAGAACATGATGGATCCTTTAAGCAATCGGAGCGCGGTCCCTATCATGCTCGGGATCTAGCTTTATTGCGTGCAAAACTTTTTGATATTCCCGTCGTTTTAGGAAGTGCGACTCCGAGTTTAGAATCTTATTTTCGCGCCGAGCAAAAAGAATCTCATTTTTATACGCTTCCTCCTTTCTTTGAACATAAATGCAAGGCTCAAACTCAGATCATCGATCTCAAAGATAGTTTTCAAAAAAATTCTAAATCTTTTATCAGCGTCGAGCTTCAGGAGGCGATCGAAGAATGTTTAGAAAAGAAAGAGCAAAGTCTTTTATTTCTCAATCGCCGCGGCTCGGCTTCGCAAAGGCTCTGCGTTTCTTGCGGTTCGGCCGATCAGTGCAAACATTGTTCGGTGACGCTCACCATTCACCACGACTTTAAAGCGGCCGTTTGCCATTGGTGCGGTTATCAAAAAATTTTAACGCCGCTTTGTGAAACTTGCGGACAGAAAGAATTTTTCTGGGGGGGGATCGGCACCAAAGAAGTTGAAACTATAGCGAAAGAGAGATTTCCAGAAGCTCGAATCGCTCGACTCGATCGAGATCAAGTTCAGAAACGAGAAACTCTGGCGACAACTCTGAGAGATTTCGCTGATGGAAAAATCGATATTCTCGTTGGCACGCAGATGATTTCAAAAGGAATTGATATTTCAAAACTTTCCTTGGTGGGCGTGATCTTGGCGGATCAGGGTTGGGGAGTGCCCGATTTTCGCGGCACCGAAAGAAGTTTTCAATTGCTCAAGCAACTTAAAGGTCGCGGAGGGAGACGCGGACAAGAATCTAAATTTTTAGTTCAGACCTTGAATCCTGAGCATCCGGTTTTTAAGTGGTTGGATCTCGAAACTTCTTATGAGAGTTTCGCGAGTGAAGAGCTCAAAATCAGACAGATGGCGGATTTGCCGCCTTATTCGCGTCTTGCTCTTTTTTCGCTCTCTCATAAATCTGAATCCGATTTAGAGCGTGTGAGTTATCTATTTCTAGACCGAATTCAAAATTTCGCGAAAACTTTAGGCGTTCACTTGGTGGGGCCGGCCTTTGCGCCGATTTCGAGACTGAAAGGGGTTTATCGAATGCAAATTTTGGCGAAAGCTCCTTTAAAAGGTCATATGTCAACTTTTCTAAGCTCGGTTTTAGATGAAGTCGAGCAGCGACCGCTCGGAAGCGGAGTGAAAATGAAACTCGATCGAGATCCCTATCAATTTATGTAAGTCAAAATGAAATGAAAAAAATATTTCTCATTCGCAGTATTATTCTTCTCGGTATTTGGATTCCGCTTTCGGTTTGGTCGATTCGATATGGGCTTAAAGAGAAATCCTCCATGCGTTTTGATTTTTTTGTGCTTTCGAATGGTATGGTTTCTCTTCTTCAGCAGGAGAATTGGGCCGATACAGCGCGTGGGGTTTTGCCTAATGACGAAATTCTAAAAGTTTCAGGACAGAAATTTGAATGGAGCGCCACCAAAGAGTGGCTTAAAAATCGAGCGACTCGCGGACCTGTAGAGCTATTGGTCGAAAGAAATAAAAAAGAAGTAACGGCTTTAGCTTTAATCAAAGGTTATTCCAAAAATTCTTATCTGGTTTTATTTTATATTCCACTTTTGTTATCGGTGATTTTTCTCTTATTTTCTCTCGCTGTTACTTTGCACCGAGCGGCATTTAGAAAAGCTCGCGAAGCCACTGAAGTTTTCTCGGCACTTTGTTTTTCGCTTTCTCTTTTCTTTTTGATTTTTTTACCGACCGTTACTTTGGGGACAAGATTTTCATTTTCGGTTTTAGTTCCGCTGATGGCCGTGATGATGGCGCATCTTTTTGCGATCTATCCTAAAAAGAAAGCTCGAACGTGGGTGAGAAATTCTCTTTTAGGTGCCTCTTATTTAATAGCCATCGGTTTAGGTTGGGCGCGAATTCAATTTTGGCATCTGGATACTTCACTTTGGTTTCATCACTTAAATCTCAACGTCTTTGGATTTTGTAGTTTGCTCGCTCTTGGATTTTTAGGAAATACTCTGCTTACTTCAAAAGATTTTTGGGCGCGCCGAAGAGCGCGAGTTCTTAGTTTAGTTTTTGGATTTTCATTTTTAGTGGGCTTGAGTGTTTTTGTGGCACTCATTTGGGATACTCCAAGAATTTCTTGGGAACGTGTGCTCGCCGTCTCGCTCTTTTTTCCGACGGCTTTTTCCGCCGTTTTTTTAAAGAATAATGTTTTTAATTTAGAGCGGATGTTTAGGCGCGGCATGCATCAGCTTTTACTTTTGATGATGGGAGTGACCTTTGCCGTTCTTGTCGGAGTGGGTTGGAGTCAGTGGCAAATTGCTCCTCAAGAAGATTGGATGCTTTGGGTGGCGATCGCGATTGTCGTTGTCGCTGTGTCTCGTCCGCTTGGAAATCTCATTGAAAACGGTGTACACAAATTGATTCGAACTCGAGTTCGCTACCCTAAAGTAAATGAGCTTTTTGAATCTTCAAAAAGTTTGGAACCGTTTTTAAAAGCTATCACTTACCATTGCGAGTTTTATTTGAAGATGGAAAATATCACGATCTATTGCTTTCAAGATCCCACTTCGCCTTGGAAAGAGCAGAACGAAAAGATTTTTCGTTTTCAAAGCGGAGATCTCGTTCGGTTATTTGAAAAACCTCGCTCGCAAAGTTTTTCGTTTCCCATGAACAGAGGAGATATGGCGATCGGGCAAATCTGTTTCGATGGTGGAGATGAGCTTGCTTTTGACCCCAATGTTTCGAAAGATTGGTTTGATTGCGTTCGCTCGATCGCACGTTGTGTGGAATTGCTTGCGCTTCGAGATTTTCTTTCGATTCAACAGGGTTTGCTCGCGGTAGGTCGAATGCAAAGCCTGTTGGCTCACGAAATGAAAAATCCTCTCGCAATTATTAAAGTTTGTTCGGGTTTATTAAATTCACATGTTCAGGGAGATGATGAAGCCGAAGAGCTTCTCAAAACGATTCAGGGCGAAGTTCGTCGCGTATCTTTAGGCGTACAGAAAATTTTCGATAGCTCGGGCCGCGCGGATCAAAAAGAAAAAGTAAGTTTGAGTATGTTGATCGCTCAAGTTAAAGAATCCACTCTCAGTCGTTTTGCCGATAGAACTATCGAAGTGATTTATCGAAAAGGCGGGGTTGAAGTAGTTTCAAAAGAAGTCTCACTTTGGTTATGGGTAGATCGCGAAGGAATGAAGCAGAGTTTGCTTAATCTTGTAGTCAACGCATTTGAAGCTTCAGCTTCTTTGGTTCGAATCGTTGTGGATATTCGTTCCGATGGTTTAAAAATTCAAGTCGCCGATAATGGACAAGGGCTTCCTGAAAAAATTGATCTCTTTAAGCCTTTCGTGACCACAAAAATTAACGGAACGGGCTTGGGACTCGCGCATGTAAAATCTTTCGTCGATAAAAATGGTGGGCAAATTCGGGTGCAGACGAAGCGTGGAAGCGAAGAATCCCGGGGGACGAGCTTTGTCTTGGAATTTTCGAAAGCTTTTGTCATGAATGAGGCATCGGCATGACAGAAGCAATGAAGCAGATGGAGATTCCTGTTCGTAAACCTCAAATTTTATTGGTTGACGATGAAGTCGCCATGGTGCGCTCGCTTGAACTTTTGCTAAGACCTCTCGGGGATATTCATAAATCTTATTCCGTTCCTGAAGCTGAAGAAGTTTTGACGAATTCTCCCATCAAGATTGATTGCATTGTCACCGATGTGAATATGCCCGAGGCGAGCGGACTTACTTTGCTCGATTATATTAAGAGAAAAGCTCCTGAAATTCCCGTGATTGTGATGACAGCTTACTCATCGGTGCCTCAAGCGGTTGAAGCCATGCAGCGCGGGGCTTTTGAATATATCGTTAAACCTTTTGAAAACGCCGATTTGGTTCAAACCGTGAAGCACGCTATACACAAAAAAGGTTTGGTGATTGGCGAAACTGAAAAGTTGCCCGAGGGATGGATCTGTAATTCTCAGGCCATGATGCAGTTTATGTTGAAGGCGCAGAAATTGGCTGAAACGGATTCCACTGTTTTGATTTTAGGCGAAACGGGAGTTGGAAAAAGCCGAGCAGCTCGATGGATTCATGAAATGAGCCCGCGCTCAAAAAAAGAATTTTTATCAGTCGATGGACGAGCCCATGAAGAAGACTCTCCACTGCTTTCGAGATCGCTTGCCAAAGTGGGCACGATTTTTATTGCTGAAGTTTTTTCTCTTGGTTCTCGCGCTCAAGATCGATTGATTGAAGTTCTTACCGAAGCAAAAGTTCGAGTGCTCGCCTCGAGTAGTTCGGCCCCCGATTTGCAATCTCCTCCGGATTTTCGATCGGATTTATTTGCTGCATTGACGGCACTGACAACCAAAGTTCCTTCGCTAAGAGAGCGAAAAGATGATTTTGACGCTTTGGTTCGAGAAATTTTATCTCAATTGGCTGCGACTTTGAAATTAAAGAAACTCGGTTTAGAATCTCGAGCTGCCGAAAAATTAAGTGCGCATTCTTTTCCAGGAAATATTAAAGAACTCGAGCGAATTTTGGAGCGAGCTGCACTTCAAGCGAAGGCAGGAGTGATTTCAGAAGAGGCTATTCAATTTGAAATCAGCGATTTTCATCAGTTGTTGCCTTTTTCGATTCCAGTAGAGGATGGCTGGAATCGAGTTCATGTTTTGCGAACTACTTTAGAGCGCGAATTAATTTTGCGAGCTTTAGAAAAATATCCCGATTGTTCTAATACCGAAATTGCGGCTATCCTAGGTACGACGCGAAGAATTTTAGAGCTTCGCATGAAGGATTACCAAATTCGGGAGACATCTTCTTAAATGATTTTTTTAAAAACTTTATTTTTTTCACTTTTAATTGCTCAAGCTGACACTCAACCACCTCTGACTAATTCAGGTGAAAACTTTAAAGATCCTTTTGCGGAAGAAATTCAACCAGAAGAAGCGACACCTTCAAATACTTTGCCAAAGTCCACACCACCTGCGCCGCAAGTGACTTCGCCGACTCAACCATCAGCGCCTTCTTCAAACGATGAGCCAGAGTTTGAGGATTTCGCCCCTCAGCAGAATTCAAATTTACCACCGCCTCCATTGATGGAAGAGCCGGCCCCGACGCTCACGCCTAAAAGAGATTTTAATTTTCCTCAAATCGAACAATTTAAAGGTCCGGTCGACCAAGAAGTTCTTCAACTTGAAAGATCTGTTGAAAATACGCGGCTTCATTCATGGAATATGGGGGTCGGATTGGGAATGGCGTTAAATTTAAATAAGCGGCATCAGCAAATTCATTCGGAAGTGAATGGCGGCTATCGACTTTATAGACTTTTTGAAGTCGGCGGAATTTTATCAACACGACTCATGACCGATAAACTTATTGGACTCATCGGAACCGCGAAAGGCTTTTACACTTTGGCGCGACCTCAGGGAATGCGTTTGGATTTGGGTTACGGAGGAGGACTGGGTTGGACTTTTCGTGCCGCTCACAACACTTTTAATGAAGGACGATTTACAGTTCGTTTTCAGACTGACTTTTTGTTTTTTCCATTTCCTGAATTTGCCATCGTCTTAATGAGCGCTTACGAAGGATTTTTATTTTCAGTTTTTTCGGACGGTACCGAGAATTTAATGAAGAAGGGCGGAGCGCCGTCTCAGGTTTTGTTAACATTAGGCACGCGCTGGGAATTTTAGACGTGGCATGATTCCACTAGCCGAAAGAATGAGACCCAAGAAACTCGAAGAATGGGTGGGGCATGAAGAAGTTCTTGCGCCTGGAAAAGCGCTTTATGAGGCCATTCAAAGCGACAAACTTTTTTCGTTCATTTTATATGCACCTCCGGGCAGTGGAAAAACTTCTCTCTGCCAATTGATCAAATCTTATTCAAAAGCGCGCTTCGTTCAGCTCAGCGCTGTCACTGCAGGAGTGAAAGATCTTAAAGCAGTTATCGACGAAGCGAATATTTGGAAAACTCGTCAGCAGCGAGAGACGATCGTCTTTGTGGACGAGATCCATCGATTCAATAAATCTCAGCAAGATGTTTTGCTTCCAGCCGTTGAAAGCGGCGGCATTATTTTGATGGGAGCGACGACGGAGAATCCTTCATTCGAAATTAATTCGGCTTTGCTATCGCGAGTTCGCGTTTTTCGAATGGAAGCTTTAAGCGAAGAAAATATTTTAAAAATTTTAATGCGAGCTAAAGATGTTTTGATTTTGGATGCTCAAGAAAATGAAAATCTAAAAATTGAATTTGAAAATTCAGCTTTAGAATTTATCGCTAAACATTCTCAAGGCGATGCACGAGTGGCTTTGAGTGCGCTGGAGTGGTCGTTGCCACTTTGCACTCTTCAAAAAGTTCAGGAATTATTTGCGAAGAAAATTTTATTTCACGACAAAACCGGTGATCAGCATTACCAAATCGTCTCTGCTTTTATTAAAAGCATGAGGGCAAGTCAGACCGAAGCGGCTCTCTATTATATGGCAAGGATGTGGCAGGCCGGAGAAGATCCACTTTTTATCGCTCGCCGAATGGTGATTTTTGCATCCGAAGATATTGGAAACGCCGATTTACGCGCGATTGCTTTAGCGAATGCGGTTCGTCATGCGGTGGAATTCGTAGGCAGACCCGAATGTTATTATGCGCTCGCCCAAGGCGTGATTTATTTATCGAAAGCCGCAAAATCTCGTGAAGTGGGAGATATGTTTCAAAAAGCACTTTCGCAGGTGGATCGCTGCGGAGCGTTGCCAGTTCCTGGATTTTTGACGAACGCACCTGGCAAGCTCGATAAAAACTTTGGACGTGGACGTGATCGTTTTGAAAATGAGAGCTATATGCCCGAAGATTTAAGCATGGAGTAAAAGATCAAAGTTTATCATAGATGTCGTCATCTGAATTATTCCATTCTTTAAATGTTTTTTTTGCAGTAAATATTAAAAGTTTATTCCAGTGTTCATAAAGAACTTTAAAATGGATTATAGTTATATAATAAAGAAATGCGCCATCTTCCATTTGCTTTAATCTTCTTAAGCTTTTCTTTGTGGGCCAAAGAACCTCTTTCAGATTCTCTCGATGCGCTTTCAAAAAAATGTGGGACTATCATTCGAACGATAACTCCCGAAGAATTAATTATTCAAAGTCAGCTTACCGGAAGATATCACCACTTTTTTCCAGTGAAAGGGAATGGTTCTCAAGCCTTAGGTTGGCGATTTCCGCATCGAGGTTTAGATGGAAATCCTCTTTACCCACTTTTATCAGGTGAAAAATTTTCAGTAATCAACGAGAGAACTTTAGAATTTACTTTAGAAGAGAAGCATCAATATGAGCTTCGTCAAAAATTTGCGAACGGACCAAAACTTTTAGGACTTGGAGTCAATACAGAAGCTGGAGCTGGAATTGCTAAAGGTGCAACTGGGTTTTTGGTTGAAATTCCTGGCCGTCAAACTCTCGATTCTTATCTTACGTTTGAGCAGGCTAGTGTTGCAGACCTTAGAAAATACGATCAGTTTATGCAGAAAATAGTGGATGCGGGATATATCCCCATCGATTTTCATTTAAAAAATATCATTCGTACTTCTGATGGAGAATTGCATGCCGTTGATGGGACTTTGCTGCCATGGACTTCGGAAAATGCAGCAAAAATGACTTCAGCTTCTTATAAACGTTTGCTTGGAAATACAATTGGCAATGTGACGGATTCTCAAGCCATCGGTCGAGAAGGATTCGTCATGCGACTGAAAATGAGATCCGATTTATCGCCATCCGATCAAACTTATCTTAACTCCCAACCGATTTATTATCTTAAGCTCAAAGCCCTTCTCGCTCGCCCTCGTTAACTCTCATGCGAAGGCGTGATCAAGAGTTCGCGGCCTTTTCCGCCGGCTAACGGAGCTGAAATAATTCCTTCTCGCTCCATTCGCTCGATCATTCGAGCTGCTCGGTTGTATCCGACACGCAGTCGTCTTTGAATCATACTCGCCGAAGGAGATTTGGTTTCAAACACAACGGTGAGAGCTTGATCGTAAAGTTCATCATCGATGTCTTCACCTTCACCCGCTTCACCTGGTGCTGCAGAATTTTCTTCCAGATTGATCATGGTCGAATAATCGGCATCGGCTTGAGATCTTAAGTGGCGCACCACTCGCGCAATTTCATCTTCAGAAATAAATGGGCCATGCAGACGCTCTAAGCGTGAAGTTCCTGGAGGAAGAAAAAGCATATCTCCATCGCCGATAAGATTCTCTGCGCCACTGCCGTCGATGATGGTTCGCGAATCAACCTTAGAAGCCACTTGAAACGCACAGCGCGTTGGCAAATTTGCTTTGATCACGCCGGTGATAACGTCGACCGAAGGTCTTTGAGTTGCGATGATCAAGTGAATGCCTGCCGCTCGCGCCATCTGTGCAAGTCGGGCAATACTTTCTTCAACATCACGTGCAGCGACCATGATCAAGTCTGCGAGTTCGTCGATGACGACGACGATATTGGGAAGTTTGACGTAATGATCAAGCCCCGCCGCTTGAAGAGCGAGTTCTTGCTGAGCGGATGCTTCATTTTCTTCATCCGCGATGATTGCAGAACTTGAAGCTTCGGTTTCTGCCGTTCGCATCAATTCTTTTTTGAGCTCATCTTCGGTAAGTCGCTCTACCTTTTCGTTAAATGATTTTAAATTTCGAGCGCCTAAAGAAGAAATAAGTTTGTATCTTCTTTCCATTTCTTTCACAGCCCAAGCGAGAGCGCGCGCCGCTTTTTTAGGATCGGTAACAACAGGCAAAAGTAAATGAGGAATTCCTTCATAGACCGAAAGCTCAAGCATCTTTGGATCGATCATGATGAATTTTAATTCTTCCGGTGAGGCTTTAAACAACATACTCACCACCATGCCGTTCAGACCGACGGATTTTCCGGAACCCGTAGCGCCTGCGATCAGAAGGTGAGGCATTTTTGAAAGATCCGTGACGTACGCTTCGCCCGAAGTTGTTTTTCCCATTCCCATGGTGAGAGGCGAAGGAGAATTTTGAAAAAGTGGAGATTGCAAAACTTCTCTTAAGTAAACTGTCTGTCTTCGAGGATTTGGAATCTCCACTCCCACAGCTGCGCGACCAGGGATCGGAGCGATGATACGAATGCTCACGGCTTTCATCGCAAGTTTTAAATCGTCCGTAAGATTCGTGATGTTTTTTACTTTCACTCCAGGTGCTGGTTCAAATTCATACAATGTAATGATCGGACCAGGCCGAATATTGGTGACATGTCCTTGAACGCCGAAATCTAAAAGTTTTTGTTCAAGGGCACGAGAGTTTGCAATGAGTTCGTCTTTTGAAATCTCAAATCCTTGAACTTCAGGCAAATCTAAAAGTTGAAGCGAGGGGAGTTCAAAGTTGGAATAGTTCTGTGCTTCTTTTTTTCGCGCAGGAACATGATCCATCAACAGAACGCGATCCGATTCATTCGTAGGAGCCGCCGCTTTGGCAAACAAACTCAATAGAGGTGCTGGTTTTTCAGTCATCTTAGCTTCTACGGGTTTAGCTTCAGAAACTTGAGGCTCTTTGATTTCAGACGAAGTCTCTGCTTCAGAATTTTTTAAAGAAAAACTTGGAACCCGAGTCGCCCCAAGTGCTGATCCTGTTGAAGTCTTATGCACTTCAGGTTGTCGTTTTCTTTTAAAGAACGAAAAAAATCCGCTCCAGTTGTGCTGCGCCTGCATTTTAAGTTCTGTCCATTTAGTGCCAAAAGAAATGCTCGGTAGAAAATTCCATCGGTCGGTGATCATCGTGATCGAAACCCAAATACCACCAATAAAAATCAACGTAGCTCCGATCGGACTAAAGCAAAAAACGCCGGTGCGAGCGACGAGATAGCCAATCAATCCACCGAGTGAAATCGAATCGTAGATTCTTGCAGGCACAATCGAGAGCTGTCCCGAAAGACAAATCGTAAAAATCGCAAGTGCTACAGGAAACTGCCACTTAGGTTTTTTATGATTGATCGCATTTTCAGCAATCAAAATCGTTTTGATTTTAAAATAATGAAGTCCCATCAAGAGAGCTCCGAGCGTGAGCATATATGAAACTACGCCGAGCAAAGTCAGCAATCCATCGGCTAAATAGCTTCCAACAATACCGCCGAGATTGGAGATCGCCACAGAATCCGATGCCGTAAAATTCCACGAAGGGTCTCCTTGAGAATACGAAATTAAACTGAGTGCGATATAAATCGAACTCATGACCAAGAGAATGGCACGAATAGGTTGTGCTGGCTTTTGAGCTCGAAGCGTTGGCTGCATGAACGACTCCCCCTAAGCTTAAGTCTAATGGAAGGCATTCAAATTTCTGAGTAAATTCGCGGGTTCAGATATTAGCGCAGCGCGCCCATTATTTTTTTAACGCGTTGCGAGAAGCTCAGTTTTTTTTGAGGCATTCCTTGCGCAGAAAGTGGCAAAGAAATCTGAGCTTTTTCAAAAAGAATTTGTATCGAATTTTTCTCCCACTCGCGCGCGCGATCGTAGTCGGGATGCATTCTTTCGAATTTTTTAAATTTTTCTGTATGCATTTTGTGTTTTTCAGATGGAAAAACAGCGTGCAGCATTTCATGAAATAATACGTGTTCCACAAAATAAAGCGGAACTCGAGGCGAATCAAGGCGTCGGGACAGAGTGATGGTATTAGATTCTTTTCGATAGCTTCCCAAAATGACGCGACGCCGAGCGCGAGGTGCAGATCGGGCGGACCATCGCAAATGAGTTACTAAAGAATTATCAAAGTAAAGTCGGTTGAGACGTTCATAGAGAGATTGAAGATCGTAAGTTTTTCCGACCGTCTGACTCATCAACGATGAGCTTCCATTTCAAAAAGCGGGCCGGCTCGTGTGTGAAGGCGTTGAGATTTTCTTTCGAGCTCTTTGAGTTTTTGATCCGCACGAATCAAAACGCTCGAAGGAATATCGGCGAGCCGCGCTACTTGAATGCCGTAGCTTCGAGATGCGGGACCTTGTTTAAGTTCACGAGTGAAAATAAGCTTATGATCTATTTCTTCTACACCTAAATGATAACTTTGAAGTCGCGCTAAAGTTTTCTCTAATTCAGCGAGTTCCAAATAATGGGTGGCGATCAGAGAGATGGATTTTTTCTCGTGCACTTCTTCGGTGATGGCCCATGCCAAACTCATTCCGTCATAAGTCGAAGTGCCGCGGCCAATCTCATCAAAAATAAGTAAACTTCTATCCGTGGCACCTCGAAGCATCGAAGCTACTTCGCGCATCTCTACAAAAAAAGTAGACTGCCCACTTGTTAAATCATCTTGCGCACCCATTCGGCAGACGATGCGATCAAAGAGCGAAAGCTCTGCAGATTCAGCGGGGATATCGCTGCCGATTTGATGCAAAAGTGCACAGACCGCCGCCACTCGAAGCAAAGTGCTTTTTCCCGACATATTAGGACCGGTGAGTAATAAAATTTGTTCAGTCTCAGTGCTTAAAGAGAAACTTAAAGGAACAAATGCAGAAATCGAAAGAGGATGACGAGCTGATTTTAATTTAATCTGAGAATTTTCAGAAGCGTTCAAAGTTTTGGGCGTGGACCAGCGTTGCAATGTTGAAACTTCAGCCAACGATTGAAAGCAATCAAGTTTTCCTAAACTCTCCGCCAAATTTAAAATAATTTTTTCATTCTGTTGAGCCAAATCGAGAAGTCTTAAGATCTCTGATTTCTCTGCTTCCTGAATTCTTAAGTCTAAACTTAAAAGTTTTTCTTCCAGTGAAACGAGTTCGTCTGTTTTAAATCGCTCCGAATTGGCTAAAGTTTGAATTCGTTTGGCGCGCGCAGGAATTTTCTCTTTGTGCATGGCCGTTACTTCGGCGACATAGCCGAACACCTGATGAAATTTAATTTTTAATCCGGAGACTTTGGTTTCAGTGCGCAAAGAATCTTCAAGTTGAAGAAGAATCTGGTTGGCATTTTGCTTGAGCGTTCTGAGCTCATCGAGCTCAGCATTCACTCCTGTCTGAATCCAACCTGTTTCGCTTTCTGATTTTTGAATATTTTTATTGAGTTCAGTCGTTAAGTTTTGAAGTTGAGCGAGAGATTTTTTGAGACTTATCACCAGAGGCGCCTCAAAATTTAACGAAACCGCGCTTTCGAAAATTTGATTTAAGCTCTTTTGCAGCTGACATAAACTTTCGGCGTCTTTCATCCGTCTCATCAATCGGTGCAGATCTAAAGTTCCGTATAAATGAGTTCGAAAATCTCGGCGTGCCTCTGAATTTTTCTTAAAAGCTCGAACAAGATTTTGCCTCTCTTTTAAGACCTCTCGATTCTGAGTAGGCGAAGCCAGCAGAAACTTCAATTCTCTTCGACCCATGGCCGTTTGCGTGCGATTGAGAAATTCAAATAAGCTTTTTTCGGCCGGCTCAAACAAATGCAAATTTTTTCTTGTGGCTGCTGAAACCCAAACCGCATCTCGATCCGCACGAGGCACTAAAAATCTTAACTTTTCTCGTGGATGCGCTTCGTTCAAAATATGAATCAGCGAGCCCAAAGTTTGAATCTCCATTTTATTTTTGGCCGGGAGCTCAGCGAGATCATTAATTCCAAAAGCTTCTTTTAAAATTTTCTCTGAATCTAAAAAATTCACTAAATGCGAAGGTTCAAAAAACTTGGGTGCCATCTGAAGTAAATCAAGATTCTCGGATCTTAAATCTTCAATCGGAAGTTGATCCATCAACTCTGCTAATCTTTCGTCCGTAATCAAAGATTCGAAAACAAAATGCCCGGTTGAAACATCAGCTGCCGCTAAATTCCAAGCGTTGGGTTTACCCGTCACGACACCTAAATAATGAGAGCGTTCATCGCTCGCTAAAAAACGAATTCCCGGAGTGAACCATTGAACGATTTCTCTTCGAACGATGTTTTTTCCTTCACCTGGTTCTTCGGTTTGTTCCGCCAGTGCAATTTTGAATCCGCGATCGAGGACTTTAGTCAGATAATTTTCGATACTCGCGACTGGTACTCCGCATAGGGGAATCGAATTCGCCGCCGATTTATTTCGAGCGGTGAGGGCCACTCCTAAGAGCGGAGCCGCAGTGACGGCGTCTTCATCAAAGAGTTCGTAAAAATCCCCGAGTCTGAAAAATAAGAGCGCATTTGCGGCCTGAGCCTTAAGCTCGCTCCATTGCTTCATCATAGGAGTAAGAGCAGGACTGACGTTCGATCCGGAGGAAGAAAGCTCGCTCAACACCCAAAATTTTTAGCTGGGTTTAAGTCCCGCAGCCAACAAATTTCTCAATAGGTCGCTACCTTTTGGCAAAATAACCGTAGAAGCCTGACTTTCTAAGATTCGTTGGTTCTCTAAAACTTCAAACATCACGCGAGAAACTTCTGGATCTTTCGAAATTTCTTTAAGTGCGGCGCCGACGACAGCCGGTCGAATCGCAGCCGCTTTGGCGAACTCGATCGCAGCTTCGCGCTCGGCGGTGCTTGCGATAATATTCACTTGGTTAGTTCCATCTTGTTTGATGGCTGACGTCACTTGTCGAAGCCGATTCACCACCTTGCTTTCGATTTGCTTGATCATTCCTAAATCTCTGAAGTGAACTTTTCTAATATAAACAGAGCCGAGTTTGTATCCCCACTCGTGAGATTTTGGAGAAACTTCATTGCGAACCGTCTGACTCATTTTGTGACGGCTCACTAACATTTCTGCTAGAGGCATATTGCTTAAACAACGCACGACGGAGTTGCTGACATTGGCTGCGAGCGATCCGCGCGGATCCGTATTTTTAAATAAATAAAAAACCGGATCGCTGATAAACATTTCGTACCAAATTCCAATTCCAACCGGCGCACCTTCCTCGGAATTCACGGGCAAGCTGCGCAGATAATCCTGATCAAGACGCATATCTAGCGCATGGCATTTTCCGAAAATATTAACGATGATCGCGCGCCATCCAAGCCTTGGCCAAAGAAAATGAAATCCAGGTTCATCGATCACGCCGACGACATCGCCGAATAAAACATAAACTAAACTTTGTCGCTCTTGAACGATCGCAAAAATTCCAAACAATTTAAAAATCGAAAATAAAATCGGAAGTCCGATCGTAAGACCTACGAATCCAATCAAGACTCCTCTAAACATTTCAAAACTTATATAGTCAAAAATCATTTTTCGACCTCCAAATAAACTTGCTCGGCTTTACTGAACAAAGACAGCCGAATATTTCGAGCGTAGGCTTGCAAAGCCCCATCTCCATTTTTCTTCAGATCGCTGAGCTGCGCCGCTAGTTTTTGAATCGGTTGAACTTCGGCTTGAGCTTTTAAAGTTTCAATTTCTACAGCGCGTCTGGACTGCACTACTTTTTGATCGGCAGCTGCTTGCGCCAAACTAATATCAGATGAAACTTGATTATGCGCTGTATTGATTGCGGCCAATGCCGATTCAACTTCAGCGGGCGGATCTATGCCGGTGATTAAAGAAGCATCGAGAACAATACCATATCTCGCAGCTGAGGTTCGACACTCATGATCCATATGTTCGTTCAAATCTCGTAAATTTTTTCTTAGATCGTTGATTGAAACTCCGATTACGGATGCCGACTCAGACACGAGCGAGCCCAATTTCTCTGGGGGAGCTGTGAAGTTAGCGATTCGCTCGCGAAGCACCGAAACAAAATATCCCATGATATGAGAGAACGGTCGTTTGATTCCAAAAAGAAAAGCGTACAAATTTCTCTCCGACACTCGATAGCGAATTTGACCGGTGAGGCCGGTATTGAGTTGATCTTTTGTGACGGCTTCAAGCAAAGTTCCATTGTGATTGGCCGAAGGAGACGCAGGATCTTTCGCCATATTGACGGTTTCAGTCGCAATGCTGATTTTATGAATTTTTTCCCACGGCCATTTAAAATAAGGACCTCCCGGAAGAATCACTCTGACTTGTGGATAATTATATCGTTCTTGCTCATCAGGTCTTAGTCCTTCTGCAATCGGATCATCCAAAGTTGTGCGGTTAGGAATTCGCTCGGCCCGTCCAAAAATTGTTTTTACGGCTCTTTCGTTTTGATCAACCGTGTAAAGCGAAGTCAAAAGCACGCGAAAAATAAACCAAGCAAGTATTCCAATAGAAATTCCTAAAAGCAGATCTGTACTCATGGGCCGATTCTCAATAAGTGAATGCGCAAAAGCAATCATTTATAGACCGACGGGGCACTTAAATGCCTAAAGCTTTCGAGCCCTTAGATTTTCAAGGCATTCGTTGATTTGAATCAAAATCGCGGCTAAAAAGAGCCTATGCCTACATCGTTAATTTCTAAAGAAACCGCTCCTGCGAGTGGTTCTGCATCGTCTTACGGCGAAAAAATTTACGAAGGAAAAGCGAAGATT
>JAFLCD010000014.1 GCA_017302715.1 Deltaproteobacteria bacterium
GAACAATTTCAGATGAGACTTCATGCCTTCTTGGCAGATCCGACAGGTGAGCGAGTGATGATGGACCGAGCCATCGCGCCGATTGGTTATGGCGAGCAATTAGGCGAGGGGATGGCAGATCGCTTCATGCACTGTGGAGCCAAACGCATTCTTGATTTGGTCGGCTGATGAAAGTCGTCGTTTTCAAAGAGGCGAAAGAATTTTCTCGAGCTCAATCTCAGCTTAAACCTCTTCAAGTTTTAAAATGTCCGGCTATTTCAATTCGCGAAAAAAAAATGGCCGCCTTAACGGGCGAATTTGATTTTTTACTGGTGACTTCGGCGAATGCACTTCGGTTTGTACGCAATCGTCCCAAAGTAAAAACAGTGGTGGCAATCGGAGCAGAAACATCCGCCTCTATCCGCCTCAAGTCGGGCGAAAAATTGAAGGTTCTCAAAGAATCTCATGCTGGAGGTGTTTTAAAATTTTTCAAATCCAAAAAATCTGCACGTATTCTCTACTTAAGGGGAAGTCTTTCTCGTCGATTAGGAGATAAGCGTTTAGTTCCTGGTCTCAAAAAATGGGGGCATTCTCTTAAAATAGTAGAAACCTACCAGACCAGAATTTTAAACATCAGAAGTCCGCTGCTGAAGATTTTAAAAGCGAAGTCCCCAGAATTTTTATTTCTGACGAGCCCATCGATGGTCGAGGCCTTTCGAAAATCTTTTACGCTCAAAGAGATGCGCTCTTTTAAAACTCAATGGATCGCGATTGGGCCTACGACCTTGAAAGCCGCAAAAAGGCTGAAGATTAAGGCTTTAATTCCTCCTCAAGCCAGTCTGAAAGCCATGAAGAAGCTCGCTTTACGTTCTTAAGTATTTTGGGCATAGATTTGAGCCACTATGAAAAAAAAATACGGTGCCAAGCAGATCGAAGAGAATGAACTCGAGCCGATTCCTTTTCGCTACAAAGAACCTAAGACTCTGATTTCTTTTACTTGTCCTGAGGGGACAAGCGTTTGCCCACGTTCGGGTTTCCCTGATTTTTGGACGGCTCATATTTGGCTCGTACCTAAAAACTCTATCGTCGAGCTGAAGTCCTTAAAGCTTTATGTAAACTCATATCGCGATCGAGCTGTTTACCATGAAGAGTTGCCGCATTTAATTTTGCAGGATCTTCAAAAAGCTTTAAAGCCCTCGTATTTAAAAATTGTGATGGATTACACACGTCGAGGAAATATTCAGACAGATGTCATTTTAGAATACAAAGAGCCAGCTTATAAAGGACCTGAAGCTCCCGTTTGGGAAGTTCGTCGAAATTTTCGCTAATTAAAAGCTGGCGAGCGAGTAGGTCGAAGCATCATCAAGGTGCTTCGACAAAAAGAAGTGGCGGAAGCATACGAGGCTTTCACTAAATTTTTTGCTGAAGCAGTTTTAGAAAAATTCGTCTTTAAAGATTCTCTGAACTCTTTGAGATCTTGCGACATCCAAAAATAAGCGGGAATTCCCACCACTGACATAATCCAATACGCGTAATAGCTAAACTCGGCGTTTGAAAGATTAGAAATCATAAGCACCGAAGACCAAATTCCTAAGGCGAAGAAAGAAGCCTTTCCAAGATTCCAGGCAAACTTAGGGCGATCTGGAAAATGCACGGGCAATCTTTCGGTTATTTTAGCGATGATCAAGCTGAAAGAACCTTCGCCAAGCCAGGCTAAAAAGGCGGTATCAAAGAAATGCTGCCCTAAAGTTTCAATACCCATAGAGACCGATGCCAGATGCACCACCCCCACATAAAAAAGTTGAAGGACATATTCTTTGCCCAGAGTAGATAAAAAGCTCGCCTTTACTTCATCTGAAATTTTAAAAAAGCCCTGCTGATTGACCCATCGAACGTACTGAGGAAAGAAAATCTGAAATCCATAAGAAAGAACTCCGGAGGCGACCGCAGGGAGGAGCGCCTTGTCTAAAGGAATCTGATCGTGCTGAGTGAGATAAAGCAAAACCGCTGTGGTACTCGCCAAAGCTTCAGCTAATGCCCAGGCATGATCGCCCGGATTCATCAGCTTGGCCATTCGGTAAGCTTCTCCAAGTAACTGTTGCTCCGAAATCGCCGCTTGGATCTTCATGCTTCTTGTCGGCTGAGCTGCGATGCTGATCGCACGTGCAAATATTTTAGGGTCAACAGGGACCTCTTGAGTAAAGTTTGAAACAAAAGAAGCGGGGTCTCTGAGAGAAGTCAGCGTCCTACGCTGGTGAGGTTCTTCACTTTCTTTAGCTAGGAGGGGGTCTAAGACTGCGGGTGCTGAAATGAGGCTGAAGGCAACGAGGAGGTTGATCATCTTTGGATTTTTCTGCCTTGCCTTTCGTATGAACAAATTTACCACTTCGACCCCATCACCTCCGCAGCGTAAATTCTTAATCAATTTAAATTTTCTTGTCGATTATAAATTCTTCAGTCACCACATTTCTCTATGTCTTTTTTTGAAAATTTTATCGGCCGAAAAATTTTCGCCACCGCGGTTTTGGGTGTTTTGATTTTTGGAAGTTTGTCTCAGGCTCATGCGAGATGTTTTGATCTCGCTCGTCTACTTGGTTTGAAAAATTCCCATGTGCAGATGGGACAGCTGAAGCTGTCGACTCTTCTTGCGGAGGGAAAAGATCCACGGCGAGTATTTGCCAAATTTCTTAAGCAGAGACAGAGCGATCTTCCCCGCCTTTTTTCTGTAGCGGAGCGCGATCTGGATATCGATTTAGCAAATCGCCTCCCAGATCTTTTTAATCTGACCAATCTCCAGGCTTCACCTAAGGCACCCAGCGAGATCACCTTGAGTGACTTGGCGGACACTTTGAGTGAACGCCGACTTGAGTATATCAAAATGGCTTCACGAGATCCGAATGCGACGGCTTTTCCCATGTGGAGTCGAAGCGCTTGGAGACGAACTCGCCCTATTTTGTACGGACTGCTCGGAGCCGCATTAATTTTTCCGGCTTATGGAATTTTTGGAGCTAGGTTTGCAGCTTATTTTGAAAATCCTACAGCAAATAATCGAATGGACGGCTATGCCTCCCAGCATGCCAAGGACTTTGGCGATCGCGCTCCTTTGAATAAATTTTCGACTGCTCAAGAGCGGGAGTGGTGGGAGATTTTTCTTAGGACTCAAGGCTCGAAGAATTGGTTACTTCAGAGTTCTTCGGACAAGGTTATTTATGTGCCCGGAAATATCGCAAGCATCCAGAGGGCTTTAGTAGACGCTCGCGATCATCTTAAGAATCCGGAACTAGTTCGAAACTGGTTGAGAAGTCTTTATTATATGCAGATCGATCATGCGGATTTTCTAAACTCCAGTCGAGGTGAGCCGAGCCGCAAGATTATCGAGCAAATTTTTACGGAATTCGATCGAGAGGGTTTAAGAGCTCACTGGGAAGCTGAAACAACTTCTTTAGACTCCGCTCGTTGAGATTCGATCCAATTTAGGTTTCGCTGCCAATTTTCTGGTCGAACATAAGAGAGCGCCTTTTCTTGGATACGCTCGGGCCAGGTGGGCGACTCGATATCAGACTTTGTAAGCTTTTGAAAACTTGGATCGAGAGCGGAGTTTTGGATGGGTACGAGTTTTTGATTCCACGGGCAAACTTCTTGGCATATATCGCAGCCGGCGATCCAGTCGGAGAAGGCGGGCGTATTTGAATCGAACTCACCTCGATGTTCCAAGGTTAAGTACGAGATGCAGAGATCTGCTTTCAAAACATAGGGAGTGAGCGCCGAGGTGGGGCAGGCGTCGATGCAGCGGGTACATTTTCCACAGTGATCGCTGACAGGCATTTTGGCGGAGAAAGTGGTTAGCGGTAAGTCGGTGACGATTTCACCTAAAAATAAATACGATCCAAATTGAGGGCTTAAAAGCAGAGTGTTTTTTCCCTGCCATCCAAGACCCGCTTGAACGGCCAAAGTTTTTTCGAGCACAGGAGCCGTGTCGACACAGAGTCGGTATTTAAAATCTCCCAAAGTATTTTTAAGCGCGGCTGCTGTTTCTTCCAACTTTGCTTTTAGCTGAAGGTGATAGTCCTCGCCCCAAGCATAATTACTTACTTTGACTTCACCTGAAGCCCAACCTGGAAAATAAAACAGACCAAAGCAGAGGATGGATTTTGCATCTGGAAAGTAAGCCGTCGGAGTCAGACGTTCTTTTTGTCTCTTTTCAAGGTAGCTCATCTGACCGGCCGGTTTGTATTCGCGAACCCATTGCTCAAAAAATTTTTGCGAACTTTCAGGAATGCTCGGATCGCAAGCTCCCGCAACGGCCCATCCCATCTGGGTGGCAAAGTGACCTAAGTCAAAAGTGAAGGTGGAACTCACAAGATCTCATAGGCGAGATCTTATTTGCCTCGCAAGAAGGCATGCAGGCGATTTTTCTCAGATTCAGAAAGGTTGAGGAATTTACAGCCCATACCGGATGGATGATGTTCGCTCCATCGGTCTTGAACCCAAAAAACTTGGGCTTTTCCTTTGAGTTTGAAATCGTCAGAGAGAACTAAAAGAAATGAAAAAACATCCTCCTTTTTAAGGGGAGGATTCATCCGCACATACATTCCGTTGCGAGAAATATTTCGAGTATTCGCTCGATGAACAAGATCGGGACCAAAAGGCATTTGAATGACAACATCGGCCTGGCGCTCGTAGCGAAAATCTTTGACTGGTTCGCTAGTAAGCTTTCGATAAAAATAATGATAGTAGCCGCGCAATCGAAACCAATTCTTAAGAGCGAAGGCCAAAATGACGATCAGAAAAATAAAAAGCGCCAAGCCTCCCATAAGCCAGGGAAGATTTTCTTTGGTGCGAGCTTCGCTGAAGCCGCGGCCCATCGATTCAACAAAACTCTTCTGATCGTTGTTGAAGTCCTTCACCGCTCTATTTTCGCACAAAACGGCAAATCCCGCGAAGGATCAGGTGCGAGACAAGGTAACGATAGATTCGATATGATGCGTCTGAGGAAACATATCGGCTACGGTCCAGCGCTTAATTTGGTACCCCCCCTTTTTATTCAAAAAAATGAGGTCGTGGATCAAGCTTTCAAGATGGCAAGAAACATAGACAATTTTTGTGGGCATTAATCGACTTAAAACCTGCACGGATTTGAGAGCTCCCGTTCGGGGGGGATCGAGCAAAACAAAATCAAAAAATTCATATTTAGATTCTAGTTCTAAAAGTTTTTCTTCGCAAAGCCCGCTTATCCAACGAATATTTTTCTTTTGAGCTTCAGAGTTTTTTCTCGCAAAGGCAATTGATTCACCTTCGGCTTCAATGCCCGTAACTTTTTCAAAATAATTTGAAAGCGGAAGGCTGAAATTTCCTATTCCGCAGTAAAGATCGAGCGCCGTTTTTTTCTGCTCGAGATTTTCAATATCTTCTAAGATGCGAAACCAAATTTGCTCGTTCACATCAAAATTAGTCTGAGTGAAACATTTTTCGTTATAAAAAATTTTGCAATCATCGAGCTCATAAAAAGCCTCACCTTCGATGAGTTTTCCATTTGAAAAACTCTGATTCCAATCTTTCTGATCGGCAAGCGTGAGAGCTTTTTCCTGAAGTGCTTTTAAAAATCCATTTTGAAAAATCGGGCATTCCTCGATTTCAAAAATTTCATGAGAATGTGGTTTGAAAAAATGCACTCGACCATTTTTGACTTGAAGCCGAGCTCGATGTCGGTAGCCATATTCCTCAGGTGATTCGATTTGATCGAATGGAATTTTATCCAAAAGTGGCGCCAAAGAAGATCGACGAATCCAATGTTTGGTCATTCGTAATTTCCAATCGATTTGCTCTTGATAAGGCAGATGTTGAAAGTCGCATCCTCCGCATATTTCAAAATGTTTGCAGGCCGCAGGTACACGCAGCGGACTAGATTTTAAAATTTGTAGAGTTTTTGCGCGGAATCTATTCTTTTTGTTTTCGATAATTTCGATTTCAAGTTCATCCTGCGGCGCCACTTTAGGAATAAAAATCTCGGCTCCGTCGATTCGCGCGAGCCCTTCCCCAAGTGTACCAATGCCCTCCACTTTTACTCGCTGCTTAGAATGAAGGGGGAGATCAGTGTTTTTCACGACCTATGATGCATAGCGAAAGTTAAAAACGCGTCAACGTCTTTTGAGTAAACTTAAAAATCTAAATAACGCGGCGCAGTTTGCTTAGATTTTTTGCAATTGATGCTAAAATAAATTTAATCATGGAAGATTGGATAATTAAAAAGGATCGTATCGTAGAGAAGCTCATGTACTTTTCTGCACGCATGGCAGAAGAAGCCATCAATGGTCGACTTCCTCAATTCAATCAATTCGTCGAAGAACGCTCAAAATTATTTGATGAACTTGCAGAATGTGATCGACACCTTGTAGGTAAGCTTACTCCTAAAAATTTGATTTGGTTTAAAGAGCTAGAAAATTTGAAGAGAGTTGACTCGGAAATCGCAGAACATCTTCGCCATCATCAAAAACACATTCAAATTGAATTAGAGTCTTTAGGTCAGGCAAAAATGAACCTTCTGCAATCTGAAAATATCAATAGCAAGGGGCATGGATTAAGAACGCACGGTTAGAGAAGAAGAGAGGAATAAGATCATGGATGCATCTTTAAAATCTTTAGAATTAGACGGACAAGTTCAGCACTTTAGTCCCGAAATGAAATTCGGTGAAATTTCAGAAGAAATTAAAACCAAATTAGGTGCGACCCGAGTTTTGACGGAGATTCGTCTCGACGGAAAGTCGGTTGATTTGGAAGAGGAAGAAGTTTTAAATACGAAGTCATTCAAGGATCTTGGAAATATTGTTTTTAAAACACGCCGAATCGATGAGCTATTTCGTGAGTCTCTTTTGTTAGCTCCAAAAATTTGCGAAGCCTTAAGAATGGATTGCGGAGATGTTGATGGCTTCTTGGCAAAAGGTGAAGTTCGCGAAGCTCATCAAAGAGTTTCTGAGATGACTTCTTTGATGGAGTGGTTGCTTCAACTCATCGCAGGCATGCAATCTTTAGGAAACGATAAACTTGAAGACATTCAATTTACTCAAGGAAAAGTGATGGACTCCGTAAATCGAATGCAAACTTTGCTCGCTAGTTTGCATGTCCATTTGGCTGGCGAAAAATGGAATGAATTCCGCGCTGTTCTCCAAGGCGATTTCTTTAATGAAGTTGGCGTTTGGCAGATTCTCTTTGAAGATGTTTCAAAGACATGGAATCCTAAATCTAGTTTGCTCGATTCTTAAATCCGGGCAAACCTTTTGCATCATCTGATCGCGCAAAAGCCTTCGCCATTTTTTTGGCTTTGGATATATTTTTAAGCGGATCTACTTTTGCATTTTTCCAAATCTTGCGAAGTGCCACGGCCCACTGAAATTGCCAGTAAAGTTGGCCTTTAGGTTTTTCAATCATACCTACATCTAAAAGATATTCTGCCATCGATCTGCCTGTATCATTCATAAGCCCACTGATGGGAGTCTCTTTTAAAACCTCGAGTAGCTGATCGTCTCTGAACCTTTCAAAGGTGGTAGGAGTTCCTCGCTGATTCAAAAGTAAAATTAATTTTTGCTCATTCATTTGTTCCCAAAAACTTCTCCAATTTAATTGTGAAAAATCGAGAGCTTCGTTGGCGTAGACCCATCGCTCATCCCAAGTTAAATTTTGAAGCGCTTGAATTCGATTCGCGGCTTCAACGTGATGATTTCCATTCACCACAAAATAAAGTGGTTTGCCGTTTGAATCATTTGGACCTTTCACCGTGGTCACGGCGTTTTCTGTAAGATAATCTTTCCACTCGATTTTTTTATCTAGAAGATAAAGCCCTCTCTTAACGAGGTCATCTGTCATCTTTTCAACAGCAGTCATTCCTAAAAAAAGCTGTGTGCTACGAAGTTCGCGAAGATGCACAGCGCAGAATCCACGAGGTGCTGCATGCAAATTTAAGGTGAAAAGAGGAATCGCTAAAAGAGCGGCTGAAATAAATTTTCGCATTTGAAATGATTAAGACGATTTAAAAACTTCAGCAAGTTTTTAGCACATTATTCGGGTCTAATTTCGCGTCTCATCAATGATTGAATTGCGAGCTTTGGCTTCTTCTTTGAAAAACAGATAAGCCCGACTTCTTGGCAGATGGGCAGATCAAGGCGGTATTTTTTTACCAAGTTCTGAATCTGTTTCGCGGTGTAAAGTCCTTCAACCGGACCTTTCACTTTTTTAAGCGCCTGTTCTGCTGAATAGGATTTAGCTAGCAGCATTCCAAATTGTCGGTTTCGACTAAGCTCCCCAGTGGCGGTTAACCAGAGATCCCCTGCGCCAGCTAAACCAAAAACGGTGGAAGGTTTTCCGCCAAATCTTTTTACCACCGTAACCATTTCGCGAAGTCCGCGAGTAAGAAGCGCGGCTCGTGCATTGTAGCCAAGCTTCAATCCATCTGAAATTCCGCACGCAATGGCTAAAACATTTTTAATCGCGCCGCAAATTTCGACTCCTTGCGGATCAAAACTTGGGTACACTCGAAATTTAGAGGTCGTAAGCTGTTTAGAAAATTCCTTAGCAAATTTTTTATTCGCGCTTGCTAAAACGCAGGCCGAAGGCAGTCCTTCTAAAACTTCCTGAGCAAACGTTGGACCGGACAAAGTTCCAAAAGGAGATTTCAAATATTTTTTAGCGAGCTCGCTAAAAGTGAATAAAGTTTTTCGATCAATTCCCTTAGAGGCATTGATGGCGCCTAAAATTTTTCGACCTTTCAAGTTTTGAAGAACATTTTCCATCGCTTTGAAAGGGCAACTTAAAATGCAAAACGTATTTGGACTTCGAAAGGCGTGATCCCAGTCTTGAGGGGTGGAGTTTTCATCGAGAACACGAATGCCAGATGTTTTCGATTTTGCGACTTTTGCTAAGGCACTTCCCCAGCGGCCTGGGCCAATAATCACGAGACTAGGTGCATTCTTGTTTAGCTTTTTCATGCTGCTCCGCTTCATACCTCTGTCGCTGGTCTACGGCTACCTCTAGCCGCATAATCTGTCATAATATTCAAAGGAGCACCAGAATGAATGGGTCTGATTCAAAATCGAAGCCCTTTCTCGGAATTATGTTTGAGTGCTGCCGTGTGTATTCGCGAATTTATCGCGAGCCGGACCAAGCCAGGTATGAAGGCCGATGTCCGAAGTGCATGAGAAAATTGACGGTTGCCGTGGATTCAAAGTCCGGAGTGGCGACTCGATTTTTAAAAGCGCGTTGATATTTTTGAGGGGATTATGCCTGTCGAAATGAAAGTTTGGGAAAAAATTGATCCACTCGTCGAGCGCGGGCGCTTTGAAGAAGCTATTCAACTTCTCGAAGGACAAATTCAAAAATGCGATAACCCCGAAGATCTTTGCAAAGTGGCGCGACGACTCGCACATCTTTATCGATCGGGCTTAAAGAAAAAGGGAATTCCACGCGCCATCTCCTACGCCCTGATGGCGGGGCAAGCTTATGTAAAAGTAGGGCGAGTGGCTCCAGCCATTGCGATGCTCAGCTGGCTTAAAGAAATTCCCGAAGCCAAAAGCCAAGTGAAAGAATTAGAAAAATTGGTCAGCGAAACATTTTCGTTTTCGCCCGCTGGCGTGCAATTTAAACCCACCGATGAAAATATGCCGGTGCCTACGCCTTTTCAAAAAATAAAAGGCTTCGTCACTTTTGATCAAGAGGACGTCGAACTTTCGCGAGAGCAGTGGCGAGAGACGGTGAATCATCGCGCAACTTTGTTTTCGACTTTGAAACCACAAGAAGTCGCCAAGCTTATTCAGATGGCGACCATTCGCGATATCGGTCCAGGCATGGTTTTGTTTCGCGAAGGCGATCAACCTTTCGCATTTTATATTGTTGTCGATGGAGAAATGGAGCTCACTTCAAGCGTGGGTTTCAAAAAAACTTTTAGAGAAGGAGATTTTTTTGGGGAAGTCGCACTCTTTGGAAAAATGCCCCGCACTGCCACGTTAAAATCTAAGCAAGGTGCGAAAGTTTTAGAATTCTCTGAAAAAGATCTTAAAAAATGTTTTAAACAAATGCCGAATCTTGAGACCCGAATTCTCAATTTCTTTGAGTTTAGACTTTTTCTCAATGTCGCTTCTCGCGGAGAATTTTTTAAATCTTTCACCGAAGATGAACTCGAAAAAGTTTGGGATTTTATGACTCCGATTCATGTTCCTGCTGAAAGAGTTTTGCTCGAGCAAGGAGCTGCGAGTGATCGATTCTTTTTTGTGGTGAAGGGTTTTTGCGAAGTTCAAAAAGACGATTGGGTGATTACACGTCTAGGCCCCGGACAATTCATCGGTGAGATGGGAATGATTCATCGAGCGCCGCGAACAGCGAAGGTTGTTGCGATGACGGATTGCCAACTTCTCGAATGTCATACGACGACCTTTCAAGAACTCTGCGAACAATTTCCAAAAATTCGTCGCATTCTCGAAGAGATTTCGAAGATGCGCGAGCCAGACGAAGAGATCACCGATAAAGTCGTCATCGATTGACTTTATTTCTATCTTCAAGCAAACGATTTAAATGAATCTCAAAGGAAAACGCGCCCTCATCATGGGTTTAGCGAATGAACGAAGCATTGCATTTGGAATTGCCAAAGCTTTTAAAGAAGCAGGTGCTGAACTCGGATTTACATATATAGATGCCATTGAAAAACGAATGCGTCCCATAGCCGAAGAGCTCGGCGCCACTTTGATTACACCTTGTGATGTTTCAAAGGATGAAGATATTTCTAAGTTGGCTTCCACCATTCAAGATAAATGGCAAAATAAATTTGATATTTTAGTGCACTCATTGGCTTACGCTGAGCGAGAAGATTTAGAAAAAGAATTTGTTTTTACATCTCGAAAGGGTTTCGCAACCGCTTTAGATATTTCGGCCTATTCATTGGTGGCAGTGACAGCAGCTTTGCTGCCTGCACTGGAAGCAAGCAAGGGTTCCGTGATCACTTTGTCCTATTATGGAGCGGAGAGAGTGGTTCCCAATTACAATGTGATGGGAGTAGCGAAAGCCGCTCTTGAAGCGAGCACTCGCTACTTAGCGGCGGATTGCGGAGCTCGAGGCGTTCGAGTGAATGCCATTTCAGCCGGCCCGATTAGAACTTTGGCGGCGAGCGGAGTAAAAGATTTTCGATCTATTTTAACGAAGATCGAAACAGCTGCGCCACTTCGAAGAAATATCACGATCGAAGATGTAGGTCAGACGGCGTTGTTTTTAGCTTCGGATTCTTCGCGAGGGATTACTGGCGAAATCATGCATGTCGATAGCGGCTACAATATTATGGGGCTTTAATTTAAGATTTTTTTGGAATCGTCATTCCGGATTGTGAAAGCCATTCAGCATTGTCGGTGAGAGCTGCCATAGCTGCAATGTCAGCTGAACCAAAAGCTAATCCATAGCGACCCGAAGCAAACTTCATCGAAAAATCATCACTCAAAATATTTTCGTCAAAGCTGTTCATTGTCTGTTGATCCACATTTTTAAGCTGATCAAATAGATTTTTCAATTTTGCCTGATCGTCTTTAGGTAAATTGATTTGGATGGCCGTTTTTTCTGCCTGAGCCAGTGCATCACTCGTATTTCCAATTTGCGAGAGAGATATTTTTAGATCTTCAAAAAGATCCACGCCCTGAACTCCGAGCAAGCTTTGAATGTCATTTAAAATCGTATTCACATCGTCGCCTTGAAGGGCGTGATCCACAGAAACCGTTTGATAGTTTTCGCGAGCTTCAACGGCTGCGGCTTTGAGAGCGTCCTTATCTACTTCCGAGAGATCATTCGTCTCAACCTGATCCGCTTGAACAGCGGAATAGCCCGCACCTAAATCTTCAATTCGAATATTAAAAATATCAGAGACTCCTTCGCCCAAGACAGAATCAATTTTATCTTTAAGTTCATCGGTTGAGCTTTGAGGATTGACGAGAAGATATTCTTTTGAAATTTCAAAAATAGCGCTGCGAATTTGCGTAGCGTCTGATTGGTTTGGATCCTCCGAAAAATTTACCAAAGTGAGATCAGCGGGATTTGGATTTTCTTGCCCGCGAAAAAGAGATTCTGTCGAGAGCACAGGAGCATTGCTGGCTTCGAAATCTCTTAATCCAATTCCTTTCGTGCTGTAATTGCGCGCTTGAGTATCAGAAGATTGAAAATTTGAAAAAGTGAGAGCTTGGCTGAGCTGAGTAGAAAGACTCGTTTTAGAAGAAGAGGATTGAAAATTCATCGCACTCGCAAGTGTCGTCGAATCCGAAATATTTTCGGCTAGCGCATTCGGAGTAGCTTCAAAGCGATTCTCGCGTTTGATCTTCTCAACCGTGCGAAGCGAATTTAGAAAAGTGGATAATCCTCTTATTCCCATCTAAGAGAGACTTCGACGCTCCGCAGCAAAACTTGAGCGATTTCTTCACAAGGCGAAAAAGTTGAATAAAAGCAGCAGTTTAAAACGGCTGAATTTTTGGACGATCTAAGTACTGATTCTAGTTCTCTGGATAATGGCCGCGAAGGTTCCATTCGTTCCGTGCATATCTGGAGACATCACGAAATAAGGATCAAACTCCATCAAACTTGAAAAAGTTTTTTCATCCCATTTGAACTGAAGAAAATTTTCTAAATAAGGAACCAAAAAATCCTTCATAAAACTCGTGATCGGAACAAGTCGATAAGAGTTGTGGGTCGACTTTAAGAAATGCTCAATTTGCATTTCGTTTTCAGTCTTATTTAAAGTCGAAGTTGCATAAACCAAATAACCACCGAGTTTCAATTTTCGTGCGCCTTCTCTGAGTAAAGCAGCTTGAAGACGGTGAATGCGTGGCAAATCTTCCTTATGAAATTTCCATTTGGTTTCTGGATGTGCACCCAAAGCTCCAAGTCCACTTGAAGGGGCGTGAATCAAAACAGCATCCAAGCTTTTTACTTCAGCGATTTGGCTGTCTGTTAAAATTCTATAATTATCGATTCCAGCTCGAGTGGCCTTTTCTTTAAAAATTTTTGTTTTCTTAGGATCTGAATCGTAAACAAAGAGAGATCCTTTGTTTTTCATCATGAAAGAAAGGGCAAGGGAGGTATCGCCTTCGCCTGCACAGAGATCTAAAACTCTTTGTCCCGGTCGAGCATTCACTAAAAGTGAAATCAATTGCGAAGCTTCGTCCTGAAAATCATAAAGTCCACGCTCATAAGTAGGATGCGTATAAACTTCTTCAGATTTGGGAACTTCAAAAGCCCATGGGCTCATGATGGAGCGCTTAATTTTCAAATCTTTTGCGGTTTGGCTCAATGAAAATCCATTGATATCCACTTTCAACGTATTCAAACGAATGCTGGATTTTGGTTTCATCGACCAGATCGAAGACATTTTATGAATGCGATCTCGAGGAAATCTTTCGCCAAGTTGTTCTTCCATCGAGCCGGTTAGCGGCTCTTTTCGCATTTGAGTTTGAATTTTATCTTTAACCGAACGTTTATAGGCCTCGACGTCTTTGTCAGGAGAGGGATATTCAGCAAAAAGCTTATCTAAACCAGCCTCAAAACTCTCATTTTTAGGTTTCCACATTTGAATAAAGGTTTCGAAAGCATTTACCAAAACCTTCTTTTTAGCCTCTGGTTTTTTCGCTTCTGGCTTTTTAGGAGCCTCTTTGGCAGCAGTCTTTTTGACTTCAGCTTTTTTACCGGCTTTAGGTACTAGTTTGAGGTTCTTCTTCGCTTTGGGGGCTGAAGCCTTCTTGGCTGAGCTAGCTTTTTTGCTAACCGCCTGTTTTTTCTGAGCTTTTTTAGAGCTGGTAGCGCGGGCTGCTTTCATTTCCACTTAACCTTTCTCGATAAAAGCTCACGTTAAGAAGAGAAGGCTCTTCAATCAAGAGAGATTTCTTCTTATTTTTCAGGTTTTTCAACGAAGATTTTGGGCTAGCTTGCGATTTACGTATGTCTAACGAACTCGCTTTTGCATCTTCACCTTACCTTCAACAACATAAAGACAATCCTGTGGACTGGAAACTCTGGTCTGAATCCACGCTTGCTAAGGCGAAGGCTGAGAACAAGCCGATCTTTTTAAGCATCGGCTATTCTTCTTGTCACTGGTGCCATGTGATGGAGAGAGAAAGTTTTTCAGATTCTGAAGTCGCAGAGATTCTTCGAAAAAATTTTATCGCTATCAAAGTGGATCGCGAGGAACGCCCCGATCTTGATCATCTTTATATGACGGCACTTCAAATGATGACGGGGCAGGGTGGTTGGCCGCTCAATATTTTTTTAACTCCTGATTTGCGTCCCTTTTTTGGAGGTACTTATTTTCCACCGAATGAACGTTATGGACGTCCGCCCTTTAAAGAAGTTTTGCAAAGATTGGCCGATGTTTTTCAAAATCAAAATGATTTGGTCGCAAAAAATGCACATCAGATTTCTGGATTATTGGTTCAGCAAGGCCAATTTTTTGAAGCAAAAGAAAAATTAGAATCGAATATTTTAGAATTAGTACTTAAAAATTTAAAAGCTTCGGTGGATCCCGTTTGGGGTGGACTTGGCGGAGCTCCTAAATTTTTTCATGTGGATGGACTTAGATTTTTGCTTCGAGAGACAAAGCGATCTTCAGATGCAGAAATTTTAAAGTTAGTCGAAAATTCTCTGCAAAAAATGGCGATGGGTGGCGTTTACGATCAAATCGGCGGCGGATTTCATCGCTACTCAACCGATAAAGAATGGCGAGTGCCGCATTTTGAGAAAATGCTCTACGATAATGCATTGCTCATCGTTTTATTTTGCGAAGCTTACGAACAAACTCAGAATATTTTTTACTTTCGAATCGCCGAAGAAATTTGTGGATGGCTTAAGCGCGAAATGACTGGCGAAGATGGATGTTTTTATTCGGCGATTGACGCCGATTCAGAGCATAAAGAAGGCGAGTTCTATACTTGGACAATGGAAGAATTGAAAAAACTTATTCCGGAAGAAATTCAAAATGAATTTTTTAAAGACTTTCATATTCAAGCTTCAGGAAATTTTGAGTCGCGAAATATTTTTTATCTGGCTGAAATGCTCACCGAAGAAAAACAAACGAAATATCGAAAAGTTTTTGATCAACTTTTAGAAGTGCGAAACAAAAGAGTTTGGCCTCTGATTGATCGCAAAATTTTAACGAGCTGGAATGGATTGATGATTTCGGCTCTTGCAAAGATGGCTGCAGTGGCTCCGGATCAAAAAGTTCAGGCAAAAGAATATTTTGATATGGCAAAGCGCGCAGCGGATTCGATTTGGCAGAAAAATTATATAGCCACTAATAGCTTACAAAAAACTTTAAGGCATAGTCGGTTTGAAGAGCATTTAAATTCTGAATCTTTCTTAGAGGATTATGCATATTACACCGAAAGTTTATTGGATATTTTTGAACTTAATTGCGATGCACGATATTTAGATCGCGCCTCAGAGATGGCGAATCTTTTATTGAAAGAATTTTACGATTCAACGAGTGGGGGATTTTGGTCCACACCGGCCGGCAAAAAAGATTTGCTCGCGCGCACCAAAGAAATTCACGACGGCGCTATTCCTTCTCCTTATCATTTGGCTCTCTCCGTTTTGAATAGGTTATTTGCGATCACCGGTGAGCAGAAATATAAAGACGCTCTTGAAAAAAGTATGAAGGCGATTTTAGGTACGGCTGAAGAAAGTCCCGGAGGATTTCATCGCTTCGCTTTGGTCTATGACGAAATGTTAAGGTCGGGGGAGAAATCGGCTCCGCATTGTCGAGTCGCTTCTTTTGCTTGAGTGGGCTTAGATTGGAAGAATTCTTTCCGCTGATTTTTTTCGTTTAAAATCAAAATTTTTGGTCCTTTAAAGTTGGTCACTTCATTTTCTAAAACCCATGCATAACAGGCGATGATCACTCGATCGCCTGGTCGAATATGGTGAGCTGCAGCTCCATTACTTTCAAACCGACCTGAATTTTCGGGCAATTCAATCGCGTAAGTGCGAATGCGTGCGCCATTCGTGACATTATAAATTTCAACGGATTCAAAAGGTGCGATGCCGACTTGCTTCATAAAAGTCGCATCCATTCCAAAGCTTCCTTCGTATTCGAAATCAGCTGCGGTCACGGTGGCATTATGAATTTTGGCTCTCAGAAATTCGCGCATGCACCTTTTTATCTAGCTATGCTTTGTGATTCAACGATTGATTTGATTCGTGCGTAAGACTTATTCTAATGCCCGAGCGGCGATGTTTGTCATTATTAAAACCATCCATAGCATTCTTAAAGTTCTCAATTCAGAGACTCATCCTTCTCAGTTAGCAGCGGGAGTGGCTTTTGGTTTGCTTGTGGGATTGACTCCATTTTTAAGTCTTCACAATCTTATTTTCTTTTTAATCGTCTGTTTGTTTCGCATAAATTTATCGATCTTTTTTTTGAGCACGGCTTTTTTCTCTTTGATCGGTTGGGCGCTTGATCCGCTCTGGGATAAGATCGGCTATGCTTTGCTCGTCAATTTTAAAGCCGCTCGACCTGTTTGGATTGAACTTTCTACCGGGGCGATTTGGCCATTCTTTCGATTTAATAATACGATCGTGATCGGCTCGCTCGCCGCAGGGCTCGTTTTATTCATTCCAATTTGGATCGAAACAGTCATCTTGGTGAAACTTTATCGTCGTACTTTGCGGGAACAAATTCGCGAATCAAAGTTTTTACAAATTTTAAAGGCGACACCCTTTTATACTTGGTATGACAAATATCAAACCTTAAGACAAAAGTTTGGACTCAACTGATGATCATTCGTCTTAAAGTTTTTATTCCGGTTGTTTTAGTAATCGCGACGACGTTGATCATCTCGTTTTTTTTCATCGATTTTTGGGTCAAAAATTGGATCGAAAATGGAATTTCTGCTGTCACCGGAACAAAAACAGATATTCGAGATCTTAAACTCTCTTTCAAAAATTCTAGTTTAAAGATCCGTCGACTTGAAATCGCATCAAAAGAAAAGGAATTTGAAAATTTTGTAGAGTTTGAAGATGTCGTTGTCGATTTTCAGACTTTGCCCCTCTTAAAAAAGAGATTTGTCATCGATGAATTTTCAATTGAAGGCATTATGTGGGCAACGCCTCGTCGAACTTCCGGCAAGCTTTTGTTTCAGAAAAAAGTGGATGAACAGCCTTCTTGGATTTCGGATTTAAAAAACGAGGCGTTTGAATCAGTTAAAAATGAATTCGAAAAAATGCCGATTTCTAAATTGAGTGAATTTAGAATCCCTAATGATCCGCGGGAAATTGTGAGCTCTTTAGATTTAAAATCGACTGATGCTTATAAGACAGTGATTGAACACGCCCAAGAGTTAAAGACAAAATGGCCCGAGAGATTTAAAGAAATTAAAAATACCTCAGAGCTTGAAGCAAAATTTAAGGAAGCCAAGGCGCTTGTCGAGAATGTTCCTCAAAATCCCCAAGAAATTTTAAAACGCATTGAGGGCATTAAGAGTGTAATTGAATTTTTTCAATCTGAGCAAAAAAGAGTTGAAGGAATCATCCATGATGTCAAAACCGATTCTGCAAAAATTCAAGCTGACTATGACTTAGCGACTCAAGCTCTGAACGATGATTTTAATCGCGCCAAAAAATTGGTTAGCCTCGACGAGCTGAATGTTGGAAATATTTCTCGAATTCTTTTTGGCCCCGAATGGCTTCAAAAGATAGATCAAGTTTTAAAGTATCATCAGATGCTTCGCAAAGCGCTTGCGAAAACAGAGAAAGATGAGGAGGTTCAGGTTCGTCAACGTGCGAAGGGACGAGATATTATTTTTATTGTTCCCAAGAAGCAGCCGAGTTTTGTACTCGCGAAATCTGAGTTCAGTGTTAAATCTTTAGACAGAGGTCAAAAAAATCTTGTCACTCAAATCTACGAACTCAGTCTTAGAGATATTAATTCGTCTCCTAAGCTCTATGGAAAGCCTACGAGCGTCGATTTTAAATCTGAATTTAAAAACGCCGTCATTGGCGGTGCAGAAGTTCAGCTGTTTTGGGATTACACAAAAGAGATTCCCGTAGATAAATACAAAGCTGACGTAAAAAAAATCGCGGCTAAATCTTGGCCGATGGGAGTACCGCAGTATTTTCCACTTCGTTTATCTTCGGGATTAGCGAATGCAGCCACAGAGTTTCATTTTGTAGGTGATGATATGAAGTGGCTGACGAAAGTTCAATTTAGCGATGTGCTTTGGGATTTTGATAATGCCCCTAAGCAATCCATCTTTTTTGATTTGCTTCGAGATGTTTTTTCAAAAATCAAAAATTTTCACCTCGACCTTGAGTTGAAATCAGTGGGAGAAAAATTAGATTTCAATGTGAAAACAGATTTTGATTCGGCTATTCAGTCGGCACTAACAGCAGCGATTGATAAAAAACTCGATGAGTTTAAAGCTCGATTAAAACTCGAAATAGAAAATCGAATATCGCAGGTGAAAACCCAGGCGATGAATTCGGTGACTCAATATAAGGAAGAAGTTGAAAAGCGAGCGCAAAATTATTTAGCGCAACTTACGAATTACGAAAACGAAACGATGAAGTTAGAAGATCAGCTTAAAAAGCGTTCTCAAAACGCTGTCCAAGATAAGATTAAAGAAGGCATCAAAGACATTCAAAAGGGCGATAATCCTTTGAAGAAGATGAAACTGCCGTTTTAATTCTGGCCCTCGATATCCTTTACCTTTTTTAAGTTTCTAAGCTTGGCATAGAACTTGCCTATACCCCCCATAACTATGGGGATAAAGTTAGGGAGACGTCGCCGGTTAGGGGCGGCCAAGTACCTTAAATTATTAGCATTATTTTTGAGCCTGGGTGCTGGAATGGGCACTTTTGGCTTTTTTGGGTTGGGACATTTAAGTCCCATCTTCGCCCAGTCACTCGAGGGCCTAGAGTCGACTGTTTATCAATTTAAGATTTCTGAGATCTCTGCCTTTTTTGGAGATAACGATGCGCGATCTTTTCAACTTCAAAAGACAGCGTCAGGAACTTGGGATCTTGCCGTCAAAGGTTTTGATCGACGTGCTACTGACGTTGCACTTTCAGATTTTCGAACTTCGGCAAATCGAATGTCGGCTTATGATACGGTAAGAAAAAATTCAGGATTGCTTTCGGATTGGATTCTCACTTTTGATCCCCGACAAATTTTTACTTCAAGCAAAGCTCAGCTGACTTTTCCCCGCGCCAACAATCCTAAAATCTATCTCGTTCATTTTGTAAAAGCTTGGAATGACTATTTGGCTCGCTTTCAAGAAGAGCTTGCCGCTTTTCAAACCAAACTTGTTCAAGAGGGGTATGCCACAACGGCGGAGTTTTATTTTTCAAAAAATCTCGTCACTCGAGGAATGGCAGCGGCGCTTACCGATGTCGAAGTGCAAAAGATTCTTAAGAATGCAATTTCAGACGCGGCTGCGTACATTCAAAAGCCAGACCCTTATGATTTCGACAAAGATTTTTTAACAGAAGTTAACGGAAATCTTTTAAAGACCAGAGTTGCAGGTTCGATCAAAGCACTTCCACAATTTAATTCTGCCGCACTTAAAGTTGAAATTTTGCCTGCGACTGAACAAGAGAAGGCAGAAATTTCTTCAGATATTTATTTTGGAAAAATTCATATGGAGCTTCCACTTCAGGGGTTGTCGATTTCGATTCCAAGACTTTTGGTGAGCTCTGAAATGGCGCCGCGTCCGTTGCAGGTCGATGAATCGGATCAGTTAGAAATTAAACTTTCATTTGATGCTTCTCAGCCATTTTCATTGGATGCGGCGATCGTTTGGGATCGAGTGTTGAATTCACCGCAAATTCGGTTATCTAAATCGTCCATTAAATCTCCTTCGAAATCTTTAAAATTAAGCAGCGTTCGTTATCGAGGCAAAGCTTTGAAAGATTCTGGAAATTCGAAGCTGTCTGATTTCATTATGTCTTCTCTTTTTAGCGAGGTGCTGACCGAAAATGATTTTCTTCAAGGGATGATGGAGAAAGCCGCTAAAAATTATATTCAAGAACTCGGCGAGCCCATTCAAATTCAAAAAACTTTAGTCGCGATGACCAAAGACGAAGTCTTCTCGGATGTGCCAGCGGATATTGCGGTCTTCGATCTTGAAAATCCAGATTCAGATCCTGCTCGTAATCCTAAAATTTTTGCAAAGTTTGATATTCAAATTTCTCTTCGCATTCTCACGCCTAAACTTAAAGTCGGCAGTCTGACCAATATTAAAGTTTCATTTGAAGATGCCGCCGTTCATCTTTCGAATCTGCAGTTTTATTTTAGAGGGCGAACGATTCCGATGCAGACTTTGGGATTAGATTTTAATCTTATTTCTAAAATTTCGAAACCTACCACCATCGACGCGAATGCAACGGTAGCTGTGGGATCAAAGATCGATCTTCAATTGAAAGACTTAAGCTCTAACTTTGAAGCTTTAGGAATCGATACCGTGAATTATCGTTTTGGCGGTAAGCGAATCGAGACGCCTAAGTTTCAGGTGAATATGTTGACCGATAATTCGGCCTTCTTTCGACGTCAGATTGTTGCAAAACCCCCGATGACTCAGCCTCCACTGGGAGTGAGCTTGCAGACGGCGATTGTGCAAGAAGTTCGCTCGCAATTTGCCGAGCGGTTGCCCAAAATTCAGATACCAACCAATTTTATTAAAGTCGAAACCGCGATGGATGTGTGGAAGGCAAAACTTCAAGCCGGAATTTTAGGAACCAGCGGAAATTTCAATTTGCCTAATCTTCGTCTTCAAGAAGCGAATATTTTATTTAGAGATCTGAGTAAAAATTTTCCTAAGGATAATTCTTATCTCATTTCGGTTCATGCCAATCTGGGAATCAACGACCCCATGATTATTCGCGGTAAAGATTTAAATTTTGATATTAAAATAGATGAAAAAAAGACGAATATCGGATCTAAACTCAACGTCAGCATTAAAGATTTAACGGCGGTCGTTAAGCAAAGATCAAATCCTTCAAACGCTGAGCTGGGGTTCGATTTTGATATTTTCTTAAAACCAAATCACACCGATCTCGAAATTCGTATTCGAGATTCTTATCACACTCTCGATCGAATCGAGTTTGTTGAACTTCAGACAAGCGGCGTGAAGGTCAAGGCCGATGGCAAGAAGCTAACCGATAAAGTTTTAAATTCGCTTTCAAGTTTAATGGGCTGGAGTGAGGAAAGCGTAAAAGGTGATCTGCGATTACAAAGATTATTGGAAGATGTGCTGATCTCGCAGCAAAAATTGATCGCCTCATTTATTCGAGATCAAATGAAAGATATTTTTACTGAAAAAATTCCACTGTATTTGAAATCTCCCGAAGTCAAAACTGCATTAGAAGAAGGATTGATGCGAGTGAACTCTTTGGAAGATCAAATTTCTCTGATGACTTGGAACTTAGGCGAACTTCTCAAAAATCCTTTAGAAAAATTGATGAAGGATCAAATTCAGTCAATGATCACCGAAAAATTACCTGAATTAAATGCTGTTTATACAAAACAAAAAAATGTTTTAGACGAAAGCTTAGAAAATCTCGGCCTCTGGGCGAGCCAGGATATTGAAAATATTCTTTACTCTTCTTTAACAGATCTTTTTCAGGGTTCTTCATCTGCGACAGCGATCCGCTTGGCCATTGATCAAACTTTAAGACCTTTCGTAGGCTCCGATAAAATTATGCGAGATCTAGGTCTTCAAGGCCGTGATCCTGATATCGAAATTTTAAAACGAGATGTTTCTGTTCTTCGAAAAGTATTTGAACTGGCTTCTGTCATCGATGCTTGTCCGTTCGCAGATCCTGTTGCTTCGCGAACAAGGGCCGTCGAAAAAATTAATTCTTATTCAAAAGAACTTTCTGCAAAAACGCGAATGGATTTAGTGAAGATCGTAGATTCACGATGTGTTTCGCCAAACGCTTCTGAGCTCGAAGGTTTAGTTCCCAGTCTTTATAAAAAAGGTATTCGCAATTTAAATGAATTTTTGCTCGCGGCTTCCACCGCCAAAGAAGAAAGGCCTTCGAAAGACGAGCCATCGATTGTCGATAAAATTCAAGGAATTTTACCTCTTCAAGTTCCTCAAAAATCTTGGCCCACGAGTTTGGATGAAAAAGCCATTCGCGACCCGCTTAAAGTTCAGATGCAATTTTCTCGAATGGAACTTGTTTCGCCTTGGACAACTCAACCCGATTCCGAAATTTTTAGAGTGGTGATGACGGCTCCTCAAATTTCAAATTCTCAGATGTCGAATGTGATTAGTCCGACTGTTCTCAAAGTTCTCGAAGCAGGTGAGCAAAATATGGTTTTGCGTTTGCCGCGAACCACGCCCAACCAAGCTTTAGCTAAAATTGACTGGGATGCATTGAGTCAAAGCTTTGCGGATAAAGTTAAAATTCGTTTAACTAAAATTCCTGTCATCAATCAAAACGGACAAATCGAATTTGGAGTTTCAGCGAGAGCGCTCTTAGGTATTGGCGCCGATCTCGACGGGCATATCAGTGTTTCTTTACAAGTTTCAGCCGATGAAAATGGCCAGGCCAAAGTGCAAGTCATGCTGGATCCGCTTCAGATTGAAAAATTAAAAGCTAATATTCCTTTTATCGACGGGATCATTCGCCATTTCCTAAATGTGGCCGTTGACTCTGTGAATCAATTTATTAAATCCAAACTCGCGGAGCTTGGTTCTGTGCCCGCACTTTCAAAATATTCGAATCAGATTTCCCTCCAAAATATCTTGATTGAAAATGGTGATATTTACGTTATCGCCCGTCGAACTTCGATCTAGTTTTTAGAGCGTATTCTTAGCTTTACGCTCTAGTTTCAAGACGTTACGCTTGGTTATGGCTTTAAAAATTGGCGTACTTTTAAAACATGTTCCAGACACTAATTCTCGCATTCAATTAAAAGGCGAGATGATCGATGAAACCGATATCAAATATGTCATCAATCCTTACGATGAATTTGCGATCGAAGAAGCGATCAAGACCAAAGATTTATGGGTCAAAGGTGGCGAGCAGGTAGAAATCGTTGGAATTTGTTTGGGCCCAACGGCTGCGCAAAAATCTTTGCGAGATGCTTTTGCAGTTGGAGTCGATCGTGGCATTCATATTCTCGATAACGATAAAAAAGCAATAGATGCGAGAAGCGTTTCTCAGGCTTTGGCTAAAGTTTGCGCTGAAGAAAAATTCAATCTGATTTTCGCTGGAAAACAAGCGGTCGATACCGACGCTCACGCCGTTGCTCAGATGGTGGCTGAACGTTTGAAGATGCCTCACATCGCCGTCGTTTCAAAATGTGAATGGACAGGAGCGACCTCTGCCAAAGTCGAGCGTGATATCGAAGGTGGAATGAAAGAAATTTACACCGTAAAAATGCCAGCTCTTTTAACAGCGAACAAAGGGCTTAATAAAATGCGTTTGGCATCTTTGCCCGGCATTCGAGCGGCGAGCAAAAAAGAAATCAAAGAAGTTCCGCTTCCTGAAGTGAAGGCTGGATACAAAGTAAAAGGTTGGTCGCTTCCTCCCGAGCGAGGAAAAGTAAAATTGATCGAAGGTGAACCCGAAAAACAAGCAGCTGAGCTTGTGCGTTTACTTCACGAAGAAGCGAAGGTGGTTTGATCATGAAAAAAGTTCTTATTTTAGCTGAACACAAAAAAGGAAGTTTAAAAAAAGCGAGCCTCGAGTTGACCGGCGCTTCGAAGGGCATGGAAGTTTCTGCTATCGTCTTCGGTTCAGATGCAAAAGCAGCCGCGGATGATCTCGCTGCCAAAGGCGTGCAAAATGTTTTTTGGGTGAAGGATGCAAAATTTGATCACTATCATCCTGAAGCTTATGCCGCCGCGATGGATCAAGTGGTATCGCAAGTAAAACCCAATATTATTTTGGGAAATGCTTCGAGTTTAGGAAAAGATTTGATCGCCAAAATGGCGGCGCGTTTAGATGCTCCTTTGGCTGCTGATTGTACTGAAGCGACCATTCAACCTGATATCAAACTTCGACGTCCTTTTTTTTCGGGCAAAGCTGTAGGCACGATAGAATTTGAACCTGCAGAACTCGTTTGCATCACCGTGCGACCTAACTCACTTGCTCCAGGAGAAGTTTCTTCTACAGCAGGAAAAGTAAATGAGCTCGCGGTCAATTTTGATTTTGCTTCTTCAGCCGTTCAATTTGTCGGAAAAACCGAAGGCTCTTCAGACAAACCTGATCTTACCGAAGCCGCTATTATTGTCAGTGGTGGTCGTTCGATGAAAACGAAAGAGAATTTCAAAATTTTAAATGAACTCGCCGATGTTCTTGGGGCCGCTGTGGGAGCTTCACGCGCTGCTGTTGATGAAGGCTTAGCTTCTCACGATATGCAAGTTGGACAAACTGGGAAGACGGTAAATCCAAAACTCTATATCGCAAACGGAATTTCGGGAGCAATTCAACATTTGGCAGGGATGAGAACAAGTAAAGTGATTGTAGCGATTAACAAAGATGCTGCAGCCCCACTTTTCCAAAAGGCTGATTATGGAATCGTCGGAGATTTATTTGTGATTGTGCCGCTCTTAACGAAGGAATTTAAAAAACTTTTAGGGAAAGCCTAATTCATGACGGTCTTCCAAATCTCGACCATCACGCTTTTGGTTTTATCGTTTGGAATTTTTTCCTTAAGTTTTGGAAGAATCGTCAGAATTATTTCACTGGCAAAGCCTCGAAATCGCTTTCGCGATTTTCTTAAGCGAGCTTTTGTTTTTAACGAACATGTTTTGCTTCACAAAAAAATGTTTCGCCAGTTTGTTCCTGGACTCTTGCATTTCATTATTTTTTGGGGCTTTGTCATTCTTACGGCCGGCACCATGGAGTGGATGTATTACGGCATCACTGGTGGGCAGCATTTTCATTTTCTAGGACACACGGGATACGCGGCTTTTAGTTTTGCCGAAGATCTTTTTAACTTTCTCGTTTTTCTAGCAGTGGCTGCCGCTTTTTATCGCCGCATTGTCATTAAACCTAAGCGAATGGCCGACAATTCTTTTAAATCAAAAGCCGATGCTTATTTTATTTTGTCTTTGATTTGGGGATTGGTGATCACAAACTTGCTCACTCATTCAATCTCCATTCACAATGGCACGGATGAGTTTGCCGCTTATCAACCTATCGCTGCCGCTCTTGCTCAGATTTGGCCTCAAGGTCCGGTGAGTGAGAATGTATATTTATTTTTTTGGTGGGCACACTTAGCCATCGTACTTGGATTTTTAAATTTTCTTCCTTATTCGAAGCATTTTCATGTGATTGTGGCGGCTCCTAATGTTTGGTTTTCAAAATTGGAGCCTCGCGGTCAACTTTCGTTTCCTAATTTAGAAGATGAGACGATCACCAAATTTGGCGCCGAAAAAGTAAACGATCTTTCGTGGAAAAATCTTTTGGATTCTTATGCGTGCACTGAGTGTGGACGCTGCAATGAGTTTTGCCCGACGACAACGACGGGCAAAGAACTCAGGCCCAAAACTCTGATGATTAATTTGAGAGCAGCGGTCACAGAGCAAGCTCCGATTTCTTTAGCACTAAATGGCAAAGTCGCAGATGAAGCGGCTTTGGCGAAGATGAGCCCGGAACAAAGAGCTTGTTACGAAAAAGAACTTGTTCCTGGAACTTTTAGTGATCAATTCATTTGGGATTGCACCACTTGCGGAGCTTGCGTCGAAGCTTGTCCTGTTTTGATTGATCACGTCGATGCGATCGTCGATATGCGACGAGCTTTAGTTTTAAATAAAGGATCGAATCCTGAAGAGGCAACCACTGCCTTTAGAAATTTCGAAACCGTTTCAAATCCCTGGGGATTTAATGAGAGCACTCGTCAAGAATGGCTGACTGAGAAAGGCGTTCCACATTACGAAGCCGATCAAAATTTTGAATTTCTCTATTATATTGGCTGTGCCGGAAGCTTTGACGATCGAAATAAAAAAGTTGTCGATTCAGTAGTGAAAATTCTTCAGAGCGCGAATGTGAAGTTCGGCATTTTAGGCAAAGAAGAAAAGTGTAACGGTGAAACCGTTCGTCGAATGGGAAATGAATATCTTGGTCAGCAGATGATGAAGGCGAATAAAGAAACTTTAGAAAAATATAAAGTTTCAAAAATTCTTACCTCGTGTCCGCATTGTTTTAATACATTGAAAAATGAATATCCTGAGATCGGCGGAAGCTGGGAAGTGATTCACCATTCCGAATATATCAATGAGTTGATCGCAGCCGGCCGTATTAAGCCCGATGGCGGCAAAATGAAAAATGTAACGTACCATGATTCTTGTTATATCGGCCGATATAATAAAATTTACGATGAACCTCGAGAAATTATTGAAGCCGTCACCAAAGAAAAACCAATTGAAATGGAGCGCTCCAAAGAAAAAGGTTTTTGCTGTGGGGCGGGTGGCGGTCGAATGTGGATGGAAGAAAAGACCGGCACTCGAATCAATGTGAATCGAGCTGAAGAAGTTATTGCTTCAAAAGCCGAGACAGTTTGCGTAGCTTGTCCGTTCTGTATGACGATGGTCACCGACGGACTTAAATCAAAAGCTCGAGAAGATATTAAAGTCCGCGATATTTCTGAAATTGTCGCGGAGGCTTTGCCTTGAGTGACCTAGTTAAGGGGAGCACGCTTCCAGAAGCCTTTTACAATCGCTATCTCGAAAGCCGCGATACAGAATTTTATTTCTCCAAACGAAATGGCAAATGGGTTGGTACAACCTACGCTCAAAATTTTGAATTTGTTCGTAAGACGATCGCTGGATTAAAAAATTTAGGGTTCAAACACGGACAAAAAATCGCCATTCTCTCGGACAATCGCGAAGAGTGGATGATGACGGATTTTGCGGCCCAGTGGTTGGGTGGGGCGACGGCTGCGATTTATGTTACAAGTACACCTGAGCAAATTAAATATATTCTCAATGAATCCGAAGCTGTTGTGCTTTTTGTGGCCAATGAAACAGCGGCCAATCGTCTTTCTCATTTAACAGAATTAAGTCACCTCAAGCATATCGTCGTTTGGGATCCGATTAAAACTGTCAAAGCTCCTGAAGGAGTTAAGGTTTTAGCGAGAGAAAATTTTCTTTTGGGAATCGTAAGTGAAGAAGAGGCCAGATCACTTTTAAAAAGTTTAAATCCGCAAGATCTTTGCATTTTGCTTTATACCTCTGGCACAACGGGTGAGCCCAAGGGTGTGATGCTTACGCACTTTAATTTTGTGTCTAATTTGCATCAGATGTTGGATGCGATTCCTGAGGCTGTTCCGGGTAAGGCGACGATTTCATTTTTACCTCTAAGTCATATCTATGAAAGATCTCTGCATTGCTTGGGCGTGATGACGAATTTTAGAATTCATTTTGCTGAGAGCATGGACAAGCTCATCGATAATTTAAGTGAAGTGCATCCGCAAATCATGAGTGCGGTGCCTCGAATTTTTGAAAAAATTTATGCAAAAATTATGGAGAGGATTAAAAACGCTTCTCCCATTCGCAAAAAAATATTTTTCTTAGCTCTTGAAGTCGGCAAAGCAACTTTTGATCGCCGACAACATCAAAGACCTTTGCCTATCCACTGGAAAATTTTATATGGGCTCTCGGATTTACTCGTCTTTAAAAAAATTCGAGCGATTACGGGTGGAAAAGCCGAGCTCTTTATCAGTGGGGGAGCTCCACTGGCGCAAGAGATCGCCGAATTTTTTTATACCGCCGGTTTTACGATCATCGAAGGCTATGGTTTATCCGAAACTTGTATCTTGTGCGTGAATCGATCCAATCGTTTTAAATTTGGAACGGTGGGAATTCCTTTTAAAGATACTGAGTTTAAAATTGCGGAGGATGGAGAAATTCTCGTTCGTGGACCTCAAGTGATGAAGGGGTACTATCGACGCCCCGATGCAACGGCTGAAGTTTTTAACGCGGATGGATTTTTTCACACAGGCGATATCGGCGAATTTGATTCTGATGGATTTTTAAAAATTACGGATCGAAAGAAAGAGCTTATCGTCACGGCCGGCGGAAAAAAAATTGCTCCGCAGCCAATTGAAAACACATTGAAAAAGGATCCATTGATTGAAAGCGTTTGCATCGTCGGAGATAAACGAAAATATGTTTCAGCTTTGATTGTTCCTAATCTTGAACTTTGTAAATCTTGGGCACAACTGAAGGGCTTAAGTTTTTCGTGTTTAGAGGATTGCGCAAAGAGCGCAGAGCTTCGTGTGCATTTTCAAAAAGAAATTGATGATCTCAATGCCGAGCTTCCTAAGTTTTCAACCATAAAAGATTTTCGAATTGTTCCCTCAGTTTTTTCAATTGATGGGGGAGAGCTCACTCCCACTTTGAAACTCAAGCGCCGAGTGATTCAGCAAAAATACGAATCTTTGATCGCCTCGATGTACGCGAACGAGTGAGACATTCCGTCCTCAGATGAGGCATGGCTGTCCCAATTGACTCCGTCACCCCTTAAAAAAGTTAAATTATTTCAATAGCTTATAATTTGGATGCTGGCACAGAGGTTGCAGCTTAGATGCCGAGGAGATTGGCGTCTGTGATTTTGAGAATAGCACTCTATTTTAGCTTTCTTGCTTTGCTCTTAGCCGGACAGAGTTTTCTTTCCGCTACCTATGCCGAAGATCTGCAATGTAATGATCCTTCAAAGATCGATCAGACAAAAAATGAACTCCAAGATATTTTAAAAAACGCATCTGATAAAAAAGATTCTAAATTTGAGATTAAAAATATTTCAAATTCAGTTTCAAGTATGGTGACTCAAGATGGCGGAAAGAAAAAAGCTTTCACGATCACCCCTGATGGAAAATTAATTCGTTTAATCGAAGGTTCTGACCAAGTCGAAGTTCGACAACTCCCCAAAGAATTTATAGAACATATGGGCACCACAGAATTTTCGAGCGATAAAACTTTGCAATTAGATATAAGCCCTGAAACTGAGCTTGCGAAGGAACTTCAAGATCTTCTTACTTTCGCTCAAGACGGTGAGACGGCTCACTTGGATCTTGATAAAGTTTTTGAGAGTGCAGATCCTTTTCGTTCGAGTAGTCCAAGCGTTGCAGAAGCAGCGCCTGCGAATATAAAATCTGCCGAGAGAACTAATGAAGTCGAAAATTCTCACGCTCTAAATTCCTTTTTAAACAGCAATCAAATCGCAGAACTTGAAAGAGAAGTTCTTAGAGATTTAAATACCGCACCTAAAGCTGATAAACCTCTTTGCTCTAAAGTACCTGCGGCTCATCAAGCGGCTGATATTTTATCCGGAGCTTGCATCAATGATTTATCAAACGTTCAACTCGCCCAAAATATCTTTGAAGGAATGAAGGATTTATTTACTACAGGCTTTGGTTCAATGACTGGCTCACTAAATTCTTTCACAAAATCTCTAACTTCTTCTGAAAATATAAATATTGATTCATCTTCTGAACTTGCTTCTTCTGTAGATTCAAATTCGAACATTACTTCGCCTTCAAATGAATCATCCACCGCAGTCACAGAGCAAGCTGGAGATTCTTCTGCAAAAGGAGATTTAGGTGCGCCAGAAAGTTTTGATCCCCGCTTAAGTATGACGATGACTTCACTTGCAGAACAATCTGCTCTTAATGGCGGCGCTGAATCAGATAAAGGATTTGGCGTTTTAAACGAAGATTTTTTAGCTCCGACTATCGTCACTCAGAACTCAGACGAAATGATTATGGGTTTAGCCGACAGTTTGCTTTCTCAGATGTCCGAAAATGATGTGAATGCAGGATTGCAAGCTTCTTCCTTTATTTCGGCTTCTTCTGTCAGCCAAAAATTAAAAGCTTTAAAAATTTCTTCAGCTGTTTCATCGGCTGAAGTTTTAAAATTTTTGGAATCTGCTAAAAAATCGGTTCGATCCAAAGCTGGCTGGAAACTTTTAGAAGATGGCACTTTGGTTCCTGTAAAAAATTGGGTCTCTCAAAAATTAAATTCTTCGAAGTCCAAAAAATCGTCTAAGGCAGATAAAGTTTTTGAATATCCTAAAGACTTAGCTATTTTGAGAACTCGTCGTAAAAAACAATCTTAAAAAATAAAAAGCCCCTTCTCCGTGCTTCAGAAAAAGGGGCTTTTTGATGGTTTAGAAATTTATTTGCTCTTTCTATGCTCTCGTCTGAGTTCTCGACGATCATGTCTCAATTGATGCTTATCTTTTTTAAGCTGTTTAACGTCGCTTTTCATTTTTTCAAGATCGGCTTTGAGAGCTTTTTTATCTTGTTGAAGCTGTTCTTTACCCTGAGCACTTGGGGCCACTGCATTATCTTCGGCGATAACGGGTGCTAACCAAAGTGAAGTTATACTTAAAATTCCTAAACCTAAATTTTTCATAGATGCTTTCATATTTGACTCCATTTAATGCGCTTCCGACGAAAATCTTTTCTTCGCCGATTGGTTGGGTAGCTGAATGCTTCGCGCACTCGCATTCAGTCCTCTAACCAGAAGACGGTTTTGGCTGAAATTTCGTTTCAGAATTTATAAAAGACGTTTATTTCACGAAAGGATGGTTTTTAAGCATACATACGGATCGATAGATGCTTTCGGCAAGTACCAAATGGGCGAGCCCGTGGGTAAGCGTCAATGGCGACAAAGAGATCTTTCCTAAAGCTGCCTTATAAAAATCCTGGTGAAACCCGACCGCTGGTCCAATGACCAGATGTCTTTCGGAGCTTTGAAAGCACCACCTATAAAATTGATTTGAATCAAAAGATTTTCCGTCGGCATCCAAAAGAAAAAACGGAGATGCATTTTTTAAAAACTTTATTTCTTCTGGAAGCAATTGCGAAGGCCGCTGATCGGGGCACTTCTTTAGAGGAATTTCATTCCACTCAAACGGCATCATGGTTTTAATGCGTTTGATATAACGATCACGAAGTTCATTTGGCGTTTTGCCAAATGCAGTAACAAGAATCACAAAATTTTAAAGCGAACCGGCGAGAGGAGATTTGTTGATCTGCTCCCAATCCACTCGAGGACATTCTTTCCAAAGGTCTTCGAGATTGTAGAGTTGGCGAATAGGTTCATCAAAGACATGCAAAATCACGTCTCCAAAATCGGCAACCACCCATCCCGTTGCTTTACCTTCAACACAATGAGCAGGAAATCCACTCGATTTCAATTCTTTGCAGGGTGCATCGATCAAAGTCTCCAGGTGGGTAGAACTCGTACCAGAAGCAATAATCATAAAATCGGTTACCGATGATCGGTTGCGTACGTCAAAAACGAAAATACCTCGTCCACCTTTTTTATCTAGAAGTTGGCTCATCCAGCAGGCGAGTTCTAAGCCAGAGTTTTTTTCGGTCAATGCAGGTCCCCTTTCATGAGTGGTTGATAGGTTTCTAAAACTTCTGTTTTGATGGATTCTGGAATCCATTGAAAAATTTCATTTTGATCATTTGATTTGGCATTTTTTTTACCCAGTGCCAATCGAATTTCTGTAGATGAAATACTGTCTCGCATTTTTACATCGGCAACTTCGTAAGCCGTTGAAGTTTTGGCCAAACGTCGGCTCAGAACACCCCAGTTTCTTTGAAGTGGGGTGGCTTTCTCTCTAGGAAGCACAATCCATTCTAACTTTCGTCCGTAAGCATCAATATTTTTCCAAAATGAAAGTTGTTGCCATTGATCTTCGCCCAGAATCCAAAAGTAATTGGCCTTTGGGTTTTTAAGACTCAGCTGAGAAAAAATTTCTATTCCAAAAACGGTTTGATTTGAATTTTTTTCGAGATCACTTACTTCAAAAGGTGATGAGCTAAAAATTTCTCGGCACCAACGCAGTCTTTGTTCGAAGCTTGCAAGTGGAGTTTTTTGCGGTGGAAAATGCGATGGCACGATCCATATTTTTTGAAATTTAAATTCTTTCTGAACTTCTTCAAGTAATTCGAAATGGGCAAGATGAGGGGGATCGAAGGAGCCTCCGAAAATGGCGATTCTTTGCTCGGCTACAGCTTGTGACGTACTAATGACTCCTCATTAACGATTCTGAAAGTTGTTTCTCGGTCACTTTTCCACGGTCTAAAATTTCGTAGGTCGATTGAATATTCACTCGAGTTTTCGCGTCGGCGATAAGCTTTCCTGTCATATTAATTTTAACGTTTTGATCTTTATCAAATTCAGCCGTGATCTGATCGCCCTCTGCATTTTTCAAAGGTTCTTTAAGACCTTTCAAACTCGAAATCCATTCTGACAAAGTCATATCGGATTTTGCTAAGCTCCATTGTTGAGCAATTCGAAGGGGAGAGATCAGTGCTTCCATCCAAACCGTTTCACTGACGGCCTCGCGAGGTTCGGATGCACGATTTGAAGGTGTCATTTGCATCACTCGATCTTTTTGAAAAAGATATTCTTTGGTCGCATTCAGAAAAGGTAATTCTCTTCGCACTCTCCACTGAGTCGGAGATACATACACCACTTCATTGGTGATTTGACTGGCTCGTTGAATACCGGACGCTGCTTCTGTTCCGTCTAAGCTAATTTTAGAAATTTCTCGCATTCGAAAAGGTTCCGATATGATCTTCGAAACCAAAGGACGCAATTTCTCTGGATCTTCGGCGGAGGCAAAAAGATTCAATGAAACTAAAGATGTGAAAAGAAAGGCGTTAAAATGAAAGAAAAAGTTTAATTTCACGCTGCTTTATCAGGATACCATAGCTGAAGGAGTCATCAACAAAACATCTTCGATGGCTTTTACGAGGTTATCGCAGCCCTTTTGATGCTTTGCAGAAATTAAAACGGCTTCTGGATGACGGCGCTTGAACTCGCTCCAGTCCTCATTCAAATGGAATGTCTCGATTTCGGTGAGATCGGGTTCTTCTAAAATATCTGCTTTGTTCACGGCCAAAATTCGAGGTCGTTGCAAAAGTTTTGGATCATAGGCTTTCAATTCTTGCAGTAAAAGTCCGTAAGTTCTTTCGAGGCTCGTACTTGTATTTCTCTCGAGACCTAAAACAAAAAGCAAACAACCTGATCTCGAAATATGTCGTAAAAACTGAAGACCGAGGCCTGCGCCTTGATGAGCGCCTTCAATAATTCCTGGGATATCGGCGATCGTTAGCGGCGGTTCAGTTTTCAAAACACCGAGATGCGGAACCAAAGTCGTAAAGGGATAATCCGCTACCTTGGGAGTGGCTGAAGAAAGTGCTCGAAGCAAAGTACTTTTGCCAGCGTTCGGAAATCCCACGAGTCCCACATGACTTAAAAGTTTAAGTTCAAGTTGAAGTTCTCGCTCTTCGCCCTCATCACCCTTCGTGCATTGTCGAGGTGCTTGATTGGTGGAAGATTTAAAATGCATATTGCCGAGTCCGCCTTTTCCACCCTTGGCGACTAAAACTTTTTGTCCGATTTCGCAGAGATCTTCTTCAATCTCTCCATCAGTTGAACGAATGATGGTTCCCACGGGAACTTTTAAAATAATATCGTCGGCACCGCGGCCATAGCACTGTGCACCTCGACCATTCTCTCCATTTTCAGCTTGGTATTTTCGCTGATATCGAAAATCGAGAAGAGTATGTACATCGGTTGATGCTTCAAAATAAATACTGCCGCCTCGGCCGCCATCTCCGCCGTCAGGCCCGCCTTTAGGAATATATTTTTCACGGCGAAAACTCGCACATCCATTGCCGCCTTTTCCGGCAGCCACATGAATGAGAACTTCATCAACAAAGCGCATAGGTAGGAAGCTTTAGCACGCCCCCGTTAAGATTTCATCTGACTTGTTAAAAAGAAATTTAGCCGGCCAAAACGCTGACTTTTTTACGGTCTTTTCCAAGACGTTCAAAGTGAACTTTGCCGTCGATCATAGAAAAGATAGTAAAATCACGAGCTAAACGCACATTGATGCCTGGGTGGATTTTAGTTCCCACTTGGCGAACGATGATGGTTCCTGCTCGAACGCTTTCGCCACCGTATCTTTTGACTCCACGATACTGAGGATTTGAATCGCGTCCGTTTCGTGTACTACCACCTGCTTTTTTATGTGCCATAAAATTTTCCTTCTAAAATTCTCTAAAGTTACGCCGCTTGGATCGCTTCAATTTCAACTGTTGTAAAAGCACGGCGAGAACCGACTTTTCGGGTGTAACCTTTTCGACGCTTTTTCTTGAAAGCTAAAACTTTTTTCTCTTTGCCTTGCTCAACTACTTTTGCAACGACGCTTGCGCCAGCTAATAAAGGAAATCCGATTTTAGCATCGGCTCCTTCGGCAGTTCCTAAAAAAAGAACGTTTGTAAAAGTGATTTTTGTTCCCTCAGGAGTGTCCTGATTATTTTCAGAAATGCGATCGACTTTAATTTTGTCGCCAACGCTTACTTTGTATTGTCTTCCGAGAGTTTCGATAATTGCGAACATTTTATTTATCCTTCACTATTGGACTCCGGCCTTTAAAAAAGGTGCCCAATTTTTAAATTAAGTCCTTAGATAGGTATCAAAACCTTAAAAGCTTTTCAAAGACTTATTCCTGTTTAATCGAAGGCTATCTTTAGATATCATGAAGGTTATGGGGAAGTCGCTTAACTTAAGCGCGGGTTTGATGGGATTAGCAGCTTTATTATTTTCGGCCTGTGGGGCGGATAATAAGACCATCGCCGTCGAATATACAGTAGCCACTGGTGCCAGTTCAGCTCCCAATTTGGTCGTTTTGATAAGCTTATCTCCCGATCAATCGACTTTTAGTCAAAACCTCAATCCTCGCGATGGACACTACTTTTACGATTCAGCCGAAAATCTAAAGAAATGCGCGGTTAATCTGGGATTTATCAAAGCGGATGGCTTTGTGACGGGTTCCACCACGGGATCTTGCGATAGTTTTGGTACGAGCTTAACGAGTGGGGCTGTGGGAACCGCAGCCGTAAATCTTCCCAATGACCCGCTTTCGACGGACGCTTACAACCTCATCGATTCCTCAGACGGCTATGTTTTTATGCTTTTTCTCTATAACGCCAATATCGCCAAATCGGCGACTCCAGGGGTAAGGTGCTTTGAGCTCTGTGCCGCCCAGGTACAGTCTAAACGCTTCCTGATCTACGATTCCCTGACCACTAGCTTAACGCCTGCAGATACGTTAAATTGTACTTTGTACCGTAAATCTCCAAGTGATCACAATTCTAGATGTTTCGATTACTAAACGGGTGGGGCTAAAAATATGCGAATAGGATTCAAAGCCGTCGATGGGCTTGTCTTAGGAGTTGGGATGATTCTGAGTGCGATAGGCTGCGCCGAATCTTCAACTTCGGTCAGTTTTAATATTCGATATGACAGCAGTGTTTCTAGTTTAGTTTCCGCCTCTCTTACAGGAGCGAGCACTCCTCTTTACGTTCGAATGTTTTATACCTTCGATGGCTTAAATGTTTCGGACGGAAATGCAACTTATTCGGCTTCGGTTGTTCAACCCATCGAAACGGCGCCTTTGACAGCGGTGGTGGGATCGGGAAATTCAGCGGTGACTCGCGACAATTGGGCGACTGCACAAAATCCAGGACCCATTCGAGTGGGCGTTAACGAGATCGAGTTAATTGCATTACCTTTGGGACATACCAACACTCAGATGGCGATTGAATTTACTCAAGCGCGAACGGTGAATGTAAATGGAGCCAGCGTGGTTCAATATTATGTGGTGGCTGCAGGATGTTTAACAATTCCTGAGAAGCTTACGAAAGAAGTTCTCCAATCTTATTTAGGAAATCCCATCACAATGGAGAGAAAACGAACCTGCGGTAATTGCACCAAGCTCGCTGCAACAGCTGACGTTACTTCGTTTTGTACAAACTAAAAAATCTTAACCGATTTTTGTCTGCGACTGATCATCTGGGTTCGTAGACTGAGCTGTCGAATCTTCATCTTCGCCATCTACATCTACGTCCGCATCCTCCGCTTCCCAGCTCGTTTCTTTTTTCTCCGCTTCTTCTTTGGAGCGAATGACAGGAGCTTCGATTTCGAGATCGGGCGCATCTTCAGCGTCAGGCAATTCATCGGCCTCAGCGCGCGCCATTTCAGCAGCGGCTCGAGCAGCAATTTCTTCTATCTCTCTCTGCTTAGCTTCGCGATTGGATTTAATCGCCGCGACATCGGCTTCGTATTCTTTAAGATCGTCTTCATCGTCTTCTTCAACTCGCGCCACTTTTTTAGGACTGACGAGTGGAGGCAGCGGAGCCACTTTGCCTTTAGGTAGATCTCCAGAAACGAGAGAGACTTGCTCAAGATGGAAATTGGGATCCGCTACTAATCGAATTCCTTTTTGAAATTGTTTTTCCATCGCGACCAAATTTTCATTTTCGTAAGACTTAAGCAGCGCATACACATCAGGATGCATCGTCACATAGACGTGGTCTTCCTGAAGAGTAGGCAGCTCACGACGAATATCTCGCAACACTTGATGAGCAACGGCAACGCGGCTCTTGATAAAACCTCGTCCTTCGCAAGTTGGACATTGCTCAGTCATATAGCGAAGCACAGATTCTCGAGATCGTTTTCGAGTCATTTCAACCAGACCGAGATTTGAAATTCTCAAAATCGTCGTCTTCGATTTATCTTCGCGCAATAAATTTTCGAGGAATCGATAAACTTGTTCTTTCGAAGAATCTCGTTCCATATCGATGAAGTCGATGATGATGATTCCACCGATATTTCTTAAGCGAAGTTGTTTAACGATTTCTTCAGCAGCTTCGATATTTGTTTTAAGAATGGTTTCTTCTAAAGTTTTTTTGCCGACGAAGCGGCCCGTGTTTACATCGATCGATGTCAGCGCTTCGGTGGTTTCGATAATCAAATAGCCACCGCTTTTTAACCAGACGCGCTTACTTAATATACGATGAATTTCTTGCTCAATATTATAGCGATCGAAAAGAGGAGTATCGTCTTGATAAAGTTCTACCTTATCTCGAAGAGCAGGATTAAAATTTCGGATAAATCTTAAAAGTCGTCGATGTTCAAATCGAGAATCGACAATCAGTTTTTCGATATCATCGTCTAAGAAATCGCGAATTACACGAGTGGTTAAGTCGAGATCGTAGTGCAAAAGCTGAGGAGCGGAACTCGATTGAAATTTACGTCCGATTTTTTTCCAGAGGTTTAATAAATAATCGACGTCTGATTTGATGTGTCTTTCGTTGATGCCCGAAGATGCGGCGGTTCGAACAATGAATCCGCCTTCTTTGGTTCGATAATTATCGATGATCTTTTTTAAACGTTTGCGAAGATCGTACGACTCAATTTTTCGAGAGACGCCGTTATGTTTAAGCGTCGGCATAAAGACCAAATTTCTACCGGGAAGCGAAATATGGCAGGTAAGGCGAGCACCTTTGGTGCCAATCGGCCCTTTGGCTACTTGAACAAGGATCTCTTGGCCTTCGCGAACCAGTTCGGCAATCGGTGGAACGGGTTCGTAGCCACGGCGTCGTCTTCGGTTCTCGTTATTTTCGAGATTTTCTTCCTCATCGAGGTCGAGATCTTCGACATTATGCTTCGATTTATGAAAATCTCCGGCATATAAAAATGCCGCGCGTTCGTGACCGATATCAACGAAGGCCGCCTGCATTCCAGGAAGCACACGTACGACTTTTCCTTTGTAAATATTTCCGATGATGCCTTTGTCGGCATTTCGTTCGAAGAAGAACTCCGATACTCTTTTATCTTGGACTAGGGCAATGCGCGTCTCCTGGGGAGTGGCATTGATTAAAATTTCTTTCGACACCTCAAAAAACCTTTCGTTTCAGAGGTTCAAAAAGTTATTTCAGAATTTCATCTCATCAACGGTCTAAAGCGTAGACGTAACGGATCAATCTTTCGACTGACCGAAAAATGAATCGGATGAAGCATCAAGCTCAGCGAGCTGACGATCGAAAACTTTTTTGAACCTTCTTTGTTAAATTTAAATTCCTCAAAACCCGAAGTCTTTTTCTGCTGAAATAAGCCAGCGCCAAAAAAAGCAAAGACTAAAGCGATTAATATGAGGGCCATTGAAATCATGGTGTTTTCAAAATACCTAAGCTTCTTTGGATGGTCAATGGAGCAGGAGTTGGGTTTTAACTGGCTTTAGCCTCGGTTGGTGCAGGAGCTGCAGCTGGTGCGGGTGGTTTATTTAGATTTTCTATTTCTTGGATTTTTACTTTCAAACTTTCCTCGGCTTTCTGAAGCTCTGTCTCAAGTTTTTGAACTTTCGCTTGAAGGGTCAGGGCTTCTTGATGTTCCTGCTCAAATTGGTTTTGAAGTTGATTTCGTTCGTTAAATAATTTTTCAAAGTCCTCGTCGGCCGGAGGTTGCTTTGTTTGCGTGATATAGCGAGAGAGCAAAATGAGCGCATTGAACAACGCGATTGAAGCCACTGCAAAAAGAGCATAAAGGGCCGTATACGAGAGCATGTCTTATTTTAGCTTAAATTTTAAAGGAGCAGGCATATGGGGCGGAGCCTCTGGAATAAGAGGGGATTAGCGGCTATTTATAGGGCTTAGAATATTTTTTTAACCAAGCCGCTGTTGCTAAAAGTTCGCAGCGATTTTTAATTATTTCGCCGATGAGAAATCTTTCAGCTTCTTCTGTTTCAACCTGTAAATGAAAACCATTTGCTAAAAGAAAAACTTTTGTTGCCGAAAAAGAAATTCTTTTATTTCCATCTAAAAAGACGTGATTTAAAGCGAGAGATTCCATTAAAGCGGCTGCTTGCTCGAATAGATTTTCGTAATAGCCGGATTGGGGGCGATGCAGAGCACTCTCTAATAAGCCACGATCTCTAATTCCCGCTTGCCCGCCGAATTCTTTGATCAACAGCTCATGAATTTCTAGGACTTCATCAGAAGTGAGATAAACAATATTCATTTCGCGAGACGTTCAAGCAATTCTCGATTTTCACGAATGACTTGTTCTGCGTAACGCATAACTTCAGGTCGAACTCTACGACTTTTAAGAAATTGTTTACCCATTTCAGAATAAACGCTCGAGAGAGTTTGGCCGGTCTCTTTAGCATAGGCTTCCAATTCCTTTTTGATTGCAGCGTCTATTTGACCACTAAATTTTACTAATTTCGTTGCCATGTCCCCATTATACAGAAATTTCATGAAATTTCAAGATGCGTAAAATCAGCGTATAAGTGCCCAGCGCGTGGATCAGCTAGCGGGCTTAGCGGCGGCATCCACCTTTTTGAGCATTCCGCAGGCGGCGAAAATATCGTTGCCGCGATTTTTGCGAGTGAAAACGGCATTGTCGTACTGAAGCATGGTGGAGTGGAATTTTGCGATTTGTTCGTCTGAGGGGCGTTTGAATTCGGTGAACGGACTTTCGTTGTAGGGAATTAAATTAATTTTACACGAAATATCGGCGGTGAGTTTTCCGAGGCGATGAGCATCTTCGACAGAATCGCTTACATCTTTCATTAAAATATATTCGAAGGTGACTCGTTTGTTGGTGCGCTTTGAATATTCGCGACACGCCGACATCAGCTCTTCGATTTTCCATCGGTTATTGATGGGCATGATCTTCGAGCGAATTTCGTTGGTGGTTCCGTTCAAAGAAATCGCAAGTTTGAAAGGATCTTCTTTCGTAAGAGCATTTATTTTTTCAACAATGCCCACCGTTGAAACCGTGATTTTTCTGGCGGATTTATTAAAACCTTTGGGATGGGTGAGAATGCGAGTCGCTTTTTTTACCTCGTCAAAATTATCGAAAGGTTCGCCCATTCCCATGAAGACAATATTTGTGATTCTGCGAAGTTCGGGCTCTTGCTCGACGGTCCAAATTTGTCGAACAATATCTCCAGCGGTAAGCGAATGCTTAAATCCAAGCTGTGCGGTGAGGCAAAATTTACAGGCCATCTTGCATCCGACTTGAGAGCTCACACATAAAGTCACTCGCTCAGGATCAGGCAAATAAACACATTCAATTTGTTCAGGACCTTTGGGGGTTTGAACTTGAAGCAAGAACTTCACGGTTCCATCGACGGAGATTTGTTTTTTAAGAATCGGCAATGGAGAAATATCAACGAGGTCTTTTATTTTTTCGCGAGCGTCGGCAGGAATGCTAAACATTTCGTCCGTCTTAGCTTGGTAGTGTTTGTAAACATACGAAGCAAAACTACTGCCATGAAATTTTTTTCCGATCAGCTCGCCAACTGTGCGCTCGGCTTCTTCGATTTCTAAATTAAAGAAATCAATGACTGGTTGATCGGATAGGACGATCGCTGGATTCATAAAAAATTATTGCAATTCAAAAGCGTTGAAAAAATATCGTGTTTCAAAAGCCGCTGTTTCAGGAGCGTCGCTGCCGTGAACGGTATTCGCTTCGATGCTTTCAGCGAAGTCGGCGCGAATCGTGCCTTTAGCGGCGTCTTTTGGATTCGTAGCTCCCATGATATCGCGATTTTTTTTGATGGCGCCTTCGCCTTCCAAAACAGAAATCACCACAGGACCGCTCGTCATATAAGAGACGAGGGATGCGAAGAAGGGGCGTTCGCGGTGAACAGAGTAAAATCCTTCTGCCTGGGCTTTGGTTAAAGTGACTCGTTTGATAGCGAGGATTTTAAGACCGGCGGTTTCAAATCTTTCGAAGATTTTTCCGATAAGGTTTCGTTTAACGCCGTCTGGTTTAATAATGCTTAAAGTTCTTTCCATGCAGGGGTTCTAGCACAAGACTTTCAATTCGCGAAGCTTCAGAGGTGAGTTTGGTGCGGGGCGCAGACGCGCTTTCAGCATCTCTGGCTAAGTGATGAAAAGATTTAGAAATATCGCGGGGCGTCAGCGGATTTTAAAGCGAATTTTAAGGCATGACGCCGACATGCAAATGAATGTTGCGCATTTATAAAAACTTAGACGCACCGCTTTCAAGAGGAGAGAATGTTGAGAATTAATTCTGACCATCTCTCGCTCTTGGCACAGCGCCAACTTTCTCAGTCGCTAAAAGCGATTGAAAAAGCTTTGGCTCGTTTAAGTACGGGTGAACGAATCCATTCGGCAAAAGACGATGCTGCTGGTCTGGCGATTCGAACAAAACTGGATACTCAAATCAAGACTCAAGCTCGGGCGGCTTTGAATGTCACTCATGCAAATTCTCTGCTTCAAGTCGCCGATGGTGTTCTCGAATCGCAAACGCAAATAGTGCAGCGTATGAGAGAGCTAGCCGTTCAAGCTTCAAACGGAATTATTTCATCAAGTATGAGGACGACTATAAATTCTGAATTGAACCAACTTTATTCGGAGTTCGAGCGAGTCATGGCGACTTCAAATTTTAATGGCATACGTCTTTTTGATGGCAACCTTCTGGATCGCAGAATTCAAGTCAGTCGAGATGCTATTGATAATTTTAATTTCAACCTGGGATCTGTAGATTCTGCGTCGATTTTTACCAAAATTGGCGCATCAGGAAATTATTCAACTCGCGCCACATTAACGCCCGGATTGGGAGCTGCTGGTCCCTCTTCTTCGACGGCAGTCGGCGATCTCGATGGCGATGGCTATGCCGATATGGTTGCGGTGGATACTCAAACAACCACTCTTTCAGTATTTCTACATTCTTCGGCAGATACTTTTGGTTCTCGCTCCGTGATCAATGTAGGCTCTCTACCGAGAGACGTAAAACTCGCCGATTTTGATGGCGACGGAAATCTCGATGTTATCAATAGCGATTCATCTTCAACAACCGTCTCTCTTTCGTTGGGTAACGGCGATGGAACTTTTCAATCGAGAACAACCGTATCTACCGGCACCACTCCTTCGAAAATTCGCGTCGGAGATTTTGATAAGGATGGCAATCAAGATTTTGCAGTTACAGAAAATGGTTCAACGACCATCGGCATTTTCTTAGGAAATGGAGATGGGTCATTTCAAACGCGGACGTCGGTGGATTTAACAGTCACTCCCGCTTATATGGCACTCGCTGATATTGATAATGATGGTCAACTTGATATTGTCGCCGGAGATTCTGCCGGAACAATTTCTAAATTTTTAGGTAATGGCGATGGAACTTTTCAATCTCGCGCGACGATTGCCACAGGCGCATCCGTATATGGCTTGGAACTTGGAGATTTAAATAATGATGGGGTCTTAGATCTCGTTCAGTCGGCATGGGTCGTTGGCGTAGGAGCTAAAATTTATCTGGGAACAGGTGGCGGCAACTTTAGTTCAGCGTCTTCGACTGTCGGGAGTTCTTGGAATGGAACGATCGGAATTGCCGACGTCGACAATGACGATATTCTCGATCTCGTAGGAGCTTCAACTTTTACCGGTCGTGCACAGGTTCTCAAAGGTCGAGGGGATGGAACTTTTTCGTTTCTCTCTCAAACGACCGGCACAACTTTTTATGGTAACCTTACTCTGGCCGATCTCAACGGGGATGAGGCTTTTGATATCATCTCTAGAGATGCGACAAATTCCACGACGCTGTCGTACTATCTCAATGACATTGGTAGTTCCTCTGGTGTTTCAGATATTTCAGTGACGACTCAATCAAAAGCGCAGAGGCTTTTAGGAATTTTAAGTAATGCGCTCGATAATATTTCAGAGCAGCGCTCGCTTATTGGCGGACAATTAAGTCGCTTAGAATTTTCTGAATCTACTCTTTTGACTCAACGCGAGTCTCTC
>JAFLCD010000015.1 GCA_017302715.1 Deltaproteobacteria bacterium
ATTCTAAAAGAAAATCAGGCCAATGTTTTAAGTCACTCGAATATAGATATGCGTCTCGTTCTTGAACTTCTTAAAAATTAAAATTTATCTCTACTTCACTAATTCAAGCATCGCCTGGCCGATATGCGAGGGGTTATCGACCACCCGTACTCCGGCTTTTTTGAGTGCCGCCATCTTGGCTTGAGCTGTGCCTTTGCCGCCCGAAATAATCGCGCCGGCGTGACCCATTCGTTTTCCTTTAGGAGCGGTGGCCCCAGCGATGAAACTCACGACTGGTTTTTTGAGATTTTTTTGAATCCACTCGGCGGCTTCTTCTTCTTCGGAGCCTCCGATTTCGCCGATCATCACGATGCCTTTGGTTTCATCGTCGTCTTTGAAACGTTTCAAGATATCAATAAAATTAGCCCCGTGAATAGGATCTCCGCCGATTCCCACACAAGTGGTGGCGCCAAGACCTACGCGTGTGACTTGATCAACCGCTTCGTAGGTTAAAGTTCCAGAGCGAGAAAGAATTCCAATTTTTCCACGTTTACCAATCGATCCCGGTTGAATTCCCATTCGGCATTCGCCAATGGTAACAACACCTGGGCAATTGGGACCGATCACTAAACATTCAGCTGAGCGTTTTTGAAGTTCGGCTTTGACCGAAATCATATCGTTGACGGGAATTCCTTCGGTGATGGTGACGATAAGTTTGATGCCTGCAAACGCAGCTTCTAAAATCGCATCGGCTGCAGCAGGAGGTGGAACAAAAATCACGGTGGCTGTTGCGCCAAATTTTTCGACAGTCTCTTTGACGGTGTTGAACACAGGAACTTTATATTTTTTATCGCCAACGGTTTCTTCCATGAAAGTTCCGCCTTTTCCGGGAGTGACTCCGGCGACGACTTGAGTTCCGTAGTCGAGAGATTGTTTAGCGTGAAACCATCCGGTTTTTCCGGTGATACCTTGAACGATAACTTTGGTGTTTTTATCTATTAATATAGACATGTTTTATCCTTTTGCAGCTTTCACAACTTTTTCAGCTGCTTCAGCCATGGTTTCAGCAGTATCGATTTTGAGTCCGGACTTCGCTAGAATCGCTAAACCTTCTTTTGCGTTCGTGCCTTGAAGTCTCACCACGAGAGGCAGTGAGAGTTTGGTTATCTTCGCGGCCTCTAAAATTCCGTTCGCAATAATATCGCATTTCATGATCCCGCCAAAAATATTGACGAGGATCGCACGAACTTTTTTATCTTTTAAAATAATTTGGAAAGCTTTGGTGACTTGTTCGGTGTTTGCGCCGCCGCCGACATCTAAGAAGTTAGAGGGTTCCGCGCCCGCAAGCTTGATGACATCCATCGTGGCCATCGCAAGGCCCGCGCCATTCACCATGCAACCTACCGTTCCATCTAAAGAAATATAATTGAGGCCCGTCTCGGCTGCCTCAAGTTCAAGAGCATCTTCTTCGTTTACATCGCGAAGTTCTAAAATATTTTTGTGACGATAAAGAGCGTTGTCATCAAAAGTCATTTTTGCATCGAGAGCGATGAGGCGATTCTCGCTATTCAAAACAAGTGGATTGATTTCAACTAAGCTCGCATCGAGTTCCATATAGGCGCGTACCAAAGACTGACAAAGTTTGATGAGCTCCGTGTGAGTGGAATCTGGAATGCCTAGGCCATATCCTAAAAGTCGACCTTGAAAAGCACGAAAGCCCAATGTTGGATCGATCTGAAATTTTAAAATCTTTTCAGGACTCTTCGCAGCGAGTTCTTCGATATCCATTCCACCTTCAGCGGCAGCGATTAAAGTTAATCGAGAAGTCTCACGATCGAGCAAAACAGCGAGATACATTTCTTTAGCGATGGCAGTGCCCGCTTCAATATAGAGAGAGCGAACTTTTTGTCCTTGGGCCCCCGTTTGATGAGTGATCAAATTCATTCCCAAAATTTCGCCGGCGAATTTTTTCATATCGGCTTCAGATTTGGCGATTTTGACTCCGCCTCCTTTTCCGCGACCACCAGCGTGAATCTGTGCTTTTACGGCGACGACTCCTCCGCCGAGATTCTTATAAACTCCATCGAGTTCATTTAAATTTTGAATGGCAAACCCCTTAGAGATGGGAACGCCGAAATCCTTCAGCAGATTTTTGGCTTGATACTCATGAATTTTCATTCCGTTAAATTATCAGGCGTTCGCAAGAAGCGTCTACACCTGAAATCGAAAAGGTTGCCTTTTGGGTTTGAGTTCGTTGCAATAGTCGTTATGAAATCCCGTTCACGACTTTTAGTTCTCAGTAGTTTTCAACGTTGGTTCCTTTTTAATTTTGTTTTTTATACCGCTGTGTTTTTAAGCGTCTTAGGAGCTGGACTTTTTCTTTGGTATCGTTTGGTTGTTCGCGAAATAAGCAATGTCGCAGGTCTTTTAAGCGAGACCTTTATGGAGCTTCTTCAAAAGCAAACTATTTTGGGACTCTATATGATCGTCGGTTTAGTTTTGATTTTACTCGGGCTTGCAGCCTTTCAATCTTTTCTCTTTAGTCGAAGAATCGCCGGCCCCGTTTTTGCTTTAGCTAGGCATCTTGAAAAATGTGAGCAAGCCGGGGAGTTGAAGCATCTTAAACTTCGAAAAGACGATTTATTTGTCGACCTCGCTGAAAAATTTAATCGCCTCGCAGATTCATTGGATCATAAAAAGAAATAAACCTGAATGAAGTTTCATTTTTTAGCGGGAGTTCTTTTAGTTTTGATCGGCGGCATATTTTATTTGCTGATTTCTGGAATGAGTTCAGAATTTTCTGAAGCTCGTCCTCGAATTGAAAAAGAGAGTGTGCAAAAAGCTCTAAAAAAAGAATTAAAAACAGACAGCGAAGATTATTCGAAATACTTAAATAAAAATATTCATGAGCAAGTCGCGGAGCCTGCGCCACTGCCCACACCTGCGCCTGTTGAAAAAAAGCCGGAGCCCGTACATGCTCCCGTTGTTGAAGAGGAGGGCGTCTACCAAGGTGAAAAATATTGGTGTCGCTCCGCCATGGTTCAGAAATTTAACAATCCAGTGAAGTGTCACTATCAAGATTCGTGTTTCAAATGCAAAGACTCCTATGTCATTCCTCCCGAGAGTGAATATATGAATCCGTTTTGCGAAGATGGAACAAAAGCAGAAATGTATAGCGTGGAGTGTTGCCCGACTTCGGTTGTGAATGGAGAAATTGTTTGTCCCACTCAAATGGAATGTTTGTCGGCTGAAGCAATTCCTGAAAATTTATGCACTTGTGGAAGTAAAACAGATTGTCGCTATGTCACTGTGGGTGAAAGAGTTGAATGCGCTTGCATTCAAAAATAATTATTCTATCCAAATCGTTTTTTCTTTAGCGGGAGTTCTTGGTTTGCCCGTTGGCACTTCACCCTTACCCAACCAAAGAGCTCCTACAAATCTTTCAGTGACTGAAATTTTTAAAAACTGAAGCGAAGCCGAATGAGTAAAGAATTTTCCCGTGCTCCAAAAATTTTGGATATTCATTGAAGTGGCAGCGAGTAAAATATTTTGTACTGCACAGCAAGCTGCCGCATAGTTTTCTAAATCGACGATTGGGTTCTCATCTTTAAGATTTGTAACGACGACGACCGCTCCCAATTTAGGAAGCTTTTCAAAATATTTATCAAAGCTTGGCATTTCATCGGCTTTTACTTGAGCCTTAAAAGAGGTGAGCCATTTTTCTGTTCCCGATTTAGTGATCACTCTAAATTTCCAGGGCTCATTTAAGCGGTGATTCGGAGCCTGAACACCTAGCTCAAGAAGCTTTTCGATGCTCTCTCGACTTAAGGACGCAGCGTCAAAATTTTTACATGTTCGTCGAGATCGAATAATCTGAGAGAGGGCTTCCGCAGCCTCGGGACTGCCTGTGGAACTTCTTAAATCGGTCATTTCTAAGTTTTACCATCGCTAAATTTCTAGTCGATAAAAATAGCAGAGTCAGAAGTTTGCTGTGAAAAATAGTAAGATGGAGCCGAATCTATAATCTTAGGCGCGTTTCCAAAAAACTTGTGAAGAACTGGTATAATTTTTATATGTGCAGGGCGTTAGGAAATAGGGGATTTACTCTTGTCGAGCTGATGATTTCGGCCCTGCTTTTTTCGGTGGTGGTCAGCGGCTCGATGTATGCATTTTATAGTTTTCAACGTAAAGGTCAGCAGTCGGATGCAGCGACAGAATTCGCTGTGGAAGCTCAGCAAGTCAGCCAGCTTTTGGTGAGCGATATTCGAAACGCCGCTTATCTTTCGGGAACGACCACGATTGGTGGAACGAATTTTCAAAGTACAAAAACTTACGGAATTTTACCGCAACCATTTGCCGATTCTTCTTCGCTGACTTCAGACGGCATTCAACTTTTTGTGATCATGTCGACTCTTTCGACTTCTTCGCTCTTTGACTTATCCACCATAACTCCTGGAGGAACTTGTGGCTCCATCGTGGTGAGCGGAGATTTTTCGCCAACTCAAACTTTAGCAGAAGATTTATTTGTGATGGTATCGGGTTCTGCCGCCGAACTTTTTAAAGTTTCGGGAACGATTTCTGTAAGCGGTTCAGTTGGAAGTCAGTTGTCCACTGTCACTTTAGATTCATGTAGCAATACAGCGATTGCGGAAATGCAAACAGCGTTACTTACAGATCCGACGAATGTTCCAAAAATTTATCGAGTGCAGCGTATTCGCTACACGATCGGAAACGGAGTGGCGACTACAGGGCTCTATCGCTACTCAAACGGTCAAACTGTTTTAATTTCGGATCACGCGGCATCCATGCAAATTCGATATGGTCTTTTGACGACTGATTCAACAACTTCGGCTGATTGCGCATCGAAAACAAATTCACGTTGGTTTGCTCATGCGACGACTTCGGCTCAGTGCAACTGGAATGAAGTTGTCGCCATTCATGCAGAAATTGTTTTGGAGTCTGCGCAAGATTTAGCAATGCCAGCTAATTTTAATCCGCATATTCCGAGCGTAGTCGACGGAAAGGTTCGATATATTTCGCATATATCTGCCATGCCATCGAACTACACAGGTGCGAGTTAATTTTTTCGTAAGCAAAGAGGGTGTAGTATGAAAAATCATGGATTCAAAAAAACTTGGGGAAAAAGCCAAAGAGGCTCCGTCTTTCTTGTTGTCTCAGCAGCATTTGCAGCCGTGGTGATGACGGTGGGTGTAGCAATGATCGTCAAGTCTATCAATCGCACAAAGAATGCCGAGGCGATGACTTCGCGAATGTCGAATAAAGATAACTATCAAGCTTTCGTTAAAATTATTTTGACTGAAGTAAAACATAACGTCAGTCAGTTTTCAGATTTGCAAATAAATAAATTTGGAAACTGGAGATCGGTCACCAGTCCTACGGGATCGGGAATTGCTGCTTCAAAAGTTTTTGGAAGTAATAATGAGGTTGTAGCGACGTTCGTTTGCCCAAAATGCGACGGCGATAGAACTCATATGTCGAGTACCCTCGCCGCAAATCTCTATCTCTATAATGTTTCGACTCAGACGAATGTAAATTATGGCTTAGGGATTCGTCCCGCACTGACTTCCGATCCGGTGATGACAGGTGGCACAACTCCTGATCAACTTCCTCTCAATCCTTCGGGCGCGCAGTGGGATGCTACTGACTCTAATCAGATGGCTTTCACGAATACACTTTGTCCGGGAGGATCTTCTGCCGAGCTTTTAGCCTTTCAATCCAAGGCGCAAAAATTAAATACCTGTGATATTCAAAACGTATCAGGAGCTACTTCGGCGTCTGACACAATTTCTACAGCAACTTATCAAGCATCTTTAGCTACGGCAAAAGCTGCTTATCTCACTGCATGGAATAAATATTTGAATGACTTGGGCCTGCAGGCAACTTATCGATATCAAAACTGCACTCAAGTAGGAGGTATAGCCGTCGATGAATAATCTCATTCATAAAATTAAATTAAGTTTGGTTATTCTGTTTTTTACATTTTCCTCGGTGAGTTATTCCGTCGTGAATTCCACTATGACGATGGGAAGCGGTGGAACATCGATGAGTACAAATGGAGGAGGAACGGTTGTTTGTCCTCCAGGATTTGTTAATCCTTATGATGCTGTTGTAGCTGCGGATCGTACGGCTTACATCAATGCTTACAATGCGCTTCATAATCTTTGGCAACAGAGAAATCTTTTATCCAATTTAGCGACGGCGAATATTTTACAAGTTCCTGTTGTAAAAAATCTTTCGTCTTTAAGTTGTGATTCGCCGACTCCTGATTTGAAAATCGCAGAATCAGTCATTTCAAAAATGAACGCTGTGCAAAGTAAGTCGGATGCTGCGCACTTCCATATATTAGGAGGAACGGGTTGCTCGGCTTCGATTGCGGGTGCGACTTTGACGGCTCAGTGTTCGGGAACGAATTCGGTTAGTTTTCCTATTCCAACTGATTCAGGAGTAACGATCGATGTAGCCACCGATGACCAGATGATTCAATTCGGTGCACCTTCGGCGACAACTCCATTTCATTTGATCACGACGGGAGATGTGATCGTCACGAAGCCGATTGTAACGAGTGCCAATAAGTTTTTGAGTTCAGGCGCATCACAAAATTGTAATTCGGCAACCGTCTATGGAAATTCGGCCTCCGGTAATTGCGGCGGAAATAAAGTTCTCGCGCAGATTACAGCCAATAATATTTATTTAGATGCGAGCAAAGTGAATGCCAACGGAATAGCGCAACCCTTATTAACAGCGACTGCCACTTACGATCCTGAGCATGCTGTTCAAATTCAGGCGCACTTGGTGGCGACAGGTCCTAATGTTCTAACGCCTGTAAAATCGGCAGCAACTTTGGATCCTGTAACGACTCCGCTCGGGATGGTAAATGTTGCGGGAACAGTCACAGCTCCAAATGCATTAATGCATATTACTTCGTATGCGATGTCGACCAACGGAAGCGCATGTTCGGCGGTTGGGTTGATTCCAACCGTTACTCCCGCTTCGACTTCAGGAAATTTATGCGCGAAGCCAGGCGAATGTGTTCCAAACGCGGTGACCGTGAATGGAATGACTGTGATCGTGATGAATATTACTGAAGGTCAGGGCTTTGGAGATAAGACAACCTCGATTTCATCTGCGAATTCGGCGGGAGTTCCGACAGCGAATACAAATACATCGGCACAAGCGCATTAAGTGCTTTTGCTAGGTTCACCTAACTAGCGATTCGTCTGACGATCGCATAGCGATGGACTTTGTCGTTTAGCGTACTCAGCGGCATTCCCAATAATCTTGCAGCCTTCGATTGGCTAAAGTTCATTTGCTTCATCGCTTGTTCAATTCGATCGCGTTCTGCAAATTCATTCACCGTTTCGGGATCTCGAATATCACTAAAAGACTTTAAGAAATGAAAATGTCTACTGCGCAGAATCTTATCCTTGGTTTTAGGATTACTTGAAGTTTGAACTTCGTATTCGATGGCGGCTCTCTGCAAAATATTTTTGAGTTCTCGAATATTTCCAGGAAATAAATGTTCTCTCAACCCATCGAGAACTAAAGTATCTGCTTCGTAGTCGAGATGAAGTTGCTTGAGGAGATGAGGAACGAGCACTACGAGGTCGTCGATTCGTTCTCGTAGTGGCGGCAGGGAGATCGGTGCAATATGAAGGCGATAATAAAGATCTTCTCTAAATCTTCCTTCGAGAACTTCTTTTTTTAAATCTTTATGAGTCGCCGAGATAATTCTCACTGAACTAAAAATAGGCATCGTTGCGCCAACACGTTTAACTTCGCCAGTTTCTAAAACTCTTAAGAGCTTTCCTTGCAATGAAAAATCTAACTCTGCGATTTCATCTAAAAATAAACTTCCTTTATTGGCGGCTTCAAAAGCTCCAATTCGAGTTTGCGCTGCTCCCGTAAATGAACCTTTTTCATGACCAAAAAGTTCTGACTCTACTAAATCTTTAGGCAAAGCTGCGCAATTAATCGCCACAAATGAAGAGTGGTAGCGGCGAGACAAAGTATGAATGGCTTTTGCAACAAGTTCTTTTCCTGTGCCGGTTTCGCCAGAAATAAAAGCCGGAGCTTCGGTAGAAGCAATGGCTTCAATGAGAGAAAATGTTTTCTTCATTCGAGGATGTTGAGAAACCATTCCCATAAAATGATTTGAATTTTTTGGAATGATGTCGATTTCTGTCTCTTGAATTTGAAAAAAGATCTCAAATGGTCCGACTGTAATTTTTGTTTTCGCCGGGAGCTTTGCTTTTAAAATACTAACTCCATCGATCAAGCTGCCATTGGTGCTATTGAGATCGCTTAAAATATAATCTTTTCCGTTAAAATCGATTCTGCAATGGAACTGAGAAATTTCGGATGAATTAAATCTCAGATCGCTACTTTCGTGACTTCCAATCGAAAGCGCTCCGCTTTCTAAATTTTTCTTATAAGATTTACCTTGAAGATCTTGGCCACTCACTTCGGCGGTTCCGATTCGCATTTTGCCTGCTTCTTCATCGAGCGAAATGAGTTGAGTGGGTTTAAGAGTCGTGATGAGAGTGGGTTCTGTCAGCGGCGCAGGTTTTACATTTTCAATTTCAAAAGAGAAAAGTCTGCCTAATTCATAACGCTTGCCTGTTTCAAGACGAAGTCTTTCTTCAATTTTTTTGTCGCCATCATACATCAGGCCATTCTTTGACGAATCTTCAAGTAACCAGCCGGATTCCTTTTTTGAAAGAACGCAGTGAGTGCGAGAAATAGTGGGATCATGCAGAACAAGATCACAATCAAATCCGCGACCTAATTTTAAAACATTTTTATCAGTCGTCAGAGACTGAATTCGTTCGCCAAAGCGATAAAGATGGAGAGTCAGCATGCGCGCCTACATAGTGCATAAGATTGAGCGGGTCAATCACGGCTGCGGGCACTTAAAAGGGGCTCTTATATGCCTAAATCGGCTAGCCGATTGATTCGACGTGTACAGAAACCTTCAGAGTCTGGAGAAGGGCATGGAGCGGCCAATAAAATAGCTCCTAACATAGAGCTTTGCATGGCATCTGATCTTTGAACTTTCCATTTTAAATTAAGGCTCGCGGTAGATTTAGCGAGGTCATCTTGAAGGTCAGCTTGTCCGTCTACTTTTCCTGAAAGATGAGGCGAGAGAAAAGCGGTGTCGGTAAACGTTAATTTTCCTAAATTAAGATTGGCCTTGATATCGGCTTTCGAAAACACCAAATTCTTTAACCCAATTTGTCTTAGTAAAGATTGCTCGGGCAAGGTCAGTGCATCAAATTTTAAATCGAGCGCGCCAGATTCTTTGCTTAAATTTTTTAAAGGCCAATCCATTTTTCCCTGCAGCTTTCCTGTCATCTTCATATCGCGCGGTAACAGCGGATTGGCACGGGCGACAAGAACCATCACCAATGGAGAAATTTTTTCCATTGGAATGCTGTCAAGTTGCGCTGAAACTCGAGAGGGAGATTTTTTAATTCCTATATCCGTCGAAATCTGAAATTTTCCTGCTCCAATTTGTCCAGATACTTTTTGAGAGGGAAAAAAACTTAAATTTCCATTTGATACTTCTAAAATGGAATCTCGCAAATTGCGGCAACTTAAATTTTTCCATTTGATTCCAAAGGGAAAAGAATAATTGAATCCATCCAAATCGCAATTCACCGGTGTCTGCATAAAGTTTTTAAATCCATTTTCGATAGCGACTTGAACTTTGGGTCCTAATCTTGAAAAGGGAAAAGTAAAAATGAGAAAAAAGATAAAAAGAGCGAGGCCTAACAAAATAGTTTGAATGATATTTCTCATAATTCTTTGATATTGGCGACGGTGGCGATGACTTCAAGGTTGGTGGGGTTGGCAAAATCTGGCTTAATCGAAAGTTCAACGAGGCGAACTCCTAAACCTTCTTCTGCACGAGTTAAAAATTTGAGTAAGGAATCTAAGTTAGTCTCTTTCGAAAATTGAATTTCAACCCATTCTTCATCGCCGTAATCAGAAATCGCTTTTACTTTGGTCGGAGCCATTTTTGAAATGACTATTCCAGATTTACTTGCTTCGCCTTCAAGAAAACTTGAAAGCTTAAAAGATTCTCCGCGCTTGGTTTTTAACATTTCATAGCGAGAAATATCGGCACGTTGTTTAAGAAGATCATCCGATAATCTTTGAATACGTTCGATATTTTTATAATTATTTTCTGCCTTACCGGCCTGACGAAGAAAAAATCCTGCACCTTCTTTGATGATTAAAGCTGCAATTAAAAGAACCATGATAGCGGCCAAAATCGAAAGCACCATTCTCTCTCGTGGATTGAGAGAGATCCATTGCTGGCGAATTTTTTCCTGCCATTCATCGAGAGGCTCGGCGATTTTATCCCGCCATCTTAAAATCATCGTCATCATGAGCTTTTCTCTCTTTCGATTTCGATCGTAAAACTTTTACAATCTTTTTTGCCGGTACAGGATAAAATGGCTCCCATTTTAAGTTTGGGAAATTTATCTTTTAAGGCCGCGGCCATTTGATTGGCGTCTTCGATAGTGGCTACTTCAGAGGTAAGACTGATCATGGAACTTGTAACCTTAAAGTCTTTCACATTCACCGTCAGTTGTGTGGGGATCAATTTAGAGATCTGAGTCAGAACGACGAGTGGACTTTGTTTGTCTTCATGAAGTTGGTCGATTTTTCGTCGGCTCGCAGCCAATTCTTTTTTCATCTTATTGACGATATCGTCTGTGGATTCTTCGATGCCGAATTTAAAACCAGAATTTTTTAGAATCTGAGAAAGATTGGTGAGTAGATATTTATTTTCTTGGTTCTGAACGGCCATATGAAAAATGCCGTAAATCACAGGAGCAATTAAAAGCAGTGCCAATTTTCTTAAGAGAGAAAAAGATCCTGATTTAATTTTTTTAATATTCTGCTGAAACTGAAATCCTGTCTCAGAAAAAGTAGGAATCTTAGATCTATGCAGTCGAAGCTGAGCGAGTGCGATGCTTAAAGCAGGTAAAGCCTTTTCAATATCTGAAAGATTTTCTAGCCCGTGAATTTGTCGGCTAAATAATTTTTCTTTCGGATAAGGAAGTAAATGCACCTGAAGCTCTGGCTTAAGAGCATCTACGATCGTTTCATAAAATCCGGCAGCCCTCGAAGGCATTCCTAAAGTAAATATCGAAAGTGGATTTGGAAATTGAAGTCCGGCATTTTTCATGCCTTTCAAGGTCTGTCGAAGATCATTCGCAAAATTTGCAAAATTTTCTGGATTCGAAGAGTGTCCGCCCCACCAAAAAGTTCGAGTGCCTAAAATATTTCCGGATTTTTGCATCAACAGAAAGTTTGTTTTGGTGTGTCCCACTTCTAAGATTCCATAAATAGGTAAATCTGAAATGGCATGTCGAAGAGAAGAGAGCGCAAGATTTTGAGTCGTTACGGGTGGCACCGATAACTGAAATTTTCTAAGTTCGGCTTCAAAAGATTTAATCGGCTCTCTTTTATAAGATAGAGCTAGAACCAATGAATCTTTTTTCGAAACGGTAACAGTTTCAGGCTCTAAAATAAGACTTCGAATTTGAATCTCTTCCACGTCAAAAGGAATAGTGGATTCCAATTCAAACGGTAAAACTTTCTCGATCTGTTTTTGATTGCGAAATGGAAATCTTAAATAACGAGCTTCAAGATAAGCAGGTGGCAAGGCGGCGATAACATTTTGGTCTTCATCGGAGTTTAACCAATCAAGTTCATTGAGTCCTATCGTCGCAGCTGTCCACGCTTGTGCGTCGGGGAATCCTAAACCTTTAAAATATTCAGGCTTACTTGGAAAACTTGCAAAATCTTCGACAAAAAGTTTTGGGCCTTCAAACGAAACGCGAAGGGCTTTGAGTTCATGAGTTCCAAAATCGAGGATAATCCATTTCATGGTGATACTCTTACGAGAGCTGGGGGCTCCACTTTTGATTGGCCAGGTGTTCGCGGAATAAAAGTTTCGAGTCTAAGTTGAACTTGGTTGACCGTGGCATCTGTCTCTATTTTAAAGGCGTCCGAGATCCCCGTAAGCAGATTTGTTCGAATATCTGTCTTTTCAAGGCCGAATTTCTCTTTCAGCAGAGAACTAAAGTTTGCTTCGGTATAAATGGTTTTTTTCTCTTGCCGATCTTTGATAAATCTCTCTGCCATTTCTTCGCTGCCAGGGATCGTCAGAAGCGCCTGAAAGAGATCCTTACTGACAGTATTTAAATTAATTTTTCCAGGCTTGGCGCGTGGCGGCATTCCTGGAGAATTTTTAAACGCACTGACGTAGTGCGACAAATAATCAAAAAGTTCATCATCCACGATAGGAACCAACTTAAGTTCATCGAGATTGGTGAAGATTCGATTCTTCGGTCCATAGTCAAGTCGCATGGATAAATAAGGCAAATTCTCTGGGGATTTTGATTCGTCAAAATCATCGGCGTCGGCATAGTCACGAATTTGTCTGACAATCGTTTCTGGATTTAAATTTCGCGCAGAGAGCGCTCTTCTAAAATCGTCATTGGGAGAAAGAAGTGCCAGCAAAGTATTAAAATTATCCTGCTTCGGATCATCAATATCGTTCATGTAATTTAGGTAAAGCAATGAAGAAAGATCCGTCGTCTTGGCAGTAGCTTCGCCATTGAAATCAGCAAAAAAATCTTCGCATTTTTTCATGATATCTTCGTTGTCTACGCTTTCGGCTGAATCATCTTGAGGAGTGACAACATTGTCGCCCTGCATTTGCTGCATAAAACTTTGAATGGCTTTGATGGGTACCGGAAACGGTAGAGCTTGATTCCAGAGGTCGTTGATTGAATCGCTGGCGTTCGCTTTATTCTGTTTATCCATGAATGCATCGAAGATTAAAAAAATTCGAGCGAGATTAGTGGCTGTTCGCGCGGTGTAGAGAGCTTGAATTCGGTCCGCAGCATTTCGTGCGCGGTTCGCTTGTACGGACGAGGTTTGCATCAAATCTTTAATCAAAAGAGAGAGTACGATCAGCGATGTTAATAAAATAAAAAGAGCTACCCCTGGATTCTTTGATCTCTTAAAAATTTTTGATTTCTTTTTCATCGCGTTTCAATCTCATTTAAAATCAAAAAGTCGGTAGTTATCGTTAAACTTTTTTTCTGCCATTCATCTTTGGGAAGAGATGTATCTACGGTTTCAATCAAAAGACGAACCGCTTTAGGAAAATAACCATTCGTGTTTGGTCCTTTATTATCCCAGTCTTTTAACCAGCGATCATTGCGATGATCGTAAGCTTCGATGCGAAATTTCAAAACGCCCTCGGCAATAATTTGAGAAGGAGCATCTCTTAATTTTTCATAGTTATAGTAGGGGACTTCAGACCGCAAAAGTTTGTAGCTACCATCGTCCACTTTTTCGAGATGGTAGTTGGCCATGATCAGACCTGCGGTTCTTCTTTCGAATAAAGTTTTGATGGGCGTATCGAGAAAAGAAAATGTTACTTCTGATCCCACTCCACCTTCGAGAAGTTTAAAGATCGAAATAGGAGGCTCATTGAAAGTCATCTGAATATCTTTTTGAAGTCGATCCGTGGCGATGATGGCTGAAGACGCCGTGGCCTCTCGAGAACTTACTTTGCGGGTGAGGATGGTGGTTTCACGCATCGTCGAAGAAATTCCAATCGTCATCACGGCGAACAAAAAAAGCGCCGCTAAAATTTCCATGAGTGTAAAGGCTTTCGTAAGATTTACGATGCGATTACTGAATCGTGATGTTTGGAAAATCGACATAAAGTTGAGTGAGATGCGTAGATCTCGTTTTGTTTCCTTCTTGCCACTCGATAGTGACTTTAATTTTTCTCATCGAATTTTCGAAATATTTCTCGGCGATGGCATAGTAACCCTGTTGACCTTCGACTTCGGTCTTAGGTTTGGGTAAAAAGCAGCTCAATGTGATTTTTTCGAATTTTCGATTCCATTTAAATTCTTTAAAAGCTTCCTCTGTAAATTCTCCTTTTTCTTCCTCTTGAAAAGAAGCCAGATTTTTCTTACGAAGTTGAAGCTCGGTCTCTGTCATTTTCTGTTGAGCGAGTGCCGTGGCTTGAGCCAATTTTTCGGATCTTAATGAAAGTCGAACGCTACTTGTTTGACCTTGATGAAAACCTAAAAGTGCTACGGCTAAAATGACGAGAGAGACGATAACCTCAAGAAGAGTGAAACCTTTTTCTTTTTTTTCTGATTTCGAAAAAACAAAGGGTTTCATTTGGTTCTCAGTTTACTTGGAATTGATCTTCTTTTTCCACTCTTCTTCGCTGATCTCTCCATGACTTGTGGTTACTTTGGCGGTGAGCGGATGAACTTCAAGAGAGTCGGTATTGCCCGTACTACCCTCTAAAACTAAAAGCGCATGGTCTGTGTCGCCTGTAGGCATAAAGAAAATATATTTTTCTTGAGAATCCGCAGCTGATTTTCCGGCTTCGACTTTTGGTTGAGCTCTCGTCGAATAAAATTCTTTCAATTGAATCCCATAAGAGAACGATTGTTTTTTTAGAGTTTTAAAACTTCCTCGTTCTAAAAGAGTTAAGGCCGAGCGATCTATAGCGTTTAAATTTTCGAGTTCTTTCTGTGCATTCTCCCATTCCTCCATCGCTTTTCGATCATCCGCTTTTGGTTTGGGTTTAGGAGGTTCAAAAACTTGAATAAAATAAGTTTGCTTATCCTCTTGAAAAGCAATTCGCATGACCTTTGCTTTTTTAATCGCCGCAAACGATGTGCCTTGAATATCTTTGCTCAGTTGATAAGCACTTGATCTTAGTCGTGCCGCACTTCCCGAAAACTGAGTGATGGCAAGTGTAAACAAGACCGCCATCAAAGCGACGACCGCTAAAATTTCAAGAAACGTAAATCCAGTTTGAGCGCGTGTACGATAAATAGAGATATTACCAATTCGTAATATCATCTTCCGTTGCGTCTAAATTATCCGAGCCAATCGAATAAAGATCATACGAAGAAGGATTATGTTTTCCTGGAGAAACATACACATAATTTTGTTTGAATGGATCTTCAGGAATAGATTTTTTCTTTAAATAACCCTCGGCGTCGTAATTTTTACAAGGTCTTCCCACGGTTGGTGGATGAATCAAAGCATCTAAACCTTGTTCCGTTGAAGGAAAAAATCCGCAATCTAAATTAAAAGAATTCAATGCTTGTTCAAGTGAAGCAATTTCAACTTTAGCCGCTTCGGTTTTTCCTTTAGCAATATTTTTAAAAATCGCAGGAGCCGCGATACCAACAACAATCGCTAAAATGGTAAGAGCTGCCAAAAGCTCAAGAAACGAAAATCCGGATTGAGAAGAGCGAAGAAGAGCGTGTTTTTTCATGGACTGATATTCTCAAATGCGAAGTCCCAAGGTCAAGCAGCTCCTCGATTTGGATTAAATGGCCGAATTATTGAGTTCGAGCATCGGTAAGATCACCGAGAGAACGATCACAAGTACAACACCTGCTAATATAAGGATCATAATGGGCTCTAAGAGAGCGGTGAAGCTTTGGATTCGCGTATTGACTTGGTATTCATAATGTTCAGCAACTTTTTCGAGCATTTGTTCGAGCTCGCCCGTTTTTTCACCGACTGAAATCATGTGAGTGACGAGGGGAGGAAATTGGCCACTTCGTTTAAGTGGATCAGAAATATTTTGCCCTTCGGTAAGGTCCGTCGTGGCCTGTTCGATAGCCATCATGATCGTGTGATTGCCGACAACGCTTTTGACGATATTCAAACTGGTGAGAAGGGGAATACCGCTCTTCAGTAAAGTTCCTAAAGTTTTAGTGAAGCGCGAGATCGCAATCATTCGAATGAGGTCCCCAAAAATCGGAAGTTTTAATTTCATCTCATCCCATTTTCGGCTGCCATACTCGGAGGCTAAAAATCGGCGAACTCCTTCGAACGCGATTCCGACAATAAAAATCATGGCCCACCAATAAGATAAAATGAATCGCGAGATTCCAAGAACGATCTGAGTGATCATTGGCAAGGTGGCTTTGTTCTCTGTAAAAAGATTTTCAATCTCTGGAATAACTTTGGTAAAAATAACCAAAATCGCGATGGAGCCAACGCCGATCATCAGCAGTGGATAGGCAAGAGCAGAGCCCACTTTTTTTCGCAGTCGATCTTGATATTCTAAAAAGTCAGCGAGTCTTTGCAAGACGACATCGAGTGCACCGGAGCTTTCACCCGAAGCCACCATATTCACATATAAATCCGAAAAAATATCCGGAAAGCGACTTAGCGCTTTATGAAAAGTTGTTCCTTCATTTACTTCGGTTCGAACTTTTGAAATCGCCGCTCTTAATTTTTCATTTTCAACTTGGTCGGTAAGTGCTGAGAGCGCTTCAACCAGAGGAACATGCGAACTAATCAGCGTTGCAAGCTGACGAGTCATCGTTGCCAAATCTTCTACCGGCACGGACTTAAAAAACCCGGAAAGTCGAAAACCTCTGCCAGATTTTTCGAGCGAGTCGACGGTAACTTCACCTACAAAGCTCGGAAAAATTCCATCACGTCTTAATTGAGACTTTGCGGCAGCTTGATTGTCGGACGTGACCATTCCTTTAACCGATTTTCCAGAGGAATTAATCCCCTGATACTCAAACTGCGCCATGACTTAATTATGTGGAAGCTAATTTAGGAGGTCAATGTAGCGTTTAAAACGTGAGATTTTACCGTAAACGTTTACGGTAAAATCATTAAGCCTGCTTCCGCACATATCTAAAAACAAAAAGGAAAAAGACCTTAAATATCTTTTTCCTTTTTGTTTTTTTCGTAAATTTTTAAATCGCGTCTTCGATTCGGGAATCTTCTTGAGTGGTGGCGAGAACTTCTTCGATGGTGGTGACGCCTTGAAGAATTTTATTCAGACCATCGTAGCGCATGGGTTTGAATCCGCGCGCGATAGCAGCTCGACGTAAAGAAACAGCGTCTGCAGATTTTAAAATTACGCCACGAAGTTCTTCATCGATCGGCAGCAATTCATAGATACCCACTCGCCCTGAGTAGCCGGTGTGATAGCAGTATTCGCATCCTACGCCGCGAAATACTTGAGCCGTCGAAGGAATTTTTTCTAAACCTAAACGAGCAAGCTCAGCTGCCGTGGCTTGATGGGGGACGCGGCAATGTGTGCAGACACGACGAACAAGTCGCTGAGCAAGAATACCGATGATTGAAGTCGAAACAAGAAATGGCTCTACTCCCATATCCACCAATCGAGTGATCGATGAAGAAGCATCGTTCGTGTGAATCGAAGATAAAACTAAGTGACCGGTGAGTGAAGCTTGCACGGCAATCTCAGCCGTTTCGCGATCTCGAATTTCTCCTATGAGTATGACATCGGGATCTTGACGAAGAATCGATCGAAGTCCGTTCGCAAACGTAAGACCAATTTTTTCATTCACCTGAATTTGTCCGACGCCTGCGAGTTGATACTCGATAGGATCTTCAACCGTGATGATATTGATATCTTCGCGATTAATTTTTGTAAGCGCACCGTAAAGTGTCGTGGTTTTTCCGGAACCTGTTGGACCTGTAACGAGTACGATTCCAAAAGGTTTCATCACGAGCTCTTCCATTTGTTTGAGCATCGCGGGTTCGAATCCTAGATTTTTTAAATCTAAAACAACGGCAGACTTATCGAGAAGACGCAAAACAATCCGCTCACCGTGCGCCGTGGGAACAGTGGAGAGACGAAGATCGACGTCTTTGCCGGCGATCTTGATTCGAATACGACCATCTTGAGGTAAACGTTTCTCAGCAATATTGAGTGAGCCCAAAAGTTTAATACGAGAACCGACTGAGTTCTGAAGTCGTTTTGGAATTTTTAAAATGTCATATAAATTTCCGTCGATTCGAAATCGCACGGCAACTTCTCGCTCGTAAGGCTCCACATGAATATCCGAAGCGCGATCTTTCACAGCTCGAAATAAAAGTGAATTCACTAAGCGAATGATTGGCGCTTCATCTTCAGAGTCGAGAAGATCGACCGGCTCTTGCAAAGCCGTATCATCAATCACACCTTGACCTAAATCTTCGATGGCAGAATCTGCGGTTGATGCTCGATCGTAAGAGCGATTGATCGCTTCCATAATCACGGACGAGGCCGCTGCCGCAATCTTGATCGGCTTCTCGAGAAGCAAGCGAATATCATCCGCCACTGTTGTATTGAGCGGATCCGAGCTAACGACGACGACAGCATCGTCTTTGTAGCCAATCGGAAGAATATGAAATTTTTTCGCAAATCGCGTGGGAACTTTTTTAATCAGATCTTCTGGAATTTCTCTGTCATTGATCGAGCGAACAAAAGGAATCTGAAGTTGCTTAGCTAAAATTTCGAGCAGCTGAGCTTCGGTAATAATTTTGGATTGAACTAAAATTTCCCCGAGACGTTTTTGATGATTACTTTCTTTTTGAACCTGAACGGCATTTGCCAACTGCTCTTCATTGATGAGCCCTGATTTTAAAAGCAAACCACCCAAATCTAATTCTTCGGGTGAATCGATTTGTAAATTGCGTCCGAGCATAGACTCTTGCAATCGAGTCTTTTCTATCGAACTCATCGTCGTGATTTGAGTTGTCTCTTTATTCGACATTCAATTGATTATATCGTTTTTCGTCTCAGAACTGGCGTACTTTCTTCAGGTGGCGAATCTTCGAGAGGCAATTCTCCCGATTTCTCGAGTTTTTGAGGAATAGTCGCAGGTCCTTCCGAAGGCGCTGGAGTCAAAGGTGCTGGCATCGGCAGTGGCTCAACAGGAGTTTGCGGCACCAAAGTTTCCGCAGGTGCTGTCGATTGAGATCGATCCACTTCAGGAATCATAGGAAGAGGATAAAGTTTTTCTTTTTTAATACTTTTTACGTATTCCTCATCAAACATTTTAAGTTGATCTTCTGAAAGCCCAGAGATTGGAACGTTCTTTTTCTCATCTATTCCGAGATCTTTTAAAAATCCTTCGCGCTCTTTCAATTTTTGAAAGAAGGTGTCGTTCATATTGGCGGTGTCGCGAATAATGTGAGGTGTAATAAACAAAAGCAGATTTACTTTATCGACTTTTGTTTCTTTAGATTTAAACAGCCATCCTAAAATGGGAATATCGCCAAGAAATGGAACTTTGTTTTCGGTACTTTCTTTTCGATCTTCCATCAATCCGCCGATCACAACCGTCTGATGATCTTTAACAATCGCCGTCGTTGAAGCCTCTCGTTTGATCGTTGCCACTTGACCATCGACCACCGAGCCCGTTCGTTCGTTAATCTTTTGTTTAATCTTGAGTGTCACATAATCACCCGCATTGATTTGCGGAGTAATCGTCAATTCTTTAGCGACAGGAATTCGAGTGTAAGAGGCAATGACTTTGCCGCCGTCTGTGGCTTGTTGACTTGCGACTTGAGGAATTTCTTCACCGATGATGATCGAAGCTTCCTCGTTGGCTGTTGCTAAGATGTGCGGAGTCGAAAGTACGTTGGTATTCGTCGAACCTGCCGATAATTTTAAAATGGCCGATAAAAGCGGCAGCGAAACTGGTTTGTTATTTCCGTTCGCGTCTTTTTGATTGATGGTTACCGATCCGCCCGATCTAAATCCTAAAGCGAGTCCAGTTAATCCAATCGGATTGGCGAGTAAGCCTTCTAAAGATTGATCGCCTTGTCCAAATCCAAAAACTCCGCTCGATTTTTCTCCAGCTGAACCTTTGAGTGCGTCGGATCTAAAGAGAGGTCCCGCCACTTGAACTCCAGCTTTTGCATCTTTTCCAACTTTGGCTTCTAAAATCACAGACTCGATAAAAACTTGGCGTCTTCGTACATCGAGTTTTTTAATAATGTCTTTCAAGACATCGAAATCTCTTTGGGATGCTTGGATCACGAGCGAGTTCGTTGGATTGTCCGCTGTGATTTTAACTTCGCCGTTTAAAAGAGTCGCTGTGGCAGGGCCCGAATCTGCGGCTTGAGGAATAGGAGAGTTTGGTAATTGAGGCAAATTTGGAAAATTATTTCTGCGTCGATTGGCTCCCGTTCCACCACCCGAAGTAAGCGAAGCTAAAGTTTGAGAAATATCTTCAGCTTTTACATTTTGAAGTGGGTAAACGTGAATCTGTCCGCCGCCACCTTCCATCGGGACATCGATTTGATCGATGAATTTTCTAACTTTTTCAATTCCACTTTCGCTTCCAAGTAAAATGACAGAATTTGTTCGCTCATCGGCTACCACTTTTTGAATTACGCCGCCGCCTTCGCCGCGGCCTCGAGCGACAGCAGGAGCTCCACCGACGCTTCCACCGATTGAACCTGACGGAAAGAATTCAGAAACTTTTCGAGCAACATCGGTTGCGGCCGCATTCTTGAGCGCAATGACAGCAATCTGCTCTTGAAATCCTTCAATATCGATCATATTCAAAATGCGAATGATGCGTCGGATATTGTAAGCGTAATCGCTGAGGATCAAAGTATTGGTCTGAGGATGTTCAATGACATCTCCACCTGTTCGCGAAAGTAAATTTCTAACCGCTTGGCGAATATCATTTACCGAAAGATATTTCAGATTAACGATTCGAGTGACATACGAATCATCATTGGGGACGTTGCCCGTGATGACAGGAACCGGAGCTTTACGAGCATTCGTAGCTCGCTCGATTTTATAATAAACTTTGTCACCGTGTTTTTTATCTCGAGAAGGATAAATGATATAGCCGCGAACTTCGAGAGCCGAAAGAAAAGCGGCATAAGCTTCTTCCATCGAAACATCGTCGGTTGAAACGATATTTATTTTTCCGGATAAAATCGTTGGATCGTAAATAAAATTGATATGAGCTTTTTCTGCAAAATATTTAATGAGCTCTTCGATCTCAACGTTTACGAAATCCATTTTGAGTCGCTCATTTTTTCCAGGCTTAAGTCCTGGAATAGGTTTCACTGTTTTAAAAGAAGGTGAGCTTGAAGTGGATGGGCTTACTTTTTTGGGCTCAGGAAAATGTTGAGTAGGTGAAGGCATTTCGCGAGTGTCATCGCGAATGGCATCACGATTGGGACGAATGATATCTTCTTCATCCAAAGGTTCGAGATCGTCATTAAAAAGCCCATTCGCACTTCCTGGCATGGGCGGAGGTTTGATGAGTGGAGTGGGAGCAATCAAATCGGAATCATTTCCGTTTTGAATAAACTCATCTTGAGCTGAAATAAAATTGGAGCTCAGCAAAAAACTGAGCACGAAAATTCCTAAAATCCTAACGAATTTCATATGTATAGTTTACCTTGGTTCCGTTTCGAACTACATCGATCGAAATTGTTTTTTCGTTGCGCAATGCGGTAAGTAATCCAGTCGCTTTTTCAAAATTATCTAAATCTTGTCCGTTTACTCGTTTGATAATGTCGTTGTCCTTGAGGCCCAGCTTTTCATAAATGCTCTCGGCTTTAATTTGAAAAATTTTAAAGCCATCGATTTTATTGTCATCTGTATTGTTGGGAATCATTCGCGCTTGCGTTAAAACTTTTCCAAAATTTGACAAAACATCATCGATCACTGCTTGCGGAATAACTTTCGAGGTTCCGTTATCTTCAATGGGCGCAAGTGCTGCAGCCGTGGGTTTAGAGGTGAGGGAAGATTGTCCCGCTTTAAGTTCGAGAGTTTCTAAGCGACCACCGTTATCCAAAATTACTCTAAACCTTTCGATTTTTACCAAAGTCGCGGACTGAATATTCTGGCCGATCGAATAGTATTCTGATTTTTGAGAGTTGCGATCGCGAATGAGAGCGACAGAAAACTTTTCATTTCTAAAAACCATTGTGCCTAAAAGTTCGAGTGGAAGAGTAGAGGGAACTAATTCGCCTGTAGCATGAGTGGTCGATTTTTCAACTGAACGTTTTCTCGCTTCAGAGTCAAAAATATTTCGAGAGGTAATGGCAGGCGCGCTAGCTTGTTCATCCAACGACACTTCAGCCCCAGGCGATCCCGTTCCACTCAATATTTTTTGGGGAAGTTCGAGAGGTAAATATTTATGCGCAATAATCAGATTCACAAGTTTCGCTGCAAAAAAACTGATCACAACGATAAAAGCGAGTCTCCATAAAAACTCTCGATGCCGACTTAGGTTTTGAAAGAAATGCGTCAAAAAAGTCATTAATTTATCGCCCCGTTTGTCTCTTTAGACTAGCGAATTATCAAGCGATTGCACAGATTTACCTGTAATCCATATTGCCTGCCCCAGATCGAAGTGAAATAATATTTTTCATGCTCAAACGCCGAGAACTTTTATTTGCCCTCTTTGCTATCTGCGGTTTTTTTACAATGTTTTGGTCAGCCAATGATTGGTACGAACTTATGCGAGGCGAACGCATGGGAGCAAGCTTTTGTAATTTCAATTCGTACTGGAATTGCGATCGAGCCTCTATGTCTGCATGGGGTGCTTTTGGAAGTTTTCCGATTGGAATTTTTGGAGCCGCTTGGTTTTGGTTAGTTGGAATTTTAGGTTTTGGCGCGCCAAGTCTAAAAAGATTTTTTAAACCTTTAGTTGTTGTTGGTTTAATTGTTTGCGCATCTTTAGCCACTTATCTTTTTGTTGTTTTAAAAACGGGTTGTTTGATTTGTTCTCTCACTTATTTTTTCGCCGTCGCATCAGCGATTTTAGGTTGGAAAGATATACGCTCGTTAACATCAAAACGTATGACATTGATTTTGATCGGTGTGGGCATCGGCGCTCTTTTACTCTTTGCTCTTTCGAATTCTTATCGAATGGAGAAAATGGTTTCAGAAGAAGAATTTCAAAAATGGTTTCAGTCAATGCCGGTAGTAACATTGCCCGAAGTTTCTCCGCTGCAAAAAGGTGATCCTAAAGCGAAGATCACTGTTTTTGAATTTTCTGATTTCGGTTGTCCGTTTTGTGAAAAAGCTGCGAGTATTCTAACTCCGTACTTCGCCACTCAAGATGATATTCGAGTTTTATTTTTTCCATTTCCCGTGGATTCAGAATGTAATCCAAAAGTGCAACGAGGTGGTCACGCGCATTCATGTGAATGGTCACGAGCTGCACTTTGCGCGCAGAAACAAAATCAATTTTGGAATTTTCATGATCAAGTTTTTAAATTGGCTGTGGAGAGTGGACATCTTCCTTCAGTAAATTCTGCGATTGAAAAATTTTCAGTCGATCCTGTCGCTTTAAAAGAGTGTATGCAAAATCCAGAGACCGCGGCGCAACTCAGACAGCTTATCGACACGGCTATTGCAGCTGATGTTAGCAATACTCCCACGTTTTATATTGGCGGAAGAAAAATTGAAGGCTTCATCGGACTTCCTTATTTAAAAAGATTACTTTTAGAAATTCGTAGAAAATGATTTTTTCGTTAGCGGCTTTTTTATTGCTCTCGACTTCAAGCGCTGAGAATTCTTTTGCGGGCAAACCTTATGTCAAAATTCGCGGCTCTGCTTTTCAAGTTGAAATTGTTCGCACCAATAGTGAATGGCAAAAAGGACTGATGTTTCGCGAGCATCTTGGCCCGAGAGAGGGAATGTTTTTTTGGGGAACTTCCGAGAGGCCTCAATCCTTTTGGATGAAAAATACTTTGATCTCGCTCGATATTATTTACATTTCAAAAGATCTTAAAATCGTCAGCGTGCAAAAAAATGCCGTTCCACTTTCTGAAGAAAGTCTTCCAAGTTTTAAGCCAGCCACTCACATACTCGAAGTTCCGGGAGGAACTGCTGATCATTTAGGCTTCAAAGCTGGTGACAAAATCGAGCTCTTTGGGTTCAAACCAAAGTCGCCCTAGACAAAAATTGTCACGACAAAATTTGTCACCTTCGTGGCGTTTTCGCCCGACTTATCCCGAAAAAGGTGTGTAATTTCAAGGTTTTATGCACGGCACCATCTTTGCATTTTGTTAAAGGCAAGAGAAAATAAGAACGGGGTAAAGTCATGAAGAATATCGAAAATAAAATGAATAAACTTCCAAAGCAAATCGCTCTGACTTTAATCACAGCATTAGGTCTAAGTGGTTGTGCTCAACAATTGCCTCTTGGTTTCGCTCCAGGCCTCTCTTCTTCGCCAAGTGGAACTTCTGGACCTGGAGGAACGGGCGGAACTCCAGTCGCACTTCGACAAGTTGATATGTTGATGGTTGAGGCGGTGGCTCCTTCAGTTAGAAATAATTACGCTGATATCAATCCTACGAATGTGAATATGATTAACTACCCCGATCCTAACGATGATGGATGGCTTGATGATGCTTATTTAAGAAATTACATTCAGTCGAATTTTTCTCCGAGTTTCAGTGGCATTATGGTGATTGATTGGGAAGGTGTTGGGATGCAAAGGCTTTTCAGCAATGTAGGCTCACCTACTCAAATTCAACAGATACAAGAATATGTTCGAGCGATTCAAGTGATTAAATCGGTTTGTCCGAACGCAAAAGTTGGTTATTACGCTTTACCATCGCGAGCTTATTGGAATCGAAACTCCACTTGGCAAGCGTTAAACAGTTCGTTGGCTCCTATTTTTGAAGCGAGTGATGCCTTGTTTCCTTCGGTTTATACATTTTACAAAGAAGGTGTAGACCCTACGCCAGCCGGTGAAAACATTGCTTATATTGAAGACAATATGCGCGAAGCTTTAAGACTTGCGAATGGAAAACCTGTGTATCCGTTTTTCTGGCATCGTTTTCATAATGCTAATGCAAACTTTGGTATGATGAGTGTTCCTTCTTCTCAATTTCGAGCAGGTTTAGCGGCGGCCTTAAATGTTTCTCTCAGTGGAAAAACAATTGCAGGATTAGTATGGTGGGGAGCTGATACTTATTATGCATCTTATGCAGTAGCGCACTCGTCACCTAGTGATCCTGCGTATACATTTTCGATGATGATTTTAAATGCGTATGCTTCTGAAAAACTTCCTGGTGAAACGGATTCGGTTTATATCAATCGAATTCATGACAGAGTTTTCGGAGATTTTCGCGCGACGATTCGTGCAGCTCAAGGACTTTAAGTTTAGTTTGCCGCGGTCGCAAGATTGCAAATTCTCTCTAGCTTCGTCTTATTTTTCTCGCTCGGATTCAAGTCGACATTATGCTTGAGCCGAGCGCAATCTCTTCGAAGCGGATCTTCAAGCAAGGGCGGACGTAAGAAAATTTCTTGCGCCCGCTTTTTCTTTTCTGCAGAAACCTTGATCGTAAGTAAAATTTGCGGATCTAATTCTGCCATTTCCCAAGGTGCTAAATTTCTCTGCAGCGCATACGCGGCAAATCCGCCCGCAAGCGCATAGCTCGCTTCAGCCGGATAATTTTTAAAGAAGGCTAAACCTTTGGGCCAAATCAGTTTTTTATTTTCTGGTAAAGTCTGCGCAAAAGCCGCTGCATTTTCGATAGCCGTTTCTAATTTTTCTGAGGCAATTGCGACAGCAAAGCCTTCAAGATAAAAAGGATCCAAATAAGACTTTATCGGAGCCGTGGATTGTCCGTGAATCAAATGCGCTAACTCATGGGGTAAAATTTCGGATTGTGGCGTCAGGTGAGAAAGATGCATTTCTCCTCGAGGAAAATGTCCCACCTGTACCTGACGTGCTCGAATCCAATTGTATTTAGTGTCATCGTCTCGGTAGATAAAAACTTTAAAATCATAGTCTGAGCGCGGTTTCATCGAGGGCGGCAATTTTGATTTTAAATTTTCAAAATGTTTGAGGAGCTCGCTGCTCCAAAGCTCTGAAGAATCTTTTTCTGATTTTGTGTCCTGAATAAAAATTTGAAGGGGGCCGGCAACAAGCGGAGATTTAAATTGATGTTTGAGTGCGCGCAATGAAAGAAAAGAAGAGGGGGCGAAAAATCCTATCACTCCGAGGGTGATCCAGATCGAGAAAATATAAACAAAAGATTTTCTCCATCGCACTAAAATTAAAAGAGCGATGAAGCAAACCCAAAGTCGTAAAAAATAAGGTGCGAGTGAAATAATAGGATCTAAAGAAATGGTTCCGGGTACTACTCCCCAAAACGGATCGATAAACGCTAAAGCGGGTGAAAGTACTAGTGCGCTTAAAGAAACAAGAGCAGACAAAACCAGCCATCCGTAAAATTTTAAAATTTTCTGGGGCTTTGAAAGAAGATTCCAAAGTAAAAATAAATTAAAGACAGAAAGGTTCCAGTGAAGAGCTGTGAGTGCAAAATGAAACTCGATATCGCCTCGCTTTATAAAGAGCCAAGTAATCCCTGAGTAAAAATAAGGAAGCGCAGAAGCTACTCCAAAAAAAATCCAAGCTGATTTTTTAGTGGAGCATCTTGAAATGAGGAGCGGAAAAATCGCTGTAAAAAGAATGTTGATTAAAAAAAGAAATTCCCAGCTGATGGCGTTAGGCACAGACCCGATTTCGCCCCTCGGATTTAGCTTTGTAAAGTTGATTGTCGGCGTGTTGTAAAAGACTTTCGAATTTTACGAATTCTTTTTGAGTGGCTTCACTTAAGCAAGAGACACCGATAGAAACCGTAAGCTGAAATGTCTTTTGATTCGATTGCGACTGAAGACTTAATTTAGAAATTTCATCTCTTAAGTGCTCGGCTAAAACGCGAGCCTGTTCAAGATCGCAATCTCTCATCAGAATAACAAATTCTTCTCCACCAAATCTTGCGACCATATCGTCTTTTCGGGTGTGGCTGGTTAAATGGTGGGCCACTTTCTGAAGAGCAATATCGCCGGTAAGATGGCCGTAAGTATCGTTTATTTTTTTGAAATGATCGATATCGATGACTAAGACAGATAATTTTCCATTGTGTCTTTGAGTATAGAAAAATTCATTCGACAAACGGTCTAGAAAATATTTTTTATTATAAACATTGGTTAAAAAATCTTTCGTTGCAGCTTGAAAAAGTTCGCCGAGGAATTTTTTTTCTACCTCTTCTTGCATATGGTATTTAAAAATACTTTGAGATCCGACCTGAACTTGATCACCTTCTTTTAAGAAAACTCGATCCACTCTTCGACCATTGAGTAAGGTTCCATTCGTGCTCGCTAAATCTACGAGCTGAGCTCCATCTGGAGTGAGTAAAATTTTACAGTGATGACGAGAGACAAGATCATCGACAACAGTGAGGTCGCAGCTATCGACGCGGCCGACGAGAAATTCATCCTTATCTATATAGAAGGAGCGGCCTAAATGAGGGCCTGAAATGGCGAGCAAAGCGGGCGAGTTTTTAGACTCTAGAGGATCAATGGATTCAATGGGTTGAATCAAAGTTTGATCGTCTGAATCGTCATTTCCTTTATTCTTTTCTGTCATGAACCCCTCTTTGAAAGACTCTTTAATTATAGCAAAGCTCAGCTTTTCGGGGGTATTGTGTAAAAAACAGAACTCGACTAAACAAGGCCTCAATGGCCTTTCAAGCAAAACGAAAATTTAAGCGGAGTGTCACAAGAGAAGGTATTCGTCTGATGACGCCGAGCGGTTTAGAGTATGCAACTTTTGAAGACCTGAGCGCGGGTGGACTGAAGCTTTGGTTGGACCATGAGATTGATTCAGGTGTGATGATCGAATTGGAATTTTCGCTTTCTGCGGCAAGTGCAGCGCCCAAAAATTCTTTGCGAGTGATGGGTCGCGTCGTGCGTAGCGTAAAAAAAGAAAATGGTTTCGAGGTCGGTGTGCAGTTTATCGATCTTCAGTCTTCGACGCGCGCATTTTTAGAAAAGCTCGTCGACTCCAGCGAAGGTCCCTTCTAAAATAGAAGGTAAGGACACAACTTCGCTTGTTGATTAGTTTAATTTTTATTTCACATTGGATGACGGTGGCGATTAGTTCGCCTTGGAGTGCTCGAGCCGAAAGCTCGGTGACAACTCCTTGGGGGCACTCCGATCGGAAAGAATCCCGCGAGAATTTTTTTAAAAATTTAAATGACGGATCCTTGGCCGAAAATACTATGGATGTCGAAAAGCCAGCACCTCGACCTGCGACAGCAGTTGCACCTTCTGCTCATGAATCTGAAGAAGCGCTCGCAGAAGATTCAGGCGATCTGTCAGAAATTCCATGGGATCGCTATTCAAAAGAGCCTGGTGCTGCCACTCAAATGACAAAAAATTTATTATGGCCGATCAAAGGTGGAAGAATTTCTTCGGGCTATGGCCTTCGAAATGGAAATGTTCACGAAGGAATTGATATCAAAGGTTCTTACGGAAATCTCATTCGCGCAACATCTGCGGGACGAGTGGTGTATTCCGGAAATATTTCGGGTTACGGAAAAGTTTTAGTCATTTATCACGGCGGTGGAATGTCTTCGGTCTACGCGCATAATTCTGCTTTTCTAAAATTAAAAGGAAGTCTTGTAAAAAAAGGCGAGCCTATCGCCAGAGTAGGAACGAGCGGACGAAGCACCGGTAGCCATTGTCACTTTGAAATTCGCGAAAATGGAGTTCCTACCAATCCTCTTAAGTTCTCATTCGATGAGAGCCCAATGACCGTTGCCGAACGCTAATTATAAATTTTTTAGTTGATGATGTTTTCGCCGCTCGCGTTTTGGTAATTTTTTAGCGACGCCTTTTTTCTTCGTCGAAACTCTTGGATAGAGCGGATAATCTTCTAATTTATCTTCGAGATAAGGATTTTCGACTGCAGGATTTTTGATCGAATTTAACTTCATCCGAAATTCTTCGCATGAGAGGCAAAGGCATCCTTCGCTCTCGGCGACAGCGATGATTTCTCGATCGTTGGTGACCACAACGTAATCGCGATATTTTTCTCGGCAAGCGCGTTTGATCCAATCATCCGCGGATTCTTTGGAATGCGTGAAAACGATTTCGATATTTCCATAACAATCGCGATTTCCTCCTAAGGGAGCCGCGATAGCTGAATCAAAAACAATCGTCATCTCAACATTTTTTGCCGTTTGATAATCGTGTAAGCGAGACAGAAGCTCTTCTCGCTTATCTTCGAGAGAAGTGATCAAGCCTTTTTCGAGGGCATAAAGTAAATTATATCCATCGATCAGCAAATGGATCATGGATTCATCATGACAGAAGTTCTAAAACTCGTCTAATCTTCAAAACGATGGACCTGCCTTCAATTAAGCGACGTTATTTACGAAAAGATACGAGCACTCCCATTCGCTATGAGTGGAATGGAGAGATGCGCTCTTGTTTGACGACAACTTTAGGTGAAGGCGGACTCTACGCGCAGACACTTCTGCCTCCACCAGTCGGTCAAATTATTAAAATCGAATTCGAACTTCATGACGGTCATCCCATTCGCGTGATGGGTGAGGTGCGTCACTCTCTCGAAAATACTTACGGCTCTCTGCCTGCAGGATTCGGCGTTCAGTTTTTAGATCTCGCCGAATCCGATCGCCAACGAATCATGGCGATGGTCGATGCCGAAGAGGGTTAACCTTTTTCTACTGGTTTTCATTCAAGATAATGTTAACAAAAAAATTCCTATAGATTCGAAGGCTTAAATTCATTTTAACGGAATTTAGCAGTGGAGAAAGCCTTTAAACGTGAGAGGGGCGTTGACAGTTATTATGGGTAAAACTATGTCTCCTTTGCATGTTGGTCAGCAAACCAAATATTTTTTCGTATCTCGATTACCGCCGTTTCTTGGGCGACTACTATGCTGAAAACAAAAAGCAAAACCCTTCTTTTTCGCTTCGTTATTTTGGCCAAATGGCCGGCCTTCGATCATACAATTATTTGAAATTGGTTATTGAAGGTAAGCGAAACTTGACGCCTACTTTTTTAGAGCCCTTTGCTAAAGCACTTCGTTTAAA
>JAFLCD010000016.1 GCA_017302715.1 Deltaproteobacteria bacterium
TTCAAGTCGCCGTTAATCCAAATTCCACTCCTGCCGATATCTGCATGCCAGGACATATTTTTCCTCTGCGCGCCGAAGCCGGAGGAGTTTTGCGGCGTGCCGGACAAACCGAAGGCAGCGTTGACCTCGCTCGTCTCGCTGGATTGCGACCCGCCGGAGTGATCTGCGAAATCATGAAAGACAATGGCGAGATGGCGAGACGAGAAGATCTCGAAGCGTTCGCAGAAACTCATCAATTAAAAATCGGAACCATCGCCGAATTAATTCGATACCGAATGTACAACGAATCGCTCATTCAAAACGAAGGCTCTGCAAAAATTCCTTCGCGCTTTGGAAAAGATTTTGCACTTCATGTTTTTTCAAACACTGTCGATCAAGCTCAACACGTCGCTTTTGTAAAAGGTGATATTCATCCCGACGAACCTGTACTCGTTCGTGTTCACTCCGAATGTTTAACCGGCGATGTCTTTGGATCGAAGCGCTGCGATTGCGGAGAACAACTTGAAGCGGCGGTTCATCAAATCGACGAAGCAGGAAAAGGCGTACTCGTCTATATGAGACAAGAGGGTCGAGGCATCGGTCTACTCAATAAAATTCGTGCGTATCAACTTCAAGACGAAGGACTCGATACCGTCGAAGCCAACCACAAACTCGGATTCAAGGCGGATTTACGCGACTATGGAATTGGCGCTCAAATTTTGCGCTCCCTCGGCGTTCGTAAAATGAAATTGTTGACCAACAACCCTAAAAAAATTGTCGGGCTCGATGGTTACGGCCTTGAAGTGGTTGAACGAGTTTCGATTGAAGTTCCTTCGAACGAACAGAATAAAAATTATTTAAAAACCAAACGCGATCGAATGGGACATCTTTTAAGTCTGGTCGAAACTCATCCCGCAAAAACGGAAGGTGCTAAATGATACTCATTGTTCAAAGTCTCTGGAACGAAGCCATCACCGAAAAACTCGTCGACGGTGCGAAAAGTTTTTTAAAATCAAAAGATCTTTCGTGTGAAGTGATTCAAGTCCCCGGAGCTTTAGAAATGGCGACCGCCATTCAATGGTACGCAAATAAAAAAACTCCCGCCAAAATTTCTGGAGTGATCGCCTGCGGCACCGTGATCAAAGGCGATACATATCATTTCGAAGTCGTCGCTAATGAATCAGCGCGGGCGTTGACTGAACTGTCTTTGAGATATGATTTTCCGATCACGAACGCCATTTTAACGGTTTATCAAATAGAGCAAGCAGTTGAACGAACCAATCAAGAGGGAAAATTCGGCAACAAAGGTTTTCAATCAGCAGAAGCTCTTGTCGATATGCTTCAACTTAAAGAAAGAATTTCAAAATCATGAGCGATGAAATTTCTGGAATTAAAATGACTCATGCAGCGGTGCACGTCAGCAATATCAAATCAGCCCTCGAGTTTTTTACAAAAGTTTTTGGATTTAAAACAGCTTGGGGTGGACAAGAAGATTGGGGAATGGTCAAAGCCAACGGAACAACTTTGGCTCTCGTAGAAAAAACAACCAAAGTTCATCCCCCGCATATTGGTTTTGTGGTTCCGAACAAGGAAGATGTCGATGAGATTTACAACCGACTAAAGCAAATGCACATTCCGGAACTGCACGAACCTAAAGATCATCGTGATAAAAGCCGAAGTTTTTACTTCAAAGATCCAGATGGAAACCAATTTGAGCTTCTTTGGTTGCCTGAAAATCTGACTCGATAGAAAATACTCCCATGTTAAAATTTATTTTCGTTAGCGCTGCTTTATTTTTAGCTTCAGCTCAAATTTTCGCGGCTGAAATTTCTATCGAACGGATGCGCGAAAATCACGATCAAGAGATCGCCACCAGAGGAAGCTTCGTTTGGGATGGAATTGTCGCCGAAAAAACTTTGAAAGCTTGTATTCCACAAGAGAGCATTCCGTTTCCTCAAACTTTGCCCAAAGAATGGGAAGCTAAAATATTTGATGAATCGCCGATGGAAGCTCTGATGAAATGCACGCGCCGAGATTGTGCATTTAATTTTTCTCCCAAAGAGCTGGCTCAACTTGAAAAAGCAAAATCCCCCGATGAAAGAAAAAAACTTTATTGGGAATTTTATAAACGACGAGTGGCTCACAAAGAAAAAACAGATGATGAATCGGCCAGACTTTTTATTCGCTCCAAAGACAAAGCTTTCGCAGATTGCGACGGAGCCGAGTTTCATAAACTTCTCGATCAGCGCCCTGTGGCCAATCCGACTTATAGATTGAGCCATATTCAATACAACCCTCGAATGCGGCCGACGACGCGCCTTCTTCAAGGTGAATGGTTTTCGGCGAATGGAAATTTATGTTACGCCGAGTCTCTGCTTTTTTCGGATCATTATGATGCTGAACGAATTGAGGTTTGGAGCGTAAAAACAGATCCGAACAAATCTAAACCTAAAACAAAAATCCAACTTCAGATTCGACATCGAGTGGATTTATTGAATACTTGGCTTCGAAGACTCAATAAAGAAGGTGTTCGTGTAGAGCTCGACGACTTGATTAAATCTCAGCTCGAGCAAGTCGGCGAATGTTTCAAAAAGAAGCACTAGGCTTAAACCAGCTTGAATAGCGAGTTTAAGCGCTTTTAATCTTGCTTGCTGCCGATCGCAAACCTCCCGTAAAATAGAGATATCTACTCAGGGAGGGGTGGGATGCGACTTTCCTCAATCAATCCAACGCTTTTAATTTTCGCAACTTCATTGGGAATTTTTAGCTTTAATTTATTTACGGCTTTTTATTTCCATCCGCTGCCCCTTATTTTTCTGCCTGCGCTTTTTATTACTCAAGTCATCGCCGTTTTCTTGATGTTCACTCCGCTTCATGATGCAGTTCATTTTGTAGCAAGCAAAAGACGTTGGTTAAATGAAGTTATTCTTCACGGAGCTTGGCCTGTTTTTATCAATCATCCGATGCTCTTTAGAAAAATTCACTTAAGTCACCACGCTCGCACCAATCAAGAGGGCCTCGATCCCGATCACTTTACGTCGGCGCAGATTTTTAAAGAAAAGCGATTTGGAAAAAATATTGCGTGGCTCGAAAAATGGGCGAGAAGCTTCCTACTTATTTTTTATTACTATTTTTATTCTTTTAAAACCTACGGCCGCCACGAATATTTTTGGATGATTTCTTCGGGTGCATCTAAACTTGCGCTGATTTGGCTTTCTTTTTTTGGCCCCTATCACGATGTGTTTCTGTGGGTTTGGCTTGCGCCCAATCTTGTAGGCATCGGCCTGCTCGCTTTCGCAAACACTGCCTGGCCTCATCACCCTGGCAAAGATTCAGCTCGGTACAAAAATACCCGTATTATTTTCATCCCTCGCTTGATGGAAGTTTTTATGTTGAATCAGAACCTTCATCTGATCCATCACCTCAAACCCAATATGCCTTGGCATCAATACCCTCGCTACTTAGAGGAAAATAAGACCAGATTGATCGCTGAAGGGGTGGACTTTGTTCATTTTCAGCCTCTCGAGCCTTTGAGAATTCAGAAATCAAAGGTAAGAATGGCTCTCATCGATGTTTTCAAATCTTTTAACTAACAGCACTCTTCTCAAAAATCTGACCGAAAAACTTCAGTTTACTTCGCCGACGCCCATTCAAGCGGCCGTTATTCCTCCCGTTTTAGAGGGAAAGAACGTTTACGCCGGAGCTAAAACCGGAAGTGGAAAAACCATGGCGTTTTTACTTCCTATCGCCGAGCGAATGTTCAGGGGTGAAATTAAACGAGCTTTAGTCTTAGCGCCCACTCGCGAGCTCGTTCTTCAAATGGATGAAGAAGCTGCGAAACTTCTCGACGGACAAAACGAAGTCGTTTCGATTCCACTTTATGGTGGCGTGCCCATCGATCCCCAAATTTTAGCGATGAAACATCATCGACCTCGCATTTTACTCGCAACTCCTGGAAGAGTGATCGATTTTCTTCAAGAGGGATTACTTCCCTTAGACGAAATCGAAATTACTGTTCTCGATGAAGCCGATCGCATGTGTGATATGGGTTTTGCCCCTCAGGTCACTCAAATTTTAGATCAACTTCCGAATCGAAAACAGATGCTTTTATTTTCGGCGACTTTGCCCAAAGAATTAAATTCGATCATGCAAACATTCTGCAATGATCCCGTTCAAATTAAAGTAGATGCCGCTGATACTTCGAGTGAAACGATTACTCATCAATCTATTGTAACAAACCGTCGAGATAAATTGCGAGCTCTCGAAAAAATTTTAGCGGCGCCTGACACGATCAGTATTATTTTTACAAAGACTCGAAAAAAAGCAGATGAGCTTTATCGAGCTCTTTCGAGAGACTCAAAAGATTTCGCCGTTTTACACGCAGGGTTTGAAATGGAAGAACGCGAGTACACGATTCGCGCCTTTCGCGACGGAAAAATTCGACACCTTATTGCTACCGACGTTGTCTCGCGTGGAATCGATGTTGATACGATTACTCATGTCATTCATTTTGATATTCCAGAATCCTTAGAGGATTATATTCACCGCTCGGGTCGATCGGGTCGTGCAGGTCGAACAGGAACGACCATTGCTATTTTTGGATCAGATGATCCGGACCAAATGAAAAAATTAGAAGTTTTTTCAAAGCGAATTAAATTTGAGCCCCTCGATCTTGGATTAAGAAATGAAAGTCGAGGACGAAGCGAAGTTCGCCACGAAGGATCTTCATCTCGAGGTAAATATTCAAAAGGTAGCTCACGACAAACCGATCGATCTCCTCGCGGCAGATCATCTCGTCATGAGCCTAAGCATTCAACGACTAGTGCAAAGAAAAAAACTTCTCATTTGCATTCTCATACGAATACCAAAAAAGTGAAGAAGCCGTCCTTGCTCGCAAAAGCAAAGAGCTTGATTTCTCGCGCATTCAAACGAAAAAAAGTTTAATTAAATTTTTGAGGATAAGCGGCAGTCACGCAATGCAATCCTCCACCTTTTGCGGCAGGCATAGATGTATCTATCGAAACGACTTTTGAAAAATACTTAGAATAAATTTGCTTTGCCTCTGCATCTTGTTTGAACCCAAACTCCGGAATAAAAACAGTATTGTTTACAATCAAGACATTAGCGTAAGAGTACCCGAGTTGATTGAGATCCGGCAGAAGCTCAACTTGGTATCCTTCCCCCTCCAAAATTTCTTTCACATTTTTTTTTGTCGTCAAAGCCTGATGATCATTGATCAATGTCATGACCTCATCCACATGACCAACACCCAGATAATCAAAGGGAATGCGCACAATCTTGGTACATTGAAAATCACGAGTGAGGTAAGTGGGATTTAATTCTACAGAATCCACTCGCCCAAAAGAGTTAAAATAAACCGTCTTCTCTTCGACCAAAAAACACCTGCCCGCACGATCGGCGAGCAAATTTCCATAGAGAAAAAGTTGATCGAGTGCAGCCATTCTTAAGCCTGTAAGATTAGACATCGTCTGAATCATTTTCGTCGTATCGGTTGGTTGACGTTCATTTCCTTTCCAATAAATGGCACCGAAAGCGTCAAAAGTATTTCCATCGACAGGTTGAGATTGAACGAGCGGAAAAGGCGCATAGTCTCTCACCCAATACGGCATTTGAGTAGTAATTGGAAAAATATGTAAAAAGCGATGTGGAATTAAATCGGCGCCGTGATCTTTTAATGCATGGTCAAAAACCACTTCGTCGCCGATGAAATTTTCGGTCGCAAGAAAAACCATCTCCACTTCAGTTGGCAAATTTTTTAATATCTGACTCGCGATGGGCGCTATTTTTTTATCAGCCGACATCACCACGGTCTGCACAGATTCATAACCCGCGAAAGGTCGTGCATATAGTTGATTTTGAAAAAATACGAGCGCGCCCAAAAGCAGCAGCCCGCAAAGCTCCCCTACCCTTTTCCCCATCCAAGATTAAGGCTAAGAAAAAAGTTTTAAATCAGCAACCAATATAAGAGTTCAGAAAAAAATAATCTGACAGGGTTTATCTACAATTTGAAAAAATTAAACCCATTCGCGAGGCGTTTTAAACCAATTTGATAATTTTTTTTCATCTTCAGAAGTTTCCATATCCGCCGAATAATCAAAGTTCACAACAGGCGGAAGACTCATTAAAATGCTTTCGATATTTCCTTTAGTTTGAAGACCAAACAAAGTTCCTCGATCGTAAACCAAATTAAATTCGACATAACGACCGCGTCTTAAAAGCTGAAACTTCTTTTCACGTTCTGAAAATTTTAAATTTTGATTGCGCTCGACGATCGGAATATAGGCCGGCAAAAAAGAATTTCCACAGCTTTGAACAAAATCAAATTTTGATTCTAAATCTTTCTCTAAATAATCAAAAAAGATTCCACCGATGCCGCGACTTTCGTCTCGATGTTGAATACGAAAATATTCATCACATTCCTTTTTATATTTTGGATAAAGATCCGCGCCAAAGGGATCACAGGCTTTTTTTAAAGTTGAATGAAAATGCTTAAAATCATTTTCCGAAACAGCATAAGGCGTAAGGTCAGCTCCGCCACCAAACCAAGTGCGATCCGGCTGCTCGAAATACCTAAAATTTGCGTGAACCGTTGGAACTTTTGGCGAGTGAGGGTGAAGCACTAATGAAATTCCCGTCGCAAAAAATTTTGAAGAAGTAGACTTAAATTTTTGAACTAAAAACTCCGGCAGGTCTCCATCGACCACCGAAATATTAACGCCGGCTTTTTCAAAAATTTTCCCGTTAGAAAGAACGCAGCTATCACCGCCTCCGCCGCCAGGTCTCAACCAAGATTTTTTTTGAAATTTAGTAGATGGTTCAAATTTTTCTAAAGCTGAAACGATTTCAACCTGCAGATTCTTAACATAGTTAACCATTCGGTCGCGCAGAGAAGTTGACATAAGAGACTCTCACTAAAAACTTTTTGCCATCCACTGTGCAAGTACATAATCACGCTCGAATTGAAGTGCGGCTTCAAAATATTCCGCAGCCTCGGCTCGTTTATCGAGAGCGCAACAAACTTTTCCAAGCGCAAATAAAGCGCGGCCATTATCCTTTTCAAGTTCACAGGCTTTTTTAAGAGCCGTATGCGAGTTGAGTAGATCACCTTTTTCAAGCAAAATTTCGCCTTGAATCATAAACATCACGCCACTTTCGGGTCTTAGCTGAACACAGCGATTTGCATCTTCTAAAGCTTCGTCCATTCGCTTCGCTCTCAGGCGTGAGTAAGCACGATGAAGCAAGGCTTCTGCATGATCTGAATCCTCATCTAAAATGCCGCTTAACCATTGATCTGCCGCAGCAAATTCATTGTTTTCGAGTGCTTTTTGAGCCGATAAAAAGGCGCGTCTATGCTTCCAACCCATCCTATAAGTCTACCTACCCGGCTTTACGGGTAAATTATTTTCCTACTCATTTTTGTAATAAAATAAGATATAAGGTCCTTATATATGGCATTACTTCCCATAATCGAATATCCGCATCCTACTTTAAAGAAAGTGGCGCGCGAAGTTGATCTAGCTGAGATCAACGACGCTTTTCGCAAAATTATTGCGGATATGATTGAAACGATGATTGAAGCTCCAGGTGTTGGTTTAGCCGCCCCTCAAGTAAATATTTCAAAACGATTTTTTGTAGTCGATGTCAGCAATTATTATCCTGATAGAAAACCTTTCGTTTTAATTAATCCCGTTATTTTGGAAAAATCGGGACGCCAGACTTTTGAAGAAGGCTGTCTGAGTTTGCCAGATTTTCGCGAAGACGTTGAGCGCGCGAAAAAAATTAAAGCAAAATATTTAGATGAATTTGGAAAAGAACAAATCATTGAAGACGAAGATTTTTTAGCGATTGTGATTCAACATGAACTCGACCACCTCGACGGAATTGTTGCTGCTGATCGCATCTCTCCGATGAAACGCATGATGTATTTAACTAAACTAAAGAAAATGACAAAGAAGGCCGACCGAGCGCCGGTTGCCTTGTGATACGGACGCATTGAGCTCTCAACCTTCGATTATTTTTATGGGCACGCCGGATTTTGCGGTGCCTTCACTTCAAGCTTTAATCGACGCAGGTTTCAAAATTCCTTTGGTGGTCACTCAGCCCGATCGACCCGCGGGCCGCGGACAAAAACTTCAAGCTCCGCCTGTAAAAATATTAGCTGAAAAGTCCGGCCTGGCTGTTCTTCAGCCAGAAAATTTGCGAAAGGATCCGGATGCGACTCAAAAAATTTTGCAAACACCTTGCGACTTTTTAGTCGTAGTGGCGTTTGGTCAGATTTTAACTAAAGAAGTTTTATCGCATCCCAAGGTGGCGCCTCTCAATGTTCATGCATCGCTACTTCCAGCTTATCGAGGTGCAGCCCCTATCGCTCGCTCAGTGATGGAGGGTGAAGAAAAAACGGGAATAACTATTCAGTGGATGATCGAGGCCCTTGATCAAGGAGATATTTTAGTTCAATCGCCATGCACCATTTCAGAATCAGAAACTTCCGGTGATCTTCACGATAAATTAAAGGTCATGGGAGCAAAGAGTTTATTGGAAACTCTCGATCTTTTCAAAAATAACAAGATTGTCCGTCGTTCTCAGGACGCACGTGTTGGAACTTACGCTGCGAAACTTCATAAGCAAGAAGCCTTTATTTCTTTTGATCAACAGGCGATATTTGTTCACAAGGCGATTATGGGAATGAACCCTTGGCCGATTGCCGAATGTCAGATTGCGGGTGAAAGATTAAAAATTCATCGCTCTCGATTTTTACCCAGACATCCAGCCGCAGAACCTGGGACGGTGATTGATACAAGCGAAAATGAAATTGTTGTCGCCTGCCAAGATGCTTGTGTTGGATTTACAGAAGTTCAGCCAGAGAATAAAAAGAAAATGTCGAGCGCTGAATATTTGCGTGGTCGATCGATTCCCCAAGGTTTAATTTTAGGAAGTAAAAAATGAAAGACGCGAGCGTAAAACCTAAACTTGCTCCTAGTTTGCTTTCTGCAGATTTTGGAAATCTCGAGGCAGAGATCGCTCAACTTAATCCACAGTACGCGGATTATCTTCATCTCGATATTATGGACGGACATTTTGTTCCTAATATTACGATTGGGCCGATGGTCGTTAATGCCGTTTCTAAGCTCACTCAAATTCCTCTCGATGTGCATTTGATGATTGAACATCCCGATCGATATATTACTGACTTTATTCGAGCGGGTGCGAATGTGGTGACCGTGCACGCCGAAGCTTGCGCGCATCTTCAAAGAACTTTGCAATTTATTCGACAGCAAGGCGCGAAAGCTGGAGTTTCTTTAAATCCGGCGACAGGTCTCGATGTGCTTGATCATATTTTGCCAGATATCGATTTGATTTTGTTAATGACTGTGAATCCAGGTTTTGGGGGACAAAAATTTATTCCTCAGATGATGGAAAAAATAAAGGATTGCGCACATCGAATTAAAGGTAGCTCTATCGAACTTGAAGTAGATGGCGGCGTGAAATTAGATAATATTCGCGAGCTTTATGATGCAGGTGCACGCGTTTTTGTAAGCGGAAGTGGAATTTTTGGACATCCCCCCTACAATGATATGATGAAAAAAATGAGAGCAAAGATCGGGCTCAGCGAATAACTAAGGAAAAATCATGCCGTATTTAATGGAGTCTCCCAAAGAAGCTGAACGCCTTTTAATGAAAAGTGATGAAGAGAGTTCACGTGCGCAACTTTTACTGACAGGTTTGAAGCCCGGAATGACAGCGATTGATGCCGGAGGCGGCGTTGGATTCGTCACTCGTATCATGAGTCAAATAGTTGGACCTAAAGGTCGAGTCTATCTAATAGATCAATCGGATATTCGTCTAAAGGCTGCGAAAGAACAGATGAAAGCCTTACGAAACGTGCTTTATCTCGATTCTTCACTAGAAAATATTAAACTCGATTCAAATATTATCGACTATTCGTGGTGTCGATTTGTTTTTGAATATTTGCCTGAACAAAAAAAAGCTTTTGATGAAATTTACAGAGTCTCTAAGGCCGGCGGTAAAATTGCCATCGGAGATCTCGATTATAATTGTATGTCTCATTTTCCGCTCGCTCCTCATTTAGAGCAGCAACTCAATCAAATTATTTCTGAACTTCAGCGTTTAAAACTTTGGGATCCATACGCCGGTCGAAAGTTATTTTCTTACTTTAATGAAGCTGGAGTAAAAGATATCAAAGTTCATTTGCTTCCCCATCATTTGATTTATGGAGAATCTCAGCGACGGGATATCGATAATTGGGTCGCGAAAATGGAGATGATCAAAGAATTGAGCTCTAAGGGAATGCTGAAATTTAACTTTGACCTCGACAGCTTTAAGAATGAATTCTTTGCATTTTTTGAAAATCCATCTCGATTTTCTTATTCGCCCTTGATTTTAGTAGAAGGCGTGAAATAGAACTTAGCGGCATGTTCGCTAGCCTATTATTTTTATCACTTTTAAGCGCTCCAACTGAACCTCAACTCGACTACGGCGACGTTTATTTTCAGGAGACTCAATCTCGCCAGGCTCCTTTTTTACACTTGAGTCTCGGTTACGGCGCAGGTCTTTCAAATTCTTTTTTGCATATGGATTCTGTCGTCGGCACCGCACAAATGCGAGTGTGGAAATACCTTTCAACGGGAATTTTAGGTCAGGTCATTCGATCCCAATATACGGACGCAGGACGTGCTCTCGATAGCTTAAGTCGTGTTGATATTTTAGCAGATGTTCCAACTCCGCTTTGGGGAATTTTTTCGCTTTCCTATTTGCAGCTGATGATAGGAAAATGGAACGTACTTAATTTATTTCCTCTCGAAGTTGATCTTTTATTAGGCGGCGGAGCAGGAACAACACGAAAGCAAGGGTCGATTAACAGTGCAGCTCGTTCGTATTTTTCCTACCTGTGGTCCGTCGAACAGCGACTGCGATTTCTTTCGTCTCAGAATTCTTCGCTTGGCCTTACGATTTCTGTTTTTGGCCATCGGGATGGTGTTTTTTTACAGCCCGCACTCAGTTACAGCTTCGAATAAAACTCAAAGCTTCCTTCCGACAAAACCTGAAGTCGAAGAACAGCTGAAAAATTTTTATCGAGCTCAAGACTGGCCGAGTTTTTTTAGCTTTGCTCAGTTCTATCGAAAACATTGGTCCGAAAAAGAACTCGGCGATGTACAACTTTTAGAATTACTCGCGCTGCTTCGACATTGTCAGAATGATGTTCTGCAAGTTTTTATCGATCACTTAAGAAGTTCTCAAAAAAAATATCATGCTGAGCTCGATCAAATCGAAGCTTTATCCAAAACTCAATTTAATGGAAAAAGTGGCAGCGACAATTCTCTGCAACCACTGAATGCCCATCTCAGAGGCAAAGATCTTTGGAAAACCGACCACGATAAAGTGGGAAAATATCCTCCAAGCTCTATTAAAATTAAGGTGAAAAATTTATGTCCTTAAAACTTTTATTCACTCTCGGACTTTATGTAGTTCAAGCTGATGCACACTTCGAGCAAACCTCATCCTCTCTCACGGCGAAAGCACTCGAGCTGATTCAAAAAAATGAAAAATCAAAAGCGCTCAAGCTTTTAGAGCAAGCATTTGATAAAACTCAAGATCCCGTTGAACTCAGAGAAATTTCGGCTCTTATTTTAGAAGCTTCGCCTTTGAATTATTCTAAACGTGATAGCTATTTAAAATATTTGATCAAATATTTCTCAGATTCCGACGAAGCTTGGTCTTGGTATAAAGAACTAGGCGATCGAGCCTTTGAAGCGGGAAAAGCATCGGAAGCTGAGGACTGGTATCTGCGCTCGCTTCCACTTGCAAAAGATCGAAACCTTGTCCGATATAAATTGGCATGGGTGCAATGGAATTTAAAAAATCGAGTCTCGGCTCTCACGGGATTTTTGGAAGTGATTTTATCTATTGAGCCGAGCTTGCAGGCTCAACTCGTTAAAGAAATTCCACGACTCTGGTGGGAAATTGGACCGATTCCTGCGGATCAGTTTGAAAAAATTGCAGCACTTCCTGACAATCTTTTAAGTCCTCTCATGAATAATCTTTTAGAAAAATCTCAACTTAACCGAGAACCTACGCCTTCAGATTCTGCTCTGCTTACGCAAGTACGCGATGACGGTCGCACAAAAATTTATTTTTTAAAGGCTATTCATTTAAATACTTTGTTTCCTAAAACACCGTGTTTTCTTTTTTATTCTTTGCTGACGCCCGATGATTCTTATTCGCCAGAAAATTTATTGGCATGCATGAAATCTTCTAAGAAACCGTCTGCCTCACTGCTTCTTTCATTTCTGGAGCGCTATTCGGGTGAACCCAATGAAAAGCTTGAATGGGCACGCGCAGAATTATTAGTCGACCAAAAAAGAATTTCTGAAGCCTGTATAAAAAGTTTGCAGATCACTGATCTCGCTAAACGGTCAAAAGCTTTTCTTCATTATATTTCTCAACTTGTCATGCAGCTTTCTCAAAAAGAACTTAGAGACATTTCTCAAATCACCGGCAACGAGCCTTTTGAGATTTTAATGAAAACGGTACCTAATCCGTTTTTGTTAGAACGTCTGCAAGCGATTGATCCTCAAGTTTGGATTACCTATGAGGAAAATTCTTTTAACGGACGCACTCCTACAAAAAATTTCTTTTTAAAAAAAGGGGGATGGATTTCTCAACGAACCGATTTAATGGCAGATGAAAGGGTGGCTCAACTGGCCGAAATTTTTCAAAAATTATTAGTGAATCCAGCAAAAGGCCCTGAAACTAATCTCAAAAAAGATTATGAAAAATTAAAAAATCTTTCTGAAACAACGCTGCCATCTACATTCTCGAGCACATTCAAAAAAGAATACGATGCTTGGCTGAGTAGTATGGATAGCTGCATAGGAGGTCTCTCTCAAGCTCCAAGTGAATGGCAAGCGATTGCGCGACCCGTGTTTCATGAAGAAATTAAAAAAAACGCCCTTTCTTTAATTTCGCAGATCGATGCGACAACCCTGGATCCGGAACTCGCAAGTTTAGGAAAAAGTTTTGAGCAAAAAAAAGAAGAACTCAAAGCAGAACTTCAAAAAAAATATTTGGATAAAAAGTGATACATTTTATTTTAAATTTAAGTCTTTTGATTTTGAGCGCTGAAAAACCAGTGATCCGCCTCGATGAAGTTATCATCGAAGGCAACCTTAGACGCCCCAATCTGATCGAAATTCAAGGCTCCAAATTGGATGAAAAAGTTCAGAGAACGGCTCTGCAAAACCTGATTCGACTCGAAGAAAAGTTATTGAAACCGTCTTCCTTTAAAAAGCCTAAATAAGCGCTTTAATCGGCTTTATACCCACCTATCTGCATTTAGCACCGCATGCTATATAAAGCGCCGTGCAGCTCTTCTCCTACCTTAAAATCAAACATCTCGGTCCTCAGGGTGAGGTGCTCTCAGAAAAGAAATTGCCTGCCAAAGGAACGTTCTCGATTCGAAATTTGCATGAAAAAATGCAAGCGGCTTCGAATTTATTTTTAGAATCAGATGCTCCTTCAGGAGTTCAATTAAAATTAGAGAGAGAAAAGTTTTTAGTTTCGTTTCCTGGCGATTGTTCGATTTATTCTGGAAAAAGAAAAATTTGGGCGCAATCACGCGAAAGCGAAGCTCGCGTTAGTTTATCCTGGGTCAAACCTCCACGTGAACTTGCTATTATTTATCCCAATCAACAACGACTTCAATTTGATTTAGAAAAATCTCCGTTTCAATTTTCGCTCGCACAAATGGTCGGAATATTTTTATTGCTGGCATTTTGTTTTCATATGGGAGTAATCGCCTTCAGTGCTATCTCGATAAAACTTGCGAGCAAGAAAGAAAACTCAAGAAAGGTTTTGTCAGTAGCCTTTGATGTTCCACAAATGAATTCGACTCGCCCTACTTCCGATGTGAATTCTTCGAATGCTTCCGCTGTTAAGCAAATGGCATCTGCAAAAAAATTATTAGATTCTTGGGGGGTTGGAAAACCGATTAAAGATGCAAATCAAGTTTTAAAGCCCAGTCGATTTGTTAACGCCTTCCGACAACAAGATTCAACCTCTACAAAATTCGCGACCTGGTCGTTGGATAAAAAAGATGTGCAGACTAGTAGAGACAATCCTTTAAATATTACAGATTCACAAATTGCCGAAGCTCTTCGACCTGCCTATACAAAATTAAAAGAATGTTACGATGATGCACTCCTACAAGAAAAAACATTACGAGGAAAACCTGAATTACTCATCGATATTTCTACCGATGGAACAGTGAGCTCAATCGATATAAGACAATTAAATGCAAGCTCAAGCACACTCGCACAACTTAAGCGATGTTTTGCCGATGCTTATCGCAACGTTCAACTTTCAAGTAAACCCAATCAAGATTTTTCTGTAAAACATACGCTCGTGTTGGATTATTAGGAGAAGTGAGAGATATGGAAACGACAATTGAAACTCAAACCGTTGAAAAATTATCAAAGCTATCGTCGGATGTAAAAATTTCGACATCTTCTGTGATGAAAATCGCAAGTTCTAGCTTTTTAAATCTTCTTCAATCTACAGAATATTTTTCTGACGAAGATACTTTTGGTAAGTGTGAAAAGTGTAAGAGTGCTTTGCATATGATCGATCTACCAAACGGCTTACCTAAAATTATTTGCAAATCGTGCTCTTCCGACCGATTTGATTTAGCGAAAAGATTTTAAGAAAATTAATTAAGCCGATCAGTAGCGATCTTTGATTTATCGTCCGTTTGATTTGCGCAAGCAGGACAGGTAACTTTAGGAATTCCACGAGTATCTTCAATTAAAACCAAAGGCGTTGAACATTCTGGACAACGCCCAATATCTTTTAACTCACTCTGAACAAATCGAGGAGTCAGTTCTAAAACATTAAAAGTTCTACCTTCAAACCCTTTAAGGTTTTTCAATGTGGATTTTTTCTTGATAAATGTGCCGCCCGAAAATTGCTCTTCCTGACTCGAGGAGCAATGAATGAAAATCGATCCCGGTTTAGATTCTGCGCAAATTCGGTGAGTGAGAGAAACATTATTTCCTATCGCTGTAAAAGATCGCATCGCGCCTTTACCAAGAAAACCTACAAGTGCCGTGCCTTCACAAATTCCAAATCGAAGTTCGACTCGACCTTGCCAACGCAGGCTTAAATAATCTTGGCGAGCTTGAAGCATTCGAACGATTTCACCGCAGGCTTCTACAGATCTCTTAAGATCATCAGGACGCTTTTCTGGTGAACCCGCAAATGCTTGAGCGCCATCCCCGGTAAATTTATCGACGGTGATATTCCACTTCAAACATCCCGCCGCGATAATATCAAAAACTTCCTCGATCACTTCAGCGTATGCCATGGGATTCAGTGAATCCGATTTGCTTGAAGAATCTTTAATATCAATGACGATCGTGCAGATATTTTCGGTATTTAATTTATCGTAGTTAGAAATATTACCGAGCACTCGCGCAACCACTTGGGGATAAAACTGACTTTCGAATCTTTTTCGCTTCACGAGTTCTGCAGCTTTTTCACGGATTTCTTTTTCTCTATTCTTTACATCCTGATCAAGAGCTAAGGTCGCCCTTAACCGCGTGATCATATCATCACGCGTTCTCGCATTATTTAAAATAGCGAGAGCGATCGTGCCAATAGTCATCAAAAGACCAAGAACATTGGGAATGGGATCTTGAGCAATGCTAAAAATAAAAAAAAGAGTCGTTGGTAGCAATGAAATTGGATAAACAATCAGCGACCATTTAGGCTGAATTGTCGAAAGTGAAATCCCTGTAAAAAGAATAAGAGTAAGACCTGCGAGATATCCACTGCTTTGCAAATTTCCAAACAACATGATTCCTTGAACGACCAACATATAAGGAAAAAAGATGCAAAAATATCGAGTGATATTTCGAACGCGGCCGCGCAAAAGCAAATAAAGTGTTTGTGCAAAAAACACAGTAGCAAATCGAAGAACTAAGAAAAAAGCCAAGTATTGAAAGCCAATCAGAAGTGCATCGACAAAAGCAAAAGCCGTATAAACTGGGCCGACCATAAAAGGAAGAGCTCGTCTCAACATTCGCTCTTCGTGAATCGCGAGCTTAGCTTGAAGACGATCTTTACGGCGCAATACAAAAACTGATCGAATCAGTCTCAAATTTTATCCTTTATGAATAACTAAAAAGGCATTGATCCCATGTGGGTCAAAGTCCATTCGAACTTTTCCAGCTGGCAAACCTTCACACCATCCATGCATCTCTTCCGGAGTTTTATGAATGAGATGCCATCGAGTGATTAAATGACAGAAGGCCTTTGTGGTGTTGTTTTTTGTAAAATTACCGATCACAAGACGCCCTTTAGGTTTTAGAAGTGCAAAAAATTTGTGCACCAAAGCTTTGGATGTTGGGTTATCGAGATAATCAAATAAGCCACCGCTATAAATCAAATCAAAGTCTGAGCCAGCATCCGTCGTATGAGTTAGAAAGGATTTTACACTCGCATTTACAAACGAAATATTTGGCGTCTTATTTTGATTGATCGAGTTTTGAAATATTTTTGATTGAGCATGCTCTAGCGCCATTCGATCCAAATCGAAAAGTGTAAAGCGCGCTTCATCGAGCTTTTGCTGCGGCCATCGATTGACGAGCTCTTGAACTTCGATAGCTGGCCCGCACGCGATTGAAAGAAAAGATTTTGGACCTGGATGGTCCATGGTCTCTTCGATCAGTGAAATAAAATAAGGCTTTCGATACTGAACAGATTCAGAGCTATCTTCATTAGCTGTGTAATTATGTAAAACTTTACCAATTAAATCAGTCCCCTCGTATCCATTTCGATACATCGCGTTCATCATTTCGAAATCACCAGCGTATCCTCGCGGTTTTTCAAACGCTCTTCGAGTGAGGTCAGCCGATTTAAAATAGGGATAAATATTTTCTTCAAACAAACGGTGATAAGTAGAGTCCTCTGGGATTTGCTCTATATCGAGCAAAGCAGCAAGCTTCCGATTGTAGTTACCAAAAAGTTTTTTTACCTCTTTTGAAAGTGAAGGAAGCAAAATATTCGTGGCCTCGGTTCTGCAATCTAAAGTCATCTGAGCAAGAGACCTTTCTTGTTCATCACAAAAAGCCTTCAATCGATTAAGGCTGGATCCCATTTCAATAATGAGTTTACAGACTTCAGGATTCACTTCTTGCATCTGCTCGTGAGCAGATGTGAGCTCTGAGCTCACACGCGACACACCAAGTGCAGCTTCAATTCCTTCTACAAGAAAAAGTCGGCTTTTAAATTCAGCGCCTACAATGCTAAGGGTCTCATTCACTTTTCGAACGGATTTGATTTCAATATCGCCGTTATAAACTTCAATTTCACCAGCATGAATTTTCACGGGTCCTACCTTTAAACCGACAGGAAAACTATCAGGATAACTGGCTTCGAAGCCGAGGCCTGTGCGACTCCAATTGAGTAATCGACAGTTAGCTTTTCCAATCGTCAAAGTTAAAAAGCCTTCAGAATTATCTAAACGACCTTGGCGAAAAGTTTGTTTCGATTGGTTATTAAGTTCTGGCAACGTCCGGATAACACGATAGTCATCCATCTGTTTAATTTTTGAACTCATGTTTTGGGCCCCCTCGATTAGATAAGTCTTTAAAATGACAGGCAATACGCCTCCACTATAGAATAACGTAATCACTCTTACCCGACTACGCGGTAAGAATTGCTGTAATTTCAGTCACTTGCAGAAACTCTCAGACGGCCAAAATATCAAAAAGTAAAATTTAGTTTTTAAGTCCAAAATTTACTCACGCAACGCACGATAAACTCGCAACATAATCTATGAAATTTATTTACGACCCAGAGCGTAGGGAGCTCAAAAACGTATAATATTTGTATGGCGAATAATGTTTTTGCTCTCGATAAATTTTATCAAACACTTCCACCTCAACAAATTGCAGAAGTGAAAGTTCCAAGTGTTCTCGAGTATTTAGCTTTCTCTGGTGGATCGATCTATCTCACAATAGAAAGTGCAACAGGGAAAAAAATAAAAATAGAAAAGCCATCGATTGTGCTCGATGTTTTTGAAAATGATTTTTTAATCGAATTGCCAGAATTTAAGTCAAAAATTGATTTGCCCGCACAAGTTTACGGAGCTTTTGGATACAAACGTAAGCGGGCTGAATTCACTGCAAAAATTGAAAGTGTAGATGGAGCGCAAATTCGACTCGCTCAGCCTAAACATTTAACTCTTCACAACCTCAGAAGAAATCCACGGCTTCAGATTGATAAAGAACTTATAAAAAAATCTCTCGAAGTTCGTATTGTCGGCCAAACTTCTATTGGAAAAGTAGATTTAAAAAAGGCAGAAATTTTTGAAATGTCTCAGCTTGGCATAAGCTTGTTTCTCGATCGCACTCAAGGATTACTACTTCCTGGAGACAAAATTGAAAGCCTTGAAATTTCTCTCGAAGGTCGCCCCGTTTTAAAAACTTCAGGCGTTGTCAGTCGTGTCGATATGCAAAGAACAAGTCCTTCAATGCCTCAATCGTACGAAATCGTGATGCTGTTTCGTCAACCTGTCATCGACGATTCACAAAAGCCGAAGCAAATTAATCGCTCTGCGAAACGAATTCCTATTCTCGATTCGAGACCGTGTTTTTTCTCAGCAGAGCATCCATTTTTTCCAGGACGAAAAATCGAAGGTCAAGCTTTCGAAATTTCAGGCTCCGGACTTTCTTGCATGCTCGAAAAAACTACCTTTCCCATCATTCGCGGAATGAGATTTAAAAATTGTCAGTTGCAACTGCCCCACTGCCCGCCCCGAGATTTTGTTTTTGAAGTGGCGCATGTAGATTTTAGATCCGACGGAGAAGTAAATCAGTTTAAACTCGGTGGAGAATTTATTTCTGCTTCTGTCGAACTCATCAAAGATATTTCAAATTACGCTCAAAAAACATCTGGCGGCTTTGTTCAAGACGTCACCGAAGAAGATTTCGATCTCTTATGGGAATTTATGTTTGAAACTAATTTCGTTTATCAAAATAAGCGAAAACAGATTCAAAATAAATCTAAAGAAATTTTAGAAACTTATCATCGTCTGCTTTCAACAGATAACCCGATCATCAAAAAATTAATTTTCAAAGAGAATCAGGAAATCAAAGGCCATGTCTCAGCCGTTCGATTTTACGATCATGCCTGGATCATTCAACATCTGAATGCCTTAAAAGCTTCTGGCACTTCGGCGGCTCAAGAGGTGGTGATGGGAATCGTTAATTTCTTCTATGATGTGCGAGCGAACAACAACACCGAAACTTTTTATGTGATGTCGTTTTATCGCCCTGACAATCTCTACCCCGCCATTTTATTTGGTGAATCTTGTAAACGAATTAATGATCCGCTTAAGAGCACTACCTATGACTTTGGATTTGGATCCTATAAACCGATTGAAGATTTAAAAAATCCTCTTGCTGAAAAAGTATCAGTCGATGAACCAGATAGTTTTATTAAGCTTTCAGATCATCTGATTCGACAGAATAAAATTCCATTTATGAGAGCTGTTGGGCTTGGAACGACTACAAGTCCTGAATTAAAAATTTCAAAATCTTATGACGGAGTTCAACTTCATCGAGAACGCCATTTGCTCAGCTTGTCCGCAGAAGATAACACCGTCTTTGGACTTGTTGAGACTTCTTCTGCAGGACTTAACTTATCTGAACTTACGAACTCCATTTATTTATTTTCTGAAGGACAGAATCCCGAAATCCTACGAGCTTTAACCGAAGCTGTCTTAGCAAAAGCTTACGAAGCATTTTTTGCTCCTCAGAATTTACAAATGGTCGTTTTGCAACCTGCTCATCAAGAGCGAACATCAACTGTCGAGTGGTCAAAAGTCTATACTTGCTGGATTACAACTGGAGCTGCTGTTGGAGATTTTGAGAAAGCTGCAGCAACAGTCATGCAAGATTTCAAATCTCTAGTGGTAAATGCTCGATCTATTCAGTCTGAGGAGAAACAAAAGGCGTGAGCGAAACTGAAAAAGTTTTTCACGCTCGCATTTTTAGAATCTATTTAGATTTCTTGCGCCATGAGAAAAATTGGACCGAAACTCAAATTGAAGATTTTCTGTCTAGTTTAAGTATTTCTCAGACACGACTTTACGACGACTCCACTTGGTTTGATCTCAAATTTAGTGACGAGTTTTATTTTGCGCTCGTCAAAGCAACTGGTGACGAAAATTTAGCATTCAAAGCCGGTCTTTTTATTTCAAAAAATTCTTATAGTCCCGTTATCCATCAACTCATTCGGGGGCTGATGAATGTGTCGACGGTTTATAAACTTACCAGTCGATTTGCTGATCATTTTTCAAAGGCGGCCGCGCTTAAAGTAAAAGAATCTCATTCGGAGTCAGCCATTCTTGAAGCCACTCCTTATCCTGGAATTCAAGAACGTCCGTATATGTGCGAAAACCGCAAAGGCATCTTAAGCGGAGTTACAAAAGTCTTCGGACTCGCCTTAGCTGAAGTAAGCGAGAGTGAATGCATGCATAAAGGTGGAAAAAACTGTCGCTACCATATTCGCTGGAAACAAAAGTCTAAAGCGGCATCCGTTATCCCACTTCTTTTATTGAATGCTATTTTTAGTACATTCTTTTTTCTGAAAGAAGAGTTTAATTTTGCGATTTGTTTGAGTCTATCTACCCTTATCCTTAGTTTTTTCTTAAGACTCAAGCGACAATCCAAACTTCAACGCAGAGAATTACTTGATCAAAACGAATTTCTGGATACTTCGCTTAAAGAAAATCAAATAAAAAATAAGCAGCTTCAGATGGTCTCGCAAATTTCTCAACTCACTCATGCCATGACATCCCCCGAAGAGCTTTCAAGAGTTCTTGTGAAAAGCGTTTGTGAAATTCTCGATTACGATCGAGCGATACTTCTTACTTCAGATCTTCAAAAGCAAGTTTTAAAAGTTGCTGCATTTCATGGCTTTAGCAAAGAAATGGAAGATCTTCTTTCAGAAACGGAATTTCACCTGAACTCTGAGAACACGAGTGGATTCTTTGTACGCGTCGTCAATACAAAATCTCCGGTGCTCATGACTGACGTCGAAAAAGAAATGAGTCAGCTTTCAGGTCGCTCTCAAAAATTTGCGAAAGTCTTGGGCGCAAAAAGCTTTGTGGCCGTTCCACTGACAGATGCCGAAAAAAATGTCATCGGAGTTTTGGCGGTGGATTACACTACGGCTCACAAAAAAATGGGAATTGCGGACCAAGATCTCTTGATGACGCTCGCCGACCATCAGGCAATTGCATTTCAAAATGCTAACCTTGTCGACCAACTTAAAGAAAATTTAGAAATTTCTCGAAAGATATCTTCTCAGCAGCAGCATCTCAGAGAAACTTTTCAAAAATTTGTTCCTACTGACCTTGCGCAAGACCTTGTCAATTCAAGTGAGGGGGATCTTTACTCACGGCTGCTTTCGAGAGTTCAAAAGAAATCAGCCTCTATTTTATTTTGCGATATTTTTAATTTTAGCACTCTGTCTGAATCTATGCATGCCGAAAATATTGTAGACCTTGTGAACACCGTATTTGGAGCGCTTGAGCCCATCATTTCTAAACACTCGGGCTTCGTGGATAAATTTACAGGAGATGGATTCATCGCCGTCTTTGAAGATCCCGAAAGTTGTCTTAAAGCTTGCGAAGCTGCAAGGCAAATTCAAATGGCAATGACTAAAGTAAATGAACTACTCTTTGAAAAAGCATATCCAAAAATTTCTGTCGGCGTCGGAATTAATTATGGCCAAACTATTTTTGGAAATGTGGGAAGCGTCGATCGACTTAACTTTACGGTGATGGGTGAGACCGTTAATCTCGCGGCGCGACTTGAAAGTCATACACGCCAACTTGGAGTCGGAAGCATTTGTCTTTCGTCAGCTGTTTTTCAACAGATCAAAATTTCAGATCGAGAAAAATTCGAATTTATCGATTTAGGCATGCTCACCATCAAAGGCTATCGCGAAAATATTCACGCCTACCAAATGAAACCATTCGAAAATCTTAGTGCCTCCGAATCCTCAAGCTCGGAAACCTCCGGATAATCCGGATACTCATCAAACAAAACTTAAAGATTTCAATACCTTATCCTGTGGCATCGGATTCGCATTATTTGACGACGTCTTCGAAATCTGTGGTATAAGGCCGCTGCTTTCAGAAGCTCAATTTAAACCTTAAGGACCTCAAATGACTAAGTTCGTAAAAATCACTTTTTCGGTAATGGCATTAACTATCGCAGGCTGCGGAGGCGAAAATGTAAAACTCAAAATGGGCGAGAAACTAACTGACCTCGTCGACAATCAACCCACTATCTCTCGAAGAGCTAAACAAGATAAAGTCACTCAAGCAGCTGAAGATCAAAAAGCTGCCTTTTTAAAAACTCTCGATAGTTGCGGAGAAGAAGACACAACTTATCATGCGACTGCTTTACAAACGAGAATCGCAGCCTCTGAACTAAAAACTGCAGATGAAACTGCTAAAGACGAACTCGTTTTAAGCATTGAGGGAAGAATAATTTCATCTGAGAATTTGAAAACTTCTATCGTGCCGGCGAAAGTCGTAGATAAAAATTCAAAAATTTCTAAAATTACAAACTCCAAAGAGATGGTTTCAGAACCACTCACGGTAATCGACCTCACAGCTTTGGTAGGAGCCGGATCTGCCCCTGTGCTTATTCGGTCAAATTGTTTTTCTCTTCGCAAAAACGATATTCTTAAAACGAATGGAAGAGATATTTATATTATCGCCGATAAAATTTCTATCGCAGGCACCATTCAAACCCAACCCGATCCCACTAATAATCAAGCAGGAAAAAATGCAGGCTCTATTTATATTTCTGGAATTCAAATTAACTTTGAAGACACTGCTCTTTTAAATGCCAAGGGCGGAGATACAACTCCACTTGCAGAAGTTTCTGAAGAAGATCGAAATGCTTTCTTTGATCTTATAGCAGCGAAGTTCACGACAACTACAAGTGAAAGTTATATTTCAGGGGCCCCTGCTAAAAATGATTCTGATGCCGAATTTTTATTTGAAGCATGGGAAGATATCGTTCACCGAAATATCCCAAACATAGTTCAATTGGATGCATATATTTATGAGTCGCAATTAACTTACCACTTAAGAAGAAGCATGACTAAAAGCGAGATGGGGAGCTGGGGCTCAGTCTACGCTGGTCCCAATGATCGCATTAGCAACCGACACACGATGGACCCAAAACACCGAAGAAAAATGATCGATGCTTGGAAAAATCCCTATCAATTCTATTTTCCCTATTCGGGTAACAGCTACTCACCCATTCATTACGTTATCGAAACTAAAGTTATTCAGGAATCTCTCAGTATTCCTCTTGATTCTATTGCGCCTGAATACGAAAAACTAAAAGGTGGACGATCAGGACGAATTGAAATTATTAGCCCTTCAGATTTTAAAGAGCCCAAAATGATTTTTGAATCAGGCGAAGGACAAGTCATTAATTTTGAAAATGTTTTTGATTCGAATGCTCTTCCACTATTTCCAATTAGAAAGAAAATTCAGCGAACAGCTAAATTTCAAATGTCGATTTCTCCTGGAATACATATGCAACCACAAAAGCTCGGCCAAGATTACACTGAACCTACGCCCGTCGTTGCTGACACCTCATATGTCGATCTTAGCTCTGTTAATCTTCGAATCTTGCAAAAGGGTGTACCGTCAAAAACCTATACGCAGCCAGTGCTTCAAAAAAATATGGAGGACTTCAGAAAAATAAAAGACCGATGGGTTTTGAAATCGGTAAGTCCAAATTATGAAAAAGCTTTAGAGAATATCCGTCAATAAAACGGATATTCCCTTCACCTTAAAACGCTGATTTTTGCTGAATATTTTTTTGAGTTAAAGCTTCATCTGCCGCTAACATTTCTTTAGCTGTCTTGATGATCGAATCTGTGTCGATACCTGCAACGCTTTGAAGTTTAGCCTGGGTAGCTTGCTCATAGAACTGATCGGGAATTCCCAAACATTTGATATGAATTTGCGAAAGTAAATTTTCTTGTTCGTAAAATTCTAAAACCGAAGAACCGAATCCGCACATTCTAACATTTTCCTCGACCGTAAGAATTTTAGGACACAGCCTTGCAACTCGTTTAAATAAATCTGCATCGAGCGGTTTAACAAATCTGGCATTTACCACTAAAGCATTCACGCCTTGCTTTTGTAAATTTTCAGCAGCCTTCATCGCCCATCCGACGGTGATTCCGATTCCCACCAACACCACATCGATATGAACTTTGTTTG
>JAFLCD010000017.1 GCA_017302715.1 Deltaproteobacteria bacterium
CCCAAGCGGCAATGCACAGTTTCCACCCAGCGCTCTTAAGAAAGCTCGCTCGGCAGCAACCGCTTGCCCACTTTCATCGTGGTGGATGCGACGAAGTTTTAATCTTAGATCATCATCTTCGGATCGGCATTCAACCGCAATCGCACCTTGGCCGGGAGCGGGAACAAAAATCTTAGGTTCAAAATATTCTGAAATTTCATTTTCAAGCCCGAGTCTTAAAACTCCAGCCGCCGCCAAAATCAAACCATCGACTTCACCTTTTTTCATTTTTGCAATTCGCGTGTCGATGTTTCCTCGAATGTCGACGACCTCTGCGCCAATTTTCTGAGAGCCTAAAATCGCCTTGCGTCTCAAACTCGAAGTTCCGATTTTCATTCCGGATGTAAATTCTTTGAGAGTTTTTTTATCGCGGCTTAAAAGCACATCGCGAACTTCGCCTCGCTCAACCACCGCAGCCAGCGAACAGCCACCAGCGGGATTCACCGGAAAATCTTTCATCGAGTGAACACAAAAATCTACCTTGTGAGAAATGAGAGCTTCTTCGAGCTCTTTAATGAAGAGACCTTTGCCACCTTCTTTAGAAATCGAAAGGCTCTGATCATCGCCCGTTGTTTTAATGGCAAGTACTGTAAAATGATCATCTGGCCATTGCTCTTCAAGCAACCACTGAACAAACTGGGCCTGCCACATAGCTAACGGAGAAGATCGAGTTCCTAAAATATAAGTTCGGCTGGCCATGTTTAAAATCTAAAGTCTAAAAAGATTCCTAAAAAAAGTGATTATATTTTCTGATTCCTCCGAAGAATCAAGCTGCGATCTTAGCTCGGCGATAGGATCCTGTAAAACTTTATGACTTAATCGAAGCGCAGACTTTTCAATCTCTGCCCAATCCTCAGCCGATAGATGTTTCAGGCGGGCTTTGAGTTGACTGAGCTCGGCTTTAGTTAGTTGCTCGGCCTTTTGAGATAAATGCTCGAGAGTCTTTGAAACCGAGGCATGGTGAAGGCTTCCATAGCATTGAGTAACTTCAGAATGAATAATCGCTTCAGCTTTTTTGACCTCTTGTTCGCGCAGCTGAGTATTCTCTTGAGCAATTTTTTGAAGATCATCGATGGAATAAAAAAATACGTTCTGAAATGAAAATTTTTCAACGCTGGGAGGAACCGACAAATCCAAAACAAAAATCGGAGAACGTCGAGATTCCAAAAGTTCGCTCTCCTTCTTTTTCAAAATAAGAGTATCTACCGCGAGAACGATTACATCCGCAGTATCCAAAATTTCGCTGATCTCGGTGACAGCTGCCGCATTTACATTTTCAATTTTTAAGTCGGCAGCTAGCTTTTCGGCCACTGCTTGAGTTCGATTATAGAGAAGAATTTTTTCGGGCTGCACGCTTCCAAAATATTCTGCAGACAGTCGGCCCATTTCTCCTAGACCAATCACGCCAATCGTTTTCTCTGATAAATTTCCTAAAACTTTTTCGGCGAGCTTTACACCAATCGAAGGTAGACTGATGGCCAATCTTCCTACTTCGGTTTGAGATCGAACGCGTTTTGCCACTTTAAATGCCCGCTGAAAACATCGATGAAAAATTGGGCCGATCGTTTTTTCTTCAGCAGCTTCTTCGTAAGCTTTCTTCACTTGCCCGACGATTTGAGTTTCTCCAACCACCATGGATTCCATGCTCGCAGCCACCCGAAAAAGATGATCGAGAACTTTTTCATTCTCTAAAATTTGAAAACTTTTCATCTCTTCGTCCGATAAGCCGCAAATTTCTTTCCAGCGATCTAAACTTTGAGAAGCGGTGGCATCCGAGAATGCATAAAATTCCACGCGATTACAGGTTGAAAGGAAAACGAGCTCATCGGCGCCATTGGCAATCTGCTTTGCAAAATTCTTCTCTTTTCGAATGGCTTTAGCCCGCAATTCAAGAGGAGCTTTTTTGAAATCAAGCACAAGAGACCAAAGATTCATGGGTTCTTATTCTCGATGCGAAAATTTTGGTGTTGCGAGTGAAAAAAGAAATCCACTCCCCAAGTTAAAAAGACAATCAAAACAAAACCCAACACCGTGGCTTGAGAGCTTCGTCGACCGCGAAAACTTTTAGAAACAATTCTAAAAATAAGAATAAAGGCAAAGACCAACCAAGTAAGCAAACAAAATAAAACTTTAGGATCTAAAATCCATCCGGGAGACCAATACTCGCGAGCAAAAAAGAAACCGAGCAACATCCCCAAACTTAAAAGCGCAAAACCCACCGATAAAAGTTCATTTAAAAACTTATCGATATCCGGAAGTGCTGGCACTCGAGCAAAAAATTTAGAAACTTGTCGATGCTTCAATCGAGATTCAACAACGAGATAGATGATCGAACTTGCAGCCGCTAAACAAAAAAGAGCTTCTCCTAAGAGAATCGAAAGAATATGAGTCCAAAGCCATGGCGAAGGCAAAGCCGTCGCGGCGCTTGCGTCTGAAATAAAATAAAGTGCAACAAGTGCCGCCGAAATCATGGGCAATAAAATAACAATCAAAATTAATCTAGATTTTCTAAAGCTCAAGAAAAAGCAAATCGCAGAAATTAAAGCAGTTACCGTAAGCAAACTCGTTTGCGAATTTGTCGGAAAGTAATGTCCCGAGGCATGGAGCAATGTAAACAACTCGCCTAAATGTAAAAGCAATCCAAACGCTAAAAACCATCGAGCTAGTTTTGCAAAAGACCAAGAAAGGTTTCGCAGATAAGCCGTAAATAAAAAAGTGGCGATCAGGTAGGCCACAAAAGTAAGTGCTAAAAATTCAAAGGAGAGTTGTGACATATTTAACTTTTCTTAAAAAAGCCGGAGCCTTTTTTCTCCTTTCTCATTCTTAAAAGTCTCGCCTCCGAAGCGGCATCGGCTAACTTAGGATTCATATCTAAGGCCTTATCAAAATCACTTAACGCTTTGTCTTCCTGACCTTCAAATTTCCACAACAAGCCACGATAGTAAAGATTGTCAGCATAGCTCGAATTGGCTTTAAAAGCGGCCTTCAGCTGCTCACGCCACGGCGCGATCTTAGACTTAAAGTCTCCCTTCGCTTCCACCATAGCCATCAATTCGCAGTAAACGAGATCAGACAAAATCTCTCCATCTTCGCTGAGAACTGTCTGAATTTTTTTATAAAGTTCTAAAGCTTGTGCAAAATGTCTTCGACGAAGCGCCATCTTTGCCTGAGGAATTAATAACTCGGCTTCAAGGCTTTCATTGAGACTTTCTGTTCCGCCTGTTTTGGCCAGTTCTAATTTTGCTCGATACTCTTCGCGCTTTATTGGATCCATCATCACCGAATAAGCTTCATTGATTTTGGCAAAGACGGCTTCTGAAATTTTCTTTGCTTCACTGGTGTGCTGCGATGGTAAACGATCTGGGTGATATTTTTTTACCAACTCAAGATAAGATTTTTTGACAAGATCAGTATTTGAATCAATTTCCAAACCCAAAATCTCATGCAATTGGAGCTTAGAAAATTTTTCAGCTAAATCTTTTACATCAGAGAATAATTTTTCTTCGTCTGACTTCATCCATTCCACTAAATCAAATTCGGTAGCCGCTGCGAAAAATTGCAAACTCAAACCTTGCAATGAAGAAACGGCTTGCTCGGTCTTTAGCTGATTCCAAACGCGAAGCTCTTGAGCTGAAAGTGGAAATGGAAATTCTTTTACCACATAACCTTTTCTTAAAAGATAGGCAGAGAGTTTTCCTTTGCTGACTGCATCAGTGAACAGCTGTTTCACAGCATTCCATAAAAGTTTTCGAAAAGGTTCGGGCAACTGACTCGCATCGACTTGAGTCAGTTGATCTTCGGGCATACTTTGAAATTTCAAGCTGCCGTGAGAAAGGGCGATGAGATTAAAAAGTCGCTCTTGAAAGTGCTTCGATAAAAATTCAAAAACTTCCATCGGTTGAAGCAAACCACCCTGAAGCAACCACTCACCGAGCGGAACTTTTGATACCGCTTCATCCTTTTTTTTGAGCTCCGCTTGAATTTGTTGCGCCTCAAATCGACCCGCACGAACTAAAAATTGTCCGAAAGTTTCTTGAGGCCAATTTGATTTGGTTGCGATCGGCTCACCGCGTCGAAAGATCATCTGCTTTCGAAAGCGCTCCCACTCGATTGTAAGAACTCCCGAAGCCTTTTTTTCAGAGATTGTCCAAAGCGCCCAAAGTAGTCCCTGACCTGCCGGCTTAAGCGCGATCTCAAATTTAAAATCGGACATCCTTCAACTTTACACCGATCTTAAATTGAAGTTGTATTTAAAGATCATGGGAAATGTACACGAAGTAACAGATGGAACCTTTAAAACCGAAGTTTTAGATTCAAAAGTCCCCGTTCTCGTGGATTTTTGGGCCCCCTGGTGTGGTCCCTGCCGCGCTATTGCCCCAATCGTCGAAGAACTCGCGACCGAACTCGGCCCTAAAGTAAAAATTTTAAAAATGAATGTGGACGATAACTCCCAAGTCCCCAGCCAATTTGGCATCCGAAGCATCCCTACTTTAAAAGTTTTCGTAGGCGGATCTGAAGTGAATCAAATGGTTGGCTCTGCTTCTAAAGAACAGATCAAATCTTTTTTAACAGCTCATACAAAATAATTTTCGCCTGTCCCAGGACAGGCTGCGAAACTAAGTTCAAAAACAAAAAGGAAAAGACCCTCGAATCTTTTCCTTTTTGTTTTTTAGAACTTGAACTTAATTACCGCAAACGTTTACGGTGAAAATTATTTCCCCGAAATAATGCTCATTTTCTGAATCGTCACTGTTTCCGTTGGAACATCCGTGAAGTATCCACGAACTCCTGTCTTAGATTTTCCAATTTTTTTTACAACGTCTTCACCTTCGATAACTTTTCCAAAAACGGCATAACCTTGATTTTGCGGCGAAGAATAATTGAGTCGCTGATTATCCACTAAGTTGATAAAAAATTGTGCGGTGGCCGAATCAGGATCATTCGTTCTTGCCATCGAAACCGTCATCGCCAAATTGCTTAAGCCATTATTCGCTTCATTTTTAATCGGCTCATGAGTGGGGCGATCGCGCATATTCTCATCCATACCACCACCTTGAATCATAAAATTTTCTATCACGCGGTGAAAAATGGTGCCTTCATAAAATCCGGCTTTCACATATCTGATAAAATTATCGACGGTGATGGGGGCCTTGGATGGATCAAGCTCCAAAACAATTTTTCCTGCTGTAGTATCCATTTGAACTTTAATAGGTTCGACCGACATCTTTTGCTCCGTTTCTTGATTGGTAGGTTTTTTTGTACATCCGACTCCCGCTGCCACAATTGCAAAACCTGCAGCGAAATAAACAAAAAGTGATTTCATCCTCTTAATGTGAAGAGGCGACACCAAACTGACAAGTGTGAAAACGAAGTTTAAAAAATATGCCGACGAATCGAAACACTGGATAAAATGCCAACAGCGAGCATATTCGTAATCAAGCTACTTCCCCCATACGAGAAAAACGGCAAGGTCACCCCTACCACCGGCAAAACGCCGATCTCCATTCCCATATTGACGATCACATGCCATATAATGATCGCCAGCGCTCCCATCGCCAGTACCGCTCCAAATTTATCCTTAGATTTTCGACAAATGTCGATTCCGAGAAAAACTAAAATCATAAAAAGTGAAATCAAAAAAATGGAACCCATGAATCCCCACTCTTCTGCATACGCCGAAAAAATAAAATCCGTATGATGTTTTGGCAAAAATTCAAGCTTACTCTGAGTACCTTTAAGATAACCTTTGCCCATCAGCTGACCACTTCCCACCGTGATCATACTTTGAATCGAATGATAGCCATCTCCAAGCGGATCACGACCCGGATCCAAAAATGTTCGAACACGATCGCGCTGATATTCCTTAAGAACAAATTTGTAAGCAATGGGAGCAATTACTAAAACCGAAACCGAAAAAATAATGAGGGTCTGCATTCGAAGATTGCAAAACAAAACGACTGTGAACGCCACAAAGCCAATCATCAGAGCGGTTCCAAGATCAGGCTGCTTAAAAACAAGAATCATCGGCAATCCGACGAGACCAAACACCGGCAATAATTCTTTAAAACCATAGCCGTGCATCAACCCAACTTTTTCTCTCGAATAAAATCTCGCGAGTACCAAGACAATCGCAAGTTTCGCAAGCTCCGAAGGTTGTAAATGAATCGGTCCAAGAGGAAGCCAGCGCTGTGATCCATAGACAGATTTTCCAGCAAGAGTAACGAGAATCAGCAGTGCCACGACCAAAATATAAAATGGATAAGCTAACCTTTCAAAAATTCTGTAATCAATGATGGTTCCGATCAAAGCAATTCCAAAACCAACGGAAATAAAAATAATTTGTTTAATAAAAATATCGCGCTGATTCAAATACGTAGAAGAATAAAGAGTTGCAAGGCCCACAAAACAAATCAAACCGATCGTTCCAAAAAGACCCCAATCAAAATTGGACCAAAACCTAGGTGTGCCGGAGCCTTCAGAGTTTTTCATGAGCTTTTCCTTCGGTTTTTTCGATTGGTTTTTCTTCCGTTTTTGCTTCAGCCGCTAATTTATCTAAATAAGTTTTTACCATCATCTTCGCAATGGGCGCTGCCGCCGAAGCTCCGTGCTCTCCGTGCTCGACAATTACAGCCACGGCAATTTTTGGATCATCGATGGGAGCGAGCCCCACAAATAAGGCGTGATCTCGATAATCCACTCGCCGACTGGATTTTGAAAGATCAAGTGCAACCACCTGCGCCGTTCCGGTTTTTCCTCCAAAATGAACGCCAGGAATTCGGGAACCATGCGCGGTTCCCTGAGGCTCTCCAATGACATCTTCTATTCCTTGCAAAACCGCCTTCTTCGTTTCTTCACTCAAAATAAAATGACTCTCGAGTTGGGATTGATAATTTCGAATCACTTCGCCCGAAGGTTTTTGCGCATTCAAAACAAGTTGAGGTTGAAAAACTTTTCCGCCATTTCCTAGAGCGGCAATCATCCGCGCGAGTTGAATAATCGTCGTCGTAAACGCGCCTTGTCCGATTCCCGCATTGATTGTTTCGGCTTCAACCGAAGTAAGTCTCTTCGATAAAACCCAATCAACTGAAGGAATAAAACCCGAAGCTTCTGTATTGAATCTCGCCAGTCGATCGGGGCGCGATTGGTTATCTGAAAAAACTTCGCTTCCAATATAGGATCGCCTTCCCATTCCAAATCTCAAGCTCCAAGAGAACATCGAATCGAGTCCTAACAACAAAGCTGCATTATAAAAGAAAACATCGCAAGATCTTGCAATCGCGCTGACGACATTCATTTTTCCATGACCTTCATGCTTCCAACATTTCCAAACGCGATTTCCAAATCTAAAAAACCCTGGGCAGTAAAAAGTTGTATTGGGATTAATCGATCCGCTCTCTAAACCCGCCGCTGCCATGATAAGTTTCAAAGTACTTCCTGGAGGATAATGCTCACCGACAACCCGATCCAAAAAGGGATTATCCGATTGTTTCATCATCGAATCAAAATCAGAATTTGAAATGGGTTTTGTAAAAATATTGGGATTGAGCGCAGGTCGAGAAACATATGCGAGGATTTGTCCTGTTTTTGGATCGATAGCGACCGCCGAGCCCACTTGATTCTTAAAAGCTTTCACCGTTTCTAATTGCAAATCTTGATCGAGCGTCAGCTGCAAAGTTTTTCCTGCAACAGGTTCTATGCGAACAGCAGAAGGTAACATTCTCCATTGGTCTTGATTAACTCGCCGGCCCTTCACATCGACGACGATAAAATCTCGTCCGTCCTGGCCGCGCAAAAAACCCTCATAGAGAGATTCAATTCCAATAATTCCTTTTTGATCGCCGAGCTTATAATTTCTCTCCGGAAACCTTAGACGCAAACTTTCTAACTCACGGTCGTTGATTTCACCGGTGTATCCAAGAATATGAAAGAGCGAATCTTCATAAAGATAATCTCTCACCGCGATGACTTCGACATCCACAGCAGGTAATTCCAGACTCTGACTTTCCACCAGCGCCAGTTGCTCGGGCGTTAAATCTTGAGCGATCGATTGCGCTTGATACATCGGAGCCTGAGTGATCTTGGCCATTCGCTTTTCAAATTCAGGATCTGTCCAATGAAAAATATTCTGCAAAAGTTTAAGTTCGTATTCTAAATTCTGAGCATTGCCTCGAACAAAAGTGAGATCAAAGCGAGGGCGAGAATCCGCCAATAATTTTCCGTTACGATCTAAAAGTTGCCCACGAGGAGCCGAAAGTTTTTCAATCTTAAAACGGTTTCGATCGCTAAACTCTCGGTACGTTTCGCCTTGCCAGATTTGCAGATACCAAAGTCGCAGCAAAAGAAGGCCGAGCATGACACCAAAAAGTACAGAGACCACGATCGCTCGCGCGCGAAGTTCAGAGACATTATATGGATCTGAAAGTTTCATTTGGTTGAAAATAAACTTAACAAAGGACGCATCAACAAAAGGGCCAATCCCGCTTGAAGAAACGCCGACAAAATAATGAAGCCTAAAGTCGAAAAACTAAAAACATAAATAGGCGCAATCTGTTTTAAAAAAATAAGCTGAGAAAAATCACAGAGTAAAGCTGCGATCAAAACAGCGATCCCTAATTCTTGCGGAGAGCGAACCGAAAATCGATAACTCGCTATTTTTAAAATCGCAAACACACAAAAAATCGAGATCCAATAAAATCCCGGAGGTGTCAGCGAAAAAGCATGAAAGATCCAACTCATTAATAAAATAAAAAAAGCTCCCTCTGTTAAGGTCCACCAAAAAGATCCGAACAACAAAACCACGGCGACCGCCGACATCGACAAACGATGTGAATAAGAAAGTGTCGAAATAAAAAGTAACCAAAGAGTCCAAAGTCCAATCACAATGAATGTGGTTTTTAAAACCTCTCTTTGGCGCTCCTGCGGGAGAGGTTCTAAACTCATTTTTGCTTCACCACAAAAACTTCTTCGAGCGAATCAAAATCTACAGCCGCCTCGAGCTCGGCTTGTTGCAAAACAAGATTGGGATCTTGAGCCAAACCTAAAACCACGCCGATTTTAAATCCTGGAGGAAAAAAATTTCCTAAACCAGAAGTGACAAGTTCATCACCTTGTCGAAGATCAAAACGTCTTGGCAAAAATCTCAACGTCAGCGCACCTTCCACCGATCCGCCAACGATCACTCGCGTTCGAGATCGCTGAACAACGGCATCCATCTTCGAGTTGATATCGGTGACGAGCAAAATATTAGAAGCCTTCGGTCCCACGCGAAGCACGCGACCCACAACTCCTGCGGGACTCACGACCGGCATCGCATTGTCGATTCCATCCTCAAAGCCTCGATCGATCTCGATTGTTTTAAAGAAAATACTCGCGTCTCTTCCGATCACTCTTGCCGTAATAAAATTCAAAGGCTGTGCCTGCTTAAAATCGACCAAACCTTTTAAACGAGCATTGTCTGCTCTTAATTTTTCGAGCTCATAGAGACGAAGCTCTTGCTCTTCAATCTGTACTCGCATTTTTTTATTTTCCGATTCTGCTTCGAGCATTCGACTAAAAGACGTGGCGCCGCTATGAACCGAAGTTTCTGTAAAATCAAAAAGCTTTTGAAGTGGATACAAAGCTCGCGCAAAAATTCCATCTAAAAAACGAGAACGTTCTTCAAGCGATCCAGAAAAAGTGAAATGAAAATAGAGATTGAGCGAGATCAGAATGACCAAAAGAAAGAATAACCAAGATTTTTGGCGATTGACTGAAGGAAATAACATCTTTTCCCCTCGATTTCCTTAAACTCAGCCGCCGCGAGTGGTTACTTTTTTAAGAAGATCGAGCTCATCCAAAACTTTGCCCGAGCCCCTTACCACTGCCGTCAACGGATCATCCGAAATAATCACTGGAAGTCCTGTTTCTTCACGAAGCAAGATATCCAAATTCCTTAAAAGTGCCCCTCCTCCAGCAAGCACAATGCCCTTTTCAACTATATCAGCGGAAAGTTCAGGGGGAGTGCGATCTAAAGCCAAGCGAACGCCTTCAACAATCGCGTTGATAGGTTCCGAAAGCGCCTCACGAACTTCATCTGAAGAAATAATCAGCGTCTTAGGAAGTCCCGCCACTAAATCGCGGCCTTTCACTTCCATCGTGCGCTCTACTCGATCGGGATCTGGGTAAGCGGAACCGATTTCAATCTTAATTCGCTCCGCTGTTCGCTCACCGATCGCTAGGTTATATTTTCTCTTCATATAATGGACAATCGCCTCATCCATTTTGTCGCCGGCCATACGCACCGATGAGCTAAAAACGATACCTGCCAAAGAAATCACCGCCACTTCCGTCGTACCACCGCCGATATCGACGATCATATTTCCAGAAGGCTCAGTAATCGGCAAACCCGCACCAATTGCGGCCGCCATCGGCTCTTCAATCAAATAAACTTCTCGCGCACCGGCACTTTCAGCCGACTCACGTACTGCTCGCTTTTCAACTTCGGTAATTCCAAAGGGAACGCAGATCAAAATGCGAGGTCTCCAACCAAAACGTCGGTTGTGAACTTTTCCGATGAAGTAGCGAAGCATGGCCTCGGTCACTTCGAAATCCGCGATGACTCCGTCTTTCATCGGGCGGATCGCCACGATATTTCCAGGAGTTCGTCCAAGCATTTCCTTCGCTTCACGTCCTACGGCATGGACTCTTCTTCCACCGCGAGCATCTTTTTCAACTGCCACTACAGATGGCTCGCTTGAAACAATACCTTTGCCTCTTACATAAACGAGCGTATTCGCCGTTCCGAGATCTATTGCCAAATCGTTCGAAAATATTCCGAACAGAGAATCAAAAATCATAATACTGCAAACCTCCGGTCAATTATTGCTCTATCGTAGAAAGAGCAAACGCATCTGGCTACTGAAATTTCAAGTCTTTCACCTGCTGATTCTTGATCTAGGCAATCTCTTCTGGGAGACTTTCGAGCATGTCGATGACTTTTTTTAGAAACAAAAGAAATTCTATTTTCACGATGGTCATTTTCGGTGCCATCATCATTACCTTTATCATGTGGGGAGATCCCGCCCTTCAGGATGCATCCTTGACTTCCCTAACAACGGTGAATGGAGAAGAAATTCCCTATTCTGAATATCACCGAGTTTTAACCCGTCAGCTCGAGACTTACGGACAACTTATGGGCTCTGGCAAACAACTAAACGATAATTTAGTTCAGCTCGTTGAACGCCAAGTGGCTTCAGCCCTCATCATGCGAAAAGTTTTAGCTCAAAAGGCAAATTCGGTAGGCATCGTCATCGGAGACGATGAAATTTTGAAATTTTTACAAAAAAATACCGCCTTTCAAGATCCAAAGCTCAATCGTTTTTCACCCACTGTTTATCAGGCCGTCCTTGAAGCCAATAATTTAAAGCCAACAACTTTTGAAAACCAAATTAGAGACGAGCTCGCTTCGGATCGGATGAGAGACTTATTGGAACAATCGATTGCAGTTTCTGATGCCGAAATCGAAGAGAGCTATCGCCTTCACAGCCAAGAGATGACTTTGGATTCAGCGACCTTTGATCCCAAAGAACTTTTAACAAGAAAGAAAATCGTTATCACACCGGCTATGATTCAAGAAAATTACAAACAACATTCGGCCGAATATCTTTCAGGCGAAAAACGAGTAGCGACAGTAGGAGTTTTTAAGACTTCGATTTGGAATGAGACTCTTCGACCTAATGCTGCAGACGTTCAAAAATACTTTGATGAAAATGTAAAAAATTCCTCAGAACCTGAGTGGAGCGAAGTTCGTGCTCATGCTCATCACATCTTGATTGCCGATGCGACAGATAAAGGACTTAAACGCATTAAAGAAATAGCTGCAGGAATTCGATCGTTCGACGATTTTAAAAAGGCTGCTCAAAAGTCGAGCGAAGATTATTCAAACGCTTCACAAGGTGGAGATCTTGGATATTTTAACGACAAAACCATGGTGAAACCTTTCACTCAGTCCATTTTCGGAAATTCAAAAATGAATTCTGTCATAGGCCCTGTGAAAACAGATTTCGGTTACCATTTAATTTGGGTCGTGGATCGAACAGGTGCTGCAAAAACATTTGAAAATCGCCGCCAACAAATTGCGACTCTGCTTCAACAGCAAAAAATTCAGACTCATATGGCGCTCTTTAAGGCTGAGGTTCAAAAAATCTTAAAAGAATCTAAAGATGTTCCTGCGGCTTTAAAAACTCAAGGCTTCACTTTTCTCGAAACCAAAGCTTTCGATTCCAAAACCAGATTGCCTGAAGTTCCATTTTTACTTTTACAAAATGCGCTTCGAGCTCCTAAAGATCAGTGGCAGGGTCCCGAAGATTTTGAAAAAAATCTCTACGTCTATAATGTTACAAAAATTCTTCCAGCCGCTCCATTAAGTTTGGAAGACGCTACTCCATTGATTACAAGACGACTCGAAACTCAGGATGCTGAAAAATACGTCAGAGCTCTCTATGCCACGCTTCAAAAATCTGAGCTTGCTTGGGAAAAACTTTCAACCGAAGGCGCGGATTTAAAATCCACAAAAAATGTGAAAACTTTTAAACTCACCGAAGTCCCAGGATTTGGCCAAGCTGATAATCTTCTTAAGATGGTTCAAAGTTTGAGTTCCAGCTCTCCTCTCTCCGTTCCTCTCTTTCACGAGGGGAAATGGATTATTTTTAGAGGTAGCAAATGGTCCGGAGTGGCTGAAAAAATTCCAGAAGAAACGAGAACAAAAATTAAGGAAGAGCTTCTCTCGAAAAAACGCTCCACTATCTTAGAAGCTTATATGCAAAATTTAGTGAAATCGGCGAAGATTCCAGATTCATTTAGAAAAAAATATAATATTTAATTTTTATTTTGCCGTATCGCGCGGATCAAATTCAGTGCCGACATTGACGAGTTGAAATCCGCGCGGCCCACCGGCTTTGATTTGATACCAAGCTAAAAACTTCGGCTTACTCTCAACCGTTTTCCACTGCACAAAAAAACTATCCTTCAATTTTACCCAATCCATGATTTGAATGCCTGCCGTTTTTTCTGCGGGTGGCTTAGAGAGATTTGAAATTGTTTCTGGTCCCCACAGTTTAATTAAATTTTCTGATAAAAAAGACTTTAGAATCTCTTCATTTCCAGAACCTAAACTTGAATAGTAATCCTTCACAAATTCGTAAATCTCCGACGGCAATTGAGGATTTTTTTCTTGAGGAGGAACCGCCTGAAGATTCATACATCCTGTTAGAAAAATAAATAATCCAGATTTTAAAATAAGTTTCATTCGAGATTTAATTAAATTCATCTTTGATTCTCCGCTTTTGCCGATTCTTCCTTAACTTTAGCATCCATTGCTTTTACAAAAGGCTTTAATCCTTCACCTGGACATAAAGTATGTGTTCCTTTTTCTGTCGCCGCGCAATCTCCATGACCTTGAATTCGTTCTAATTGAATATTCACACCTTTATCATTTGCGATTTTCATAACTGCCGAACCTAAATGATCTAATTGATAAGCGAGAGCCGTACCTGCTGCAATTTGCTCGAGTGAGGGAGCCAAAACTGGATCTGTTGAATGATCTGATGCATTCGTTTTTACTCCCGTTGGATTTAGCATTGAATCATAAGGTTCAAAATTTCCAATAAAAACAATTCCTATACTATCCGAATTATTATTTTTTGCATGCGCACCCTGGGTGCCTAAATCTCGGCCTTGAAACACAACCACTTCTTTTGTTTTTGGATCCTGACCGATGGCAAAGTGATATCCAATATCCGAAAAATATCTATTAAAATGCGATCGTTGAATATCTCTTACCGTAGCATTTCGCCCGGTATCAGAATGATGAAAAATAATTCGCCTTACATTTGTTAAATTTTTTCTATCTGGATCAGCCTGTGGAGGCGAAAGCAGTGAATCCTCTCGACTCACTAAATGAAGAGCAGGCATTTTCTCCGGATGATCCCAAAGATAGGCTGCAAACTCCGCAGCCTTTTTAGGATTCCAATCTTTTTTCCAATCAGCATAAGGATCATCTACCGAAGTATTGGCTCTTAAATCTGCATTCTGTTTGGCCAAGGCTACCGCTTCCGCCCTTTCTTCCGCACGATCTATTTCCGCTTGCTTAAAAATTTCACGAATATTCTGAGGCTCCGGACTCTTACATATCTGACTTGGAAATGCTTCTAAGCTTCGAACAATTTCGTCGAGATATTCAGGAAGCGATGTTTCTACAAACCATTTAGATTTTAAATTTTCGAATCGAAATTTTGTAAAAGCTCTATAGGTATTTTGAATTTTTCCTTCTATCGAAACATTCAATTTATATCCTCTTTCCAAACTTAAATAAAAAGGAAGCTCTTTGGGCTGAAGTGATTTCCAATTAGTTTCTTTTAGAATACTAACTAATTTTTCTCGCCATGCTTGAGGATTTGTAAAATTGATTTCCTTATCTTGGCCAGAGAGTATGCGAATAAACTCCTGAGTGCTTGGATCTAAATTTTTTTCTTCCGCCAAAAGCAAGTTGGCGCCAAAAATTTTTAACGCTAAAAGGCTAGCGAGGAAAAATAAGCTTTTTGGCCTGCACCACATTCGCCCTAAAAGATTGCAATTCTTATACCACCCCAAATCACGCTTAAAAGCCATTTAAACAGGGGCTTGCGCAAATATTAGCAAACCTCTGAAGCTGAAAATCAACTTTCAAAAGCCCAATAAAAATGCCTTGCGAATCCAGTAGTCGAACTCTCATCATGTGCAGATGAAACGAGCTTGGCCCTCTCTTATTGTTCTCATTTGTTTTGTAATCGTTCTTTACTTAGCTGCTAGACTGCTTGGGTCTGCGACAACTTTTCTTTTGGGTGCATTTGCTCTCTCTTATTTAACTTACCCCTCCGTGAAATGGTTTGAAAAAAAAGGAATTCCTCGAGTGATCGCAGTCGGTGGAATCTTTGTGATGGTATTAGGCGGAATTGGAGTCGCCCTTTTTTATATCACCCCGGTACTCTTTCGCGAACTTCAGGGTTTGATTAATGACTTACCTCAAATGGCAAAATCCGCCTTAGATAAAATTTCTGAGATTTTAAAACGACTCGATCTTCCGTTTGAAATGAGTCACGACACTATTTCTAATTATATTTCCACTCATACGGATGAAATTTTTAAAAATATTTCGTCTCCGCTTTTTAGCTCAGCTTCTACTATTCTTGCAGGCACCTTTGTAGGCGTCATGTGGATTCTTAATTTAGTTTTATTCCCTGTTTTCTTTTTCTTTCTCATTCAAGACTATGGAAAAATTCTTTATTTTATTGAAAATTTGATTCCGCCATCATCTCGCAAAGTTTTTTTAAATTATACACATAAGCTTAACAATATTTTGTCTGGTTATATTCGTGGGCAACTGATCGTTTGCGTAGTGTTGGGATTTCTCTATGGCCTCGGTCTTGCCATCGCGCAAATTCGATATGGATTTCTCATTGGATGCATTGCAGGAATTTTAAGTCTGATTCCTTATGTCGGGTTCACCTTTGGACTTGTGTCCTCAATTTTAGTTACTCTCGCTACAGGCGGAGAGGTCTCTCAATATGTAGGCATCGCTATTGTTTTTTCTGTCGCTCAAGTAATTGAAAATTATATTTTAGTTCCTCGACTCGTGGGCAATCGAGTGGGGCTCGGCTCGCTTGCCACTATTTTAGTTCTCATTGCAGGAGCTCATCTCGGTGGATTTATCGGAATGATGGTAGCTATTCCTGCAGGCGGAATGCTTAAAGTTGTCTTTCAGGATCTTATTAAAGTTTATAAAAACTCCGCACTTTACCAAACTTAACGCGCTTCGCACTCAGTTGCATCGCTCCAAAAATTCCCAACACTTAGGGTGATGCGTCGCCGAATTTGCATCGCATCATTGCCGTTTAACGCCGAATCACCACTGAATGATTGGTTTTTATAGACAATTTGATGCACCGCAAATGGACCAAGAAAGGAGCCGCGTTGGTTAATTAAAATTTATGCGTATTAACACCAACATATCGGCCCTCATGGCCAACCGCGAGATGGAGAAGACAACGAAGGCCATCGCTCGTTCGATGGAACGTCTGTCTACGGGTCTTCGCGCGAGCACAGCTCGCGACGATGCGTCCGGTATCGCGCGCGGTGTTGGTTTAGAAGCTCAGGTTAGAAGTCTCAGTAGAAGTATTCTTAACATCAACGAATCTTTCGGCGTTTTACAAACTGCGGATGCTTCGATTAGTACGCAACTTGATATCGTTCAGCGAATGCGCGAAATTGCAGTGCAGTCTTCAAGCGGAACTCTCTCTGTAAGCGATCGAACGAATCTGAATGCTGAATTGCAATCACTGTATAAGGAATATCAACGTATTGTTTCTCAAACTGATTTTAATGGAGTGAAATTATTGGATGGAAGCTTTGGAACTAAATCCATTCAAGCAGGAACTCAGGCTCTCGATACCATCCAATTTGGATTAACAGATTTAAATGCAGAAAAAGTTTTCACAAAAACTACGGGAAGTGGAACTTTCAGCACTCGAGTCACCTATTCCTCGAACGCTACTCCCGGAGGAAATGATGCTGCAGACTTTAACGGAGATGGAATTTTAGATCTCGTCGCTGCAAATACAGGTTCAAATACTGTCTCAGTCATGCTCAGTAATTCTGCAGGAACTTACGGCTCGCCTACTACGTATACCGTAGGAACCGCACCTGCGATGGTAACGACGGGTGATCTTCGAGGAATTGGAAGAAAAGATATCGTCAGTGCAGATTATACAAGTGGAACGGCGTCTATTCTTCTTAGTAACGGTGATGGAACTTTCAAAACGCGAACAACCGTGGCGCTAGGAACAGGAATTAGAAAAGTTATTCTCGCAGATATGAATAACGACGGAAAACTTGATTTGATGGGAAGTGGCGACAACGCAAATCTTGCCATCGCTCTCGGCAACGGAGATGGAACTTTCAAGACCGCTACTACAGCAACGATTTCTGCAGCTGGAAACTACGAACTCGCTGCCGTGGATATGAACAATGACGGAAAACTTGATATCGTATCTACTTCAACCAGCACTAATCAAATTTCTCTATTGATTGGTAATGGAGACGGAACTTTCCAAAACAGAACAACGATCGGACTTGCTTTTACCGCAAGGGGATTAGCGGTTGCCGACTATAACGCAGACGGAATGATGGATATCGCCGTTGGCGGTGGAACGACGGTTGCTGTTTACAGAGGCACCAACGGATCCGCTATGAGCTCGTTCTCACTTATCGCTACGCTGAGCGCAGCCTCTTCTCTGAATGGTTTAATGTCCGCCGATCTTGATGGAGACGGTTCTATGGATCTCATTGCAAATGATCGAGGGGCAGGAACGGGTACTTCGATTGTTAAATGGATGAACAACGGCGATGGAACATTCCAAGGTAGATCCACACTGACTGTCGGAACTGATCCTCGATACTTCACCATTGCGGACCTTCGAGGTCGAGGAGTCTACGATATTATTTCTTCGGATTACGGTAACGCAACTGTCTCTATACTTTATGGAGTTGCCGCAACTACCAGCGCAACAAATAAAATTTCTGTCTCCACACAATCCAAAGCTCGTGATCTTTTAACCGTCCTCGATGCAGCTATTGAAAACTTGGCTTTGGCGAAGTCAAAAATCGGAAGCCAACAAAGTCGATTTGAGTTTGCAAAGGATACAGCCACGATCACTAAAGAAAATCTAGCATCTGGAAAAGCTCAAATAATGGATGTCGATATCGCAAGCGAAACGGCCGAGCTCGTTCGAATGCAAATTCTCAATCAAGCTCAAGCCTCCGTTTTCGCTCAAGCCAATTTACAGTTGCAGATGATTCTTGATTTACTGAAATATTGAAAAGGTGAGGGAAGAAAATAAAAAAGCCCCGAAGGTTTCCCATCGGGGCTTTATTTAAAGGTGCATCGCCCTACTCTCCCACTCAGCTTCCCGAGTAGTACCATCGGCGAAGAGCGGCTTAACTACGGAGTTCGGGATGGGATCCGGTGGAACACGCTCTCTATAAACACACCAAATAAATTTCTGATCGCTCAGAAACTTATTTGGTGGCTCCACTCATTCTTAGTGAAGCTTGTTTTCAGATATTTTCCGAAAACTTTTTAAAATGTTCTCAGAAAACTGAAGAGTCAGTAAATCGGCTTCACCTCAGGTGAAACACTCTCTCGGTAACACGGTCGTAATTAATTCGACGATTACCTTTCTCTGATTTTTTATTCAGAGTTTATTATTTTTTTATAGTTGTTGGTGAACAACTTAAGCATTCAATCTTTAGAAGTTTTTGTGAACAACTTCAGATATTTTATGATCAAGCCTCACGACCAATTAGTACTGGTAAGCTTAATGGATCACTCCACTTACACACCCAGCCTATCAACCTCATCATCTATAAGGGGTCTTTAGGGAACCTAAGTTCCAGGGATACCTTGTTTTGAGGTGAGTTTCGTACTTAGATGCTTTCAGCACTTATCTCATCCGAACTTAGCTACCCAGCTAATGCCTTTGGCAAGACAGCTGGCACACCAGAGGTTCGTTCTTCCCGGTCCTCTCGTACTAGGGAAAAGTCCTCTCAAGTATCCTACACCCGCTGTAGATAGGGACCGAACTGTCTCACGACGTTCTGAACCCAACTCACGTACCGCTTTAATTGGCGAACAGCCAAACCCTTGGGACCTTCTACAGCCCCAGGATGCGATGAGTCGACATCGAGGTGCCAAACTTCGGCGTCGCTGTGAACGCTTGGCCGAAATCAGCCTGTTATCCCCGGCGTACCTTTTATCCGTTGAGCGATGGCCCTTCCATGAAGAACCACCGGATCACTATGACCTACTTTCGTACCTGTTTGACCTGTCAGTCTCACAGTTAAGCTCTCTTATGCCATTGCACTCGACGGCTGGTTTCCAATCAGCCTGAGAGAACCTTCGCGCGCCTCCGTTACTCTTTTGGAGGCGACCGCCCCAGTCAAACTACCCACCAGACAGTGTCCTCGTCCCCGATTTTTATGGGGGACTGAGTTAGAATCCTCAAATCAACAGGGTGGTATTTCAAGGGTGACTCCACCCGGGCTGGCGCCCAGGCTTCAAAGTCTCCCACCTATCCTACACAGTTAACACAAAGATTCACTGCCAAGTTGTAGTAAAGGTGCACAGGGTCTTTCCGTCACGCAGCGGGTAATCGGTATTTGCACCGATAGTCCAGCTTCACTGAGCCCATGGTTGAGACAGCCGGGCTGTCGTTACGCCATTCGTGCAGGTCGGAACTTACCCGACAAGGAATTTCGCTACCTTAGGACCGTTATAGTTACGGCCGCCGTTTACTGGGGCTTCGATTCAAAGCTTC
>JAFLCD010000018.1 GCA_017302715.1 Deltaproteobacteria bacterium
AAAAAATCGAAGCGCGAAGAAGAAGAGGAAGCCGCGCTACGCACTTCTTTATTTTCAAGAAAAGAAAAAAAAGCGGCGAAGCCGGGTGAAAAAACTGCTGAAAAGTCCCCAGAGAAATCTGTAGATGCCAAAGTGAGCAATGAAACCGGCGCCATTAAGCGCGATGTTAAAATTACTGAAAAAATGCGAGGCGAGATTGACGATATTTTTAAATCGGTAAAATCTTTAAACAACGACCAGCCTGTGACGAATGAAACGGGCTCTGTGAATATCGAAGCTTTAAAAGATTCAGGTGTGATTCAAGCGTTTGCGGGTTCGATGGTATCCGAAGTGACGTCAGAAGAATTTCCTGAAGGAAAATTTTCGAAGATGACTTTGGAAGCATCGTTACTTTTTGATGACGATGAGAACGGTTCAAAGGCGGAGTAGGCAATAAAATGAAAACAATGGAGATGCAAAAGTTAGCCTGGGATCGACTTGAAAAACTTCGTGCTCCGCAATCGCTTTCGTCGGCGCTCAATCATCTCGGTATTAAAAATATCAAACTCATTCGCAAAGAATTGAGAGAAGATGGAACTCTTCCTTGGATAAATATTCCGCTTTGGTTGAAGGGCGAAGATCTTTTTATTCAGCGGATGCATAAAAATGAAATCGGCGCCGAACTTTTGCGCGTACTTTCGCAAGAAGTTCAAGATGAAGCTTATCGCTTGCAGGAAACCGTTTATAAAATTTCTCAACTCGGAGTTTCTGAAGTGGCTGTGCCTCTTGTGTTGCGAGGGGAACGAATCGGATTTTTAAATGTAGGCGGATTTATTTTAGAAGATTTGCGTCCCGGCGATGTGGGCCTCGAAGAAAAATTTAAAGTTTTGATGCTTCCCGATTCTGAAATATCTCAGGCCATTATCGAGTGGAGACAGCTTCCTCAATTTAATTCGGATAAACGAGCCATCGTCATTCAGATGATCGAATTACTTGCGCGAGAAGTTATTTCATTTTTTGAAGAAACTCTTTCAGCTCAAGAGCGAGAAGAGGCCGTTACTAAACATACGTTCAGTCAAATGGTGACAGCGCATCCACCGCTCAAAAACATTTTAAAAAAATTACCTTCACTTGCAGTCAGCGATGCCTCGATTTTAATTTATGGAGAGCCAGGCACAGGTCGAGAACTTTTCGCCAAACTTTTGCATGATGAAAGTCCTCGCGCCAAAAAAGCTTTCAAGACTTTGCATTGCTCTTCGATTTCCGAAAATTTAATTGAGGCCGAATTATTAGGTTATGAAAAGGGCGCATTCGCCGGAGCCTACCACACCAAAGTGGGCCTTTTTGAAACATGCGCAGGCGGGAGTTTGTATCTCGAAGAAATCGGCGATCTCAGTATTTCAATGCAGCATAAAATTTTGCGTTTCATTCAGGATAAATCTTTTTCGCGATTGGGTTCGCCGGAGCTTATGAAATCGGATGTGCGACTAATTGCTTCAACTCAGCGTAATTTAAAAAAGTTGGTGCAAGTCGGTGCTTTTCGCGAAGAACTTTTGATTCGTTTGAATTCTCAAGAAATCGAATTGCCACCACTTCGTCAAAGAAAAGAAGATATCCCACTTTTAGCTGAACATTTTCTAAAACTCTTTATGAAGTCGATGAATAAGGAAGGGATTCAATGGACGGACGAAGCTTTGGGGAAATTGAGCGCACATTCGTTTCCAGGAAATGCGAGAGAGCTCAGAAACGAAATCGAAAGATTAGCGGCGATCAAACGCAGCCATGAACTTATTCAGGCGACAGATTTAAGTCCAAAAATTACGGAAATGCGTTCGCCTGTTGAAGAAATCGAAAAGGGAATGACGCTTAAAAATATCGTCGATGATTACGAAAAACAAATTATTTCGGATGCACTGCAAAAGTATCATTGGAATAAATCTAAAGTGGCAGAGCTTTTTCAAATTACCCGACAGGGGCTGCTAAAAAAAATTGGCAAATACAAACTCGATAAGAGAAAAGCTATTCGCTAATAACGTTAGAATAGGGGGACAAATTATGAAAATTTTAAAAGCAGGATCGGCCGTATTGTGGATGGTGATGTGCTCTCTTTCATTTTTTGCGTCGAGCTTCTTGCACGCCGAAGAAAAAACTTATGCTTTAAAAAGTTCTTTGCCCAATACGATTTCGGGATGGGCGACTGAAGACGCGCTGGAGCAAGTTTTTGCAATCAAAGTTCAGAGACTTGCGAGTCACGAAGTTTGGTTGGCGACATTCACCAGTTTCAATGATCCCGTCACCGCTGCAGATGGCACTTTGGATGTCGAAGTGAGAAAAGAAAAGTTTTCTATTCCGTTATCGGCGGGTGCAACTTTTCGACAGCTTGTCGATGCAATGTCAGAAAAATTAACAGGTTTGCAAATTACAGTTTACGATACATTCGACGGATCAGTAAGGCCTCTTCGTTTAGTCATTACAGATAAACGTCGAGGAAAACATTCTAATGTTCCAGGTGCTGGTAAAGATTCCAATATTGTTTTTAAATCCACTTTGACCGAATTTTTAAACGCCAATTTTCGAATGACAGTGGAGGGGTTGAATTCCGCTATTTTTATGAACGGTGAAATGATTTACCGCTCTGATAATGTGATTAGCGATTTAGTTCCCGGAGTTGTTTTTAAATTGAATGCCGAAGATCCTACGCATTTAGCCATATTGCGTGTCGTTCATGATTCTTCAACAGCCTGCGGCAGATAGGCTTACTTTAGGTAGATCCAATGTGAGGAAGATTTACTAAGATAAGAAGATGAAATACGAACTCCCTCCATTGCCCTTTAAATATTCTGCATTAAAGCCCCATATGTCTGAAGAGACTCTCAAGTTTCACCATGACAAGCATCATCAAGCCTATGTCGATAAGCTCAACAAGCTTTTAACAAAAGAAAAAGAGATTCTCGCAGTGGATGAATTGGTTCGACATTATTCTCCGGGTGACCCCATCTTTAATAATGCTGCGCAGACATGGAATCATGAATTTTTTTGGCATTGTTTAACTCCGGTCAAAGAAGCTGAAAAAATTTCTCAGAGTTTAAAAAAAGTTTTAGCTTCAAATTTTGGAAGCTTCGAAAAATTTAAAGAGGAGTTTACAAAGACAGCGACAGAAGGTTTTGCATCGGGCTGGACTTGGCTCGAAAAAAAAGAGGATGAAAGCTTAGAAATTAAATGGCGACCTAATGCAGAGACACCTATTCAAACACAAGGACCCATTCCACTCTTGGTCTGCGATCTTTGGGAACATGCCTATTATATAGACTACAGAAATGTCAGAAAAACTTATCTCGAAAGTTTCTGGAAACTCGTCAATTGGCGATTTGTCGAAGAATGTCTGATATCGGATGAGCATGCTCAGTTTGAGTTTCGCACTCGCGTCTTATCTCAAAAGGCTGGTTAAAGCTTTAACCAGACCCCCGTCGTGTTTTTGGGGATTCTGTGCTAAAGATCCCGCAGAATGATTTCTATTTTAAGCCTACTTATTTTTGCCGTTGTTCCGGCTACCCCAGCACTTTTTGAATCTCGTGTAGCTGAACTTGCGCCATTGCCTCCGGACTATCAGTTTCAAGAAATTTTTGACGAGTATTTAGCAAATGATTTAGATCCAAAAAAAACCGCTTTACTCGTTTCGAACGATTTTTATGTTCCTGAGATTAGTGCTTCTGAGATGCCATTTTCTTTTAGGAAGCGTGAGCTTTTGAAATTCGAGACGCCTTTTAAAGATTGGAACGACGAGGATTTAGCTCAAGAAGTAATGAAGGGTGATTTTTGTCAGATCGATTTGAAGAGTGAATTTTTTATTTTAAAGACAGATGGTTGGACCAAGGGCGGAGTTTTTTCGGTTCGCTCGGTTCAAGGCGAAAAAATTCACACAGAGAAATTGGATTTTCAGAAGTGGCAAATGAGTTTGGCGAAGTCGGAGTCTTTTAAAAAATTCACCTGCTATTCGAAGGATAAAATTTCTCTCGAAAAAATCCGTGAGAATCTTCCGGCGGGGATTAGTTTTTATATGGTTCTTGAAAAAAACTTTGTTTTGCCAGAAGACAGCAAAATCATGACTTATCAAATGGAAGCGCCCGTGGATCTGATGGGTCAGAAAAAACCTTGGGAGCTTGAGCCAGGTGAAAAACCTCTATTTCAAACTTTTGAAAAGCCAGATGAGACGGTCGACTTATGGATTTTTGGGACCTTCAAATGGAAGCGCAAGCCTATTCAGACTCCAGGTCTTTATCCCTATCCTTGAAATAACTGGTTCGGGGTGGGATCGAACCACCGACCTAGGGGTTATGAATCCCTCGCTCTAGCCAACTGAGCTACCGAACCTTATCTATGGACCTCGGTAAAATGCCCTAAGAAAGCTATGCCGTCACGTTAAAAACTTCTCCCGAATACGCCCGAAGTTTTGATAGAATTGAGAGATGTTGAAATCACTGTCTCTTGCCGTTTTAGTTGCTGGTTTTTCAATCGGTCTTTCAAGTTGCTGGAATAAAAATTACAACGAACCTGGTCGAATCGATATTAGTAAGCGCCCAACCGAAGCGTATATTCCAGCAAGTTATGAGCGAACTTGGGCGGCCACTCAGGCCATTTTAGCTAAATTTCCGATCACCAAACGCGATATCGATCCTGCGACCGGTCGCGCTTATATTGTCACCGATTGGATTCGCGGAAAATCCGATGTGCTCTATCACGGCTTCGATGTGAATCGAATTCCTTATATTATTCGCTATAAACTTTATGTGTATGTGGTGGGTGATCAGCGCGGTGGAAAAACCCAAGTTACGATTAAAAACTCTGAGCAATATTCTGACGACGTGATAACTGCCGGAGTGGATATTCAGGGAAATCTTGAAACGTGGATTAAAACCGATTCAAGCACTCTCAAAGAAAATGCTCTTCTACAAGAGATCACCAGATTGGTAAAAGATCCCAAGTTCTCCGGCGAAGTAGCTGAATAATTTTAACGCAGAGCGTCGAATTTACTCGGCTTTTTTTAAAAACTACTGTTTAGTTTAAGAGTTGGGGAACTCATGTCTCACAATGAGGTGTTTATCTAATTCGCAAATCGCGGATTTCTTCTGTCATTTCAACGACTTAATTCCGCTCCACCTTGCTCCTTTTTCTGGCAGGATTCTTGCATCTTTAAGGATTGTGGAAAGGCATTTGGTGTAAGTTCGTGAGCGACCTTTTTAAAAAATTTACGATTTTCTTAGCCGCGGCTGTTGTAAGTTTTACCATCCATCTTGCAAATGCTTTTGCGTCGACAAGTTTTCGTCCATTTTGCGTTTCAATCACAAGAATTATCGCCGAAAAAGTTGAAACTAAACGTCAGCAATTTACCAACACCGATATCGCCGAGATTAAATTATTTGAGAATAAAGATACAAATGCTCTTGTAGCTGAAGTTTTAAGAGCCCCGGTTACGGATCAACGTCCTTTAACGATCGACGAACAAAAACTTCAGTTAGCTCTTTTAGGAAAATTATCTTCTGAAAAAGATATTTCTTTGGATTCTTGGAAAAATATTATCACGCGATTGTTTAAAAAAACTGAATACGATGGAATTGAAACTTTAGAAGTCCAAAAAGAAGCTGCCCATCAGTTAGCTATCGTGATCGAAAAATCAAATCTCTCGAAAGATCATTTTGAATTTTTAGAACGAGAGATTTCCGGTCATTTAAATTTAGTATTTGAAACTCATCCTCTGGTTTCGTCCGCTTTGGTGACTTTATTTGCAGACTTCGTAAGTCGAGAGGGTGTTGAACCCAAAATTTTAGATAATTATCGAGCGAAATTAATTGAGTATCGGGTAACCACTCTTCTTCAGAATCTGGAGCTCGCAAAAAATCGAAAATGGAACTCCGGACAAGATTTAGAAAATTATGAATATCAAGCACGACAATTTGAAGTTGCATTGGCGATGCTCGATAGATTCGTTGCCGATGAAGCTGCGCCATGGATTTCAGCAGCAGAATTTAAGCTTACCGAAGATAGTCAGCCGACTCATTTTTATTACAATTGGTATGACGGAGCCTGGAGTAATTCGGCGAAGCTTCTTCCTCCGATAAAGGAAATGCCTAGCGAAGCTTCGATTGATAAAATGACGGAAGATTTGCAGATGTTCATCGCTGAGAGCCAGGCAATTTATGAACGTTATAATATTGAGCAAGACGTACCCAATGCCTGGGCAAAGATGTTGCTTTTAGAAAAAAGAAGAGAAATAGGCGAAGCTTGGGCTGGAGATTTAGCGCGACTCATTCGCGAAGGACTGCAGGGCGATTCAAAAAGACTTTCAAGGCTGAAAACTTTATCCAACCAAATTGAAAATGCTTTAAGCGAAATCTTTAAAGAAAGTTTGCTTTATCCGCATGGTTTAAGCATGAGCGATTTTGAAAAGAGATTTGATGTGATTTTCAATGCAAAGGCCGCTGGCTTTCATATTAATGAGTTAACGACAGAGAGAGTTCGATGGGTTGAAAGTGGTGGAGAACATAGGGTTGCTAGTTTCGAAGAGCGATTGAAAGGTGTTACTCCCTCTTTTGCAGCTGAAAAACAAAAAGCCGAGCCTGTATTGAACGAGCGTTTTTCCTACGGTATTACTCAGGCATTTGCGAGCATTCTTGATCCTGTAAGGGATGGCGCCGAACGAGAAAAGTCCTCTAAAAATTTAATCAATCATTTAACTCTGCTTAAAAGATCTCTCGAACTCGCTGAGCAAGAATTACAAAATGCAAAATTATCGGAGGGTGAAAGATTTGGTCTGTATCGCCGCCAAGCTCGTCTTTATTCACTTATCGATACGATTCAGCTTCGAAGTTTAAGAGCTCAAAATTTGTTTTTAGAAAAAGCCGAGCAGGACAACACTCATTGGATTGAACAGCTGAAAATGATTGATCGCGCTGTCGGTAAAACTAAAGCCGAACTAAAGCCCATCTATAGGTTTATGTTTTATTCGGGAGTACATTCGTTAGATGCGATTAAAGAAAGATACGAGCAAATGGAAACTCTTTCAAAAAGAGAAGGTATTGATCTAGAAAAATTAAATCGCGAAGAAATTGAACATATTGGTCAAAGTCGAGACCCAAAAGAGTTCATGTCTAAGTTAGAGTTAGCCGTGGGAATTTTTAAAACCAAGCCCATTGCGTCAGCAGATTCTTCCTCATCGGCTAAGTAGACTTAAATTACACAATTCAAATAAAATGCGCGCGCCAATATTTCCGTCGTATTCTTCGGCGCCTACTTCACAGAGATCGAAGCCAATGATTTTTCTGCCGGATGAAACGACCTGTCTAAAAATATAAATCGCTTCTTGAAATTGAAGACCTCCAGGAACGGGAGTGCCTGTGCCAGGGCAGAGCGCGGGATCGAGTCCGTCGATGTCGAATGAAATATAAACTTCTTGAGGCAGAGTTTCGACGATGGCGCGAGTGATACTCTGAAAATTTTCTCCACGAGCTTTACGCTCAAAAATTTCGGAGTCTAAGAAATAAGAAATTTTATTTTCGTTTGATTGAGCGAATTCGAGTTCTTCTTCGCAATAATCTCTGATGCCGACTTGTGTAAGTTTTTTGAGTGGCAATTGAGTGATGCAATTGTAAAAAATAGAGGCGTGCGAGTGTGTGAATCCTTCGTAAGCTTTTCTAAGATCAAAATGCGCATCAAAATGAAGAATTCCCATTTCAGGATATTTTTTTAAATGTGCGGCGATGTTCGAAAAGGGAACCGAATGATCTCCGCCGATCACGCCTACGATTTTGTTTTGTTCGAGATATTTTTCGGACTCAGCCAAAAGGAGAGCGTTCACTTTTGCAGAAGCTGAATTCACTTCTTGAATAAGTTTTTTTGCTGTAGCCGCTAAACTTGCTTTTCGAGATTTTTCTGCAGCTTTTTTGGCGACAGAATTCAGAGCGCGAATTTTTTTATTTTCTTTCGCGAG
>JAFLCD010000019.1 GCA_017302715.1 Deltaproteobacteria bacterium
CGTCACCGACAATGATCAGCGCCATCAACTCATCGACGAGATCGCTGCAAAATGGGGCGGAGTTGATGTGTTGATCAACAACGCGGGTATTAGCTTCCGCGCCGTTGTAGAGCATATGAGTGATGAAGAAGAAATCACTCAGCTCAATACAAACTATCTAGCTCCGATGGCACTCACTCGATTGGTGCTTCCGCATATGCGAGAGACAGGTCACGGTCGCATCATTAATATTTCTTCCGTTTCAGGAATGATGGCAATGCCAACGATGTCATCCTATACCGCTTCGAAGTTTGCTCTTGAGGGAGCGAGCGAGGCACTTTGGTATGAGCTTAAGCCTTGGGATATTAAAGTAAGTTTGATCCAGCCGGGTTTTGTTCATTCGAATTCTTTTAAAAATGTTTATTACTCTAAACGCTCAGCGGCTTGCGAAATCGAACGCGATATTTATTGTGAATATTATTCTGCGATGACCCCGTTTGTTGAAAGACTGATGAATCTTTCGCGCACGACGGCAGCGGACGTAGCTTGCAAAGTGATCAAAGTTCTTGAGATGAAAGATCCACCTCTTCGAGTGCCCGCCACCTTAGACGCGCAAATTTTCTTTTGGCTTCGCCGAATGCTCCCGCGAAATTTCTACCATTGGTTTTTATATCGAAGTTTGCCCGTCGCGAAGAATTGGATAAACCCCCAAAAACTGTCTTGATTTCATCGATAAGGTTTAAACTCTTTGAATTGTTCTTTATATACTCTAAGGAGGTGAATCCAACGATCTTCTTTAATCAGACATTTCGACGCCGTCAAAGCGTCGATCACCGAATGAGTCCGATTGCTTAAATTTACGATGAAACTCCAAACTTCTTTCTTTGTACGAAGTTGTTGATAAATTTTTGAATCAATCGAATCGAGATTTTTTAAATATAAATAAACAAAAATGGAAAATTCCACGGCCGAATTTCCAAGATCGACATACGATATATTTGATGGACAACTATTCTTACGAACATCTTCAAGATTGAATTCGACCTCTGTTTGATAGGCATTCCATTCGTCGAGCAGAATATACAAATCTTTTAATCCAAACCCAATTGGCGTGCCTGATTCTTCTAGATATTCTTGTTTTTTTAAAAATGGAAGGTGGGGTGCGATAATAGGCTTGAGAGTTGAATTCTTAGGAAGGTCACCGACGTAAGGAATGGTAGAAAATGTTAATTTCCCGTTTTGAATACTCGCATAGCTGTAACCATCTTTTTTCCAGTGTTGTCTAACTTTCTCATTTATTTTAGGGCCTGACTTCAAGCCAAAATATCTTAATTGGTAGGATGCTTCTCCCAAAAGATGTAAATATTCATGAATTAATGTACTTGCTCCGATCCAGTCATAGGTCTTTGCAAATATTAGACTCGATTCCTGGCAACCGCTCAAATATATAGATACGCGTTTCGGAAAATGCTCGGCTTCAACACGCTCTATAAGTTCTTGGAAAGCTTCACCGTTTTTACAAGCTAGATCTCGTCTTCTTTTATAACAGTCCTGTTCTGTCTTTTTTAAAGGACTCGTCAGATTTGATAAATACTCAAATTTAGTTGCTGCTTCTTGCGAAGCAAAAACATTATTGAGCGAGATGTTTAAGGCAAAAATTAAAAATCCTGAAAACTTTTTTATCATCGGAAGCCCAGACGAATGGATACTCGAAAATTGGTGGAGACAGTGGGGGTCGAACCCACAACCCCTAGCTTGCAAAGCTAGTGCTCTCCCAGTTGAGCTATGTCCCCGGGATCGAAATAAATTCTCACGCCTCTAAAAGAAGCGCAATCTGTTAATCGTGAATTTAAAACTCAAATTAAGGGGTTTTCTCAGGGCAAGAAGGTTTGGAGGCAATAAGCTTTAATGTTTCATCGGCTTGAGCCGTCGCTTCTTGAGCTTTCTTTTTTAACTCAGTTTCTTTTTGAACTGACTCTTCAGCTTTTAGAAGTGCGAGTTGTGGATTTTTTGAGAGCGCAGGATTTCCATCAAATTTGGTATAAGACTCTTGATAGGATTTCTTGAGCTCTTCAAGATCTTTTCCTGCTTTAGAAAAAGCTCGAGCTTTTTCTAAAGCTTCTTTTCGCTCCAAAAGTGGTTGGAGATTAGAGTTTTTTAAAGAAGAAAAAAAACTGTATGCGGCTTTTAATGAACTTGGTTCTATATTTTCATCCACCACAACAGCGGCGATATCGAAGGCTTCGATTTGACTAAAAACATAAGAGGGAAAATAGGCTCCAGAAAACTGAGGCTTAAATTTTTCAAGCTTAGATACAAAGGCATGGATCTCTTTTAATTTTTCTAATTTTTCAAAAGAAGCTGTTTCATTTTGAGAAAAATGAAGCGCTTTTTTGAGTGCTGTGGATTTATCAAATAATTGTGCTCCGCCATTGAAGTAGTGAAATTCTCTAAAAGAAATAAAAGTTTTCTCTAAAAGACCAACGTCTTTTTTTGATTCCGCAAAGGCCAAAGTTTCTGCGATAATTTGCTTTGAACTTAAAACCGTTTTTCCATCGTCGTATCGAATAGACGAAAGATAATTTTCGATCTCTTGAACTCGAGCAGATTCTAAATCTTCCGCATGTAATTTAAATCCAACACAAAAAATAATCGAAACGGATAAAAATGAATAATAGATAGTTTTCACCAGACAGCCCTCCGAAGCATTAAATATGCATGATCCATGCCATTAGAAAGATTGAAAAACGTGAGTTAAATCAGAGGATCATTTATGTGATGGGGAGGTAACTTCCCACTATTTTTTACAAGACCAGATTTCATAGTGATTTGAAGTTTCGCGTTTCTCATAATTCTGGAAGAAAATTTTTCTAAATTCCTCAGAGAAAAGTGGCTCAAGAGTATAGAAACTTTTCAAAGAGAACGGCTCGTTGTCTTTGGGCAGAATCCAATTTTGAATTTTGCAATCGCGCAGAGCTTGCAAAGTATTTTCAGGAATGGGCATATGGCTTAAATCCATATCCATTAATGCAGACGCATCTACTAAATCAGGATTACCTCGAAAAATGGCGAGCGGAGCATAGAAAGAATCTCGGTAGTGGGCGGAATCTCCGTAACCTATATTAGTGTTAGCACCTTGATAGCGATCGAGAATTTCTGTGATTTCTTTTTCTCTTCCATCGCCAGCCCCTTTTTTAAATTTAAAAATAATTTTTGTTTGAGTGGTGATAGCGAGAATGAAGAAAACTAAAACCCAAGTGAGCGTAAGACGGGGATGAAATTTTAATCGTGAAATATCAGCATATTTTAAGAAGAAAAATAAAAATAAAGGAGTGAACGGAAGAAGATGGTGAAATCCGGCTCCCGGTTTGCACGCAATTACGCAAATAATAAGAACGGGTAAAAGTAGGGCGAAATTATTTTTCAAAAAGGCTCTAAAGTTTTGCGCGCCTAAAAATGAAGGTAAAAATCCTAAAACGGCGATTTGAAAATTCTGAGTAAACTCTCTTATCGCCAAACCATGTTTTCCTGCCGCCTTTATCCATTCCAAATAATTCGAAATGTTTATTCCGGTTGAAAAGAACGGCAGCACAAGTGCCGGCAAAGCGCCTACAAAAATCCATACGGAAATTCCGTTTAAGAAAATCAAAGGCAAAAAATAAATGAAGGAATGAATTTTAATATTTACTGCTAAGGCTGCGCAAACACCGAGGCAGATATTTTTGATTCGCGTAGATTTTAATGCGATCTGAAAATAAGTCGCGATCGAAACCAATAATATAAGATGCGGATCTCCTCGCGCCCAAAAAGTGGTGGCTCCAAACTTGCCCCAAACGAGAGCGATAATCGCAGTTAAAACCACGGATTTCTGCCAGCTGACAAATCGCCTCGCAATCAAATAACAAAAGAGCATTGCCAAAAATCCAGAAAGTACGCCGGGAAGTTTAGCTCCAAAAAGGCTGCCCCCGAGAATCTTTAAAAAGGTCCCATGATAAATAGAGAGAAGCGGGCCGTATAAAAGACTGTATCGTTCAGCCGAATCTTGCGCGTGGTAGATCGGGTGGCCTGTGTTCCAAAGCCAACTCACCGAAGTGACCGTCGGCTCAGCGTGGTCAGCAAAAGAAAGTGTGCTCACGTAAAATCCCAAGCGAACGAGCCCAAGCAAGATCACCACGCAAGCTGCTATCCATGCCCATTTGGTCGAAACAAGCTCTAAAACCTCATTTAAAAGGCCGCGATAAAATTTACTAAAAATCCAAACCCCTAGGAAAACGAGAGCAAAAAGGGTGAGAAGATGGTCTTCAAGTACGCCTAAAATGAAGCTCAAGTCTTCGACGCTCTCATAAAAATCTCAAGATGTGAAAAGCAAAAATAGACGGATTGCTAGACCACTGAAATTTTTAAAAATTCTTTAGTTTTTGCGCTTGCAGCGGCTAACGAAAATCATTTAGAACTTACTTTACAAAGAGATCGATGAATCTCCCTCAGCGCCTCAAAAAGGTGCAGTGGAAAAATGTTCTTTGAAAACTGAAGAGTAGTAAAAGTATCAAAAGTAACACGCAAGTTGATGCGGAACTTTTTTTAAAGTTTCGTTCAATTTTGTATTAAATCGATGTCCAGATTTAAATGAGAACATAAAATAATAGCGGCGAAATGCTCAGCATTTCGCAGTGAAAAGTTAGACAGTTCTTATCAAGCATCAATTTTTAGAATTAATTAAAGGTGAATAACGTTCAGCTTTTTTAGAAAGTACTGAAGGTGTTTAAAGATTTTGAAACGTAAGTTTCAAATGATGTGAACAATTTGAGGTATTTTATGATCAAGCTATGAAGGGCATGCGGTGGATTCCCAGGCAGTAAGAAGTGATGAAAGACGTGGTTGGCTGCGAAAAGCCCCGGCGAGTCGCCAAACAGACTGTGACCCGAGGATTTCTGAATGAGGAAACTCTCTAGGAGTAACTTCCTAGAATCTTGCAATGAATACATAGTTGCATGAGGCGAACGGGGAGAAGTGAAACATCTCAGTATCCCCAGGAATAGAAATCAATCCAGAGACTCTCTTAGTAGCGGTGAGCGAAACGAGATCAGCCCAAACCAATCATGCTTGCATGGTTGGGGTTGCGGGACTCACTACACGAAGTTACAAAATTTTTTCTTAGCCAAACAGTATGGAACGGCTGACCAAAGATGGTGAAAGTCCAGTAGGCGAAAAGAAAAAATCTTCTGTGAGTATCCCAAGTACGACGGGACACGTGGAATCTTGTCGGAATCCGGGAGGACCATCTCCCAAGGCTAAGTATTCCTTACTGACCGATAGTGGACCAGTACCGCGAGGGAAAGGTGAAAAGAACCCCAATGAGGGGAGTGAAATAGAACATGAAACCGCATGCTTACAAGCCGTACGAGAGCTATGCCCGCAAGGGAGAGGCTTGAGTACGTACCTTTTGCATAATGAGTCAGCGAGTTACTGTCTGCAGCAAGGTTAAGCCGTTCAGGTGGAGCCGAAGCGAAAGCGAGTCTTAAAAGGGCGATTTAGTTGCAGGCAGCAGACCCGAAACCCGATGATCTACCCATGGCCAGGATGAAGCGTAGGTAACACTACGTGGAGGTCCGAACCGACGTCAGTTGAAAATGCCGCGGATGAGCTGTGGATAGGGGTGAAAGGCTAATCAAATCGGGTGATAGCTGGTTCTCCTCGAAACATATTGAGGTATGGCCTTGGATCTTTAATAACGGAGGTAAAGCACTGAATAGGCTAGGGGACTTACCCGTCTACCAAACCTAATCAAACTCTGAATGCCGTATATTTTAATCCAGGAGACAGACTGTGGGGGATAAGCTTCATAGTCGAGAGGGAAAGAGCCCAGATTACCGTCTAAGGTCCCTAAATATTTGCTAAGTGGTGAAGGAAGTGGGATCGCTATGACAACCAGGAAGTTGGCTTAGAAGCAGCCATCTTTTAAAGAAAGCGTAATAGCTCACTGGTCGAGCGAACCTGCGCCAAAAATGTAACGGGGCTAAAGCAAATTGCCGAAGACGTAACTGTAAAATTCTTGCGAGAGTTTTACGGGGTAGAGGAGCATTCTCTAGGAGATACACGGTAGACCGTAAGGACTGCTAACGGCCTAGAGAAGAGATTATGCTGACACGAGTAAACGTTAAAACGGGTGAAAAACCCGTTCGCCGGAAGTCTCAGGGTTCCTGGGTAAAGTTAATCTTCCCAGGGTTAGTCGGGTCCTAAGTGGAGGCCGAAAGGCGTACGCGATGGAAATCAGGTTAATATTCCTGAACCGACTTTTGTTCGTTGATCTAAGGAGTTACGGAGAAGGCTAAGTCAGATGGGTGTTGGATATCCCATTTCAAGGTCGTAGGGCGAGTGCGTAGGCAAATCCGCGCGTTCATTAAACCCGAGATCCGAGTACGAGAGCGAAAGCTCATAAAGTGACTGATGCCCAGCTTCCGAGAAACACTTCGTAAGGAGAACAAAGGCCGACCGTACCGCAAACCGACACAGGTAGACAGGACGAAAATTCTAAGGCGCTTGAGAGAACCATGGTTAAGGAACTCGGCAAAATCACTCCGTAACTTCGGGAGAAGGAGTGCCCACTATTGTGAAGGATTTACTCC
>JAFLCD010000002.1 GCA_017302715.1 Deltaproteobacteria bacterium
GCGTGCATAATCAGCACACACGGCGTCCCATTCCGGACCGGACGAATCCGCCAAAGCGGCCAGGGCTCCGCGCAGATCTTCAGGCAAAGCGCCTTTTCCGCCGCCACCGCCACCGCCGCCGCCGTGTGTATCGTTGATCGATAGAGTAACGTTTCCGCCATCTCCACCAAATCCGCCGCCGCCGCCACCACCGGTGGATCCAGTAGCTGTGATCGAGCCTCCGTTTCCGCAAAAGCCGCCACCACCGCCGCCCCCTTCGTAGCCGGTCGAAGCGCCACCGATGTAACTTCCACCGTCTCCACCGACGGCTGAACTATTATTGATGGATACATTTTTTAACGTGATTGCAGGATTCGAACCAAAAAGAAAATTTGTAGGAGCATAAATGCCGCTGCCTGCTCCCAGGCCACCACCACCACCTGCGATTCCGTCACCTCCGTCGCCACCTTTCGCAAGCATGTTTTGAAAAATCATATTTTGAATGGTGACAGTTCCTATCGGAATAAAAAATCCACTGTAGGTGTTGGCGCCATCGATGGTGACGGTTGGAGTGGAACCTGAGTTGCCGATTGTAATATTCACTGGGTTTGCGGAGTTGTTAATGATCGGCAAAATTCCTTTGAGTTGAATCGTCATCGGATGGTCAAAAACAATCGCATAGTCGTCGAATGTCGTTTGCAAATCTTGGTTCATGGAATTTAGGGCATATCTTAGATCGCCCGAATCTCCGATGCCGCCAGGATTGTCGTCTGTGCTGGTGGTGACGTGAAGCGTAGTTAAAGCGAAGGCGGGGTTTGAGATGAACGAAAAAATCAGACAAGAAAGCAGAGCGCTAAATAAATTTTTCCCCACACTCAATTTTAATATAGTTTTGAGAGAATTAGGGTTGAACGCGTCGCTTATAAAATTAAAAAATTTATGTGTTACGTTTTGGTATAAACTTTTTGGAATAGCTTTGCGTTAATTTTTTTTAGACACAGAATTTTTCTGGAGCTTCACCCCAATTATCGTGAAGATTGTCGCTCTATTATTTTGGAGCTCGGGTCGGGCGAAGGAAGCATTATATCATAGATATAGTGCAGAGTTCAGTTGCGTCATCTGCTGAGCAACGCATCTGAGAAGAATACATAAAATGTTCCCGCACACACCCCAAAAAATATTTCTTCAAGTGGGATCGCAAGAATAAATATTCCACTTACATTTTGAGTTTTCCAAAATGTAGGCACATACGATGGATCGATGAGATTCAATAAGCAGAAGCATCCCAAATAAAATACAAAAAATATGGATATGGATTTAAGGCCAGCCTGGTAGTTGATTTTTAAGAGCGCATTTCCTCCGATAATTCCAAAGATCATTCCTACAATCGCCGCATAAATAGAATTGAAGCCTAAAACAGTTCCAATGAGATAACCGCTCAAGCCTAATAGGTATAAATAGATAATCATTTTCCATCTGGGTCGATAAGAAGTGCGTGAAGATAGGTAGCCGTAAGTGGCTAAAGAAATTCCCGGAGAAAAAAAAGTCCAAAGAGCGCTCTCAATATCTATACCGTATTGTTGGAGACTCGGGACAATCGAAGGTGGATTCCAATAATCTTTCATATAAAAAAACTGAAAAATCGTTGTGGGAACAATCAATAGACCAATTATTCGCATGGGGTGTCGGAGCGATGGATGTTTTATGTAGAAAAAAATCCATCCAGCAACAAAGACAAGAGAAAATAAAAACCAAAGATACATTATTTACTTTAAATCTTTCGACCGTCGTGTTCTTGAATGGCGAGTTTTTTTAGATCAACGCCGTCGATGGTTCTGAGATTGATGGCCACCATTTTAGTTCCATCGGGACCGATGGCTTTTCCGAATGGCAAGATGCCGCAGTTTTTACAAAACAGATGGTGAATAACTTTTTTATTGAATTGATAATCCTGAAGATCTTTTTCTCCTGACACGAGAGTGAAATTTATTTCGGGAGCAAAACCAAGCAAGCTTCCTCGCTTTTCGCAAACGGAACAATTGCAAGAAAGCGCCTTATCTAAATTTATTTCAACTTCGTATCGAACTTTGCCGCAGTGGCATCCGCCTTTGTGTTTCATTTGTGCTCCTTAATTTCCACCGTACACTTGAGTGATTGGGCAATAAAACATTCTTGATGAGATTTTTCGTGAATTTTTTGGATGATCGAGATTTCAGGCGATGGATCTTGAAATAAAATCTTTGGTGAAAGTGTAATTTTGGTGACTGCTAACTTGCCATTTTCATTCTTAGATAAAAAAGCTACCGCATGATCTTCATAGCTATTCACTACGATTCGTTTGCGCGCACAAATGGCAAGAAATGTGAGCATATGACAGGAAGCAGCCGCTGCTGCCAAAAGTTCTTCAGGATTTGCAAACTCGGGTTTGCCGCCAAATTCTTTTGCGGAAGTTCCATTTAACTTTTGACCGCCTTCAAAGTTAATTTGATGAATGCGGTCATAAGTCTCATAACTAAAATCTTCTGAATTTCTCGACCATTTTAAATGCGCTCGATGCTCCGACATATATAGAGAATTTAAACATTAAGTGTTTGGTCTGGCATATCAAATTGATCAATTTGCTTTCCTTTGATGACCAATTATTTGTCTCTCGTTAATATTTTCGATAGTGAGGAAGCCATGTATTTTTATTTTTGTTCTCGGTTTAGCAGGTTTTTCTTATTGGGTTCTTAGAGATGATAGACAAGTAAAGCTGAGTATACCTGCTGAATCATCCAGGCCCATCGATATTGCCGCCGAATCTTCTGCAGAATTAAGAGAGCAACCTACGCAGGGTTTAAAAAATGCAGCGGCTCCAAAAGCGGCTGAGCATTCAATTGATCTTGAGGCCGAAAATAAAGCAGGTGCCGTTTATTTTGAGCGCGATGGAAAATATGCGATTCTTTCTGAAGATATCATTCTTGGAGAGATCAAAAATTCGGATGATAAAAATTTTGGCTGGGTGGAGCCTGCGAAATTGCAGTTTTGGAATTTGCCTATTCCCTATGCAATCTCAAAAGATTTGCCCTCGCCTCAGCGAGTTGAGGAAGCTATTCGTTATTTTAACGAAAAGACTCCGGTAAAATTTATTCCATTCAAAGGCGAGACCGAAGCTTTAATTTTTATGCCTGCTGAAGAGAACTGTCGTTCTTACCTTGGAAAGACGGGAACTGTGCAACCTGTTTTTCTGTCAAAAGGTTGTGGTCGAAATGAAGTTCTTCATGAGTTGATGCATGCGCTTGGATTTATTCATGAGCAATCGAGGAGCGATCGAGACAATTTTATTGAAATACTTTGGGATAATATTAATCCGAAACAGATTCGACAGTTTCAAAAATTGCCAGACTCTCTTATGCAAACTTTGGGTGGATCGGATTTCGATTTTAATTCGATTATGCTTTATAAAATTGGAACTTTTGCAAAAAATTCTTCGCTTCCAACGATGAAGTCAAAAACTTCAGGGCTCATTGAGCCTAGCCGTGACGGACTCAGTCGCGTGGATATCGAAAGGCTTGAACGAATTTACGGGCGCAACCAACATTGATTATGCGGATTTTATTTCTTTCACTTGGATTTTTATTTTTGGGGCTAGGGTTCGTAGGAATTTTTCTCCCACTTCTGCCGACTACGCCCTTCGTTTTGCTCGCAGCTTTTTGCTTTGCGCGTAGTAGTCCGCGTTTTCATCAAGCGCTTCTTCAATCCAAACTATTTGGATCGTTGATCAAAGATTGGGAGCAGCATGGAGTTATTCAATTAAAAGCGAAATGTATCGCTAGTCTTCTGCTTATCGCGACCTTTGCCTTCACGTTGATAAAATTAAATCTTTCGTGGCCATTTCAGATTTTGATACTGGTGCCCATGATATTAATTTTTTTGTTTATCTGGAGTCGACCTTCCACCCACTTCTCAAAGTCATAATCGATTTCATGAGTCGCTGAATAATTCCCATTTTTACGAGAAGCGGTAGTAATCGAATAAAGATATGGCGTCGCCAAGTGGCCCCCGTTTGGATAGTTCGCTCGGCCTGTAATTGAAAATTTTGTATTCGTCTTACATCTTGCTCTCGAATTTTTTGGATTTTCGAAAGCATTTCATCGGAGAGATCATTCGAAGCAAATGCTGCATCCATGATATCGGCTGCGACGATAGCGGTTCCTGTTGCGATCGATACACCGATCGCTCCGATAGGAGACATGGTGTGTGCCGCATCTCCGATTAAAACGACTCGGTCTTCTGCCCACTTTTTAGCGAAAGCGATTTTTGCTTGAAGAACATGAAAGTGAGAAAAATCTTCAAGTGATTCAGCAAAATTTTTGAACGCGGAGTGAGAGTGAATTAATTTTTCTTTCATGGATGAAATTCCGCTCTTCATCATTTTTGCAAACGCATCTTTAGGCATAAGCAAACCGCATTGAAGTAAATCTGGATACTTTGGGGCGATGAGAAAGTTTCCCTCTTTAGAGAAAAATCCTTGAACAGAACGCGGGTGATCGGCGGGCCTTGGAAGTTCGAACCAAACGATATCAAAGCCATAACTTTCAAATTCAAGTTCCATATTTGTTATTTTTCGAAGATGGGACCAGCGCCCTTCGGCGCCAACTACTAAATCCGCTTCTATCGTCTCTTTTTCTATTCCTCGCTTGATATCGATTTGAAGATGAGATGGCTGGCGAGTGAGGGATTCAATGGATGACGAAAAAGAAAGTTTAAAGTTTGGATATTGCTTAGCTTCGTCATAGAGAGTTTGTAGCAAAATGGGTTGAGGCATCCAAATTGCAAAAGGAAATTCTTTGCAGATTTCTTCGAAGCGAATATTTGAAAGGGCTTTGCCTTCATTAAAAATTTGAACGTCTTGCAATTTCAAATGATCTGCAGAAAGTATTTTTTCGAGCAATCCCACTTCATTCATCATCTGAGAAAAAAGTGGCATCAAAACTTCACCGCGAAATTCGCGATGAAAATCTTTCATCGATTCAAGTATATGAACATCGTGACCTTTGCGCGCGAGCAATAGACCTAAAGTCATTCCCGCGGGACCAGCTCCAGAAATACAAACGCGACCCATTCCTTGTCCTTTCAATCTTTATAGTCTCAATAGCGCCACCAAAACCTAAATCCCATCAGTAGAGTGAGCGTCATGGCCCCGATAAGGCCATAAAAATAAAATGAACCTCCGTTGGCTGGATTTCAACTTTGCTTTTTCTTCAAAATAATATTCACAGAACCTTTGAAGAAAGAAGCGTCTTTTAAATTATGAAAACTTGTAAGAGAAAGTCGATCTTCTGCAGCGGGAAGTTTAGCGATTATTTTGTATCCGAATTTATCAAAAATTTTCATAAACTCATTTAAGTTTAAAAATGCAGCTCCAGTCGGCTTTTCTCCGACATTCAATTGTTTATAAAATGTCGTCGGGTAATCACCGGCCATTAGTCTTCCAAGAAAAATATATTTTGTGGGATATTTGATAAGTAATTGTTCAAGCAATGAATAAGGACTTTCTACAAATTGCAAAACGCTATTAATAAAAATTAAGTCGAAAGATTGCTGGGGAAGTTCTGACGAAAAAGAAAGATTTTTAAATTCTGAACAAATCTCTTTGCCTTGATCGGTCAGAACTTTCGAATCTACTACATGCCAAAATAAACTTTCCGTTGAGTTTAAAGATGAAGTTGTTGCGAGATAAACATTTCCGTCGCCACCGCCAAAATCAAGAACTCTAAACGGAATAGAGGGATTTAAAATTCCAGAAAGAAATGTTATGAATTGCGGAAGCGTCTCTTGAAAATCCCAATTCGCTATAAATGATTTTGAATTTATTTCTGATTTAAGTTTCTGTAATCGATCTCTCGTAAATTTAATCCGCGTTGCACTTATCCATAAATCGCCGTTTTCTGATTTAAAAAATAGAGGATAAGGGCCTTCAAATGTGGGCTTGGCTAATCCAAAGAAACGAAGTGCTTTCACGTAAAATTTTAAAACAAATGAAGATTTAATTTTGTCTGGAATCCCGAGCGGCATTTAAAAATCCTAGGAAGCGGCAGAAATAATGTCGAGGCGATAAAAAGAGGTATATGAATAGCTATTTTAACTTACTTAAAATCATTTTTTCCCCGATATACTCATCAAAAATTTTTTGATGAAACAAATGCGACATGGGGCCTTCGCGACGATAATATTCAGGAACCCAGGTAAGTAAAAATTGAAGGAATTTATCCTGCTCTTCTTTTGAAGAATACTTATGACTTTCCCATTTTCGATTTCTGCAATTTTCTAAACATTGCGATACTCCGGGGTCTAAAAAAATCAGCATCGGAGAGTATTTGAGTGAACTTTCGATGAGTTCACCGTAGCAGCCTTCGATAATAAAATTTTCCGGATCTTCCTCGATAAATTTTTGCATATCCTGGATAGAGTCTTCGATAGGCCGACGCTTTTGAAGGCGTCCGCGCTCCCACGTAATATTGTCGAGGTCAAGAATGCGAGCTCCCGTTTGCTCGCGAATTTTTTTTGCGAGCGTGGTTTTGCCTGAACCTGCATTGCCAACAATGGCGCATTTTTTTGAAAACTTCATATCGCTAATAAGATAACGTCCACAGGGATGAGAAGGCCACCGAGAGTCGATCATTTACTTCAAAAAAGAAAGGCCGTTGACGCGATAATGGGTCCTCCGTTTTTAAAGAATGATTATTTTTATATTTAGTCATCATTCAATTTAAAAATGGGAGGCACTTATGAGATCATTAAAGGTGCGCGCCGATCGAGGATTTGGCGTTTTAGAGGTTTTAATTATTTTAACCTTACCGATCATGATTATTGGAATCAGAATTTTAGCAAAATTTTCTGAAAAGCAAAGCCGTGAACTCATGGAAGGTAGAGATGACGAAAAGGAAAAGTAAATCTTTCTATGAATATAAATAGAGTTTTGATTCGGTTTATTAAAATGAACCAACGCTTTTGGCGCTGGTTCATTTTTGCATGTGTTGTATTGATTGCAGCAGGCGTTCATTTCGGCACTCATATTCGACTCGATACGGATCTTTCTCGACTCCTTCCTCAAAAATCTAAAAGCGTTCAGGATTTAAAAATTATTCAGGGCAAGGCCGGTGGTAGTCATGATTTACGTCTTGTCTTAGAAGGTGGTCCTCTTGAAGATCGATTAAAGGCAGTCACTGCATTTAGTGAATATTTATCTCAGAAGCCAGACCTGGTTCGTTCCGTAAGATTTAAAACACCAAAATCTTTTTTAGAAAAATATAAATATCAGTTAGTTCCTATCGAATCTCTTAAGGCTATTCATCAGCGAGTACTCAAAGAGAGAGAGAAATATGATGATTGGCTAGATCCACTGAATTTGCAAAGTGCTCCTGAACCTCAAGCCACGTCTGCTGGCGCTACTCAGCCCGATACAGAAAAAAAAGATTTGGATCAGGCTAAGCAACTTCTTTCGCAGCTCGAAAACATGCGTCCTTTTTATCAAACTGAAGATGGAAGTTATTTGGCTCTGCGAATAGTTCCCGCCGGCGAAAATTTGGATATTGAAAAAAATAGAAAAATTTTAAATCGTTTTGAGCAAGAAGTTAAAGATTTTAATTTTTCTCAGTTCAATCCAGAAATTAAAACTTCTATTTATGGAAGCATTCCTGATCACATTTCGCGATTTGATTCTATTGCTGCAGATGTAAGGTTTGGAGGCTACGGAATTATTTTAATTTTACTTCTTGTTGCGTTTTACTTTAGAAATTTTTGGGCTCTTTTGGTTTTAACACCTCCGTTGGTGGTGGGACTTGCCGTAGGGTTATCGGTCACCTTCTTTTTGGAACGTACTCTCAACTCTATTACGGTTTTTCTTATTTTAGTTGTCTTTGGGATGGGGATTGAATTTGGAATTCATCTTTGGGCAAGGTTTCTCGACGAAAGAAAAAAAATATCTGCCTTTGATTCATTGATTGAAACTTGGCAAACAACTGGTCGAGCTACGATCACCTCAACTCTCGCTCTCTTTGCGGGATATGGATTATTGGCTTTTAGTTCCTTTCAGGGTTTTGCTCAGTTTGGAAGAGTGGCGATGATTTTGGTTTCGGCTGTGGCGCTGAGTTTTCTTTTCTTTATGCCCAGTTGGATTTTTTTGGTTGAAAGTTTGCGCGGGCAAAAATCTTGGCCTTCAAGTCTTCCCATTTATTTACAAGATCTGAATTCAAGAGGTCGGTTGAAATTTCCACGCATTCCTCATTTAGCAAAAAGTTTAAGAGTGCTCTCCATCGCGTTAGGAGTAGGCGGCGCTATTCTCTGCGCAATCTCACTTCGATTTGATTATCAATTTGATGACGCTGCACCCAACAAGCCTCGACCTAAATCAAAGGAAGCTCTTGGGCATATTTTTACGGAACGATTGAAGCCTTCAGCTTTAGCTGTTTTTTCAAACCCGGAAGAGGCGAATCAATTTGTAAATTATTTTGAATCTCATCGAGAAGAGTATCCTGATATTCCACTTGTAAGCAGTTTGAATTCTTTTTTGCCTGCAGATAGAGATGCGAGAATCGAAAAGTTAAATGAAATTGCTGATGATATTGAGTACTCGTGGTTAAAAAAGGTTGAAGATCCTGACGTTAAAAAAGCTCTTCGCGAAATCAAAGATCAAGCTTCAAGTTTTAAGCCGCTGCAGCTGGAGGATCTTCCTCCTGAAATGCGTGAGCCTTTTATTGCTTCAGATAAATCAGGAGATCTCTTAGTTTATCTTTACGATAAAGGTGGCGAAACAGATGGTCGAAAGGCGATTGGTTTTTCAAATGCTGTCTCTCGTTTAGAAGATCAAACTAAATTTCATCCTCCACTTTCTGGGCAAGAAATTATTTTTGCAGAAGTAGTGAAGCGCGTTATTCAAGAAGGCCCATGGCTTGTGCTTGGAATGCTCGTTTTTGTTTTTGGAATTTGTTGGCTCGACTTTAGGAGATTGAATCATGCCGTTTACAGTATCGCTCCGGTTCTGCTTGGATTTTTAATCACAGGCGCTGTTTTAGTTTTAAGTCGAGTGCAAATTAATTTTTATAATATGATTGCGATAGCATCTTTAGGATCAATGGTAATCGATAATAGTATTCACCTTTATCATCGCTATTTAGAAAATAAAGAAACGGGAGTGAGAGAGCCAGCGAAGCGAGCTACATTCTCTGTTAGCCCCACTATTATTATTTGTACGATGACTTCGATTTTAGGTTACGGCGGTATGCTTTTTGCAAATCACGCAGGAGTCGCATCGTTAGGATTTGTGGCAACCGTGGGACTTTTTTGTTGTTTGATAAGCTCGATTATCTTTTTTCCAGCATGGTTGATGTTGAATGAAGAAAAAGCTGCTAGGTAACTTCAGTTAGCAGAAATTTCTAAGACGCTGCGGCACGAGTCACAGATCAATTCGATCTTTTCGAATTTGTTACTCGAAGAAACTTCGACATTTGCTGCACATTTTGGACATATAAGATTTTGTTTAGGAACTTCTTCAGTTTGTTTATAGAGATACACACTAACGAGCGGAGTAATAATAAGCGCTAAAGGAACTAATATAAAATGAACGATCGGAAGAAAAATAAAAATAAAAGTTAAGCCAAGTCCGATTCCGGCTGCTTTGAGAGCTCGCTTTAATCTCTCTTCCTTAGACCAAAAAATAATTCGCAGCTGCCCCTGATTTTTTTCACCTGAGCGAGTGGTAGTACTAATGGGCTTTAAATTTTCTTCGACCATCTGCTCTTTAAACTTTATCCCCCGATTTTTTATAAAGTATCCATTCGGTAGCTGCTAAAAAGAGGGTTGAAAATAAAAAGACCACATGAATGATGATTTGCCACTTCACGCTTTCAATGGGGCGATTGTCGATATTGATGAAAGATTTAAGGAGATGAATTCCCGAAACACCTACCAGGGATCCGGCCATTTTGACTTTGATCGTACCCGCATCCACTTTTTGTAACCAGTCGGGCCGATCAACATGTGAAATAATATCTAAGCGACTTACAAAAGTGGCATAACCACCGATGATCACCATCACTAAAAGATTTGCAACCATGGTAATATCAACAAGCGTTAAAACGCTTAGCATAAGGTGTTCTTCGGAGAGAGATTGAGCGCTGGAGATCAAGTGAACGAGTTCCATTAAAAATCTCCAAGCGTAAATCACGCCTGCGACGATGAGGCCTAGATACATAGGCACTTGAAACCAACGACTTGCAAAAATGGTCTGTTCGATTAATTTCTCAAATTTTTTCATATGACGTATTTAATGATTTCAAGGAAGGCCTGGCAAGCATTTATGCGCTCGACACACTTTAGAAAAAAGAGCAGAAAGAGAGCATGAAAACAGCCCAGTATGTTTTAAAAAATTCGTTAGTTGGAGATCTTTATATTGTAGCCTCTGAGGATGCTTTGCTGAATGTTTCTTGGACAAAGCAGTCGGCTCCTCTCGTAAAATCTTTAGATGCAAAATCTTCCGAAATCAAAATTCTTTCAAAAGTTGTTAAGCAACTGAATGAATATTTTGAAGGTAGAAGAACTAATTTTGATATCCCGCTTTCTATTGAAGGAACAAGTTTTCAAAAAAATGTTTGGCGACAATTGCGGGCAATCCCTTACGGAAAAACTTTAGCTTACAAAGATATCGCAAAAAAAATTAAAAATGAAAAAGCTGTGCGAGCGGTAGGAACTGCAAATGGTAGAAACTCCATTGCGATTGTGATTCCCTGTCATCGAGTCATCGCTGCTGATGGAACCATGGGTGGATTCGGTGGCGGTCTCATCAATAAAGCAAAACTACTTCATTTAGAGAAGATCGCCTTAAAAGCAAAAGCTGCTTAAAGATTAAGCCGCAGACTGCTCACTAGCGGCTCGATCATCTTCAAATAGTTTTTGTAAGGCTTCAGAACTTTCTTTTGTAAATTTAATCATTTCATCTTCGTCATCTAAGTACTGCACTTGAGCGGTGAGCAATTTAGCATCATGCTCCAAAAAGCTTTGAATCGTTTGATCCGCCATTGTGCAAGACATCCCTAAATGCAAAAGAATATCTTCGGTTAGATTTAAACTTGAATGCAAAGTTTCTCGGACAATATCTTTTTGAGGAATTCCAAGTTTAATCAAGCGAAGACTATGCTCACGATTACGAGCGCGAGCAAAAATAATAAGCTTTGGAAAATTTTTCTTTAAAATCTCTGCTGTTTTAACCGAATCTTGCGGCTGATCAATAGCAAGAACAAAAAGTTTTGCATTTTGTGCCCCTGCTGTTTTGAGAAGGTCTAAGCGAGTGGCGTCTCCATAAAAAACTTTTGTTCCATATTTTCTAACGGCTTCGACTTGATCGTAATTGGATTCAAGAATAGTGACCGGAATTTGATGAAGTCTTAAAATGCGGTGAATAATTTGTCCAAATCTTCCGTAGCCCGCAATAATAACTTCTGGATTTTCTGAAACTACATCGTATTCTCTCTTCACTTCATTTTTCTTTTGAAAATATTTTACGGTTCGATTGCAGATACCACACCAAAGAGGTGTCAGTGCCATCGATATCGCGACTACTCCGATGAAAAAAGTAGAAAGCTCTCGGCTTAAAATTCCAAGTCCTGCAGCTAATCCCAGAATTACAAATGCAAATTCTCCGCCCTGGCCAAGAAGGGGAGCCACTCGAATTGCTCGAGAAAAACTACTTAAGCGAGTAAAATAAAGAGCGATAAAATTCGCCAAAGATTTAAAAATTAAGAGAGAGACAGAAGCCAAAATAACTGGAACTGCCATTTGAACTAAAAATCCAAGATCGAGTGAAATTCCCATCGAGATAAAGAAAAGTCCAAAGAGCAGAGCTTTAAAAGGTTCGATGTCTGTTTGTAATTCATGTCTAAATTCTGAATTCGCTAAAACTACTCCACCGATAAAAGCTCCAAGCGCCATTGAGAGCCCGACACTTCTCATCAAGATGGCAACTCCTACGACGAGAAGCAAAGAAGCGGCGACAAATAACTCTTGTCGATAGGAGCGCGCTAAAAATCTTAGAATTTTTGGAATAACAAAAATTCCGCAAGTGATGACCGCTACAACTACACCCAGCGGCTTTAAAACAGATTCCATTGAAAAAGAGGCGTGCGGAGCTAAGAAAGCCAAGATAGGAATCACGGCGAGATCTTGAAAAATCAAAATTCCCAGAGCATCTTGACCTTCGGGACTGGTGATTTCATTTTTCTCCGACAAAAGTTGAACGCCAATCGCAGTAGAAGAAAGCGCGAGTGTGATACCAATGATTAAAGCTTGCTGAAAAGAGGGGATGAAAAAATAAGAGATGAGAGCCATGCTCAAACTTGAAATCAGCATTTGAGTGGGTCCCAGTGCAAAAACGGCGCGTTTCATATGCCAAATTCTTTTTGGCGACATTTCTAAGCCAATTAAAAATAAAAAAAAGACGAGTCCAAGCTCAGAAACCTGATGTAAAAATTCGGCTTCATGTACAACTCCAAGTGCATAAGGTCCCATAGCAATTCCAGCGACGAGGTAGCCGAGAATCGGGCCGAGCCTGAGTTTGGTGAATAAAAAGACAAAAAATAAACCTGTCGCTAAAAAAATGAAGAGATAAAGAAAAAAATCCATAGGGCTTAAGCTACTTCATGGACTTTTTCTTCTCTACAAAAAGTTCGATGGTCGGCTGAGGATTCTCTGTCCTATAATAGGCCCATGAATTTAAATCGACGTGCCGCTATTTTGGGTGGCCAAAGAACTCCTTTTGTAAAATCTTTCACCTCTTATCAAAAATTGACGAATCAAGATTTGATGACTGCCGCTCTCTCGGGCTTGGTCTCGCACTTTCGCTTGAAGGGGCAGCGTTTAGGAGATGTCGCACTTGGATCTGTGATTAAAAATTCTTCGGATTGGAATCTAGCTCGTGAATCTGTTTTAGGATGCGGACTCGATGCACATACGCCAGCTTACGATGTGCAAAGAGCATGCGGCACAAGCCTAGAAACCGCATGGCAAATTGGTTTAAAAATTTCGGCAGGACAAATCGATGTGGGAATTGCGGGGGGAAGTGACACGAATTCAGATCTTCCTGTGATGCTGCCTCGAAAATTTGCTCGCGTTTTATTAGATGCACGAAATGCAAAAGGCATGGCGGCAAAATTAAAAGTTTTTTCGAGTTTCAGACCTCATCATTTTAAACTTCAATTTCCTGGAGTCGTAGAACCTCGCACTGGACTCTCGATGGGGGATCACTGCGAAAAAATGGTGAAAGAATGGAAAATTTCTCGTCGAGATCAGGATGAACTCGCTTATCGATCTCATCAAAATGCGGCGAAAGCTTACGCCGAAGGATTTTTTGCAGATCAACTCTGCGAAGTGGCTGGAATTAAAAAAGATGGATTTGTTCGCGCCGATACTTCGGTAGAAAAGTTGGCAAAATTAAAACCTGCTTTTGATTTTTCTGGAGCGGGAACTCTCACCGCAGGAAATTCTACTCCGCTCACCGATGGTGCTGCTGCGGTATTGATGAGCTCTGAAGATTATGCAAAGCAAAAAAATTTAAAGCCTTTAGCTTTTTTAAAAGATGTCGAAGTGGCAGCGGTAGATTTTGTAGAGGCAGGAGAAGGTCTTTTGATGGCTCCGACCATTGCGGTTTCGCGGCTGCTCGATCGGAATCAACTTAAATTGCAGGACTTCGATTTTTATGAAATTCATGAAGCATTTGCAGGTCAGGTGCTTTGCACTTTGCGAGCCTGGGAATCTACTGATTATTGTAAATCCAAGATTCAGCGAAATGAGGCTTTAGGATCAATCGATTTACTGAAAATGAATATAAAGGGAGGCAGTTTGGCCATAGGACATCCCTTCGGAGCAACCGGAGCTCGGACGGTGATGACGATGGCTAAACTTTTGGACCAGAAAGGCTCGGGACGAGGCTTGATTTCTATCTGTACCGGTGGTGGTATGGGCATCGCGGCCATTCTGGAGCGCTAAAAAACGATGTCAGAAAATTCTTTCAAAGTTATCGCCGGCTATAAGTTTTTCGATTTGAAAAACGCAGCAGAAATTCGCTTTCCGCTGCGTAAATTTTGCCGCGATCTTGGAATGAGAGGAACCATTTTACTCAGCCATGAAGGAGTGAATTCTTATTTATCTGGCACGCATGAAGCTATCTCAAAATATCTTCATCATATTCATGAAGAATTAAAATTTCCGCGGATGGATTATAAAGAAAGTGTATCTCATTTTCAGCCTTTCACTCGAATGTTGGTAAAAGTAAAAAAAGAAATCATTACGATGGGCTTCACCGATATTTTGCCTCATGAATTTACAAGCCCCAGGATTTCTCCTGAAACTTTCAAGAATTGGCTCGATCAAAATAAAGAGATGACGGTTTTAGATACTCGAAACGAATATGAGATCGATTTTGGTAAATTCAAAAGCGCGAAGGATCTTAAAGCGAGGTCATTTAAAGATTTTGCAAAAAAAGCGGCAGAGATCCCTGAAGAGATGAAAGAGAAGCCCGTCGTCATGTATTGCACAGGCGGGATTCGCTGTGAAAAAGCTTCAGCTTTATTTTTGAAAAAATATAATTTTAAAGAAGTCTATCAACTCGACGGCGGAATTTTAAATTACTTCAATCAAATTGGATCCGATCATTTCGAAGGCAAATGTTTTGTTTTCGATAACCGAATCGCGGTCGATTAATTTTTAAAACTTTTTAATTTTTATAAGGCAATGGGCCAAGATAATCTTTTTTACCCACGTCTACGCCATTTTTTCGCAAGATGGCATAAGCTGTCGTGATATGAAAATAAAAGTTAGGAAGTGCATGCTCATGCACATATTCATTTCCATTTAACCATTTACCTTCCCATCGTGGCTGAGAAATTTTCTTATCTTCTGCACCTTTAAAATCTGCGGCAGAAAACTTCTCAAGATAAGCGATCGTGGTTTGAACTCTATTTTTAATTTCGTCCCAAGTTTTTTCTTTATCGTCATTGCTTGGAGCTTCTTTTCCAGTGAGACGAGAGGTGCCAAGCTTAGCCGTGTCGCAAGCGATTTGAATTTGTCTTACAAAAGGAAACTGATCGGGAGCTAATCGAGCCTGAAGCAAAACTTCCGTATCAAATTTTTTAGAAGCAGCATAAGCAGCTCCTTTATCCAAAATCGCACTCAGATTTTTAAGCATTTTGATATATTGGGGAACCGTCATTTCGAAAAGCATAGAGCCTCCTTTTATAAACTTCAGTTTCGATATGCTGTCTGATAAATCTTAGAATGTGAAACAAAAAGTCGCAGTTTTAGGAGCGAGCTCGAACCCTGAGCGCTATTCGAATAAAGCTATTCGTATGCTTTTAAAGTATGGCCATGAGGTTTATCCGATTCATCCCTTAGAAAAGCAAATCGAAAATTTAAAGACATTTTCAAATTTAAATGAAATTTCTGAAAAGCTCGACACTATCACTGTTTACGTAGGCCCTAAGAATATTTCTCCGCTTATTGAAGCTATTGTTTCTGCAAATCCCAATCGTGTGATTGCGAATCCTGGCGCCGAAAGTGATGAGCTTAAAGAAGCGCTTGCATCGGCTTCCATTCCTTATATCGAAGCATGCACATTGGTGCTTTTACAAACGAAGCAATTTTAAATTTATTTAAAAATATTTTTAACTCCGTCGGTTATACTTTTTAAGCCTTTGCCGATCAGTTCAGGAGTTTTCTTCACCACTCCAGAAGATTTGTTCAATATTTGTCCCAGAATTTCGGCGCTTACCTGACTTGAACTTGCACCTTGATCGCCGCCAATATTTTCCATCGCTATATCAGGGAAGGAAATTTCGAGTGGTTTATCAGCTTCCATAAATTGAACAAGAAGTTTTGGATTCTGAATAAGTAAATTTCGAATAATTATTTTTTTTGAATTTTTATTTGAGTTTTTTGATTTTTCTTTAGACGAACTTTCTAAGTTTTTTTGAATCTGGGATAAATTGTTATCGGTTAACGAACCTTCCCAAGTGATTTGTGGAGACTTAATCACTAAATTTTTAAGCACGATGGTTTCTTTGGTGAGAGAAGAATAATCGATAGTCACTTTAATAGACGCTGCTTCCACCGCTGAATTGGATTTATATCCGGCAGGATTTCCTAAAAAGAGCCCATGAATTGTTCCTGTGCCTGTCCAGGGATTGATATAAACATTAGAAATGCGAGTTTCAACGTGGGTGATTTTAGGGCCGATTCCATTGACGGCTGTCGTGATAAGCTTACCCGCATTTTTATAAATCAAAAATACGCCAGCTCCTAATAAGATAAGGACAATCAAAGAAATAAGGGTTGTGCGTTTTGAAATCATTTTTTCACCGTTATTTATTTAGGCTAGATCTCCCGACAAGTCTTTGCAAGAGCGAGAACTGATGTTAACGCTGAAAAATGAGTTTTTCACGTAGACCATTCTTTCTTCTCTTTTTTTACGCTGCATTTTTTATAACGGGTTCGATTTCATCGAGTGAAAATGAAACGACACACCTTCGAATGATGGCAGCAAATATTTCTTCGGGAAATCAACAATCTTACAATAACGGCGAAGGAATTCGAATTTTTCAGGGCCTAAAGCCAGATGTCGTTATGCTCCAAGAATTTAATTACGGCAACAACTCGGCAAATGACATCCGTGCGTTCGTAGATTCAACTTTTGGCGAAAATTTTCATTATTATCGCGAGGGCGAATCTTCAGATCAAATTCCAAATGGAATTATCAGTCGCTATCCCATTATTGAAGCAGGGGAATGGGAAGACTCAGATATGCCCAATCGGGATTTTGCTTGGGCGAGAATTGATATTCCTGGAGATAAAGATCTCTGGGCTATCAGTGTGCATTTGAGTGCGAAAAAATCTCAAGTTCGAGCCTTGGAGGCTGCAAAACTCGTCGAAAAAATTTGTGAAATTATTCCTATGCAAGATTTTGTTGTTTTAGGTGGAGATTTTAATACTCAATCTCGGAATGAGCCTCCACTCAAGATCTTAGGCCAGATAGTTTCTGAAAGCGAAAGTCCTGTAGACTCCGAAGGTAAGTCAGAGACTAATATGAATCGCAATAAAAATTACGATTGGTTATTGGTAAACCCCAATCTTGAATCTTTTTTAGTGCCCGTTCAATTTGTACAGGATCAGGCAGAAGTAAAAATTGAAAACACAAATCAATTTAGTCATGGATTAGTTTTTACGAGTAAAACTTTTCCGTTGCTCGATCGAGTTCAGCCTATTCAACGAGGGGATAGCACGGCACTTGGCATGCAACACTTGCCGGTGGTAAAAGATTTTAGAATTCCTGTTTTAAAAAATTAAAATAAGCTTTTTCGCTTGGGGGAAAGTGAAAGAATTTTTTTGAGAGTGCCTTCATCATCTTCATCGTATATTTCACCAATCACTTCTTCAAAGATGTCTTCCATCGTTACAATTCCAAGTTGAGCATGATCTGCTAAAACAATCGCCATATGGTACCGACTACTTTGCAGTCGTCTGAGCGCCGTCAAAAGAGGAGTACGCGCTTGAAGACTAATACCTGCGCGAATGAGAGCTTGCCAATTTTCTTTGCCGGTTGATTTAAGAGCCATAAATTCTCGACTGTTTAAAATACCAATGGCTTGCGAACTTTGAAAAACAGGAAGACGAGTATGGCCTGAAGAAATAATAATCGCTTCTACTTCAGACATATTCTGTTCTGTTTGAATAGAAATTACGTCTTTCCACGGGGTATAAATCAGAGCGATATTTTTTTTGGAAAGAGCCACAAGGTTGAGAACATATTCTCGTTGCTCTGGTTGAAGAGCGTCGAGTTCAATATTCGTATCCGCTTCAGTTTCACTGATGGGCTTTTGTATTTTGGATCGAGAAAACAGAGTTAAAGCTCGGCGAGTGGACCATTCAAAGATAGAAATCACAGGCGACAAAAGCCGGTCTAAAAATCTAAAAAGATAAGCAGCTAAAAGAGATATCGTTAAAGCATTTCGTAAAGCTAAAGACTTTGGAATGAGCTCACCCAGAACAACGCTTAAATAAGTAATGGGAATAACAACGATCGCAATCGCTCCGACTTCTGCAGCATTTTCGCTTAAGCCAAAACTTCGTTCGAGAAGAGGGCTTAAAGTTTCTTCTGCCCCAACTCCGCCAACGGCGGCTGCGATAGCTCCGAGTAAAGTGATTCCGATTTGAACAATCGAGAGAGTTCTCTCTGGATTGTCGCGCATTTTCAAAACATATTCTGCGCTTCTGGATCCTCGCTTCGCGGCTTCCCGGAGTTGAGATTTTCGCACGGTGACAAATGCCATTTCGGATGCCGATAAAAGTCCGTTAAAAAAAACACAAATAAAGACAATGATAAACTCTGACATAAATTAAAATTCTTTTAGCTGATCAATTTTATTCTCAATTAAAAATTGAAGCGATTGAAGGCTGCCTGGTCGTATCGAAGGCGGAAGGATCGTAGCTTTTTCAAATGTGTTAGAAATTTTTTCTCCAAAAAATGTTTCAAGATCTTCAGATACTTTCTTCATCCACTTGGCAAAATCTTTTTCAACTTCTTTAAAAGATCGTCGAGCTGCATTTCGAAGAATATGGTTAATTTCAGAAATACGAATATTCAAAATAGTCGTGGGCGCCGCTTCTTTAATTTGGCGTCGCAGTTCTCGCCGTGTAAACTTTTTATTTTCAAAGCCTTCCAGAGACATTGTTAGTCTAACGACGGCGGGTCGATTGGTGTCTTTATATCGTAGAATGACCATGCCCTTTGAAAGTGCTAACTCGTCGTCATAGACAAATGATGCTGCCCAATCTTCAGTGAGAATATCGTCGATTTCATTTAAAAGCGGATGAGACATATTATAAATAAGGTTGGCCTAAATAAACTAAGGAGTTCCTTAACCGAACCCATAGTGGAAGATTTTGCAGATCTTGTAATTCTATTTTCTTGGAATTTTTTTGCTTCATTTTGAATAAGTTTTCCATTTTTGACGCAAAAGCTTCATCTACGATTTCAAAATTAAGTTCAAAATTTAATCGCAGACTGCGTTGATCCCAATTGGCCGATCCTGTGTAAACCCAAACAGAGTCTACAATCATCAGTTTTGTATGATCAAAGGGAGGGTTAGATAAATAAATTTTACAACCCGCCTCTATGAGCGAATCTAAAATAGAAGTGCTGGCCCATTGAACAAAATTCAAATTATTCTCCGCTGGTAAAATAATTTCGACTTCTATTCCTGAGCGTGCAGCTATCTTAAGCATTTCGATCAAGTTTTCATCAGGTACAAAATAAGGTGTGATAATCTGAATCGATTTGTGGGCTGCAACGGCTGCGGACAAAAAGAGTTGTCGCGATTTGCCTTCTTTTTGGTCAGGTCCGTCAGGAACTAATCGAACAAAACTTTTTCCTTCAATAGGTAGTGAGGCTTGGTTCTTCTGAAAACTCCAAGAGAGGTCTTCGCCTGTTTCGTACCACCAATCTTCTACAAAAACTTTTTGAAACTCTTGAACGCACAAACCTTTAAATTGAAAATGGAGATCGTGAATGAGTACTGGTTGTTGAGGCCATTCCAAATATCCTTCGCGAATGTTCATTCCACCGCTAAACGCTACGTCACCATCGACAATGAGAAGCTTTCGATGATTTCTTAAATTGGCATATTCAATGGTATAAAAAATATTTTTTCTTCCAAAGAGCGCTGTAGAAATGAGTTTTTCTCTTAAAAGCTTTTGAATGGGTGGTTTAGAATATCGAGTGCCTGCAGCATCCACTAAAACTTTTATTTTTACACCACGCTTTAGCGCCGCCTCCAATTTATCTGCAAAAATTTTTCCGCTGCGGTCGTTATCAAAAATATAGGTTTCGAGAAAAATAAAATTCTTCGCAGCGTCAATACTTTCTAAAATCGCATTGTAAGCTGCAGAGCCAGACTCCAGAGGAAGAATCTCGTTTTTCTCTGTAGTGTAAGTATTAAGAATCGAATCGCTAATTCGTTGGTACCGGTGGATGGTGGGGTTTTTACACACCGCTTCAGGAAATTTTAACTGCTTAATATTTCTAAAAAATTTACGAGAGCAGGCCTTTCTATAGATGCGATTGATACCGAAAATAAAATAAAGTAGAGATCCTAAATAAGGAGAAAGCCAAACAAGGCCTATCCAGGCGATAGCACTGCCGGTATTTCTCTTATGAAGGATAATGTGCGCCGAAGCAAAAGCCGCTAGCAACATATGCCCCAGAAAAATGAACATAGGTTATATTTAGTAATGAAAGGACTCTTATGGAGCCAGTAGATTTAAAAAAAGCAAGAAAAGAGGCCGCTGACGCCGCGGAAGAAGTAAAAAACGTGAGTAAAGACATGGTTGAAAACATGAAAGCCCAAATTCAAAAAAATCCATGGCCTTATATAGGCGGCTTTGCGGCAGCAGGTCTTCTTCTGGGATTTCTATTAGGACGTAGAAAATAAGATGTCTCATCCTTCCGATAAAATATTTGAAACTTTTGACGATGTTTTAAAGGCTCTTGCGGCTGAGAAAAGCAGTGAAAATCCTTTAGATGCTTTAGGTCTTGGAAATATTCCCTTAGATGAAATTGGAAATGCTTTTAAAAAACTCGAAGAGAAAGTCGAAACGACTGTAAAAGAAAAGCCGCTCACCGTTTTATTGGCTGCGTCCCTAGCTGGATTAGTAGCTGGCCTGTGGCTCTCTCGAAAATAATTTTGAAAGCAATGTGGAGTAAGAATGTCCTTTAAACTTTTATTTAATATTTTGCAGGTAGCACTTCCGTTTCTCATTAAGCGAGGCGTGGACGCTTCTTCAGAGTCCATTCGTGAGCGAGGGCAGATGGCTTATGTAGAGGGCGTGCGCATTGCTCGTTATGCTGTGATTTGTTTATTAATTTGTATTTGTGCTTTTGTCGTTTTGATCGCCGCACTTGTTGCACTTATTTATGGAATCATAGTTTTAGCATCTATGGAGCGAGATACTTTGGCATGGGTTGCGATTGGTGGCGGAAGTTTCATTATCGTAGCGTTTATCGTAACGATTTGTGCACTATTGTCAGAGCGCCGATGGATCAAGATTTTTCATCTTGATAAACTGCCTAATCGTTAAGATCTCTATCCCAAATTTTCAATTTATCTTTGCGTCCGTAAACCCAAAGCCAATCACCATCCAAAAGCTCTAAGGTAGAGTCGGGATTTAATATTTTTTCTTTTTGTCGCTCAATGCCAATCACAATGCCTTGAACTTTCTCTCGAATGCCACTTTCTCTTAAAGTTCTTCCAATCAACGAGCGATGATTTTTCAAAGATATTTTTTCAAGACTATATTTAGACTCATCGAATTTCTCGAGATCATGTCGTTCTGATTTTAAAAACTTTTCTATTTCTGCGAGTTGATCGTCTGTTCCTAAAACTACAATTCGATCAAAGGGCATTAATCGATCATCTCGACTTGGAGCGAGCAAGTGGCGTTCTCCTCGAATGAGTTCGACGAGAGAGATTCCAAATTTTTCTCGTAATTTTAATTCTTCGAGGGAATGTCCCGCGTAAAAAAAGTTAGGATGAATTTCGAATTCAACTAAGTGACCATCCCAGAGTTTAGGTTTTGTATTATCCTGTTTTTTGCTTTCTCGATTCGTAAACCATCTGGATGTCGTGACAAAGCTAATCAAATAAGGAGTCGCAAAAGTTGTAACGAGAGCTACGGATACGGCGAGAGGGTAAAGTTCTGCGCGAATGACATTTAAGGTTAAGCCAAGAGTGGCAATAATGAATGAAAACTCGCCGATCTGCCCCATGCTAAATCCAGCTTGAAATGAAGTCTTTCGATCTTGCCCTGCCAGCATGGCGCCGCCCGTTGTGAGTAAAACCTTTCCAACAATCGTGACGAGTGAAATGAAGATAACAAGCGGGAGATTTGAAAGCACAGCATTAATGTCGACAAGCATACCAACCGACGTAAAAAAGATCGCACCGAATAAATCTCGGATAGGTTTAAGAAGTCTTTCAACTCGTTCGCCCTCGGACATCTCTGCCATAAAGGCACCCATCAAAAATGCTCCGAGTGCTGGAGAAAATCCAATCATTGTACAAGCGGCAACGAGAGCGAGACAAAGTCCTAAAGAAATAATCACACGAGCTTCATCATTGAGAACACCGCGAATAAATTTAAAAAATTTAGGTGTAGCCCAAATGCCGAGTGGAACCGTAATCACAAGAAAAGTTGCTAAGAGACCAATTTGCTTAAGAAGAGGAAGTCCTTCCAAAGTTTTAGTAGCGGAGACGGTAGAAAGTAGTGCTAATAAAAGGACTGCAAATAAATCTTCAATGATTAAAATTCCAAAAACCAAGGCTGCAAAGGACTGAGTTTTTACTCCGAGTTCGTCAAAAGTTTTGATGATAATGGTTGTGGAGGAGATCGCTAGAATGCCTCCTAAGAAAAGAGAATCTATTGAATTCCAGCCGAGGAGTTTACCTACAGCGTAACCGATCAAAGTCATAAAAACGACTTCAACGGAAGCAGCAATCACAGCTGGGCGACCTACCTCGAAGAGTTTTTTAAAGCTAAATTCGAGCCCAAGTAAAAAGAGTAAAAAGATAACTCCAAGTTCGGCCCAAACTTGAACGTTTTCAATTTCAATAACCGTGGGAAAAATCGTGATTTGGGGGCCAATTAAAACACCGGCTAAAAGATAGCCAAGAACAACGGGTTGTTTTAGCCAGCGAAAGACGAGGGATGCAGCACCTGAAATCGCGAGAATAAGTGCTAAGTCTAAAATTAATTTTGGTAGATGCATCCCTCTAGAATCTAACCGAAAAGATAGATGAGTTAATCAACTTTTCGTTTTATTTTTTTTCCTTGATGCTTGACTTCATCTTTTACATTTCGACCTTCATCTTTAAGATCTTCTTTGACTGAAGAATTTCCTGTCGCATCACGAACAGTTTTTTTAACTTTTCGTCCGGTCTGTTTGAGATTTTTATTTGTTTCTTCTGCCTTATCTTGAATTTTTTCAGAGGTTGTTTCTTCTGCTTGCACTGAAGAGTTCCACACGAAGGTGGCTGCAACGGCAGCTAACGTAATTCCAAGAAGGGGTAAAAGAATTTTTATTTTTGATTTGTTTGCGTTTTTCATACCTCTATTTAGATCACGAATTTCTTTTAAAAGAATCTTTCAATAGTTAGTAGGTCTGAGATCGGACTTATTCGGGCAAGGCTCGATTTTAGCGATATCATAAACAATTGAAATCATTATTGTTTTTGACAGTTACATTTTGAGTCTGCGGTAATTTTGCTATAAATTCAATAGTTTCAATTAGTTACAAACATACCCATTGTCAGGATAAGTCATTGTTCTTCTTTCACTAAAGCAAGGAATGTCAAATGGTGAAAGGAAGTCTCTCTTTATGAATGGATCTTTTTCTCTTTTTTTAAAACTAGAAGCTGAATGCGAACTCTCGTTGGAGGATTTAAAAAATTCTACGTTTGTTAATAGGTTTCCAGAGCTCCATGCTCACGAGCAAAACTACTTTTCCTTTTTCACTCAAATTATGCATTTGGAAAAAGACGTAGCTGATTGGTATTCGTTGCTGAATTCAAAAAATCAAAAATTCTGTCTTAAGAATTTCGAGCAAATGAGGCGCAAAATAAATATTCACGATCGATTGCGAGCACATCTTGAGAGCACAGAAGAGAAAACATTTTTAAATATTTCAGCGCTTCGACCGCAGCCTTTGGCTGCAGCCATTATCGGTTACTCTCAATACTCCCTAAAGCACGAGGGCTTGCCGGCCTATTTAGGATTGCTTTTTAGCCACGATAGAATGCTTGTTCATTTGAAAGAGGCCTTTAATGATTCAAATATTTCAAATGAAGTAATTGAACTAGAGAAATTGTGGGATGAGGGTCGAGATAAATTATTTTTACAGATTGATTTTGATGAAGATGAAGCTCACACGATGATTTATACGGCAAAGACTTATATTCGTCTTTGGTTTCACCTTTTAGAGAATATATTTTTAGAATCGGAAGATCCTCGCTTTTGGGGAGTGTCAAGACACGCCTTGCCCAGGCGAATTGACAGTCTTGTAGAATACTACCTAAGCGGCTTATAGAGCCAAAAAAGTGTGAAGTCTTTGGTTCAATTTGCGATTTGGATGAGCTAGTCTAGTCAGACTGATGAAGTCTAAGGGAAGCCATCGCGACTCCAAAGAGGCCTTCTCTGAGGGACTTGGAGAGTTCTTTAAAAAGAAGAGAGAAGTTCTTAAAAAGACTCAAAAAGAGGCCTCAGATTTTTTGGGTTATTCTTCTCCTCAATTTATTTCTAACTTTGAGCGCGGTTTATGTGGACTTCCTTTGAATAAGCTTAAGAAATTGGGGGATTTCTACGGAATTTCCGTAAAGCAGCTTTCGAAAGTGATTATGGATGCCTATAGACGCTATCTCGAGCAAGAATTGAAAACTTCTAAAAAGAATCACGCTTAATTATTTAAAATTAAAGATAAGATTTTCTGGTTTCACCGGTTTTCCTAAGAAGAATCCTTGAGCACGATCGCATTGGCTGCTTTTAAGAACTTCAAATTGTTCTTTCGTTTCGACGCCTTCACCAATGGTTACTAAGTTAAAGCCATGCGCAAGTTCAACAATTGCATTCAAGATGCCACGAAACTTGGGCTCGTTACTCTTATGAATAATAGAACGATCTATTTTTAAAGATTGAACAGGAAATTTTTCAAGCTGAGTGATGGAAGAGAAACCTGTTCCAAACCCGTCGAGTAAAATTTGAACGCCCATCGCCATAAGATCTTTTAGAAATGAAATATTTTTTTCTCGGTTATTTAAAACATCCGCTTCTCTTACCTCAAGCCTAAGTTTCGAGGGGTCAAAATTTGTCTTCTGAATGACCTCATTTAAATTTCTTAAAAATTCATTATTTCTATAAGAGGCGGCGGCCACATTGAGAGAAAGATTTAGATCTGAATGTCCTTTAAGATGCCAATCTTTCGTTTGTTGAATTGCTCTTTCAAGAATCCAAGCGTTAAGAGAATGGATGAACTGACTCTGTTCAATGAACGGAATAAAGTTTCGTGCGGGAACCAATCCCAAGTCAGGACTTTGCCATCGCACGAGTGCCTGAACACTTGTCAGTTTATTTTCTGAAACACTAAATTCAGGTTGATAGTGAATTTCGAATTCATTTTTTTGCAAAGCTTCGATGAGTTGATTTTCAAGTTTCTTCACTTCATGAGCTTTGACGTTGATCGAGGGTGAGAAGAAACAATACTGATTCTTACCAGACTGTTTGGCTCTCAACATCGCTGCATCTGCCGATGCGACAAGATCTTCTATGCTGCCTTGATCTTGAGGAAAAATACTAATTCCCATACTGACAGTAGGGGTGAGCTTAAATTTTTCGATTTGATAAGGTTCAGTAAGACTTTCTAAAATTCTTTCGGCGGCAATAGCTGCGGTCTGCGCCTTCTTTATATCGTAAAGAACGATAACAAATTCATCGCCGCCAATTCTTGCAACGATATCACCGGATCTTAAAGTTCTTAAGAGTCTGCCTGCAAAAGCTTTAAGTAATTTGTCAGCGATAGGATGGCCGTAAGTATCATTGATGCTTTTAAAATCATCTAAATCTAAAAAAACGGTCGCTAAAGTTTTTGCACCTCGTTGAGCCTGAGCGAGTGTTTGCTCAAAATGATAAAAAAATAATTTTCGATTAGGTAAACCAGTTAAATGATCGTGATCAGCTAAATGTCGGTGATGATCTTTTTCTTTTTCAAGCCCGAGCAAAATTTTATGTCGCTCGATGGCGTACTTAATAGACTCAGAAAGTAAATTTCCATTGATCGATCCTTTGACGATATATTCCTGAGCTCCTCGTCGAACTGCTTCAAGGCCCATTGCTTCGTCGTTCAGACCTGTCATGACGATAATGGGAAGTGAAATTCCCTCTTGTCTCAATTTGTCTATGGATTCCAAGCCGTGACAGTCAGGTAAATTTAAATCCAGAATAATCGCCGAGAAACTTTCTTTTTGAATTACCTTAATCGCCTTTGAAAGTCGCTTTACGTGAACAACTGTAAATCGATTGGCATCATCGGATCGTCCAAGAACTTTTTTGAAAAGCTCTGCATCAGAGGGAGAGTCTTCAACGATGAGAAGGTTGATGGTGCCTTCGGGGTGTGTGGTTGTCTCTTGAGCGTGTTTGGTGGCAATTTCGATATCCCGAAAAAGGTTCTCTTCAATTTTCTGCATCATAACTCTCCCCATTTCATTGTAGTGGCAAGGCGTCAGAATAAATAGACCCACCCACTTTTATGAAGAGATCGTAAAAATTTTAAAAAATTAAATCAGTGTGAAGAATTAGACGAAACTATTGAGGCAATAACCTACGCCATAAACGCATTGAATGTGATCAAGAGCAGGCGAACATTTTCGTTTAAGTGAGCTGATATGTTTATCAACTGTTCTAAAAGAGACTTGTTTAGGATCGTTATTCCAGATCTCAGTGACAATTTGAGAGCGACTCATCACTTCACCAGGGTTTCCACTTAGAAGAACTAGAATTCTAAACTCAATAGGAGTGAGAGGAATGACTTGGTTTTCTTGATTTCGCTTCAAAGAAACCACTTGCTTCAACAGGTCGATTTCTAAATTTCCAAGATTTAAATTGCCTGGTGCATTCAAAACAAAAGAGTCGGTGGCGGCATTAGCTCTTCCTTTAAATCTTTCAATCGCAAGTGTTACAAATCTAGCAAGATACTCTTCAGGAATTTCTCCTTTAATAAAATATTCTTCAGCTCCTCGTCTGACGGCTTGAATACCCAAGACTTCGTCTTGGTAGCCTGTAAGTACTAAAATAGGTAAATGAAGATTCTTTGCGAGAAGGGCCTCAAGTGTGGAAAGTCCACTGCTATCGGGAAGAAATAGATCCACGATAATTGCATCAAATTCCATATGATTGAGAAGCGAAGCGGCTTCTCCCAAATTGGTCGTATGATGAACTTCAAATACGGCTAATCGAGAGTCTCTTAAAGATCTAGAAACCAACTGAACGTCGCTGGGATTATCTTCAATAAAGAGGATTTTAAGGAGAGGTTTTTCTTCGACTTTAAGATTTTGGTTCATACGACAGAGTCCTTTCAGTAATACTGAATAAACAATAATTATTTAGTTATACCAAGAATGAAAACTAAACAATATTAATTAACGAAGGAAACTTCTTTTTTTTCTCTATCTTAAGCCGAAAGGGAAATAGAAGTGCTTGCCGGTTTAGGGATTGTGAAATAAAAGTGGGAACCTTTGCCAAATGAAGACTGCACCCAAATCTTGCCGCCATGTCGCTCAACGATCTTTTTTGCAATACTTAGACCGATTCCGCTGCCGGGATATTCGTCTCGCGTATGAAGTCTTCTAAAAACTTCAAAAATACGCTCGGAAAACTTAGGATCGATTCCAATTCCATTATCTCTAACGCAAAAAGTCCAATTTTCATCATCTTCATGCGCTGAAATAGAAATAAGAGGTGAACGATCGCTTTGAAATTTAATAGCATTTCCAATCAAATTTTGAAAAACCTGTATAAATTGGAGTCCATCGACCGATAGATTGGGGAGGCCAGATTCAAACTTAATTTCGGCCTTAGATTCAGAGATTGAAGCTCGCAAGTTCTCGACTGCTACGCTGACGATATCGTTAAAACTTTTATTTTCTAATCGAATATCAGCACTAGAAGCTCTAGAAACCTCAAGGAGATCTTTAATTAGCTGGCTCATGCGATGACTAGCATCCAGCATAAAATTTAAATAATCTTGAGCTTCTGCGGGAAGCTGCTCGTGAAAATCTTTTTTTAGCAATTGAGCCCAGCTCGAGATAGTTCTTAAAGGCTCTTGTAAATCGTGAGAGGCGATATAAACGAATTGCTCCAATTCAGCATTTAACTTTTTCAATTCTGAATTGTTGTCTGCTTTTGTTAAATTTTCCAACCCAAAGCCCTCCACTTGATTCATTTTAAATTAATTTTATTTAAGATGGAGGTTGGGGAAAAAATAAAAAATTGAAAACGAATTTGTGATAAATTTTTAATATTCGTGTGAAGGTAAATTCACAAAAATGAGGAAAAAAATAATGCTCTTTAATTTCCGCGGTTTTCGGCGATTCGCATATTAAGCTCATGCATAACTTTATAATGTTCATCCCAAAGTTTGGCTTTCTGTAGTATGGGCTTGAAGGCATCTCCATAAGCATCTAAAATCAATTTCATTTGTTGAAGTTGATTTATTTTTCCATCGAACTTTCCTGAAACCACTAAATTTGTAAAAAAGTCTCGAGTTTTTTCAATCGTAGAAGTGACTTCTTGAAAACTAATTTTACCTTCTTGAGAAAATTCTCCATCCGCAGTTTCTTTTTTAATATTTTCTAAAAGTAAACCGGGCGCTGTAAAAATTCCCAGGAAGATCATAAGAGAAGAATCAAAATCTTTTCCTAAGAAAGCGCAAATTCCATCCGGTAAACTTTTAACGGTGTAGCCATAGTAAACATTTGAAATCGCATCTCTTAAAAAAGTCCACATATCGAGTTCGATTTCTGGCTTGTCACCGATCTCATATATTTTTTCGGGAGGCATGGGCAACTTATTTAAATGTTCTTGTTTATTCAATTCGAGATACTGCTCTCTAACTGCCAACGGAACTTTGGGTGAATATAAAATTCCTCCACGAATCATTCGCATAGTGGCTTGATCGAATCCAGCGCGATCAAAATTTGGAATAATTTCGGCAGCCTCCGTCATAATTTTTTCATAGAGTTCTGCATACCCAGTTGAAAATCCATCCGGAGACTCTCTAAAGAATTCGACTGGTGACATATTACTTAATCTCCTCCAGTCCAAATTTAATAAATAGCTAGCAATATGTCGGTCTGCGATATCGTCAATATCATGGAGAAGATAAGCCATGGCTTTTGTGACGATCGCAATTTCTCTTGTTTTGAAATGAGCGGCACTAACGACGTATCCCTGAATACCAATCTCCCACATTGCATGGGAACGCCCTTTAACATTAGGTTTCCATAGTTTAGGCATGCCTGGCATTCCAACTTCTTCTCGATTTAAGAAAAATTCGAGTGCCCCGTTGTTAACCGAGTCGATTCGCGTTTTTCGATCCGTTTTTTTATTAGAAGGAAAAGTTGAACGTAAAATCTTCCTCTCGTCGCTTTCGTCTTTTCGCTCCATGAATCCGTCAGGGGAATAGGTCAACCCAAGTTTGCTCATAATTTGTCGACATTGAGTTATATTGTAAGCGTAAGTTGAGCGCACAAGGCAGGAGGCTAAAAGATTTAAAATTATAAGGACTAAGACCTTCAAGATTTCTCGCCTTTCAAAGATGCGAGATTAATAGAGGAAATTCGGGAGAAGTCAACTCGCTGATGGGTTAATTCCGCAAATGACTTTCCCGAATAAAATCTCAATAAAATAGCAGTATAGGGCTTAAGGATCGGTTTTATTTTCCAATAAAAGCTTTAAATTTCTCTTTTGTTTCTTCTCGAAAATTAGAAAAGTTCGATTGAAATTCATCCCATTCTTTTTGAAAACTTTCTTTCATTTCTTCCCATTTTTCATCGGTGGCTGCTGCGAGTTCTTTACGACGTTCATTGAGTTTAGCTTGTTGCTCTTGAACGGCTTGCCACTTTTCTTTGAGTTCAGTTTTTACAGAATCAGATGCGGCTTCGAAATTTCTAGAAATTTCCTCTTTTTGTTCGCTCAAAGTTTGCGACACTTCTTGATATTTTGCATCCCACTCCGCGCGCTTTAAGGATCCAATGGCGCGACCTTTAATTCCTGCGAGATCTTTTTCTAAGGAAGCTTGTGTTTCATTCCATTTTTTAGAATCTGTAATCTCGAGAGATTCTTTAGCAGACTTTTCCCAGGTTTTTAGGGTCATCTGTAAATTTGCTGCTCTTACTCTCGCATCAACGGCAGAGTGAGCTTTAAGCTTAGCAATTTCTTCGGCGATAGAGTCTGATTCGACTTCAACTTTTTCTTTAACAAATTTCACTTTGTTTGCAAAAATTAAGCTAGCTGTTTCAAATGCGGCTAAGTCCTTATCCATAGTATCTGCAATACCTGGCCAATCTTTCTCAGTGGCCACCACCAAAGATTTTCGAAGTTCGGTAAGAGCTGCTCGAGGCCGATCTAAATTCTGCTGCTGTTTTCTTAATTCATTTCTTTGCCAATTAATGTCATCAAAAGCTTTTGCACTTTTAGAATTGAATTCATCGATGCCTTGCAATCTTTCATCTAAGGCCGCCACGTATTCACTTCGGATAGTTCGGCGTTCTTGAACTGGCTTAACTTCAATAGTAGCGGGAACAGCCGCTAATTGATCATTTTTCTTTTTATCTCCGCAAGCAACGCCGATGCCGGCGATTAGAACTAATGCGCTCAGCATTTTAAAATTTAACAAAATACTTTTCATAAGGATCCTTTCTAGAAATCAGATTTATTTTTAATGATTGAAATATGGAGTAAGTCTTATCGAAAGGGTGAACCGTCGAATTCAGACTAAAGATAGTGAGTCTTTTACAATGCTGACGAGGTCTTCGATGCTAGAGGGCTTTTGAAAGAAAGGGATAGAAATTTCACTTCTTTCAATAATTTGATCGCGTTTGGAAAATGAAGACATGGTGATCACTTTACAATTGGAAAGTGACTCCTGAGATTTTAAAAAATCCAAAAATTCGTTTAACGAGAGTCCGGGCATTCTAAAATCTAAAATAATTAAATCGGGCTTCCAGTTTGTTTGTAAGAGAGCTAGTGCTTCATTTCTTGAGCTTGAGGTCTTTACTAAGAAATCTGGGCCTTCAAGCGCAAGTTGATATAAAGTTCTCACTTCTTCGTTGTCATCTACGATAAGAATATTTTTCATTAAACTCACAAAATTTCCTAAACAAAAGCGGGGCCGGCATTAGGTCTGTCGCAAAAACTTTTTGCTAGATTAAGGAGCTCGTCGATTTCAGCTGGCTTTTTTAGAGTTTGATATTCATCGCTTAAAGCCTTTGGAATTTTTGTTGCAAAAACAATAATTTTTATGTTTTCGACCAACTTCAATTCTTTCGCTGAACGTAAAAACTCTTCGCCGCTCATCACAGGCATATTGAGATCCATAAAAATAAGAGAAATATTATGAGGCTTTTTTAAAATATCAATCGCCTGAGCTCCATGACAGGCCTCTAGGGCTGTAAAGCCATCAAGTTCAAAGAGATCTTTGATAGCCGATCTTAGCTCATCATTGTCTTCAATCAGAAGTATGTCGTGACCGTTCATTTCAATGACATTCCTTTGATATAAATTCACTTTTAATTTCACGAGTCAGTGGCATTCGCACCGTAAAAGTAGAGCCTTCATTTAACTGACTGTTAAAATAAATTCGCCCGCCATGAGCCAAAACAATCTGTCTAGTGATATAAAGTCCAACTCCTAAGCCAGAGCTGGGATTGCTTTCTCCAATTTTTTTAAATTTTTTAAAAATCTTACAGAAATCTTTCTGATCGATACCGATTCCTGAATCTTTGACTTCTACAATCATTTGATCCGTTTCAGTATAAATTTTTACTTGAATCGGCTTTGCATTTCCAAATCTAATCGCATTTGAAATTAAATTACTGAGAACTTGATCAAGGCCGCGTCGATCAAAATTTCCATGCATTTCATGATCTATATTTAAACTTATGGGAGTATGTGCATCGTTTGCTTCATCTTGAAAGCGATGTAAAATTTCGGTGGAAAGTTTATTGATCTGAATGTCTTCTAGATCAAGTTTCATTCGACCGTTCATAATTCGAGAAACATCTAAAAGTTGATCTACGAGACCAATCAAGCGAGTGGTCTGACGATGACTGATCTGAAATATTTTTTCTAAATGCTCTTTTGAAAAAATGCGAGGATCGTTTTTTTCAATTTGACGTAAAGCCATCTGCATATGAATTGTAAGCGTAGAAAGAGGAGTTCTTAATTCGTGCGCTGCAATACTTAAAAATTCATCTCGGGCAGCGAGAGCCAGCTGAAGCTGGTGCTCCGTTTCATCTCCGTTGTCCGTCTCATCAGATTCAGAAACAGCAAGATAAGGATTAATTTTTAAATCATTTGAACTCATCTTCATACTCTCATCATAAGATCTGATCTTTTAAAAAACTCCGTCAAAAGTTAGTTCCCACCTCATGTTTCGGTATTGAAAATTTAAAACAACTGCCGTAACCCAATTCGGACTCCAAAGAAATCTCCCCCCCATGAAGTTCAACAATTTTTTTCACGGTTGCCAGACCAATACCATTTCCGGAGGCTCCTGTTGCATTTTCACTGCGCTGAAAAATTTGAAAAATAGATTCAAAGTCTGCAGGCCTAATTCCAATGCCATTGTCTTCAACTCGAAATTGGTACGAATCACAGGTCTCGCTTGTTAAAATTTTAATATGAGGAGCTCTTTCAGGACTTCTATATTTAATCGCATTCGAAAGAAGGTTCTGAAAAAGTCGAGTCAATTGAATTTCATCTGCATAAATATGAGGAAGGCACTTATATTCAATCGTAGCACCGCTTCCTTCAATGGCTTGGAGTAAACTCGTTTTCACATTTTCTATGATCGTTTCGCAGGAGATACATTTGAAGCTCGCATGGTCTTTTCCAATTTGTGAATACTCAAGAAGTGAATCAATTAATCCGAGCAGCTTCTTTGTATTTTCACTTGCATGGCGTATGCAATCTTCAGTTTTTGCCACATCTTTTTTGTTTTGATGAGCGAGATCCAGCCATAGCGAAATTGATTTGAGAGGTTCTTTTAAGTCATGAGAAGCGATTGCCGCAAATTCAGCTAACTCTCTGTTGGATCGCGATACCTCATTCGTTTTTCTCTCAAGACCCTTCATGGTCTCCTTCAGTTTGGATTCAGCTTTAATTTGAGCGGTGATATCTCGAAAATAACTGGTGAGCCCTTCGTTCGAAGGAAAAAGCCGAGTCTCAAGCCACACATTGAATTCTTCTAAGTAAGTAATAAAGCTCGTCGGATTTCCAGAGAGCATTGATTTTTGATAGTGATCGTAAATTTCTGTTCCTACATATTGAGGAACAATATCCCACAGGTTTTTTCCAAGAACTTGTTCGAAAGGCTTTTTTGCAATTTGAGTGGCAGGCTCGTTAGCGAATAAAATTGTCCACTGTCGATCAACAACGAAAAATCCGTCGGTGATCTTTTCTAAAATATGATAAATCATTTCTGAGCCGATAAAATGAATGCCGGCACGAGACTCAGAAGTTTTTTCTATTTTAGACATATTAAGTAGAGAATCGTTTTTTCGTTCAAGGTTTCACCTTGTAACATTTATTTAAAAATAATTACGTGGGAAGAATAGAGTTAAAAAATTCGCCGCGACTACCCACATCACATTTATCGTAAATAACGGTCATATGAAATTTTACGGTCTTCTCGGTATTTCCATTTACCTCTGCGATTTCTCGATTGGATAGACCCTTCAAAGCCAGCCTTGCGATTTTCTTTTCAGTTTCGGTAAGTCCGTTGGCTTCAAGAAAACGTTCTACAATAGTTGAAAGGCCTCGAGGATTTTCCCATGCATCGGTTAATGACTGAATGAGTTGATCGATTTCAAATGGCTTTTCTAAAAACTGATGAACGCCGGAGTTCAAACAATTTTTTGCCATTTCTAAATCTGCTTTAGAAGTAATGACGATTGTCGGAATATCGAGGGTTTTGAGTTCGCTGATAAGAGAGAGTCCATTTCGAAGCGGATCCTCTAAAAAAATATCTGTTACAACGGCATGATATCGTCGCTCCTTGAGTTCTTTCATTGCAGAGCTTAAGTTTGAAACCCATTCCGATTCTAAACCGCTATTTTTCAGCTTACGAACGATCCATTTTCCAAGTACTTCGTCATCTTCGACCACTAAGACTCGGCCTTTTAATTCCCAATGCTTTGCTTTGATTTCAGTGGATGCATTTGCGTTCATACTTGTTCCTCATTTCACCTTCGTTTTATTAAAATTATTATTTAACTCTAAACCTGAGCTATAAGGAGCCGCAGCCGACTAAAGTTAGGGCTAACGAGGGGTATATATAATAGATAGAGAAAATAGCAATATAAGGAAGAAAGGCCCTTTGAAGTTAATCAAAAGGCCTTTCTGGGCTTGATGAGGGGGAAAGATTAATTAGTCGTGTTTAGAAGTTCGACGACCAGCTAAAAATCCAAGAGCTAAAGCGGCGATCGCGGCACCGCCAATATAGGCCCATGGGTTGCCTTGAACTCGGTCCTTAAGTTGAGCAGTCATATATTGACCCCTCTCCTTAATCGTTTCACCGAAATCTTCGGCTCGGCTTTGTACGTCGTCAAAATTTTCTTTCAGATTATCCTTAATATTTGAACCAATACTTTTAACTTTGTCAGACATCACCTTACCTGCGTCTTTCAAGTCATTTTTGAAATCATTTTTGTTGTTATAGTCTTTATTAGAAAAATCTTGGTTTTCTTGTCCGTAGTTTTTTTGTGACATTGTGAGCTCCTTTTTAGATTTAGAATTCTGAGATTTATTTTTAGTTCTTAAATATTTTTTTACTCTTCCGGATTTGCGCAGATTCTTCAAATGACCAAAGTTAGTGGGTTTTAACGGCTTTTGTCGAATGCAGTTGAAGGCACGCAAGACGAGTGCTAGATCCTCTGCTGTGACACCTCAGCAATTAGATGAGCTCGGCTCTCAAATTTCTCATGATTTAAAAGATGCTTTAAAAAGTATTTCTTTAAATTTGGATTTTATTTTGAGAGGCCTTAAAGAAAAGAATTTGGATTTCTCTAAAGATAGAGCTGAAGAAGCCCGCGCAACTTCTCAGAAGCTTATCCGATTTATAGACGGACTTATTGGACTTAGTGTGGCGGGAAGAGCCAAGGCGGATGAAGTATTTAAAATGAATGACGTTGTATTTGAATCTATAGAGGAGCTTTCGGATTTGATTTCTGTTTATCGCCCTCAGATTGACGTGGGAGATTTAGGAGAAGTTAAGGCGGATAGTTATTTACTGAAGGAAGTTTGGCGCCAACTTATAGATAATGCGATTCGTTACGGATTTCCTCGTGAGGCTCAACCGAAAATTTCAATTGGACGAAGTCAGAATATTTTTTATATCAAAGACGCTGGACAGGGCGTGCCTGATTCCGAAATGAGTAAACTTTTTTCTTCTATTACAAAAAGCTCTGAAAATAAAATGAGTATGGGACTTGGACTTTTATTTTGTAGACGGGTGATTGAGAGGCTGGGAGGAAAAATTTGGTATGAAAAAAGAGATGGTGAAACCTGCTTTTTATTTAGCCTAGCTTAAGTCTATATTCTGAAGCTCACTTCTATAATAATTATCCACTATTAAACGAAGAGGAGATTTTTATGGACTATGCCCGAGAAACTTTAAATAAACCTATTAACTCTCATGATCGTCGAGCTTCATCTTCTGATGAGCAAGAGAGTGGCGTTGCGGAGCAATGGCTCAGCAATTGGCAGGATACTCTCGAAGAAAAAATTGAGAAAACCGCGAACAAATTAGTTCAAAGCGTAGAAAGTGCCTCACAAGAAGTAGGTAAAATTATGGATACGCAGCTTTCTAGACGACCATGGACTTATTTATCGGCCTGCATCGGTGGTGGAATTATCGTCGGATATTTTCTCAGTCGTGCAAGACATTCAAAAAAGAACTAAAAATAATGAATCACTTTTTGGCAGAATGGACAGACGTTCAGCTCCAAAGGGTTCTTGTCGAAGGCCTTAAGAAATATATTTCAGCGGGGCGAGTAATTCATAAAATCTCGACTTCTCTCATTTGGCTTCAATTGATTTTGTTGGGGATGCATTTTGGCTTGTTGCTCATGATTTTGCCTTGGTTTTCGACTGCATTCTCACAATCGGTTGCTGTGTGGCTATCAGCTGCGGGCTTTATGATTATTTCTATTTTTTCAATTTTATTAATCGTTTGGAACTCAGAAAGGTTTTGGGTGAATCGCTTAGGCGTGCCTGACATCTTGCGGTCTGTAAAAAACTTATAGATTAGGTGAGTGGGTGGATTTTCTTTTTAAAATATTTTTTAGAAAATATTTTTTGGATCTTGAAAGAAAAACAAATGAGCTTTTGAGGGGAAATCGAGAGCTTCTTCTTTACAGCCAGATTTTAGAGTCCATGGCAGAAGGCGTATGTCTCGTGCGTGCTAGAGATTCAGTGATCGTTTATACCAATTCTCGTTTTGAAGAAATGTTTGGATATGAAGTGGACGAGCTCATCGATCGACATGTCAGCATGCTCAATGCTCCTACAGATTTAAGTCCTGAAGATGTAGCTAAAGATATCACCTCCAAATTGAATATCTCGGGATTTTGGAGAGGAAAGATTTTTAACAGAAAAAAGGATGGCAGCTATTTTTGGTGCCGCTCAACGATTTCTTCTTTTAATCATCTAGAGTTTGGAAAAGTATGGATAGCTATTCACTCCGATATTAGTGAACAGAAGGCCGCTGAAGAAGCTTTGCGATTGAGTGAATATGAAATTCAGCAAAGACGTCTTATTCAAAATGCACTGGCCGCACAGGCGAAAGAATTGGCGCATTCAAATTCCGATCTCGACCAATTTGCATCAGCAGTTTCTCATGATCTTAAAGCGCCACTAAGAATGGTGAGCAGTTATCTCAAGCTTATTTTGAAAAACTCTAAAGAAAATTTGAGCGAAGAAAATAAAGAATATCTTCAAAATGCTATTGAGGGAACCAGACAAATGGGTGAGTTGATTGCTCATTTATTAACTTACTCGCGTTCGGGTGAAGGAAAACTTCAGATGAATGAAGTGGATCTCAACCAAACGGTTCAAAAAGTTTTAAAAAATTTGAAATCAGAGGTGGATTTGACAGAGGCAGAGATTGAGTGTGAATCACTTCCGATTGTTCTTTCGGATGATTTACTTTTATCTCAGGTACTTCAAAATTTAATTTCAAATGCTCTGAAATATCGAAGCGAGAAACCTAAAATTAAAATTCATGCTAAGTGTGATCAACATGAATGCATCATTGCGATCAAAGACAATGGGATCGGAATTGATCCCAAAAATTTTGAGAGAATATTTATGATTTTTCAAAGACTTCACTCTGCGGATGAGTATCCAGGCTCAGGAGTTGGGCTCGCTATTTGTAAAAAAATTATCGAAAAATTAGGAGGAAAAATTTGGCTTGAATCTAATGTAGGCGAGGGATCTACATTTTTTATAAGCCTAGCGTCGGGAAAATATTCTGAAGTGGAATTTGCCTAGCTTTGGTCAGTTGGGATTGCTTGCAAGTCACGGTATCTTAGCTGAATGAAAAAAATAGATCAGCGCAGTTCAAACAACATATTAGAAAATGAATCGGGAAAAATTGGTTGGATATTCTTATGGCTTTTAGGAATTCCGATTCCGATTTTGCTTATTCTGTTTTTTATACGTGGATGTACCTAACTAGATTTGAGGATTTTGAAAGGAAGTTTATGAAAAAAAATATTTTAAAAATGAATTTTAAAAAGAGTTTTGCAATTCAAAGCTTGGCTGCTTTTGGTTTGTCGATTGGGTTAGCTTCAGCGCAGACCAATACTTCTGAGGATAAAAACACCGTTGGATTTTATTTGAACGCCGGCGCCATGGGTGATTTTAATATGAGAGGTTACGATTCATCTCTATTAAAGCGTGATCCGCGAGTCGCCTACCAATTAGAAATGGGTGGAGCCTTTTTTGCTATTCCCGTTAGTTTTTCAACGGGTCAAAACGTAGATATTTACGCCGTGAAACCTCGTGTGCAAGTTCTTTATCCTATGGCTGGTGGAGCTTTCTCAGTCGGGCCAGGTTTAGGATTTGTTTATAACTATTGGAAATCCGAAGTGGTGGACATTCTGAATGCAGGATCAGACGTGACTGTTCATGAAATTGGCTTTCAACCTTCTCTTCAAATCATGATCAGACCCGTTCCTGTCTTTAATATTTTGATCACTCCAATTGCCATGGACGTAAATTTTTGGAGAAAGGTTAGTTTGAATACTGGATTTGAAAATATCGGAAACTTTAGTACCAACAATGAACGAGTGGGTATTATTTATTCGGCAGGCGCATCTGTTGGATTTAGTTTTTAACAAATATATTTGCTGCCTTGAGGAGAATGAAAATGAAATCGACTTCTAAAATGATAGACTTAGATGGCTCAACAAAAGATTCGTATGAAGGAAAAAATTCAAAGAAGGCCGAAAAATTTATTAAACCACTTCAATCCGTTTTAGCTTCGCTTTATGCCGCTCGATTGAAGTCTCAGGTTTATCATTGGCAAGTGCATGGACCTAATTTCTATGGAATTCATAAACTCTTAGAAGAGGTCTATAAATCTTTGGATCAATCCATCGATGATACGGCAGAAAGAATTCGAACCTTAGGAATGCATACGGTTTCTAGCTTCTCTGAAATTATTCAGTTGAGCGCTCCTGCAAATGCTTCCAGTGATAAATTTTTAAGCACTCAGGAAATGATTGCAGATATGCAAGAAGCTTTAGATAGGCTTAGTGAAAAAATTCGATCCACTGCTGACTTGGCAGAAGAAGCTGAAGATATTGTTACAGTCGATATGTTGACGAGAATTTTAGGTACTACTGAAAAATTTGAATGGATGGTCAGAAGCTTAAGGACTTCACCGAAGGCTGAGTAAAGGTAAAAGCGCTAGAATATTTTGTGGAGCGATCTTGTTAGGTGCTCGCGCAAGATAGACGTTGTGAAGATAGACTGAAGAAATAGAATGTTGTTCTTCGGCCGATGCTAAAGAAGTATGAAGTGCCACGGGATCCAGTAAAGCCATTGGAGTTTTAAAACTCGTTTCATAAAATAAATTGGCAGTTGGTTTTTCTTGATTTGTAGGTGGCGCAAAATAATGAGGTAAATTTTTTACTAATCGGTATCCATTTGTCAAAACACTAGGGCTCATGAGATTTGAAGCAAATATATTTTCGGACGATCTTTTTCTAAGATTCGTCATTAACTGATCCCAATTGACTAACTCGTAGTGACGAATATCTTTTTGTTTGACCGAAGCGTTTTCAATATCGCTATCACAATCGTCACAATCTTCTGGAAGATAGACTGGGCCGCGATTCATCCATGCTTGAGTGTTAAATTTGTAAAGCGCGTGGCTTCTAGCTGTTACAAAAAGTTTCATGGCTTTTGATCCAGATTTTCTTTCTACAAATTCTGGTTTGTATCGATCTAAGTTGTGCTTCCATGAAAACTCATCGAGCAAAGGTAAAAAATAAATTTTATAATCTTGTATTAAATTATTTCTCCACTGCCGCTGTCTTTGTGGATTATCAGAATAAATCATTCCGTAGCCGTGAGCGTTTGAGATCGCCGCGATAAATTTTCCATAAGGACTATGGTCTTTTTGAACAACGACCCAAAAATTTTCGGTGTCATGCGTGTGCCACCAGGCGTTGGTATCAAGGGCATGATAAACCATATAGTTGAGGTAATAATGGGACTCAGTCTCGACGATAGAAAAATAGAGAGCTGGGTTTTGAATAAGATGTTTTTGCCTATCGGTGCTCAATTGAAAGACGTTTGCGCCGTTGTCACGTAGATCTTCATTTCCATCAAAGTCGATTTTTAGAATTTCATCTGCAGGGATAAATCCAGTTTCGGGATTACGGTAAGTGGCATCAACGTCATGATAGAGGATAGGAGCCCAAGCTTTGGCGAGGCGAAGCGAATCGGCTTCATTGAGAGCTCTAATTTGAGCGTTACTTGTAAAAGAGATGCTTAGAAAACTGAAAAAATAAAAAAGGAAGACGCTGACTTGCTGTGAATGCCGAACTCTCCCTCCACCCTTCACATATTCATTGTCTCATTGCTTAAGAAATTTAGAAATAGAGGCAAATCTCGCAAGCCCGCTCTGGATCATGACTTTAGAATGACAAAAATTGTCGTTTTATTTTCGTCAAAAATTTGACCTCGTTTTTTCGACATTTTCTGCGTAGCAGCAATTCATAGTATAATAAGGTCATGGCTGCAGATGAAAATGACGAAGGCGAAGATAAAGAAAATCTAGCTAAGGAACTCGAGGAAGCCGCACTTAATTCTGCTGGAAAGAACGCGGGACCTATTGATCGAGCAACTGAGCTTTTCACTCTGATGGCTTTGCCGACGACAGCTTACTTTTTTTGGGATGGAAATATTCCATTTACTCAAGAGATGGCTGTGATTGGATTTTTAGTTCCCCTGAGTTTCATCGGTGGCATCGTTTCAGGCACGAAAGCTAAAGGACCAGCTAAAGATGAGAAGCCTGTTGAGGCTGAAAAGGCTGCTTAATTTCTGCGACATTTGAGTCCGCCTCTATTTCAAAATATAGCCTTAAAACTCTCTATAAACACTTTTTAAGTCGGCACGATTATTGCTCTTAATTCTTTAAGAGGTTATGAAGTGATTCTTGGTGTGGGTTTTACAAGTTTATTAAATTCTAAATTTATTCGATTTTTCATCTTATGGGGATGTTGGTTGGGTGCTCCATCTGCTTTTGCATTTGGCCCAGAGGTGTCGGAAGACGCTTCTGAATTCGTCACAACTTCAGAAAGTCTTCACGTAAAATCAGTTCAAGATTTTGAAGCACATGTTTTAAATCACAAGGCCGAAGTAAAAAAATTAGGCATCTTAGCGAATCATCTTTTACCCATGCCTCTTTCGGATGAGAGAGTCTGGAGGTTTTTAGATCTACATGACAATGCAAAGTTAGGTACTGAACCTTTAGAGCTTGATCCCGTATGGGCGAGCAGAAATTTGAAAGGCAAAAGACCTCTCGATTATCTTTATCAATTTTATAATACGGACGTGTCGCTTCTTCCTACGGCAGAGCGTGCACGAGCTCACGCTATTGTTCACGCTGTGAATCAACGAGATTACAAAATTAGACAGAACTTTTTTTTAGACGACGGCCTTTTACATCCCGATGGAAGTTCTACAAGTATCTCCAATGATTTGCTTCGGATTGAAACGATCGCGGATTTAGTCCATCGAGGATTAGATCCGATTGCTGCCGAAGAGTTTCATAGAAAACAAATGCAAAGAGCCTCTGTATTTTTAGGTGATCCGGAAGATCGTCATATTGCATCGAATGTTGAAAGAATTTACGAAGCAGGTTGGAAGCTTTCTTCTTACCTCTCGCCTCAACTTCAGCAGCGTTGTCGTCTTGCCTTAGATTTTCTTTCTCGCTTCGAGAAAAAATAATTAGCCAACGCTAATCAGTGGTTTTTCATCGTCCACATTCACAATCCTTGGCCTTACAACACCCGGATCTTGGTGTGGCTTCACATCATTTGCAGGATCTCTAGGTTTCATCTTGTACATCATCGCGACGAATTCAGACTTTGAAATTTTTCCATCAGAATCTTTATCGGCAGATTTAAAAAGTTCATCGACTTTGGATCCGAATCTTTTTGAAATTTTCTCAAGTTCGGATTTAGAAATCGATCCATCTTGATCTTGATCCAATTTTTTAAAGAGGTTGTTGAATCTGTCGGCTTTCGAGGCGCTGCCGCTGAATTGTGGTTCTGGTTTAGGCGGTTTAATGCCTACGGGTGAAATACTCATGGTAAGGATGCTCCCTTCTTAAGGTTTTAGTTAAAGCTTTCGCTCTTGGACCTCAGCATCCCCCTAACGCATCCTTACGACGCAGTGATCCATAAAATCATTCTATCGCTCACGAATTTATGGGGCAGAGTGCCAGCATTTATTGTCGTAAGTTGTTGATCTCGATAAGATTCAATTATTCATTAACTCATATCAATTTGGGTGAGGGGCCTTATGACTCTTTCAGAATTTTCAGTTCGACGACCGGTTTTTGCATGGATGCTCATGATTGGGCTTATCGTATTCGGGGCCATTTCTTTTACAAAAATGGGAATTAGCCAACTTCCGGACGTGGATTTTCCGGTGGTTTCGGTTTCTTTAACTTATGAGGGTGCGGCACCCGAGGTCATGGAGACCGACGTTGTTGATATTGTCGAAGATGCCGTGATGTCTGTTCAAGGAATTCGTTCGGTGGCTTCTTATTCGAGATATGGAACGGCTTCGATAGCTATCGAATTTGATCTCGATCGAAATATCGATGCAGCTCTTCAAGAAGTTCAAACAAAAGTAGCACAGGCGCAAAAGCAACTTCCAAAAGAAATGGATACGCCTGTCATCACGAAGACGAATCCAGAAGACAACCCCATCATGTGGTTGACGATAGCAAGCGAGACCGTTCCTCGCGTTGAGTTGATGCGCTATGTGCGTGATCAACTGAAAGATAAATTTACAACAGTCGCAGGTGTTGGCGACGTTATGCTCGGCGGTTATGTAGAACCGAATCTTCGTATTTGGGCATCGAATGAAAAATTGAATCAATACGAACTAACGGTGGGAGATATTTTAGACACGGTTCAGAACGAGCACTCTGAACTTCCTGCCGGACAAATTGAAACCGAGCGACGTGAGTACGATGTGCGAACGATGGGAGAGGCCAGAGGCATCGATGAATTTGGCGATATCGTTATTAGTGCAAGAGGTGGGAGGCCAAATTATAATCCAATCGTTTTAAAAAAAGTTGCAAAGATTGAAGAGGGATTAGCAGAAGTAAGACGTATTTCTCGTTTCAACGGAAAGCCCGCTATCGGATTAGGAATAAAAAAACAGCGAGGTGTGAATGCGGTTGAAGTAGCTCACAATGTAAAAGCGAGAATGGAACAAGTTCGTTCTAACTTGCCAAAAGGAATGGAGCTCAATGTTAATTTTGATACGACAAAATTTATTGAAGAAACGGTTCATGAACTCAATTTCACTTTGATTTTATCTGCCATTTTAACGGCGCTTGTCTGTTGGCTCTTCTTAGGATCACTTTCATCGACAATCAATATTCTATTTGCCATTCCGACTTCGATTATCGGGGCATTTACCATTTTATATTTCTTTGGCTTCACTCTAAATACGTTCACCTTGCTCGGATTGAGTTTGGCGGTGGGAATCGTGGTCGACGATGCCATCATGGTTTTAGAAAATATTGTTCGGCATCAGGAGATGGGGAAAACAAAATTTCAAGCGGCGATCGATGGAGCCAATGAAATTACTTTTGCAGCAATCGCGGCGACGATTGCGATTGTTGCGATCTTTTTGCCCGTCGCTTTTATGCGAGGCGTGATAGGAAAATTCTTTTTACAATTTGGCGTCACGATGACAGTGACAGTTCTGTTGTCTCTTTTAGAGGCGCTGACGCTGACGCCCATGAGATGTGCACAATTTGTCAGTGGCGCTAAAAATTCAAAAGCTGCCAGAAAGATGGATGCCCTTTTTGAAAAAATTTCTCGCTTTTATGAGGAATGTTTGGGGTGGGCATTGGCGCATCGAGGAAAAGTTGTCTTGGGTTCGCTTCTTATTTTTGCAGTCTCGCTTTTAAGTTTAACGAAGATCAATAAAGAATTTGTTCCGTCACAAGATCAAAGTATTTTTTTGATACGTTTGCAAACACCTGTGGATTCATCCATGGCCTATACAGATTCTAAATTTAAAATTGCAGAAGAAGTGATGATGAAGCAGTCAGAAGTTGAAAGAATTTATGCGGCAGTTGGAGGGTTTGGCGGCGGCGAAGTCAATTCTGGAAATATATTCGTGACGATGAAGGATAAAGGTAAGCGGGGAATTCGCGATGGAGAGAAGCGCGAAATGACTCAGCAAGATTTCATGGCCTTTACTCGAAAAGAACTTTCTAAAATTCCCGAGATGAAAGTTTTTATTCAAGATCTTTCGATGCGTGGGTTCACCGCTTCAAGAGGATACCCTGTAGAATTTTCTGTGCGAGGCCCTGATTGGGACAAGTTGTCTGAATATTCACGTCAAATCATGGATGCGCTTCAAAAAACGGGACTCGTGACGGATCTCGATACGGACTATAAACTCGGAAAGCCTGAGGTGAGAATTATTCCGGATCGTGAAAAGGCCGCGAGGTATGGTGTAAGTATTCGAACCATTTCAGAAGCGATTCGAGCTCTGATCGGTGGAGAAGTTTCTGGAAAATACGCAATGAACGGACATCGCTATGATATTCGTGTTCGTTTGCAAGCCGAAGATCGTTCTCACGCTGAGCAAATTAAAAATATTTATGTTCGAAATAATCGTGGTGAGATTGTTCGATTGTCCAATGTAGTGCGTATCGAAGAAAGGGCGAGCTTACAGCAGATTGCGCGTTACGATCGAGAAAGAGCGGTCACGGTGTATTCAAATATTAAGCAAGGGCAATCTCAGCAAAAAGTTTTAGCTGAAGTTCAAGCCTTGGCGGCGCAAATTCTGCCTAATGATTATCGTTTAGTTTTGAGCGGAAGCGCGCAAACTTTTAAAGAAAGTTTTCAAGATCTGATTTTTGCGCTGATTCTAGGAGTCTTTGTTGCTTATATGGTGCTTGGTGCACAGTTTAATTCTTTCATTCATCCCATTACAGTTTTAATTGCTCTTCCTTTTAGTTTATCGGGAGCTTTTTTAGCTTTGATGTTGATGAATTTATCTCTGAATATTTATAGCTTCATCGGCCTTATTCTTTTGATGGGTATCGTGAAGAAGAATTCAATTCTGTTAGTTGAATTTACAAATCAAGTTCGAGAAAAAGGTGAGAAAGATATTAGAAAAGCATTGCTCTATGCTTGTCCTATTCGACTGCGGCCCATCTTAATGACGTCGATCGCAACGGTTGCGGGAGCCATTCCGCCAGCTTTAGCAATTGGACCAGGAGCAGAAACTCGAATTCCAATGGCGGTTTGTGTAATCGGAGGAGTTTTAGTTTCGACTTTTTTAACTCTCTTTGTTGTTCCATGTGTTTATAGTTTATTTAGTCGATTTGATTCGAATGAAAATCACGGAGGGGAAAATGAAATCCCAGCACAGACATCCACAGCGGCTCACTAAATTAATTTTTTTTTCGCTTAGTTTTTTTGCGAGTTTTGAAATTTTAGCAGCCGATGAGCCAGGTGAAGTTTTAGGTTTGCGAGATTCTGTAAATCTCGCCCTTCAAAAGAATCCCATCGTTCTAGAATCGAGAGAAAAAATGAAAGAGGGAGATGCGTTAGGCATGCTCGCTTTTTCAAAAGTATTGCCAAGTATTTCAAGCACAGTTCAATTCAATCGACAAAAAGATGCTCTCAATGGAACTCGCCCCAAGTTTGAAGGCGATTCCTATAATTTTTATTCGGGTAAAGTAGAGGGCGCTCAACCTCTTTTACAAAGAGGCTATTTTTCGGCAATTTCAGCGGGCAGAAAAGAATCGCCGCTGAGAGGCTTAGATGTTGAGATCAGTGAAAGAGATTTAGTTTATAGAGTTGTTCAAAGTTTTTACACTGTCTTGTTGAATACTCATAAAATTCAGACACTTCGAAAAGCTGAAGGCCTCTACAGACAGAGTTTAGAAACTGCAGAGAGAAGAATGAAAATTGGTCGAGGTCAAAGACTCGATACCTTGCAAGCAAAAACGCAGATGGCTTTGATTAAACCCAGAATTGAAAAAGCTGAAAATGATTTAAAAACTTCGGCAGCCGAGCTTTCAAATCTTTTAGGAGATCGTCAGGCAAAATTCGTACAGATCAAGGGTAAATTGGATCCACTTCCATTTCTGAAAATCCAAGAAAAACTAACGGGAACAAAATCTAAGATTTTAGAAATTGAAAAATCGAAATTGTTTATTAGGCAAAGAGAAGATGAACAAGTTGTTACTTTAGGAAAACATTGGCCGCAATTAAATGCGGTAGGGAATGCAGAACGAAGTGGGTATAAAAAAGGAGACTTAAGTGATGACGATGCAACAGCATGGTCGGTCGGGCTTCAACTGAAGATTCCACTTTTCTCGGGGCTCTCTTATTTCTTTGAAAAAAACCAAACGAATTCTCAAATTATGCAGAATCGATTGGATGAGCAAAGACTCCGAGATGAATTTGCATTAAAGCAAGTGAAGTCGAGTCAGGATTTAGATTCTGCAGAAAGTGTTATCCGATCGTCAAAAGTAGCTTTTGATTTGGCTGAAGAATCCGTCAAAGAGGCGAAAAGCCAATATCGAGTTTCAAATATTGATTACACACAGCTGCTCACCACGGAGCAAAACTTGCAAGATTCAGAATTGGCTTATGATCAAGCTAAATACGATTATATCGTGTCTTTGATTAATTACTTTACAGCGTGGGGCTATTCTTCCGATATTCTAGTGGAGAGTTTGGAGGATCGGGGATGAAAAAATATTTTTATATCTTAGGCGTGTGCGCACTCAGTGCGGGTTGCGGAGATCGAAATCTGCAAGATTATCAAAAACAAAAAGTTGCTGAAGAAATTTCGAAAATTCAACCTATCATTGGAATTTATAGCGGCGAGATTTTGTCTAAGAGCGATCAATCTTCTGTTGGTAAGCTTACATTTCAGATCGATGCAGATAGCCGAATCAATTTATCCACCGATCAATCGACTCCAACCAGACAGGCGGTTTTAAAGGGGACACTTCAGCTAGAGAGTAATAAAAAAATAACGATTCCGTTTTCGGATGGTTATTTTGACTCTGTTACCGGAGAGTTTCAGTTGAATATTTTTATTCGTCGAAAAACTACCGATGAAGTGACGATGCAAATTAAAGGATTTTTAGTTGGAGACAGTCTCAATGGTAATTTACAAGTTCGTGAATACCCCGAGCGAGGTGCCGTTTTTAAACTCAAAAAAATAAATGCAGATCAGATTAAGCCGAGTGTTATTTCAAAGGACTCGTCTATATCTCCTGAGGGTGGAAAGCCAGATACTTGGATTTTTCGAGAGCCAGGCCAGAACGGTAAAGCAGACCGAATGATTAAATTTTTTATTTTTCAAGATACTCATAGTGATATTGAAGATTTTTTATCCAACTTTGTTTCTGTGAAAATTGTAGATGCTGCTGTTGATTTTAATTCGGGAGTTCAGGTTATTTTTTCGCCGAGTAAATGGGATCTTCGAACAGGAACTCTGAAAGGCGGTTACAAGGCCGAAACGAGTTCGCAGTCGATTGATATTCGTCTGGACTGCATTTCTTATTTATTAAGTGAGTATTCAAATCCAAATCAAATGAATCAGATTGGTTGGAACTGCAGATATATTAACTCTACTCGCGGCAGTGTGATGGAATGGAAGCTTTTGCCAGAGGGCGCTGAAGGAAAATAAAAATGTTTGCTATTAACGCATTGATTATTTTATCGACATTAGTGGCAGCGAAATCTTCTTCGAATATCCACTCAGAAAATGAATCTTTAAAAATTGAGATTCCTTCGGCTAATGCCGAATTAATGAATCGTGATTTTAATTCATCGACAAAATCGGGTGAGCTTGAATTCTCGGCATCATCGTGGTTTCCAGAGAATTGGACGTCGGAGAGTCGAACGGGTGAGGTTTCGTATGAGCAATCCATTCCAACCTTTGGAGTTGGATTTATTTCAAAACCTTTTTCTGAAAAAATAGGATTATCTGCAGATGTTGCGGTAGGCATTTTAGAAGCTCAAAGAAAATCTGGGCAAAGTACTCAAAAATCATATTTGCTTCCTGCGCGAGTGGGATTGGAATTAGCACCCTTTCGATTTTGGAAAATCCTTCCTTTTATTCGAACATCTTTTTTACCATCGCTCATCATTTCTCATTCTTCGCCGATAGCCGAAGGTAAAACAGAATGGGCTGTTCCTTTTTCTTTTTCGAGTGGATTACAATTTCAATTTTCTAAAGAAGAATCTCAGGGGATGAAAAGACTTTTGCCTTCGGCATTTCAATTTCATTGGACGATGACTCAGGCGGTTTTAGGAAAACCGAACCTTTCAGGAATGGGCTGGGCGGGCGGATTGAGATTTAGCCTATAATTCTGTTGGACCTTTACTTGTCGCTGATTGAACAGTGATGGCTGGAGCACTGACAAATTCTTTCAATCGAATGGGGCATGGAGACACTGCGCAGTTTGAGCAATAAGCTTGAGCGCATGGATCGACGTGCGAATGAAATTCTCCTTCGATTTTTCCTTCGGAAATAATTTTGTTACAAAAATCTTCGACGATCGCGTGAGTTTTTTTAATTTCGTAGAATTCAGGAACCACAATATGCACATCCATATGGGTGTATCGTCCGGTTCTCATACTACGAAATTCGTGTACGGTAATAATTTCGGGTTTTCGAAATCGATTCATCAGTCCAGTTACTTTAGAAATCATATTGGGATCTTCAGAATCTAAAAGTGCGGCCGAAGATGAACGGATAATTCTAAATCCGGTGTATCCAAGTAAAATGCCGACGAGCAGAGCAAAAATAGGATCAAGAATTTGCAAACCTGTCCATTTGACAAAAAAAAGTCCAAAAGCAATTCCTATGGTTGTATAAAAATCACTCAGCAAATGATAGCCGTCAGCTTCAACTGCTTTTGAGCGATATTTTTTTCCAGTTCGAACTAAGAAAAATCCGAGAAATCCGTTTGCCGAACCAGCCGCTAAATTTAATATCAATCCCAAACCTAAATGATGGAGGGGATGGGGAAAAAGTATGACACGAATCGCTTCGTAAATAATAAAAAGAGAGGCGATGGTGATGAGTCCGCCTTCAAATGCTGCGGAGAAGTCTTCCATTTTTCCGTGTCCATAGGGATGGTCTTCATCTGCAGGTTTATCGGCAAATGTAATGGCATAGAGTGCGAAACAAGAAGCGATAACGTTGACTACGCTTTCGATAGCATCTGATTCTAAAGCCACTGATCCGCTGATCCAAAAAGCGACAATTTTTACGCCGAGGATGAGAATGCTTGCAACAATAGAAATGCGTATTGCGCGCAGTCTAAATTTCTGAGAATCAGTTGCCACTGACTCTAGGATAGCATGGGCAACTTCTTTATGAGGATAAAATTAAGCAGCTTTCTTCTTGGTATGTGGATTTTCGAGAAAAGTTTTTACTGTTTTTGAAATAATCGAGATCGAATCCACTTTTAAATCTGCAATAAAATTTCCGGGAAGGTCTGTATTCTCTCTATAGAATAAATTTAGAAATGCGGAATTAGGATTCCAAGTAACCGAAGATTCAATCGTTTTTAACTGCAAACTTAAAACCATAGGATCTAAAATTCGCTCATTCGAAATGGTAAAAGTTCCCATTCGACCCATTTCTTTATCGCCCTTATAAAGCCAAAGCTCGGCAAAAGTTTTTTCTCCGTTTGTGGAGTAGCGAACTTGATAAATCATATCGTGCTTTTGTTCGAAGTCGGCGTGAACTTTCTGCGCCGAGGTTTCTGTGGGATATTCTCGAGCGAATGCAATCAATGCATCGTGTTTGAAAAGAGACTGAGAATTCATTTCTGGTTTGACGTAGGAACTTGCACTGAACATAAAGTTATCTGTCTTTGCTTTCGTTGCGTGAGCAAGTTGTTCGGCATCTATAAAATTAGTCGGAGAAATTTTCATTGAATTCTCTGCGACGACTTCTGGTTTTCCTTTGGCTGCCGCTTCGGCCTGTTTTTCGGTGATGATCTGATCGAGTTGTGCGCCAAGTTCATCATTTTTAATTTTGGCGATCACTCCATCTTGGAGCATTTCTGAATGCGCTTCGCCGACAACGCCATTATCCGTTAAATATTCTCTGGGCATTTCTTCTGTTTTTGGAGTTTCGATTTTTCGTTCTGAGGAAGGAGTGGATTTTTCAAATTCTCCGACAAACTTTAAAAAAGGAGCGCAACCCTTTTGATCAGCCGCAAAAAGAGCGGACTGATAGCTTGCCGCGATTAAAAAAAATAGAGCCATTCTCATACGCATCCTCACTTCATAGAAATTTCAGTCATTTTCTAAAGAGCAATTTCCATGCCGCCCGTGTCCCGGCTTAAGCCATTGATATTATTAAGATATTTTACAGGGGACGGAGCAGCTCCGAAATGGTTTGCGCAGTTTAAAGAAGCATATCAAGGAGATAGTTTATTTTTCAAGTGCTGGGTAATTTATAAAACTTATGTCGGAAGCCAATCTGTTGCAGTTGCAAGGAGGAGCGAAATCCTTTGCGACGAAAACTCTTTTTGAAAAAGCCACTTTTGCTGTGAATGAAAACGAACATATTGGTGTGATCGGACCTAATGGTACGGGCAAAACGACATTGTTTAAAATTATTGCAGGTGAAGAAGAGCTCGATCACGGAGAAGTCATTCGTTCGCGAGCCCTTCGCATTGGTTATTTAAAGCAGCACGACACTTGGAATACCGAAGAAACTTTAGAGACTTATTTAGAGAGATGCGAGCGCACCCCCATTTGGGAACTCAAGCAACTCGGCCATGGTTTAGGTTTAAGTGACGCTCAGTTTGAAGCTCCCATTAAAAGTCTAAGCGGGGGTTATCGAATGCGAGCGAAATTACTTTATTTGCTCGGCGAAAAACCAAATCTGATGTTGCTCGATGAGCCGACAAACTATTTAGATCTTGAAACGACATTGGTGCTCGAGGAATTTTTGCAAAATTTTGAAGGTGCTTTCATGTTGATCTCGCACGATCGCGAATTTTTAAAGCGTACAACTGATCATATTTTAGAAATCGAAACCGGCGATATGGTGAAGTTCAGCGGAAATATCGACGATTATTTTGAGCAAAAGCAAATGCTTCGCGATCAACTTGAGGCTCGCGCGATGAATGATGCCGCTAAACGACAAGTAGTTTTAGATTTCGCCGCTCGTTTTGGAGCAAAAGCGAGTAAAGCTCGTCAGGCTCAAAGTCGCTTAAAGCAAATGGCGAAGATGGAAACGATTGAGCTTAAATCTTTGCCGATTGGGGCGAAGGTTCATATTCCTCCGCCCGATCGCACGGGAAAGCTTTCGATGGAATTAAAAGACGTCGATGTGGGATATGGCGAAAAAGTTATTTTACAGAATGTGAATTTACAAATTTTAAATGGCGATCATATGGGAATCGTCGGATTAAATGGCGCAGGTAAAACAACTCTTTTAAAAGCGCTCGCCAAAGAAATTCCTGTTCTCTATGGAGATTTAAAATACGGTTATCAATTGAGTTGCGGTTATTATGCTCAGCATGTTTCGGAGCGATTAAAGCCAGAAGAAACGGTAGTCGAAGCTCTTTCACGAACGGCGGATGCCAAAGTAAAAACCCAAGAGATTTTAAATATTGCAGGCTCTCTTTTATTTTCGGGCGACGATGCGAAGAAGAAAATTAGAGTTCTCTCAGGAGGAGAAAAAGCTCGCGTGGCTCTGGGACAAATTTTACTGAAGCGATCACCTTGTTTGATTTTAGATGAGCCGACGAACCACTTAGATTTTTATACAGTGGAAGCTTTGACTCAATCGCTCGCCGAATATCCAGGCACGGTCATCATCGTCAGTCACGATCGGGGATTCATCCGAAGAATTGCGACAAAAATTATCGAAGTTCACCAAGGAAAAGTGCGACTTTATCCCGGAGCTTACGATGATTATGTATGGAGCGTTCAAAAAGGCGCGTTCGCGAATGAGCCCGAAGGCGTAACCGAATTTAAATATCGAAAAAAATCAGAAGAAGTTGTGGAAGAAGAAGATGCTTCTTCACCTGTCGCAGAGGTTCGTGCTCTTGCGCCTGTTCGTTCGGGGCCGACTCCGCAGAAAAAAGAGCTTGAAGCAAGACGAAGAGAAATCGATAAAGCTTTAGAAGCTCTCGATAAGAAAACAAAAATTCTGAAAAGTCGCATGGAAGAACAAGCGAAAACTTTAGAGTCAGCTCAAGGAGCAAAGGCCACTGAAATTTCACGAGAGCTTTCGGCTTCTCAGAAAAAAATCGAAGAACTTGAGTCTGAGTGGATGAAGCTCGTTGAAGAGCGCGAAGAGATTTTAGCGACGATTAAAAGTTTATAAAATAATTTTTAGCGGGCTGAGCTTCACGAATAATTTTTAAATCTACTAAAGCTGCTGCCATATCATTCCAACGTTTTTCAGTCATAGCGCCAACACCGCCTTTTCGAGATTCGTCGGTGACGATTAAAGAAGTTTGCATATAAGCAACTTCGTTAAAAGTTTCGAGATCCATCGCTTTATTGAGCGTCGACATCCATTGGTTAGCGGGTTGAGGGGCAGCAAGATATAACTTCCATCCATCATAAGAAGCTTTCACCATGGCTTTAACAATCTCTGGATTTTTTTTGAGATACTTTCCGCTTGTTACAAGCACGGATGTATAAGGATTAAAACCAGCTTCAGCGACCATAAACACTTGAGGATTCGCTCCCTTTTTTCTCGCCATCGCAGGCTCAGCCGTTACAAAACATTGCTGCGCGAAATTTTTATCATTTAAAAATTCTGTAATTCCACCTTTATAAGGAACGATTTTTGCGCCTTCTGTTTTATATTTTTTTCTTAAGAAATCATAAAAGGGATAACCTTTTTGAATCGCCACTGTTCCCGAAGAAAAAACATCGCCAATAGATTTAAGTCCTCGCGAAGCATGAACCATGATTCCTGTAGGTGAAGTCTGATAAACAGCGAACAAGGCAACGACGTCCGCGCCTTTGGATCTAGCAATGATGACATCGTCAGCACTTGAAATTCCGAACTCTACTTTTCCTGCAGCTATCATTTGAACGACAGGTGAGCCTGCGCCACCTGGCAATAAATCGACTCTTAAATTGGAGTTTTTATAAATTCCGGATTGTTCCGCTGCATAAAATCCTCCGAACTCAGGTTCGGGCACCCAATTGAGAGCGAGTTTTACAGAAGTTAATGCAGGGAGCTTGGCATTTTTTTCTTTAGCGTGAGCAGAAAAAATTCCAATAACTAAAAGGACAGAGCTAAGAAATGAAATTAAATATTTTTTTCTGATGCGTGCCAATTTCTCAACACTAAACGAGAGAAAATATTCATTCCACTTAAAAAAATAAAACCGATCAAAGTGGCCATCAAAATAGCGGCGAAAACGAGATCGAGTCGCTGTCTTGTCTTTGCGACCTCGATAATGCCGCCTAAGCCGCCGCCCGTAATAAATTCGCCGACCACAGCGCCAATAACGGCAAGCCCGCTTGCAATGCGTAAGCCGACAAAAATCTGCGGCAAACAAAAAGGAAGTCGAAGCTTAAATAAAAAATCAAAGGCATTCGCTTTATAAAGATGAAAGAGATCTACAAGTGCCGGATCTGTAGAGCGCATTCCTGTCAGAGTGCTAGCGATCATCGGAAAAATAGAGACGATAAAACTGGAGGCCACGACAGTCGGCGTTCCGTATCCAAACCAAATCACCAGAAGGGGAGCAACGGCGATCACAGGTACGGTCTGAAAAAAAACAGCGTAGGGATAAAAAGCTCGATACATCCATTTGGAAGATGAAAAAATTATTCCAATCAAGATTCCAAAAAAAGCACTCATTAAAAATCCTAAGAAAGCTGCCTTGGCCGTTTGAAAGAAAGCCGTCCAAATTTCTTTAGAATCTACAAAAATAGCGGAAAAAACTTCTGAAGGAGTGGGGGCTAAATAAGAAGGTAGAATTTGATACCGTGTTAAAATTTCGATCAGCAAAATTGCGATCGCGAGTGGGATTAGCGGCAAAAATGCAATCCATTTCATTTTCATAACTGAGCCGCCATATCTTGCTGAGTATTTGCTGAGAGAACTTCTAAGATCTCACGAGCTGTCTTTGAAAATTCTGGGCTTAAAGTAATTTCTAATTTTCGATTTTCAGGCAGAGATATTTTTTTATCTAAAACGATTTGCCCGGGTCTGGATGACAAAACAAGTGCGCGATTTGTTAAAAAGCAAGCTTCTGAAATAGAGTGGGTGACAAAAACAATAGTCATTTTTTTTTCTAGCCAAAGTTTTCTTAGATCTTCTTCGAGAGAAGCTCTTGAGACTTCATCGAGAGCGGCAAAGGGCTCGTCCATCAATAACAATTTAGGCTGAGTGACTAAAGCTCGAGCGAGTGAAACTCGCATTTTCATTCCGCCAGAGAGTTGCGCCGGATAGGCCGACGCGAAATCTTTTAATCCAATTTTCTCGAGAGCTTGTTCTGTTAAAGATTTTTTTTCTGCTGGTGAAATTTTCTGAAGCTCTAAAGGTAGAGAAATATTTTCAAAAACATTTCTCCAGGGAAGCAGATGGGCGTCTTGAAAAACGAAGGCTATTTGATCGTGATAAACTTGTAAGCTGCCTTCGCTAGGCATTTCAAGTTTAGCAATTAGTCTAAGCAGGGTGGACTTTCCACAACCTGAAGGTCCTACAAGAGAGACGAAATCTCCTTCAGTAATTTCAAAATTTAAATTTTTAAGTGTGGTGAGACCGTTATTAAATGTTTTGCTTAAATTTCTGGCGATAATATCTGCCTTCACGAGTCAGAGGATCCTCCTGATTTAAATCTAGAAAAAACACTCGCTAAGATAAGCGCCCAAGCGGTGCCTAAACAAAATCCACCGATGACATCGCTTGGATAATGAACACCTAAATAAAGCCGCGAAAATGAAATAAGAAAAATCATAGAAAGTGCGATCGTTAAAATCTGATTTTTTATTTTCTTAGAAGGGATTTGCGATTTTAAAATAAGATAAAGAGAAATATAAAATGCCGCAGCTGTGGTCGCATGTCCGCTCGGATAAGAATAGCTCGTCAGATGCGAAAGGGGTTCAACAACACTTGGACGAGAGCGCGTAAAAATTTCTTTGAAGATAGCCATCAGATATCGAGCGCCTAGCGAAGCTAAAATAATTTGAGGAATATAAAGATATTCTTTGAAGATCAGAAGGCTGAGGGCGGTGATTAAGGTCAAAGAAACGATCGTGCCGACAGAGGCGAGTTCACTCATATAGAGAAAGCAGGCGTTCAGCCAATCGACTCGTATGATCGAAATCTTTTCAAGGACGAGATTTTCCCAATGAGGAACGGCGTGATTGCCCATCGCTTGCCAGCCAAAATAAGCAAACACTCCTAAAAATAAAAGTATCGCTAACCACGGAGTTTTGGAGCTCTTGCCCTTAGATTTTGACTTAAGATCCTTTGCCACGACCTCGTCAGCTTAATTTTTTTTAAAACATCTGTCGCCCAAAAACATATCTCTAAAATATAATTTACCTCAATGCCCAGGCTGACAGAGAATGAATATCTGTGGACGCTCAGCTTTCAGAACTTAAAAAATTTCTAAAGAACGACCAAATTTCAACAGACGTCCAAGATCTTGAAAACTACGGTCGAGACTGGACGCGAGCTTTTTCACCTAAGCCTTTAGCGATTTTGTTTCCACAGAGCACTCATGAGGTTCAGTTGATCGTTCAATGGGCAATCACCTACAAAGAAAGTATTTCGCTCGTACCTTCGGGTGGACGCACAGGGTTAAGTGGTGGGGCGGTTGCAACGAAAGGTGAAGTCGTTCTCTCACTTCAGCGAATGAATAAAATAGGGGATCTCAATGAAATCGATAGATTGATTTCTTGCGAGGCGGGTGTGGTTACTCAAGACCTTCAAGAATTTGTAAAAAATAAAGGGTATTTCTTTCCCGTCGATTTTGCTTCACGAGGTTCAAGCCAAATTGGCGGAAATATTTCTACCAATGCAGGTGGAACAAAAGTTATTCGCTACGGTCTGATGAGGGAATGGGTGGCTGGACTTGAAGTAGTCACCGGTGCTGGTGAGATTTTAAAAATGGATCAAGCATTGGTAAAAAATAATGCGGGCTATGATCTTAAGCAGCTTTTTATCGGAAGCGAAGGAAGTTTAGGAATTGTCACTTCAGCTATTTTAAAATTTACGACACCGCCTGAAATTCCGACCGTCATTCTTTTGCAATCAGCAAAATTAGATTTTTCGACGGAAATTTTAAAAAGATTTCAATCTCGACTTTCGCTTACCGCTTTTGAATTTTTTACTCAGACGGCTTTAGAAAAGGTTTTAGAAAATCAAAAAACAGAGTCTGCACCTTTTCAAAAATCTTCGCCCTTTTATTTTTTGGCCGAGTTTGAGCAAAAGAGTGATGCTGTCATGGATGAAGCCTTGGCTATTTTTGATGAGCTAAAGGCTGAGGGCCTCATTATCGATGGAACTTTAAGTCAAAATGATCAGCAGCGAGAAAAGCTTTGGGGCTATAGAGAAAATATTTCTGAGGCGCTTTCAAAATTTAAGCCCTATAAAAATGATATTTCGGTAAAAATTTCTGAAATTCCAGAATTTGTCAGAGAGGTAGAGGTTGTTCTTACGAAAAATTTTCCAAAGGTCGATATTATTTGGTTCGGTCATATTGGAGATGGAAATTTACATATCAATGTAATTCGCCAAGCCGATCAATTGGACTCGGACTTTGAAAATGAATGTAAAGATATCAGCCAAAAGCTTTTTGAAGTTTTGAAGAAATTTAATGGAAGTATTTCTGCGGAGCATGGCATCGGCCTGCTCAAAAAACCTTATCTGTCACTCAGCAGAACTCCCGAAGAAATTCAGGCGATGAAGCAGATCAAAAAAGTTTTTGATCCTCATGGCATTTTAAATCCCGGCAAAATTTTCGATCTTTAATAAAGAATTCGCGTTCGAATACTTGTAGGCAGCGCTTTGATTCGGTCATTCACTTTATCCGATAACTTTCTATCAAGATCGACAATCAGATAACCGATATCGTTATCTGTTCCCAAATACTGACTTTGAATATTTGCGCCGAGGTCCGAAACAATTCCGTTAATATTTTTTAGAACTCCTGGAACATTTTTATGCACATTCAAAATCCGATGACTGCCATGTAAAATCGGCAAATCGATTTCAGGAAAATTCACAGATCCACGAGTTGAGCCATTGTTAATAAATTTCGTTAAAGCTTCGGTAACTTCAAATCCAATATTCATTTGAGCTTCTTCGGTGCTGCCTCCAATATGCGGAGTCAAAATCAGATTAGGAATTTTTTGCAGAGAAGATTTAAATTTTTCATTATTCGATTCGGGCTCTTCCGGAAAAACATCAATGGCTGCGCCCGCTAAATGATTTGCTTTTAAGGCGGCGGCAAGATTTTCGATATCAACGACCGAGCCTCGACTTGCGTTAATTAAATACGAACCTTTCTTCATTTTTTTAAATTGCTCGGCCTTAAACATTTTTTTGGTCTGAGGAGTTTCAGGAACATGCAGAGTCACAAAATCGGATTGCTCTAAAACTTGGTCCATTGTTTTAAGTTGATGAGAATTCCCAAGAGGCATTTTCGTAATCACATCGTAATAAACGACTTTCATTCCAAAACTTTCGGCCAAAACAGAAACTTGCGATCCGATATGTCCGTAACCGATGATGCCCAAAGTTTTTCCACGAATTTCAAAACAATTTTTAGAAACTTTTTTCCAAACTCCTTCGTGGAGTTCTTTGTTTCGATCTCCAAGTTGTCTTGCGAGCATCACGATTTCGGCGAGAACCATTTCGGCGACAGATCTTGTATTGCTAAACGGCGCATTAAAAACAGAAACGCCTTTCAATTTGGCAGCCTTGATATCAACTTGATTGGTGCCTATGCAAAAGCAACCGATGCTCAATAATTTGGAGGCATGTTTTAAAACACTTTCGGTGATCTGAGTTTTTGATCGAATTCCTAATATATGGACATCGGCAATTTTCTTTTTAAGTTCGGCTTCGCTCAAGGCCTCAGACAAAGCTTCAATTTGAAATCCTTCGGTTTTAAGAGTTGAAACAGCGACCTGGTGGATATTTTCGAGGAGTAGAATTTTCATTTTAGAGCGTGAAAACGAGAGCTTAGGCATTCCAAAAGTTTGAACGAAACTTCTATTTCTGGCTTCAAAAAAAGCTTCAGAAGCGCCTAAAAAGCTGACCTGGCACCTTTTTGACCCGACCCCTTCTTCATGCTAAAGAAGCGAGCATGCAAATGATTAAAGTTTTGGTTCTCGGGGTTGTTTCATCTTTATTTTTATTCGCCAGTGAAGCTCATGCGGGATTTAGCATCAGTGGGTTTTGTAAAACAGTTACGGGCTCGATTCCAGGGTTTGGATCAAAGAGATCCAAGATCAGTGCGGAGCAGGCTATTATAGAAATTGATAGCCTTAAAAACAATGCTGCGGATTTAGGCAGTTTGCTAAGGGCAAAATGGAAGGGTGAAGATTTCAAACAACTTTCTAAAACAAATACTCCTCTTCAAACTTGTCGAGACAATAAAAAGGACCTCGATACTTTATTAGAGAAATTGGAGTTGGTAAGCAGCCGTTTAACTTTGCTTGCTCAAGCCAGTGTTAGTCCAAAAACAGCAGATCAAATTGCAAACTATGTTTTTTCTCAATTATTACTCGATGGAAATTTCATTTACGCTCTGAAGTTTTTTAAAAAAGTAGAGGCCGGTTTAAAAATTTATCGTGCTCCAGGTTCTACAGAACATTTGGATGGCGAAACAGTGGCAAAAATTCAGTCCGTTAATTTAGAAAAGTGGGACGAAATTTTTAGAGCTCTATTTAAAAAAATTGGACCCCAACTTCACATCAATATAACCGAATTAATAAATACAAATTCCAACGCTTCTTTTAATTTATTATCAAAAGCAATTTCGGATCTTTCAGCAAAACAACCAAATTTAGATGTCGGCAAGCGTTCTCCCTACACTTTGCGAACAGCAGTAGAGACCAGTGAGTTTGATAAAGATGCCAGAACTTTAATAGATACTCGCAGAGCGGTAGTCTCGGAGTTTTTGAAATATAGAGAACTAAGTCCTTTTATGAAGTCAGATAATTCAGATGGTGGCGCGACTGCCCCCTCTACAAATTATCAAAGACCAAAACCTAAAGTAGAAGTTCCAGACGCACCTATTGAATTATCTTCTAAGAAATCAGAGGGCACTCCGATTTTTGAGAAGCCATCAGATGGTTCTCAGGCCGAAGGTTCAAAATAATTTAGAATGATTTTTGTTCTGTGTGCCGCCGCCTTTTTAGCCGGCTTCATTGATTCGGTGGCAGGAGGCGGCGGCTTGATTCAAGTGCCGGCACTTTTTATTTGTTTACCCTCTGCGCCGATTCCACTTTTACTTGGCATCAATAAGTTTTCTTCGTTTTGCGGAACTTCGATTTCGGTTCTTCGCTATTCTAAAAACGTTTCGATCCCCTGGAAGTTAATGATCCCGGGAATGATCGTGGCTCTTCTTTTTTCTTTTTTAGGGGCGAGAGCTGTAAGCCATTTACCGAGCGAACTGATCCGCCCTTTTATTTTAGTTTTGCTCTTTGGAGTTTTTCTTTTCACTTTGCTCAATAAAAATTTTGGATCTCAAGAAAAGCATAAACCTATTCTTAAGAAAACCCGCGCAGCCGTAGTTTTAGGATGTGCGATCATCGGTTTTTATGATGGATTTTTAGGCCCGGGTACTGGCGGCTTTTTGATTTTCTTTTTTGTTTTTTACTTGGGGATGAACTTTTTAAAGGCTTCGGCTTCGGCCAAGCTCATCAATTGGTCGACGAATATCGCGGCCCTTACTTACTTTGCAGCTATCGGAATGATCGATTATCGAATGGCTGTTCCGATGGCGGCAGCCAATATCGGCGGAAATTACTTAGGAAGTCATTTAGCCATTAAAAAAGGTTCACCTTTTATTCGTTTTATCTTTTTATGGGTCGTTTCAATGATTCTATTGAAATTAGCTTTTGATTTTATTTTTAAATGAATTCCGCTTTTATAAAAAACTACTCCCTCGAACTTAAACAAACTTTACGTCTCGCGTTTCCGATCATGCTCAATCAGGTCGGGCAACTTATGTTTGGAGTTCTCGATTCTGTGATGATCGGAAGAGTAGGTGCCGTTCCACTTGCCGCCTCTGCTTTTTCGAATGCGCTTTTTTGGTTTTGTCTCATTTTTGGAATTGGAGTTTCGAATGCGATTTCTACTTTGACTGCTCAAGCGGCGGGAGCGGCAAAACCTCGCGATTGCGGCGAAGTGCTTCGACATGGTTTGGTCGTAAACCTGGTCATCGGAATTTTGCTCGCAGGTTTATTGCATTTATTTACGTATCATTTGGATGTCTTTCGTCAGACGCCCGAGATCATCGAAGAAAGTAGAACATTTTTAATTTTAATTGGATGGTCTGGAGTTTTTGTTTTGCTTTTTCAAAATTTTCGCCAGTTTGCCGAAGGTCTTAATCAAACAAAGCCTGCAATGATCATGTTGGGCTTGGGGCTTTTGATGAACGCATTTTTGAACTGGCTTTGGATTTATGGAAACTGGGGATTCAAAGCTTATGGTTTAACAGGTGCCGGTTTTGCCACTCTTGTTTCGCGAGGCGTTTTTACGATCATGATGATGATCTATATTATTCGCTCGCCACTTTTTACCGGACATATGCCACTAAAATGGTGGAAAGCTTTTGAGCGAAGATGGATGGCCTCGATTTTAAAGCTCGGTCTTCCGGGAGGTTTTCAATATCTCTTTGAAGTGGGAGCTTTTACTTTCGCTGCGATGATGATGGGCTGGATTGGTGCCACTGAACTTGCGGCTCATCAAATTGCAATTAACTTGGCTTCGATTACTTTTATGTTTGCCGTCGGACTTGCAACAGCGGCAAGCATTCGCGGCGGATACGCAGCGGGAAAAGGAAACTATCACGAAGCAAGACGAGTTGGATTTTCTTCTATCATTTTAGGCGCGGGTGGAATGTCGATCTTCGGTTTGATTTTCTATTTTTTCAGAGAACAACTTCCGCGGATATATATTCATGATGTTTCCGTTGTTCATCTGGCCTCACAACTTTTGATTGTTGCGGCCTGCTTTCAGGTCTTTGATGGAATTCAAGGTGTTTGCGTTGGCGCGCTTCGGGGACTTTCAGATGTAAAAATTCCCACGATCGTTTCGTTTTTCGCCTATTGGGTTTTGAGTTTGCCGCTTGGATATTATCTAGGATTTCATTTGAACTACGGAGCCATCGGACTTTGGACAGGACTTGCGATTGGTCTCGCCGTTTCGGCTGTTCTCTTGACCATAAGATTTCATATTATCAGTAAGAAGCTCTGTGACGTCTGAACCGATTTTACTCTGGTGTCGCCGTGATCTTCGACTCAAAGATAATCCTGCATTGTTAGCTGCGGTAGCAACAGGTAGGCCGATCATTCCGGTTTTTATTTGGTCACCTTCAGAAGAAAAGCCTTGGGCGCCGGGCGCTGCGACTAAATGGTGGCTGCATCACTCCCTCTTAGATTTTCAATTGCGTCTTCAAGAAAAAAAATCAGATTTGATTTTTCGAGAGGGAAAAAGCTTAGAGAGTCTTCGAAGACTTATTCAAGAAGCAGGAGCGACGAGTATTTTTTGGAATCGATTGTATGAGCCAAAAATTCGCCAAAGAGACGAGGAGATTAAAGATTCCCTTAAGAAAGATGGATTAGAAGTTCGTTCGTTTAACTCTTATCTTTTGTTTGAGCCCTGGACGATTCAAAATCTTCAGAAAAAGCCTTTTCAAGTTTTTTCTCCGTACTGGAAAAACTGTCTCTCGCAAAAATATAAAATAGAAGTTCAGCCAGCGCCCAAAAAAATAATTTCTCCAGCCACTTGGCCAAAATCTCAAAAACTTTCTGACTTCGAATTAATTCCTAAAATTCGTTGGTACGATGAAATGGCTAAAGCTTGGACGCCTGGAGAAGACTCAGCGCAAAAACAGCTTAAAAGATTTATCAAAGATGCGGCTGCAGATTATCCAAAGAACAGAGATTACCCATCGATTTTAGGAACTTCAAAAATTTCGGCGCATTTGCATTTTGGTGAGATCTCCATTCGAGATATTTGGAATCAGCTTAAAGAATTAGGAAATGCAAAGTCCGAAATTTATTTGAAGGAGCTTGGATGGAGAGAGTTCGCTTATCATCTGCTCTACCACTTTCCGGATACGCCTCAGTCAGCCTTGAGAACTGAGTTTGAAAAATTTCCCTGGGATAAAAATTCTAAAAATTTAAAAGCTTGGCAAAAAGGAATGACGGGTTATCCCATTGTAGACGCTGGAATGCGCGAGCTCTGGGCAACAGGTTGGATGCATAATCGCGTTCGAATGATTGTAGCGTCTTTTTTGACGAAACACCTTCGTCAAACTTGGTTGAATGGCGCCGAATGGTTTTGGGAAACCTTGGTCGATGCGGATCTTGCGAATAATACTTTGGGTTGGCAATGGGCTGGAGGATGTGGAGCAGATGCTGCTCCTTACTTTAGAATTTTTAATCCGATTCTTCAGGGTGAAAAATTTGATCCAGACGGAATTTATATTAAAAAATGGATTCCCGAATTAAAGAACCTACCTGCCTCGATTATTCACACGCCTTGGGAATCTGATTTACCTCAAGGAAAATATCCTAAGCCGATTGTTGATCATAAGGAAGCTCGCGCTTTAGCTCTTAAGGCTTTCGCTTCACTTAAGAAAAAATAAATTATTTTTGAGCTAAAAGACGGGCGACGGATTTACAAGTTCCATCCACGGGAACAATTTTTGTAAAAGCGTTGACTCGATGCTCCGGCAAAATGGATGCCCACTGAAAACTTGCAAAACCTCGATCGATGACCGCGGGCTCTAGAGGAGTTTTTTCAGCAGCGAGTCCGCCCAATGCAAAAGACATCTGAGCTCGGCTTCGTAAATTTTGTGAGTGGTGACCTTCGGTTCCTAAGTTAGCCAAAGCCACAACTTGCTGAGGACTAAATTTGTATCCTGCTTGTTGAAGGCGGTTGATGCCTTCAACCATAATTTTTGCTTTTTTCTCAACGATCTCAGAAGGAATCTGCTCGGTGATCGTCGATTTTTTTTGAGACATGGCGACGATTTCTGCAAAGGCTTTGTCGAAATTTTGTTTTTGAATGAGCTCAAAAATTTCTTGAGCTTTGGCGAGCGAAACTTCTTCGGGAGCCATTTGCAAAAATTGACTAATCCATAAAACGAATGGGCCAGCCGCTCCATCGACTGCGTATTTGGAGTTTGCGATTTCATTTACATAAGTGCGAAGAATGGGGCCGACAACAGCTACCTCTGTAGGCTCTTCTATATGCCACTGAGTTTCTGAGTTTCCCGGAATCTCAACACCGGCAGACGCAGAAAAATGTGAACTCCAATTACAACTTAAACAAGCTGTGCGATCGACAGATCTTAAATTTTCGGCTTCATCCGAGACGAGCAGACTGCGGGAATTGATTTTAAGATGCATAATAAAATTCTGTGGAACACCTTGAATCGATGTGACAGGTCGACCAGGAATAGCGCGAATATAAGTTCGAGTCGTGACGGCATTTTGAACATCCTCAGAAAATGGAAAAAGGCCAGGAATCAAAGTGCCACGATCAATAAAATAACCGACGAATCTTCCTAATCCACCGTAGCCCGATGATTCGGCAAATTGTTCGTCGGCTAAAAAGACAGACGGAAATTTTCTTTTATTTTTGAGACCTGCTTCGACGGAGTATTCCAGAGCTTCGTTTCCTTTTGTAAAAGTGGAGGTGAATTCTCCAAAAATTGAACTTTTGATTTCAACATATGGAAATTTTGAAGCCTCTGTAGAAAGTGCTGCTGTTGTATAATCGAGAGCGGTTAAAACGTTTGTGTTTCGATAGCCGTTAGAGTGAGTGGCTAAAACAGAACTTCCATCTTTATAGACAATTTTTTTCCAGGATTTTTCGGGCACATCCGAAATTCTTCCACCTGCCGTAAATGTTTGAGATTCGAGCAGTAGATGTTCAAGCTCTGCTTTTCCAAGATGAAAATCGTCAATAATAAATGCAGAGCCTACTCGCAGATCGCCTGGTTTCGACATATTGGCGTCACCTGCAAGTGTATAAATTTCTCTAATGGCGGCGAGAATTTCGTCGATAGATTTTAAATCTTTTACATCTTTGTCTAAAACTCCACCGATAATAATTTTTTTGTGAAAGAGGGGATCCATTTCGACAAGGTTAGGATCATAAACGGGAGGACTTACTACCAAATGGTGAGGAGTTGAATTTGGAGCATTTGGATACATCAAAGAAACTCGGCCTTTGGCAAGGAGCTCTTTTAAATTATCGCCTAAGCGACCCTCTTTAAATTGAATATTATCGCGAGCGAAATGAGATGAGGATTTCGCTCCATTAAACTTGAGAACATCAAAGTAATCTGCGCCATTAGTGATAAGTAAAGAAATTCCAAAATTGTTTTGGGCAGCGGCGTCGATCGCTTGCATTCCGCCACCATTGGATTCGTGATAAATTCCGATCACTAAAAATTTTCTCTCGGCGGGAGTTTTTAAAAAACTTTCAGAAAAAACTCCGGTTTTGTTTGTGGCGTGTGCGATATCTTGTGCAAACTCAGCCATGGTTTGAGGAATATCTACACCCGATAAAATTTCGGGATGTCCACTGGCTTTAGATGGTTCGGAGAGAAAAATTCTTTTAATACTCGAAGCAAAACTGGGGCGGTCTGAAGAAATAATTTCGATAGGCGGAAATTTGCTCTGTTGGTTTAAAAGATCGGCGTGTAGTTCGGATAAAGTCTCGGGTCCAGCAGCAGCTATTTCTAAAAGGCAAAAAAAGCCAAAACAATAGAGAAGCCCTCTTCGAAATGCCCTTAACATCCGCCCAACCTAACTCGATTTTCGTTGTTTCGGTAGCCCTCGAAATAGGTTTAAGATGCCGATATGTGGATTCGAAAAAACCTTAGTCTTTTTATCCAGTTAATCATTTTAGTAGCGCTTAGTTCGACATCGACGATGGCGGCAGAGCTCGCTCCCATTCAGGGGCCTGTGGTTTTTTCACTCGCTAAGTCTTCGGGCAAGCCATTAACCCTGGTCAATGTTTGGGCGACTTGGTGCCCGCCTTGTGTCGAAGAATTTCCCGAACTCTTAAAATTTCACAGAAAATGGAAAGATAAAGAAGTTTCACTTCAATTGATCTCTGTCGATTTTGCGAGCGAGAGAGAAAAAGTTTTGAGTTTTCTTAAAGATCAGGGTGTTGATTTTAAAACTTTTATGCGCGAGGGCTCCGATGAAGATTTTGTTCGAGCTCTCGACAAAAAATGGACAGGTGCGCTTCCCACCACCTTTTTGATGGATGATAAAGGCAAAATTTTATTTAGATGGGATGGAGCCGTTACCGTTTCAGCACTCGAAAAAGAAATTCAAAAACATTTACGTCCTACAAACTCAAAAGGAGAAAAATCAAAATGAAAACTTTTAAGCTCACAGGAATTTTAGCCGCTTTTTTATTTTCACATTCGTTACTGGCGCTTCAAATGGGAGATTCACTTCCGACGATCAACCAATCTTTGATGAATCCTGTTACTGGAAAATCTGTCTTACTTTCGAAATCAACAGGATCTAAAGGAACTCTCGTTATTTTTACATGCAATCATTGTCCTTATGTAAAAGCTTGGCAGGACCGACTCGTTGCGATTGGCAACGAGTATTCAGCTAAGGGAATCGGCGTAATTGCGATCAATTCAAATGACGACAAGGCTTACAAAGATGACAGCCCTGAAGTGATGAAGGCGGTCGTAAAGAGAACCAAAATGAAGTTTCCTTACGTGGTCGATACAACTTCAGATGTAGCGAGAGCTTTTGGTGCTTCTAAAACACCAGAGACATTTTTATTTGATGCTAAAGGCAAACTCGTTTTTACAGGCGCTATCGATGACAACGCTCAAGACGCATCGGCCGTAAAAAAGACTTATCTCAAAAATGCTTTGGATGAAGTTTTAGCCGGAAAATCGGTAACAACTTCTGAAGCCCAAACAATGGGTTGTGGAATTAAATTCAGAGAGAAAAAATCTTAAGATTTTTTCTCTTCTTCTTTTTTCTCAGCTTTTTTAACGCCGCCGTCGACGTCAATGGAGTCGGGTTCTTTCATGGCTTTTTTGAAATTGCGAATGCCTTGACCGATACCTGCTCCGAGTTGCGGTAACTTAGAAGATCCAAATAAAAGAAGCAGAATAACGATAATAATAAGCCAGTGAATAAGACTAAATTCGCCCATAATTCTTTCCTTTCTAAGAGACTAAACCGCTCAAGTATTTTACCACAAGTCGTTGTTTGGTGATTTTATTGATGGAATGGAGCTCTATCCCAAAGCTTTTAGTGCATCTGGAACCGAAGTTTCACCCGATTCTTTAGAAATCGTTTTCATCGAACGCTTAGGCCTAAAAATCATTAGTACAAGCAAGGCAGTTGCCAGCAAAATCAAAGTCGAAAGTGCATTGATCTTTGGACTAATACCAAACTTAATCATCGAATAAAGTTTAACGGGTAAAGTATCGCTGCCCACTCCAGCGGTGAAAAAAGTAATTAAGAAGTCATCGAATGAAAGCGTGAAAGCCATCAACGCTCCCGACAAAATACCTGGCCAAATGAGAGGAAAAGTCACCTTCCAAAAAGTTTTCCACGGAGTGGCTCCCAGATCTCGAGCGGCTTCTTCGAGTGAATGATCAAAATCAGCCAATCGAGTTCTGACGGTAATGATAACATATGAAAAACTAAAAGTGATATGGGCTAGCACAATAGAAATTCCGCCCAATGAAATTTTTAAAATCACAAACCAAATGAGAAGCGAAAGAGCCATCACAATTTCTGGAACAATCAGAGGCACAAGAGTAAGAGCATCGAATATTTTTTTACCCGGAAAATCTGTTCGCTCGAGCGCGAGTGCTGCCGTCGTTCCAAGCAAAGTTGCGCCCAAAGTACTCCAAACTCCCACCATCAAACTCATCCACAGTGCCTGCTGCAAAGAAGAGTCAGCGACGGCTTCGTAATACCAATTCCAAGTGAATGAAGAATTTCCGTCTAAATCTGTTTGAACGAAAGAATAAGTAACGAGAACAAAGAGCGGAATATAAAGTAAAAGAAATGTTCCCGCGGTAACTAGACTTGCAAAAAACGGAGGACTCGGTCTCGCGCGATGCTCAGTGGCCATGGGCGGCCTCCGCTTCTACTTTGGTTTGCTCTTCTTTCATCCATACGCGAATGACAATCACTAAACTGATCAAGACAATCGACATCAAAATAATCGAAAGCGCAGAGCCAAAAGGCCAGTCGCGCATTTTCAAAAATTGCTCAGTGATAAGATTTCCCATCAACATACTACGAGCTCCACCGAGTAGATCTGGAATTAAAAATTCTCCAAGCGCAGGAGTGAAAACTAAAATAAATCCGGTGATAATTCCTGGCTTTGTCAGCGGAACCAAAACTTTCCAAAAATTATTCCAGGATGAAGCGCCTAAATCTCGGCCAGCCTCGAGCAAGGAGAAATCAAATTTTTCGATGGAAACATAAAGTGGCAAGACCATATAAGGTAAATAATTTGTTACCATTCCGATCCAGACCATTCCGTATGAATTTGAAAACGAAATCGGCTCCGAAAAAAATCCGAGTGCCATGGCTGCGGCATTGAGTGGGCCTTGCTCACTAAAGAGAACTTTCAAAGCATAAGTGCGAACGACGAAGTTTGTCCAAAAGGGGATGATGAGCAAAATCAAAAGAGCGGATCGATATTTTTGATTTGCCGTCGCAATCACATACGCCATCGGATAACCGATGAGTAAACAAGAGATCGCAGTTAAGAGAGCGAGTTTTAAACTTTGCAAAAAGATTTTTAAGTAGAGCCAATCGAATGCTCGCTCGTAATTTTCAAAAGTCATCTGCCAAACAATTCCGCCGTAGATGCCTTTCATCACGAGGCTGTAGATAAGAACAATTCCCATCGGAATCATAAGAAACCACAACATCCATCCCATAGTAGGAAGCGCGATCGGAGGAACAAGCTTGTAACGTGTTCGAGATTTCTGTGAACTCATGGTAAAGCGCGAAGTTCTAAAGGCTCCGTTTCAAAAACAGAAACAGGAAGCGGACCATCTTTGCCCATCAAGATACAATCTTCGGGGGCCCATGCTGCAAAAACGCGATCTCCCATATTAAAAGTTTTTTTAGCACTCACGGCAGAATTGGTTTGCACTACCGTCATCATCAGAGAAGGAATTTCTTTTGCCTGAATTAAAAACTGAGTGACAGGGCCTTTGTAGAGAACTTCTTTGATCATGCCTTCGATATAATTCTGGTCAGGCTGCGGAGAAGATTTTAAAACTTTTAATTTCTCAGGACGAATCATCATTTGCACGGCAAGGCCAGATTGAACTTGCGGCAGTGGTCGAAAACCATCTCGAGAAGGTTTAACCGTTAAAATTCTTTTAGCGCTTCCAGCTAAAGTGATCGCTTGAGAATTAAAATCTTTTACTTCACCTTCGATTGTATTCATCGATCCGATAAACTGCGCGACAAACAACGTTCGAGGAAATTCATAAATTTCTTGAGAGGTGCCTACTTGATCGACCACACCTTTGTTCATGACAGCGATTCGGTCAGAAACGCTTAGAGCTTCTTCTTGATCGTGAGTAACAAAAATAAAAGTTTGTTTAAGGCAACGTTGAAGCGAGAGCAACTCCACTTTCATTTGCTGGCGAAGTTTTAAATCAAGAGCGGAGAGCGGTTCGTCGAGAAGCAAAACTTTTGGTTTGTTGATCAGCGCTCGCGCCAAAGCGATACGCTGCTGCTGACCACCTGAAAGAGTGGTAACGGATCGATGTAGATATTCTTTCATCTGAACAAGTTCAAGGGCTTCACTCACGCGCTCATTTAATTCAGTGCCTGAAATTTTTCGCATCCGAAGGCCAAAGGCCACATTTTCAAAAACATCGAGATGCGGAAACAGCGCATATCTTTGAAATACCGTATTGCATTGGCGCTCATGAGGAGGCAGCTGATCAATGCGAATTCCATTTAAATAAATTTCACCGGCAGTGGGTTTTTCAAATCCGCCGAGCATTCGAAGGAGAGTGGTTTTTCCGCAGCCACTAGGCCCCAGCATCGAGAAGAATTCACCGTCTTGAATCACCAGGTCGGTGGGTCGAACAGCCTCTGTTTTTCCGAAAGATTTTCGGATGCCTTTAAGTTCGAGCATTGAGCGAAACCATAACAGAAGTGCATGCGATGAAAATAGATTTTTTAAACCCCACAAAGTCATCTTGCACTTCAGATTCAGAATTATTATTCAGGAACTTATGCGAAAACTTTTTTATCCTTTTTTAGCTCTTTTCTTGGTTCAATTCTCAGCTTGTAAAACATCTACCTCTGAATCGGCGGCACAAGGTTCAAACGAGGCTAAAGTAGTGCATTTAGCTATTTGGTCCAATTTCGTGACCGACGATATTTTGCAAGAATTCACCAAGCAGACGGGTATCCAGGTTGAAACTGCCAATTATTCTTCGAACGAAGAATTGCTCGCGAAGATGCAGGCTGGAGCTTCGGGCTACGATGTGATTGTTCCCTGTGATTATTTGGTGCTCGTCATGTCGAATTTGGGACTTCTCAGTGAGATCGATCATGCAAAGATTCCCAATCTAAAATCCATCGATGCAAAGTATATGAAGATGTACTTTGACCCAGAAAATAAGTTCTCTCTGCCTTTTGACTGGGGAACAACGGGCATCGCCGTTAATCGCAAACTTTTTAAAGGAAAAATTCAGGGCTGGAAGGACGTTTTCGACAATAAAGCACTAGAAGGTAAATACACCTTACTCGACGATGCTCGAGAAACTTTGGGCGCGGCTTTAAAAAAAGATGGCTTCAGCTTGAACTCTGTCAATGGGGGAGAGCTTGGCAAAGCAAAGCAGACTTTGCTCGGGGCCAAAAATCACGTGAAGGGTTTTACCTCTGAGACTTTGATGGGCTTAGTAAATGGCGAGATGGTTGTAGCTCATGCTTACTCAAGCGATGCGCTTCAAGCTGCTGCTAAGACAAATGGCGCGATCGAGTTTGTGATTCCTTCTGAAGGTGCAACTTATTGGGTGGATAATGTGGCAATTCCAAAGGAAGCACCTCATAAAGAGGCCGCTCATGCGCTCATCAATTTTCTTTTAAGTCCTCAAGTTCAAGCTGCGAGGGCTTCGAAGCTTTACGTCGCTCCCGTAAGCAAAGAGGCGGTTGCATTGCTGACTCCAAATGTGCGATCGAATCGCGCCTTATTTCCTGATCAAAAAACTCTCTCTAAAACAGAGATGATCAAAGACCTCGGCGCTCAATTGACGCAGTGGGATAGAATTTGGACAGAAGCCAAAGCTGCGCAATAAGTGCAGCAAGAAGCTTTTATTTGGAAGATTTACAAATTATTAACATTTCCCATAAAATGTAATTTCGATATGCGATTGGTTCGCATTGATGCCTTTGAAATTAAGAATGGAGATTAAAGAATGAAACGAATTTTGTTTGCGTTAATGATGGTTGGTGTTGTGGGTGGACTTCAAGCTTGTGCGATGAAGCAAGATGGTTGTGGATGTGGCGCTGATGGCCAATGCAAAACCTCACACGGAAAAAAAGCTAAAAAAAGTAAAGCGGTCAATACAACGACCTCACCTACTGCCGCTCCAGCAAAAAAATAATTGAACGTCGCAGTAGTTCAAATTTGTTCTGGCGAAGATGCCTGGGCCAATCTGGCCCAGGTTCAAGCCTTCGTTCTTAAGGCGACCGATCAAGGTGCCGATCTCGTTTGTTTTCCAGAAAATATTTTATTTAGAGGCCGAAAATCCAAACTTCAATCTGAGTTCGTTTTGGAGTTGGATGCAGCGGGAAAAATCGCAGAGATCTCTGAATTTTCTAAAGCTGTGGTCTCGGCAGCACGTGAATGGAAAATTTCGGTTAGTTTAGGTTCAGTGCTCGAAAAAAATTTAGCGGCTCAAAGGCCTTTTAATTCTCAGTGGATATTACATCCTCAAAAACCAATTGTTTCTTATAAAAAAATTCATCTGTTTCATTTTGATTCTTCGACGGCTCCTTATCGTGAGTCAGATTCAGTGAGTGCAGGCACTGAAATAGTTTCATCTTCTTTAAAAGATTTTAATCTGGGATTATCGATTTGTTTTGACCTGAGATTTCCGGAGCTTTATCGCCGACTTGTTTTAGAAAAAAACGCGAATCTGCTTTTAGTTCCCTCAGCTTTTACTCGAGAAACAGGCGAAGCTCATTGGCATACACTTTTAAGGGCGCGCGCCATTGAAAATCAATCTTATGTAGTGGCAGCAGCGCAATGGGGAAGTCACTTAAATGAAAAAGGGGATTCTCTTTTTTGCTATGGACACGCGCTAGCTTGTGATCCCTGGGGAAAAGTTTTGGCTGAAGGAGCTGTCGAAGGGGACGAGCTTTTGATGGTGGAAGTATCCTTAAAAGAAATTGAAAGAAGGCGTGCACAACTTCCAGCTTTAAATGCTACAAAACTGAAATGCTAGCTGCTGACTTAGAATTTGCAAAAAAACTCATTCGAGATGTTCCGGATCATCCGAAACCAGGAATTCTTTTTAAAGATATCACTCCTTTGATTGGAGATGCGCGAGCTTTCAAAATTTGCATTGAGCAAATGGCCGCTGACTTTGATTTAAAATCACCTCAAAAATTTGTGGGCATAGAAGCGAGAGGATTTATTTTTGCAGCCGCTTTGGCACAGCGATTAAACGCTGGATTTGTTCCTGCTCGAAAAAAAGGCAAATTACCTTACCGAAGTTTTAAGCAATCCTATGATCTTGAATATGGGGTAGATGAGATTGAAATGCATGAGGATGCAATTTTAAAAGGCGAGCGAGTCGTAGTGGTGGATGATTTACTTGCCACCGGAGGAACAGCCGAAGCTGCGGTAAAACTTTGTCAAAAATTAGGAGCTGATGTTTTGGGCTGTCAGTTTTTGATTGAATTAGAATTTTTAAAAGGAAGAAAGCGCCTGCAACCTTTAGAAACTAAGTCGATATTTAAATTTTAAAGAATTTAATTTTGGTGTTTTTCACTTGGCTTGCGATCGCAGCTGAATAATTTTTAGAAATCTTTATCTCTTGAATTTTAAAGTTGAGCAGAAGCATCGATTTTTTTTTAAAAGTTTTAGCATTAAATTTATTTTTATATTTTCTACCGCTAAAAATGCTTAAACCTTTTGCTTTTAAAAAAGCTTCGTAAAAAGTCCAAGCTTTAAAAAAAAGCTTGATAGAGGCAGCTTCGGAAAGGTGCTGAACTTTCTCCGCCAAATCTTTTGAAAAAAAACGTCTAGAAACTTTAATGCGATCGATATTTTTTCTATGTTTTTCGATATCGATGCCAACGGCAGATGTCGCCGTTAGGGCGAAGAGGTTTTCTTGATAAGAGTGAGATAAGTTAAAATAAATTTTTACTCGCGGCTTCGCAAGTTTAGGCTTACCGTGCTTTGACTTTGAAAATTTAATTTGATTAGCAGGGTAGTCGAGATATCGACTTAAGACTTGAGCCGGGCGGATTTTATCTGTGCGGCTCGATCTCCAAATGTGAATTTGGTTTGATGTAAGAGTATTTTTCATTTTAATTTTCTGACCTTGATTTAATCGATTTATCTCGATGTGTCCAAGAGCAGAATTCCGAGGTATACTAAATTATGGTCCTGAACTCTCCTAAAGTGCGGCATTTGCGATATGAGCAGCTTCGAAAAAGCCTGACCGAGACTGTAGAAAAGTGGCCTCACTTTTACGAACATAAAATCATCGGTAAAAACGCTGAGACTTTCAAAGAGGGACTTAAAAACTTTGAGCAGCAGTTTCCCCGGATGAATAAAAAAAGTTCTCACTTAAGTAAAAACGGTACCTATCTTTCACAGACCTATGAAGTGATGGCGAGAGATGTGGATGAAATTATTTCGCTTTGGGTTGCGTCCGAAGAAATTCCTGATTTCGTAACTGTTCTTTAACTTAAAAGCTTATCGATTTTTTGAGCGAGTTCGAAATCTTTCTCAGAAATTCCGCCAGCATCATGAGTTGTTAAATCAATTCTAACTTTATTATAGACATTGAACCATTCGGGATGGTGATTCATTTGCTCGGCAATGACAGCGACCTTGGTCATAAAGGCAAAAGCTTCATTAAAATCTGCAAATTGAATTTCTCTGTGCAATTTCTCAGAGACGATTTTCCAATTTTTTAGGTTCTTTAGATGACTTTGAATTTCGGCGGCAGAAGATTTGTTTACCTTCATACGGCTGCAGCCCAGCTAGAAGTTTCCATAAATTTAGAGCGAAGATTTTTGGCTGGTTGTTGAAATTCAGGATGGCCTTTAAGTAAAATTTCAACAGTTTGAAATACGGTAGAAATTTTCTCATGAAAACTTAAAGAGCTTGGAATGATGACTCTTCTTGGGTGATCCTTCCAACTATCTAAAATTCTTTTGTCCACGGTAACCGCTTCGTTATGATTTTCTCGTCGAATTAAACTCGAGGCATCGTAGCCATGCTCTTTTGTGGCTGTTTCAAGATGAATGACAAAGTCATATCGAGAAACTTCTGTTTGAAGATCGGTTTTGACGTCTTGAAAAAAGTTTTCGGCAGACTCAGGCCAGTAGGCGGGATGGTCGAGAGTTCCTCGGTCGCAAAAAATCAGTTGCTTGCCAGGTATAGCTTCAAAGAGTCTTTCCATTTGAATTTGTGTGAAGTAAATTGCACGTTGTGCACACTTTGTGATTTCACTTCTAGGAACTCCCTGCATTTCTCGCGGGAATCCACCCTGATATAAAATCGAAGCGGCTTCAGGAATTGTGGAAGAGACAGAAGAAAATTCTCTTCGGATAATTTCGATGACGGTGGTCTTCCCTGCCGAAGGGCCTCCGGTCAAGCAAATCTTAATTTTGTTTGATCTCATCTTATGGGAAAGTACATTAGCTCAGCTTTCAGTTCTTGTCAGCAGCTCGAGCAAGCGTTTAGCCTTATAGACTGGTAAACCTCTTTAGGGAGTTTATAAGGCAACTTTGGGGGTATTAGAATATTAATTAATAAAGGAGTTTGAAATGAAAGTATTAGTATCTGCATTTTTAGTAGCTGGATTAATGGTTGGAACTGCTATGGCAAATAGCCATAAAAAAGATCATAAAGAAGCGAAAAAAGTTCATAAAACTGAAAAAAAAGCTGAAAAGAAAACTGAAACCACTACAACTACGACCACTACTACTGCACCAGCACCTGCTCACGCTGGCGAAGCAGCTGCACCAGCACCTGCTCACAAATAATTTCTTTTTCGTTTCTTAAAAAAAGAAATCCAAAAGCCTCGTAAGGTAAGACTACGGGGCTTTTTTATTTTTTAATTCGAACTTGGATTAATTCGCTGAGAAGATCTTCGGAGATTTTGACGGAGCGAAGGTTTGCTTCGGCGGTAATTTTGTCGAGCTTTATGCCTGCGAGATCTTGCGCGATATTTTCTTGGCTCTCTGCGGATGAAGAAAATTCCGAAATGCGAGCGGCTTTTTGAGCCATCGCATCAGCGGCTTTAAGAAACCCAGTTTGACCCGAGAAAATAGCACTTAAAATGTTCACCTCTCTATTTTATGTGGAGATAGCGCAGAGCGCAAATCGCTTGAAATGACTGGGGTTTTTGGCGATTAAAAAAAAACAAAGCCGAGATTTTTTAGATCCCGGCTTTGAGAGTTTTTATTTCTAAAAGATCATTTAAGGACAAGGAACGTTTGCGACCGTTGGACAAATATAGGTTTTGTAACGGTAGTCTCGTTGACCATTGGATTTAACAACCGAAATATCGCAGCTCAAATCCACTTTTTTTCCAAAAATTTCATCCCAGACATCAGCTGCATTCGCACAGGCATCCGAAAGTTTGTAAGGAATATTTCGATTAGCGTTAGTGTCTTTTTCTGAAGCGGGAATCGAGTAATCTCGATTTACTTGAGATCTTACAGTTACACTTCCACCGCCGCGTCGTGGTTCGTCGCGAGTAACAAATAGACGAAGGCGATACTTAGAGCCTAGGTCTTTAAGGGCTTTAAATTGATCTCTGTTAAAATCAAGACTGATATTATAGGAGGCGTCTCCGTTTTTATCTGTCGTTCTTTCAATGGTTGGCGATTCTTTATTTTGAAAAGAAATGCGTTTGCTATTGGTTCGATCATAGCAAGAGTATTCAATGACTTCTTCGATAGGTTTAAAATTATTGTTCGAATCTTTATCAAAAGCATCGGAGTTGTGGCGAACGCTCAGCCAAACTGTTAAAGAATAATTTCCAGAAGCTGGGCAAATCAATTTATTAGGGAGGTTGACCGAATCAACAGTGCCCTCGAGATACAAATGCTGAGTGAATTTTCCATTCTCTTTAAAGAGAGCTTTTTTCTGTCCACCTTCGGGCGTTACATAAAAACGAACTTCAACGACTGAGTTTTGATTTCTAATGTTTCGATAATCTTTAGAAGGAACATAGGTATCGATATGCATTTGCATTTCGTCGTTTGAGTTCCAATAAGGATTAAGATCAATATTGGCTTTCCAATTATCTGCCATCACCATATTGGGAAGCAGGCTTAAGCCAAGCACCGCAAACAATTTACCGAAGGTCGCTTTCATTCGTGTGTTCCTTTCCACTAATTTTTGTAAATAATAACCACTCCGCAGAGCGAGACCGCCCCGTTGCTGGTCATCAAAGCTGAAGCTGTCTTAATGGGTCAAGAAGCTTTGATGACCAGGCGCTGATTTTTTAGTTTAAGAATTCCTAACCGACAAAGAGCAAAGTCATACTTGATGGGATCTTCTGGAGACCAGACTTTAAATTTTTCAGTAATTTCAAGTGCCGCCGTTCGGCTGGCGGATTTAAGCTGAGTGAGGCCGAGTCGTTTGCTGATATCAAAAAGATGTGTGTCGAGTGGGAGGATGAGAGCACTTTTTGGAACAAAACTCCAAAGACCTAAATCGATTTCATCTTTTCGCACCAACCAACGAAGCATCATATGCCAGCGTTTCGCAGAGCTTTGATAGGGATCTGCGAACATAAATCTTAAGCCGCGTGTTGGAGCTTCTGAGCCGACGAAAAAAACTCGAAGAGCTGTGATCCCTTTACAAATATCTTGATTCCAATTTTTTTCAAAAAACTGACCGAGACTAGAATGAGTGTTTAAAAAATCCTGCAATCTTTGAAGGAAAAATAAAATATCAGCTGAAGTATAAAATCTATAATAGAGATGAGAATAAGTTTTTTTAAGTTGAACCGAGGTTAACGTTTTAAATGCGCGCACAGGATTTTTTCCCAGCGGATCGAGAATAGCTTTTGAGATTTGCACAATACACTTCACATTGCCGAATGCAAAAAGGGCTGTGATAAAAGCTGCAAACTCGCGATCTTCATCTCGTGCGTAAGTATGTACGATCGATATCGGATCTGTTTTTAAAAAATCTTTTGAATTAAATTCGAGTAAAACATCATCAAGCCATTGATGGGTTTTATCTTTTTTTATTGGGCATCTTCGAGCTTGGCTTTTTGCCATAACTTTTCTTTATCTTCTAAACTTAAATCTTGAAAAGGAGTTTTTGTTTTAGACGCTTCAGCTTCCATTTTTTGAAATCGAGATCTAAATCTTGAGTTGGCTGTAGCGAGCGCAACTTCAGCATCTATATTTTGATGTCTCGCCCACTGAACGAGGCTAAAAAAGACATCGCCTATTTCATGCTCTTTTTCAGATGAAGTTTTTGCCTGCTTTAATTCTTCAATTTCGCTTAAGAATTGTTTCCAAACTTCTTCTGAAGTATTCCAATCAAATTTTACTTTCCTGGATTTGTCTCCTAACTTCTGTGCCAATTGTAAGCTGGTTAAAGATTTTGAAATTCCATCAAGTAAACTTTTCTGATCTGACGATTTTTTTTCAGATTTTTTAATTTCATCCCATTGGCTGGCGACCTCGGAAGCTTGAGAAAGTTTTTTATCTGCGAAAACATGGGGGTGGCGTCTGATAAGTTTATCTTTAAGAGTTTGGATAACTTTTAAAATGGCAGGGCCGTTTGGATTTTGTTCCGAAAGAATCTCCGCCTGAAAAATAATCTGCAGCAAAAGATCTCCGAGCTCTTCGATATGATGATTTTCGTCAGGCGAACTCATCGCCTCTAAGCATTCGTAAGCTTCTTCTAAGAGATAAGCGCGCAAGCTTAAAAGATTTTGGTCGCGATCCCATGGGCACTCTTGGCGCAGTCGATGCATGATATCTAAGAGTTCATCGAATTCTTTCATCGACTAGAATCTAAACGTGACCATGTGGTGCAGCAAGTGGGGATTCTGTCACTTTTTTGCCAATAATTTGTCGGAAATTTTTAAATCAGGGCGTCAGATTGTTGTGGAGCGAAAGAGCTAAGGCGCTGACACCAATGCCTTTTTTTGCCGAGTCAGTTTTTGCATTCTTTGGCATCTGACTTGCTTATTGATTCTCTCGGCAATGAATCTTTTTTCTAAAACTTTAATGGTTTTTGCGTGGATGCTGTTTCTTCAGTGGGCAGCGTATGGCGCGAGCTCTCCTTTTGACTCGGAGCGAGAAAAAACTTTAAACGAAATCAAGGTCGTCAATTTAACGGCCTTCATCCCTCCTCCAGATATCTCGATTCATCCCAAGTATTTTAATCTCGAAGAAGTTCCTAAGGAGCTGAAGTCTGAGAAGGATTACGCAAAGCTAGAAGAGCTCTTTAAAATTGCTGAAGAGAGTAAGGCTGAAGCCGCTTACGTTGAAGCGGATAAATTTATTTCACAGAATCGAAAATCTGCACTGGTTGAATATTTCACTTTCTTTAAAGCGGATATGATCTTTGAAGCTCAGAAAGGTCGAAGCGAGCCTAAATATTCATTGGCGCTTGAAGAATATCAAGACGCGGTGCGTGATTTTCCTTTGCATCAGCAAGTTCCTAGGGCGCTTTATCAAATTGGCTTAAGCCAGCTCTTCTCTGGGTTTTATTCAGACGTTGAAATTACGATGACGCGAGCTGTCAAGGATTTTGGCTCGAGTGAATTGGCTCCTGCTTATCATTTGCTTCAGGCTGAAGAATATTTTTTGAGTAAAAACGATGTAAAAGCGAATGGAGAATTCACTTTTATCATTCAAAAATATCCTCGATCAGAAGCTGCGATCGATGCAGCTTTTCGAAAAGCATTTATTCTTTTTAGAAAAGGCGAAATGGCCGATGCATATAAAGTTTATCAAGAGTTAGAAAAATTTCACTCCGAAGTTGTTGAAAACTTAAAATTAAAAAAAGATGCAAGTGATTCGTCAAAATTTGTAGATCGGATTTTTTATGCCGAAACTGTTTATCTAAACGGTTTCTACAAAGAAGCTGCAGAGCTCTATCAGGATCTTGCAAATTTATTTCCTAAGCATCCTCTCGCTCCTATTTTACTTTTACGACTGGCATCGACCTATTCACATCGTGGACAAGTTCGCTCCGCTGAAGAAATGATTTCATACGTTCTCAAAAAATATTCAAGCGATGCACTTGTTCAATCTTTGGGTCGAATGGAACTCGCTGATTTATTTTTTGTAACTAAAGATCTTCGCGCTCAAAAGCAAAACGAAAAACTTTATCAAGAAGCTTATGAAGCTTCGGTGAAATTGGATAACCCTGCTGTTTCTTCGATGTTGCTGGCCAAACTAGCTTCGCATTATATGGCCTTTCATATTTATCCAAAGGCTCAGTCGACACTTCGCCAGTACAAAGATCTCTATCAAGAGTCTGCCAATCAAGAGTGGGTAGAAAATAATTATCGGCAAACAGTTGAAATTGAAATTCTCGATTACTATTCGCGCGAAGATTATATGGCAGCACTTGCGACTTATCTTGTGAATGATCGAGATAAGCTCGTTAATTTTTCGGATACTAAAGTTCTTTTGAAAATTTCGGATGCGGCAAAGAGACTTTCGCTTTATGAAAAGTCCGCTCAAATTTTAAATCGAGTCGTCTATCTTGAAAAAGTTTCTGAAGCTAGACAGGAAGCTCTTTTAAAATTGGTCGATCTTTTAATTCTTCAAGGTGAATACCGAAAGGCGAGTGAAAGACTTCGCCGATTTAATTTTGCTTATCCTACAACTTCGCTTCGCTATTTGTACGAAATGTACTGGGGCAAGCTGTATGTGGGTCTAAAAAATAATGAGCAAAGCATTTATCACTACGAAAAAGCTCTTGAGTCCGTGGATAAAAATCCACTCGGTCAAATGGAGATAAGACATATCTTGATGGATCTCGGTGAACTTTACGAAAAAGGTGGAAATCCCGGAAAAGCTATCGAAGATTACGAGCGCTTCATTCGAATGATCAAGTCGATGAGCGAAAATAAACTCGCCGGATTTAATCCAACTACTCGGGACGGATTTTTAGTGAAGATGGCTCGCTACCGAATCGCAGATCTCTATTACGGAATGCACGACTATGTGAAAGCGATTGAATCTTATCGAACGGTGGCGAACGAAATTAAAGAGGAGCCGCTGCTTTCTCATGCTCGCTATCGAATCGGCGAATGCTTTTTGGCATTGAATGATCGCAAAGCCGCGATTGCTGCTTTTGCAGAATTAAAATCAGACGATCCTAAAAATATTTGGGCGCGTGCAGCTCAAAGTTTTATCCAAAGTGTTCAGATGGAGGTGAAATATGGCATCCGAATCCTCAACTAATCCGATGTCAGAAATTTCTAAGACAGAATCTGAATACGGCTTGGGCTTACTGGCTTCTACGTTAGCTCATGAGATTCGCAATCCTCTTCAAACTATTCGTCTTCAGATCGATGCCGCTCATCGGGGAGGATCTTTGCAGACAGCTCTTACAAAAATCGCAGAAAATATTACGCGTTTAGAATCAGTAGTAGATCGAGTTCAAAAATTGAGTCAGCGATACGTCGTTCATCCAGAAAAAATTAATCTGCGGGATTTCGTCGATAGTGTTTTATCCTCAGTTAATTTTTGGCTGAGCAGTTCAGGAATTTCGGTCAGCACTCATATTCAGTGGGAAGGTGAACCCGTTTGCGAAGGAGATAAAGAACTTCTTCAGCAAGTACTTTTAAATTTAGTCATGAACGCGGTTCAAGCGATGCCAGAATCTGGAGCTTTGAGTGTTCAAGTTTACGAAGAGCTCGAGCATGCCGTGATTGAAGTTCAAGATAGTGGCGTCGGCATCGATAAAAAATCTTTGAAATTAGTGGGCACTCCTTTTTTCACCACTAAAGAAACAGGAACAGGTCTTGGACTCGCCTTTTGTAAAACGATCGCCGCTCTTCACCATGGATCTTTAGAAATTGAATCTCAAGAAGGCGAAGGCACTAAAGTTTATTTAAGAGTTAGAAAAAATTCAGAAAGTATAAATGAAGATTCTGCAAAGGATACCTATCATGCTTAAAGCTAACACCTCCACATCCGTTTCTGCTCAGTCAAAAATTCTTGTTGTTGATGACGAGGCTGGAATTCGCGAAGGTCTTAAAACTTCTCTGGAGCAAATGGGATACTCGGTAGAGACAGCAGAATCTGGCGAGCGCGCGCTTTATCGATTTCGCCAGACGCCTGGAATTTCTTTCGTGCTTTCGGACTATAAAATGCCAGGGATGAATGGCTTTGATATTCTGAAAGAAATTAAAAAAACTTCTCCTCAGACTCCTGTGGTGATCATGACAGGTTACGGAAGTATTCATCATGCTGTAGATGCGATGCAGATGGGCGCCGATGATTATTTGGCAAAACCATTTCAAGTTTCGGATTTAGAAAAAATTATTTTAAAGAATACACCTTCAACGATCGAAGAAATGCCTTCGGTTCCCGCGGCATTTATTTTATCCGAAGATGCAGAGTTTAAAACTTTGCTTCGAAAAGCTGAAAGAGCTGCGGCGAGCTCTGCCCCCATTTTGATCGAAGGTCCTTCTGGCACAGGCAAAGAATTATTGGCGAGACAAATTCACGATTGGTCGCCTCGTAAATCTCATTCTTGGGTGGCGATTAATTGTGCAGCTTTGCCTTCAGGACTTTTGGAATCTGAACTTTTTGGATTTGAAAAAGGCGCTTTCACCGGAGCACTCGATAGAAAAGCTGGAAGATTTGAGCAAGCTGATGGTGGAACTTTGCTCCTCGATGAAATCGGAGAACTAGAACCTCTTCTTCAAGCTAAACTTCTTCGCGTTTTGCAAGAAGGTGAAATCGATCGTCTCGGTGGAAAAAAGCCTATTAAAGTAAATGTGCGAGTCATTGCGACGACAAATAAAAATTTGGAACGGCTCGTGGCTGAAGGAAAATTCAGAGAAGACCTATTTTTTAGACTTTATGGCGTTCGATTCACGCTTTCAGCTCTTAAAGATCGAAAAGAAGACATCCGTCTTTTAGCTAATGAGTTTTTGAAGCGACAATCAGCAGTTCAAGGACGAAATCTTCATTTCTCAAATGAAGTCATTCCAGCTTTAAAAGAAATGGCTTGGCCAGGAAATATTCGTGAGCTTGAGAGATCGGTTGAGCGAGCATGCGTGCTTTCTGAAACAGATGAAGTAGCTCTTGAGCATTTTGAATTTACACCCACTCAAAATTTCAAAACTGAAATCCAGTTTCAGAATTTCAGTCTGAAATCTTTTGAAAATGAAACAAATGCTATTGATTCAACCGCTTCTTCGAAATCCATTCGCGAAATGGAAAAAGAAATTATTTTAAGAGCTCTTGAAGCTCACAATGGAAACCGAACTCACACGGCAAAAAGTTTAGGGATGAGCTTACGAACTCTTCGTCACAAATTGAAAGTTTATCGAGAAGCCGACGCAAGCTCTGCGTCAAGCGCTGGGCAAAATACGCTCGGCAAAAAGTGGACTAGTACTTCGTATGACACGGGGCTCATTGGTCCAAGCGGCGCATCAACTCCTGGTCAGATTCTTGCAAGTTCTAGGGAGGCAAGATGAAACCAATTGATTTCAATACAGAATTACTTTCTAAATCGCTGTCTCTTCGTCTTCAAAAGCACGCTACTTTGGCGGGAAATATCGCAAACGCAGATACTCCAGGATATCGCCCAACTAAAATTGCTTTCGAAAGCGAATTGCAAAAAGCAGCACAAACAAAATCTTCGGATAGATTAAATAAAATTCACGGGAAAATTCAGACCATCGACGACGGTATACCTCGTCCCGATGGAAACTCTGTCAGCATCGATAAGCAAATGGCCGAGATGACCGAGAACACACTCGTCTACAACGCCACAGCCGAATTCATTGCTCGTCGAATGAGAATGCTCAAGAGCGTGATTGGTTAACGGGAGGAATAAAATATGGATCTTTTAAGTTCTTTAAAAATTTCTGCAGCAGGTTTAGCAGCTCAGCGAACTCGCTTAAGTGTTTTATCTTCGAACTTAGCCAATGCCAACTCTACTCGCTCGGCAGATGGTTCGGGACCTTACAAAAGAAAAGATCCGATCTTTCAAGAAGTTTCAGCTTCGGATTTTGAAAAAAATCTAGATCGTGAATCAAAAAAAATCTCTACCGTGAAAGTCACTTCGATTGTTGAAGATAAAACTCCAGGCCCAAGAGTTTTTGATCCAAGCCATCCAGATGCTGACAAAGATGGTTATTTAAATATGCCAAACGTCAACGTGGTGACTGAACTTACAGACATTATGGGAACTTCACGTTCTTACGAAGCAAACATCACTGCGATTCGCGCTGCTAAAGAAATGATCAATGCGGCCTTGTCGATTGGAAGGAATGGCTAATGAAAATTACAGGACCAGCACTTTCAGGAATTAATTTACCAAGCAAAGTTAAACTTTCTCCAGATCTTGAGAAAGCGATCGACATCAAACAATCAGATAAATCTTCATTTGGCGAAATGCTGAATGAAAAAATTAAAAACGTCGATCAATTGCAAAAAGCAGCCGATGTGGCTGTGACAGATTTTTCTACGGGTAAATCAAAAAATTTACACGAAGCAGTTTTAGCTCTTGAGATGGCCGATACGTCATTGAAGATGATCGTAACCGTCAGAAATAAAGCTCTCGAAGCTTATCAAGACATTATGAAAATGCCGATTTAATGAAGATGGGAGTTTAGGAAAATGGAATTTCTGCTCAATTTTAATTCTTGGTACAAGGGGCTTCCGGCGGGTGCCAAGATTTCTCTTTTCTTGGTGGTCATCGGTATGTTTACCGCTGCACTCTTATTGCAGACGCACTACAAATACACTGGCTATCAGTATTTATTCACCAATCTCAATATCACTGATGCGAATGCCATCTCTGAACGTCTTCAATCGATGAATGTTCAGGTAGAGATGCGTGGCGATGCGATTTTGGTTCCTGGAAATCGCGTACTTGAATTGAGAAATATGATGGCATCCGAAGGTTTACCTCGAGGAGGTGGCGTTGGATTTGAAATTTTTGATCAGAAAAATTTTGGAGAGACCGAATTTCAACAGCGAATTAATTATATTCGCGCCATTCAAGGGGAACTCGCTCGAACCATTTCGGCTATTGATGGAATTGAAAAGGCTCGAGTTCATTTAGTTGTTCCTGAAAAGTCCCTCTTTGCTGAAGATAGCAAACGACCTACGGCATCTATTGCGATTTCATTATTTAAAGGTCGCAGAATTTCGGATTCACAAGTTAAAGGTATCGTTCACTTAGTGACGACGAGCGTTGAAGGTTTAACAGAATCCAATATCAATTTGATCGATCAAAACGGAAATTCACTTTTCAAAGCGAGCGGCGATGAAGGTGGATCTTCAGGTAAACATCTCGAGCTTCAAGCTAGCATTGAACAAAATTTAGAACGAGGCGTTCGTGAAATGCTTGAACGCGTTGTGGGATCAGGCGGAGTTACTGTTAAAGTTTCAAGCGTGATGAATCTCGCTCAAATTGAAAAAATGGAAGAGCGGATCGATCCAGATAGTAAAACTTCTCTCTCAGAAACGGTTAGCACAGATTCTTCTTCAGGATCTTCGGGCGCACCTGGTGGAACTCCGGGAGCTGCCGCGAATTTGCCCGACGGCAATGCAACTGGAAGTTCACAATCTCGATCTGAAAATTCTAAACGTTCAGAAACCACAACAACCTTTGCTGTTTCTAAATCGACTCAAAAAACAATTGAGCCTGTAGGAAAAATTCAGAAACTCAGCGTCGCCGTTTTGGTCGATGGAACTTACAAAGCAGCTGAAGATGGAACAAAAACTTATCAACCTCGTCCCGCTGAAGAAATTGCAAAATTGGAAGAGCTCGTCAAAAAAGCTGTCGGATTCAACAAAGATCGAGGCGATGAAGTTCGGATAGAAAATATGCAATTTCAAAGACTCGAGTTGGATGACAAAGCTCAAGAAGCTTTTGTTACCGCAACCAATTCTTCTCATATGAAAACCTTCATGATGGATAACGCCAAACTTTTTGGGGTTGTCTTGATCGCAGGATTTATTTTCTTCATGTTGGTTAAGCTGGTTAACTCCTACGCACCTCCAATTAATATGGCTTACGCCAATTTAATCGGACAAGAAGCTGGTAAAGTCGCCGAAGCTTTACCTCCAAAAGCTACGATCAATATTATTTCGCGAGAAGATCCAGCCGCCAAAGATAAGGCCAATCAAATCGCGCAGCAGCTACCGCAGCTTGAGAGAAAAGCCAGCGCGGGAGAAATTAATTTCGTAGAATCTCAAAAATCGATCACGATCGAAGCTCCTACGACATCGGAAGAAAAACTCCGTCTGCAAGCGGCAAAGATGCAGGTCGAGCAAATCGTAAAATCCGATATCAATGAAACTGTAAAAATTATCAGACAATGGATGAGTGAGGACTAAGCCATGGCAGAAGAAGCAGTTAAATCAACAGTCTCTAAAGTTCGCTTAGCCGGAACTCAAAAAGCCGCGGCACTTATGCTCGCGATTGATAAAACTTTAGCGAAAGATATTTTTACTAAACTCGAAGATTTCGAAGTAAAAAAAGTGACAGATGCAATGTTCGAGCTTGGAGTGATTCACCAAGATACGACGACGAATATTCTCAATGAATTTATTCGACGATCAGCTTCGGGTGGAGGCCTCGCCGCTTCGAATCAGGAAATTAAAGCCCTTCTCGCTGAAACTTTGGATGACAAGAGACAGAAAGACGTTCTTTCTTCGCTTACGACGTTTAAAGATAATGCTCTTAAAGATCTTGGAAACTACGATCCAAGAACTCTGGCAAACTTTTTGGCGAACGAACATCCTCAAACCATCGCTCTTCTTCTGTCTCACTTGAATACAGAAAAAGTAGGACCTGTAATTCGACTTCTTCCTCAGGCGATTCAATCTGATGTGGTGATGCGTATTGCATTCCTTGAAGATATTACCCCGGAAGCTTTGGGTGATATCGAAGATGCGGTGAAAGATGCGCTTAAAGGATTAGGTTCTGCATCGAAACATAAAATGGGGGGCGTAGATTATATCGCCGACGCTCTTAACAAACTTGATAAGAGAACAACGAACGATATTTTGGAAGCGATCACAGGAAATAATCCTGAACTCGCCGAATCGATTAAACAACGAATGTTCGTTTTCGAAGATATCGTTCAAATCGATGATCGAGGAATTCAAGAAATTCTTAAAAATATCGACAACTCTGAATTGGCTCTTGCGCTTAAGATTTCTACGGATGAACTTAAACAGAAAATTTTCAACAATATGTCAGAACGTGCCGCGAAGATTCTCAAAGAAGATCTCGAAGTCATGGGCCCAACGAAAGTTGCCGACGTTGAAAAAGCTCAAGGAAATATTCTTAAGATCGTCGATCGTTTGATCTCTGAAGGTAAAGTGATTATCGCAGGCGAAGGTGAGGAGAACGCAGTTGTCTAGGATTGTACGAGGCGAATCTGCTGAAGTGAAATCAGTGAAGCTGATGAGCTCGACATCTCGAGCGGCATCTGCCTATTCGCTCAAAGCCTTTACGGGTTATCACGTCGAGGGAACTTATACTCAGAAAGAACTGGAAGAGTATATGGAGAAAGCTCGACAAGAAGGTCGACGTCAAGGTGCTCACGAAACTGAATCGAGAATGATGCAACCACTGAATGCCGCACTCGAAAACGTTGAAAATTTAATGGATGAGCTATCTCGCTTTCGTCGTGAACTTTTTAAAGAAGCAGAGGTCGAGGTTCTTGAGCTTATTCGCGCTGTAAGTAAGCGTATTTTAAATCGAGAGCTTCAAATCCAACCTGATCAACTTAAAGAAATTGTCGCTAAAGCTGTTGAACTTATTGAAAGACAACGAAAAGTTTTTATTCGTATTAGTCCGATTGATCTTCAAATGTTTTCTGAAGCAAAAAAAGATTTCTTACAAAGATTTAAAGGCCTCGAAGAAGTTGAAGTGCATGCAGATTCAAGCCTGCCTAAAGGGCAAGCACTCGTAAAATCTAAAACATTAGAGATCGATGTGAATATCGAAAATATGGTCGATCATTTACTTCAAAAGTTAACAAGCGTTCAAACCGAAACAAGTGAAACCGTTACGGATGGAGATAAAACTTAATGTCACGTCTTCAACTTGATCGATATCAAGCAGCCGTGAATGGAATTTCTCCATTTCCTGTCTATGGTCACGTCACCAACGTGCTTGGCCTCGTCATTGAAGGCTATTGTGCTGATGCTCCTGTTGGAGCCACTTGTGAAATTTTTTCTCTCGATCATAGAAATTCTTGCTTAGCTGAAGTCATTGGATTCAAAGATGACAAAGTTGTTTTGATGTTACTTGGAGAATTGCAAGGCATCGGACTTGGAAGTGCGATCGCTCTTAAAAATTCTGCAGCCACTGTAAAAGTCGGACCTCAAATGCTCGGTAGAGTTCTCGATGGTCTTGCGAATCCCATCGATGGAGGCATTCCACTTGAATGCGAAGAAGAGTTTTCGATTTATTCTTCACCCATTAATCCACTTAAGCGCGCTCGAATTTCTGAACCACTCGATTTAGGAATTCGCGCAGTGAACGGATTACTCACCATCGGAAAAGGTCAGCGTGTCGGTATCATTGCGGGCTCTGGTGTTGGAAAAAGTGTTCTTCTTGGAATGATGGCTCGATCAACTCAGGCAGATGTGAATGTGATTGCTCTTATCGGTGAGCGTGGAAGAGAAGTTCGTGAGTTTATTGAAAAAGATTTAGGATCCGAAAGTCTTTCGCGAAGTATTATCGTTTGCGCAACGAGTGATGTGTCTCCCGTTGTGCGTATGCGAGCGGTTTTTGTGGCTGCGACAATCGCCGAATATTTTCGCCGCGAAGGAAAAAATGTTTTATTCATGATGGATTCGATTACGCGTTTTGCGATGGCTCAGCGTGAAGTGGGACTGTCAGCTGGTGAACCTCCCACAACGAAAGGTTATCCACCTTCTGTATTTACAAAACTGCCTATTATTTTTGAACGTGCAGGAAATACTTCTTCAGGTGGATCGATCACCGGACTCTATACTGTTTTGGTTGAAGCCGATGACATCAATGATCCAATCGGGGATGCTGTTCGGTCAATTGCTGACGGTCACATGGTTCTTTCAAGAAAATTAGCTGCGCGAAATCATTATCCAGCGATTGATATTCCCGTCTCTGCAAGCCGGGTCATGGGAGATGTGGTTTCAAAAGAACATAAAGAATTGTCTGGTCGAATGAAGGCGATCATCGCCAATTACGCTGAAGCTGAAGATCTGATTAATATTGGCGCTTATGTAAAAGGTTCTAACCCTAATGTCGATGAAGCGATTCAATTTATTGAACCCATTCGCGCCTTTTTACGTCAAAACGTAGAGCTGAAAGTTAATTTAGCAGAAACTGTCGCGCAGATGAGAAATATTTTTCAAACTCAAACTCAAGCGCAGGGAAGAAGGTAATGAGCGGTGAAGAAATTCAAATTTCGATTAGAGACCGTTTTGAAAGTTCGTCGTATCGAAATGGAACAACAGGCAAAAGCCTTGGCTTTGATTTATCAAAAAATATCGATAGCCAAAAAAGAAATCGACAATTTCAGAGATTTATCTCTTCAAGAGACGCTTCGAATGTCGGAGCTGGCAAAGAGTGGAAACTTTCTCGACCAAGTGACATCGGTTTCTCTGGGATATCGAGAAGGTTTGAAACGAAAAATTATTCAGAAATTTAAAGAGATTGAAGTTTTAGAAAAATCAGCTGAGGAAGAAAAAATAAAGCTGATCGAAAAGACAAAAAGAAAAAAAGTTTTAGAAAAATTAGAAGAGAGGGATAGGGAAGAATATGAATTCAATGCAAAAAAAGATGCCACTAAAGAGATGGATGAAATTGCTGGGGTTCTTCGCGATCGCCAGTCTCAGTAGTGTTCTTTTAAGATCTTCATTTGCTTCGGATCATGGTGCAAAAAAAGAAGAGCACGGTGCAAAGAAGCCTGAAGCTAAGAAAGCTGAAGGTCACGGCGAGAAAAAAGCCGAGCCAAAAAAAGCTGAAGCAAAAAAACCAGAGTCTCATAAAGAAGCGCCAAAGAAGGCTGAAGCTGTAAAGCCTGCTGGTCCTGTTGAAGAAATAAAGCAAACGGCGGATTCTGCTTTTCCAGAAAAAGAATTTTATACAAAGGCTGAAGTAGAAGCTTTAAGAGAAGTTCTCGATAAAAAAACCGTTCAACTCGATCAAGATATCGATACTCAGAAAAAATATGTGGAGTCGTTGAAAGGACAAATCGAAGAGCACCTCAAAAAAGTGGAAACAGCGAGAACCGAAATTGCTGACTTCATGAATACTCGAGATGAAAAAGAAGAAGGCAAACTTAAAAAATTAGCGAAGTTCTACGAAGCAATGGATCCAGAGCAAGCTGCCCCTCTTTTAAAAGATGTGAATGATGATCTTGCTATTAAAATTTTTGATCGAATGGATACAAAAAAAGCTGGAAGCATTTTGGCTCAACTCCCTGCTCCAAGAGCAGCGAAGTTAACTCAACAGTTTCCACGACTCAAACTTCAAGCTGAAAGACCAAAGGCAGAATTGAAATAATGAGAGTCTTAGAAAATAAATTTTTAAAGTTTTTCGACGTCGATGGTCGATTTCGAAAAAATAACAAGAAAGGAGGCGGATATGAGTGCGATATCTATGAGCACCGGCTCACGCGTACTTGATTCGATCCTCGTTTCAAACCCATCGGGAATGGACCTTGCAAAAGGGGTTTCCGGCAAAAACGAAGGACTAAATCTCAAGTCTAGCGATAAAGTAAGCGAAAAGTTTTTTGATTCTTATATGAAGAATCAAGAAACGTATGCTGCTTCAAAAGCTAAAAAGGATGAGCCCGTACAAACCAAGGAAGGTTTGAAGTCTGACGAGAAATCTGCCGAGATTCCAGCAGAAAAATCCAACGTACCCGCTTCAGATAAGCCAATAATTAAAAAATCTGAAGCAGATACATCAGATGACGAAGGTGACGATTCAGAAGATACATCGGTAGCACAAAATGCTGTCGGCGTTTCTTTGCCGATCGTTTCACCTCAATTATCTTTGGACGTCTCTACCGAAGGAAGTAACGAGGAACTTCAAAGTCTTCCGATAGAAAATTTACTATCGAAAGAAAGTTTGAAGCCAGCCGCTACGGAAATGAATGAAGCTGTAGCAAAACTGGACAATTCCGATCTTAAGATGAGTGAAGAGATTCGAAAACTCATCGGAGAAGCTAAGCCTGCCACGCAAGCGAAGACACCTGTTCAAGCAGAAGATTTATCTTCTGAAGAATCGGTTTCTAGCGAATTAGAGATAAAGAATTTGATGAACTCAGATTCTCAATCTTTAGACGTTGCGAACGCAAGCGAAAGCGAAGCTCCTGCGAAATCTCTCAAACATCTTGTAGATGGGATGTTCATTCAACAGAATCTAGAAAATCAAAATCCCGAGAATCCTAACAACGCTTCACTAGCTCTTTCATTTGCTAAAGAAGTCGAACACACATTTGATGTCTCTGCAAAATCTGCAGTGCCAGAAATGGTTCGAACTCGATTAGTCAATGATATGCAGCCGCTCGTAACAAAAGTTCTCGCAACCAACGAAGGTGGCGAGATGTCTTTGAGTTTGCGTCCTGCAAATTTAGGAATGGTGAAGATCGATGTTCAGGTGGATCGAGGACAAGTAAAAATCGACTTTCAAGCTGAGCAAGTTCAGTCCAAAGCTCTTCTTCAGAGCCAAGTGGGCGAGCTTAAACAGCAACTCCATCAAGCGGGTTTGAAAGTAGATGAAATTAAAATCTCAACGATGCAGTTTGAAAAAACTGAGAATGCTTCTTATTCGGATCGGAATCCTCAGCAGCAATCAAATCGTCGTGAGCAAACAGCATCCGATCAAAATTCTAAGCGAGAATCGAGCTCTGCTCGAGAGTTCGCTGAACAATTGATCGAAACAAACGAGAAAAGGAGAGCCGCATGAGCGTTTCTTCCGTAGATCTTCTTAATCAAACAGCGGGAATGGGAAAAGCTCCTGTGAACAATGGCACGAAGATGGGTAAGGATGAGTTTTTAAAACTTCTTCTCACTCAATTGAAGGCTCAGGATCCTCTCAATCCTACTGACAGTTCTGAATTCGTTGCTCAGTTGAGCCAGTTTTCAAGCTTGGAACAACTAACGAACTTAGGAACGAAGATGGATAATCTCGTGACAATCTCGGGTGCAAGCAATGCAGCCAACTCTGTTTCTCTGCTCGGAAAAGATATTCGAGCTGACGGAAACAAGTTGAAAGGTCCAACATCGGTTTTCTATGAACTTGATAAGAATGCAAAATCAGTAAAATTAGAAATCCGAAAATTGGATGGCACTGTTGTGAGGACGATTGAAAATCTGGATACAAAATCTGGTCTTCAAGAAGTCAAAATCACAGATCTGCCTGCGGGCGACTATACTTTCCGCGTTGAAGCGAAAGATTTAGAGGGCGCCGAAATGAAACCAGCACTTTCTGTAGCCGATCGAGTTAAAGGCGTCAGCTTTTCAGGAAACGTTCCTGTCTTGTTGATGGAATCTGGAAATGAAATTCCAGCTTCTCAGCTGATTGAAATTCGAGAGCCAGCGAAAGTGGCGGGTTGAGGAGAAGATCATGTCACTCAATGATATACAGCGATCGGTTTTGATGTCGCAGCTCAACAAAGTTGATTCTGCGAAACAAATTCAAACACCGAGAGCTCGACAAAATGAAAAACAAATCTCGGGTCCGTCATTCGATCAAACTCTTGAGCAAATCGTCGGGAGTAAATCGACACTTCAATTTTCAAAGCATGCAGCGAGACGTTTGCAAACTCGACAAATTGAAATGAGCGAAATGGATCAAATGAAATTGCAGGATGCAGTTGGATCACTCGAGAAAAAAGGTGCCAGGGACTCTCTGATTCTTATGGGAGATAAGGCCTTTATCGTAAACGTTCCTTCGAAAACCGTAGTCACGGCACTTTCGAAAGAACAAATGAAGGAACAAGTTTTTACGAATATCGATTCAACGATGCTCGTGAACGCTTAATAAAATAAAAACTAGCAAGCTTTGGACCCTCACGGGAGAAGCCCTGCTAAAAAATTGTAACGGAGGGTATTCACATGACAGTTATTTCATCACTTTATTCTGGTATTTCCGGAATTGTAGCAAACGGATCGGCGCTTTCAGTATCGGGCGATAATATCGCGAACATGAACACGCCAGGATTCAAAACATCAACGGCCTTATTTGAAACAGCGATTAGTCAACGTATCGGAGAAGCCAACGTAGGATTGGGATCTCGACTTGCAGGTACATCGGCGAACTTTGCTCAAGGAGCTTTCGCTAACTCTACGAAGCCAACGGATTTGGCGATTCAAGGAAAAGGATTTTTCGTAGTGAAAGATAGTGCCAATAATAGTTACTACACTCGAGCAGGTTCGTTCACTCAAGATTCCTCAGGAAATCTTGTAACGGGTGCTACGGGTTATGCACTTCAAGGAAAATTGATTACGACGTCAGGAACGACAGAAACAGTAAGTGGAACTCTATCTTCAATTAACTTGCTCGGTTCGAACGCAAGTTCGGCTCCTCAAGAAACAACCGATATCGCTTTTTCAGCAAACCTTAACTCAAGTACATCTGTCAGAACAGATTCTTGGAGTGGAGCGAGTGCCACAACGGCAGCTAACTCGTCGGACTTTAACATTTCGACAACTGTTTACGATTCACTTGGTAACTCGAGAGCGATCACCACTTATTTCAGACATGTGGCTGCAAATAAATGGACTTATCACGTCACGACTCCAGTTTCTAATTTGGCAAACGGTTCGGGTACTTCAACTGCCACGGCTGTTTTGCAAGAAGGCGTTATCGGATTTGATACTTCAGGTAACTTCTCTTCTGTCACAAAAGCGACTGCTGCCGCTCCATTGACCAGTCTTGGTATTGGTGCTGCTTGCACGGGTTCAACTTTTGACTTAAACGGAACTTTAGTCGCCGGCGAAGTTATTAACCCAGCTTTAACTTCACCAAACTCTGATCTTCAGTGGGCGAGTGGAGCGGCAGCGATTGCTTCGGCAAGTGGAGCGATTGGAGTTACCTTTGATTTTGGTCAAAGTGGAGCAGCCACAACCAGCATGACCCAATACTCTGCTTCTAATTCTTCTGTATCGAATGTCTCTCAGGACGGACGATCTCAAGGATCATTGCAGTCGATTGAAATCACGAATGCGGGAATTCTAAAAGGAGTTTTCTCAAACGGATCTTCAAGAAATCTCTATGAAATTCAACTTTCAACATTTGCAAATGAAGAAGGCCTGACTCGGGTTGGATCGAATTTGTACACAGCAAGTGCTTCTTCTGGAGACGCTCAAGTAGGTGCACCATCCTCCTCTGGTCGAGGACAGATCACTTCATTTGCGATCGAACAAAGTAATGTGGATTTGGCCACTGAGTTCGTTAAAATCATTACATTCCAGCGTGGTTTCCAAGCTTCGTCACGAACGGTTTCGACAGCTTCTGAACTTCTGCAGGATTTGGTGAGATTAGGACAATAATAATTAAAAGGAGTGTGGGGTCGGGTCAGGGAAGATCCACCCCCGCTGTCTATATATATGACAAAACCGCACTTACATATTTGCACTCCCTGTTATGGAGCGCAGATTACAGAACCTTATTTTTCAAGTTTTTTGAGACTTCAGTTTTTGCTGATGCAAAAGCAGATTAGTTTTTCTCTGAGTATGGTGACTACAGAGAGTTTGATTACGCGAGGACGAAATACTTTAGTCGCTTATTTTATGGCGAACCCTCATGCGACGCATTTATTTTTTATTGATGCGGATATTCGTTTTGATGCCGATAGCGTTTTGAAATTATTGAACGCGGACAAAGATGTTGTAGCCGGTGTCTATCCAAAAAAAGGGCTGGATTGGAATCGCATTAAAGAAAACGCTCCTCGATCGAGTGTTGAGAATTTAAAATTTTATGGCAGTCAGTATGCTGTCAACGTTTTGCCTGAGTCCGAACCCCAGGGAAGTTTATTAGAGGTGAGTGAAGTAGGCACAGGATTTTTGATGATTAAACGTTCGGTCATTGAAAAAATGTTTCAAGCTCATCCGCAGCTTAAGTACCGCGATAATTTAAATTTAGACGCAAGTTTACATCCGCATTTACATGCTCTGTTTGATACCTCGATTGATGAGAGAGGCGATTACCTTTCGGAAGATTACACTTTCTGCCGACGTTGGAGAAAAATGGGTGGAAAAATCTGGATCGATACCTCGATCAACTTAGATCACGTCGGGCATTACACCTTTAACGGCAATATTCAGGCGATATAAGGGGTCCGACCCCATGCGTCAAATTTCTCAATCGATTTGACGCAGACGTATCGTTAAACTGAGGGGGTGTTCCCTCAAGTTGTTAAAGATCAAGAAGACTATCGTCAGTCACTTTCATTTTTTGAAAATCTTTTGCGCAAAGATAGCGATTGCCGACTCGAGGCTGAATATCCTTTAGCTTTTAATCCTCAACAGCTCGATCATATTTTTGTCATCAATCAAAACGGTGAGCGCCAAGCGGGACTTGTCACTCTTGAACGAGAAATCGAAATTCAACGCGGACAAAAAGCTCGAGCGCTTTTTATTGGCAGTGTCGTTACCGAACAGGCGCACCGCAATCGAGGATTGCAACGTCAACTTTTTCACGCGGTTGAAGAAAAAGCAGAGCAGTGGGGAATCGACTTTTTAGTTTTGTGGAGTAGCCAACTTGAGTTCTATGAGAAGCTTGGATTTCAATTGGCGGGCTTACAAGCGAGTTGGATACCAAGTTTTCAAGCTCCGCTTAAACCTGCGACCATGGGCGTTCGAGTCGAACCATCCGATCGAATGCAATTTACTGAGAAACATTTTCAGGCTTTTAATAAAAAAATCTGTCGCGTTCAAAGAACTTTCGAAGAAATGCAGCAACTGTTTCGCATTCCTAAAATGACGGTAGCCTACACAGAAAATGCCTATGCTCTTTTAGGAAAGGGAGAAGACTTTTTTCAAGTTTGTCATGAATGGGCAGGACCAGCAGATGAAGTTTTGGCCTGTATCGATGCGCTTCGCAGGCTGGTTCCTCAGTTAAGAATTCTAAGTCCTGGAGTTTTACACGATAAAGATGAAGCTGCTGTCGTTCATGCCTTTGAAACGGCCAATTTTGAAAATAGGCTGGAGTATTTGGGACTTTTTAAAAGTATTTCTTCTAAAGTTCAAACTAAGGGCTTTGTTCCAGAGGACTTGCAATATCCGTTCTTTATTTGGGGCCTCGATTCAATTTAAATTCTATGAACGATTTTTTAAAAAAGAATCTCGAGGTCTTATTAAAACGCTATCCACACTTTCAATCCAAGATCGACGCTGCTCTTAAGAAAAATTTTTCTGCAGAGTTTGATCTCTCTAAAAAGGGTGAGTTAGTCGAAGAAAAAGTTATCACCGACTCACAAGATCCGAAGTTTTTCTTGGAAGCTTTTGCAAATATAAATCAAAAATTTCCGGCTAGAATTTTTATTATTGAAGGGTTTGGTCTGGGAGAAATTTTAAATCAGGCAAAACTTCATAAAGCAAAAGAAACAAAAGAATATTTTATTATCGAACCTTATATGGAGAGATTTCTATTTGCCTGCTCACAAAGAGATTTAAGATCTGAAATTCAGGATCCCACTCATCATTGGTTAGTTGGTTGGTCTGCTAAAGAAGCTTACTTTGAAATTTTTGAAATCTTTAAAGACTTTGATAGGGCTTCTCGCGCTACGGCGACCTATTTTTTAAAGCACCCCGTCTTGGCCTCTATTTATTCGGACTATTTTCAAAAATTTCACGAAGAGTGGGATAAAAACTTTAATACGATTCGTCTTTTTATGGGTTGCCCGGATGATGCTCGACTTGGACTTTCAAATTCGATCGTTAATCAATCTTTTGTCGAAGAAAACCCCGGAGTTGATTTGCTCAAAAATTCCTTCAAAGGAATTCCGGCCATCATTGTTTCAACAGGCCCTTCGCTCAAAAGATCTATAGAAGATTTAAAAAAAGTTCAAAACAAAGCAGTTCTTTTAGCAGCAGATGCGAGCTTAAATGTTTTGCTTAAAAATGGAATTGTTCCTCATTTTGTTTTGTCGTTGGAGCGAGAAGGTACGACTCCATTTTTTCAGAATTTAAAATTTCCAAATGCTGCACTTAAGTCTCATCTGGTTGCATTTCCCTTAGTGCCCCCCGAAACCTTGAAAGCTTACGACGGACCTAAGTGGGTATCTTACCGAGCCTATGATTATTATTCTTACTTCGACGCTTTTTTGCCTAAGGGAATGATCAATGCAGTTCATTCTGTTTCTCATATGTGTTTAGGATTTGCTGAGCATCTTGGCTGCTCGGAAGTTACTTTTATAGGGCAAGATCTCTCGTATGATCCTGAAACTTTAGCATCTCATCCTGATGGGATCAGCTATTCGGAATGGAGTCTTTCAAAAACCGAATCAGAACTCAAAAAAGAAGCCCACGCTCGAGGCGAAGAAATGTATTGGCTTCAGGGAAACTTACATGAAAAAGTTCCCACCTCTTCTTATTATCTTCTCTATCTTCAAGAATTTTTGATTATGTTTCGAAAATCAAAAATTAAAATCACTAATTCAACAAATGGAGGAGTAAGGCTTGGAGAAACTCCTTGGGTGCCGCTGCTTGAGTTGGCAAAAAAGTGGCCTGAACATTCGGATTTATTTCAAAGAATCTCTGAGAAAGAGTGGTTGTTTGGAGCGGCAGGTCGCCTTGATTTTACACCTGCTCGAGATGAGCTCTCAAAAATTCATGAGAAAATTTTAAATGCCTTAGATCTTACGAAGAAAATGAGCTCGGCTCAGAATATTCAACAGTTAATAAAAATAAAAAATGATCTTCTTAAAGAAAGAACATTTTATGCATTTGTATTTGTTCAGATGCTGCGCACCATCGTCGGCGTTGAGCAGAAAGCCAGTCTTTTATTTGATGAAGACGAAAGAGTCTTCGACAAACGTCAGGAGATTTTGAAAGAATGGTTTGAAGAAGTAGAGAAAGCGACATTTAAAACTTTGAAAATTTTCGAAACACCCATGCAAGGTAAGGCCGCTGTTTGACGGAGATAATGAGAGGGGAATTATGAATGCAATTTTAGAAAAAAACTTGAAGGCTTTTTTTAAGCGATATCCTCTTTCCAAAAAAAGATTAGAAGAAAAAATCCAGAAAGCTTCGACGCAAAATTTTTCTATTAAAGACGAATGCGTGTATGAAGGCTCCGTTATGCTTGATTCTTCGGCGGCCGATTTTGTTTCTTTAAATTCTTATAAGCTGGAACATACGAAACTGCTATTTATTGAAGGTTTAGGACTCGGTCATCTTGTTCGAAAAGCCGTTGACCGCTTTCAAGGCAGAGTTCGTGATGTGCTGATTTTGGAGCCTTCGATTGAAGCCTTTGCTTTTGTGATTTCTCAGAAAGATTTTTCAGAAAATTTTGCTGACCCTAGATTTCATTGGATTATTGGTCAGGATGAAGAGAATTGCTTTGCAGATTTCTTAGAATTTCTTCGAGTGCCCGAGCGTGCTTTTCAGATGGATGCATTTCAATTTATTGCTCACCCCGTGATTTCAAAAAAATATCAAAAGTATTTTGAAGTGGTGCGTGATGAATGGGATGCAGCTCGAAAGCAAATCAGACGAGGCTACGGTGGAATTGAAGATTCATTGCTGGGATTTGAACACGTGGTGCGTAATTTGGATTTTATCGAAAGCAATCCAGGAATTATTCTAACAAAGGATCTTTTTCAAAAAGTTCCTGCCATTATTGTTTCTGCAGGACCTTCGCTCGATAAATCTATACCAGCTCTTAAGAAACTTCAGGATAAAGCGGTTATTATTGCAGTCGATGCTTGTCTCAATATTCTTTTAGAAAATGGAATTTCTCCTCATGCGGTGGTCACCATCGAGAGAGATATGGGACCCAAAGTTTTTTTTGAAGCCACTCATAAAAAGTTTCCAGCAAATGACACTCATCTTTTTGCATTTCCGCTTGCGCGTCCGGATGCGCTGGCGGCATACAAGGGTCCAAAGTGGGTCGCCTATAGAGATTACGGATATTTTCAGTATTTCGAGCAGCAACTTGCTCGAGGGATGATTTCGTCTTCTTCATCGGTTGCACATTTTGCACTTCGTACGGCTTTTTGTTTTGGATGCTCACCGGTTTTATTAGTTGGTCAAGACTTAGCTTATGAACCTAAAACTTTAAGATCTCACGCTCAAGGTCTTGCTTATGAAGGATGGGATAAGCCAAAAACCGAAGCCGAAGTAAAAGCTAATATTCAATCAGACCAACTGGGTGAACTTTTTTATGTCGAAGGAAATAAAGAGAAGCAAGTTCCCACGAACTCCACTTATTTTTCTTTCTTAAAAGAATTTTCTTGGGAAGCCACTCGATTGCCTTTCAAAATTTTTAATTGTACCGAAGGTGGAGCAAAAATTCCAAATATCGAGTCAGCCTCTATCGCGGATGTTACCAGTCAGTGGAAAACACATTCTGATCTTCGTCAGCGCTTATCAGATTTAAGAAAAAAAATTGAATCGAAAAAGCTTTCTTGGAAAGAAACCACGGATTATCTACAAAGCTTATCTACTAAATTGCAAGAGATGAGCCAAGCCATGGCCTCTCCTGATCTTTCGCTTGAGCAAAAGATGCAGATAGCAACTTTGATTCGCCAAGCTCAAGTAGAGCTCATGAAAGATCAGCGCTATATCTGCTTCGTCATTCAAAATGCTGGTCGAGAATATTTAGATTTCGAAAATGAATGGGCTACACGCGTAGAGGATCCATCCTTTAGTGCGAACGAACGTCTCGCTTATTTAGATCGAGGACTGCATTTGGTGCAGGGCGTTACTCAGCGAATGGTAGATCTTTTTCACCAAGTCGATTCATCGCGTCAGAAAATGACAAGCCAAGTCTAACTAGGCAAAAACATTCTCGTTTCAGAAAATCTTTGCCGATCGGCAGATTTTGCCTCAAGAACCTCAGGCCTTATTCCGAAGAGCCATCTGTGAAACATGTCTGGTCTCTTACTTTCGTGGATTTTTATTCGCGGACTTAAGTGATCAGACAAATTTGGGCCATAGGATGGTTGGGGTAAAAAAAAAGATACAAGGACGAAACGGAGAAATAACAGTATGGGACTTAGAATTAATACAAACGTACTTTCGCTGACTGCTCAACGTAACTTGGGTATTACAGCTAAATCATTGAGTCGAGCTCTTGAGCGATTGGCTTCAGGTTCTCGAATTAACCGCGCAGGAGATGATGCTGCCGGTCTCGCTATTTCTGAAGGATTGAACTCTCAGGTTCGGGGATTCAAAGTTGCAGTTCGAAACGCGAACGATGCAATCGGATTCTTAAACACTGCAGAAGGCGCGCTCGCAAACTTAACAAACATTACTCAGCGTCTTCGCGAACTTGGAATCCAAGCCGCGAACGGTACACTCGGAGCTACTGACCGAAGTTACCTCGATTCTGAAAAATCCCAACTTTTGGACGAATTTGATCGTATTGCACGTCAAACAGACTTCAACGGTGTAAAACTTCTGGATGGTTCGTTCACCACAACCGATCTTCAAGTCGGTGTGAGCAAAGGTGACACGATTTCTTTCACCATCGGTAATGCACGTTCTTCTTCATTAGGAGCCTTGGCTTCTATCTCTGGAGTTCAACATGCTTTGACTGCAACAAACAACGCTATCGTTATTACTGGACCACTTGGAACAGTGAACCCAATCACTACAGCTTCTGCTGCAGATGATACGGTTTCTTATTCAGGAAACTCTTTCAGTGCGATCGCGATTGCTCGAAGAATCAACAACCAATCCGGTTCGACAGGCGTTTACGCAGACGTTCAAGCGAACATTGTTCAATTGAATAACATGACCTTCTCAGGAATTTTGACGACTTCAAATCAAACACTGAGCGCTGGTCAGTTCTTGATCAATAACGTTTCTGTTACAGGTAACGTTAGTACGCTTAACAACTTCATCACTGCGATCAATAACGTTTCTTCTTCAACAGGTGTTAAGGCTTCGTTAGCTACAGGTACAACTGCTAATATCGTTCTTACAGCTGCTGACGGACGAAATATTACTTTCGCATTTACAACTGCAACGGTAACAACTGGTGGAGCTTTCTTAACGGTAGGTTTCTCAATGAACCTTGCACCATCTTCAACCTTATCGACGGCTACTACATTTTCGGCTGGCGCAATTACCTCTGCAGGTATTGCAAGTACAACCATCACTGGTGCGATCAAACTTCGCTCCGCTGGTGCGATTACCTTATCCGGAACGAATATTTCACAAGCCATCGGTGTTGCTGGTCAATCCATCGCGATTGATACAAGTACTGCTGTGAATACGATCAGCTTGGCTACTCAAGCTTCTTCGCAAAACTCACTCGCTGTACTCGATGCAACATTGCAACAGTTGAATACTCTGCGATCCAGCTTAGGAGCTGTCCAAAGTCGACTCGATTTGACAGTGAACAACGCGTCGGTTGTTTTGGAAAATCTCTCAGCTGCTCGTTCGCAAATTAGAGATACTGACGTTGCTGCAGAAACTGCTGAACTCACAAGAGCTCAAATTCTGCAACAAGCAGGTGTCGCTGTGTTAGGACAAGCGAATACATCCTCGCAAATTGCTCTGCAATTGTTGAGATTCTAAGAATTTATCTACGAGCCCTTCTCCTGAAAAGGAGAAGGGCCAGAGATAAAAATAGAATCAACAATAGTAGGGGCCTTATGAGGAGGTACGTATGGACCACATCGGTGGACTCGGTGGCTATACATCCTCGGCCCGTTGGCGTCGAGTGACGTTAACTAAGAGAGGAGAGAAGGCGCTGTCCCTATTAGCACCTGTTCCAGATGGTGAACTCATGTCGAAAGTGCATGAGGACACGGAAGCTCTCAGGCGATTTGCTGAACATCTTGCACGTAAAAAAGGTGCAAGAAAAGAAAGCGTCGCTCAGTTCGGTCTTGATCAAGAAACGGGAGAAATTTTTCTCACGATTCATGACGCAGAGACCGGTGATATACATCTTCGGCTTACACCCGAAGAAGTTGCTGAAGGCTTAAAAAACCTGGAAGAGACTGATGATAATGCGGTGCCTCTAAGTAGTTTTTTTCTAAACGTAAAAGTTTAGTGAATGGAGAAATTGATTCCGGGCGTCAAATAAAATTGACGCCCGGATTTCATATATAATGAAAGATGAAAGATTATATACAAATTCATCATCAAGGAGCTCCTGAGCTATGAGTGGTTTTAGTATTCCTGGTATTGGTAGTGGTATTGATTGGTCTGCTTATATTGCTTCGATTCGAAGTTCAGCCGAAAAATCTTTGACCAATACTTTAGGAAAACAGCAGTATAAAAACTCTGTTCAACAATCTACGTTTGGCCAAATTCAAGGTCTTGTAGATACTTTAAGAAATTCTATGCTCGGGTTTCAAGACGCTCGAGATTTTAAAACAAAATCTGTTTCAAGCTCAGATTCAAACGTAGTTACTGGCACAGCCAATTTATCAGCTCTAGATACAGCAACAACTTTATCTGTCGAAAGACTCGCAACCAATGAAGTTTTTCAAGCGTCGTTTACGGGTGTTTCAAGTGTTGTCACAACGGCCGACGGCGTTTTTAATATTACCGTTCGTGGACAACTCAAAAGCGTTGCCGTTCCTGCAGGAACAACTCTGCAAGGATTAGCTGGACTCATCAACTCTTCAGCAATTGGAGTTCAAGCTCAAGTTTTTGATTCTCAATCGGGCGGAACAAATCCCGCTCGCATTTCAATTACCGATAATTTAACGGGACAAGCCGATACAGATAATACGACTTGGCACCCCAATTTGGATTTTGCTACTGCAAGCACGTTGACTGATCTTTCTAACGGAGCCTTTTCTGTTTTAACTCAAGGGCAAGATTCTCAAATCATGATCAGCGGTAATTCAATCTATCGAGATTCGAATATCGTTGATGATGTTGTTCCTGGAATAAATATTAATTTGGTATCTGCCGATCCAGGCGTAGATAAAACCATCACGGTTACTTCAAGTCTTGGAAATGCTTCTACGAAGATTAAAGACTTCATCACCAAATACAATACGGTGATCGCTTCTCTACGAAAAGTCGTGAAGTTCAATCCTAACGAGCAAACTCAAAGTAATCAGACCGCTGGCGACCCGACTTTGCGGGGTGTTTTAAATACTCTTCAAAATAAAGTCACCGGAACTCAAGCAACGTTACCAGAAGGCTCGCTTATTACAGCGTTGGCAGATTTAGGAATTACGGTCAGTAAAGATGTTCAAGGTGATACGGCTGGGTTGTTGTCGTTCGATGGAACAGGCGAGGCAAAATTCAATGAGATGCTTACAGCTCATTTTGATGATGTGATTAATTTTTTTCAGGGAGTCACTCGCACTTCTGGAACTTCTACGATCACTTATACAGGCTTTGGAAAAAATATGACCGATGTGATTGGTGGATTTTTAACGGGAGCAGATGGCAGCCAGGGTGCGCTCTCTTCAAAAATGGCTAGCTTGCAAGCCGAAGGAAATCGAATTGATAAAAGAATTCAAGAAAAGTTGGATCGAATTGATAAACAGGAACAGTTTTTAAAAGATAAATTTTCGCGACTTGAAGTGACATTATCGCAATTGAATGCAAAACAAAGCTCAACAAGTGCAGCTTTGAATTCGATAGCGCTCAATAATCAAGCGATCGCAAGAGGTTAAAGTTTAAAGAAAGAAGGGTGAACTATGTCGGGCGGCTTTAAAAAAGGAAAACTTAATCCTTACCAAAAAACAGCGATTCAAACGGCGAGTAAGGAAGAACTTGTTTTGCTTTTATATAACGGTGCAATTAAATATACCACCAACGCGATCGATTTTTTAAATAATAAAAATCTACCCGACGCTTCAAAGAATATTTGTAGAGCTCAAGCGATTATTGTTGAGCTTTTAAACTCTCTCAATTTTGAAATTGGTGGAGAGATCGCAAAGAATTTAGAATATCTTTATTCCGTGATGGTCGACAATTTGACCGTAGCAAACTTTGAACACGTAAAAGAACCTCTCGAACTTAATTTAAGAATTTTAGATAAGCTTCGCACTGCTTGGGAAGGCGTTCTTGCTCAAGTGAAGCCAGCTGCAGTAAATAAATAATCCCCTGTTAACTCTTCACTGCTTCCGCGTAGGCAAAAATTTTCAAAGTGTCTGCGCGAAGGCTATTTCTCTGTCTCTCTGTTAAATTTTCAAAAAGTTTTGTCGCATCTTTTGTGCGCTGAGATTGGCAAAGTGCCAAAGCCAAATCATGAATAGCTAAATCACATTTCTTCTCAAGAGATTTCGATAAAAGAGGAATAGCCTTATCCCACTGAGATTCAGATCTATAAAAACTACCCTCAAGAAATTCGACGAGGCCTGTAGCAGAAAAAATCTCCTCAGCTAGCTTTCGATCTTGAGAAAGTCGTTCTACTTGGTGGTGGCGTAAACTCAATTCAAAAATAAAAAGAGAAGCTTGAGAAAAAGAATCTCTAAAATTATCGAGCTGTTTAATCATCTGAGGTTGCGTCTGTGCTTTTGCAAGAATCGAGAAAAAATTCGCTCGCATATGAGGCGAATTAAATTTTTCAAGTTCATTCCATTTTGCCTGTTTAAATAACGAGAGTGCGTAATAAATTTGAAAGTCTTCAACCTCTGGAGCCAGAGTCATGGCTTTAGAAAAATAAGATCGAGCTTCCTCGGGGCGACCTTGTTTAAGCAAAATCACACCAAGCTCCCATTGAGCCTGAGCATCTTGAGGATTCTCTTCTATTTTTTTTTGACCTAAAATTTCATAAAAAGCATAACGTTCGGATTCAAGTTGATGATCTTTTTCTTTTAAGCGACCGAGATGGTGGATCACCGCATTTAAAGATTTTGTTTTTAATTGGTATTGTAAAAGTGAAGGCTCGATGCGCTCATGCAAGATTCCAGAATATCTAATTTTTAGATCACGTCTAAAGAGTCGATGTAGTTTTGTAGGCACAAAGCCGTATGGAAAATGCTTTGACGAAGACGGCTGATACTCAAGCTCACTCGTATCGTAGGTGTAATTTCGAATAGATAGGTCGTAAGCAAAGACCTCTTTTTCTTGAATGGATTTTAAAATGATTTCGTAATCTTCTGAAGAAATTCTTTCATCGGCATCTAAAAAAAGTATCCAGTCTTGAGAGGCCTGTTCAATTGCAAAGTTTCTTTGGTTTGAAAAATCTCCAGGCCATTCGCGTTTGATATATTTAAATTGAGTACTTGGATAATTTTTCTGCAAATTAAAGACAATTTTTTCAGATCCATCCTGGCTGCCTGAGTCGATTAAAATACATTCACTTGCAATAGGTAGAACAGATCGAATCGCCTCTTCTAAATAGAGCGCTTCATTTTTAAAAATCATGCAGAGGCTGAGCGAGCCTTTATCCATCTTTTTATTTTAGGTTTCGGATTGGGGTCGGGTCAACAAGGCTCCTTGTTGACCCGACCCCCATTTAACTTTCATAATACGTCTATGCAAATTGGTGTTGCTTCTGGATTTAAGGGCCCGCTGGCGATTCATATCGCTAACGACAAAATTTATATTAGTGAGTGGAGCCAGCATCAGATTGCCATTTGTGATCTTAGTTTTAAATTTTTAAAGAGCTTTCCTGATCAAAAACTGAAAACTCCACACGGGATTTCGAGTGATTCCGAAGATCGCATCTATGTCACCGAATACGATGGCAGGGCTATTCACCAATTTTCATCGGACGGAAAACTAATAAAAACTCTCATCACCGCAGAAGCTTTGACTGCGCCATGGCTACTTTCTGGCCCCGTAAAAACAGTCGTCGATAAAGAAGGTAATCTCTTGCTCATCGATTTCAATTCTGATTCTCTTCAGAAATTTTCAAAAGATGGAAAATTTCTTGGATGGATCGGTGCTCACTCACCAGATCGAGTGACCTCAGGATGGTCTCAAGATATTTCAAAAAGGCCGAGTCGTGGATTTATTCCTGGAGCTTTTGATCATCCAAATGCACTTTGTTTAGATAAGAACGAAAATATCTATGTAGCTGATACTGAAAATAATCGGATTCAAAAGTTTTCGAAGGATGGAAAATTTCTCGGATGGATCGGATCAAAAAGAGATCAGGGGCATGGTGCCTTTACATCTCGATTTGAAATGACAGGTGAAGCTCAGTCTAGTTTGTTTCCACGCGGATTTTTTTCTCCTATTTGTTTAGACGTTGAGGCTGATTCATTGATTGTAGGGGAGTTTGGTCATCCACGAATTCAAAAATTTTCTTTAGAAGGAGAATTTCAAGGATGGTTAGGTGGGATTTCCTGGGATCAATCTGCTGAAAATTGGAAGATGGATGGATTGTCAGCGCCTGGAAATCACAAAGGAATGTTCTTTCATCTTTATGACTTAAGAATTCGAGGCTCGAAGATTTTTGTAGCCGATACTTATAATTCTCGGGTGCAAGTTTTTGATTTTAGTTAACCAATTGTTTCGAAATTTGGACCAAAGCTTGTTTGATAAACTCATCTTGAGGTTGAGATTTCAAAGCTGTTTCTAAATGTCGGCGAGCCGGTCCCCAAGCTTGACCTTCAAAAAAGAGAATTCCGCAATTGAGATTAGCTGTAAAATTTCCGGGATCTTTTTTCAAGACATCATTGGCAGCTTCGAGTGCATCGTCAAATTTCTTTTGAAACAAAAGCGCTGTAGTTAAATGAGCCTTGGCATAGGCATCTTCAGGACTTTTATTTAAAAATCTTCGAATAAAATTTTCGGCAAGGGCGTAGTGTTCCACTCGAAGAGCCGTTTCAAATCCTAAGCGTAGTAAACTTGAATCTTCAGGGCTTCGCGCCAGTCCTGCTTGAATGACTTCGAGCGCTCGCTGCCAATTTTGGCCGTGCAAAAGTTGAAAAGTAAAATCTACCCAACAATCAAAGGCGGAAGAGAAGTTTGTAAATGCATTTTCAAAATAAGAAAGCGACTTCTCAGATCTTTTTAAAATCGCAGCGCAAAGAGCTGCATTTTTTAAAGTTAAATAATGAGGAGGGAAGTCTTCAATAAGCTTATCAAAAAGCTTCATCGCGTTTTCATTTTGACCACGCTTCATCCAAATCACTCCTAAGCGAGTCGCAGATTCAGTGTGATTGGCATCGATCGATAAACATTCCATTACAAATTTTTCTGCCTGATCGAGATTTTCAAGTTTAAGGTATGCAGCAGCCATATGGTTTAAAACACGAACTTCTTTAGGTTGAAGTTCATTGGCACGTTCAAAAAGTTTAATCGCTTGCTCGGTTCTTCCGCCGGTTAAATATTCAACGCCTAATTCAAAGTGTGCGTACCAATCATTTGAGTTCATTTTTAATTTTTCCTCTCCTAATTTACTATAAAGCTCTCTCTTGTTTTTGACGGCAGCGACTTCGGGTAAATACCCATAGTGATGAATAGGAATATCGCTTGCTATTAAATTGTGTTTTACAGAATCCAAAATACTTTCATGAACAATTCCAGTGAATTTCACATGAGGTAAGTTTTTAAAAAGTTGAACGCGAGAATGCTCGACATACCCCGGGTAGTCGCGCTCTTCTTGAGGATATTCGCCTTTGCAATTTTGAAAGCCAATCGTCTTTGTGCTTCTTACATAATTTCTGCAGTTAAAAGCATAAGCTGCAGCTTGTGGATCTTTTGTAAGTCGCTTGAAATTTTTTAAATCTCTTTCTGAAATTCTTTCATCGGGATCGATGACTAAAATCCAGTCTTTCGTAGCTTGTTCCAGACTAAAATTTCTGGCTTTAGAAAAATCATTCATCCATTTAAAAGAAAATACTTTTGCGCCAGATGCATTTGCGATTTCTATCGTTCGATCGGTTGATCCAGTGTCTACGACAATGATTTCGTCCGCGATAGATTGAAGATGGAGTAGGCATTCGCCAATCCAAGCTTCTTCATTCTTTGCAATCATGCAGACGCTGAGTGTAGACATCTTCCTCCATCTTACCGTTCGTCGGATGATTCACCAAGGCAGGAATCGTTGTCTGCATCGTCGAAATCTCGCAGGTCACTTTTTTCAAATTCGCGATTTATCGAAATGATTTTGACGCCGCCTGATCCGGTAGCCACATACATCATCTTGCCTTGCGCATAGACGTGATTGGTTGACGCATTGTAATCAAATGACATTTTTCCGATTAACTTTGTTTCAACTGGCTCACATTTTTCAGTATTGGGTTTTCGTTTTGCCGTATAAACGAAAAGTCCTGATGCACCGTAAGAGGCAACGATAAGACCGCTCGATGCGGCAACTGAATTTACAACGGATTCTATACTCAGCCGAGAGAGTTCCTGCAGAAGTGATTCTGTCGCCATGACTTCCTTTGTTCTGTTGCAAACTAAACTGAATCCCGATTCACCCATCGAAACAAGGGTATAAAGTTCGCTCGCAAGAATGGTGGATTTAGATTGAGCATAACTTGAGCCAAGCAAAGTGTAATACTTGAGCTCATGTAAATTGAAGTCTTCCCAATTGATCATGAAAGATTGAACGGTCGTTGGTTGTCCTGAAACAACATAAGCTGTATCGCTGCATCTATCGACGGCAACATCTCGAGCGTCGTAAATATCTCGTTGTGCGTGAGTAGCAAAAGTCAGCGCATTTAAAACGATCAACCCCGTTTTATCTCCTACAGTAACAAATAATTTTTTATTTTTTACACTGATTCCATTTCCCGCAAAGCCAGATAGAGAGAGCTCCACCCCATTTTTCGTCAGAAGATGATTATCTAAAAATATTTTCTTAACATAAGCGCCTTCTTTATTTGGTACTGAGCTTGCGCCAGTGAGGTAAACGGCGTCTGGACCAACATCAATTGCATTTACATCGTGATCTTTGAAGAAAACTTCAGAGGCTAAAACGGGCTTCTTGGGTTCGGTAATATCAAAAACTTGAATGCCACCCATTTGCTGTTCGCCCTGTCGATTATAAGAAACATACATCCAATTTTCTCTTACAACGATATCGGTCGCTTGCAGTTGAACTCCATTTAATTTGGGAGCAACAATTTCTGATTGTAAATAGAGTTTAAAATCTGTTGCCATCTGTTCGCCTGTAGCGAGATTGAGAACGGGAATCGCTTCTTCAGCTGACACTGAGGGGTGATCTTCACGCACTGATTTTGTTTCTGATGCACAGCTAGAAATGAAAAGCGAAGCCAAAGCCAATGATAAGAGACCCAGCCATCCTTGTGTGTCCTTCATAAAATTAGATTAACATTGCCGTATCTATGACGCGGTGAGCCTAAGATATTTATTTTGCTCGCTGCGTCATCTAGCTTCTTTTTAAGTGATTCTGTCTGACGCAAGCGAAGTCAGAGATAATGAAATGACTGAATGAAAAATTTATCGATTTGCCTCATGACGTTGGGGGCTGTGTGTCAAACGTCTTCATTACTCGCATCTTCCGATTTTAAAACTTTAGAATCAGGTGCTGAATATCGTTTTGTTGAAGGTAAGAACGATCAGTACGGGCATGAAGTTGATTTCCACTTTGACTACCGTTATCACAAAAAGAATTCGTTCGGAGGTCTCTTCTCTCGTCTAAGCCGTACTTATGAGGGCGCTCCCACTTTGACTGACTTCGTATGGGGAGTTCAGCAAAGCTTTCATTTGTCAGATTCTATCTATTTAGAATCTTCCGCAACTTATGTGAAAGAGCCAAAATTTTCAGAGAAGTGGTCGGCACAGGCGGCGCCTCATTTTATTTTCTCTGACGGATCCGACGTATCTATCTCTGTTAAGCTGCGACACTATTTTAGTGAAAATACGACGGCCGTTCGTGTCTCTTGGAATAAAGAAGTTTTGGATCGATTAATTATAGGAGCTTCTGCCGACTCTGTAGTTCGACCCGTTTTTGTCATTTCTGGCTCGGGATTTATCGATTGGACTCATTTTGAAAAAATTTCAAATCGATTCGCTATTGCGGGTGGAAAAACTTATGAAGGAGATCGTCTAAGAGATAAATTTTTTCAAATCAGTAATCGCGTGGGATGGCGGTTCATCCAAAGCGCTATGATTTATATCGACGGAAGTCTTTATCGAGGCGATAGGCGCGATGAAAATAAAATAGGAACGGGGTTTGAATGTTATTTCTAGGCCCCGATCGCCTTTTACAATTTTTAGGCATTGGAATTCACACTCCTTTGGCTCGAGCTGTAGCGATTTTATTGATTGTTAAAATGAGTCTTATTTTATGCCTTCTTTTTTATGTTTGCTTTAAGCGTTTGAAGCGGCAATGGCAGAGAAGAAATAATGAAGGACGTGCTGATGCTTTTCGGCAGGCGATCGTGGATTATCTTTTTACGGATCCTGAGCGAAATGCTTTTCTTCCTCAATTTAAAAAGAAAGATCGATATTTTTTTAGACGGATTTTGCTCGATCAACTTGAAAATATCGAAAGTGCTGAGCGGAGCTATCTCGTAAAACTGTATTCGCATTTTCAGTTTCTTTATGAAGATCTACGCGAGCTGAAATCTTTTTTTTGGTGGAACAGACTCGCGGCTGTGATTCGCTTAGAGATCGTACGAACTCAGGATGCAGTCCCTATGCTCTCTCGGCTTATCGATGATAAAAATGATTTAGTAGCCATTGCTTCTATGCGCGCTTTAAGCACTCTTGACTATCCAGATAAGATTTCAAAAATTTTGTATTCGCTGAGTCGTCGAGCTCCAGAGCGCCATGATATTTTTGTAGAAATTTTGACCAATATTGGGCGTGGGCAGTCTGAGAAAATTATCGATTACCTGAATGAGTGTTTTGATCCTTCGATTGCTGCCATTTGTGTTTCTGTTTTAGGGGCGTTAAAAGCTAAAGAAGCTCTTCCGCTTTGTGTAGGTCTTCTGACCAGTTCTAGCGACGATGTCGCTGCCGAATCTGCAAAGGCCCTTGGCAAAATTGGAGATCCTCAAGCTATATTATTTTTACGAAAAGAAATTCATCACGAGTCAGCCAAAGTAAGAGCAGAGGTTGTTATTTCTCTATTGAGTTTAGGCGATAGTGATTTTGAATTATCATTAGGCGCTGTACAAAAGGATCCTTCAGTCATTGTAAGGCGCGCACTATTTGATGCGTCTCAGGAAAAATAAAATGGAGATATCTTCGATAGATTTATCTCAAATCTTTCAAGTGATGACGACATTGTTGACGGCTTATTTTTTATTCGCAAATTTTATTTTTCTTTTGCTTCTTGTGGGGGCATTTTTTTCAATTCGAAAATTTATTCGTGCACGTCCGATGGTTGAAAGTCTTTGGAAAAGATTTTCAAGACTTGGGCCCCCCGTTTCGATTGTTGCACCTGCATTCAATGAAGAAAGCTCTATTGTTGAATCTCTTTATTCTTTTTTGACTCTTAAATATCCACGACTCGAAGTCATCTTAGTGAATGATGGATCTACCGATTCTACATTTAAGAAAGTTTTCGATGCGTTTAAGCTAGAGCCCACTCATCTTTTTTATAATGATCAGCTTTCAAAAACAGAGATCTTAGGAACTTACTCTTCGCCTCTTTATCCTAATTTGTTTGTTATCGACAAAAAGCGTGGTGGAAAAGCTGATTCAATCAATGTTGGGATTGGATTTAGTCGATATGATTTTTTCTGCTCGGTGGATTCAGATTCTATTTTAGATCGAGATGCTCTTTTAAAAGTAGTTTTGCCTCTTATCGAAAAACCTGAGACAACGGTGGCGTCGGGAGGAACTGTCAGACCCGTAAATGGGTCAATCGTTCAAGCAGGAAGAGTTTTTGAAACGAGACTTTCAAAAAATCCTCTTGTTCTCATTCAAATCGTTGAATATTTACGTGCATTTCTTTTCGGTAGAGTGGGGTGGAATCTCTACAACGGAACGATGATCATTTCGGGTGCTTTTGGAGTTTTTAAAAAAGAAGCGGTGATGGAAGTCGGCGGTTATCGTGAAGGTTCTCTGGGCGAAGACATGGAACTCATTATGCGACTTCGACAAAATGCAGTTGATCATGATCGTGAAGTTTCTATCGCATTTATTTCGGATCCCGTTTGTTGGACCGAAGTTCCCTCTACTTTTAAAACTTTAGCGAAGCAGCGCGATCGATGGCAAAGAGGTCTGGCAGAAGTTCTGTTTCGTTATAAAAATATTCTTTTTAATCCGCGTTTCGGAACCGTTGGTCTTTTGGCTTATCCCTATTTCTTTTTTGTGGAGCTCTTTGGTCCATGGCTCGAGCTCTTTTCTTATATTTTTATAGGCTTAGGTTATTGGATGGGATGGATTCAACTCGAACTTGTTTTTCTTTTTCTTCTGGTGGATTGGTTTTTTGGAATTTTGATGTCTTTTGGCGCTGTGCTCATTGAAGAGAGCGCTTATTATAAGTATCCAAAGGTGAGAGATCTTCTTGTTCTGCTGATTTTTTCTTTCTTTGAGCAGATAGGATTTCGACAACTCAATTCATTCTGGAGACTTCGGGGCACCATTCGATATCTTCGTGGAGTAAAACATTGGGGACGAATGGAACGTATGGGATTTCAAGAGTAGCGACAAAAAGTCGTGAGCGACTGTAAAATGTCACTCACGTCGCCCATGATTGTTATTTAATTGGAACATCTCTTTTGGCGCATCCGGCATAAGCACTTAAATTTCTTAGCAATTATTGTTCTTTCTCACCTGGTACGCCTTATGCACCACTCAATGGTTTCTGCTTATTAATCAATGAGGTTGTGTGGTCATGGGAACAAATTCTCTAGCTTTAGAAAATTCAAAAGGCGCATCTTTTGAATTAGCGAGAATTAAAATTCAAATGGGCAGTGTCACGCTGATGGGAACCGAAGTTACCCAAAAGGGAATTTTTTGTCTGAGCGCTGTGAATATTTCTCAGCATATTTCTAAATCGGCTTATTTGAATTGTACTCCCGATGGTGGAAAATCTATTTCACTTGTCGCAACTATTGTTAATTGCGTTCCAAAAAATCTCTCCTTTTTAGTAGAGCTTCAATTTGACGAAGCCGCTTTTTATAAATTCTTAAATTTAAAACCTTTAGCACCTGCAGTTGCGGCGACAAAAACTTCTGCTCGCACAACTCGATCAGGGGGAAGAACTTCGATTCTAAAACCTGCGTTAAAAACAGTGGCTGCTGCTCCTAAGTCAGAGGCCCTACCAGTAGATCCGGCCAAACTCGAATATTATAAAGTTCCCATCGATGTGTTTGCCGTTGGCGAGAAAGTAGAGATGGATGTCTACTTTTACTATCAACGTCAATACGTGCTTTTTAAAAGTAAGAACTCAGTTTGGGCGAGCGCCGATGATTTAAAATTGGCGAATACGCAGATCGATACTCTCTATGTGCATCTTCCTTCTTCGGCAGAGCATGATAAATTTTTACATTCTCGATTGAAAATGATTTTAGAGCGCCCCAATATTTCGCTCGAGCGAAAGGGAAAAGTGCTTTACGAAATCGCCGATCCGATTCTTTCAAAAGTCTTTAAGACCCCGAGTTCAGAGGAACTTCTTTCGAGTGCCGGAACTTTTGCCAAATCTTGTATTCAATATTTAAATTCGCAAGGCGGTCTGCGAGAGTTATTGAAACTTTCGAGTGAAAATTTAACAGAGCATGCACATGCTCTGCATTGTTCAACGTATGCGATCGCACTCGCCAAGGAGCTCGGGCACAAAGATCAAACTCAACTTTTTCACGTGGCCATGGGCGGATTGCTGCACGATATCGGAAAAAGCAAAATTGATTCTAAGATTATTGAGAAAACAAAAGAACTGACAGAAGAAGAATGGCTTCTGGTTCGTCAGCACCCCAATTTTGGTTACGATATCGTGAAAGATCGCAGCGGAGTTCCTGAATTATCTAAAAAAATTATTTTAGAACATCATGAACGCGTAAACGGAAAAGGCTATCCAAATGGAAGAAAAACTCTCCATGTGTTTTCAAGAGTGACAGCAATCGTCGACGCATTTAACTCGATCACTTCTGAAAGATCCTTCGCCAAATCTAAGCCGCCTTTCGTCGCACTGAAATATATGCTTGAGACCATGCGCGAAGAACTCGATAAAACAATCCTCGTTAAATTCATTGATATGCTTTCGAAGTAGCTATCTACGGTTCTTTTTGAAAAGTATGGAAACAGATTTTATTATCTAAATTGCTGTTCTAGATCACGATACAACGCTGCATCGATTTTGATAGCGGTTCCATGGCGATAACCTTCTGGAAATTCAACTTCATCTGTAACATCGATCCACAACTTTAAGTCATTCGACGCAAGAGCACCCCGACGATTGAAGCCCGTATCGTAGAGCATCAGCCAGTGATCTTTGAGGCGCATAACAGTCGGGCCTTCCGCATCGCCCGTTGCTCGATCGAGAGTGGCCGAGAGCCTTTGATGCGGGCCAAATAAATGCGGACTCTTTGTGTAATGTAAACCATCCTTTTCACCATCTTTTGTATTGTGCGCTTCGACTTTTAGAAAAGTGTAATAGGTATCTTTGTCGAAGAGAACGTAGGGATCGATATAGTAAATTTTAGGATCGGGATTCAGTAGCTTTTTGGGTTGAGTGAATTTTTTAAAATCAGTCGTCGAAATCACGAACGCCTTATGATTTCCTTTGTGGCCGTTTTTCAATCCAGGAATTTTTTTTGTGAAAGCGGTGAAGATGATCGAATATTTTTTTGTCTGCGGATCTAAGAAAAGCTCTGGCGCCCACACTGCCTTTGGTTTGCCAAGCTCTCCGCCGCTGATGTCGATCTTCCGAGCATCCTCCCAATTCTGAAGATCTTTCGATTTGGCGTAGCCGATGAAAGAGAGCTCTGTGCTCCAGACCATATGATAGTAACCATCGGAGCCTTTGACGATGCTCGGGCAATCAGAAATATTTCCAAGTCCATTTTTTACAGGAACAAAATGCCCATCGTATTTATTAAGTTTTTTCCAGTGATAGCCATCACGACTAAGTGCCATCCGAATGCCAGCGTCGGGATTGTCGTAGGTGAAGTAAGCGAAGGCGAAGTATTGAGAATCGTCCTTAGCTTCATGTTGTTTAAGCGAGCAGGCTGATGCAAAAAGTAATGCGATAATAGCAATGGCGAGAAAATTCATTTTCACTAAGCCATTGAATCACGAATGGATGAAACGTTAAAATTAAATTCAGTGAATTTAAAGCGCTGTGATCGATTAAACACGTTTTTAATGGGGGTAGGGTTACTAAGCTTTGAGCTTAGTAGCGGCAAAATCTAGAGCGTGATATAGAATCCGCATGAAAATCCGGATTTTCTTTTCCTTCATTCAGCTTGCCTTGATTCGAGAATAAAATCTGTTGCTACGGCAACTTTGGGATCAGCTCACTCAATATTACTGCGAAGGCGGAAATCGCGGTTGGTATCACGTAACCAATGGTGACTACCGCGCGACTCAGTGCGTGGACAATCGATATATGATGAACGTTAATCCCATGCTTAAATATTTAGGCGATCGTAAAATTTTAGCGATTCGTGGTGATGTTGCAGAAACAGGGGATTTGAGCAATGAAGCTATGAAGTTTGTGAATAAAGATTGCGGTGAAGTCTTCAATGTTGCAGGAGCCACGCATAGGGATATGTATCATGTCGAAGACAAGGTGAACGCGGCAGTTCAAAAATTAACGAAGTTTTTCGATGAAACTGTAAAACGGGTGGAAATAAAAAAACTTCGTAAAAGTGCATAAAAGAAATTCCAACAAAGGTTAGGTAATTAGGAAATGCTCCCTCTGGTGGAAGAGTTTCGAACTGCCTGCATTGAATCTTCTGTATGTAAACCCATTTAAACGCGAATCGCCTTAGCCAGGAATGGACACTTTCGAACTAAAAATATGAAATGATCTTATGACTAAGGAGGTTTCCTTTACCTTTGACACAAATGTTTTGATTAAAAATCAAGACGACTTAGCCACCTTCGTTAAAAAACTAGAAGTACGTAAACTGAATTATTCAGTATCAACAGTTACACTCCGAGAAATCAAACCTGGATCGATTTCCGAACAATTTCTCTCAGGAATGATTGCGATTTCGGAAACGACCATTTGGGGTGAAACTCCTTGGGGTGTTGGGCGTTGGGGAGGAGCGTCTAAAGAATTGTTAGTTCTCGGCGAGTCTCCGCTAGGAAAGTCTCGACTCGGAAGTGAAAAATCGGTGGATACACTGGAATTTATTCTTCAAACCATTTCAAGTAATAGCTTTCCTTCAAAACAGAATCGAGCATCATTAACTCGGGGTCAGAAGAATCAACTTAGAGACGCACTTATTCTTGAGTCACATTGTAATGACGGACGAGAAATTTTTGTGACCGGAGATCGAAAAGCATTTATCGGAAGTGATAGGGAAAAGAGAAAAATTCTTGAGAAGACTTTGAATATTAAAATCTTAGATTTGAAAGAGTTTGAGGAATTTTTGAAAACGACAACTACTCAAGTGGCAGGCACATAAGGATCACAGTTTTAAGACTCTCCCTGAAAAAATTTGAATCCAAATTTCCCTAAAAATTTTTTGGCTTGAAAATTCTTGTAAATGATTTCGAACACGATCTTCTTCAACGTCGAAAAGAGAAGTGCTGCAAGAATCTACGATCAAAATTGTTTCCGAATTGTATTTTTTTGATAACTTATTTCGTAGGCGATCAGAAATTCGTTTTAGCTCAGTCTTTTCCATATAATCGCCGCTCATCACTTGACCGAAATCCCTCGGATTGCCTGCAGCTTTTTGAACGGCCAGATCCTTCCCTGTTTGAACGTTATTTGTTTCGCCAGGTCCAAAGCCATGATCGTTTAGTTGCCGTCGATTATGGATGGCGGGTAGATCGTCAGTAGTTGTTATCTCCACTGGAATCTTCTTATCTGGCCATTCCAGCAATGCATCCGGTTTACTGCTTTCAATACCCATCGATACAGCAGCAGTTCTGGGAATATTTGAGTTCCCTCTTAGAAATCTTCCCAAAGGCTCTGCTTCGTCTGCATACTTTTTCCACAATCCCTCTCGACTACGATAGGCGTTCGATTTCCCCGTTTTTTGGCGATTTAGGTTTGTCGCATCCACCCAATCTAAAAACTCTGATACGGTTCGCCGCTCAAGATATTCCTTTTCATCCATATTCGGTTCAAATCTACTCAGGCGAGTAAAAACGATCTTTGATTTTCTTGAAAAAAATCTCACTGACATTTTTAACTTTCAAACCTATGGAAGTGAACTTTAATAGGGGAGCGCGGCAAAATGCTCCATTTCAGAAAATTTTTTGTAAAAATGCTCCCAGGGCAGGGATTGAACCTGCGACAAGGTGGTTAACAGCCACCTGCTCTGCCACTGAGCTACCTGGGAATGATAACTTGCTCAGTCGCTAATCCCACTATGTAAGCTGAATTAAATCCTGAAATCAACGGGTGTTAGGACAGATATTCATGGGGTTTTACGAGCCTTCATTTGGTGCTATAGAATGCCTTGTGAAAGCCCTTAAACTTCATCTTATTTATTGGGTTTTAAGCATGGGATTGCTTCCCATTCTTCAGGCTCAAGAAAATCCAGCCGAAATGAAGAATCAAATCATTCAAAAAATTCAATTGGCTCAAAAGGGTTTGAACATTTTTCAAGTTGTTCCTGGCGCCACAGCCGTGCAATTAAATTTTACCTTGCTTGAAAAGGGGGTTGAGGATCTTTGGACCATTCTCTTCTTTCAATCTGACGAAGCTTATCTTTCAGGAAAAACCACCGCGAACTCTAATCAAGGTCTCATCCGTTATTTATCAAATGAGCTCAGTCAGAATCCTGATCTTCTAGCGAAGGCGATTGATTTTTATTCCCAACTTCAAAAAATAGATGAGGAAAAAAAGAATGAAGTAGATCCTAGTCTTTTAGACAAGGCACCGGTGGATGCTTGGAAGCTTGCAATTGATATAACAAATAATCCGCGCGAGGCTTTATTTTTAATCGCTCTATTTGGTCATAATGATCGCACAGAAGATTTAATTTCTAACAATGGAAACGATGAAAAGATTTTAAAATTAAATCAGCTTAAGCCTAAGCGAAATTCTGTTTTATTTTTTCAGGGTTCATTAGCTGGAGTTCAACCCTCTCAAAAAACCGTAAATCAAGTCGTCGATGCTACCAAAGAATGCAAAAAATTAAATATCGAATGTCCCGGGGGAGCTGAAGCGCGCTATTACCATGTTTTAGCAGCTGCTTTTATTGCTTCGGAACTTATTTATAAAGAAGATAATTTTCAGTTGCCGGTTTTAGGATCTTTTCCAGAATTCATTACTGTTGAGGTTGGTTATCGATACAAAAAGAAGACTATTTTTGAAACCTATATGAAAAATCCAGATGCCCATGAGCTTTACAATATAGGTTACAGGCAGTTTCAGCAGAAAGATTTTGTAGATGCTCCGAAAGATTGGAGTGCCGAGAGATATCTGAAGGCCAAAACAGAATTAGATTTTTTTCTGGCCAATTTAAATATGGGCATATCTCAGTATCGAGCAGGTGCGCAGTTCGCAGAGAAAGTGAATCGCACGCCACATTCTGAAAAAAAATAATCTATTTCTTATCTTTTTTAAGCTCGAGTAGAACTTGTTTGGCGACGGATTTGAGGGTTTCAAAAACGCCTTTGCCGGTCATCGCGACGGCCTCGAATTCGGGCACTCCGCGAGTATTTAAAAGTTTTCGCAGATCTTCGACCGACGAAATATTGGGCAAATCGCGCTTGTTGTATTGAATCACAAAAGGAATTTCATCGAGCGAGTAGCCTTGCTCCTGCAGATTCACCTTGAGATTTTCGAGGCTCTCAAGATTCGCATCGACTCGATCTTTTTGAGAGTCGGCGACAAAAACAACTCCATCGACTCCTTTTAAAATGAGTTTTCTTGAAGCGTCGTAAAAAACTTGTCCAGGCACCGTGTACAAATGAAATCGAGTTTTGAATCCGCGGATTTCACCTAAAGCAAGTGGCAAGAAATCAAAAAATAAAGTGCGCTCTGTTTCGGTTGCGAGCGAAATCATTTTGCCTTTAGCTTTGGGCGCCGTTTTTTTATAGATGAATTGCAAATTCGTCGTTTTGCCACAGAGGCCTGGGCCGTAATAAACGATTTTGCAGTTGATCTCGCGATTTGAATAATTGATGAATGACATTTGTTTTTATTGGCCTCGGATTATCTTAATATTTTGGGTTCATTCCATCTCTTTGGCAAGCGCTGCGTCGACTGAGGCCTCTGACATTCCCTCTAAAGCTTCGGGAGCGCTTACACGCTTCGTCGTCTTAGATGCAGATTTTAAATGCTTCACCAGTGGAGCGATCAAAGCAGATTTGTAAGCCACTTTTACGCCTACGATTAACCAGTCAGAGCCCACTGGCTCGAGCCAAAAGCCAGATGCTTCGTCGCCAAATTTCACCGTAGTTGCTTTCGTTTTCAAAACTTGATTGAGTCCGCCGGTCGCGGTTTGAATCGCAGCAAAAATGGAGCCGGCTGAAGTTGAATCAAAAGGTCCGCCCTTTCCTGCGTGCAAAAGTAAATCTCCATAGGGACTCAAAACCATGAGTCTTCCTTTGCCCTTTGCTTTTTTCAAATAATTTTCGACAAGGCCTTGGCCTTTATCTTTCCAGGACGACGCGGCTTTTTTGCTCATTCATCAATGTTAACTAAGACGAGTGCGAGCTTCAAAGGCTTTTCCTAAAGTGATTTGATCCGCGAACTCTAAATCGCTTCCGATAGGAAGTCCTGAGGCCAATCGGGTGATTGAAAGTCGTCCCGCAGAGGTTTGAGGCGCCAGTTGCTTGGTTATATAAGATGAAGTGGCGTCACCTTCAACCGTGGGGCTCAGCGCCAAAATAAGTTCTTTGGGTGGTTGCTGACTTAAGCGAGTAAAAAGTTGCGGCAAGCGAAGATCCGAAGGGGCCACTCCTTCCATCGGAGAAAGTAGGCCATGCAAAACATGATAGAGACCCTGATAAGAGTGCAGGCGTTCGATCGAATAAATATCCGAAGGTTTTTCAACGACGCAAATCACATCGTGCAGACGAACGTGACTTGTGCAAATCGCGCAGGGATCTTTGTCAGTTACGGTTGAACACTGGGAGCACAAATGAATCTGTGAAAGATTTTGAATCGATTGAGCAAAGCCCTCGCGAAATGCAGGAGAAGTTCGCAGCAAATAAAAAGCCAAACGAGTGGCCGTTCGCTCACCGATACCAGGCAATCGAGAGAGATGCGAAATTAAATTATCGAGAGGACTTGCCATAATTTTTATGCCGCCGCGGATGTTAATTTAGAAACCGCTGTTTGAATAAGGGGAGTCATTCGCACCACTTCTTCTACCAAATTTTCTGGACCAAAACTAAATCGAATCGCGCCAAGTGCGTCTGTTTCAGAATATCCAAGTTGAAGCAAAGTTCGCGAGGGGAGCACCATCCCTGATGCGCATGCCGAGCCGGTCCCCACGCAAGCGCCTTGCAAATCTAAATTCATTACCATGGCGTCGGCTTTGATTCCCGGAAAAATAATATAACTGGTGTTTGGAATTCGCGGCGCATTTTTGCCGACGATTTTTGCCGAAGGAATCGATGCTAAAATTTCTTTCTCAAGTCGATCGCGAGCGAGCTTAACGCTGGTCGAAAAAACTCCATTGAGTTCTTCAATCTCCTCGGCCAAAGCTTCAGCACCTATGATGGCCAAAATATTTTCAGTGCCGGCGCGTCGTTTTTTCTCTTGAGCTCCACCTCGAATCACGGGCTCAATTTGGACTCCTTTTCGAATGTAAAGAACGCTCACACCTTTGGGGCCGCCCGCTTTATGAAATGAAATCGTGCCTGTTGAGATTTGACTTTCGCTGATTTTAAAAGGAATGCGACCGAAGCACTGAACCAAATCAGAGTGATAAGGAACCTTCGCGTTTTTGCAGATCTCGGATAATTTTTGCCAAGGTTGAATGACGCCGGTTTCGTTGTGCGCACCCATCACCGTGCAAAAAGCATATCCACCTTCTGATAAAAGTTTTTCGCATTTTTCAAGATCAACGAGGCCGTCTTTATCCAGTGGAGTGAAAACAATTTGAGCTCCGAATTTTTCTTGTAAGCATAAAAGATTCTCATGCACTGAACTGTGTTCGATCGGACTTGCGAGAATTTTTTTGAATTCAGGATTTTGTTGAGAGCGAAGCATCCAGTGTCCCCAGAGCGCCATCAAATTCGATTCCGTCGCCGAAGCCGAAAAAATAAGTTCGCCCGGCTCGCATCCCATAGATTTCGCTAAAGTTCTGCGAGCTTTTTCGATCGCATGCCGAGCGCTCTGGCCTAGACTGTGGCTCGAGTTTGGATTTGCATATTGCGCATCCAAAGCCGATGCCATTTTCTCTTTCACTCGTTTACGAAGCGGCGATGTTGAATTGTAATCCCAATAAATCATTAATTGGATTCACCGCGCTCGATATTAAATTCGACTCTTCGATTTTCAGCTCGACCTTCAGAAGTAGTGTTCGTCGAAACAGGTTTTGTTTTTCCAAATCCCGCCGCTTGAACTTTATCTCGTTTAATTCCTTGTTTAACTAAGTAAGTGCGAACGGCTTGAGCTCTTCTCGTCGATAATTTTTCATTGGCTGCATCGGAGCCCACATTGTCGGTATGCCCTTCGATATGCAAATTTTTGAAGTCATCTCGGCCAATCAAGATTTTGATCACTTGATCGAGCACAGGCAGCGACTCATCTTTGATTTTTGCAGAACCGAATTCAAAATAAATGGCCTCAGGTAAAATAATTTTATTGTCGATGACCACAGCCTCTTTAGGTTTTTCGAGTGTGATATCCATCGAAGTTTTTTCGCCTGGCTTTACATCGCAATTAATTTCTTGAGGCATATAATTTTCGGCTTGCACTTTAAGAGCTGAAACTCCCGCAGGAAGTGTTTGCGAAAATTCTCCGGTAAGTGGATTCGTTCCAAAGGGAGCAATTTTTCCATCAGCCGAAGAAATCACTGCCGTTAGAGGTGTGCCATCTTTATTTTTGATGACGCCGCTACAAACTCCGTTTTGTGGAGGAGCTTTTTTGAGTTCCAAAGTCTGAGTGATTCCTTGTTTAGGCAAAACTTCGACTGAGAAATCTTGAGCTAAATAACCAGGAGCTTCGATGTGAATGGTTTGTTTTCCTTCTTGAATAGAACCAATTTTAATTTGTCCTAAATCATCGGTCGAAAGATTAGAATCCATTCCCGTTGCGGTGACGAAAGCTCGTTTAATCGGCTCTTTTGTTTCGGAATCAATTACGGTGGCTTGAACGCTTCCCATCTTGGGGCCCGCGATCGAAAGACTGGTGTCTAAAACAGAATTATCTCCGTTACGAATCGAAAAACTTTTAACGATAGGTTCGTATCCCAAACGTTCAAATCGAATTTGATATTCTCCGTTAGGCAAATCTTTGAATTCATAATATCCGGCTAAGTCTGTATCGAGCGGAAACAAAGTTTCTCCGACTACTGAAACTTTTACATCCGAAAGAGGAAGACCTGTGTTGGAATCGCTTACTAGACCGCGCAAACTTCCAACCGAGTTTCCGATTTTTTTGCCAAGAGTTTGAAAAGCAGCGCCAATATAAATATCCCAAGGAGGATTTCGAGGAATTCCACCTACAGAATTTTGTTTTGGCCCCCCTAAAGAAATATCGGTGGCTACTAAAATACTAAAAGCATCAAAAGGAGTGATGCGAACTCCCGGAGTGATTCGCTTTCGGTTGTCAGAAAATTTTACAGAGTCAGTGCCGGTAGCAATCGCATATTCCATCGAATATTCGAGAAATGGTTTTACATATTTATAAATGAGTTCGAGTGCCATGACGCCGACGATGGCTTGATATTTAAAACTGTCGAGAGCGAAGCGATTGAAATCTTGAGTGCTACCTGTGATGTCTCCGTTAGGAAGGCGATACCCGATGTTGAGGTGATGTCTAAACGGAAAATTTTCAAATTTCTCGGCGTAATCTAAAGTCGAAATAAAACCGACGCTGCCACTAACTTGTGGACCCGATTTAGTAACAAGCGCACCACTTGCATTTCGAGGAGCTCGAGGTCCAGAAAATCCTCGCACATATCCGTAACCTCCAAGATGCCAACCGCTACTTGCGATTTCTTTTCCAGCGCGAAGACCGATATCTAAGTTTTCAAAAAAAGTAGTCATGGTTGTCGAAACTTGAGCGTTTGAATTTTCGTTGTAGGTAAATCCTACGCCTGCAAAAACTTCGACAGGAATTCCCACTTGAAAAGTATAATTTCCGTTGAGTCTAAATTGGTTACGCCCTTGCTTTTGCGAATTAATAAAATTCGTATCGTAAAAAAAGTTTCCAAGTAGCTGAACACCAAACGTAGTGGGTTCATTGGGAACCGCCGAAAAAGTTCGAAGGCTTCCGCCCGTTCCACCTATATTATTGGGATAAGACTTTGGAAGATTTTGAAAAGCCGAAGTTAAAAGCAAAGAACTTAAGGTCAAAGAAGTTAAAAACATAGAGCGATCTTAAGGATTCAAATTCGATTTTTGAAGCTGAAGTTGGCGAAATCTCTTATTAAAAGGAGGGAATTTCTGTCATTCTTAGCTTCATGGGCTGGAAAAAGCATTTTTATCCCGTTGTTATTTTAGAACGTTATCTCGATAGCTTTGGACATATGAATAATGCGGCCTATTTAGACCTTTTCGAGCAGGCACGATGGGACTGGATCACACAAGGTGGTTTTGGCCTTGAAAAGATCAAAGCTAGGCATATGGGCCCCGTTTTACTTGAAGTAAATTTGAAATTTAAACGTGAACTAAAACTTCGCACCAAAATCACGATCGAATCTCAGATTGCTCATTACGAAACTAAGATCGCTGAAATTCATCAAAATATGATCGGCGAAGATGGAACTTTGCACTGCGCCGCTGTTTTTCAGGTGGGATTTTTTAATACGCAAACTCGAAAGTTGATTCAGCCGCCCGAAGAGTGGCTGATCGCGGTTGGAAAAACTTAAAGCGAACCCATTAAAGATTTTGCAATTTCAGGAATTTCTTTTTCAAGAACTTTGATTTGATCAATCGTAAAGCCAAGATCAAAAAATGCTTTCTGTTGAGTGAGATCGACCGGTTTCGCTTCGTGTCCTAAGCCAAAGTGATGACAAAAAATATTCGCGGCGTGAACGAGGGCGGCCATCTTTTGACCCTCTTTAGCTTGAGCATAATCATGATGAAAGCGAATCACTTCAGAGAGAGTACCGGGAAGCTTCCATTTCGTAGCAACGAGTGCTCCAACAATTCCATGATATTCGTCAAAGATAATCGGCAACAACATATCGCGAAGCTTATCGATCTTCCAATCTTTGGGATCAAAAGTTTTTTTCTGAGCTCGCATTTTTTCAATCATCATTTTTCGCTGCTTCTCTTCAAATTCTGAAACGACTTGAACGAGCACGGGTTTTCCGATGTCGTGAACAAGGCCCGCGAGAAATGCATGCTCTGCATCCATTCCTTTTTTCTTCGCGATATGTTGGCAAATCGCTGCACAGGCGACCGAGTGATCCCAAATAGAATCGAGCACGGGTTCAAAACTTTTAATTTTAAAAACTTTGGAGTGAATCGAAAGCGAAAACACGATGTCTTTAAGAGCTTTAAGTCCCATTCTTCCCATCGCATCTCGCAGCGAAACAATATTGGAGAGTCCGCGATAAAAAGGGGAGTTTGCCGTTTTAATAATTTTGGCGGCAATAACTTGGTCTTGCTTCACCAAATTTTCGATTTCAGGAATTCCCGCTTTAGGATTATTGGCCATCTGTAAAACTTGGCTCGCCACATGCGGCAGAAGCGGAATCTCAAAATCTTCTTTAGAAACTGCCGTTTTTACGCCTAGGCGAATTTCGGCAAGAATAGGAGAGAGTGGATCGCCCTCACCAACCTTTGCGACTCCCTTGCCATATTCTGGATCTGTTTTTGCCGTCATGATGGATTCATCTATTATGACATAATTACCTGCCGAGAATAGACCTCGCCATCTTGCAAGACTTCGCGATTTGAGTACATTGCTGCGGAGAATTATAGCTTAGAGCGGTGAGTCTAAGCGTTGCTTCAGGGGGTTGCCTCGGGCATAAAATTGCAAATGAGATAGAAAACATGATTTGGCGAAGTATTTATTTTTATCTTTTGTTTCAGTTTGTTTTTGTGACAGCTGCTTTTGCTTATCACAGACCCTGTGCTTTCTTTGTGGCAAAACTTGCAGATGTCGGTGAGCGAATTGTTATCTATGAAAGAGAATCCGTTCTCGATTGGTTGGTGGAGTGGACAATAGAATTAAATGCATTTCCAACTCATCAACAAATGAGAATTGTATCAAATCATCTGCGTATTTTAGGCAGTGGAGTTTATGCAAAAGGAAGAGCTTCAGCGAACGATGCTGTTTTTGAAAGCTATCTCGACTTTAATCAAAACGTTTTTAAAAAATTCTCTGAAGATTCACGAATAAAAAATTTAGATCCTGAAATCCGTAAACGCATTCTAAAAAATCTAGAGTCAAGAATTAATAATTTACTGCGAAAAAATGTAGGGCTCTCTACGCCTTAATCCCAGCAATATAAGCGATCCATACTTCGCAGTCGGCAACGCTTTTTTTCCGAGTAAAGACGCCATTGCCTTCTTCAGAATTTCGGCGAGTGCCTTCCCAGTAAATATGCACATCATCAAAGCCCACTTCTTTCATTAGATCTTGAAGTTCAGGCAAGCTCCAAAGGCGCCAATCATAAGTGAAAACATTTTTTAATTTTCGCTTTGAATCAGCCATTTGAAAATGAATGGCAAAGCGGGCCTCATGATTAATCGCATCGAAGTTTTTTTGTTCCCAGATATAAGTGAATTTGGGTTTTCCTCGACCGAGCGAAATTTTGGTTCGTTCGATATTGGGAGCTTGAACTTCAGAGCCTCCCATGACATCAATCAAAAGCATTCCTTTTTTATGAAGAGATCTAAAAGCATTTTGAAAATATTTCTTAAGTTCAGCTTTCGTCTTTAAACAAGAATAAGAAAAATTCATCGACGTGATGAGATCAACTTTAGGTGTGCGAGCATGAAGTACATTTTGTCTTCGAATGCTGAGTCTCTTTTTTTCTTCCTGCGAAAGACGAATGAGATGGTTTTTTATCCCGTAATTCAGAGGCTCTTTAGAAAGATCAAGAGAGTAAGATTTATTTTGAGGATGAAGTTTTATCCACTCAACTGAATGTGCAAAAGTGCCACAAAAATCTTCGCGATAGAGATGCGCGTCCTTTAAAAAAGCTAGACGGTAAAATCGATTAAATAATTTAACATCGTCTTTAGGGTCTGTAACGGAAGCTTCGTAAAGGAGGTATTTATTGAGTGCGCGCCGCATGAAGAGGATGTTTTATAACCTGAGTTTGAGATTTCGTGAAGCCCCCTCGGGTAATAATTCTGGCAGCTTGAGGAATTGTGCTTCGCCCCGGTCTTCGAGCCTATGTCACAATAGAGATATGCTAGATCCAAATTTTGAGTCCTATCCTTTTAAGATTCTAAAAAGTTTAGGCCTCGAAAAAGAATATCGCGACAAGTATAAAACCTCGGAAGGTATGCTCGTACTCGAAAAAATTTCTAGCAAAGATGAAATCGAAGTTCCCTTTGAGCTTGTCGAGCTCATTCAAAAACATCGCGGTTATATGCAACTCGCCGCTCTCGAAGAATTCAAAAAATTAATTTTTGCATTCGATAAAGATAAGTCGAGAATTCCGGGCAAGAACCGACTGATTTAAAATCATAGGGATATCCGTGTCCCAATCATGAGGCTCCTTTTCTCAGCCTTTTACAACCCTCGTCCAATTCTAGATGTAGTTTCAATAGTTTAGCCTTTTTTCCCCTTCTCAAAACTCAGCACGAAAATTGCAATGTGAAGTGCAGGCAGATTTATGGCGTCTCTCAAAAAAAATCGAAAGGAATTTTATGACAATCAAAATTAAATTGCTCGGCTTGATGAGCTTTCTAACTTTAGTAACATCATTTGCTCACGATCTCTCAGCAGCACCAATCGTGAACCAAAAACAACAAGTATCGGTTATGCCAGATGATGCAGAGATCGATACGATGCAATACGATATTCAAAGCGGAATGATCGTTGTCGGTTGGCATTGGCTAAATCCATTTACTTGGGGAAGCGAACATACTCAACCCATGTATTTGTGCGGAAATATTGATGGAGATACGATTCAGCCAGGTGGCATCTCGGGTTGTCTCGGTTGTAAACACTCTTGCAAAAGTTGCGTACAACATTTTAATGGAGATCCCACCACTTGGTGTTCTCAGTAGTCTTTTTTCTTGGCGAGTGTTTGTGAAATGAATGCCTTCGTAAAATTTCTTTTGTTTTTTAATTTAGCTATCGCACTCAGTTTTTTTTCTAAAGCTGAGTGCGCCTGGCTATCTTGTAAAAATATAATCCGAGAAGCGGGCGAGCCTATCAAAGCTCCCTTTGAAGGATTGGCCGCCATGCCACTTTATAGGGATGCAGACGGAACAAGCATTACCGCTCTCATTGCGCCGGAGGGTGTTGTAATTTCTGTTGAAAGAAACGGCCTCGCAACAATTCAATTTGATGGGTTGGCAAAAGAATTGAGAGCCGGATTTTATCCCCTTACTTCGGCTTATTCACTCAATATCGCATCTGAGGCAGTGATCCGGCATGCCATCGCAAAAAAAGATATGAATTTACTTGAGAGCAAATTTCCTCATGGCTTTTCGCATTTTGCGGATGAAGCAATCGGTCGCGACGATACTCAGAAAGTAAACTATTTTTCAAAATGGCGAATGGCAAAAACTTTGCTTGCGACCGCCGCACTTTCATCAATCGTTTTGATTCCTAATTGGGTGCTGCCTTTGAATAATCAGTTTGGGACAAGGGTTACACTCTTCTCAAAAGTTTTAGATTTAAGCCATGAAAGAGAATGGAGTGCAAAAGTTGATCCACATCTTAAATTATTTTATGAAATGGATCGTTTAGATATTTTCGCTGCCGATGAGCCAAACTCGATTCAACATTGGGCTGGCAAATTAATGAAGGACACCGAACTGCAAAAAAAAGAATTACAGCGCGCTCGTCTCATTGACGAATATCTTTCATATCCCAATAACTGGAATCTTCTTCATAGAGATATTTCTTCAGCCACGATCTATAAAAATGAAGCAGGTGAGCAGATGATGTCTACCGAATGGCTAGACTTTTTAGGTGAGCATAGGCCGAAACAGGTTTCGGTTACAGCCCTACGACTATTTTTAAAAGATTATATGAGAAGAGCTCCTCAGCCCGAGCTGTTTTTTCGATTTTTTAAATAGAATTAAAACTGGAAGGAGAAGTGGATATAGCCGGTTCTTCAGCTCATAGGCCTAATTGAATAGAGATTTCGTTTTGTCCGGATATCAAAATTTCGGCCTTATCGATAAGTTCGATTTGATCGAGATTATGTGGGCCAAAGAAAGAATATAAAATTTCGAAAGCGTAATTTTTTCTTATTTGCTGAATTCCTAAACTTTCAAATTCTGGATCCTCAAGTCGCACTTCAAATTTGCTAATCTTTAATATTTTTTTCTGTCCTTGTTTTTCAAATTTTCCAGAAAGAATCACTCGTCCTGAAAAATTGATTTCCCAAGTCGGATTCGCCCATTCGTAGGAATTTTTCAAATCCACACGTGATGACTTGAGTTCATTCGTATCCCAAAATCGCCAATGACCCTGACTCTCTTTTGGAGCTCGAGGTTTAATATTGCGATCTGATAATCGCAAAACTCCAATATTGAGATCGACAAAAGATTCTTGGCCTTTCGCTAATTTTTTAATTTGATCTAAGTTTATAGTTTCAAAAATAATATCTTCAAATTCACGTTTGAAATTTTTTTGCAGACCGTTCTGATCTCTTTTTAAAAAGGCATCATAAGCTGCTCCAAGAAGGGGGATCCCAATCATTACTCCCATACCCGCAAACATGACTTCCTGTGGCGCAAGTTTGAGTTGGCTTATGGGCCAAATATTTCGGCCGAAATATAAAATAAATGGACTTCCTACCACCGTTGCGAGTCCTCCAAGAACCCCCCCAACGATTACTCGGTTGATCTTTTCAGTCATGTCTGTCGAAAGTCGCGAAGACGGAATGCTGATCACGCGAATGGGATGATTGCGTGTTAATCCATTAAAGTGTTCGTCGATTCCAAAAAGCGTATCGTGCTTTGGCTCTAGAAAACTCGAAGGCAGAGTTCTCTCAAATAGCGAGTCGCGATCGATGCCCATGCTTTCGTAAGTTCCCATCACTTCTAAAAGTCGATAGTTCGGAAAATTAAGTCGCCCCAAATCAACCTCGGTTCGATAAAAAGTAATATTCCAAGAATGATTATAGGTGCCTTGATCATCGATTTGATCTTTTAAATTACGCGCAAAATGATAAACCCCTTCTTTCAAAACCAAATAATAATTGTCTTCATTCGCTCTTAGAATTCGAATGTCGGTCGCGCCCATTTGAGTAATTTCGTCTTTCCATTTCGTGTCTAACTTTGTGCGCTTCAAGGTAGAGCGATAAACAGAATCTTCGGTTAAAAATGGATCGAGGCCCATCCGCATCACCATCTCAATGCATTTTCTTTTCCATGTTGGCTGCAGTGCAGGATTCGATTCGGCGCGCGCGCCGTAACCAGCAGACGAAGCTAAACAGCTGAGAGCAAATACCTGAAGTGCCCAAAATTTTGCCGATGTTTTTATCAAATCTTTGCTCGATTAGCAGTGGTCGAAGTTTCTGTCGAGTTGATTGAAATCGGGTGATTTTGCGGTAAAGATCGGAGCGGGTGAAGACGGTTAAGCCCGTTATACTGACCGGCCTAAACGTTTGTTGGATGAATTCACTTGACTGTTTTTTTGCACAGAACTGGATCCTTAATAATTAGAGATTGGCAGAAACACGGCGTTATCAAATTAAAAACAAAACGCATCGCAATGCTTTTGCCCATCGCTAGTTTCAGATTTTGATGCCTATAACGAGTCTAAGCGATAATTAATTGTCTCACCTTTTTTAAGTAGAGGCGTTTGAAATTCCATCACAGGCAGTCCGGATGTGAGCTCTTGATCGCTCATTAAATCATAAATGCGAATAGGTTTTGGAAATTTCAAGAAGCGGCTTCCATCATTAATGGCGTGAAGAGTAAAAGTTTTTTGTGAGACATACGTAGTATCCGATTTCTCATTATAAATATGCACACCAGCATCTCGCAGAATTTCTCGATAGATGACCGAAGAAAAATTTGCATCGGAAGCCCATATAGATTTATAGATTCCAAAATCTTTTATCGCCATATTGGTGAATAAAGTTCCCGGATAATAAGACAGAATCGATGCACTTCCATCAGCCGCATAAGGATATAAATTTCCCATATTCAATACATCTGCGGGATTGGATGAAAACTGATAAAGCGAGTTACTGAGAATTTTTTGAGCAATAGGATGAAAGTTTGAAATTTGAAATCCATGTTCAGAACTTTGCTTGGGAGCTGATGTTACGATGTGAAATCCGACAAGATTATCTGTATTTGCTGCGCTTATTTTTCCATCGGTGGCATAACCCGCAAGATGATTCCAAAGGATGGTTCTACCATTGTTTTGAAATTTTTCTCGAATAAAAGTAATTTGATTTGTGCTTAGCGAAAACGCATTTAGAAAGATAATGACTTTATATTGAGCGGGGTTCACTTTTTCAATATCACTCATCAAAATGTGATCGTAGGGAGCCCCCATTTGTCGCAGTGACAATCGAGTCAGGCTGAGATTTCGATTAAGTAAATGATTTGTTGGTCCCCACTGAGCACCCAAAGCGACTTGCTCAGAGGTGCTGATTTGTTGATTCACAAAAAAAGTTGAGGCTTCATCCGAAATGACTAGCACTTCTGCTGCCGATGAATCTGTTTTGGATAAAGTGTTCGTTAAAAATAAAGATCTCGCAGATTCATAAGCTTTTCGAAGCTCACCTAATAAACTCCAGAGTCCTGGTGAATAATCGATTTCTTTTCCATAGAATGGAAAAAGTGAATATGCAACTCCGCTTGAAAGCGTGAATCCTAAATATCGTTTATAAATCGAAAAAGTTTCATTCACATTTTCGCGATAGACATTATGTGAACCGCTGAGTCGAAATATATAGTCAATATATTCAGGCTTACACTGAGGAAACTGTTGATAAAAATCAGCATCAGAAAGACTTCCTCGATAGCCTTCACAGAGCTCAATATATCTTTGTTTTGTGCCGGGCATGTACTGATCGTTATCATACATAATAAATTTTCCATTTAAGGCAGCGCTTAAAAAGGGACCTCGTTCAAGATCGGCTCCCGTTGCCCAATCTCTAAAAACTTGCGAGGCTTCTGTTAAAATAAAATCAATATTTGGCTCACGAAGTGCCAATCCAAGGGCGTTATGACCAAAGGTTTCATCTCCTCTGAATTCATTCATATAACCGTAAATAAATCCGACAGGAATTTCTTTAGCGAAAGAGTTAGTTTTTACTACCGATGCCATTTCATTTACAAAACTGGGGATTAATTGATTATAGAAAGAATAAAAATCGATGAGATCTTGATCGCGGGGTAACTGCCGAAATGTATTTTGATTATCTGCAGCTCGTCGACGTTCATCTGAAGGAGTTCTTATATTCGAAAAGGAGATTCCACCATTTCCCCAAGCCGTTTTTAAATTTTCTTCCGATACATACTTTTTTTGAACCCACTCTCTAAAAGCTTGCAGAGTCCAAGCATCTTTGCCGAGCATCGTAAGGCTGGTGCCCGCGTCGTAGGGATACCATTCTTGAGTTTGCAGACCTAACAAAATGAATCCGCGTATGCGTTTAATTCTTCCATTCTGTTTTATATCATTTAGCAAGTTCTGGAATTCATTCTTAAGAGTCGATCGTAAAAAAGGAGACGACAAAATTCCGGTACTCTTTTTTTGCAATGTGCCGCCGATAGAATAATCATAATTCAGATCGGCATGCTGAGGATTTTCTTTCAGCCACCAGTCTGGAGCTGCGATCGTGAGTCGAACCACAAACTGGGCGGATGGATCTTGTTTTAGAATCGTGTCCATTTCGTTGTAAAGAGCGGTAGGATTAAAAGTATTTTTATCGGGCCGAAAAGCTTGGGTAAAACCTGAGTCGTCTCCCATAATATTTCCATTTACATGAAAGAGATGAATCCCTGCGGCACTGGCTGCTAAATAATTTTGATCGGCGACTGCATACGTCATCAGATGCATTTTTGTTTTAAGAGTTTGAATATTTTCTTGAAGCGTCGGAGTGTTATTTTCTGTTACCCCCAACAAGGAAGGGGGATCCGAAACTACAACACCACCACTACAGCCAGAGATAGAAGCGAGGAGTAAAAGGTGTATGAGGTGTCTTAACATCTATTTTTCATTTTAATTTTGAAGACCTTGAGAAATCGCTGCATCGTAATGCGCTTTAATTTGAGAAGCTGTCAGCACGACAGGATAAATGGCAAATTCGTCGACAGCGCCTTGAAAAGCTTCGCCGCGACATTTATTCAATTTAACAGGGTCGGTTCCTTCGACCGTGCCATCGCAGAGATTTGAGTTTTGTCCTAAAACGAGAGGACCAGAGAAACTAGAAGTTTGCGGTGTACCCAGCCAGTTTCCAGAGGCGACTAGGTTTCCATCTCGATAAGTTTTTACGCCGTTGAAATCGACGGTGACAGCAAGGTGAACCCACTGAGTGGAGGCAAGCCCTAAGCTCACCATTTCAGTCATATTTGAAGTCGCATAATTTACCGCATACTGAAATTTATATTCACCATTATTGCTTACGAGTTGCCAGCCTCCAGTAGATCCGCCCCAGTTCATTTTCGCAGCGATTTTATTGTAACTCGTGGCTCCTTGATTTAAAAAAGCCGAACGAACAAAAATTTCTGCAGTAAAAGGCAATTGAATTTGATTAGGGGAGTGAGGAATAACGATGGATGATGTAGACGAAATTAACGGGATCGCTTTGGTGTCATCCAAGAGAAGCGGACCACCTTCAAAATAGTTTGGTGGATTAATGCTCTGAATATTTTGTGCAGAAACACCTAAATCTAAGAATGCATCGTAAGAAGAAAATCTCCAGTAACTAATGGGAGAATCTTTACTCACTTTGGAAGAATAATTACTGGTATATGAATTCGAGTCGGTCGCCTGCTGTCGAGAAGTTCTTTGATTTGCAGTTTCATTTGGACCACAAGCTGATCCGGTAAACGCCATAGCAAATAATAAAATCAAATAGTATTTTTCACTCATAGCCATAAAATAATGCAAATTTAATGCCAGTCACAAAAGGCTATAAACCCCGCTTATACATTATGCTGGCTAAATCTTGCGTACTTTAAGAAGTCTCTTGGATGTGTAGCCGATATTTTAAAGATGATTCAAGATCGAGATCTGTCGCTGGTGTATACGTCTTTTCCAAGCGAAGAAGACGGCAGGCAAGTTTTGCAAATAAGTGTTTGGACAAAACTTATCCGTGTTTCAGGTCTGAGTCGTGACACAAATATGGGCTTACTGGTTTCTGATAACTCCGGATTACCGATTGGGATTATTCAAGTTGGCCATCGAGGAAATTTTGTTCAAGTTCAAGATGGCTCGGACGACGTAAATAATTTGTGGTGGTCTGGAACAGATTATGTCGATCCAAAAATTTGGAATAAAGTGGGACTTAACCTCGATACTAAAAATCATCTCGTTTCATTTTTAGTAAACGATAGGGTGATTCATACGGGTAGACATCTTTCTGATAGCGTTCGTTTTGCGGGACTTTTTAGCTATGGCTGGCAATCGGCGAATTTGAACGGACATCCCCGAATTCTTATAATATTTTAAGCTGTGATGATTCAAAAATGCCCGTTTACTGCGCTGCGGACTTCAATGGAGACGGCGCTGTCAACGATGCTGACTTTGTTATCTTTGCAAATGCTTATGACAAATTCGATTGCTCTAACAATTAATCTGATTAAATTTCTTCAAGTTCCTTTAGCCTTGGCCTTCTGGGCTGCCAACTGGGCTTTCAGGTTTCTGAGTCCAATCGCTGTATCCATCGCCATCGCTGTAATTTCAAAAAGTTTTGAATTCGGCTCTTTTAGCGAGGCAGTTTTTTCGAATCGCTCATTACAGAATGTTTTGTATTTTACGTGGCCACCAAATTTGAGAGCCCATTCAGTTTGAGACATCGCGCTTTTTACTTCGGCGATTTCTGCCTTCGCTAGAGCGATGGGATCGAGATATTCCTTTTTATATTTCTCTCGCGCTTTTGATGCTTCGACAATGTCTTTGATCTTTCCGACGGCCTCTTGAATTTGAGCTTCACGCTTCGACTGAAGTTCCGCATATGCCGCCAATACTGCGGGCTCAGCTTCTTTAAAAATCGACGAAGCTTGTTCGATGGCACGAATGGTTTCGACCGTGGTGAATGTGCGAACAAATCCTGATGACACAGGTTTTGGAACGCTGACTCGAACACAGTCTTTATTTTCTTCCCAATCGTCGGGGTAACCTTCGATTGTATGCCACGCACCCTGGAAGGCTTGACGCGGCCACATTCTTACAGTGACTTTTGACGTTCGCGTGCGAATGGGGCAATTGGCGTGGGATCGACCCATGAAAGATCCGATGCCCTTATAGGTGCCCGACTCTTTGTCGAAGCGCAAATTGACGACACTAAAAACGACCTCGCCCTTTTTCATTTTTCCGTTATTTCCTGTGGCATTGAGAGTGAGAGTCGCACTCGTAGCAAAGCCGACGGAAACATCGCCCCACATGACGCCCTCTTTAGCTTTGCCGAGTCCGATCGTAAAATTATCTGGATTCGAAAAATGCGGACTTGTCGACGCCCATGATCGACCGTCAAGCAAGGTGTCGGCTGCTTTCAAATCATATGAAAGCGGGGCTTTGAGTAAGTCTTTTACTTCGCCGGGTTGAGTAGCGAGGATTAATAAAATGGCTAGGTTTTGGAATATCATTTTTTCTCCCTAAATTGGTAAGAGACCTTAAGGCTGTTCAGAATCGTTCTGCTCATAGCACAAGATATGCCGTCGACCAAGTAGCGTTGGCTTTATTTTTCGGCTGGTGCCCTGGATTTTGGCATGTTATTTGCAGATTATAAAAAAATGTTTAAATTTTCATTCAGTTTCGTGGCGATCGTTTTTTTGAACTCCGCGGCTTTTGCGGTCGATAAAAGCCCCGATTATTTTTCGAAAAATATTTTTGATCGCCTGGGAATCGAGATCACTGATCATATTAATGAAATCAAAATTGAAGAGGCTTATCGGATACATCGAACTGCACTCGATGCTGAGCTTGAGTTGAACCCCTCCGATCTTCGAATCCAAACAAAGATTGAGATGCTTGATGAAGCTTACGAAATATTGAGCGATCCTGTTCGACTATTGGAATATTTTCATAATTTTCGCTATGAGGAACTTTCCGAAAAATATGAAAACTTGCGAGAGATCGGTCGATCGTATTTAGAACTTCGATCCAAACTCGATAAGCTTTCTATTTCAGAAAAAAGTACTCCCCTAGGGCTGAAAGCGAGCATTCGTCCTCGTCCGATACATCCACGGATTATTCTGGGACACGGGCTTATGTATGGATTTCTCGGGGCGTCCGCTGTCAATCTCGCGGCTTTGTCTTATCTTTCTCATTATAGTTTCGGATATGTCGCCGCCACTTATGGCTTAGGAATTTCAATTGGGGGAATGAAAGCTCTTTCGAGATTTCAAGAGGAACGCATCAAGCCAAAGCTGGCGAATTATTTGTTGAATGCAGAAACTCTCGCAAAGTCCGACGGCTTTGTTTTGGGCTCAGCCATGGGCGGATGTATGGTGCTTTTACATATGATGGCTAACCGCGGTGGCCTTCACTAAAGACGGGGATCTCAAGAAATCGAAATCAGCGGGAGAAGGGGTTCGAACCCTCGACCTTCTGCTTGGCAAGCAGACGCACTACCACTGTGCTACTCCCGCGTAATCTCGAAAGAATTAACCCGAAATCTTAGGCTTCGCCAGCATAAATTTGGCAAATCTGACCTCTGATGGTAGGGGTATTCGGCGCATAAGCGCTACATATATATACGGAGACTTCATGCTCAGAATATCGATGCTTTTTATTTTTGCTTATACGTTTGTGCAAATTAGTTTTGCGCAACCGCCCAAACAACTCCCTCCACGACCTAAGCCAGCAGAGTCTGGTGCTTTAGCACACCCGAATTATTCCATGATGCCTTGGAGAGACGTCCTTATTTTAAGAGCCGCGCTTTTATCTATCGAAGCAAAGTCTTCTCGAGAAAAAGCCAGTCTAAAAGATTTGTTGATAGATTTAGATAATTCTAAAAGCGGTATGATAGCGGCTATTTCTTTTACAAAATATTTTGGATCTTATTCGGGACAAAACTTTCGAGTCTCGCTCGGTAGTTCGGAAGACTCAATATTTGCTCCACATCTGTTGATGGAGTTTTCAAAGGATGGAGTGCTTCGAGCTTCAACTCGAACTGAAAATTCATTTGATGGATTACTTGAACCCAAAGCATTTCATTCCAATCAAGTTACTAAAAGTGATCTTGCCAGTACTATTTTGAGAAAATTTTTAGCACCTGTGATTTTGAACAAAGAATTGGGAAATATAAATGCAGAGGTAGAAGTCGTTCAGACGGAAGATTTCGCTAGATTTTTAGAATCTCGTCGGCCGGATTTTGGTTTGATTGGCGTAAGAAATTCTTCTGCAGAATCTGTGGATTTTATTTTTGGATCGTTTGATTCTCAAAAATTTATTCCGCATCCAGAAGCTCTTCGAATTCTAAGATCGGACTCAAACACAAAACCTTGTACTCGCGTATTAATCAAAGTTGAAAGAAGCTCGATAAAATCCTTAGCGGAATAAGTATCGGGCTCTAAGTTCTTAAACTGTTGAACTCAATTTGAATCTTTGCACTGTCTAGATTTTGACGCTCCTGCGGCATCGTTTAATGCAATTATTTTACTAATCATAAGTTTTCGACAACTTTTTTTGCATCTCTTACAGCGGGCTCTTTAATCACGTAAAATTGATCTATGGATCGTAGACGCGTGGCAGCAGGGGAGAGGGGCTTCTCTATTATCGAACTGATGATTTCGGTCGTTGTCATGGCCGGTGTCACTTTAGCTGTCATGCACATCATAAATAAAATTCAAGCTAAGCAAAGAGAATCAAGTTTGGTGTCGGATTACGTTCTTGCGGGCCAGCAATTAGATTCTTTATTTTCATTTGATTTGAAAAATTCCGAGAAAATAGATGGTGAGTATACCAATGCTGGCAGTCAATTCGCTTCGACTCAAACATTTGGAATTTTGAGATCACCATTTCAAGACACGGGAAGCGATGCATCCGATGGACTTCAATTGTTTGTAGCGGATCCAAGTCTCTCAACGAGTTCAAGTTTTGATATTGCCGATATATCTGGAACTTCGGGCAGCGTTACTCTTACGGTGAACGGAGATTTCACTGCTACTGCAACACTCGCTGAAGATTTATTTATCGTCGTTGTGAATGAACGAAAAGAGCTTTTTCAGGTTTCTGGTTCCGTTCATGTGACGGGTAGTGCTCCTAATCAAGTCTCGACTTTTTCAACTATAGGTTCTGACGCCAATGTGGTGAACGCTATTCGCTCAGCGATTCAAACAAATCTTCCGCAAATTTATCGCGTTCAACGAGTCACTTATCAAATCGGAAATGGAAGTGGAGTGACTCGCGGACTTTATCGAAGTGTCAATGGAGTAGCGAGCAAAGTAGGTGAGGATGTAGCCACGATGCAGATTCGCTACGAACTTGCGACGACAGATTCAGATAAAACATCAGACTGTGCGAGCAAAAATAATTCGAGATGGTTTGCTCATTCAACTCAGAGCAATCAGTGCAGTTGGAATAATATTGTAGCCATTCATCTTGAGATTGTTTTTGAAAGTTCGTCAGATTCAGGGGCGCCCGAAAATTTTAATCCACATATCCCCCAAGTTGTTGATGGAAAAGTGAGATATACCATGCATATTTCGAAATCTCCGTCCGGGTATACTTTGTCTTAAATATAAAAGGGAAAAACCAGATGTATACAAAAACAAGAAGTAACAATATGGGAATGGGGACTCCGCTAGCTGTAGCCATCGTGTTTACGGTCGTGATTGTCACCGCGATCGTAGGATTCATGACGAAGTCGCAATACAATCTCAAGTTGACGTCCGATAAATCTAAAGGAAATTTTAGAAATTTTGAGCTCTCTAATTTACGCGACCAGGTTGAAGCGGATCTCGCCAAAATTTTTTCAGCTCAGGGCCGAGACTTACTGATGAAAACTCAGACCGTGAATATTCCTAATTGGACTTTTGGAGGTCTTAAAACAACTACCGGAATTTTGGGTGGACCTAGCGTAAGTTCTGTTAATCTTTCTTCCACACAAGCACCTGGAAGTTTTGAACTCACGTATGCGATGAGCAAAGATGATGTTTATCTTTTTGCGCGCGTGTTGTGCGTAAAATGTGTAACGATCGACTCCATTTCAAATGCCAATACATCAGGTTTGCTGATGAACCCTTTATCCCACTTGGATGTAAAATTAATTTTAACCACACCCTCGGGTTCGGCAAATGCGTCGGCATCTTACATTGTGCGTCTTGCACTTCCGAGTGACTATTCTCTCGGATCAAACTCGGATGGCTTAAGCGTTCTGCCTGTCGATTATTCAAAAACGATAGACGGCAAATTAGTCAACGTCGTTTCAACTTGCCCCACAGACGCGGGCTTAAATGAAGAATATGTTTCAAAAGTTGCCAAAGTTCAAACAGCCAATATGTGTAGCGGTGGATTTAGTAATATTAAAGATTCGAATACTCGTTTAAGTTCAGCGAATAAATCATTAGCGGGAGCTTCTGCGTTGAGTGATTTCATTGCCGCTTCTGCGCAGCTCAATGCTGCAAAAACAATCTATATGAAAAACACGGGGGATAACGGATCGCTTGCGACCGAAATCATTAGCAATGCACCCGTCGATTTTTCTGCTCTCAGCAAAAGTCATCCTGAGCTTTCAAGTTTGTTAACCAATGATCAACTTTTCGTAGGAACAGGATTATTTGATTCCAATACCACACTCACCGCGAATGTTTCCATCTGCGGAATCGAAACTGCAAATTTTAATTCCGATGACGTTAGCGATATTGTCGTTGCTCGAAATAATTCAAATACCGTTTCTGTTTACTCGAGTAATAGCGATGGGTCGTACAATACTCCGGTTGATTATACGGTGGGAAGTGGACCCTTTGCAGTCACCACAGCAGATCTGCGTAACAACGGCCGCAAAGATATTATCACGGCAGATTTTTACGATAATACGGCTTCCATTCTTTTGAGTAATGGCGATGGAACTTTTGCGGCTCGCACCATAGTAGCGGTGGGTACGCACCCTCGAAAAGTCACTCTCTCCGATGTCAATCACGATGGAGTTCCGGATTTAATAAGTAGTGGAGATAGTCCCAATCTAACCGTGGCACTTGGAAATGGTAGCGGTGGTTTCTTAACTCCAACGACTTATCCCATTTCAGCGGCAGGTAATTATGAAGTTCAAATTTCTGATATGAACGGCGATGGAAAGCCTGACGTCGTTGTAGCTTCTACCTCTGATGAATATGTTTCGACGCTTCTTGGAAATGGAGACGGAACTTTTCAGGCGAGAACAAATTTCGTAGTTCCCTTTTCGGCGAGAGGTTTAGCCTTGAGCGATTTTGACGGAGACGGAAAAAAAGATATTGCTGTCGCAGGAAATGGAACAGTTAGTATTTATGCAGGCAACGGAGCTGGCAGTTATACGCTTAAAAATTCGATGAGTGTCGGAGCGAATCTGCAAACACTCAAAGCAATGGATATTAATAACGATGGTAAATCCGATCTTGTCATTGCCGATCGTGGAATCACCGGAACTGGAAATTCGATTTTTACTTTATTCGGAAATGGAAATGGAAATTTTACGAATTCGCAAACCCTGACCGTAGGTAACGACGTTCGATTTTTTTCGATTTCAGATCTTCAAAGTCATGGTGCACTCGATGTTATTTCTTCGGACTATGCGAGTGGAACGATTTCAATTCGCAGAGGCGCCGTTGATTTAGATAAAGCGGCCGCTAACCTTTCTAAAGTAGCAGGAATTTATAAAAGAGCGCTTTCTGCTTTAAATGATCCTGAAGACGGAGTTTCAACGTCGGTCGTTCAAGTGGCAACAGTGGATTTGTCATCGTACGCATGTCCTTCCGCATCTGCGGCTCCGATTTCTATTCCTGCACTTATTGGCCCTGGAGTGGCTAAACTTAAAGCAAGTGTGGAGTCGAATGTAACTTCTTCAGCCACCAAAATGACTTATGTAAGTTGTCCAAGTCATCAAGCCACCGTCAGTTTGAATGGCGATCAGTTGAGAACGCAGTGTGTAGCTTTAGCGTCTGACGTTCAGGCTCCGACAGCTTCGGTTTCAACGGTGCCTCGTTCGGGCACTATCGTGTACGCAACACCTGGAACAGATTTAGTTGTGACGGCGCCATTCGAAGCAAGTCATCCGGTTACATTGATCGCTTCAAGCGACAAAATTTTTGTAAATGCTCCAATCACTTCAAAAAAAGCGAGTGTGAGTGGGATTAGTTCTGCATCTTCAGAGACCTCCAGTTGCACCAATGCGAATCGTATCACAGCAGATTGTTTTAGTTACGCTGTTAAATCTCTCGATGGTGCAGCACGTGTCGGTCTTGTTGCCGATACCGTAAGTTTTGTCGCACATAATAATTTGCCTTCCATCGTGAGTGGAAAAATTTCTGCCTCTGTAGAAAATTTAGGCGATCTGATTCCAAACGCTCTCGATTCCAATGCTGTTGTTCAAGTGGCTCAAGCGCATATCGTGGCAAACAAAATGATCACAGAAGTTCCTTCGTCTGAAGCAGGAGCCGCTCTCGTAAGTGGAAGTCCAAAACTTCTTCGAACCGAAATGGCGAGCATGAATAAGGGATCCATTTTGATTGCGGGTACAGCTACGGCTGAAGTTTTTGCAACAGGTCAGGTGCTTAACACCGGCTCATGTCAACCGATTGGGGCCAGCATCATTCTTCAACCTCAAAATACTCGTAACAGTACTTGTACGACGGGCTCTCAAGATTGTGCGCCTCTTCCCATTTTGGGAACATCAGCGGGACCTACTTATACGGTTTCGCGAGTTAATTACTCGGTTGGTGCCGGAATGGATTCGTCGGGCCCAAACGTTTTAGCAGCGGGTGGCGGTGCTCGTTAAATTAAGCCGAATTCGAGACCTCGACTTTGACTTGCAATCGGCTCTAGATCCAGTATTTGTCAGAAATCGGTCTTTTTAGGGGTTCGCAATACTGGGAAGGAGCTATTCATGAAATCAGCCGTTTTTTTTGTACTTTCTTTCATCTCGTTAAATCTCGATCTTTGTTTTGCTCAGGATTTTAGCGGATTCGAGAATCCTGAAAGTTTATTTAATACGGGTCGTCCGGTAGAGCCTCAGTGGCAATGGAGAGAACCCGAGCCAACGGAATTAGCGCCCGCCGTTATTTCTCATACTCCATGGCAAGATGTGCTTATTATTCGCGCTGCTTTTCTTGCTCTTGATAAACAAGATCCAAATTCTGCGCGCAAAGTTTCATATTTAGAATCGGCATTAAAAGATATTTTTGGAAAAAGATTCTATGCTCTGAAAACGAGTATTTCTTTTCAAAAGCCTGCAGAAAAATTTACGGGCCAACCTTTTAAAGTTTCAATCGGCGGAGTTCGAGGGTCTTCTTTTGGTCCTCAAATATTGATGAGCTTTGGAGGAGACGGCGCGCTTTTAAGTATTCAGAGAATTAATCATCCACCTTCATCTCTGGCGCCAAACGGAAGAAAACCCTTTCATTATGCACACTCTGTAAATGGCTTAGGCGCTAACTTTATTCTCAAAGAATATTTATTTCCGATGGTTGTGAAGCAAGAATTTCGCAGCGGCCTACCTGTAGATTTTCAAGAGACGAGCGCTGCTCGCGAATCACTTTTGAAAGCGCATCGCGAGTCATTTGGTTTGATTGGAATTAAAAGAGTTTATGATCCCGAATCAGAAACTCCTCATCAGCTTAATTTCATTCTTGGAAGTGCAAAAGCAGATGCGCCTGGAATGTTTGTGCAACAATTGGCGTCGATTGCGCTTCAGCGAAGTAATCCGATCGAGCCCCCTAAAAGGGGCGGATGCTACAAAATAATTGCGCATCTTTTTGAGTCCGTCAGATTTTTTTAATTAAGCCGCTCGTGTATGTCTAAAGCAGGCTTCAAGTCCTTTGATCGTGGCTGATAGGCGCGCAAGATCGTGAATTTTATCTTCGGCGATGCCAAGTTTTACTAAACTTGCTTCATGACTTTTAATGCAGTCGTGACAACCGTTGATGATCGACACCGCAAGCGCCATCATTTCAAAAGTTTCTTTGCCGTTCAGTGGACGCGCCATAACGTTCATGCGTAAGCCAGCCGGTTTTTTGTAATCTTCTTTTTCGACATAAGATCGAAAGCGATAATACATATTCATCACGCCCATAATCGCTGCAGCGTCTTTGGCTTCAGCAATTTCTTCGGCGCTTGAACCTTGGGCTTTCAAGTGTTCAGCTGCAAAGTCAGAAAGTTCCTTGCAGTTGGTGGTTTCGGCGCAGGCGAGAGTGATCAGGCCAGCTTCTTTCGGACTAAGTTGGCTGTCCGAAAAAAATTTATTAAAATTTAATTTTAAATCTTTTTGTGTCGTCGTTTCGAATCTGTCGAAGAGAGTGTCGAGGCTCATAAGTTATTTCCTTTCGATTGATTTTGTATTTTTCGAATTCCCAAATCCGAAAACTTGGGAATTCTGAAAAGACAAATGCCTTAAGCAACTTGAAGGGTGTCGTCGCCTTTTTCCCATCCACATGGGCAGAGTTCGCCAGTTTGAAGAGCGTCTAATACTCTCAAAACTTCTTTGACGTTTCGTCCTACGGACAAATCATTTACTTCAACCCAACGAATGGTATTTTCTGGATCGATAATAAAAGTTGCGCGAAGGGGAGCGCCGGCACCTTTGTGCAAAATTCCAAGTGCTGTGGATAATTCTTTTTTGTAATCGGCGAGCATAGGGATTTGAAGAGTTTTCAAATCTTTGTGATCTTTTCTCCAAGCTAAGTGAGTAAATTTAGAATCACAGCTTGCGCCCATCAAAACGGTATCGCGATCTTTAAAATCTTTATTGTGATTGCTGAACTCAGCGATTTCAGTTGGGCAAACAAATGTAAAATCTAAAGGCCAAAAGAAAATAGTTCGCCATTTACCTTTAGAGTCTGCGAGTGAAATCGTTTTGAAGTTATCGTCGAGTTTTTTATCGATCGAAATCACTGCATCGAGTTTGAAATCAGGAAATTTATCACCGATGGTGAGCATTCCAGTGGTTGTAGTTTCGGGGGTTGTTGTCGTAGGGGTGGACATATTTTTCTCCTTATTCGTATTCTTGTTAAAATGTGATCTTTAAATTTTTCGACCTCGTAAGGTCACTTCGATATCCGTTATTTGAAAATTTTTTCCTAACAAACTCATATCGGGCACCACTCGCAAAACGCGAGGATCTAAGTCCATAATTTCGCCGCTGCTTTCGTCTACAAAATGAAAGTGAGGTTTGGTGTTGCAATCGTAGCGAGTGCCGGGCGAGCCTGGCTCTTTCACTTCTTTAAGCAATCCCTTTTCAACAAAGAGATTGAGGGTGTTATAGACCGTCGCCAGCGAAACCGTTGGAAAAGTTTTTTCGACTTCGGTTTTCACTTCTTCAGCGGTTGGATGAGAGCAGGTATTCCAAACATACTGGGCAATCGCCATTCTAGGTGCTGAAGCCTGGATACCTGCGGCACTTAATCGCTGTTTAAGCTCTTTGGGGGTTGAAGTGTTTTGATGCTCTGACTTCATACTATTAGACTACGCCTAAAGGTTAGAAAGTCAATAGGTTTAGAATGATTCTAATCTAAATCAGGCAGGATCGGCTAAAAGCTCTCGAATAGCATTCTCTACATCCACTTTCTGTGGAACCGAGGCGTACTCAAGGTTTGGTGAAAGCCCAATTCCAGGAACCGCTTTTCCAGCCAGCAATCGTGGTCGAACGGCCAACTCATAGAACATTTCATCTACGACTCGACGAATAAGATGCTCGCCGAAATTAGTGATTTCAGTTTCTTCGTTGATAAAAATCACTCGGCCGGTTTTTCGAATCGAAGTAGTGATCGCATTCCAGTCGTAAGGAATCAAAGTCCTCAAATCGATGACTTCTAAATCTCCGTGCCCAGCTTCGGCAAATTCATTGGCGACATCCAAACAAATGGGAGCCAAGCGACCATGAGTGATGATGGTCGCATCGCGACCTTCGCGAGAAATTTTCGCCTGACCGATAGGAATAGAAAAATCTTCAAGCTTTGGCCATTTAGGTTTCCAATTCGAGCGATCTCCAATCGGAGCGTCGATCATATCTTTCAAAGCTTTTTCATCGGCGGGTTCGCCAGGAATAAGTTCTACGCCTTTTGCGCGAAGAAGAGCTTTAGGTTTCAAAAATAAAACTGGATTGTCATCTTTAATCGCTGAAAGCATTAAGCCGTAAGCGTCGAGCGGAGTCGAAGGACAAACCACTTTCATTCCGTGAATTTTTGTCGCGATCGAATCAAATGAATGTGAATGATAAAGTGATCCGTGAATTCCAGAACCGGTGGGAGTCATGATCACCATCGGAGTTTTAAATTTTCCACCTGAAGCCCAGAGAGAATTTCCGCAAAGCTTCAGCAGATCGATCGTATTGAAAATATAATCCACGAATTGAACTTCAGCGACAGGACGAAAGCCTGCCCATGCAAGTCCAAGTGCAGCGCCCACAATTCCGCGCTCATCGAGTGGAGAATTCCATGCTTTTTTTAAACCTTGAGAGACGGTGAATACTCCACCAAGAGGTGCGCCTACATCTTCTCCAAAAATTTCTTTAACGCCTAAATTTTCTTCTCCGTAGTGGAGGGCCATGCGAATGGCCTGTGCCATATTCGCCATGTTTAACTTCCGCCTTTTTTGGGATAAGTGTCGTCGAGACCTTCAGCAAAAACGCCGTACCAAATATCATCGCCCTCGGGATAAGGCTCTTGTTTAACTTGTTGATAAGCGTCGTCGATTAAATTGCGATTGCTCGTCCAAACTTCTTCGATTTCTTTTTCGTCGATTAAATTTCGCTTCAACATTTGTTCTTCAAAAATTTTAATACAATCAGGTTCAGGAATTCGATTCGCACCCGAGGAAGAAGAGTGACCGTAGAGTCGCGAAGTTTTTGCCTCTAATAAATAAGGACGTCGCTCTTTGCGAATATAGGCCATCGCTTCTTGTATCGCGAAATACGATTCAACGGGATCATTTCCGTTGATGGTTTTTCCGGGCATATCAAAAGTTTTTGCCCAATCGGCGATATTTTTTTCACCGTGCTGTTCAGCGGCGGGAGTAGAAATTCCAAATCCGTTGTTCACCACAATCATTAAAATAGGCAAGGGAAGTGCAGGTCGATTGGCCCAAACTAAACAGGAGTGAAAATCTCCTTCGGCTGTTCCTGCATCACCGCCGTTAACGATGGTGAGCGAGTCTGTGCCTTTGGTGTGAGCTTGTGCAATTCCTGTTCCGATCGCGGTTGAATACTGAGTTTCGATCGTTGGCGAAACCGGCATGATATTCCATTCGGGAACGGCGTAGTGATTAACGAAATTTCTTCCGCGAGAGTAAGGATCTGTCGCGGTGGTTCGCATCTGGCGAATCGTATCGATGACTTCGGCTCCCATCGCAAGCGCAATGCCGCTACTTCGGTAATGCAAATGTAAATAATCGAATTGAACGCCTTCACCTTTTTTAACTTGAAAGCCGAGAGGCACATTGAAGCCCTCTTCGCCGGGTCCACCGATCCAAAAAAATCCTTCGCCACCTTTACTCATTTTAATAAGACGCTCTTCGAGCAAGCGACCGCGTACCATAATATTGTGCATTCGCTTTAAGAGTTGAGCATCCAATCGAAGATAGGGGTCGTTGGATTTGGGAGTTAGGGTATGAACTTTTTTCGACATATTCACTAGCTCTTTTGAAATAACTTCAAATTCATCGGCTGTCCAATTGTTAAGTATAAGAAATAATCAAGGTTTTGCGAAGTCCGTCAAAGACTTGGTTAAGAAAAAGTTCAACAATTTTAAGTGTCAAGATGGCAGACCTCTTAAGAAACGTATCACGTACATAATTCCAGACCACAGAGCGAGAATCACCGAGACGGTGAGTAAAACGAGTCCGATCTCATTCCAGATCGGCCAATTTACCAGAAGGAATAAAATCGCAAAAAACTGAATCCAGGTTTTAAGTTTTCCGCCTCTATCCGCAGGTAAAACAATTCCAGCCGTTGAAGCAATGGCGCGAAGACCGGTGATGGCAATTTCTCTTCCCACCGTAACGATGACTAAAATCGGAGGCAAAATATCCGCGTGAATTCCAAAAAAATGAAACTCAAGTCGATGCATCCAGAGCAGAACGATCATCGTTGATACAATGATGAGTTTGTCGGCAAGAGGATCGAGAAGCACTCCCAGTTTCGATTCGTAGTTATATTTTCGCGCGACCCAGCCATCTATATAATCAGAAAGGCCTGCGAGTGAAAAAAATATCGCGGCCAAAATATTCCATCCGTAATAAACGCTGGTTGCTACGAGCGGAATTGCAACGACTCGGCTTAAAGTAAGAATATTTGGCAGCAGATAAAAGTCAGAGCGCCGAATGAGTTGAAATTTCAATTTTTCGGTAACTTTCATTTAGTACTCGGCGCAGAAGTTTGTGGCTGCACAACGAATTCATATTCAAGAGATCCTCGGGGTCCCGTTATCAAGAGTCTGATCATATCAGCAGAAGCCAAATCTTTTTTTGGAAAACGAACGCGGTAAGTTCTGCCAAAATTACTCATATTTTTGTAAAAATATTTGGCTCTCTCATCTTTATGAGAGGCTGCCTCGATTTTATCGTGATCGACTTGGACCGTTCCATCAGGATTTTCTATAAAAATTCTCCACATCGAATGCTTTTTTTCAAAATCATTCCACTCGGGTTCGCGGGTAGAGGCTGAAAGCACAAAAACAAAATAATCCTTATCTTCAGCTTTCTGTTCCGCAGCGATTTTCTTCTCGGCATCTTCGGTCAATTGGTATTGGCGGGCCATTTCGTGCGTGAAAGCTTCTTGCAATCGTGGGCTCCAATAAGTGGCATACACGGTCATCACAGGTTCGAATTCACTATGAACCTGCTTTTCTTTTGTGACTTTGTCGAAAATTCGAGAATAAGAATCATCGTTCCAAACGGCATCGAGAAAATTATATTGTCGTGGAGCTTTTCGTCGCTGGCTTGTAGTCGCGCATGCAGAAACAAATTCAGTCAAAACGAAAAGAAAAAGAATTCGAGAAAAAAGAGATCCAAATTTCATCTACATTAGGTTCCCAAAATCAGATTTTCGAAACAAGCTATAAAGTTTTAAACCTTCCTTTTGTAAGGCTTCGCGTCCACCTTCTTCTCGATCGACCACGGCGGCTACGCCGAGAACCGTCCAACCATGCTCTCGAACTTTTTTTGAGGCTTCAATCGAAGAGCCCCCACTCGTGACCACATCTTCAACAATAACTACTTCAGCTTGAGGTTTAAGAAAGTGTCCGCCTTCGATCATTTTTCCGGTTCCGTGTCCTTTAGCTTCTTTTCGAACGATGAAAGCCTCGAGCGGATGTTTTTCAACAAAAGAAGTGAGTGCTACAGCAGTAGCAAGTGGATCAGCACCAAGAGTAAGTCCGCCGACACCGACGGCTTCTTTATAATTTTCGCGGATGAGAGAAAATAATCCTCGGCCAATGAGATAAGAACCTTCGGCAAGTAAGCTAACACGTTTAACGTCGATATAAAAATTGGATTGGCGTCCCGAAGCTAGAGTGACTTGTTTTTGCTCGTAAGCTTTTTCTTTTAAAATTTCTAAAAGACGTGGATCTGAGGTCATGATGAAAAAAGTCCTCCCAATTTAAGAGCTAAAGTTTTATCTCCAGAGATTTTTATTTTGCCGGTGACGAGGGCCATGGGAATATTGAGATCTCGTCTTAATAATTTTTCAAAATTTTCGGCTGAAATTTTTAAAGTGCAGTCTGGGTCAGAATGTGCGCCGGATTTAATTTGAGGTTCAGATTGATAGAGATCAAGATTCCAAACTTTTCCGTCGATTTCAAATTGATAGACGCAGTCGAATCCTTGCATGGATTCGGGATTTTCTTTGAGGTTACGGTTCATCTTTACCTCAAAGAATTCTTGAATGTTTAGAGGTTTGCTCGACTTCGACATCCTGTAATGGATGTATCGAAATCGAGCTCCTCAATCAATCAAAGCCGTTCAATATCCGCTAAGAGATCCGTTAAATCCTCTGTTCCATCGATGGGATTTAAAAAATCTCGCTGTCGTCCCATTAAATATTCGGTGCCTAAAAAGCCCGCGAAGCGTCCTGCGATTGCTCCCACATAAGCCCCAAATATTACGATCGGAACTCGACCACCTAATTTAGCGATTTTTTCCCAAGTTCCTGTTGTCGCGCTCATTTCAAATATTTTTGTAGATGCTTTGTAACTGAGCACTCCACCAACCGCTGTTCCGAGCACGGCCATTCCGGTCATGACGAGCGATTGAATATGTCGACGCTTATCTTCAATCGAAAGCCATTTCGCCTGAAGTTTTTCATTGAGTGATCCGTAGCGAATCACTTCAGATTGGTGTGCCAGCCAAGAAGCGTTGATCAAATAAAGTCTCGATTCAAATGTTTTGGTGTCTCCTGATTTAAAAGTTAGACGAACAATTTCATCTCGAACTTTTGAAAACTCAGGAACAGCTTCGTCATCGTTTGGATTAAATTTTACGCTGACAAACTGCTCAAGCAATTGAACAAACTTTTTCTGATCTTTTTCAATCGCGGCCACAATTCGTTGCTGTCTTTCAGAAAGTTTAATTTCTGAAATCGTATCATCTAAAGTTTTTTTCTTTTTAACTTCCGGAAGCGCTTCAGGAGTTTTTACGGCAGGTTTAGGAGCAGGCTTAGCCGCTTCTTCTTCTGCAGGAGCTTCGGATAAATCCGGATCCGTTAAGATAATGACGATTGGATCCGCATTTGTAGGAGCCGCGCTAAGTTTTTGGTTTGTTGCCGATTGTGATAGAGCAATCGCACCCCATGCGATCAATCCCATTCTAAAATATACTTTCATTTTCCCCTCCGATTTCTATTTTTATTTTACTTCTTGAAGTTCCTTATTCATTAAATCCAAATCGCCCATCAATGCGCCCTCTTGCAAATCATAGTGAGGCATCTCGATGAGTTGTCCTAAAAGAAATCCTGCGCCTGCACCCGTGAGCGCTCCTGCAGGAATCGTGATCGCCATCACTTTCATTCCCATTGAAGTAGAAGTTGAAAGAACTTTGCCGACGGGAATTCCGACAACGGCCCCGATCACAGCGCCACTTACCGTATAGAGCATTCGTTTTTCTTTTGCTTTCTCGATTCGTTCGTCGAATTCATTTCGAAGCCGAGCATCGAGACTCATATAGCGATCGAGAAGTTCTGGCTTAGCTTTTAAACTTGAACGAAGCATTCTTAGACGACCTTCGAACTCCGACTTACTGGTGGTGTCGAAAATGGTTTCAGCTAAACGATTCACGATGAGTTTTGCCATGGGCTCGGTGGTATCGAGTTCATGACTTATAAATTCGTTAAAGTAATAACCAAATTCACTTTCATTATCGATAGGTTCCGATGCTGCATAAACTGAAACGCTTAAAAGAAAAACGCCTCCGATCGTAAGTAGATTTTTTATTTTACTGATTTGTCGTCTCACGCGTTCCCTCCAATTCTGAAAGTTCTAGTTGAAGATCACCTGCTGAATTTGATTCGAGATCTTTTAAAAAATCTTCGCCGTTGGGATATCGCTGCGCAAATTCCTGGGCATTCGTTACAGAGCGATCAACAGGAAGAGAGTAGACGGCAGCGACACCGACTCCGTAACCAACTGCTGTTAATCCTACGATCGCTGTCGCAGCAATCGTTGCTGATTTTGCGTTGAGAGAAGTGAAATAAATATAACCGCCTCCGACGGCGAGACCTACGATGGCTCCCCCGACGGTGGACCAGATTTTAATCAATCGATCCTGGTCTTTTTGTTTCCTAACTTCTCGTAGTGCGAGCTCCAGAAAAGCATTTCCAAGAATTGTGAAATAATTTTTAAGCTCTGCATTTTCTTTAATTGTTTTGCCTAAAAACGCATCGAGCTTGGGATGATTTTCGGTTGTCAGCTCTCGAAAATAAATAAGAGAGATTCTTGTCGCTGTTTGATAAAGCGAATCAAGTTGCTCTTTCTCATTGGATTGATTTTTTGTTTTGTCATGCAATTCAGCGGCGGTCTCGACAAAATTTCTAACCTCTCCTGTAAACATCAAAATATTTTGATCCTTCTCAGGAATTTCGGCCGTGGTTGTTGTAGTCAAAGCGAAGCCCAAAACGCCCCACACTGAAATAGCTTTCATCCATTTATGAATCATTTTTAATTTCTCCTCTTAGTCGCGTTAGTTCCTGATCAATTTGCAAAATTATTTTTTCTCGTTGAGCCTTAGCTTTAAAAAGTTCAAGGCGGCGTTTCTCCATTTCTTTTTCAAGAGTTTCGAGAGAATTTTTGAGAACTTCTGTGCGATTTGATTTCTTCCACAATTGATCGGCAACTTTGAAATCATTTTCATTGGCGATTAAATTAACGGTGGTCGGAAAGAATAGTTCAGAAAGCAAGCCCACTCCAAAGATTACGCGGCCGGTGACAACAATATAATAAGAAGCGCCGATCTCCACAGCAGCTCGAGCGGAGAAATCAAAAGAATCTAAGAATTCTTGAATCGGAATTTCAGATTGAGCCGCTGCAGCCGGATTGACGTTTGAATAAAAATTTCTGATTCCAACGACGCCATATTCAAGATCCTGAAAATCCTGGATGAGTCGATAGAGCTCGCGAATCTGTGTAGCTCTAAACTCTACATCTTCTTTTAAAAGTGGATCGAATAAATTTCTTACGCCGGTGTATTTCATCCAGTCTGAAATCGAGAGAAGAAAGGCCTTTACCTGAAATGAATCCGTAGCTTGCGGAAAAAGTTTAGTAAGAAGTGGGGTAAGCTGTCCGTCAAAACGCGAATTGACTTCATCGTATTTGATTTGTTCTTCGCGAGCTTTTTTTCCAATCTCAATCGCTTTGTCTTTGGCGAGATTCATGAGCAGACCGGCTTGCTCGGCATAAGTCTGCATGGCGACTTGATACTGAATGCCTTCAATCATTCCTCGATCGATAGCTTCTTGGATCATGTCTTTTTGATCTGGAGACATGAGACTCACTTGCAAATAAAACTCGAGTGAATTGAAAAGCACGCGAACTTCAGACGTAAGTTTCATCCAATCCGAACGAACTTCTCTTTCGTGATCGTATCTTTTTTTCCACCACTGCGTCCATTCGCTCAGTGTCTGCGGAAAATAAGACTTCATTTTAGGAGCTTCAAATTTTTCGCGCACCAATCGATACGCTGATTTGACTCCGCTATCTCGAGACTTTAAAAAAGCTTTTCCTACTTCGGGAATCAATTCGGATCGCTGATCAAAGCGAGAGATCAGATTGAATTTTTTTCTTTGGCATTCGTCGCTATAGCAGGGGTTTTTACCTTGCAGAATTCTTTGAAGCTGATCATTGGCCATCGCTCTTTGTTTTTCAAGGCGAGCGATTTTATCTGCCTGAGATGGCGACGACTGAGCAACGGCAGTCGACACTCCTAATAGGTGTGCGAAAGCCAAACTCGCTGCAAAATAGCGAATACCTGCTAACGGCAATGTCACGAATTTTCCCCTCGAGATCACTTTACTGAAGGCGAGATTTGCGACGCAATGCTTTTTCGCGATGCAACAAAATTTATTTGAAAACTAACGCAACGCGTTAGTGCTGATGCGCGCCAGTTTCAATCGAAGAGATAACAAAGGGAAGTCGCCATTCTCTTTTATTCGAGTGAATTTTAAGGCCCTTCAATGCATCTTCGAGTCGATCTTTGCATTTTGAAAGATGGCTTGAATCTGCGTTCGAAAGAAAAATGAGAAACTCATTTTCTTTATTGTGAAGAATGCGGTCAGAATTTCTAACTGCTGATTGGATCATTCGTGAGATCAGATCGATAACTTCGGTTGTTCCGATATCACTTAAAGCCGATTTCGCTCGGCTCCAAGAATTCAAAGTAATTTTAAGACCAAATTTGGATTTATCTTCCCGCGGGCCAAGTAATTCTCCCAAAATCTGACGACTTTGAATGGGACAACTTAAGCTTCTGGCTGGATCAAAACTGCTCAGTTGAGGAAACTTTTTCTCAACCAATCTTTGCAGTCTCTCATTTTGAGCCTTCAGACGTTTTTTTCGACCAATCTCTTCAATGAGACGAGGTAGCTGAATCAGATAATCCAAACTTTTTGTTTCACTGAGAGCCACAATACAAGAATGCAGAACTTTTTTTCTCTTCTGGTTAAGAAGTTGAAACCCAGAAGGGGTGACGATCAAGATAATAGGAGAATTTTTATGTGCTTTTGTGATGGCATCAAAAGTTTTAAGAGAGGTTGAGGTAAAATTCTTTATTTCAGCTATTACCCCATCCGGAGCGTCTATTTTTTTTAAAGCAGGGGCTTTGAATTCAGCAAAACGAAAATAAGAAAAATGATAAGTAGGAAATCGCTTCTCGAGTAAATTTTTTAAGAACACAGACTTGGTGGCCGGAGCATTTCCTGAAGAATTATCAGGAGTACTTTGAATCACCCGCCATCTTGCCCCCCATTTTTCCCGCACTTAGAGATTATCGACTTTCAAAAACCTAGCAAGCAAGCGTAATTTAGTAGGGGAGAAAAAAATTATGAAAAAAACGTCTCAAATGCGCGCGAATCTCTCACTTCTTTTGTCTTTGTGTGTCATCTCGACGATTTTTTTTACTCCTCAGTCGAGTGAGGCCATGATTTTTAAACCTCTCGAAGCAAAATCGGTCTGCTTTATTTCATTTTCATCCAAAATTTCTGAGGAAGTTCGATCGGCCGTTAGAAATATTCTCAGAGATTATTTTGATGGGGATTGCAGTCAACTTCAGTCCTCCATGGAGGATCCTTTTTTAGATTCCTCTAAGTCGATGTGGCCCAAGGTGCAGGGACTTGGACTTTGGTTGGGATCTTCAAATTCATCGCAAGAGCTTTCAATGAGAGGCTTTGATCTTGAAAGTGGCTTAGAGTTTGGCTCTGCAAAAAATATTTCACTTAAGAATTTAATTCCTGCTCTTTTGAAGCAACATCCGATGGTGGGAATCATTCGACCGACGGGCTTTGTCATTTGGAAAGATATTGGTTCAGCCAATGTTCAGGTGTTTGAGAGAAGGAATGTAAAACGACATCCTTTATTGCCTCATCTTTTAGAAATTTCGGGCGCCGTTAAAAAAACTCCTCTGCTTAAGCAAAAGGAAGGGGATCTTGTAAGCTCTTCAGACTTCTCTCTCGACACTACAGCTTCTCTCTGGCTAAAAGTTTTGGAAGCTCATGAGTGATGAACGAGAGAAAAAATCTTGGGCAGAGATAGATTCGGCCCGCAATCGAGGCGTAAAAGCGACAAAATCCGTTTCTAAAGCGGATGCTCGGGAGCAAAAGCTAGCTTCTTCAGCTGCCAAGAAAAAACTCGAAGCACTTTTTAGTTCAAGTCCTCTCTCTAAAGAAAAAGCGGCTAAGCTAAATGAGATTCATAAATTACGTCTGAGCGATCGAAATCAATATTATCAAAAGATGAGTGAGTATCTAAAAGATTATGGAACTCCACGTGAATGGGATGCTCAACTTTTTTTCTTGGATCATCGAGATGTAAATGTCGTTTGTGAGATTTTAGACGAATTAAAAAAAACAGCACCTCGTGAAAACTTAAGTCGACAAGATGTGCTCGGTTCTAAGCTAAAGGTCATGAGTCTTTCTACTTTTGACTCAAAGCTTTTAGATAAAATTAAAGAAGTTCAGGTTGCGATTTTAAAAACTTAATTTAATGGGTCGAATTATCTGGCTGATTTATCGGGCTGCGTTCTTTGAAGCGGGCTTTTTTGGAATCGATTTAACCTGCGTAGGCTTAGACTTAGGCTTTCGCTCGTGACGTTTTACTTTTAAAATCTTCTGCTCAAGACGCGAAACTAAATGTTGATAGTGATCAATTTCGGCGCGCGCTGCTTTCATTCTCACTTCGCGCATTTCGCCTTTATCTATTTTTACATCCGATTTTCCATCTGTTTTGCGCGGTGGAGATTGAAGTTCAGAAAGTTTTCGCTGGGCGATCATCAGACGAGCTCGAGAAGAAATCAGTTCTTCTTGAGGACTTAGTTCATCTCGATCTTGAAAATTACTAACGATTTCTCCAAATCTTTTGACGGCGTAAGTTTCTGGTCGAACGATCTCGACTTTTGAAGGTGGAGTCGAAGAAATCACAGTCAAAAAAAGAGCCAAATCGAGCATCCATTTATTCTGCCAAGAAGGCTTTAGCTATGCATTCTTTTTCGAAAAGTGACTTATTTTGTCGGGCAAAAAAGGGCTAATTTTGGCTTAAATACCGCTTAAAGTGGGTTTATAGCTCGGCAAGACTTTTGCATTCTCTTAGAGCATAGGCGTTTCGCCTAAGTGAATTGGAGGACTTATGCTTTCAGTTTTATTTACCTGTTTATTTGGACTCGTCAGCAAAACTTCGACTATTGAAACGACGACTTTAAGTCATATGGTAGCTTCAGCTTCTCGAGAAGAAATACATTTAATCGGAAGAATCAAAGCCCTTCGTTTGGCCACCGAAAAGCTTCCAACCAATTGGAAGTCGAGCAATCTCAAGGATGCGCTGACAAAAGATATTTTATTAAATGAAATCGCAGCTGAAGAAGCCAGATCTGTAGAGCGATGGAATATTCTCTCATCGCATACCTCACTCATTTTTAAAAAGCAGGAATCAGATCCCAGTATCTTAAAAATTAAAAAATCTTTGGACGCCTGGCCGAAGCTTCATTCCGAGATTAACAATCGTTTAGATATTTATAATCTCAAGCTTAAAGATGGAATTTTGCAAAATCTTGCGACTCGTTTAACGACGAAGAAATTTAATTAAACGATTTTAAAGTATTTGAGTTTTCCAACTTTCAAAACGTCTTTGGGTTTAAGTTTAGAGGTAGAGAATTCTAAATCTATTTTCTCACCATTCACTTTAATCGCGCCTGACGTAACTAATCGTTTTCCTTCACCTGCAGAAAATAATCCGCAGTCCGCCGCCAAATATTTATAAAGCGGAATATCTTTTGGAATCTCTGCCCACTTAAGCTCCGGCATATCTTCGGGAGCTTCTTGTTTTGAAAATTGATTGATGAAACTCTGAGTTTCTTTCTCGCCTGCACCGGCGCCATGAAATTCATCGACGATCGTGGCCGCGAGTTTAAGTTTTGCATCTCGCGGGTGACCTTTTAAAAGAATTTCGATTTCATTCGAAGAAATTCTAGTCAAATGTTCATAATATTTTTTCATAAGAGCATCTGGGATGCTCATGATTTTTCCAAACATATCCTTAGGTGCATCGTTGATGCCTATTGAATTGCCTAAGCTTTTACTCATTTTTTCAACGCCGTCTGTTCCCTCAATGAGCGGAAGCAAAATTAACACTTGAGGTTCCTGTTTCGCCCCATACTGAAGATCTCGACCTACGAGCAAATTAAAACGCTGGTCTTGTCCACCGATTTCGATATCCGCTTTAAGCGCGACAGAGTCGTAACCTTGAATAAGTGGATATAAAAATTCGTGAATCGCGATACTTTGATTCGAAGTGTATCTTTTTTTAAAATCATCTCGCTCGAGCATTCGTGCGACATTCATTTGAGACGCAAGAGTAATCAAATCGCTGGCCAAAAGTTTTTGGCACCATTCTGAATTAAAAACCACCTTCGTTTTTTTGGGATCGAGAATTTTAAAAACTTGAGCTTTATAAGTTTCGGCATTTGAAGCCACTTCTTCGCTTGAAAGGGGAGGGCGGGTTTTATTTTTCCCGGAGGGATCGCCAATGCGGCCTGTAAAATCTCCAATCAAAAATAAAATCTCATGGCCTAGCTCTTGAAAATCGCGCAATTTTCGTAAACCAACCGTGTGACCCAAATGTAAATCGGGAGCGGTGGGGTCAAATCCCATCTTCACTCGAAGGGGGCGTTTTTCTTTGGCAGCTTTTTCTAGTTTTTGAACGAGTTCTTTTTCAGAAAGAATTTCGGTAGTGCCGCGTTTTAAAATTTCAAGAGCTTGAGCTGGGTTCATTTAAATAAAGATCTCATAAAACATTTTTACGAACCCGTTCAATTTCAACACATCGTCCCGAATCCGAGTCGATCGAAAAAATCACGCCTGAAAGCGGGCCGGGTCCTTCGGCCACTTCCATTTTAATGGGAAGTTTCTTTAGAAATCTTTCTAAAATAATTTCTTTTTTCATTCCGATCACCGAATCAAGAGGTCCGTTCATTCCTGCATCGGTTAAAAACCCGGTTCCCTTTGGAAGAATTCGCTCGTCCGCCGTAGGCACATGGGTGTGAGTTCCTACAATCGCCGACACTCGACCATCCACAAAATAACCCATCGCTGATTTCTCACTTGAAACTTCGGCATGCATATCGACCAAGATGATCGACGTTTCTCGGCGAACAGATTCGATCTCTCTATTGAATGCCTGAAACGGGCAATCGAGTGGGTCCATAAAAACTCGGCCCATTAAATTGATGATTCCGATTTTGTGGCCCGATTTTCCCATCACCACCGTTGAGCCTTTGCCGATCGTGCCCGCAGGATAATTCGCGGGTCTAACAAGTTTGGAAGCATATTCATTAAAAGTTTGAGGCCATTCCTTTTTATCGAAAGTGTGGTTTCCGCCAGTGATGATATCGACGCCGGTTGCGAGAATTTCTTTGCAAATTTGTTGAGTGATGCCAAATCCATGAGCTGCGTTTTCGCCATTCGCGATAATCAAATCGAGTTTGTGTTCTTCACGTATTTTAGGAATTCCCGCTTCTAGAATTCTGCGCCCCGAAGAGCCCACAATATCGCCAAGGAAGAGTATTTTAATGACTGACATAATAGAGTTTTAAAGATTTAACATGGAATAGGAGTGGGGCAAAGAAGTCCCTTAAAAGCCGTCTACGCTTAAAATATCGCATTTAAGGCGATTCATTTGGCATCGAAATTGCAAATAAAATGAGAAGTAGGCTATGAGAACGAAATTGAAATTCAATTCTAAAACCCATTTTCTTGGATTTTTCTTATCACTCGCATTGGGGTTTTTATTTTTTTCAAAATTAGAGGCCACTGAAAGCCTTGCGGGATTTATGGAAGCCCTTCAAAAAGCTGGAGTTCCTGCAGAAAAAATTTATGGCGTCGTTCAAGGGACGGGAGTTCGTTCTACAGATTTAGTTGAACTCAAAGTGAAATGGATGAAAAATCAAGGCATTCCAGATGCAACCATTGGAGATTTGATTAGTAAGCACCCACAAATTTTATCTTATCGATTAGAAGCGCATGGAGAATGGTTCAGAGCAAATGGATTTCAAAATATCGCGGAGATGTTTAAAAAATACCCCGAAGCTTTTGGATTAAAAGTGAAGGGCAATTTGGATCGCAAGTTGACGATTTTGAAACGGCCTTGGGGATTAAGCATTCAAGATATCGAAAATCATCCCTTGGTTTTAGGGGCAAGTTACTCTCGACTAGAAGAGGTGACGAATTGGCTTACTGAAAAAAATTTTCCAATTTTTGCTTTGAGCACAACAGAAAAAGTGGCGATTTTGATTCGAGGAAAAATTGAAAATGCCTTTGACCCCATCAAAATTCTACGAGGTTATCCAGGCTTACAGCATGCATTTTTTATAGAAGCTCATGCCAACGGACTTCTTGCCCCTCTTGTTTTAAGTCCTGACCGGATGAGCGCAGACGCTAGATTGCGATGTCAGCAAATAGTATCTAGAATTGTCACGGAGGCAGATATTTTTAGGCCTGTGTCGCAGCAAAGAATTACGTATCAAAGAATCCTGACGGGCAAATGATTTGATTCATGGATTCATCGTTTGAATCGATCTTCCAATCGTTCATTAAAATTTGAATATCATAACCAAAGCCGATTCTAAAAAATTCTGGATGTTCATTTAAATAGCGATCGTAAAATCCTTTTCCAAATCCGATGCGATGACCAAAGCGAGAAAAGGCAATTCCCGGAACCACTACCACCACTTTTTCTGAGGTCGAGAGTTTTGTAGATTTTTCAGATGGCTCAATCGTATACGAAGATTTTTTAAGTTCGCTCCAATCGCTTACTTGATAAAAATTAATTTTTTCTTTTTCAATACGAGGAAAATATATTTTCTTTTGGTGAGATTTTAATTCCGCATATAAAGGCTCGGTAGAGATTTCATTTTGAATAGGTGCGTACAGTAACCAATGATCGAATTTTTTATAATGAGATCTAAAAAATTTTAAAGCGCGAAATCCTTCGGCAAGAGAATGCTCTGCAGAAATTTTAGACCGTTGATTTTTAAGTGCTTCGCGAATTTCGCTTTTGAGAGTTGGTTGAGTAGTTGGAGTCGGCATGAAAAAAAACTGCTCCCACCTGTACCGTTAGAAGTCTTTATTTGAACCCAGCAATTGCTAGGTGGGACCCATGTAAATCGCTTTAGGCACAATCCTAAGATTGCGCACACCACATTCAGGGATAGGCCCCCAAGTTACGTTATAGGTTAAATAAACGCACCTTCCTCACGAATACCGCAGGAGCAGTTCTATAACTTGTGATGTATCCATTCTATCAATTGATTGGTCTGTTTGAGAAGTTCTTTTCCGTTCGACACCCAGTCAAATCTTTCAAAAGCAATCTCAAGAAGCAGGAGGGCTTGTAATTCCGAAGGTTTCATGAGTGGATGCTTTTTTCCTAACGCGTCGTATCTTTTATTTATCCACGAAGCTGCTTCTAATAATTTTTCTTTGTCGGCTGTTCTCAGCGTGAAGTTGTGGCCATTGACATTGACGAGTTGTTCACCCGTTTTTGTTTTTGGCGTTGATGATACTTTGGTCGCCATCTCTTTAGTTTAAAAGTGAAGGCTTACGCTTGACTAGACTTTCTTTTGCTCTCGTAGTGAAAGGCATGAATTTAAGGCTTAAGCAGACTTTAGCGCGAAAAAAAGTTTTTCTCTTCGATCTCGATGGCACGCTTTATATGGGAAAAAAACTTATCCCTGGCGCACTCGCTTTAATTCAAGGTTTGCGGACTCAGAAAAAAAAGATTTTCTTTTTCACCAATAATTCGTCGAGATCTGTGGAAGATTATATTCAAAAACTTAAGGGCTTTGGATTTTCTGTGCATAAAGATGAGATCGTCATGTCGACTCATACGTTGATTTCATTTCTTAAAAACAAAAATTGGAAAAATATTTTTTTATTGGGAACTCCATCAATGCAAAAAATGCTCGCCAACGAAAAAATCAAACATACCAAAAATAACCCGAAAGCTGTGGTGGTAGGATTTGATAAAACTTTAACGTATGAAAAAATACTTGTGGCGTGCCGACTTATCGAAAAGAAAATTCCTCTCGTGGTTACGCATCCGGATCTTTTTTGTCCAACGGACGAAGGTCCAGAGCCCGACTGTGGTGCGATTGCTAAGCTTTTAGAACTTTCGTCTGGTAGAGACCGACATTCCACTTTGGGTAAGCCTCATCCTTCGATGATTCAAGAAGTCATCAAAAGATCAGGCCGTAAAAAATCCGAGATGATTTTGATTGGAGATCGCTTATCAACGGATGTAAAGATGGGGCGTGAAGCCGGGATCGAAACGATTTTAGTTTTGTCGGGTGAAACAAAGCGCCAACATCTTCGCGCAATGCATTCACTCAAACCGACCTTCGTGGTGCCCTCGGTCAAAGAATTAAGGATGATAGGCTAGAGAAGAATGAAATATTTTATTTTTTTATTCGTCATTTCGGTTTCTCTGATTTCTTGCTCTTCTAAAATGAAAGGCGAGCATGAAGCTCTGGGAGATGCGAAATATTATTTTAGTGATATTCAAATCGTCTCTGAAACAATTCCCGAAGGTAGTTGTTCTGATGATTTAAAATTAACGGCACAAGTCGATGAACCTTTCAAAGTTGAGATCAACGAAAACAAAGAGCTCGCTGTTAATACGAAGAGCAAAAAAGTTAATTTATATGGAGCCAATATCACTTTGCAGGTGATGGGTTTTGACCAAGCTCAATATACTTTCTCAGCTATCGATCAAATGATTCCTGAATCCATTCCTTTTGGAATGAAGCTCAAAAGAATTCCTGGCAATATGTTGCTACTCACTTTTCTCGATCAAAACGTCGAGATGAAACTTCAGGCCACTCCTATCTATACGTTCTCAGCTACTGAGCAGCGTAAAGACTGTAAACTTGTTCATCATGTAAACGTCTTTGGCGAAAAAGCTGGGTACTATCCTTTAGCGAAATAAATTAAGAGCTCGGATTATTTTCCGGGCTCGAATTTTTCAGAAGAAAAGCTTCGACGAATTCCTCAAGTTCCCCATCTAAAATAGAATCAGGCTGAAAGCTTTCGTAGTCGGTTCGGTGATCTTTCACCAAACGATAGGGCGCTAAAACATATGAGCGAATTTGTGAGCCCCAGGAGTTATCCATTTTCTGAGCGTTGTGGGCGTCAACTTTAGCGCGGCGTTTATCCATTTCAATTTCATACAAACGACTTTTTAGCATCGTCATCGCAGTCGCGCGATTTTGGTGCTGAGAACGCTGAGTCTGACAAGCCACGATGATGCCGCTTGGAACATGTGTGATACGAATCGCTGAATCTGTTTTGTTGACGTGCTGACCTCCCGCTCCACCGGCGCGAAAAGTATCCACCTTAAGATCTTCGGTGCGAATTTCGATTTCAATCGAGTCATCGATCTCGGCGGTGACATCGACAGCCGAAAAAGAAGTGTGCCGTTTTTTATTGGCATCAAAAGGAGAGATGCGAACTAAGCGATGAACTCCGCGTTCTGATTTAAAAAATCCGTAAGCAAAATCTCCGCGCGCAATAAACGTACAAGATTTAATTCCAGCACCTTCGCCGGCTTGCTCGTCTACGAGCTCTACGCCAAATCCTTTTCGAGTGGCGTATCTGAATAACATTCTTTGAATCATCTGCGCCCAATCTTGGGCTTCAGTTCCGCCGGATCCCGAATTGATCGTGATGATGGCAGGCAATCGATCAGATTCTCCAGAGAGCATTTTCTTTAACTCGAGCGCGCGTAAATTTTTAAGTGAACTATCTATTTGCAAACTGACGTCTGCTAAAATCGGATCGCCGTTTTCAGAAATCTCTACAAGCTCGATCATTTCTGAGACAGAGCTTGCCACCTTTTCAAAAGGATCGAGAGTTTTGTTGATCGCCTCGATTCTTAAATTCGTTTTTTTGGCTTCGTCTGGATTATTCCAAAAATCTTGCTGAAGGGTGCGCTCGGTGAGCGATTCTTTTTCGTCTCTCAATCGAGCGACGTCAAAGAAGCCCCCGTAAGTTTTCAATTCGCTCGCGAATTGAATTTAGTTGCTGAAGAAGATCTTTCTTCTCTTTAATTTTTGATGAAAGGTCTCTTTCCATAGAATGGCTATAACAAATATCGCGAGCCAAATCCATTCCATTAACGGATAAGTCCAAACGAAAAAAGTTTGCTGCGGATTTTGTGAAATGGGGAGCTCACGAGTCAAAGTTTGTTTATGAAAAGAAGGTAGATCCTCTCGCTCATTCAAACTTAAAAAGGTTGAAACTCCGTCGTTGGTGGATCGAATCATGGGGAGGCCTGTTTGAAAAACTTGAAATTGAGCCATGGCCGCATGTTGAAGCTGGGCCGAAGTATCGCCGTACCAAGCATCGTTGGTAAGATTGACGAGTAGATTGGCACCTTTCTTCGCATGTCGAACGCTCTCTCGACTAAATGTATCTTCATAGCAAATGAGTGAACCCATTTTTAAAATAGAGTTTGTGGGCTGAAGAAGCGGTTGATCAATCGCACCTGATAAAAAATCTCCCGCATTGGCGACCAACTTTCCAAAAGGCAGCCAATTTTTTAGCGGAACAAATTCTCCAAACGGAACGAGATGAATTTTATCAAAACGAGAAGTGATCTGGTCGTTTTCTACCAAGATGGCAGAATTTCGATTTACTTGATTTTCGCGAATGACGGCGCCGATCACAATCGGAGTGGTGGTCAGCACGGGCATTTGCTTTTGAGGAGCGCGAATCAAATAAGGAAAACTCGTTTCGGGCCATACGATGATGGCGGGAGATTGCTTGGCTGCTTCTAAAGTAAGTTCGATCAAAGTTTTTAGATTTTGTTCGGAAGAATCCGGATTCCATTTAATTTCTTGAGCAATATTGGGTTGAACGATTGAAATTTTTGTAAGTTTTAAGTCAGCTTTTATAAGCCTTAGCGAAAAATAAGTTCCGATCGAACCGACTACAATCCAAATTCCTAAAGCAATGAAGGCGGGCTTTAAATTTTCTCGATTGCGAGAGAATGTTGGAAAAAAAAGTTTAAAGTGGATGAGAAGGGCAGCGATAAAAACCCAGAGAAAGGTGAGTCCATGAACTCCCCAAAAAGCGGCGGTCTTTGCGAGCCAAGGAGCAAAATAAAAAGCAAATCCAAGTTCGCCCCAACCAAATCCCGTTAAAAAATATTGTCGAACGGCTTCGCAAAAAGTCCAAAGACTGGCCCAGGCTAAAATTTTCAAAAAGAAGGGACGATGGCGAACTGCTTCAGATCCGGCGATGAGAGCCCAGACTCCAGAAAAAACCGCGCAATAAGCCGAGAGCAAAACGCACGCCAAAATCGAAATGAAAAGATTGATGTCTCCAAAGGTGTGAAGAGCCACTGAGATCCAAAAAATCGTAATCACGAAATAGATCAGACTTCCAAACCAAGCTTTTAAAAAACGTCTTCGAGGATTCGCTTCGCTTAAAGTTCGCGAAAGAAAAAGGCAGAGCCCGATGGTCGCTACTAAAATCGTGAACCAAGAATTGGGAATAGAAAAATTTTCATACTTGATCGGATGAGCGACGGACATCAAAAGACCTGAGAGAAAAATAAAAATCCATGTCATCACTTTGTTTCTCCTGTCTAGAGATTCTCCTGAAGTTTAAGAAATTTTGACAGTCGAATTTCTTGAGCTTTCATTTTTTTGGCGTCTGAAGCTTTTTCATGATCAAAACCCAGCAAATGCAAAACTCCATGGATAAAAAGCTCCAAAATTTCTTGTTTTATACTGTGTTGGTATTCACGCGCCTGTTTTTTTGCGACGGCAAGATCGATCACAATACTTCCGAGCAAGTCGGGAATACTCGAATGAAAACTTAAAACATCCGTCGTTTTGTTTTTCTGCCTAAATTGTCGATTGAGTTGCTTCATGATCGGACTTTTCACGAATGCGACTTCAACGTCTTGAATGGGAGCGCGTTGAGAAATCAGAATTTTTTGATAAAGCTTTTTTAATTCTAATTCAGAAACAAGCGATCGACTTTGAGTGTGTGAATGAATCCAAACACGAGCCAACGTCGACTTCTTAAGGTTTGACTTTCGTGATGACCGGCGCTTCAAATTCCGGGTCGCTCTTTTGGGTTTGGAGGTGAGGGTAGTCAATGCGTTGATGATAAACGCCTTGGAGTACCGAGAGGAAGGCATTTTGAATCGCATTTAAGTCTTTTAAACTGAGTTCGCATTCATCAAGTTGCCCATCGAGAAAAAATCGTTGAATGGTGGCGTGAACGATCTGTCTAAATTGCTCTGGCGTTTTATTCGCTAAACTTTTTGCCGTCGCTTCAACTGCATCGGCCAATAAAATAATCGCACCTTCTCGAGTTTGAGGTTTCGGCCCTGGATATCGAAAATCTCTGTCGTCTAATTCTCGTCCCTGTTTTTTTGCTTTATCGTAAAAATACGAGATCAAAGAAGTTCCATGATGCTGTGGGATAATTTCGATGATGCTTTGAGGAAGGCGATACTGATATCCCAAATCGATTCCATCTTTCACATGATTGGAGATGATCAATGCACTCATCGTCGGCACAAGTTTGTCGTGCATATTTTCGCCCTGAATATTTTCGATAAAATACTGAGGCTTTTTTACTTTGCCGATATCGTGATAGAGACTCGCCACCCGAGCGAAAAGTGAATTGGCGTGAATTGCTTCAGCCGCTTTCTCTGCAAGTTGGCTGACGGTGAACGAATGAAAATAAGTTCCTGGCGCATTTAAAATCAAATCTTTGAGAAGCGGGTGATTGGTGCTTGCAAGTTCCATCAATCGCAAATCGGTCGTATATCCTAAATATTCAAGCAAAGGTTGAACGCCAAGAACAAGTGAGGAGCAGAGCAAACCCGCGCCCAAAGAGAGTCCGATGATTGCACCGATGTTGGTAATAAAATGAGAAAATCCGGGCGAAGGAGTGAGCTCAAGACCAACTCCTAAAATAATAAGTAAGGCCTGTACGACCGAAGCTATCATGCCCGCACGAAAAACATCGAGACGCTGACCAATATGTCGCATGCCGGCAGCTCCTGTCATTGAAGCTCCAAGATTGACGAGTGCAAAATATGGATCTTTAAACATCCAAGCGACGCAAACCGAAAACAACATCACGAAGAAGGTGGTGATTTCCATGCTCGTAAAAAGTCGAAGAGTCATTCCCGCAAACGCGAGAGGCAAAAGAGCATTCAACGAAGCTCCGGTCATCGAATGAAGTTTCGCCGCATCAAAAAGTGTATGAAGAATCGCGATGAAGGCGAGACTGCCTACAAAAAATCCACCCGTGACAAGTTGATCTTTAAAACTCAATTTGAATTTTCTAAAATTGCGCGCGCCGATTTGATAAAAAAGAGAAATGAGAATTCCAATCAAGAGAGCAAATTCAAAAAATGCTTTGAGATTAACTTGAGTACTCGCGATTTTATTGAGTTCCGTTAAGAGAAGTTCTTGCTCTCGAGTGATGCGCTGGCCTTCACGTACGATCATTTCACCTTCAACGATTTCAGCAAATCCGGCTTCTGCGCGAGAACGAGCTTCTTCTTGTCGAGCTTTGGTTTCTACTTTGTTAAAGACGACATCAGAATCGGTTAGTTTAAGTGTGAGCTTAGTAAGAATGCTCCAGTTTTGAGCAGGTAGATTTCCCAGATAATTTTTAGAATATTTTTCTTCATTCTGAAATAAAACTTTAATTTCAGGCAGTGTGATCATTTTTCTTTGAAAATCATCACGTGGAACTTCGGATTCTTTTCCGTTGCTGATGTCTCGCAAGGTGATGGCAGCTCCTTGCGGACGAACATTGTCATTCAATACCCAATACTCATCGAGTTTAGATTCAATTTTGATGATAGATTTTTTCACTTCATCTGAGTGATGGGTGCGTATAAACTTCCATTCATCTTCGTCGAGGGTCACCCCCAGTGCCGCCTCAAAACTAGGACGAAGCTTGTCGATACGAGAGGGATTTCGAGTTACTAAAATTTTAAAACTGGCTTCGATTCTCTGCGCAAAACCTTGGCGCGTTTTGGGATCATAATCGTAAACATCGAGTACTTGATCGGCTAATAATTTGCGCTTTTGATTGGTAAGCTCTTCGTCGGCGACTTTTAAACTTCGCTTGGCTTTAATATCACCGGTAGAAATTTCACCAGTTCGATAGTGAGGAATCGAAGATCGAAAGGGGCTTTGACAAATCAACGCCGTTAAAAGCGCTAAACTTGCGACTACTCCAATGGCTCGAACTTTATCGCCTAACTGAGCGATCCAATCCGATGCAAATTCCAGCCATTTCTTGAAAAAATTCATCTTCTTTATTTTACCACCGAAGACCTGCTCTTAAAGAGAGGGCTTCACCTTAATTTCATAGACCTCTGGATGCTCCAGAGTATAAACCAACGCTTCTGTCTCTTGTGACGAAAGCGGCCTAAGATTTTGAATTTCTAACAAGCTTAAAGGGTAGTGGCCATTTAATTCCCTAAATATTTCGATAGCTTGGATGACGTTTACCGGGACAGCTTTTAGGGGCATATCAGGAGGAGTGATCCAAAAATGTAGCGTCAAAAACGCTGAGGTCAATGCAACAGCCCATACAAAACCAAACAAATGTCGCGCCGAGAAATGCATCGCGTTGCTTTGTCGCGGAGCCACTAATTCTTCGGCATCTTTTGGTGCGATCGCGCCTTTTCTCCAAAGCTCCAGAAGGCGTCTTAAAATTAAAAATTCGCCTTCAGGAAATTTTCGAATGAGATCTTCTACAGTGTTTCTTCCATCGCAACTTCTTAAGAGATCAATTTCTTCGCCAGAAAAAGGAAGGTGATGCGGACGAGCCTTACTCTCATCGAATTGCATCAGTGATTGATCGATCACATCAATATGCGATGAATCTTTTTTGGGGAGATCCACTTGAGAAACAAAAACGCGTTTACTCGACCCCATTTTTTCTTGGATGACAGGCCATTCGTGAAGTCTCTTTTGAGCTTCGTTAATAAGAGTTTCAAATCTCTTCGGCGTATAAAATCCAAATTCGACTGGATCCGGTCCTTCGACTGAAAAAGTGCGCGGGTTAAGTTCAACATTGCTCCAGAAAAAAATACGAAAGAAAATTTCTAAACGCTCGAGTTTTAAATATTTTACGACTCGCGCGTACTGATCGGGATTCGCAGCAATGACCTCTTTAACGAGAGTTTCAAAACTTCGAATGCTAGTTAAAACTTCGGAAGGTGGAAGATGCATCCACTCTACTTTTTCAAGTCTTTCTATCGCGCGGTCTAAAGGCCGATGTGCCCAAATAAGTTGACCGTCTTTAATTAAAAGACAGGCATGGCCTTGACTCGAAGTGATATCGACTTCACCTGACCAGCGCTCTTTCTCGACCTTCTTAAAAAAATCAAAAGCTATTTTCATGAGTGACCTCGCTTTTGATTCTCCATGAAGAAATAAACCCAAGCGATTCCAAATAAAATTAAAAGAGACCAGCTCATTTCAGACGGAGCCCAAGCAAAAGGAATCTCTGGAAAAATTTCTCGTCTTGTTCGGAAAGGAATCGCCCACCAAATGAGGACAAGCAAAAGACTCAATTTAAAAAAACTAGGCAACCAAGTATCTTTTTCAAGAAGATCTCCGAGCTGCGGAATGAAAAATTTTCCAAATGTAAATCGTCGTCTTTGCTTTTGCTGAAAAGCTCTGACCATTTGATCGACTTGCTGCCGATGATGTCCGCGCACTCGACCATCATTTTTTTGAGTCGAAGATTGATAGATCACTGAGACAGAAATGTTAGGCGAAGGTGTAATTTCACCCGTCTGCTTACATAGACCAGGGGCGGATTGGCGGCGTTGCAGACAATAAAATAAAAGAATCCAAGGTAGCAAATAATAGAGCGCCGAAGCTCCACCACGCTTTTCTGAAAATGGATAAAAACCTAAGCGATTGAGTTGTTCTTTTCCTCGAATTTCAAAAGCATTCATCCAATGTGAAAACCCTGGATAAACAACCGGATTAACCAAAAGCTTTCCATTCATTTCTGCTAGATTCTGAAAATATTCATAAACGGGTGTGGGAAGTTTGAGACGAGCTTGATCGGCTTTTACAAGATTTTGAGCGCGAGTATAAAGTTGAGCGAGATTGAATCGGATGAGTGCGTCGCCAGGATATTCTTCGGCCAATTTTTCGTAAGCCGAAATGAGTGCTGAATTACTCATTTGAGAAGCTTCGGCGTTAATAAGAAGAATGGATTTTTTTTGAGAAGGTTCGGCAGATTGCAGGTAAGTTTTAAAGCCTTCTTGGTCTCCATTCATATCTGACCAAATTGCTTTTTCAATAGGTGAAAGAAGTGAAGTGGCGTGCTCTGAATAAATAAGTCGAGTTCGGCCTTTCGACATGGATTCAAGCACATTCAAATCTGAAAGACTTTTTTGGAACACACTGACCATAGGTTGTAAAAAAATAAAACTCGCTGTGATAATCGCGCCAATTAAAACGGGTTTAAGATTTCGGCTATAGATGATCGAAAGACATAAAAGCAAATGAGCTGTCCAAATCCATTCTTGTGAAAATATTCCAAACAAAACAATGATCGCCAAAAGAACAGGAAGTGTGTTCGAAGACTTCCAGAAAAATAAAAAAGAAGAGTGATGTTTAAAAACTGAAGCCCAAATCATCAGCTTAAATCCAAGCACTAAAATCAGAGCAAGTAGCAGAGGCGGTGCAATTAAAAAATACCAAAACACCCACTGATGACTTGCATCGAGCGGTCGATCCCATAAATTTTGAATATAGCGAATAAAGGCTGGCAACCAAAGGTCCACTCTTAAAATAGAATGCGTCAGTGCAGTTTGAGTTTGAAAAGCTGAAACAGAAATATCTTTTGAAAAGGGAGGTTTTGATAATTTTTTTTCAGAAACCCAAAAATCTTCTGCGACGTCGATTAAAAAGTGATCGGTTTTAAATTTTTCATAAGAAGAAGTCTTCGCAGCCTCATGCCATTTTTTCGCAAGAGAGCTTTGTGATGTTTGCGCGAATAAACTTTCGCACACGAGAGTAAATGCAAATAAAAGAGAAAGGGTACGCACGACTCTATTTTGATTCCAAAGTTTCAAACGGGCAATCAGCGAAAGCGAATTCGACCAAAAAGACGCCTTAAAATCTGCTGGGTATGTGGAATTCCAAGTAGATAGGCCAAACTAAAGTAAGAGACCGTGCCTAAAATAACGAGAGCGAGAAGAGCTCCGATTTTTTTAATCGAAATACCAACAAAGAGCCAAAAATCCGGACTGATTTGGGTAAGAGTGAGCGCTAAAATGGCTGCCATTCCCGCAGCCGCAAAAAACATTTTCAAAAAGATTAAAAATATTTTACCCCACGCAAAATCGGGGAAACGGCGATAAGAAATAAAACAAAGAATTCCCAAATTTGCAAAAGACGAAATCGAAGTCGCAAAAGCAATTCCTGAAGCGCCGTAATCTTTATAGAGTGCCCATGCGGCAAGAAGATTAACGCCTAAAGCAATGAAGCCCGTGATTGCGGGAGTGAACGTATCTTTTTGCGCAAAGAAGAGTGGTAAAATAATTCTCATTCCCGAAAAAAATGGAAGCCCAAGTCCATAAAAAATCAAAGCTCGCGACGTAAGCTCTGCATCTTCAGGAGTGAATTTTCCAGATAAATAAAGTGTCGACACCAGGGGAAGAGAAAGCACAATCAATCCGAGCATCGAAGGCAGGGCTAAAGTTTGAACCGCTTCCATCGAAAATTCAAAAGACTCTGCTAAACCTTTTCGATTGCCATCCGCAATTTGTCGACTGAACGTAGGAACAACAGCGGTGCCAACAGATGTCGCGATCAGCGAGACCGGCAGCTCAAGCAGCAAATCAGCATAAAAAAGATGAGAAACTGCGCCGGGAATATCGCTCGCAAAATAGCGATTAACGATAATATTTAATTGATAAACGCCCATGCTAAAAATCGATGGCAACAAAAGAATGCCGAGCTCTTTTACGCGATAATCATTGGGCTGAAATTCAGCGCGGGGCATCGCGCGATATTTTTTCAACCAAGGCAGCTGAATAAGAGCCTGAAATAATCCTCCGACCAAAAGCGCTCCTGCAAAAACATAAATTCGATAATCTGAAGAAGCGGGCAACACATAGATCAGAGTCGCCGGTACTAAAATAATCACACTGATATTGAGGAAGGCGGGACCCGCAGCGGAAATCGCGAACGAGCGAAATGTATTGAGAACGCCCATAAAAAAAGCCGACCATCCAATGAACAAAATAAAAGGAAATAAAAATCGAGTGAGGCTGACGGTGAGCTCAAATTTTCCGGGGATTTTATTGAAATTATCGACATATAAGCTAACGATCCAATCCGCTCCCAAAATTCCGAGTAGAGTGATCCCCACTAAAAAAATCGTCAGCCAAATGAACGAATTCGAAATGAATTTTTGCCAAGGTTGTCGGATATTGGGATTGTCTGGATTAGTCGTGGGTTCTTTGAGGGATCTCGTCAGTAGCGCCACAATCGCCGGCGTAAGTGCGCCTTCACCAAAGAGGCGGCGAAGCGCATTGGGAATGGTAAACGCGGCAATAAAGGCATCGGCTACGAAGCCTGCACCAAAAAAATGGCTCAGAATCTGGTTACGAACAAGGCCAAGCAGCCGCGAAACCAGAGTAAAAAATGCCATAATCCCCGAAGCTCGTCCGATTTCGCGCTTCTCAGAACTCATTTTTGATTGGTCCATTGACAGTTTCGAGGTGGAAAGACTAAAAAACTTGGACCATGGCAAATCACCCATCTGCAGAAAAACGTGCGCGACAAGCGATTAAAAGAAAAACCCGTAACAATAAAGTTCGTTCTCAAGTTCACACGGCTGAGCGAGCTGTTCGAGAAGCTAAAGATTCTAAAGGAGCTCAAGAGGCACTGAAGAAAGCTTTTCATACGATTCAAAAATCTCGCGGCGTCGTTCATCGCAATACGATCAGGCGAAAGATGGCACGATTGTCCAAAGCTGCGGCGCGGGTTTCAAAGGCCTCCTAAATTTCGCATAAACTTTCTTATCCGCGGCCTTACTGGCCACGGTCAGTTGAATCAAATCAAGAGTCAGTTTTCGGAGCACCCAAATATGGTCGGCTCCGGATTTCATTTCTAAATCAGCTTCGAGTAAGCGCTCAAAAAGTGAAGACCAATGTTGGTTTGAGTGAGTCGGGCGCTTCATCCATTTTTGCAGTACAAAGCTATGCACTTTGAGAGTTGTTAAAATCTCATTTTCTTTCAGACGACTTTGCTGTGCGTGATGAATCAGTCTTCCGATTCTAAAATCTCGCGTAACCAATTGAAGTAAAGCGAGTGGATGTTGATCTGCTTTCAAAGCTTGCTCCAAAAATAAAATCGCCTGCGAAAGATTCGCCGAGTGAATCGAGTCGATCCATTTAAAACTTACTCTATCATCCACCATATTTTTAGATTCAGCCGATTCAAAAGTCCAAGTGTCGAGCTCAAGATCTTTAGGAAGTTTTTGTTCCGATTGAAAAATTAAAAAATGCGGACCTTTTTTAAAAGTTTCGAGAAGGCCCGGTAAATCTTTCACCGCTTTGAGAGCTTTTTCGGCTTCTAAAATAATAATCGCTTTAGTTTGTTTGAAGAGAGTGAAGGTGTGAAACGAATCGACAACTTGCGACCATTGAAACTCAGGCGCTTTCCACTTTTCGATCACCAGATTTTTTGGCCATTTTTTTTCGGAAGAAAGAGCGGACCACCAGTCGGTCCAGGGCGTTTCAGCAGAGAGTGTCGCCCACAAAATCGAATTCTCTTTGGTCACACTCGAGGATCTCCTTCTTTGAGCGCTTGGTCGATAGAAGATGTATCAAAAATAGGAATTTCTTCTGTGAGATCTGTAGGCGCAGTCAAAACTTCTTGCAAAACTTCATCGAATGAGGTCGCCGTGCCTAACGGTTGAAGTGTTGGAGCTGGGGTCGGCTGAGCTGCAGTGGGCGCTGGTTGTGGCGCAGCGGTTTGCGTTGGAGGAATCTCAATATTTTCTGGCCGCGCGATGGCTTCTGTTTTGTTTAATTCTTCAGCAACTTTTTCTTTTTCTTGCTCTTCTTTAGCGAGCTCAGCTGTTACAGCGACTTCGGCGTTCGCAATCATTTTAGAAATTTCATCGGATTCTTTTTCGCTGACATCCGTAGTTGCGAGAGGTTCTAAAACTTCTGTGTTCTCCGTGAATGCTGCTACTTCGGCAGGTGTTTGAGCTGGTGGAATTTCTACGGTCGCAGCGGGAGCAACTTCAGGTGTTGCAGGTTTAGCTTCAGCAGCTGGTGCCGGCATTTCTGGTGGAGGTGGTGGTTCAAATTCTGCAGCGGCTGGCGCGTCAGCGGCCGCTGCTGAATTCTCAGGTGCGGCTGCGGTCGCAGGTGTTGGCGTTGAAGTGGCGCCAAGTGGGGTGGCCGTTTTTGCTCCAGATGTTGGAGCTCCAGGTTTTGCAGCCGTTGAAGCAGCTGGTGTTGCAGGTGCCGAAGTACTTGCAGCTTTCGCCGCAGGCGTTGCTGTCTTCGCAGCTGCAGGTGCGGCCGCACTCGAACTCGAAGGAGTTGCTTCAGCTGGTGCCGCCGGTGTTGCACTCGCAGCAGGTGCACTTGCCGCTGCCGCCTCTTTTTTCGATTGAAGTGCAGCCGCAGCTTCCGCTTTTACTTTTTCTTTTCTTTCAAACTTTTCGAGCGAGTACGCTCTCCACGCGCTTAAAATTTTTGAAATTTGTGGAAGCAAAAGTGTTCCCAAAAATAAAGTCAGCGCCAATAAATTTAAACCGAGCAATGCCCAGACCGAAGAGTTGAACCAATTGGTAAGTTTATTTGGATCTAAAACTTCTGGAGATTTGAGAACTTCGGCGACGGGGAGTTTTTTGGCCGCAGTCGACGACGCCCAGAGATTCACTTGATGAATCCAAACGTTAACCCCAACAAAAACGCTTAAAAACACTCTAAACATAAAATTATTCGACCTACCCCCAAAAGAGCAATAAAGAAGGCGTGCTCGGCACCACTCTTTATATTATAAATCAATTTCATTCAGACTTTTAAGATGACGAAGGTAGGTGATAGGTGACTGAAAAGACTCATTTAAATGGCATTCCAGAGGCCCTTACTTTTGACGATATTCTGCTGCTCCCTCAAGAATCGTCCGTTTTACCAAGCGAGGTGAAGCTCAAAACTCAGCTCACTTCTGCACTGAGTTTAAATATTCCGATCATTTCTGCGGCGATGGACACTGTCACTGAATCAAAAATGGCCATTCGTTGCGCGCAAGAAGGGGGACTTGGAGTCATCCATCGAAATATGACTCCCGCCGATCAAGCGGCCGAAGTAAAACGCGTAAAAAAATTCGAAAGTGGAATGGTCGTAAATCCGATTACGATTACTCCCAAAGAAAGTTTGAGACGAGCGCGAGCTTTGATGGAAGAAAATAATATTTCTGGTTTGCCCGTCGTCGATCAAAGTCGCTGCGTTGGAATTATCACAAATCGCGATTTAAGATTCGCGAAAAATTTAGAAAAACCTGTCACCGAATTGATGACGACAGAATTAGTGACGATCGAAGAAGGTGCCGACACCGAAAAATGCAAAGAACTTTTGCATGAGCATCGAATTGAAAAATTACTCGTCGTGGATAAAGAGAAACATCTCAAAGGTTTGATCACGATCAAAGATATAGAAAAAACGGCACGCTATCCTGAAGCTTGTAAAGACGCTCGCGGAAGTTTGAGAGTCGGAGCGGCGATTGGAACCAATGTCGATACCGAGGAGCGCTTAGAAAAATTGGCCGAAGCCGGAGTCGACGTTTTATTTTTAGATACTGCGCACGGACATTCCAAGCGCGTTCTTGAAACTTTAAAATCGATTAAGAAAAAATTTCCAAAAGTTTCTGTGATCGCAGGAAATGTTGGAACGGCTGAAGGTACAAAAGCTTTGATCGACGCAGGTGCCGATGGAATCAAAGTGGGAATCGGCCCCGGAAGTATTTGCACGACTCGAGTGGTTTCGGGAGTGGGGATTCCGCAATTTTCTGCGGTGATGAACTGCGCGTCGGTCGCAAGAAAACATAAAATTCCTGTGATCGCCGACGGTGGAATTAAATATTCAGGCGATATCGTGAAAGCTTTAGCGGCGGGAGCAAGCTCGGTGATGATTGGATCTCTGCTCGCGGGAACAGATGAGAGCCCAGGCGAAATGATTTTGTTTCAAGGTCGCTCGTACAAAGAACATCGCGGAATGGGTAGCATCGAAGCCATGCGAGAAGGATCTCGCGATCGATATTTTCAAGAAGAAAAATCGGCGGATGATTTAGCAAAGTTGGTGCCAGAAGGAATTGTCGGAAGAGTTCCTCACCGAGGATCTGTTTCGGCAGTGATTTATCAATTGATTGGCGGCATTCGAGCAGGAATGGGTTACTGTGGAGCTGAGACGATCGAAGAGTTGCATGAGCGAGCGAAATTTGTTCGCATTACATCGGCAGGTTTAAGAGAATCGCATGTGCATGATGTGATCATCACGAAAGAAGCTCCTAATTACCAAATGACATGAGTGAAATTTGTCTCATTGTTGATTTCGGAAGTCAGTATACGCAGTTGATCGCGCGAAAATTGCGCGAGCTGCACGTTAAATCCGAAGTCGTCACTCCCAAAATTTCTCTTAGCGAAATTGAAACCCGAAAACCTCTTGGTTTGATTTTATCCGGCGGGCCTTCAAGTGTTTCAGATGAAAATGCTCCTCATTTAAGTTTTTCTCTCGAAGATCTTCGCATTCCAGTGCTTGGCATCTGCTACGGAATGCAGTGGATGGTCGAAAATTTAGGCGGCAAAGTGGGCGGCGGCGAAAAGCGGGAATACGGAGTTGAAAAAATTCAAATCGAAGGCGGAAGATTGTTTACAGAAGCTGGTGAGCTGAGCGTCTTGATGAGTCACGGCGATCATGCCGCTAAAATTCCCGATACTTTTAAGATCACGGCCCGCTCCAAAAAAGGAGTGATCGCGGCGATTGAACATAAAGAGCGCCAGCTCTATGGACTTCAGTTTCATCCCGAAGTCCACCACACACAAAATGGAAACGATATTTTAAGAAAATTTTTAGTAGCTTGTCGTTTTCATTTCGACTGGAAAGAAAAAAATATTTTCGAAGAGATGAAGCAACATTTTGTCGCTCAAGTGGGGGAAGGAAGAATTTTATGTGCCCTCAGTGGTGGAGTTGATTCTGCTGTTGTCGCCGTTTTGCTGAATAAAATTTTTCCAGGCCAAGTGGATTGCATTTGCGTCGACACCGGACTGCTAAGAAAAAACGAGATTCAAGATTTGGCAAAGTTATTCGCGGATAAATTTCATTTTCCTATTCAGATTATCGATTCATCCGAAGAATTTTTATCAGCGCTAAAAGGAATCAAAGATCCTGAAGCGAAACGAAAAACCATTGGCAGGCTTTTCATTGAAATTTTTGAGCGTGAAAGTAAAAAATTAAAAAATATTCAGTTTTTAGCTCAAGGAACTTTGTATCCCGATGTGATTGAGAGCATCAGTTTTCACGGTGGGCCTTCGGCCGTCATTAAAAGCCATCACAATGTGGGAGGTTTACCCGAAAGATTGCCATTCAAATTAGTGGAGCCTCTTCGTGATCTTTTTAAAGACGAAGCGCGAAGGCTTGGAGAATTTTTAGGTTTGCCTCATGAATTTGTGTGGCGTCATCCCTTTCCTGGGCCGGGCTTAGCCATTCGCGTGATGGGAGATGTCACCGCCGAAAGATTGAGATTGCTTCGCGAAGCGGATGCGAGACTTCAAGAGGTTTTGCGAGAATCGGGTTGGCACGAAAAATTGTGGCAAAGTTTTTGCGTTTATTTGCCCGTGCAATCGGTAGGTGTGATGGGAGATCAACGAACGTATGAAGATATGATTGCCGTTCGATGCGTACATTCTGAAGATGGAATGACCGCGCATATCGCAGCACTTCCTACGCCCATTTTAGAAAAAATTTCAGCACGCATCATCAACGAAGTTCGCGGCATCAATCGGGTGGTTTACGATATTTCTTCTAAACCACCGGCTACGATTGAGTGGGAATAATTATTTTCCGGTTCCTGAAATTTTTCCAAGCACACGGCGAATCCAAAGTCTAAAATCATCGATGGTGGAGAACGCAGCCGGAATCACAACCAAAGTTAACAAAGTAGAGCTAATGAGTCCGCCGATGATCGCGATACCCATGCTAGTTCTCTGACGAGAAGCTTCGTTAAGTCCAATCGCGACAGGAAGCATACCTGCGATCAGTGCAACGGTGGTCATCAAGATCGGACGAAGCCGAGTGCGTCCGGCCGTAACGAGTGCCGTCATTCGATCTTTTCCTTCGCCGATCATTTGGTTTGCGTAATCGACGAGTAAGATGGAATTTTTTGTGGCGACCCCAAGAAGCATAATACATCCGATCATCGAAAAAATATTGAGCGATTTGCCCATCACAAAAAGTGCGTAGAACGCACCACAAGCGGCAAGCGGAATCACAAGCATGATCGTAAACGGAGTGATGAAAGATTCGTAGAGACTTGCGAGCACAAGATAAATAAATAAAATCGCAAGAGCCGCAGCGATCAGCATGCTCTCCATTAGATTTTTAAAATCTTCGGCTTGTCCGATGAATTCATATTTTACGCCTTCAGGAAGTTTTAAATCTCCAGATGCAAACATTTCTTGAACATCTTGCATCGCTCGCCCCATTCCTGGGCCATCGGCCGAGATATCGGCAGAAATTTGTACGTAACGTCCGCGATCTTGTCGGTTGATATTCGCAGGCCCTTTGGCTTCAACGCCTTCACTTACGTCTGAAAGTTTGACGAGGTAGCCGTTGATATTTGGAATAAAAGTTTGCGAAAAGTTTTGCTGAAGATTTCTTTGATCTTCTTGCAAACGAACGCGCACATCATATTCTTTTCCGCTCTCTCTAAATCTTGCCGGAGTGATGCCCTCGATCTGAGTACGAAGTTCGGCTCCTAAAATTTCGGAGGAAACTCCAAGTTTTTCAGATTTTTGTTTGTTGAACGCGACCTGAAACTCTGGTTTTCCGGGTCGAAAACTGATGTCGACGTCTTTGAGCGCAGGATTTGCTTTTAGTTTTTGCATCGTCGCTACTGCGATTTTTTCAAGCTGATCTAAGTCGTAGCCCGAGATATTGAGATTGAAAGGGCGTTGTCCTCCAGCGACGAGGTCGATATCTTGCACTCGAGGGTTTGCAAAAGCAAAAGGCTGAAAATCTTTTCTTAAAAGGTCTTTAAAATCTGAAGTATTTATTTTTCTTTTCTTAGCCGGCACAAGTTGAACAAAAAATTTGGCTTCGTTTGCAGGGCCTTTTGCAGAGCCTACGGTGAGAACGGTGCGTTCGACTTCGGGATATTTTTTTGTGATGGCTTCAAGTTGTTTGGCGACTTCTTCAGTGGCATCTAAATTTTTTCCTGGAGGAAGATCGAGGCGAACTTCAAATTCTCCGAAATCTTGTGGCGGCAAGAAAGTTTTAGGAACAAATTTCAAAATGAATCCGCTGCCTAAAACAATGACGACGACACAGCCCAAAATGATGACAGGGTTTTTAATCGAAAATCTTAAAACAGTTTCGTAGTGGTGCTCTAAAAATTTTTGAAAGTTATCGACAGCGGTGATTGCTCTTCCAATCGTTAAATCCCAGAGGGATTTTTTTGCTTTGGGATCTTTGTGGGTGGGTGTTGCAAGATAAGCTGAGAGCATCGGAGCCATCGTAAGGGCATCGATCAAACTGATGATCATGGCAAAACAGATTGTTAGCCCAAACTCTCTAAAAAATTGACCGACAATTCCGCTTAAAAAAGAAACCGGCCCAAAGACTGCGAGTACAGTAGCCGTCGTCGCGATAACAGCGAGAGTGACTTCGGATGTTCCAACCAGAGCTGCTTGCCGAGGAGGCAAGCCTAGTTCGATATGCCTAAAAATATTTTCACGAACCACGATGGCGTCGTCGATCAAAAGTCCAACCGCTAAGCTGAGCGCCAAGAGAGTCATAATGTTGATCGTAAATCCTGCAAAGTACATCAGGATGAATGCTCCAAGCAGAGAGTTCGGAAGCGCAAGTCCCGTAATAAAAGTAGAGCGCAAATTTCCTAAGAAAAATAAAACGACCACAAGTGTAAGAATGATTCCAAGCAAAATGGATTCTTCGACATCGTCGACGTTATTTTGAATAAACTTCGAAGTATCGTAGACGAGCCCGATATGAGCCTTGTTCGGATTGGATTGATATTCTTGATTCAAAGCCGCCATTTTTTTCTTAATTTCTTTGGCGACGGCAATCGTGTTCGCTCCTGATTGACGATAGACGTTAATAAACAAGGCTTTCGATCCGTTGACGAAGGCTCGAGATTTTTCGTCTTGAAGTCCATCGACCACTTTGCCGACGTCTTTAACGGTCACAGGAACATCATTGCCAAAAAAATTGACGATGACGTTTTCGATATCTTTAGGAGATTGAAATTCTCCGAGACTTCGAAAACTCATTTCAGATTTTTGAGAGTCGATTTTTCCGATGGGAATATTTTGTCCTGCAGATCCGATTCTCTGAGCGACCATATTGGCTGAGACTTCGTAAGCTTTAAGTTTTTTTCGATCGAGCTCAGCGCGAATTTCTCTTTTCCTTCCGCCTTCAATTTCAACCAATCCGACCTGATTGATCTGCTCGAACTTAGGTTTTAAAATTTCATTGGCGAGATCGTAGAGCTGACCTTCAGGTAAATTTGCCGTCAGTGCTAAAATCACAATCGGTTGATCGGCGGGATCGATCCTACGAATCACGGGCTCATCGATATCCTTTGGTAATTTGGATCGTGCAGAAGAAACACGATCGCGAATCTGTTGTTCTGCATCTCGAATAGGAGTTTCGAGTGTGAACTCAGCGACGACTTGGCTTAAGCCCTCTCGATTGATCGAGCGAACGGTTTTGATTCCAGCGACCGTGCTGATTTCTTCTTCGAGAGGTTTTGAAATTAAAGTTTCAATTTCATTGGGACTTGCTCCGGGATAAACCGTCTGAATAAAAACGACGGGAAAACTTACGTTCGGAAATAAATCGACGCCAAGTTTTAAGAGTGAAAGCCCGCCGATCGCAAGCATCAAGATGAATGCGCAGGTGATAAAAATCGGGCGCTTGATAGATAGTTCAGGTAAATTCATGGGTTCACTTCTCCTTGAGTGCTGGCAGAACTAAAATTTGAAAATGTTTTAAGCTGTGCGTAAGTCGTCAATAAATCGAATTCAGTTTTTGCAAGATTGAGGCTCGCGAATTCATAATCCTGTTCAAAAACTAAAACTTGATAGGTGGTAGAGCGTCCTCGATGAAGTCGCTCTTGCTCATAGACAGATTTTTCTCTCTGCGCACTTTCAAGTTCTCGGGCGATGGTGAGTTGCTTTTTTAATTCTACAAATTTTTCAGAAAGATCTCTCCACTCCTGCTCTTGTTCAAAAAACTTTCTTTGATAATCGAGCTCTGCCGCTTTTCTTTCTTTATGAGCGCCCGCTCGAATATCTTTTTGCGCCCAAAAATCGAGAGGAAGAACCAAATTTACTCCGACAGCATACGTATTGTGATTGGTTTTAAAAGATTGGCTAAAGGCTTCGTCCATTTCGGAATTTCGAGAGTGAAGCTCAATCGATCCTGTCGCATCGAGAGAGGGGCGAGATTTGTTTAAGGTTTGATCTGCTTGAGCCGTTTGAGATCGCTTGCGCTGTTCGGCAGCGAGCAGATCTTCTCTTCGAGATGCGCGCACAGGAATTTGAAGAGAAGAAAGTGCTTCTCCATTTAGACCGGAGAGCTTTTCTTTTACTTCGGAACTTTCAACTCCTCGAAAGGTATTGAAACTCAAAGCGGCAGCACGCTGTTCATCTTGAGCTTGCTGAGTTTCAAATTGGCGTGTTCGGTAGGCGGCATCACCTTGTAAAAAATCGGAGCGATCGGCCAAATGATTATCCATTCGATTCTTGCTCCAGGTTCTGATTTTTTTAGCTCTCTCCAAAGTTTGCTCACGAATGGTAAGAATGCGAGTAGAAATAAAATATTTCCAATAAGTCGCTTCAGCCGCTGCCAAAATTTGTTTCAGCTTAAATTGCTCTATAAAACTTAGTTCTAAAAATTGAGCTTCGGCGGCTCTGACCATCGCGCGAGTTTCAGAGCCGAAGAAATTTTTCCAAAGCGATTGAGAAACTTCAATGGTCGGAGAAGCATCGTAATATTTAGGTTGAGAAATCAAACTCGGACTTGTTCCTTCAAGTGTCGTGTGACTGAGTTCGTAAGTAACCTTGGCTTGAGTTCCAGTTGAAAATAATTTTGAAAGCCCGAGTGTGTTTGCAAAAACTTTTGTCTTTGAACCCATCGAGGCTGGATTAAGAGTGGGGCGGCCGTCGTTATACCACTGTGATTTTGCCAAAAGCTGCGGTGAAAGCATAAATCTGCCGAGCTTTGATTCTTGAAACGCGGCTTTGGCTCGCATCTCTGAAGCTGCAAATCCAAGATGAGAGGTTCTTACTTGTTCTAGATAGTCTACGAGTGAAAGATTTGTTTTCTCTGCGGCGAATGCGGAAAAAGAAAATGTAAAGCTTAAGGTAAAAATAAAAAATTTCATTTTTTACATCCTTCAAAAAAGTTTTGTAGAAGTTGTTGAGTGACGAGGGTTCGATAATTTTTGTCCGAAATGCTTTTATCGAAATACTTTTTCGTTGTCGGATCGTTGCGAATCAAATGCATCAGCGATCCAAAGAAAAGTTGTGCTGAGATAAAGGGATCTAAGTCGGCGCGCAAAAACCCGTTGGCTTGCGCCTGTTTTAAAAATTCGAGCAGGGTTTCAAAAACTTTAAGAAAAGTTTGTTTAAAAATATCGGGAGCGATCGTAAATGCATTTTCACATTCGCGATGAACGATTTTGGGAAGATAAGGCTCTTCAATATGAAAATTAAAAATCTCTTCGACGAACATCTCGAGGCGAACTCGCACTTCATCAAAAGTTTCTGGAGATTTAAAAAGTCTTTGAGTTGCTTCAAGGCGCTTTTGACCAAATTCACTGAGAACAGTTCGAAACAGTCCTTCTTTCCCATCGAAGTAGTAGCTAACGAGGCTGAGGTTTACACCGGCTTCATCCGCTAGCTCGCGAACGGTAGTTCCATCGAGGCCTTTTTCAGCAAAAAGCTTTTTAGCGGCTTCTAGGAGCAGCCTCTTCGACTTGTCCGAAGCTTCTGGGCTTTGCTCTAATTCTGATTTCCCCATCCCTTTTTTATAATAAACTTTTATTTGAAAAAATAAAACAAACGTTTAAATGCGTAAAAATTACCTATTTTGCGTACCGTGTAAAAATTACATTGACTCAAAATGTCGATTCTGTGAGTCTGGATTCATAGGGTTAGAACTAGATCCGGGATGAACAAGGGTTATAGGGGTTCAAAGGGGGGTCTAGTTCGAAAAGTACACAGGGGAGTTTAAGAGTGACTTGAGGGGGTAACTTTTAAACACCAAGCCACGAAGGGGTGGCAAAAAACAGGGTTCCAGTGGGAACCCAAAGGCATACTGCTCATTCCAAATTAAGGAAAAGGCCGAGATCCCGAGGGGAGATCTCGGCCTTGTTTTTTTGTGCCTAAGGTTTCTTAGATTTCTTCATCTGTTTCGCTGCTTTTCCTGAAGCGCCACCAGCTTTTGTTTTTTCTGCAGAATGACCAGAGATGTTCGAAGCTAAATCAATTTTTTCAGGGCCGACATAGGCCACAGTGAAATCTTTAAAATATTTTTTCGAGACTTCTATAATTTTTTCTGGAGTTACGGTGTTTAGACGATCGATAAAAGCATTCGAATCTTTCCAACCTGTTCCAATCATTTCGTAGAGAGAAAAAATTCTCGCTTGAGAAGATCCCGTTTCCCTTCCCAAATACCAAGACGAAGTAAATTTTCTCACTTGAAGCTCAATAGTTTTCTTGTCGATAGGTTGAGATTGGATTTTTCTGACTTCATCAAAAATCACGTGAACAGCTTCGGGCAATTGAGTCGACGTTACATACAAATAGCCCGAGTTCACGGCTGAATTTCCCATACTGCAATGAACGGAGTACGTGAGACCTCGCTTCGTTCTCACTTCCTCAAAAAGTCGGTTGTCTAAAATCTGACAAGCGAGAGCAAGCGCAGGATAGTCGGCATCTTTTAATGCTGGAGCTTTAAATCTCGCGATGAAATAAGTCGTGGGAGAATCAAATTTTTTATAAATAATTTCTTTTGTCTCGTTTTTTGGTTGCTCAGAAATAATGCTGCCGCGTTCTCCCGAAGGCAGATCTCCAAAAAACTTTTGAATCATCGAGGTGGTTTCTTGAGCGTTTAAATCTCCCACCACAATGAAGAATACATTTTTTGAATTGAAAATTTTCGGAAGCGTGGCTTTTAAATCCTCGCGAGTAATTTCCGGAACCGTGTTCAAATATCCCGACGTGCGTTTTGAATAGGGGTGGCTTTTATAAAATGCATCGCCACTCACAAGTTGCAAAATCGAATCAGGGTGATCTTCTTCGTTTCTTAAATCAGAGAGCAATTGATTTCTCGAAAGCTCAATTTCCTCAGCCTTGAGATCGGGAGTGCGAATCATTTCGGAAATAATCGGAAGAAGTTTTGGCAAAAATCTTTTCAAGCACTTTAAAGAAACTTCAATATAATCATTTTTCGCTTCGATACTAAAAATCGCGCCACTCTCTGCAAAAATCTGATCGATTTGTTCTTTCGAGTAAGTGGGGGTTCCAGAGTGCATAGTTTTTAAAAGCATTTCGATAACGCCGGCTTTGTTTTGTAAATTTACCGAGCCTTTAGTGGAAATCTGAAACGCCACAATTTCACCATCGTCTTTGGTTGAGCGTAAAATGCCGGGCATTCCGGCAGCAGTGAAAGTTTGCATATCTTTAAGGTCTAAGGCCTTTGTCATGGGTGAAGCTCCTAAGCTAAAAATAAAAATTAAAAAAAATTTCTTCATTTTTTTCCAGCGGCCTTTTCTTCTTTGATTGGCGCGGCGACTGGTGCAGCGGGTTCATTAAATTTTAGCGAATTCGTTCCGGCAGGAACAAGCGCACCAATAATATAATTTTTGCTGAGATAGGTTGCGATGCTGCGATCAATATCCGCCATCGTTATTTTTTTCATCGCTGGAATATAAGTCAGGTAATAATCTAAACTTCCTGTGCTCGTCCAAACATTCGCCAAACTCAACGCAAATTTTTGACCGTTTTCACGATCAAAAGCAGAACTTACTTCGATGGAAGTTTTTGCCGTATTTAAATCGGCCTCCGAAAAGAATCCGCCTTTCAGCATTCTGTCTTTTAAGCTCATCAAGACTTCGTAAGATTTCTGAGCTTTTTCCGGGCTGGTCTCCAAATTGAAAATGAGTGGGCTAGTGTATCGCTGCGACCAAGAAAAGAAACTTGCATGCGACGCAATTCCTGAATGCACGAGTTCTTTTTGAATTGGCGAAGATTCTAAGCTCGTCATCATCGAAATCAAATCGAAGGCGATCGTATCTTGATCTTGCTTTGTTAAGCTTGGGCCTTGATAAGCCAAAACCATATTCACAGTTTGCACAGGACCGTGTTCGATAAAGCTTAGAGTTTTTTCTACCGGAGTTTGTTCTGGGATTGGATATTTTTCAAATGGATTGTCAGAAGCTTTCCAATTTCCAAAATATTTTTGAATAGAGGCTTTTGTCTCAGGCTCACTAAAATCTCCGACAATAAAAAGCGCGGTATTGTTTGGCACATAATATCGATGCTGAATGTCGTGCATTTGATCTTGCGAAGCCGATAAAATAACAGGCCGAGATCCGATTACATTTTTGCGGATGTAATGCTCTTTAAATAATCTTGAAAAAAGTCCGCGTTGAAAAAATACATCTGAAGGAGAAGCTTCGTATCTATCAAATTCACCAATCACCACTTTACGTTCTTTTTCGAGTTCCTCTTGTAAAAATTTTGGTGTGATCAATGCATCGGCCATGAATTGCAAGCCTCGATCTAAATATTCAGATTGCAGTGTGAAAAAATATCGAACGGATTCTGTCGAAGTGTAAGCGTTCATATTCGGACCGAGCTCGATTCCCATTTCATCTAAAGTTCGTAAAAATTCTGACTGCGCAGGGATTTTTTCATTCGCTTTAAAAAACATATGCTCATAGAGGTGAGCGAGTCCGTTGTTGCTCTCATCTTCAGCGAACGAGCCGTTTTTAACGGCAATCAAAACAGTGGCCATAGGGATGGCTTTTTTCTCGATGAAAAAAATCTCGAGTCCGTTAGAGAGCTTATAACTTGGTATAGATTGCATAGTCGTTCGTCCTATCTCTGAAGCTTGATTTTGTGTGGGCAATTCTGGCATGGCTTTTTGATGCGCGGATTGGCAGCTTGCCAAAAAACCCATCAAACAGAGCGTTGAAATTCGATGAGGAAATGAAAAGAACATGAACGAAGTCTTTGGAAAAAAAACAGTCACGTCAAGCGAATTCCCGGTTATCCTTTTTGATGCCGGAGGCACTCTGCTGCACACCAATCCTTCGTTTGAAAAATTTTCGTGCGCTCAAGTTTATCTCGCTGGACATCACTTTTCGGAAGAAGAATTTCAATTGGCAATCACCAAAGGAGTTCGCCGCGTAAATGATTTGGCTGAAGAAGATCTTCAATTTCAATTTAGAACAAAAGTTTGGCTCGAATTCTTTTTAGAAAATCTAAAATTGGATGAAAATTCTCGAAAAGATTTAGCGCGAAAAATTTTAGAAAATTTTGCACTCACTTCTAAAATGGTGATCGCAGAATCCACGGTGGATCTCTGCGAAAATTTAAAAGATCGAGGTTACCGCTTAGCGATTGTTTCAAATTCTGAAACAGCGATTACAGAAATTTTACGGGCTCAAGGAGTGCTTCAACTTTTTGATGCTGTGATTACTTCTCAAGATGTTGGATTTTCAAAACCCCATCCGCAAATTTTTACGGCGGCTTTAGAAGATATGGATGTCTCAGCTCATCAAGCCGTGGTCGTTGGCGACTCTTATTCGAATGATATTTTAGGAGCGAGGCGCGCGCAGATTCATTCTGTTTTGTATGACCCCGAACTTCGTGAGCTTAAAGCGCTTTCGCCTGAAGATCTTTCGGCCAAAGTTGTTTCGATTGAATCACTTCGCCACAATCGCAGACTTCAAGATGTAAAAGTCATTCTTCGACTCGAAGAGCTCTCGGAATTTTTTCTATGAAAATTTCTGTCATTCTCGTTTCGCCTAAGGGCGCTTCCAATGTTGGCGGAGTCGCGCGATCGATGGGAAATTTTGGTCTGAGCGAACTTCGCATCGTGAAACCTCGCTGTAATTTGAGCGGACTTGCTGCGATGAGAATGAGCATGGCTTCTTATCCGATTGTACAGAACGCAAAAATTTTTAAAACTTTCGAAGAAGCTCAAGCCGATATGACTTATTCGATTGCCCTCTCGGGACGACTTAAAGATCGCGAAATTCCAGTCGGAAGACCTCAGGATGATCTTTTTTCTTTCGCACAAAAATTTCAGAAAGATTTTCATTCCAAAGATAAAATCGCTCTGGTTTTTGGAAGAGAGGAGTCAGGCCTAAGACTCGCTGAGCTCAATCGCTGCGATAAACAAATTTATATTCCGACCGTCGAAGATCTTCCCTCTATTAATTTAAGTTCGGCCGTTGCGATCACATTATCTGCGCTTCACTTTCACCTTCCTAAAAAAATGGCGAAGACCGTGCCACTCAAAAAAACAAATACAAAGCTGCTTCGTCCGCCCAAAGATAAAGAAGAGTTTTTTTTCAAACGTATGTACGAGCTTCTCGATTTGGTGAAATTTTTGAATCCTCAAAATCCTCAGCATTTATTAGAGGACTTACGAAATATTTATCATCGTGCACTTTGCAGCGATCGCGATTTAAGAATTCTATTTGGAATCCTTAAATGCATCGAATTCAACGTCCAAAAGCCCTCTAAAAAAATCTTAAAACGGGTGTAAAAAAAAGTTGCTAAGCCTTTCACAGCTCTAAGGCTTCGTGTCAGATTTTGTCGCCTCACCCCATTTCCACCCCCGTTGTGCAGTGAGTTAGCGCGCGATACCATGAACTGTACCTGTGTTTTAGTGTGTTTCTGGTTCTGTTACTCGGGGGAAATTTATGTTGATCAATAACTACCTCAAGAGTCTTGTCGTCTCTGGTTTCGCAGTTGTTGCTGCTTCTTCTCAAGTTTTTGCCTCCACCGTTTTGTCGGAATCCGTTCAAACCACCACTCAAAAATCAGTGTGGGTAGGAAGAGTCAAAGTCACTAACTTGGCCGTTGTCGCTGGCCTCACTTCAAAAGCTATGCCGACTACCGAAGTCTACGCAGAAATTCTCGAAGTCTTTAAAGGTCTCGGCGAAATCAATCAAAAAATCATGACCAGAATTCCCGGTGGAGTGGTGGGCTCAAAAGCGCGAGTCGTTGTGGGCGCACCTGCTTTCAAAATAAATGAAGAATATATTTTATTTTTAAATTCAAATCCTGAAATCGTCGCTGAAGACGGCAGTGTAAAAGATGTGATGATGGATCTTGTCGATTGGAGTGCTTATCACGTCATCAAACGCGACGATGATTCTAAAGTTGTGATTCGTGGTGGAGAAACCACCTTATTAAAATCCGTCGGAAATTATCAGGTGCTTGGTCATCCAACCGCCTCGACGTACGACGAATTTGTCAGTGATATTTTTAGAGCTCAGTAAACGGCGGCACTTGTAGGGAGTGCATGTATGCGGGAGGGGTCTTTGAGGAAGGTCGAACATCATCTGAAGTTAAGTGGATTGTGGATGGTGTCGGCCTTCCTCGTTTTTTCTTGCAGCTTTTCCGCTGAAGCTTTCACTTTGATTTCAAACGGTGGAAAACCGGCTTACTGGCCTGGCGGAAATATCACTTATCATTTTAATTCTCACTCTTCGGGACAATTCGCGGGCGGTCATGACGCCTCTGGAACATCCACCGATGAATTCGCTCCGATTCGCGCGGCCTTTCAGACTTGGCAAGATTTATCGGGATTAAATCTAAACTTCACTGAAGCAGCCATGAGTGGTGTCGCAGCAAGCTCAGGCGATTATCAAAATACAATTTCGTGGGTGACCACAGGTTGGAGCTCGCAATCTTATCGTCCACCGAGCAATGCGCTCGCTGTCACTTTACTTTCATTCAACACAGCATCAGGTGCCATTATCGATGCCGATATTTATTTCAACGCGCAGAATTTTTCTTGGAGTGTTGTCGATACGGGTGGCGAGAGCGGATACATCGATGTTCAAAATATTGCGACTCATGAAATTGGTCACTTGATCGGACTTGATCACTCTTCAGAAGATATGGGTGAGACCGACTTAGGATTAAAAGCGGCGACAATGTTTTACGCCGCTGGATATGGCGAAACTTCTCGTCGTACTCCTCATGCCGACGATATCGACGCAGTTCAAGCACTCTACGGAGTTTCTCCAGCGTCTGCGCCTACGATTACTTCAGTTAATTACGTAGGAATGACCGGCCAAACGATAATTTATCAAGTGAATGGCACCAATTTTAACGATCGAACGGCTTTTATTTTAACAAAAAATAATCCTGCTATTTCGGATGCAGTAGCTCGTTACAAAACGATTAATTCTTCAACCAATGCGACGGTAAAATTTGATTTAACTTATTTAACAGATGGCGGAGCCGCTGTGCTTGCTTTCAATACACCTTCTCAAATTGCAAATTACTCTGTGGAGCTTACCGGAACGGGCTTAGGAGCCACATCAGCTGGCGGCGGTGGTGGATGTGTGATGAGTGCTGAGAGCAGTTTTAGCCCTTCATTTTTTGTTTTATTTCTCGCCCTTTCTGTTTCTATTTTGATTTTGCGCTCGCGAAAACTTCGCTCACCGAGCCACTAAGCCTTGCCTTTTCAAACTTAGCCTCGGTAATCTGAATTTAATGTTTAGTACGTCTCGCTTTAAAGAAGAAGTGGCTGAGCGGCTTTCGCATTTAGAAATCCAAGTCGCTGAAATTAAAAAAACAGAATCCGAACTTAAATTACAAAATGCAAAATTAAGTTTAATCGTGCGAAATCTTGCGCGAAAATTAGTCACTCGATTGCCCATCTCTTTAGAGTCTTTAGAAAAAGGCCTTCACTACGATCTTATTTTTTCGGAAGAAGTCGAAACCTGGAAGCGCGCCACTCGGGACGGAATTATTTTGGATCTTCGTCCGCAACCTGAGTACGTCAAAAATGGAATTTCTGGAGCGATGAATATTCCGCTCGATCAACTCGCACTTCGTTCAGAATCTTTGCTAAAAGATCAGGCGATTTTGTTGGTCTGCGAAAATGGAATCAAATCCGTTTCGGCCAGCGAAATTTTAGCCTCGAAGGGCTTTATGTTTATTTACGTTTTGAAAGGTGGAATGTCGATGCATTCACCTAAGCCCACGTTTGAAGCTCCATCTTCAGCCCGCGATATTATTGTTTAATTGATCTCTCATTTTTTTCCCCATCACTTCAAGTGGATGCTCGCTCTGTTTTTTGGCGAGAGCTAAATAATTTTCGCTGCGATTATTTTTTAAAAATTCTTTGGCAAATTCGCCAGATTGAATTTCTTTGAGAATCTCTTGCATCTTTTTCTTCACCGAATCATCGATCACTCGATCACCGCGTGTGATGTCTCCAAATCTTGCCGTCGGAGAAATTTTTTCGCGCATTCCGGTGATGCCGCGATTCCAAAGTAGATCGACAATCAACTTAAGTTCGAACAACGATTCAAAATACGCAGCTTCTGGATGATAGCCGGCCTCAACCATGACTTCGTAAGTTTTGCGAAGCAAACTCGAAACGCCTCCGCACAGTAAAACTTGTTCCGCAAATAAATCGCAGTCTGTTTCGTCTTTGAAGTCCGCCCAAATCAACGCGCGAGAATTGCAACCAATCGCGATGGCGTATTCTTCTGCCCATTTTTTTTCGGCCTTGTCATCAGCATTGGCGTCGGCGCTTACTCCTTGAATCGCCAAAATCGCGGGCAGTGCATTTTTTGTTCCGTAAAATTCTTGAAGTCCGCTGGCCGCACCCTTAGGCGCCACTAAAAAATGTCGCGGTCCATTTTCTAAAACGGGAATGAGTTTGAAATGCGTATTAAATCCATGCGCAAAAACGAGTCGCTTCACCGGTCGATTCTTTAAAAATTCTTCATAGATCTGAGCCTGATCTTGATCGGGTAAATTCATGGCAATCGAGTCGGCCTGCGCGGCCACTTCTTCGATCGAAAGCACCGAAAATCCATCCGCGATGGCTCGCTTTTTCGATGCTCCGTCCCTCAATCCCAGCAAAAACTCCACACCCGAGCGCTTTAAGTTTTGGGCCTCAGCACTGCCCTGAGCCCCGTATCCAAGTAGCCCTAAACGGGTTTTTTTCAGTCTTTCAAACTTTGGAAGGGTGGCTTTTTGCGAATCCATAAATAAAATTCCCTTTGCTGGCTTTTTGAGAGTATAGAAGTGGCAATCTTTTTTACTATGAATAACGAAAAAACATCTAAAGAAAAGCGCGTGACAGAGTCTTTAACTCTGCAGTTTGCCGATTTACCTTTTGAGGGAGTCGATATTCGAACCAATGTTCGTTTCTCAGAGCTGAATTCAGCGCCTATAGCTGGTGGCGATTCTGAGGAACTTGCACAGTCTTTTTCGTCCCCGATTTTGGTAGAGGCCACGGTGATTCCCGTAGCGGCCAAGGTCGATTTGCGCGGCGAATTTACGACTCTTTATACAGGCGTTTGCGATCGCTGTACCTGCGAAGTAAATCAAGATGTGAAGGGTTCACTCACTACTTTTTTAATGCCTCAACGCCAGTTTTCTGAACACGATAAGCCCGGTGGAAAAGTAATTCATTCCCCAACTCGCGACACCAAGCCTTCTCGCCACCATTCAAAGTCTAAAGCCCCTGTTTTGGCAGATGCCGAAGGGGAGCATGAAGACCTCAATTTCGGAGCTTTTGATGGCCAGGTTGTGGATTTACGCCCTTTGATTCGCGAGCTTCTGATTTTGCAATTGCCGATGCGAACGCTTTGCTCGGATTCATGCAAAGGGCTTTGTATGAAATGTGGAGAAAATTTAAACGATTCAAAATGCAGCTGTGCTCAAGGCCCAACCTTGATTTTTCAAGACACTACCGAATCTGTTCCTTCGCCTTTAGCAACCGCTCTTCAGGAAAAATTAAAGTCGCATTAATTCAGTAAAAGACTTTTGACATTACCACTCTCAAAAGCCTAAGAATGAGGGGTTATGGCAGTCCCAAAGAAGAAAATTTCCAAGTCTAGAGGCCGGTCGCGAAGAGCACATTATAAGTGTCATCCTCCCGGTCTATCGAACTGTACTCACTGTAAGTCTCTCATTGCTCCCCATCGAGCTTGCCCTATCTGCGGATATTACAAGGGTAAAGAAATCGTTGCTGTAGCTTAAGGAGCTGGATGAACGTTCGAATAGCTCTCGATGCCATGGGTGGCGATTTTTTAGCCGTGCCCAATTTGCAAGGTGCCTTCAGCGCAATCAAACGAAGTCTCGACGAGGGGAAAAATCTTAAAGTTTATTTAGTCGGTCCAAAAGAAAGAGTGCTTGGCTCTCTTCAAGAGGCGATCGACGATCCAGGTGTCGATGAAGATTATAAAATCGACCGCAACCAATTTGAAAAATTTTTAAACGAAGGTTTGTTAGAGCTCGTCGACTGCACTCAAGTCGTCGATATGGATGAAAGTCCAGGTGTCGTCGTCCGCTCCAAACGAGACTCCTCGATGGGAAAAAGTTTTCAACTCGTTCGTGACGGCAAAGCCGACGCGATGATCTCCGCAGGAAATTCCGGAGCGGTGATGGCTTATGGAATTGCGAATCTCGGAAGAATTTCTGAAGTGCGCCGGCCTGCGATCTTATGCCACTTTCCTTCGAAGTCGGGAGTGACGGCTTTACTCGATGCAGGTGCGAATGTGGATTGCACGAGCGAACAACTTTTTCAGTTCGCTGTGATGGGACAAATTTATTTTCAAAGTGTTTTTGAAAAAAAAGATGTGAAAGTTGCTCTTCTTAATATCGGTGAAGAAGAGGGCAAGGGAAATGAAGCTGTAAAAGCAACGGCAGCACTTCTTAAAGAAAAAATGCCTGAATCTTATTTTGGATTCGTCGAAGGTCGCGACATTATGAAAGGCAAAGTGGATGTCATTGTTTGTGACGGCTTTGTTGGCAATGTGGTTTTAAAAACTGCCGAAGGTGTTGCTCAAGTGGTCAAAGAAACTTTGAAAGAAGAATTTTCTAGAAATCCTATCTGGGGATTAGGCGCATGGCTCGCTAAAGGTGGATTCATGGCAATGAAAACAAAATTAGATTATCGAGAATATGGAGCCGCTCCTTTGATTGGCCTCAATGGTTTAGGTCTTGTAGCTCACGGATCCTCAGACGGAAAAGCCATCACGAATGCGATTCGAATTGCCGAAAGATATGTGCAAAACGGTTTGATCGAAAAACTTCAAAAAGCTTTCGGAGATAAAACCGAAGCGGCTGCATTAGTGGCTGAAGTAGTAGGTGAAGGCTGATGAGCGAAGTAAATTTTTCTTTGAAGGGTCAAGTGGCACTCGTTACAGGTGGCAGTCGAGGAATCGGAGCCGGCATTGTAAAAACTTTGGCCAAAGCAGGTGCCACGGTTTTGATTAATTACAAATCCAACGAAGAAGCCGCGCAAAAAGTTTTAAATGAAATCAAAAGTATTTCTCCAAAATCCGAATTGGTGAAATTCGATATCTGTAATGGCGACGAAGTGGATTCCGCCGTCGATGCTTTGATAAAAAAATTCGAATCTATTCCTATTTTAGTTTGTAACGCCGGGATTTCCCGCGACGCTTTAGTTGTGCGAGCAAGTGACGAGCATTTTCGCGAAATTTTAGAGACCAATTTGCTTGGTACCATGCATATGGTTCGTGCGCTGACGAGACCAATGATGAAAAATCGATACGGCCGCATTGTTTGTATTGGTTCGATTATTGGTGAGACCGGAAACAAAGGTCAGGCAGCTTATGCAGCATCGAAAGCTGGACTTTCGGGTTTTGCAAAATCTGTGGCATTAGAGCTTGCCTCGAGGGGCATCACTTGTAATCTTGTATCCCCAGGCTTCATTGAGACCGAGATGACTCAAAGTCTTGATGAAACTGTACAGAAAACCTACTTTGAACGAATTCCAGCCGCGAGGTTTGGATCAGCTGACGAAGTAGCAGCTTGTGTTCAATTTTTAGCTTCGAAAGAAGCGGGTTATATTACCGGAGCGACGCTGGATATTAACGGCGGACTCCTGATGCGTTAGAATTTTTAAAATCGACTAGGAGGTATGCATATGGAACTACAAACTCAAGTTAAAAGTCTGATCAGCAAAAGCCTGAAGATTCCAGAAGACGGAATCAAAATGGAAAGTTCGTTCATTGAAGATTTGGGCGCGGATTCCTTGGATATCGTCGAGTTGGTGATGGCTCTTGAAGATGAATTTCAAATCGAAATTCCAGACAAAGACGCTGAGCAAATCAAAACCGTTAACGATGCGGTTACCTATATTAAATCGCATAAATAATTTTATTTTTTCGGAGTGATCGAAGATGCAGCAAGAACGTCGAGTGGCGGTGACTGGAGTTTCTACTGTGTCGGCGCTTGGAAATACTCGCGACATCAATTGGGCGGCACTCATGGAAGGCCGCTCGGGCATTGGGCCGATCACTCATTTCGATTCCACTCAATTCAAATGTAAAATTGCGGGCGAAGTTCGCAATCTCAATCCTGAAACGGTGATTCCTCCTAAAGAATTGCGGATGATGGATCTTTTTATTCAATACGCTTTAGTTGCCTCGCATGAAGCAATGATTCAATCGGGTTTGGTTAGCGCACGTACGCATATCGCAGAAAATTTGCAGGATCGAGCGGGTTCGATTATGGGTTGCGGCCTCGGCGGACTTCCTGAAATCGAAGCGACGGGAAAAATTTTAGCAGAGCGCGGACCTGGAAGAATTTCTCCTTTTTTTATTCCCAAATTGATTTCGAATTTAGCTCCTGGTCATGCGGCGATTGCATATGGTTTGAAGGGCCCCAATTTTGCCACAACTTCGGCTTGTTCATCTGGTGCTCACGCGATCGGTGAAGCTTATCGAATGATCAAACTTGGTTTGGTCGACATCATGCTTACAGGCGGAACGGAATCGACGATTTCTCCGCTTGCGATCGGTGGATTTGATTCGATGAAGGCATTGTCAACGCGAAACGAAGAGCCCACTCGCGCCTCGAGACCTTTTGATAAAGATCGTGATGGATTTGTCTGCGGTGAAGGTGCTGGCATCATGGTTTTAGAAGAGTGGGAGATGGCCAAAAAACGCGGCGCAAAAATTTTAGCAGAGCTCGTTGGCTACGCGGCGAATTGCGATGCCTTTCATGTAACGGCTCCAGCTGAAGGTGGAGCAGGGGCTGCGGCTTGTATGAAACTTGCGCTTAAGGATGCCAAACTCAATGGCGAAGAAATTACAGCGATCAATGCGCATGGAACTTCGACTCCTCTTGGAGATGTGGCTGAAACTCAAGCGATCAAATCGGTTTTCAAAGATCACGCCAAAAAAATAAAAGTTACTTCGACTAAATCGATGACGGGGCATTGCTTAGGAGCGGCGGGTGGAATCGAAGCGGTGTATTCTGTTTTGTGTCTGCAAAATCAAAAAATTACGCCGACGATCAATTTAGAAAATCAAGATCCTCAATGTGATCTCGATGTGCCTAAGTCTGCTCAAGATTTTAAACATGAGTATGCGCTTTCAAATTCATTTGGATTCGGCGGAACAAACGGCTGTTTGATTTTTAGGAAAGCTTGATCGTGAAATTATTTATCGCTGCGGATCACGCTGGCTTTGAACTCAAACAAAGAATCATCGAAAAATTTCATAAAAAAGTTCAGATCGAAGATTTAGGAACTCAGTCGACAGAGTCTTGCGATTATCCCATCTACGCACAAAAACTTTGCGAACGATTGTTATCTGAAGAAAGTACTTTTGTAGGAAGCGCTTCGGCGAAGCCTACCGTTTTAGGTTTGCTTATTTGCGGAACGGGGATTGGAATGTCGATCGCTGCCAACAAAATCAAAGGTATTCGTGCGGCCGCTGTTTCGGATGTGGTTTCGGCTCGTATGGCGAGAGAGCATAATAATTGTCAGGTTTTATGTCTCGGCGCCCGCATTTTAGAAATCGGGCGTTCGTCGGAATGTCTTCAAGCTTTTCTCGACGCCAAATTCGACACCGCCAATCCAAGGCATCAACGTCGCATTGATGAGATCGCGGAGCTGGAGAAGTAATTTTTAGAGCGGGAAATGACCTCTCTGAAATTTGGTCCCGGGACCAATTGTGAAGTTAATTCAATTATTTGAGATATTAAATCAGACTCCACATCTCCTGTTTTATTGGCATCAAACTTGCTTATAAAGAAGGAATGGGCGCTTGCAGGGCATACGGCATAAAAGCTGGTTTAATCGGGCTTTTGATTATTTTCGTTAGCGGGCATTCATTCGGCGACAATATTTATTATCCAGATCGATGTAAGAAAGTTGCTTCAAAAGTTTCTGAAAAAAATTCGTCCTCTTCGCGAGTAAAAATACTTTCATGGACGGCAGCGGCTTTGGTCAGTGCTTTAGGAGTTTCGATGTGGCGAACAGATCGGTTGCCGGATTTTTCGTTTATGAATTTCAATTCATCATCGCGCATGATTCATTCTGATAATGCTTATTCGATGAATCAGAATTCAGAGACTCAAAAATCTAAAACTAATCATGAAGGCCCAAAGAAAAATGCGAACGGGCTTTATAATCCTGACGAAATTGAAATTCGAAAAGATAGATTGGAAATATTTGAGGATATCCAAAACGCTAAACGCCAAGAAAGCAAATGGGCGCGAGAAGAAGTTGATTGGAAGTTAATCATGACTTCTCCTTTTCTTCGATCCGATTCTGAGAGTTCTTATGGTAAGAGTAGTACGGAACAATTTACTTGGAAGTTTAAATTATCGATGGATCAAAAAATAAGAAGTCTTCCTCAGATTTTGGATCTTCTTCAGCAATTAGAAAAACCGTCAATTGAAGTAAAAACTCCAGAACAGAAATATGATTTTCAGCAAGATATTGCAGGCTATCGAGGTATGTTTGGTCATATTATCGAAACGCTTCCGTATCCTGAGGAATTAAGCGCTGAAGCACGATCGAATTATGATCACTACGATTTAGAAATTCAAAATGCTTTGCGGGTTTACGAAACAACAAAAGATCCCATAATAATGGAAACTTTAAGTCGACTCTGGTCGGACCAATTTTATTATGCAGGTACAATCTCTTTACCTTCTTATTTTCAGAGGGACTTTGAAAATAAATCCGCTGAAAAACTTGATTCCGATGAGAGTATAAGATTTAGAAAAATCAAATTTAATCATCCAAATCTTCAATCGGAGGCTATTATTAGCGATCACAATGATCCTAAGCAATTTAAGTATTTTTATGAAGGCACAGACCGGCTTCCAATAGATCGGACGTCCAACACACTATGGCCCTATTTAGAATATGATAGGAGTTTTGGGCGCCCAAAATAGTTTGGCCCGCTTCAACGCATCTCACCTTGCGCCCATCTTTTGCCCAATGTTAGCGTCGCTGGATGTCTAGCGAATCCCAGAAAGTTTTTGATATTATTGATCGCGAAGAGGCCCGCCAAAAGTCTCAGCTCGAAATGATCGCATCCGAAAATTTTGTTTCAGATGAAGTGCGAAAAGCTTCGGGCTCAGTGCTGACCAATAAATATGCCGAAGGTTATCCGGGCAAAAGATATTACGGTGGTTGCGAAGTGGTGGACGAAGTCGAAACGCTTGCCATTGAACGTTTGAAAAAACTTTTTGGCGCACAGGCCGTGAATGTTCAGCCGCATTCAGGATCTCAAGCCAATATGGCGGTTTATTTTTCTTATTTGCAACCCGGTGACACGATTCTTGGAATGGATCTCGCTCAAGGCGGACATCTCACTCATGGCTCGCCGGTAAATTTTTCGGGCCGACTTTATAAAGTTGTTTCTTACGGAGTCGATGAAAAAGCTTATCTCGATTTCAATCAAGTTCGCGAAATGGCGAAGCAGCACAAACCAAAATTGATTGTCTGCGGAGCTTCGGCTTATGCGCGCAAAATAGATTTCGCTCAGTTTCAAAAAATCGCCGACGAAGTGGGCGCGCGAACGATGGCCGATATTGCTCATCCCGCTGGCTTAGTGGCAACAGGTCATCATCCTTCACCGGTTGGTATTTGTGATTACGTTACTTCAACGACGCATAAAACTTTGCGCGGACCTCGTTCAGGAATCATCATGATGAAAGAAGAGTGGGCCAAAGAAGTGAACTCGAGAATTTTTCCGGGAATTCAGGGCGGACCATTGATGCATACGATCGCTGCGAAAGCGATTGCGTTTGGCGAGGCACTTGATCCGCGATTTAAAAATTACGCCGCGCAAATTATAAAAAATTGTCAGACTCTCGCCGATGAATTGCTGAAGGGTGGAGTGGCACTGGTAAGTGGCGGCACCGACAATCATTTGTTGCTCGCCGATTTGCGGCCTTTAAATTTGAACGGAACAGAAGCCGAGCATGCGCTTGATCGAGCAGGCATTACCGTCAATAAAAATATGATTCCAAAAGATCCTCAGCCACCGCGAGTGACTTCGGGAATTCGCATCGGAACGGCAGCATTGACGACTCGAGGTTTAAAAGAAGCTCAGATGAAACAAGTGGCTGGATGGATTTTAGAAGTTTTAAAAAATTCTAAAGACGAAACGAAACTTTCAAAAGTTCGGGCAGAGATCAAAGAGTTCTGCAAACCTTATCCGCTATTTCAGTGGAACGCTTAAGCATGCGAAGCGAGATGAAATAAAGTGCGTTGCCCCGTTTGTAAACACGATGAAACATCGGTTGTTGATTCTCGAGATGCCAAAGAAGGCGAAGAGATTCGCCGTCGCCGCGAATGTTTAAAATGTAAGCAGCGTTTTACGACTTATGAGCGAGCGGATTCAGTTTTCCCTTGGGTCATCAAAAAAGATGGGCGTCGTGAAGAATTTAATCCCGAAAAAATCAAAGCCGGAGTACTTCGCGCTCTCGAAAAGCGTCCAGTGAGCATTCATGATTCCGAAGATTTAGTGAACCAGGTGATTCAGGCGCTGGTTGAAAAAGGTGAGAAAGAAATTCCAAGTTCGATGATTGGCGAAGAGATTATGCGACGATTAAAGGGCCTCGATGAAGTAGCCTATGTGCGTTTTGCGAGCGTTTATCGTCAGTTTCGAGATATCAATGATTTCATGTCAGAACTGAGCTCTCTTTTAACAAAACGCTCTTAATTGATCCGACTAAAGTCAGGCAAAAATGGGCTACGCAAAAATTGCGTTCGTCTTAAAAAATGTTAATGAATTTCTAAGACTTAAGAGTGGCACAAGTATTGCTCTTAAGAAGAACGAAAGAGAGCCCACCATGAAAAAATTCGTATTCACTTCCAGCAAATTTCTAAGCCTAAATTTGGGCGTGTTGTTTTTTATTTCGACCAGTTCTCTTCTGCTTCCACTTCAGGCGCAGCAGCGAGGAACGATCAATCAATCGCAGACATCTGGCGAGAGTGTTTACAGTGATAATTTTATTGAAGAAGATTGTATGGATTTAGCTGGAGCTGGCTCTACTATCGGACTTGTTTCAGTTTTTAAAAATGGCGCTTATTACGATGCTACTCCAACGGTTCAATGTATTTACAATCTTGGAATTTATAATGCTCAAGGTCAGCGAATCGGAACGAATTATGATTCGAGTATGAATCTCTACGGCTTATCTGGAAAATATTTAAAAACGGGTTCTGCCTGGTTGAATCCTCCACCTGGAGCGCGCAGTTTTGGAACGACGAATAATAATTTTCAAATGGACTACACAGGTGCCACGAGTGGATTGCCTTTGACGACGAGTCTTCTTTATAGCAGTGAAGCTCATCATTATTATTATATAGATAAATATCGTCGAACACTTTTAACTGATTCATTTATTGATTCACTCAATCTTTCAGCTAACGCTGCGAGAAATATTAAATATCTTCAATACAATCCTGATCTCGTTGGAATTCAATATTCTGGAAAACCTCGATTCTTTGCTGCGGAAAGTGAGACAGTGGCAGGCATCGAACTTTATTTTCCTGAAAATTTTGCTTATTCCTACGCACGTTCTCGAACAGGTTCGCCTTATTCATCTATGACGCCGATTTCCAATTCTTTTGATCCTGAAGCCATCGTTGGAGATTATGCGGGAATAGCTTCGAGTTGGATTCTTGGATCGAACCAACCTTATCCAGGTGCAGAAGGTTATGGTCAGTTTAATTCATGGATCAATAATGTTCTTTCACCCCTCAATGACGGGATTTCGAATTTCGAAGGTTATGCATATTCCGGTCGAACGGAACAATTTAAATATTTATCGATGACACAAAGATCTTGGAGCGGCAATCAGTGCGGAGTAAATGGTTGGGCGCCCTGCGATAAAGGATACCGAATTGATAACGTCATGATGTATGACGAAAATGATATGTCGAGAACAGGAATTTTTCCGATGTGGAGTTCTATTCCTGGAAATTTTCCAATTGGTGGTTATGGATTTGTCGGATCAAATCTTGCATCTCTTTATTTCAGCTCTTTATTTTATGATTTAGTTTCAGATGCTGGACTTGGATTAAATAAAACTCGTCAGCTTGTTTTTAAAATGTATTCACTTATCGATAATCTCTCTTCTTTTACGATGAGAGATTTCGGCGCGAAGATGATTGCAGCAGGTCGCGCTCTTTGGCCCGATGGAAATGGTCAAAGTCTTTACGAAAAAGATATTGCCGATGTTCTTCGCTCGCGAGGTATTCCACTTTATGGCGAAGCGAATTTTAAAGATGGGTTGCCCGCAGGACTTATGCCCGTAACTCAAGCAGCGACGGTTAATTATTTTGGATCAGGACATCCCGAGAGTCAGCCTTCGGGTTACGGCGCTGCCAATTATACAATCAATGGATATAAAGAGCCGGGCACTGATTATAATTATATGGGTTATACCTTTTATAAACATTCTAAATACGGACCCTGCGATAAACTCGTTTTAACTAACGGAACTTTTAATGGTGGTTCTTACAATGAGGATGGAGATTTTTATTGGGAAGGTAAGGGTAGGGAGCTTGGAAACCTTACGATCTTTGTTCCAGAGAATGCGAGCAATCCATCTAAGGTTCTTCAGTGGAAACGTTATCGTCAAAGATGTCTGAATGAAACAGAAGATGGATTTTATGCGGAAGACGTCAGACCTTTTGGTTTTCGAGTTATTAAGTCTATTAAAAATGGATTTTCTTTTACTGCCTCGAAAATTCAAAATACGAACAGTAACTCCGCTTACAATAATTACAGCTTAACAATCGTCGATCCTTCGAAGAGTTTTGCTGGAGCTGCCACTTATACTTGGACCTTCACCAATTATTTAGGGCAAAGTTTTGTTCGAACGGGTTCTCAAGTTGTTTATGCTGCACTTAAAGATCAACCCTTTACGATTAAGATTGAGCGTAAGCGCGGAGTGAAAGTGGATACATTGACTCTTCGTGAGCGCGGAAACGACTTAGATAGAAATAATGGAAATGCTTTTGTAAAAAGTTTTTGTCCAAATAATACGAGCTGCAAATTTCAGTAAAAATTTTTAGCAATAGAGGCGGCCTAGTCATCTGATTCAACTTCAGGCGGAGCAGCTGGGGGATTTGTTATGCCACCTGCATTAAAATCTGAAGCGTCGCAAATAATGGGGCTGCCTGAATAGTTATTTGTTTTATAGGTTTGGGCAGCCACCGTATCCCGCTGCCTTGAAATTCCATCGCAGATTTGAATAAGATTTCCATCCTGATTGACGGCAAGTACATCTAAGAACGTTCCACCATCTAAAGTAGTTTCGGCACCAATCATAAATTTATCAGAGGCAAGGCTAGTTGAGGCTCCAACTGTTCTTTTTGAAAGCCCAAAACCCTTGTTAATGGGCAAGTCAGCAGTTGCAACTCCAGGAAAATTTACATTGAGTAAATTATACTGTGATAGAGAGCATTTTTTTGCTCCAGTGCAGTCGGCGTTCTGAGCGCCCACAATCAAATTGTAGCGGGTTCGACTGCCCACACTCATAGGAAGTTGACTGCCATTTTCATCTTCAAAAAATTGTGTGTACGCATTATTTGAATTCGTGGCGCGATAAATAATTTGATCGCGATAAGCTTGAAGCAAAAGTTTTACGCCCTCAGAGCGTCGTGATTGCAAAAGGTAATTCTTAAAGTGAGGCATCGCCAAAGCTGTCAGTGTGCCCACAATCGCGACCACCACTAAGATTTCTATCAATGTAAAACCCCGATTTTTTGTCTTCATAGTCCCTCTATTGTCCCATGACGAAGCACTCATCTGATAGCCTGCCAAAGTCTTGACGCATTGCGCCTATACCTCTCTTTCCTTGGTTTTAATGGGGTCTCGGCGTTAGAATTGAAATGTGAAATTCAAGCGCTTCCATATTTTGACTCATAAGCCAGTTCAAATGAAATTGGCTTCGGTGTTTTTGCTTTGGTTTATCGTTTTTATCGCCTCGTTTTTACTCTTGTTTGCCATTAATTTTTCGATGGCAAGTAGTCGTACTCAAGAGCTTTCCATGGTGCATGATCGACTTCTTACGAATGCGATCTTAGTAGATCAAACGAAGAACTTAGCTTTTTATTATGGCATCGCTTCGCTTGTTTATTTTGTTTTGGTTTGGATTTATATGCTCGTTTATAGTCATCGTCTAACAGGTCCCGTTTTTAAACTGACTCATCATCTCGATCGGGCGACGAAGGCCGGAGAGATTCCTAAGCCTATTAAGTTTAGAAAGAGTGACGCTTTTCATGAATTGGCTGAAAGCTTTAATCACTTTGTCGTGATGCTTGAAAAAGAGCGACCGACTTCTTCGAAGCCAAAGTGAATTCTTCTACCCAACGTTTTCGAATTCTTTGGTTCATTAGTTTTCTTCTCGCCCTTTGGATATTGATTTCTTCGCTTGGAATATTTCAAGTGCGTCGCATTGGCCTTCTTTTGCATGCCGATCAGCTGTGGAGCGGATTCAAACAATCTTTAGAACTTGAATGGAAGCTGAACTCTCGAAAGCTTTCGGATCAAATCGAAGTTTTAAAATTGGAATATCCCAATCGAGTTGATTTTTGGTTTGATGAAAAGACAAAATCTGAGCTTTCAAAAAAACTCAGAACTTATTCGGGACCTATCCTTTTGAATTTTGAGCCGCAAAGACTTCTCGCCGATGCCGCGATGAAAAATATTTTTTTAAATCCAAATCTTATTCGGCCTATTCGAATTGATACGGATTACGACGGCAGACTTTCAGAAGAAAAAATTATATCCGAAATGTTTTTTGATTTTGCGAATGAAGAGTTTTCTCAAGTCGTCGGTGCACCTCGATCAGTTTATCCAAAAGACTTACAGTATTATGAAAATCATTCGTTCGGCAGTCTCGATCTTTATAAAGATATTCGAAGTAATCGATTGGATTATTATCCACTTTATTCAAAGGCATCCGTTTATCCATTTCCTACTTTAGGTCTTGCTGCACTTTCGGCACTTCGGTTTTGTGTGACGAAGCCGAGACTTTCCAATCATTTTCAGGAGATTTTTTGCGAAGATGAATCAGTGGCAAAGCGGCTTCCGACCTTACTTCCTCTTTTCTTTTATCAGGCTTCTCAAAATTATTTACTGACGCCCTATCAAACTGTTGAAGCTTTAAAAGATTCAAAAAAATTACTGATCGTCGAAGTTGTCGATAGCGCGAGTCCGTTTTTTAATATTCGAGATGAAAAAATATCTTTTGGAACTTATTTAGCAACGGCAATCAGTAATGTTTTACAGGGAGATTTTTATCGACGACCAGTCGCTCTGAAGTGGGGTGAGTTTGGATTGGGGATTTTTTTCTGCCTCATTATTTTCTTTATTGCGAGAAGATATAAACTTCTTACTTTATTCTCAGTCGTTTTTTTGAGTTTGGTTGGATTTGTCGCTTTAGATCTTTTCTTAAGCATTATTTTTCATTGGCGAACACAACCGGTTGAATTTTTAACGGCTTTATCTTTAATTTCTGTGGCCGCTATTGTTATTAAAAGTATTCGAGATTTTGAAGATCGCAATCTACTCGAGAAAGCTTTTTCGGGTTATGTCAGTGGGGAGCGTTTAAAGCGATTGATGTCAGGGGAAGAGAAGCTTGATCTGGCCGGCAAAAAAGCGACGATTTCTACGCTCATCATCGATCTTGCCGGATTTTCGAGAATTTCTGAGAAGCTGTCACCTGAAGAAGTTTTTCTTCATTTGCAAAGATTTTTTTCAATTGTCGATCCCATTATTTTTGAGTTCGGAGGAATCATCGATAAAAAAATGGGTGATGGATTGCTCGCTTTTTTTGGAGATCAAAAAGAGAGTCTTTCTTCTCAAGCTGCACAAGATGCCATTCGTGCGGCTATAAAAATTCAGCAAAGTCTTCGAGAAGAATTTCCTGCGAGAGTGGGCGTAAATACCGGTTCCGTTTTTTTGGGAAATGCCGGCAGTCAGAGGCATTTCAACTATACGGTTTTAGGGGAGTCGGTGAATTTCACTCAACGTCTGGAGGCGGCATGCCCGACTTCTTCGGTCTTAGTAGGGCCGAACACCTTTGCGCTGGCCAAGGAGTCATTTAAATTTCGCGAGCTAAAAATAGCTGTTAAAAATCAACAAGATCACTCTATAGCCTTCGAAGTGCTGTTTTAAGCATTCTTTGAGGGAATCCGCTTTTGACAAAAAAAATCTAAGTGATAGTCCTCTTTAACTTATGGGCAATCGACGACACGCGCGTGAATCAGCTTTGAGCTATCTTTATCAGCTCGACCTCGAGGTGCCCACGCTCACCAATACGCCCGAAAAATTTGCGCAACACTTTAAGGTGATGGATGCGTTTCGGGGATATTTTTTTCAGATTGTTCGCGGAGTAGCGGCAAAGCACGACGAAATTGATAAAGAAATTATTGAAGCGGCCGAGCATTGGAAGCTCTATCGTATTGGTAAAATCGATAAAGCTATTTTGCGTATGGCGATCTACGAGCTAATGGATTGTCCCGAAACTTCTCACAATATCATCATCGATGAGGCCGTTGAGCTCGCTAAAATCTTTGGAGTTCAGGAATCTTCGGCCTTTGTGAACGGAATTCTCGACAAAATCGCGAAGAAATATCGAAAGGACGCCAGCGTTCCTACCCCTTCTGTTGACCTCGGCTGAGATATTTTTCTAAGATATCATCAGTGGAAGTTTTCAAAAAAATCCCAGAGGATCTCGATGCCTTTTCGGGCGATCTCGTTGTTGCTGTGGTGGGTGAGGATGAGCGACCTTTACAGGCTGCGAATGCTTGGCTCGATTGGCGAGTCTATGGTGGCTTAACAGAATTAATCACTCGCGGTTTATTTAGCGGCAAATTGGGCGAGAAATGTTTGGTTCCTACGTACACCAAGTTTAAATTCGATCGCTTGGTTTTAATCGGTGGAGGCCCGCTTTTTGAAGAGGCCGTTTACCCAACAGATGACTCGGGACAAGCTCGCTGGTTAAGTATTGCCGATTCGATTTATCAAACCATTCGCACTTTGAATGTGAAAAAACTGGGATTGAGTTTGCCGAGATTTGATTTAGTGGATCAGGAAAAAGCTTTGATCAAAGCTTTTCAGATGAGTCGTCTTCCAAACGATACGACTTTATTTATGGCACGGGCCGCTCATTATTCAAGTACGCAGATGAGTGTTTGATTTCGGCGTTTAATTTTAGATCTAATTTCTAGACCGTAAATAATTTTCAAATCTTGCTCTGAGTTTGGAGAGAGCTTGAGCGTGAGCTTCGTTTAATTTGTGAATATGCATGAGCTCATCCATCAGCAGAGGTTCGTTTTCGATAAATTGATTTCGCTTCATCTGAGACATCAATTTTTCTTCAGTAGCTTTTAAAAGCTCGAGTTGAGATCTCAGACGAATATAATTTTCTGAAAAATATTTTTCAGAAGCCACGCCGGCTTTCATTTCGATTTTTTCGGGATGTCGATTGAGTAGGGCTCGCCTAAAATTTTCCATTCTTAAAAGAAATTCGTGTCTCCAAGTTAAAAGAGACGGCGGATTTGAAGCGTCGGCGATACGATTGAGACGGTAAAGACTTCCACCGGCTAGTTCAGTCGAAGCTGTCGCGTAATTTCCAAAGCTTTGTGAGGCTTCAGAGAGCGATTGAATGCTTTGCTCAAGTGCTGCCTTAGGAGACGCCGAGGTTTTAGCGATTTCAAGCTGATCAATAGAGTTCGAGAGAGCTTTGCCTGTTTTTGCAAGAGTTCCGCGAATTCTTACTTTGAGGCGAGAAAAATCCAAGTGAAGTGCCATCGAGTTCCATTTGTAAATCGCATAGTCGGCTGGGTTTAAGCGGGTGAGGTCGAGATTTAGTTTGGCTGTTGTGGGATTAAGAATAGCCTCTCTTTGAAAGAGCATTTTTTCTTGAGCAGCTATTTTTTGCTCTAGTCTTAAAATTTCAGCTTCAAAATTTTTAATTTGAAAAGCTTCGGCAGCTTTAAAACTCTGTTTCAAAAATTTCTCAGGTAAGAATTTTTTTGCAAGTCCTCCAGCCCAGGCCAGAGGATTAAAAATTCCATTTATTAATTTGGCGCTTTGCCAGCCCATTTGCTTAATCAACATGAAGAAATGATTTTGATGTCGGCTAAAAATTCCATCCTGAATATCGGAGATTTTTGATTTTAAATTAATTTCTTCTTTGGCAAGTTTTTGAAAATCATTAGCTCCTAAAGTGGACTTTTCATTTACTAATTTTTTTTGAACCTCTTGAAGCCGAGTGCTTAAGCCTTCAAGTTGCTTGCTCGAGGACTCCATTGCAGATTGCACATCTCGAATTTGGGATTTTAATTTTTCAATCGTTCGTATTCTTGAAATCGTCGTGAAATCAAATCTCATATGTGCGATGAGAGAACCAGCGCTAAACGAAATAAATCCCCCTGTAATTTCTCCAAATTCTTGAAGATGATCTTGTCGTTCATTGGCTGTGGAAGCATTCGCGATAGCAACGGCTGTGCGTGCGGTATGCTGAAGAAATTCAGCGGTCCATTTTCCTATGGGTAGAATCGGAATCGAAAAACCTTTATTAAGATCCATCGTCAGCCAGGTTTTATCTTTTTCATTAAAATATTTTGCAGAGATTAAGCGAGCGGCTGTATCGAAAAGTAAAACCACGACGACTTTTCCGCCGAGCCAACGACCTGCCCAGTAAAAGGCAAATCCCATTCCCACGTTTGCTGCGATCGAAGGAATATCGCTCACTCGGTGAGGCAAAACTCCGTATACAAAAGCTCCCGCCATTTCACCGAGAGACTCTGGGTCTACGGAGTGAAGTTCAGTGAAGACTGCATAATTTTTAGTAGCCGCATCGATCTGAAGAGCAAGTGCACGCTTTTCTTCGCCTTCAGAAAGCTTTGAGTATTTTTCCCAAAGTGGAGCGAGTGTCTCAATATGCTTTTGATGCTCGGCTCTTAATTTATAAGCATTGCCCATATGCTTAAATTCATCTGAAAAATATCCATCATATGGAAAAATATTGACGGTCAAAAAATCTACCAGCGGCGAGATTTTAGAATAAGAGCCATAGTCGAATTCATGCCCATGAGCTTCAACAAGGCGGTTCATTCTATTTTTTGCGCTTTTAATATCGGGTAGCACAGATCCATCTAAAAGCTTGTTCGTAGGAACCGCTTCCCAAGCCCAATCGTTTGCTTGCTCGACCTGACGATTTTTCAGATAGGTGGCGACTAAAAATTCATGAAACTTCTGAATCGCCGCCGGATCCTTAGTATTGATCTGACTAAGGCGCTTTAAGAATTCAACCAGTCCAGATGAATCTAAGAAAATTTTCTGAACGAGAGAGTCTTGATCTTTTTTTGGAAGATCGAAAAACCTCTGTTCAAGCAAAGCTTTTCCTTCGCGCAAACTGAGATCCGGAAAAATTCTCGCCGAAAATAAATTTCTTAGCTCTGGATTTTTGGAACCTTCATCCAACCGATAGTAAGAAAAATTTTTTCTACCATCAAAAGACCAGGTATTATCTTGAATTTGTAAAAGTGCTGCTTGAAAATCAAATTGCGAGCTGTCGAAATTTCTTTCCACCCATTCGTCAATCAGAGCACTCAGCTTAGCCAAATTTTCTGAATAGCCCGCTTGATCAGGTTGAATGTCTCTGACCGAGCTCCAAAACTTTTTATTTTTTTTGGCGTACTCTTCGCTGACCCAAATCGCTCCGCTTAGGTTTTCTTTGGCATTAGGTTTTGCAAAATCTACGTCAAGAGAGATGATTGGTGAAGAATTCGTTGCTGCTTGGTAAATCAGCCATAAAAATTGAATATCTTCTGCAGGGAAAGCCGCAGGAGCTTTAAGCTGCAAACGAGAAGCTATATCTAAAACTTCTCGATACATCTTAGAAAAATGCTCAACGAATTCCTTTTCGCTGAGTGCAGGCGACCGCGAGATACTTCCTAAGCTTCGATAAAATAAATAGGCGGATAAAATATCTTGAAGGCTAATATCGTCCCCAGAACTAGCTCTTTCATAAACAGAATAATCTTCGAAATTTAAAACTTCATCATTTTTAATTTTTTCAATCACCAAAGGCGAAATTTTATCTATGTTTTTAGGACGAATGATCTTTAAATATTTTTCTAAGGCAACACCTCTTAGGCCCGGAAAAATCATGGCCTCTGAAAAGAGGGGATGCTTTAAGATAAATTTTTTCTGTTCCATCTCTAAGCTCATTCGCTCGAGAGCGGAATCGATCACAACGGCCGGAAATGGATTTTCTTCGGAAATATTTTTTTGAAGATCTTCAGGAAGACTTTGAATGATTTTTTCTAAGTTTTCTCGAAGCGCATCTTCATTATTTCGAATGCCGTAATCAAATTCCCAAGCCCAATCGATGATAGCTTGATTAAAGTTAAAGAGATGTGCGGATTTTGATTGAAGAAGCTCAATCGCAAGGGGATCTGAGGAATTTTTAAGAGAATCAAATTCTGTTTTAAGTCGCTCGAGCGCAAATTTTTGTTCAAAGAAAAGTCCGGAGTCTTGAGTTCGATCGCCTAAAATCATCAGGCGTCTCAACATCGAAAGATAATCGTAATAGCGAAACTCGCCGATCTGATCGCGAAGCGAAGCTTTGGATGCGGTAACTTCATTGTTAGTGGTTGGTGAGGTCGAAGGTTCTGCACGAGTTTGCCCCGCAATAAAGACCCAAAGAAACATCCATATAATAGAGAGAAAACGCATGCGTTCGTGGCCTAGACTTAGCGCCACTTGGCTTAAGCCGCAAGCTTGCCTTAGGAACGCCTTTTAAGCGAAACTGAAGCTGGGGGAGGCGTCGGTTTGTCTATTTTATCTATCGTTTTAGGGCTTGTAATCTCGGCCCCAACTTCCGAATTTGTCGAATCTAAACTTCAAACTCCATCCGGATTATTGGAGCGGATTGTTTATGAAGAAGATGAAAGAGATTTTGCCGTTCGCTTAACCAAAGACGATGGCGACATTTTGTGGCTTGAAGAAAGATCTAAGCAAAAATTTTTGGGAAAAATTGTAAGAGAAAAAATTTCTCTCTTTAGCGATGTGGGATTTGAATCCGTTATTTTAAAAACAGAAAAAGCGCAGCATCTTTTAGGATTGGCGCCTAAGGAATATCATTCGCATTGCTCAGCAACGGCCAATGTTTTTATTCCAACGCCCTTATCCGAAAAAAGTGCATTTGATTTAGAGAATTTAGAATGCAATCGAGCGAATGAGCCTGCCCCTAGTTTTGAATGGTTAAAAGTTTTAGGAAGAGATAATCGCTCCTGGCTTCAATGCGAAATCAGAGCCGATCGATGTGAATGGAATTCAAACTATCCCGAACAGATCGAAGCCGCGGCTGAAATTTCTTCGTTAGTTTTTTTGACACAGGCCCAACAAAAATTAAATGAAAATAAACTCAATGCCTTTTTGCCAAAACTGACGGTGAAATCTTTATTTGGATTTGGCAATCAGTCGACTTACAATCCAGAGTCTCAAACGCTTTTTTACGGTTCTGGAAAATTTCCGGATGCTCTCGATGGATTTGTCGTAGTCCATGAGTGGGCGCACGCCTTAATCAATCAATTGAATCCATCCCTTTATGGTTATCAAGCTTCGGTTTTACATGAAGCTCTCGCTGATTTTTATGCCGCCCAGCTTTTTGATAGTGCGTGTTTCGCGCCGTTTGATGCGCAGGAAGATTCGAATTTAAAATGTATGCGCGATCTTCAAACTGAAATTCATTTTCCAAATGATTTTGATTGGGCTGATTCTCATAAAGATTCGCTCGCGGTTTCAGGAGCGCTCTGGGAAGCCAAAAAATATATTTCTTCAGAAATTTTAACAGAGATGATTTTAGAAAGTTTGATTCGTTCGCCTAAGCGGCCAGATCTCGCTGATTTCTGGAAAAAACTAGAAGGCGTTTATGCGCGAATTGTAATCGAGCGAAATATCACCGAAACAAAATCAGAAGATTTACATCAAATCGGAAAACGTTGGGGTTTCGTTAAGGGCTGAGTAAAGAAAGCGCAAAGCTTTCTTACTCTGTTTTGGATGACTCCAATTCCATGAGAAAAATTTTTGGATCTCTTTGTTTGAAATTTTTTCTTCAAAATAAAACTGCGCGAGCTTTTCTCCTAAAAAATAACCTTCGAGATGAGCCCACTGCCACAAAGTTTTCTCATTTAAATTTCTGAGGGATTTCTTGGAGCGACTTTTCTTTTGAAAACTTTTGAAGTTTCCACTTACGACTGCATCTCCAAATTTCCCAAAAACTTCATGAAGCAACATCCAGCGCAATTCTTCTTCAACATCTAGATCTCGTTTAAGTTTTGGCTGATGAGAAACCGCAAACAGATGCGAAACTTCTTCGGGAAGTTGCGAAAGCTCAGAAACCCAAGCCGCAGGCGGATGAATGAGAGCGACACCTTGACCATATCTTTGCTGCTCGTGAACGAGTGCAATTTCATCTTCGCGTCTGTGTTTGAGCGAGCCTTTAGACCAAGGTGCTAAGAAAAAATAAACGGGCGGGAGCTTCTTAGACGAAGTTCCTAAAATATTTTCTAAAACAGACCAGGTCAGTTTAGAAAAATGCTCAACCGAAGTTTTGCTGACTGAAGTTTTCAACAAATTCCGCCAATAAACGAATGGGAATTCCAGACGATCCTTTTTGCGCAATGAAATCGCGAGGAGCATCGTACCAACCGCAACCGGCGATATCCAAATGAGCCCAAGGAGTATTGTCTTTAATAAAATGTCTTAAGAAAATCGAAGCGGTTGAAGCTCCGGCTTCTCGACCACCGATGTTTTTTAAATCGGCGACATCGCTCTTGAGCATTCCTGCATAAAAATCATCGAAATCCGGCAATGGCCAAAGATTTTCTTGAGAGGTCGCGCTGGCTTTCATCATCGCTGCCATGAGTTTTTTATTATTCGAAAAAATTCCTGCAGCTGCTTCACCTACCGCAACGGCGCAAGCTCCAGTCAGTGTGGCCACATCGATCACTGCGCGAGGTTTGTATTTCGTCGTGGCGTAGTGAAGTGCATCGGCCAAAACCAAACGACCTTCGGCATCGGTGTTAAGAACTTCTACTGTTGTTCCTGAGGCCATTCTCAAAATATCGCCTGGGCGAATCGCAGCACCTGAAGGCATATTTTCTGCCGTCGGAACAAGTGCGACTAAATTCACTTTCACTTTTAAGTCGGTGATAATTTTAAAGGCCGCAAGCACCGAACCCGATCCAGCCATATCGTATTTCATGGTTTCCATCGAAGCAGGTGGCTTCAATGAAAGTCCGCCGGAATCAAAAGTAATTCCTTTTCCTACAAGCACCACAGGGCGGTCCGATTTTTTTCCTGCAAAATATTCTAAAATAATAAATCGAGGAGGATTGTCTGAACCTTGACCGACTCCTAGCACGCCACCGAATTTATTTTTTTCTAATTCTTTAACGGTCCAATAATCTGCTTTGATTTGAGATTTAGAAGGCGAGGAGGCGACCATTTTTTGAGTTTCTTTGACTAATTCATCAGGCGGCAAATCTCCTCCTGGAGTCATGATCAATCGGCGAGCCCAGTTCACGCCACCCGCGATGATTGATCCGCGCTCGTAACCTGCGGCGGCAGCTTTCAAATCTTTTTTGTCCGAGACGAGATATTCAAAACTTAATTTTTCAAATCGAATTTTTTCGTCGTCTTTGGGAGCTGATTTAAATTGGTTGAATTGAAGTTGGCAAAGTTCGTTGCCTTCGATCAAAGCCTCAACGACTTCTGCAGCTGAGAATTTTTTCACCGACGGAACAGACATTCCCAAATTTTTAGTTTGGCCCAAGTTTTTCAACGTCAAAGACGCTGTTGCCGAAACCGAACGTAAGCAATTCATTTCAAGATTGGCAATTTTTCCAACGCCCACGAGTAAAACTCGCTTCGCCACAGGCGAAGAAGAATAGAGAAGGCAGGTTTCTTTATATTTGCCTTTGAAATCTGAGGTTAAAGGCTGTTTTATTAAATCTTTAAGCTCAGCATCTTCGATTTTGCTTAAAATTTTTCTCGAATCGTCTACAAAAACGACCAGAGCTTCTAACTTTTTGGATTCACTAAGAGATGAAATAGACATGGCGGCATCTAATCAGATGTCTATTCGGCGGACAAGTTGAAGATCCAGGAGCAAAAATTTAGTGCGGCACGGTTTCGTCTTCGAGAAGCTCGGAAGGTTTCTGAGCATTGAGCATGATGATTTCGACTCGACGATTTTGTGCGCGGCCTTGATCGGTAGCATTGTCAGCAACGGGGCGATACTGGCCGTAACCTGAAGCGGTTAAACGAGTAGGATCAATTCCATATTGCTGAATCAATAAGCGAACCATCGAAGTTGCGCGAAGAGCTGAGAGCTCCCAATTCGAATAAAACATATTGCCTACAATCGGTTCGATATCGGTGTGGCCTTCGACCAAAATCAATCGATCCACTCCGCGAATAATGTCGGCGACGATTTGAATCACAGGAAAAAGTTCAGGTCGAATTTCGGTAGCACCTTGTTCAAAAAGATAACCTGCAGAAATACTGATCACGACTCCGCGTCCATCGATTTTGACATTGATGGGGCTGACCTTGTCTTGATAGACGAAATCAAATCCGTCTTGCGTGAGTTGTTTGCGAAGTTCATCGAGAAGTTCTTGATCGCTGATCGTTCGGCGAACCATAAATTTGGGGCCGGTCTCTGGAGTAGTGGGTGAGTTGCTGAAATCGACTTTTTTGATTTTCGCTCCGCCTTTTTTGGAACCCATGAAAGCTTCTTGAACAGATTCGCTGACGTTTTTTAACTTTGCTAAATCTTGTTGAGAAATAGAATACATAACCACGAAGAATGCGAACAAAAGAGTAACCATATCGGCATAAGGAATAATCCACCGCTCGTGGTTCTCATGCTCTTCATGTTTTTGTTTTTTTCCCATGTTTTAATTTCTTGGGCTTTTTAAGCGGCTGCTTCTTCTTTTGCCTCTTGATCAACGATAGCCATTAAGTGAGAGGCGATAACTGCAGGTGAAGTTCCTTGCTGAATATCTCGAACGCCGACAATGACCATTTCGTAATATTGATCGTCGTGTGCAATCAAAGCTTTGAGTTTGTTTCCCATCGGCATGAAAAGGAGATTTGAAAATCCTACTCCGTAAACTGTGGCGATAAACGCTGTTGCAATACCGGGACCGATCGCCGCGGGATTGTCGAGGTTTTCCATAACGTGAATGAGCCCGAGTACCGCTCCCAAGATTCCGACAGTAGGGCAGTAACCAGCGAACGAGGCCCAAAATTTTGCAGAGGCCATCGCTTCATGTGTTCGATACGCCGTTCGCGATTCTAAAATGGATGAAACAAGTGTGGGTTCAAGTCCGTCGATCGCGAATTTGAGCGCATCTTTTAAAAGTGGATCGTGAATATTTTCACGTTCTTTTTCGAGAGCAAGAAGTCCATCTTTTCTGGCGATGCCTGCGAGTTTTACAATTTGTTCAACGAGTTCTTCGTGGTGGTGATGATTACCTTTAAAACACATCACTCCTAATTTCATGGCGCCTATAATATTTGGAAAAGGAGTTTCGAGCATAGCTGCACCCAAAGCTCCCCCGATAACGATAATAAATGCGGCTAATCCTAAGATGGACTGAATGTGCCCGCCCTCTAATATCATTCCCCCCAAAACAAAGGCGATTCCTAAAGGGAGGCCAATAACGCTTCCAAGTTCCATTAAGAATAGTGTATCAGATCACCCTAATGATCTTGAGCGTCAGAAACTTAGACTTCATTCGTCAGCGCGATCGAATTCTCGATGGAGTTTCTTTCGATTTGAAAGAGGCGTCGATCACTGGTTTGACGGGTCCAAATGGTGGAGGAAAAACCACGCTATTTGAAATTTTGCTGAATTTTCGTCGCGCCACGGGTGGAGAAATTAAATGGCATCGTCCACTGCTGTGCGCGTATGTGCCTCAAGTAAATTTACCGCGCAAAGTGTTGCCGCTAACGGTCAAAGATTTTGTGGAAATGGGCACGTGGGGGCCACGGCAAAAACAAGGGTCGGCGGCGCTGACGCTCGAAGAAAGTTTGGAGTCTCTGCATCTGCATTCGATTTCTGAGAAACTCATTTCGGAACTTTCGGGTGGAGAGTGGAAGCGAGCCTCTCTTGCAAGATCATTGGTGCAAGCGGCTGATCTTTATTTTTTGGATGAGCCGTTTAATCATCTCGATTTGCATATGGAAAATCAAATCGGTCACCTTTTACAAAAATTGAAGCGCGAAAAAAATAAAACATTTTTTGTGATCTCGCACGATTGGCATGCGATGGATCATTTTTTTGATCATTTACTTTTACTCAATGTGCGTTTGATCGCCGAAGGATCCGTGCGAGAGATCAGCGATATTTCAATGAACTGGCGAGATCCTCAACATCATGCTTGGATGCACTCGGTCGCGGAGATTCCCAAATGAGTTTAGAAGCCGCGATTTGGCTCAGTTTGTTTGCGGCTCCACTTGGGTCGCTGCTGATTTTTCGTAGATTAAGTTTTTTTGGTGATGCTCTTGGGCACTCAAGTTTAGCAGGCGTCGCAGCCGCTTTTTTAATTTTCGGTCCGCATCCACTGTGGCTTTCGGTCGGTGCGTTGATTTCTGTTTTTATGACTGTGGGCTTGCTTCATCTTTTAGAAAAACATGCGAAGCTTCCTTCGGATGTCGCGATGACATCAAGTTATTCGGGACTTTTTTCTCTCGGCATTTTGCTCATGGCTTTTTCGGCGATGGATTTGGAGCATCTTCTTTTTGGAGACATCAATCGAATTAGTTTAGAAATGCTTTGGTTCATGAGAATCTGGGCGATTGTGATGTTGATGATTCTCGCCGCTTTTTGGAAGCCACTTTGGGCTTCGGTGATGGATCCAATTTTTGCGAGAAGCTTAGGATTTAAAACTCAGTGGCTCGATTTACTTTTCATCGTTATCACTTCGATTTCTGTGGTGGGAATGATCCAGTCGGTGGGTATAGTCTTGGTTGCAGCTTATTTGGTTTTACCGTCGGCGGCGGCACTTCCTTGGGCAAGATCGCTCACTCAACTGATGGCGCGTTCCATAGGATTCGCATTGCTGTCAAGTTTTACAGGAGTTTTCATTTCTTTAAGGTGGCCTCCGATTCCAACGGGTGCCGCAATAGCATTTACCGCATTTGTTTGCTTGCTCCTCAGTCATTGTCTAAAATGGACTTGGGGAAAAGACTTTGGGAATTTTTCGAGAAAGAATCGCAATTGATCTTGGCACGGCTTACTCGATAGTCGCGCACGAATCTTCAGCAAAATTTTTACGCATTCCTTCGAATATCGCACTCGATGCAGCGACTCGCTCGCCCGTTGCTTACGGCGACGATGCAAAAATCATGATGGGTAAAGCGCCTGTTAATCAGTTCGAACTTATTCGGCCTTTGAAAGATGGAGTAATCTCGAATTTTGAGGCGGCTGGACATTATCTTTCTTATCTCGTTCAGCGCTCGCGAAAGAATCCACTCGCACTTCAATACGATATTTTGGTTTGTGTTCCATGGGGTGCCACAGCAGTTGAGGTTAAAAGTTATATCGAACGCGTAAAATCTTTTCGCACTTCGATTAAATTAGTGCGCGAACCTTTCGCGGCAGCTTTGGGGTGTGATCTGGATGTTTTTTCTGCCAATGGATGCACAGTCATCGATATCGGTGGTGGAACGGTAGAAATTTCAACGATCGCGCACGGACATATGATTTTTTGCAGTTCGATTCGCGCGGCCGGCAATGCGATGGATCAGATGATCGTTGAAAAAATGCTTCGACAAAAATTATTTGAAGTAGGTGTGAACACTGCCGAAGAAATCAAAATGAAATACGGATCGGTTTATCCCGAAGACGATGAGGAAGAATTTGAAGTTCGTGGTCTCGATCGCCGAACACACGGACCAGGAAGAACTCATCTTAGAACTGAAACTTTAAGAGATTTCTTAGAACCTTTGATTTTAGAAATTGAAAATCGTTTGAAGTCTCACTTAAAAGGCTTGCCTCCAGATATTCAGCGTACTGTTTTAAGTCAGGGAATTTATCTTGTAGGGGGCGGCGCACTTTTAAAGGGATGGAAAACTCGCTTTCAGAAAAAACTAGGCGTTCACGTTACCATTCCCGAAGAGCCTCAATACGCCGTCATCCGCGGAATGCAAAAAATTCTTTCTAAACCGAGATTGTATCGATCGCTTCTCAAGGTTTCTCAAGCCAATCATTAATTTAGTTTCGGACCGGGCCCGGGCCAGGTCTTTCCTTTTTATTTAATCTTTTGATTGATCATCGATCCTTCTTTGGATGAGAATCTTGTTTATCCTTCAGGAGGTGCGCGATGAAAAAGTTTTTAAGTCTTACTATTTTTATTTTGGGTGTGAGTTTTGCTCTTCAGGCTAAAACATTTGAACTTGATAAGGCCCATTCGAGCGTTAATTTTAAAATTCGACATTTATTAAGCTCCGTTAACGGCCGATTCAAAGATTTTAAAGGAAGTTTTGAGGTAGATGAGAAAACCGGTGATCTTATTTCTCTCGAGGGAACGATCGTAGCAGCTTCGATCGATACAGATAATGGAGATCGAGATAAACATTTGCGCTCCGCAGATTTTTTCAACGCCGATGCCGATGGATTCAAAGAATTAAAATTTGTTTCTGATAAAGTGGCGATAAAAAAAGGAACATCAGGAAAACTTCCAGGTAAAATGACGATTCACGGTGTTACAAAACCAGTGGTATTTAATGTCGAATTCGCTGGCGAAGCTAAAGATCCCTGGGGAAATGAAAAATCCGCCTTTACGGCAAAAATCGATAAGCTCAACCGAAAAGATTTTGGACTCAATTGGAATAAAGCTTTAGAGGCTGGCGGTGTTCTCGTCGGTGATGAAGTGGCCATTGAGTTGAACGTCGAAGGAAATTTGAAAGCGGCTGAGGCTAAAGATGCCAAAGCGCCTTCAACAAAAAAGAAATAACAACTTCTCTAAAGGAGACTTAGAAATGACTAAAAATAAAAAAATGATTTCGGCAGCAGTGCTTGGATTGCTTTCTATTACGACCGCAGGAGTAGCTCACGCTGAAGGTCACGATGCTGGCGCCAAAGTAAAATGCGAAGGCGCGAACGGATGCAAAGGAAAAGGTTCTTGCAAAGGTGCAAAAAATGAATGCAAAGGTCACAACGCTTGCAAAGGTCAAGGATGGACCGAGATGTCTAAAGCTGATTGTGATAAAGCCCGCGCAGAGCATAAGAAATAATGAGTATGAAATCATCTCATCGTAAAATTGTTTCTGCGGCCGTTGTTGGCTTAGTTTCTTTGAGTTTTTCAGGAGCTCTTCACGCTGACGACGCAAAGACATCTGAAAAAACCGGTGAATGTCACGGTGTGAACGCTTGCAAAGGCAAGGGCGATTGCGGTGGCAAAAAGCCAGCTCACTCCTGTGCAGGTCAGAATGCTTGCAAGGGTCAAGGTTGGCTTAAATTAACCGAGAAAGAGTGTAAGGCGAAGAAAGGTAAATTCGTCGCCGAGTAATTTTTATTTCAAGAGGTTTTAACCGCAAATTTCTTGTGATTAATGAAGAGGGAGTTCCAAAAGAACTCCCTTTTTATTTTTTAGCTCTGATGTGTTAGCTCTAAAAGGCATGAAGGGTTTAGCGGGAATAGGTCTTCGAACCAGCCATTATTCGGAGATTCGAAACGGGAATGCCAGGGTTGATTGGTTTGAGATCATTTCAGAAAATTATATAGATTCGGGTGGTGCCCCGTTATCGATGATTGAAAAAGTTCGCGAAGATCATCCTATCGCCATGCATGGAGTTTCACTCAATATCGGAAGCTCCGATAAAGTAGATAAAAATTATCTAAAAAAATTAAAGGAGTTGAAAAATCGAATTTCTCCTTTTGTGATCTCGGATCACCTTTGTTGGGGTGGCATCGAAGGACGGCATTGGCATGATTTGTTTCCGGTGCCTATGACCGAAGAAGCCGTAAAACATATTTCAAAAAAAATTCGTCAAACGCAGGAAATTTTAGAATCTCGTATCGCGCTCGAAAATATTTCAACTTATTTGCGCTGGGCTGCAGATGAGCTTAGCGAGACAGAATTTACAAAAGCCATTTTGCAAGAAGCTGACTGTGATCTTTTGCTTGATGTGAATAATATTTATGTAAACTCGTTTAATCATGACTTGGATGCCTACGATTTTATCTCAAAGATGCCTGCAGAACGCGTGGTTCAATTTCATTTAGCAGGGCATTCGAATTTAAAAACTTTTTTATTTGATACTCATGATGCCGAAGTCATTTCGCCAGTCTGGGATTTGTTTCGTCACGCGATTCAGACGATAGGTCCTAGAAAGTTTTTAGTGGAATGGGACGATAAAATTCCAGAATTAAAAGTGGTTGAGGCAGAAGCTTTTAAAGCACAAAAAATAATAGATAAAGTTTTAATAGAGCGAAGAAATGAAGACAGCAAAAAAAGAAAAACTGCATAAGTTACTTTTAAGTTTTGATCGAGGGATACGGGATTATCCGCATCGTTTAAGACCTGAGCTTTTTCAAACACCCATGCGTGGAGATTGGGAAGATAGATTCTCCATCTATGGAACGGGTTACAGCGTTCGAACGAAAGAAGCGATGGAAGAGATCTTTGAATTTCTTTCGAGCGCAATGAAAGTCAAAGGTTGGAATCAGTGGGGTAGAGCTTACATCGAAAAATATCCTTCTCGCGTTTATAATCTTTCCAAAATCGGAGAAGATTTTCCGAAATTTTTAAAAAGAAATAAAAAATTAATATGGGCCGAGATGGCCAGGTTCGAGCTGTTGATTGCCAAATCTTTTCATGCGTTCAATCGTGGTGAGAAAATTTCGGCAGAACGATTTTCAGAAATCAATGAACGAAGTAAATTTGAATTCGCTTCTTCAACTTTTTTATTTGAATCGAAATGGCCGATTGCGAATGCTTGGAAATCTCAGAAAGCAAAGTTGCCTTCGAAGCCGAAAAATGAATTTGCTTTAATTTACAGAAAATCAGATCAGGTTTTTGTTCGAATTTTAAGCGCCAATGAATTTAAAATCTTGAAATCTTTTAAAGCTAGAAAAAATTTAGCTTCCTCTTTGAAAAATTTAGATAAAAATTTCGAACCCTCGCAGTTGAGTGAGTGGTTGCACTTTTGGCTGACTAACGACTTTTTTGCTGATTTCAGCTCTTAGAATGGACTTTAAGCTTAAAGTTCGACAGATTGTAATTTGTGAAATATGTGCTATAGAAAGATGTCTTAAATAAAAGGGAGATCCAAATATGAATTTCAAATCTTTAATTCAAAAAAGTTCTATATTCGCTGCTGGGTTTTTATCTTTGCAAAGTATGGGCACTGTCTTTGCTGAACAGAATTCGAAGCGATCGCTTCAACCTGGTGAATCAGTCATCGTTGTTATGCCTGATCGAGACGGACATTTTATAGAAAACTCTTTTAGTTGCGAAGGTTCCAAGGTCCTTACAATGTTCCACTTTTGTGTTGAACGTGATACCTCGACTCTCTTCAAAGCCATTATCTTTACAGATAAGAGCAGGCAAGATTATGCAGTCCAATCGAATTTAGGTTCTGCAGAATGTAGTTCTCGCGCTCAAAAATTTAATAACTTAAATCCGTAATCTTTTTTCTGGTTAAAAAAGTTTTTCAATTCTCCTTGAATTGACGCTTTTCCATTTTGATTTCGTAATCTCTTGATCTTGCTCATCTTGAAGAGAGCGCGTATCTGCGCTCTCTATTTATTCTCTTAAAAATTCCGACAGCTAAAGAGTGAGATCGACTCGAAAAATGAATGATGCGCTTCGTCAATGGTTGACGCGTTTCAGTGCACGAAGAAAGTGGCCTTTGATTTCAATGACTTCAAGTGGTTGTTATTCAAAAGCTGCTCTGCGTTAACCAGGGAGTAGAGCGATAGATTTAGAAGTATGGAGTTTATAAATTTTTTGATGCGGATAGTCAGAAAATCGAAAGGGAATGTATATGATTATTAATAACGGTATTGCAGGAAGTACTCGAACTCAATTGCAGACAACAGCAAATGCAATTGCGAAATCTTTGAAGAGGCTTTCAACGGGTAAGCGAGTGAATTCTTCGCAAGACGATCAAGCGGCGTATTCGATTGGGACCAAACTCGAATCGCAAAGTCGAGGTCTTCTGCAAGCGATCGATAATGTGAATCACGCTTTGGGAATGGTGCAGACAGCAGAAGGTGCCATCGATACGCAAATCAATATCGTAGTTCGCATGCGAGAGATCGCAATCGAAGCAAGCAATGGCATGCTGAGTGTTGCTGATCGAACGAATCTCAACAACGAGTTATCCGCACTCTACGCTGAGTTTTCACGCATTACGAATGCCACTGAATTTAATGGAACAAAACTTATCGATGGAAGTTTTGGAACAAAGACGATTCAGGCAGGTGCCAATTTTGATCAAAATTTAAATTCAGTTTTTATGGCCATCGGGGATTTATCCGCCGGAAAACAATTTGTTAAAACTATTGGATCGGGAACTTTTCAAGCGGCAGTTACTTCATCTTTGGGGACAACTCCTGATGCGGTGAAGTTGGTCGACGTCAATGGAGACGGAAAATTAGACGCTGTGAATGTAGACTCAGGTGACGGGATGGTGAGTGTTGCGCTCGGAAACAAAAATGGAACTTTTCAAGTGCGATCGACGTATGCTGTTGGAACAACTCCCGTAGATCTAGCTGTCGGAGATTTTAATGGAGATGGCATTATGGATATTGTGACAGCAGATACCGCTAACACCGTTTCGATTCTTACGGGCAAAGGAGATGGAACTTTTAACGCTCGAACAACGAAAACGGTCGGTGGAAATGCAACTGGAGTTGCAGTCGGAGATTTTAATGCAGATGGATATCTCGATATCGTAACGGCGAATGGATCTGCAGCTTCAGCCTCTATTCTTTTAGGAAATGGAGACGGCACTTTTCAGACGGCAACCTCGCTGACCACTGAGAGCAATGCGAATAAAATTGTCGTCACTGATTTAAATAACGATAACAAACTGGATATCGTCACGACAGATAACTCGGGAACGATTTCAATTTTTATCGGCGCAGGCACGGGCTCGTTTGCTTCGCGTGTAACGAAATCGACTGGCACAACGCCGATGGGAATTACGGCAGGAAAATTAAATTCCGATGGCTCTGTAGATTTAGTGGTCACAAACTCAGGCACTACGACAGCTTCTGTTTTTATCAATAACAATGATGGAACAGGAGGAATGGCTGCGAAAGTAGATTACACTGTAAAAACAGCTCCTCGAAATGTCAGTATCGGAGACATCAATGGCGACGGAATCAATGATTTAGTCGTCAGTAATTTTACGACAGGACAGGTTTCACTTTTAACAGGAACAGGAAGTGGAACTTATAATACTCAATCTAATATCACCGCGACTGCGGCGCGTGGACTTGATGTCGGAGATATCGATGGAGACGGTGTTTTAGATATCGTTACGACAAATCGAACGAGTGGATTGCTGAATGTGAGCGTGGGATATACCAACACTGTGACTGCAGGAACAAGCATTGATGTTTCAAGCCAGACGAATGCGCAATCGCTGTTGACGATTTTAGATAATACATTGACGAGCTTAAAAGGAGAGCAGGCGAAGCTGACAGGAATTCACTCGCGACTCGATCAAGCGGCTGCGGCGAATTTACTTTTAAAGGACAGCTATGATTCGGCGAAGTCGGATATCATTGACGCGGATGTCGCAATGGATGCTGCGGAGCTGGTAAAAAATCAAATTCTCGCCCAAGCGCAGACGGCAGTCTTGGCGCAGGCAAATGTGCAGATGCAGGTCGTACTCGGATTGCTGCGATAGGTTCGGGGTCGGGTCGGAAAGGTGCCAGGTCAGCCTGTCTAAATTATTTGGCTGACCTGGCACCTTTCCGACCCGACCCCACTCAAGTTTCTCAATAGAATGTCGATAGAATCTTGTGTTCCTTCCTATCGGCAGCAATCTACCTTTTTTTAAATTTCCTGTCGTAACGGTCTGCTGGATTCTCGCGAGTCTTTTTCTTTTTTCAATGGTGACAACTCCAGAGCTTCAGCAAAATTCTCAGATCAAAACAGAAGCTCAAATTAAAGAGTTTCATAAAACACTTACTTATCAGATGTCGTTTATTCCGGCAGAGACTCAGCCCACTTGGAAATATTTTTCTTATCAATTTATACACGCCAATTGGGGACATCTCGTTTCGAATATGTGGTATCTCGCCATCTTTGGATGGATACTTGAAAATGCTCTAGGCGGTGGACTCTTTTTATTTTTAACTTTAGCTTTTGGAGCACTCGCTGTTTTTCCCGAATTTATTTTTCAGGCAGATCCTCATATGCCGATTGTAGGAGCTTCGGGTGCAGTTGCATTTATGATGGGCGCCGCCGTCTCACTTTTTCCAAAAGCGAAGGTGAAATTATTATTTTCACTTGTTCCGCTTCCAAATATCCCAACGAGCTTTTTCTTTCCGCTGAGATATTTAGTTTATTTTTGGTTGATCATGCAAGTTTCTGGTTTAGCTAGAAATGCTTGGCTTGAGCCAACGCCAGTTGCGTACGCCACTCATCTCGCTGGATTTTCTTTTGGTTTGATTGCGGGTGCGCTTTTAAGTTTGAGAAGAAAAGAAAAATGGATTGATGTGGAGTTGAGTGGAAAAGATTTAAAAGAATTTTATGCAAGCTTATCAGCTTATCAACAACAGCAATTTGAAGAAGCGAATCAAAATTTTGAGAAGCTCAGTAAAAAATGGCCGTGGATGATTCGATTTCAAATTCAACTTTTTCACATTGCGATTTCTCATAAGCAAAAAGATCTCGCCGAAAAAATTTGGAAAAATATGATGCCGCAACTTTTGATGATGCGAAGAGCTCAAGACGCCGAACTCGCTCTTCGAGAATTTTTAATGACTTTCGGGGAGCTTCCTCCACTTCTTGTCCAGGAACGCATTCTCATCACCAAACTGCTTAAATCGCGCTCAGCCACGGCTGAGGAACTTTCGTTACGGCTCCAAGCTAGCTAATTCTCTTGTTGTTTCAATCGGTTAGTCCGGACCTATTGAAAAATGCTGTGGTGCGTTAAACTATTGTTATCTCTGTCTCAAGGGTCTTTATGGTTAGGGGTTTTGTTAAGGAGTAGCGCTATGAAATTCGTAAGCTTATTAGCTGCATTTTTAGTGATTGGATTCACGGCACCTGGAGTGTTCGTTTCAAAAATCGTTCCTTGTGAGCTGGATGAGAACCATCCTGATCAGTGTCGGGTCGAGTCGGGTGACTAACGATTAAAAGATGAGTTTGACTCGGGGCGTATACCCCTTTTTTTGAGGGGTATACGACTGCCTCGACCTTCGATGTCACAGAGTCTAAACTTATTTTAGATGCTTTCATTTTTAAAGCGAGAGCTTTGGCGTTTTCGGTTTTACAAAAGCCTTGAGTCTTTGGCTTTTGCCGTTTTGATTTTTTTCGCTGTTACTCAATTCGGATTTTTTTCTAAGCTTTTTTTTCAAGCCTTCATCGATTTTAATCCTTTTTTTATTTTATTTAGAAATACCTGCGTTGTGGTGGGGATGGGGCTCTCACTTACATTTCTCTACTTTAAAATTTCTTCGATTTTAAAAATTAAAATTTCGGATGTCGCTTCCGAAATTGAAAAGCAAAATATTTATTTTAAAGAACATCCCAATCGTCGAGGTGAACTTCGAACGGCTGCGTTGATGTTAGAAAATTCTCTCGATAATTCTTCGGAGGATTTTCAAGAAGCTCACCTTAATATTTGGAATCGACGTTTACCTAAATTTCAAAGATTTCTTTTGCCTCGTCGAGAATTCTATTTTTCAATTGCACTTATTTTTTTAACAAGTTCTCTCAGCATTTTTTTGCACTCTCACTACGTCAGAACATTGCCGACGAATATTCAACCTTGGACGCCCACGCAATTTGAAATTCGACTTCCGTTTGAAGGCGCTATTTGGAATACACAGCCCGGAGCTCTTTCGGGTATCGCTTCTTCTGAAGTTCGATTTAAAACTCCCAAATTCTCTTGGGGCCTTCGGACTTTTCTTTACGTTCAAGAGCTCAATCAAAAATGGGTCGCATATCCGTGCAAAGAATTTTGTGAACTTACTTTAAAAGAGCGTGGTCAGTACGCCGTAGGAACTCAGTTCTTTCGTTCGTCTTTTTTCCCCCTTCAAGTGGTTCCAGATGAAGCGCCTAAAGCTGTTCTCATGGTCAAAGTGGACAGTGAATGGTTGCCCGCGACAACGATCGAAGTTTTAAATAAAAAAGAATTGTTGTTTCAGTTTTCAGCAAGTGATGACATTCGCTTAACGCAGATTGAGCTTCGCCATCGCTTTCAAGATACAGATGAAGTGGTGCAGAAGTGGTCGCTACATGAAGATCATTTTAAACAAGAACTCACTTTGTCCTTAGAAGGTTGGAAGGGTGGAGCTCACGAAGTTTATTTAAAACTTTTTGATGCCACTCAATCGGCCAATTCAGCTCCGATTTATATTTTGTTTGCCGATGAAAACACTCTGCGAGAAAAACGCCTTCAAGATTTGCGCGCGATGCTCGATGAGTGGGTGCATGTGCTTGGAGATTTGATCGATACGGATCAAGATCAAAAGCTTGCGGGCGGATTGCTCAAGCGATTTCAAGAGATGACTTATCCTGAGCAAGAAGAAAATTCTTTGATGACCGCTTATATCAAAGAATTGAAATCCTTAGGTCATCGCATTGAAAATTGGGCAAAGTTTTCTCCTGATTTCTCGGAATTAAAAAAACTTATTCCAAAGACCGAAAAGGCGATTTTGTATGGGCTTTCGCTGATGTTTCAAGAAAAGACAGGTGAAATTCAGGCAGCGGCCGACTCGCTTCACTCAAGTCGAGATGATCTCAATAAAATGCTTGAGAAAATTCGCGAAGGAAAAATGGATTTAAATTCTAAAGATCTCGACGAAGCTTTTAAAAAATTGGCGTCGCAACTCGAAGAGATGCAGAAGAAAATTCGTGAGCTTCCTCAGGGGCCTCAAGATGACTTGTTAAACCGCGAAGCTCTGCAAAACGAAGCCGATGAAAGTGATAATCTTTTAAAACGTATTGAAGATATAAAAAAACAAGCGGCCAATGGTGATAACAAAGGAGCGCTCAAAGAACTTGAATCTCTTCTCAATCAACTTTCTATTCTTTCAAAAGAGATGGAGAGATCTCTCGATCAGTGGAAAAATAATTTAGATAAAGGTGCCTTGCAAAGTGCCGAGAGATATTCAAAAAGTTTAAAAGACATTCAAAAGCAACAAGAGGAATTGGCCAAGAAAACAGATCGTCTCAAAGAAAAGGCAGAGAAATTGGAAGGGGATAGTCAAAAAAATTGGCAGCCCATTGATCCTGATAAGGCAAAAGCTTTAAAAAAAGAATTTGCTCAAGCTCAAAAAGAGCAGCAGAAAATTTCTGAAAAATTAAAACAGACGATTGATCAGTACGATAAAGACGCTGAAGGATCAGAGTGGCAGCAAGTTCTTCGATCCAATGAAGCTAAGCAAAGCGAAGAACAAATTTCGGATCGCATGAAGTCTTCGTCGGACGCCTTAAATGAAGCGAAAGCTTTTGAGTCAATGACTAATCAAGCTGAGGCGATCGAGCTTCTAAAGAACGCGCAAAAGTCTCAGCAGCAGACGTTAGATAATATCAAATCGGCTGGATCGTCTTCATCAAAACCTACAGCTAGAGCCGAAAAAGTAGAGATCGTTGGAAACGAAAAACAAGGTGAAAAAGAGCGAAGACGAAAAATCATGGATTCTCTTAAGCAAAAGGTGGACGATCGATATCAGAAGAGTCATGAGCACTATTTCGAAGATCTTTTGCAGCGTTAAAAACTTTTCGATTCTCATTGGAATTTTCTTCAGCATTTTTATTTTTTCTTTGAATGCATCAGCGGCTCGACTCGAAAGTTTTGATAATTATTTTAAAGGTTCATCTTTAGGTCCTGTTCAAAAGAAAGAATCCGCTCATTTTGTGGTGTCTTGGGTGAATCCCAAGGATGAACTCATCGCAGATAGTTTACTTCAACATTTAGAAGCCGCTCACCAAGAACTTAATCCAATTTTTAAGGATTCCAGTGAGACGAGGGCTAAAGTACCCGTAGAGATTTTTCCAGATTTGAAAAGTTTTTCGGATGTTTCAAAGCTGAGTATGGCGAGATTCAAAGCCACGGGCACAATTGCGCTGACACTTGATCAACGGCTGATGATTTTATCTCCACGAAATTTAGTCACCGGTTACAATTGGGCCGTGACGGTGGTTCACGAGTACGTTCACTATCTCATTCGAGAAATCAGCATGGATCATATTCCTATTTGGTTGCACGAAGGTGTGGCGCAAATTTTTCAAGGCTATCCTTACCAAAAAGAAATGAAGTTAAGTCCATCTCAGTGGGGACTTTTTAAAAAATCGAAAGAGAAAAACAAATTACTTGATCTTGATACTCTTAAAGAACCTTTTCCCACTCGTAAAACTCCTGAAGAGGCAGAGCTTGCTTATATCGAAGCTCTGCTTTTTGCGGATTGGCTCAATAAAAAGTGCGGAGTTTTAAAAGTGATTCACTCGGCGGGTCGACTTAAATCTGTAGAAAAAGCTCTGAGTGAATGCACAGGTTGGTCAAATGAAGTTTTAAAGAAAAAATTCATGCAAGAAATTTTAGCGAACGTTACTATTCCCGCGGGTAAAGACGTAGAATTTTTTGCGAGAGATTTCTCGGGTGGAGATCCACTTGAAGTCGAAGGAAAAAAAGCCGATAAAAAATCTCGAGATTTTGCGCAGCTTTCTACGGAACTTTTTAAGCAGGGGAGATATCGATCTTCGGCCACAGAATTAGAAAAAGCTTTTAAAGAAAGTCCTGTTCATCCGCCTAGCTGGCAGCGGCAATTAGCGTCCGCTTACGAAAAAGTGGGAGAGAAGAAAAAAAGCGCAAGTATTTTAGATCAAGTAGTAAGAGATTATCCGGATGACGCGGCCGCATGGTATTTGATTGCTCAGCAGCAGTATAAAAACGGCGAGCAAAAGCCAGCTTGGATTTCATTTGTAAAAGCTTTTTTTATTAATCCTTTTTTAGATGGCTTAGCAGAAGAAATGCGAACGCTTCGCGAAAAGAATCCTTCGTTTAATTATAGCTTTTTCTAATCGCTTTCGAAAAAATAGACCTATGAGCGAATTATCTTCTGACCTGCGAATGCAGGAAAAAATGGTTCAATCCTTTCAACAAATTCGAAAAGAGCTCCACCAAAATATTGTCGGCATGGAGACTGCGATGGATGCGATGTTTTGGACTTTGCTCTGTCAGGGGCACGCTCTTTTTGTGGGAGTTCCAGGTCTTGCCAAAACTTTGTTGATCTCATCTTTGTCTGAGCTCCTCAGTTTAAAATTTAATCGCATTCAATTCACTCCGGATATGATGCCAAGTGATTTGTTAGGTTCCGAAATTTTAGAAGAAGAAAAAACAACGGGCCGAAAAGTTTTTGAATTTCGCCGCGGCCCTATTTTTTGTCAGATGCTTTTGGCGGATGAAATCAACCGAACGTCTCCAAAAACTCAGGCGGCTTTATTGCAGGCGATGCAGGAGTCTGAAGTAACCTATGCCGGCAAAAATTACGAATTGATGCCGCCTTTCGTGGTGTTCGCAACTCAAAACCCCATTGAGTCTGAGGGAACTTATCCTCTTCCGGAAGCTCAGCTCGATCGATTTTTACTTTCGATTCCTGTGGATTATCCATCCGAAGCGGACGAACTTGAAATTGTTAAACGAACCACAAGTCAAAATCGCATTATCCTCGAACCTGTTTTATCTTCGGCTGATCTTTTAAAATATCAGAGTCTCGTAAAGAAAGTTCCGATGGACGATAAGTTAGTGAATCAAACTGTTCAGCTTGTGCGCCGCTCGCGTCCCGGAGAACAAATGTCAAAAGAACTTTCAGAAGTGATTCGCTTTGGCGCAGGCCCTCGAGCATCGCAAGCGATTGCCATGACAGCGAAGGCGAGAGCTCTGCTCGCAGGAAGATTCGCGGTGCGTGAAGAAGATATTTTTGCAGTTGCGCCCTTTGTGCTGAAGCACCGATTGGTTTTGCGTAGACTTCGCGATCAATCGGCAGAGTCCGTGGTTTCTCAATTGATCCAGGCCTCTATTTAAAGGTGAACTTTGCTTCCTATTTCTGAAGCTCAACTGATTGAATTCGCAAAGACTGTCGAGGTCGCGTCGACCTATGTTTTGGAGGGATTGCATCATTCAGCAAGAGGTGGGCAGGGAAGAGAATTTCACTCAAGTTTGCCGTATTCAGTTGGCGAAGATATTAAATTTTTAGATTGGAAAAGATACGCGGCCACTGAAAAATATTTCGTAAACCGATTTCAAAAAGAGGAGAAGGCTGGCTGGACGATATTGCTCGATTCATCTGAAAGCATGACTTACGGCAATAAAGCGCACTGGGCGCGGTTTTGGGCGGGCTCTTTATTTTTCTTGTCTAAAGTTTGGGGCGATTCTTGTTCTCTTTTTCCGGAGAAAAATTTTCATTTTGATGAAACAATTCAAAGTCTCAGCCATTTGGGTGGGGGAGTGAATAAACTTTCTGAAATTCATTTTGATGTGCCTTCGCAAGATCGTTTGATTATTCTTTCTGATTTTTTTTGGCCAAACTCTGAACTCAATCGAATTTTAAATTCGGCGAGCGAGAACTTTTCTTCTGTGTCCGCTCTTCAGATTTTAAATCCTGAAGAAGTAAGTTTTAAATTTTCGGGTGTCATTGAGTTTTCAGATTTAGAATCAAGCGAGAAATTAATTTTGGATTCTCGATCGGTGCGTTCTGCTTATTTAAAAAAATTAGCAGAGCTTCAAAATGCCTTAGATAAAAGAACATCCGAATCTTTTTTTCATATGACGTTAGCCGCTCAGGATGAAAAGTTAGAAAAACAACTGATGAAGTTTTTTGAGAGACTATGAGCTTTTTAAGTATTTTATTTTTATGGGCCAGTCTTTCTGCAGTTGTTCCTGTGGTTATCGCCCTTTGGAATCGCAAGCGACATCGCACCGAAAAGTTCGGTGGTTATTTTTTACTGAAACAAATTACGGAGACAACTCAAAGACGGATTCGTTTATTTGAAATTTTAAAACTTCTTAATCGTATTTGTCTTTTTATTTTGCTTGTTCTTATTTTTGCTGAGCCTTTTAAAAAAGTTAAAATTTTCTCTCAAGCTGAGGAAGGTTTTGCGCTTTTGCTCGACACCGGACGTGTGATGCAGGCGAGTGCAGAAAATGGAAGAAGCCTTGTTTCGTATCAGGAAGAAAAAGTTCGTGAGCTTTTGCAGAAATTTCCTAAACAAGCTCAAGGGAGTATTTTTTTCGTCAGTGATCGATGTGGTGCCATGAAATTGGAGGGGCAAAAATTAACCGGCACGGCCAGTGATTGGCTCTCGGCTTTTCGCCCTGATTTAGTTTCGTATTCGAATGCTGAAACAAAATCTGAAGCGCTTATTCAATGCCTTGGTCGAATTGAAATGCTCTTTGGACAGAAAAAAATCTATATGGCTTTTATCTCGCCACTTCCCGACACATTGGATGAGGTGCAACTGAAAAAATCTTCGTTTCAGATCGAAAGTCTTCCTACTCCTTTGCAAGTGAATGTGCAGAACGTAAAAGTTTTGGAAGAGCAGAAAGGCTCTCGTGTTCGTTTGCATATCGATCCACCAGCCTCTCGCCAGGCAACTCTGATTCAAGAGGCGGGTAGTGAAAAGGTTCGTCTTGAAAACTTAGGGTCTGTGCAAGAGATTGTGGATTTGCCGGCTTCTGGAAAAACTTGGCTTTGGCTTCAGTCTAATAACGATAGAGATCCATGGGTTTCTTCTCGTCTGGTTTCGATCGAGCAACAGCAAAGTTATCAGATTACGCTTTGGTCGATGAAAGAATCGCCAGGCTTTCAAAGTTTGCTCGCCGCTTTAAGAAATTACCCCGATTTAAAAGTGATCAGACAAATTGGAGGAAAGCCAAGCGGGAATCCCATTATCATTTATGGAGATAATCCTTTTCCTATCGAAGATTTAGAGCAAGCCTGGTTTTTTATTAACCCAGAAGCAGCTACGCCCTTTCCTACTCGTGACAAAAAACAATGGTCTTCGGGATCTCAGACGGCGGATGTTCAACGAAGTTTTCAAATCTCTACTCAGGATGGAAAAATTTTTATTCGTAAGTATCAAATTTTAGATCTCGACCGGTTTGAAACTTTAGAAACTTTTGAAGATGGAGCGCCCTCGCTTTTAAGAGATCGACAAGGTTCATCTCGAAGATGGATCTCTCCATTTGATTTAGAAGATCTCACGACAGATGTCGCACTTGAGCCCACATTTATCCCTTATCTTTATAGACGGCTTGAAAAATGGTTGGCTCCGCAAGCTTCTACAAACTCAAGTCATCTGCATCCGCTTTGGTTGATGCCCGGACGCACTCAACCAACTTCTGAAGTTTTAGTTCGTCAAGCTTGGCCCGGGATTTATATGGACGATGTGGAGACTAAAGTGATTGAAGCTTCTGCCTTGCCACAAAAATTTTTAAAAGTTTCTTCGGCTCAAATTCAAGAAACCACTCAAGAAGAGAAAGTTTCGAGGCGAGCTACTCTTATTCGCTGGTTAGTGGTCAGTTTATTTTTAGAACTTTTATTTTGCCTGATGAGCGCAAGAACTCTTGTATTTTTTTCTTTGATATTTGCGGCTTCGTTTTTCTTTCCCACGCAGAGTTCGGTTTTTGCCGCTCCGACTATGCGCCCTATCAAGCTTGCCGTTTTTCAAGGGATGGATGCCGATCGAAAATTAGCTCTTACTCAATTTGAATTCGACGCTGAGCGAATGTCTAACTTAGATTTCGAAAAACCTATCGATGTAAAAATGGATCAGCTTTGGGAAAATTCAGTCATTGTTTTTTCTTCAACTCGCGAATTTGGGCCACTGAGAAAAGAAGATCGAGAAAAAATCAGAGATTATTGTGAGCGGGGTGGTTTGCTTTTCTTCGATGATCCTCTGGCGACGACCGATTCTGCTTTTTACAAAAGTGTTAAAAAAGAAATGTCAGAAATTTTTCCGTCTAGACCTTTTAAACCAGTATCCAAAGAAGATGTTCTCTTTAGAACTTTTTATTTGCTCTCTGAAGTCTCGGGCCGCAAATTAGCCTCTCCTTATTTGGAGGGAGTTGAGCTCGACAAGCGTTGGGTCGCGATTTTTTCATTTAATGATATTTTGGGAGCTAATTTGAAAACAGCAAAAGGGGATTTTGCATATTCTGTAAGCCCTTATGGAATTTCTCAGCGTGTTTTGGCCAAGCGCTTACTTCTTAATATCCTCATGTACTCAGTGGCACTCGATTATAAAGATGATGCGATTCATTTGCCTCATATTTTAAAAAGGCGGTCGCGATGAGTTTGGGAGAAGGATTTTTTCAAAACTCATGGGCGATTTGGGTTGTCATCGCTGGAGTACTTCTAGTTTTTGGAGAGATTTTTCTTCGAAGAAAAATTCATTGGGTTTTTGTAATTCGGATTCTATGGATTTTGATGCTCGGTTGGACCATTGCCGAATGGACAAAAGTTTTATCCAAGCAACTCAGTCAACCCGAGGCTCTTCATATTCTGATTGATAGATCGAGTTCCGTCTTTGATTTGCCTGAGCGAAAAAAGAATCTCGATCTTTTTTTGGAAGAGCTCAAAGAATGGACTTCATCGCGAAAGCAGCCGACAAGAATTTTTTCTTTTGGCGCCAATGTTCAAGCTGAAACTTTTGATCTCAAAGGAAATGGATCTTTAAAAACATTACTGGAGCCGGTGAATCAAGTTTTGAAAGACCAAGATGGCTCTGTGATTTTGATTTCGGATGGACTGTGGTCGGATTACGCTCGCTTACCGCTTCCTACTTACGCCGTTCAGATAGCTGATCAAGAAGAAAAGGATGTCTGGATCGATTCGGTCCAGCCTGTGTTTACGGCATTTCTAAAAAATAGATTAAAAATCCCGGTGACGATTGCGCAAAAAGGATTTTCAGGAAAAACGGTGAAGCTCAGCCTTTGGCTTTCAGGCCAAAAAATTCAAGAAGTTGAAAAAACTTTAACGAATCCTCAAGTTACTTTTGATTTCAATTATTTTCCTGAAAAGATGGGTGAAAATATTTTTATTTTAAAAGTTTCGTCACTCGCAGGTGAACTCAGTGAGCTTAATAACGAAACTTCCTTTCGTGTGCGAACGGTCCGCGACAAAATGAGAATTTTGCATATTAGCGGACGACCCAGCACCGATATGAAAGCTTGGCGATTATTTTTGACGAAGCAGCCCGATGTGGATCTCGTCAGTTTTTATATTTTGCGTTCGATCAATGATATTCCCGAAGCTAAAAACGATGAACTCAGTTTGATTCCATTTCCGTACGAAGAACTTTTTTCAACCGAACTTGAAAAATTCGACGTCGTTATTCTGCAGAACTTCGATTTCAATTTGTATTTTCAACCTTTTTATTTAGCGAATCTCGCGCAATTTGTTCGCCAAGGAGGTTCATTGTTGATGATCGGTGGAGATCAAGGCTTTCACCGCTATCGATCATCTCCACTTGAGCCCCTTCTGCCTTTTGAATTTAATGGGATTGGAAAATTCGAGCAGGATCCGCTTTCGGCTCGTGTGGTGAATCAGCATCCTGTAATTGACGGACTCGATTTTGCTTTTCAAATTCCTCAGTGGCGTGGCTATCATCGCTTGCATCCAAGAGCGGATAGCACTGATCTGGTGCGTTATTCCAACGGAATTCCTTTTGTCAGTCTTCGTCAAATCGACAAAGGAAGAATTGTTACCATCAACTCGGATGAATCTTGGAAGCTACAATTTCAACCGATGAACTCGGCACCTGTTTTTAATAAACTCGCTAGAAAAATTGTTCAGTATCTTACGTTCGATCCCGAGATGGATCCCGAAAGACTTATTTCAAGTAAATGGCAGGTGGGAAAATCTACTCATCTTCATTTGGCGAGCGATCAAGCTGTCGATTGGAAAATCTCCCCACTTTTGAAAGCGGGTTCAAAGATGGGCGTTAGTTTTAAAAATGAAAGAGAGATAGATTTTGAAGTAACGGAACCTGGCGTTTACGAAGTTAAAGTTTCAAATCTTCCCGATGCTTTTGTTTTTGAAACTGAAGAGAAACCATGGCGAGAAGAATGGAAAAATTTAATTCATGACAATTTAAAAATGAAAAAAATCGCCGAAAATTCATCCGGAAAATTTTTTGAATTTGACGATCGCAAGAAAATTTTCAATCAACCTTTGTCTGGAACTCAAATTGTTTCAGCATCTACAGAATCTTGGACAGCTGCATCGACAGCAAGTTCGTGGGCTATTCTCCTGCTTACATTATTCTTTATGTGTCTAGATTTTTTTATTCGAAAAAAATTGCAGTGGGATGGCTAAAAGTTTGACTCTCGAAAGCGCCTTTGATAGCTCTGAGAACGCAGGGTTTAAAGGAAATTAAGGGGGTCTGAATGAGTGAGGCGTCAGAGGCTTTAGGGCCATGGAAGAGGAAACATCAACGACGCAAGGTTGATGCTTTAATTAAAATCAAAAGTCATGATGGAAAGACTTATGGTTGCCGCAATCGAGATATTTCGACAGGCGGAATTTTTGTAGTCGCCAATACCAAACAAGTGCCTTTAGCTGTCGGCACCAATGTCATTATGAATATTAAATTTTCTTCATCACCAACGATCTTTGCAGCAGAAGGTCGAGTGGCACGAATGACTCGTGAAACTTCCGTCGAGGCTAAAATGTTTAAGCCTGGATACGGAATTGAATTCACACGAGTGGATGGAGCGGGAAAGAAGCTTTTTGCTCTTTTACTGAAGTGATCGAATTTTGGGCGGATGAAATTTCAACGCCCCAAATCAGGGGCGGCCTGTTACGATTAAGACCAGGCCGCCTATTGATCTCTCCAGGTGGAAGAATAAAAAAAATCGAAAAAATTTCGGCTTCTCAGCTGCGATTTTATTCTAAGAAAATCAAAAGAGAAAAAACAATTATCCCCGGCCTTATCGATGCGCATACGCATTTAGTGTTTGCGGGAAATCGAGCGGATGAGTGGACTCAGAGACTTCGTGGCGTTTCATATCAAGAAATCGCAAAAAAAGGCGGAGGTATTTTAAAAACTCTCAAAGCCACGCGTGCGGCGAGCCTTAGCGATTTGGACAAGTCAGCAAAAAAAAGACTTCGAGAATGTTTAAGTTGGGGTGTTACCACTGTTGAAATTAAATCTGGCTACGGATTAAATCTTGAAAGCGAACTTAAAGTTTTAGAAGTTATTCAGACTCTTAAAAAACAAAATCTATCGCGTATCGTTTCAACATTTATGGGAGCTCACGCCGTTCCTAAAGAATTTTCAACTGAATCTCTTTACGTCGATTATTTAATTCAAAAAGTTTTGCCCAAAGTAAAAGGCCTGGCTGATTTTCAGGATGTTTTTTGTGAGAAAGGATATTTTTCTGAAAAAGAAAGTATTCGCCTTTTAGTTGCAGGAAAAAAAATGGGCCTTTGGCCAAAAGTTCATGCTCATGAATTTGCTCGAAGTGGTGGCGTTCGAGTAGCGGCAGTGACTAAGGCGGCATCGGCAGATCATTTGATGGAAGTAAATGATGCCGATATTCGTCAGCTCAAATCGGCTAAAGTAATTCCCGTTGTTTTGCCGGGCACTTCTTTTTTCTTAGGGGCAAAAAAATTTGCACCGCTTAGAAAATTTTGGGATGCGGGATTAAAGCCTGCGATTGCCTCTGATTTTAATCCGGGCACGAATCCAACATTAAATCTTCCACTCTGTGGAACATTTGCGGCCATTCATCAGGGTATGCAGCCCGATGAAATTTTAACGGCTCAAACTTTAAATGCTGCTTTAGCACTTCGATGTTTTGATAGAGGTTCTCTCGAAGTAGGTAAGCAGGCCGATTTTATTGGTTTAAATTCTGAAAGTTTCGAAGAAATTTATTACAGTTATGGAATGAGCCAGGTAGTCTCGGCTTATATTGGTGGAAAAAAAGTTCTCTGATCTTTTTGCGTTTGATTTGGATGGAACTCTTGTTCATTCAGATCCGCTCACAGGCGAAAGACAAGTTCCGGCAGAATTATTAAAAAAAGTTTTCGATATTTCTCTGCGAGCTCATGTCATGGTGGCGACGGGCCGTAGATACAGAGCGGCCTTGCCAGATATTCAAGTTTTGCCGTCGTTAGCTTATGTGGTGGTTCACAACGGGCTCGTGATTCGAGATGCCACAGGTAAATTAGTCGAGAGAGCGATTTTAGAAATAGATGAAGCTCTGCAAATCACAAAAGCTCTTGCGGAGTTTCGAGATGATTATTTTTTTGTCTGCGATGGATATGAAAGTCATATTGATTATCTATACTTTGAAAAAGCTTTGCAAAATTCATCCTTACTTCGAAGGGTTGAAGATAGAGCCGCAGATCATCGAAAGCTTTTACAATCTGAAGAGGAGTTTCGACTTTTATTTTCGAAGCCGCATTCAGGCCCTTTGCTTGAAGTGGCGCTCTTAGGTGATTATCCAGAATTACTTCAGATTCGCGAAGCCATCCGAAAAAAAATGTCACCGACTTTTAATACAATCGTCGTCAAAAATATCGGACATCGCGGATTAAGTGTGCTCGAAATTTTTAAAAAGCCTTATTCCAAGTGGTGGGGCGTGGATTGGGTCAAGAAAAAATTGGGTGCGACGAGAGTGATTGCTATTGGCGATGACGAAAACGATTTAGAGATGATAGAATCGGCTGATGTGGGTGTGGCGATGAAACATGCTGAGCCACATATTTTAAAAGTCAGTAAGGTTCAGACGGATGGCCCCCAAGGCTTGGCTAAATTTTTAGAGGAGTTTTATTCTCAATGAAAAGAGTAGATCGAACGCGTTATTTTACTTGGCTCTTTCAAGCTGCTGAAACTTTTTACGAGCGTGGTAATTTTGATAAAGCTCTCAAATATTTTGAACGTCTCATCAAACAACATGGAAAATTTTTAGAAACCTCGATGAAAGCTGATTGTTACGCTTACCTCGGTGACATTTATCTTTTTAATGAAGATTTTTCAAAAGCTGTCGAATATCTCAATCGCGCCATCGGTCTCGATGCGGATTTTTCTCATTACTATTATTTGCTCGGAATGGTTTATCAAACTCAAGAAAACTGGAGACGAGCGATTGAAGAGTTTCAGCGAGCCGTAAAACTGGAGCCCAAAAATTCTATTTATCTCGAAGAGCTCGGTAGAACTTATGTCTTTACCGGCAATCTTTACGAGGGAGAAAAACTTCTTCGCAAAGCTTGGCGAATGGATGTGACGAATATCGGTGCAGGTGTAGAGCTCGCCGGTGTTTTACTTTCGCTTGGAAAATTTAAAGATTCCATCGAGCTCGTTCAAGAAATTTTGGCTGGCAATGACTCTCTTCACGATGGAATCGTCGACTATTTAGAAAATATTCGTCTGGACGCCGAGCGAGGCATTGAAGAAAAAGCTCGCAGGCGTCGCAAATCCAAAAAGAAAAAGACCGATAAAGAAAAATAAGATTTCTTAGTTTAATTTCTTCTCAAACTTAACGGGTAACTTTAGTTGTCAGTTTTCCATCTGCCTTGAAAGATTAATATTATCAATGACTTGCCTCTGACGCGGCGCCCCATCCTTAGCCTATAATAAGGAGATCAACCAGAGGGGTTAAATCCGTGGAATATCGAAAGCTTGGAAGATTTCGCATCGATCGTGCTGTTGCTCAAGGCGGCATGGGCGAGATCGTGCGCTCGGTAGATGATGCAGGCCGAGAGATTGCGCTCAAGACGATTCTGAAAGCCTTCCAAGAAAATGAAACCTTCAGAGATCTCTTTCAGCGTGAAGCAGAAATTACATTTCATTTAGAGCATCCTAATATCGTCAAAGCTTATCGGTTTGAGAGTATCGGAAATCAACTTGTGCTTGCGCTCGAATATTTAGACGGCGTGAATCTTAAAGATGTTCTTCGTCATATCTTTGATAAAAAATTAAGTATTCCTCTCGTGCTTGTTCTTTTCATGATGAAATCTGTTTTGCGTGGTCTCGATTATGCTCACAAGAAAAGAGACAAGCACGGCAAGCCTCTTGGAATTATTCACCGCGATCTTAATCCTTCCAATATTTTTCTCACTTATTCAGGTGAAGTGAAAATTTTAGATTTTGGAATTAGCAAGGCGACTCAAAAAGACATTCATCAACTTACTCCTCACGGAGAACTTCGTGGAAAAATGTGTTATCTCTCGCCTGAACAAATTCGCGGACGCGAACTTGATCATCGCTCCGATATTTTTGCCTGCGGTATTGTGCTCTGGGAAATGATCACTGGTAAGCCTCTTTTTCTTCGCGAACATGATTCAGAAGCAATGGAAGCTATCGTGAATGGAGATTATACGCCTGCGTCGAAGTTAAGAGTGGACCTCCCAAAGGCCTTTGATGATCTTCTCGCGCGAGCGCTCTCTGTAAATCCATCTCAACGTTTTAAAGATTGTGCAGAGTTTGAGCGCGCTCTAGATACTCTCGCGAAAAAATTTCTAGTTCCAGGAACAGCTGAAGATGAACTCTCTATTTTCATTCGAACCCTCTTCAAAAAAGATGTGGATGAAAATGATCCTCATTTTATGTCTGGATATGCGTGGCTACTTACGCAAATCAAAGGCCAAGAAGAAGGGGGCATTCAACTCGCCAGACGAATCGCTCTTCAATATGCAACCAGTCCTTATATCCAGCTCAACTACGCGCGATGTTTGTTGTGGGCGGGAGATAAAATTGAAGGCTTACGTGTGATGAGGCGATTAGTCCGTGTCGAATCTTTAGAAGAGATGGCGCAAGATATTTTGGAATGGTCAGGCGTCAGACGCGCTCCGGTCATTCAGTTTCTGCCGAGATCTAACTTAATCAATAATGCGCTTGGAAGAATTCGCCATCGCATCTTAGGCCCAACGCCATTTCAGCAGCAATTTCTAGCCGCGTAATTTTTTTAATCCAAAGACAAATGAGCTAGCGACTAAAGTTTTAAGAACGTCGCCAATGAGATACGGATAAAATCCAATCGTTAATGCATGCGAAAAAGAAATATTCGTTAAAACTTTAAGCCAAAGCACTCCTGGAATAAAAATAAAGAGCGATGAGATAAACAAAAGCATATTCGTCTGCCAGAAACCTTGAAAGTAGCGATGATCTTTCATCCAACCGACTACATAAGCAGTTAAAACAAAACCTAAAATATATCCGCCTGTCGGTCCCATTAAGGCGAGATAGCCTGCACCTTTTTGTGAGAAGACTGAAAATCCAGCAGCGCCTGCAGCAATCAAAAGCATTTGAGAAAGCATTCCTTTTCTAGCGCCCAAAATGGCTCCCGATAAAATCACCGCTAAAGATTGCAAGGTGATAGGCACCGGAGAAAAACTTAAATAAATTTTCGCATCGGCACAGAGTGCTGTTAAGGCTGCGAAGCCAACGACTTGAAGAAAAGCAATCGTGAAATCGGCTGAGCGCGAACGTTCGGTCGAAATAAGAACAGGATTAAAATCGAGGCGTTTGTCATTCATATCCTCACATCGAATCCAAAGTTTTTAGGGTCGTCAATCTCTAAGCCGTAGCAGATGGAGATTCGCTTGAAGAAGACCTCTTGGCTGAGCGTTTGGCTCCTTTTTGAAGGGGTAAAATACTCTGAGATTTATTCGTTAATCGGTCTAATTCCCAACTGACTAAGGCGGCGATTTCATCGAGATGTCTTGAATTATGAACAAAATCTCGTTTGCTTACATCAATCGTCAGGATCGCGCCCTTATCATAAGAGCTTGTCCACGCATCGTAGCGTTCATTGAGTTGAGATAAATATTCTGTCGGAATAGTTTGCTCGTAATCTCGACCGCGAGTTTGAATTCGACTTTTCAAAGTGGGAACATCGGCCTTGAGATAAACCAAAAGATCGGGAGCTTTTAAAAAACTCGTCATCAACTGAAAATGTTCGACGTAAGTCTTGTAATCTCGCTCTTCCATTTTTCCGTGAAGATAAAGATTTTTTGCGAAAATTTCGGCATCTTCATAGATTGTTCGATCTTGAACAACCGAAACGCCAGATTTTAAAATTTCTTGCTGGTGATTAAATCGCTTCGTCAAAAAAAACATCTGAAGTTGAAAACTCCAGCGAAGCATATTTTTATAAAAATCGGCGAGATAAGGATTGGTCTCTACGATTTCATAATAAGGTTTCCATCCAAATTTTTGCGCTAGCAAAGTGGTGAGTGAAGATTTGCCACTTCCGATATTTCCAGCAATCGCGACAAAAACTTCTGGGCTTGAAGGTAAAGATTTAGACATGAGCCTCTCTTAAACTTTCTGAATGATCGCGAGCTCGCTCTTTTGTTTTGAGAGAAAGCTGAATTTTTCCGCTCAAACGCTCTTCGATCAGTGAAGAAATTTTCTTAAAATCTGCGGGATCGTTTACAAAATCTAAGCCCGTCGTTGGAATCGTCAGCACAGGTGCTTTTGTATAACTTGAAAAAAATCTGTAATATTCATTCATCAAATTTTCGAGATAAGTCGGTGAAAGTGATCTTTCGAATTCACGATCACGAAAATAAATTCTTCTCATTAATGTTTCTAAGTCAGCCTGAAGAAAAACAACGAGATCAGGCGTGCGAATTTCAGGTAAAAATCGCTCATAAAGAGATTGGTAAATTTCAAGGTCTTCGCCTTTTAAATTCAGCTGAGCAAAAATAGAATTTTTCTCGAAAAAATAATCTGAAACAAAAAGTGGGCTCGCTGATTCAGCGGGAGCGGCATTTAAACCCCGTTGCTGACGAAATCGTGACAACAGAAAAAAGACTTCGGTGTTGAATGCGAATTCGGGGGTGTTTTTATAAAAACCGCCTGTTAAAAAGGGGTTTTCTTCAAAAATTTCAAAGCAGGTCTGAGCCTGCCAGCGCTGGCTAAGCATGCGTGCCATCGAGGTTTTGCCCACACCAATCACACCCTCGATCACGACGTATTTATTTGTGTCCATGTAGCTGAAAGTAAATAGGTTTCAGGGTGGGGATGGGAAGTCTTTTTTTCCTAAAACTAAAAAATTTTTTAAGTGTCGAGAAAACGATTGTTGTATGCTTTAAACAATTGTGATCGATCGAAGATTAGAGTTCATACAAAATTTAGAAAGCTTTCTTTTAAAGCAAAATGCGGATTGGGCTGGTCCTCTTCAATTTGAAGAGCCCCCTGCGACAGATCAAACTCAAAATTTTGATTTAGCGATTCCGTGTTTTTCTCTTTCAAAAATTCGCAAAGAGGCTCCGCAAAAATGCGCTGAAAATATTTCCTCACAATTGATGGAAGTAACGATCAAAGAAAAACTAGGAATTGAATTGACAGCGGTCGTAAAAGGATTTCTTAACATCCGCTTTTCAGCGGATATTTTGGCGAAGTCCGCGCTTGAGAGAATAGAGGAACCTCTTCGCTCCTCTGCAAAAGCTTTGGCTAAAGAAAAAATCGTGATCGATTATTCTTCTCCTAATATTGCAAAGCCATTCGGCATCGGTCATTTGCGTTCCACGAATATTGGAGGGGCTCTCTGCAGAATTTTAACTTCGCTCGGAGCTCAAGTGATTCGTATCAATCATTTAGGAGATTGGGGGACTCAGTTTGGTAAAATGATTACCGCCTATAAACGTTTTGGCAGCGCCGAATTTGTGCGCGGCGATCCCGTCAATAATTTATATAAACTTTACGTTGAATTTCATGAGCGCGAAAAAGATGATCCCGCGCTTTTAGATGAAGCGCGAGAATGGTTTGTCAAACTCGAAAAAGGTGATCCCGAAGCTTTAGAACTTTGGAAGTGGTTTAAGGATGTCAGCTATCACGAATTTAAGCGTCTCTATGATCGGCTTGGAGTCGATTTTGATTATGTGACGGGCGAAAGTTTTTACAATCAGCTGATGGAAAAAACGGCGGAGCGTTTAGAGACCGCTAAGCTTTTGAAAAAATCCGAAGGCGCGATGATCGTTGACCTTGAAGAATTTGGAATGCCTCCCGTTTTGATTCGAAAGTCCGATGGTTCGACTTTGTATGCTACTCGCGATTTAGCGACGGCGGAGTATCGAGCGAAAACTTTTAGTCCGACTAAAATAGTTTATGTAGTCGGCGGCGAGCAAACACTTCACTTCAGACAGGTTTTTAAAGTTTTAGAAATGCTTGGATACGATTGGGCAAAAAATTGTGTTCACGTAGGATTCGGTCTCATCAAATTTCCTGAAGGAAAAATGTCCACGCGAAAAGGCAATATCGTTTTGCTCGAACAAGTTTTAGACCAGTCTGAAAAAGAAGCTCTCAAGATCGTTCAAGAAAAAAACAAAGAAAAACCTGAAGAGCGTCGACTCACCGAAAATGAAGAATTTGATATTGCTCGCGCTGTCGGAACGGGCGCCGTCATCTTTTTTGATCTGCACGCGAAGCGAACGAAAGATATTCTTTTTAATTGGAAAGATATTTTAAATTTTGAAGGTGATTCGGGTCCGTATTTGCAATACACGCATGTGCGTTTGGAATCTTTGATCGAGAGAGCGAAAAATGAAGGCATTAAATTTGATGATAAAACTCCGCTTTCGTTAGAAGTACCTGAAGAGCGAGAGCTCATCCGAAGATTGCTTGGCTTTCCAGCGATGGTCGAAGCGGCAGCGAGAGAGTTCGAGCCTTCAATGATTTCACATGAACTTTTAGATATCGCGGCTTCTTTTAATCGCTTTTATATGAATGTCTCTATTCTTAAAGGCGAAGAAAAATACAAGGCTTCGAGAATTCAATTAGTGAGATTCACTCAGCGGGTGATGCAGACGGGCTTAGGACTTTTAGGAATTGAATGTCCTAAGAAGATGTAAGAATCATCAATTAATAATATTTCTCGTATCTAAACCTAATTTCAAAATGAGATCAGCCGTCATTAAAACCTGCTCGGATTTTTCTTCACTGCCTTCAGGAATTCCTACAAAAAGAATTTTTCCGGTGCGTCGGTCTTTTGCATAGACGATCTCTCCGCCGATTTTGGCCAGCAACTTATCGTCTATTTTTTTTAGGCTGAGCGATGGAGTGGGTTTTGCATTTTGTAAGCAGAGCTCAAGAATACTAGAAGAGCCCGTCATTCCATTCATACTAGCCGACAAAACAGCGACTGAGCCCTTCCAGCGTAAAATTTTAATGTGGTTGATTTCGAGAAGCTTTTTTACTTCGGGGTCAACAAGGAGATTGGTCGCAAAATCGCGCAATAAAATAGGAATTTTTCGGCAGTCAAAGGCGTGCGCACCTTCGCAAACTAAACAAAGAGAAAATATAAAAAGAAATAATCCCCTAAGCATTTAAATGAACCTTAGCAAACTTCTTCATTCGTCGCCAGGGGGCTAAAAACGCAATGAATCCAAGTGCAACGCAGAATCTCAAGCCCGCAGAAATTTGAAAAACTTCTGTAAATGAAAAATGAGAGTTGAGTAAAAAAGCTCCGCTCATCGCACCTAAGGTAGCGGCAAGATTGGTGAGGCAAATATGAAATCCAATAATCCCGCGAGCGTCACCTGGTAAAAATTCTTGTATCATCACGATGGTAAAGAGTTCAAAAGCGCCCCAAAAAATTCCAGAAGAAATTTCGGCGATGGTTAGTACTTCAATTGATTTCGCCATCGACCACACAAGGCAAACACCTGCGATCATAATCATCGAAACTTGCAGCGCGGGAAGACTTAGATTTTTTCGAGAGAGTTCTCCCCAATGACTCTGTGAAATCATTCTTCCCAAAAAAGGTACGGCTGTGATCCATGCGAAAGCGCGAAGATCAAAATGAAGTTCATTCATCATATAAGGAGTGAGAAACGGAGTCGCGAAATTAGAGACATACCGGAAGAGAACCGTAAAAAGAATCATCCCAAAAATAAGTCGTGAACGAAAAATGGCGGAGAGTGGTTCTGTAGAATCTTTGATGGGTCGACGTGTGACGGCTGTTTTTTGTAAACACAACATCAACAGAGAGATGCTGCGAAAAATAATCGCTGCAGAAAAAACAATTTTGAAAATCGAAATATTGTTTTCGCCGCTGAGTAAAAACGATGCGAGTAAATAAGTGACAACTGTCATCATCGCGACAAATCCGTTTCGTCTTGAATAAAATCGGCCAAATCTTCCATGAGGAAGCCAGCCCGAAATCCAATCAATCCAAAGTGGAGAGGCGGTCAGTCCTCCCATCCAATACAAACTCAGCGAAATAAAAATCGTCCAAAAAGGTTGAGACAAATGAATCGAAACTAAAAGACCAAGCAGCCCTAAAATTTGAATAAAAACAGAACTTAAAACTCCACCTTTTAGATGGCGGTGTTTTGTCCAATACGGAATGAGCCAATTGCAAAGTGCTCCGAGCAAAACGGGGGCCGTGGTGAGGAGTGCCAATTGAGTTTCGGTAACATCCCTTTTAACGGCGTAGTAAAAGGCAAATGTTTCAGAACTCCCAACCATCATAGCGTAAAAGCTGGCTTCGATATGACTGAAGCGAAGGGTGGAGCGTCGTAAGCTTTCTGACTTTTTCTCCGTCAAAGATCTAACGCTCTGCAGAGTCTTTGACAGACATCGCGCATTAAATTTCACATCCCTCATGAGTGCAGAGCTCCTAACTCATAGCATAAAGTAAATAATATCAGGGGCTTAGGAAAATATAAAAAATCTTAGAGCGGGGCCTTAGACTCGGCACGGCTTTTGCAATGTCTACTTAGTGAAACACAAAAATTAAAAAGTTTTTGCCAATAAGAATAAGTTTTAGCCACCAGGGAGGATGCTATGGGAAGAAAAATCGTTATTAAGAAATATCCAAATCGAAAACTCTATAATACTGACTCAGCGAGTTATATTTCTTACAAAGATATCGTTGAAATGATTAAGGCTGGTGACAGCGTTACTGTGGTCGATAATCGAACCAAACAAGACATTACACGCTTCACACTCACTCAAATTTTGTTCCAAAAAGAACGAGAATTTTTAAAGAGTTTGCCAGAGTCCACACTTGAGACAGCAATCAAGCAAGAAGAAGGACTTCTTTCGAATTCGATCACTTCGTTAGCTTCATTTGGAACAGGTGCATCGAACGCAGCAACAGCTGGTACAACCACAAATACCGCTGCGACTGCAAATAATTAAGTTCTCCGTTAGTCGATATTCTAAGACCCAAAGTAAAGAAGAGGGACTTTTAAAAAGTCGCCTCTTTTTTACTTTGGACTCCGCTTGTCTCAAGAGAAAATAGAAGGGGTGGGGGCTCGTTTTTATTTTCTGATTAGTTTGCTGTGGTTTGCAACCACCGCGCTTTTTTCTGCTGAGACTGATATTCCTCTCCCAAAAGCTATGGCATCGCTTGGAGATAGCATTAGTGAAGGGATGCTTTCCGAATTTAGCTTAGAAGATCCGCCTTCGCACTGGCAGGTTTTGCATTTGATTACTCTCTCGATGAAAGAACATCGCGGAGATTCTGAAGAGCGCATCAAGGCTTTTCGAAAAGTTTACGCCGCACCCAAGCATTCTTGGGCTGCAGGAGAGGAAGAATCCGATCTTATCGAATCTCATGCCGAAAGATTAAAAGTTTATAATCCAGATTTGAAGGTTTCAAATTTTTCTATCTCGGGTGCGAGATCTAAACATTTATATAAACAGACGGCCGCACTTCTTGAAGATGAAGATCGAAATCAGATTCACTACGATTATATTGCGATGATGATGGGTGCGAATGATGTGGGCACCGAAACAGTAGAGGAGATGACAACTCCTTTTCAATTCATAGGAAATATCGAAGATAATTTACGATTACTTCTCAATAAAAATCCTGATCGAAGAATTTTGATTTTAGGTTTGCCGCAGATTGAAAAAATATTTCAAAACTCTGTAGATCTCGTCGCATACTCCCTTCCGTTTTATAAATTTAAATGCGCAGAGATTAGAGATTTGATTTACGGTCCGCTCGTTTTATTTCATCCCGAAAATACGTCGGCTTACGAAACCGCTCGAAATATTTTAAAACTTTATCGATCAGGAATGGAAAATTTGGTTACTCAACTTCAAGAAGACTATCCGCAGGCCCATATAAAAACAGTGCAGGGCTATGAAGCCAAAATGCCGATTGTAAAAACTTTGAGCATCGATTGTTTTCATCCCTCATTCTGGGGACAAGCTCAACTCGCCGAAACCTCCTGGAAGCTAGGCTTCTGGCCTCAACGCTAAGCTGACCTGGCACCTTTTTAACCCGACCCCTTATTTTCGACCCCTTATTTTTTCACGAAGGCGTTTTGTTTAGCTTCGATGCCGATTTGGGTGTTGGCGCCGTGACCGCAGATGACAGTGGTGTCGGTGTCTAAAGTATAAAGACGATCTTTAATCGAGCTCGAGATTTGTCGAAAATCTCCTCCCCATAAATCAGTGCGACCCACGGAGCCTTGAAATAAAGTATCTCCAGAAAATAAAATTTCATTCATCGAAAAGCAACAGCTGCCCGGAGTGTGTCCCGGTGTGAAAAGCGTTTTCATTCGATACTTTCCAATCTGCAAAGCTTTTTCGTGTTCTAAATTCTCTGACCATGGCGGAAGCGGATCGACATGAATTCGAAAAAACTGGCCCTGCATAGCGACATTCTCCCAAAGATATTTATCGTCGGGGTGAAGCAAGAGGGGGGCTTTCGTAAATTGATGAACTTCGCGAGCTGCGCTCACATGATCAAAATGCGCATGCGTATGAACGATATGTCGAACCTTTAACCCCAAATCGACGATCTCTTTTTGAATGCGTAAGGCCTCATCGCCCGGGTCTACCACGATGGCTTCCATCGATTCCGGATCCCAAACCAGCGAGCAATTACATTGAAGCTGGCCTACGGAGAATGTTTTAATCTGAAATCCGAGGCTAGATTGAAATTGAAAGTTCATCTGGAATATCCCTTAATTCTCATTATACTTCGAAAAGCATGGCTCGACCACGTAATCGCTCTCGAAATAATAATCGCCGCCCTCAACGTCAACGTGGTGGTAATAATTGGCGACGACCTCAAGAGAGAATTAAAGAATATTTAGACGAAAATGAAAATCCATCCGAAGTCGAAGAGAAGATTTCTTCATCAGCCCCGGCTTCTTCTTATCACGTTAATTCGATTGCGGAAGTTTCGGTGGAATATTTTCCAGCGCTTTTTACTCGTTTTCCTGAACTCTCGGATCGTTTGGCTTGGGTGAGTTTGCGAGGAGCCGATAAACCATCGTTGCCTAAACTTTTAGTGAGATCCAAACATTTATTTGGTTCGAATTATGCTTTCATGAAGCAGGAAGAATTGGATTTTCATCTTCTTCCCGAAAATAAAGCTCGAAAATTAGAATTTATTATTGGCGATGCTTTGCGCCGCAATCGAAAAAAATTAGTGAGCTCGGGTTATGTAGGATCGCCTCATTGTTTAGCGATTGCGAAAGCGGCAAAAGAACTCAATATGAAAGCGGAACTTATTTTAAAAAGATGTCCGCTCGATGCCGATGCCTTACTGAGAACTTCAGCGATGCAGGCCTTAGGCGCAAACGTTAAATTTCGGGCGACCGAGCGTTGGTTTAATTTTACTTTTTTCTGGCAGAAATTTTTCGCCAAAATTTTTAGACATGAAATTATTCCGGTGAGTGGATTATCGACCAAAGGAGTCTTTGGTTATGTAAGTTCGATGGTTGAACTCAAATCTCAAATCGAAGAGGGGGTTTTGCCTGCACCGGATTATTTATTCGTTAACGTCACGACCGGTGCGACTTTAATTGGAATGGAAATTGGAAAACGTTTGGCGGGCTTGGATTCGATGAAGATCATCGGACTTCAAACTTCACATGAAATGCTTTCTTCAAAAGAAGAGCTTGCTTCTCTTGCCAATCAATCCGTCGAGTTAATGAATAGATTTTTAAGTCATCCACTGAATGTTTCTTTCACTGGCAACGAATTTCACATCGAAAAAAATTATGAATTCGGTGGTCACGGACATTTGCCTAGCGAAGTGCGTCGATGGATGGATCGATTTTTAGAAATCGAACCTATTGAACTCGATTCAAATTGCACAGCGAAAGCACTTTACGGAATGAGTGATTTTATTTCTCGAAACAAAATTGAAAATAAAGTGACACTGTTTTGGAATACGCATTCACCCTTTAGAAAAGGCGATCTGCCTAAAAACTTTTCTTATTCCAAAATCGGTTATCGCCTTAAACGCTGGGTGCGAGAAGATCAGAAGACCGGCCGACTCATTGAAGTTGGACGCGTTTAGTTTTTTCTAAACTGAACCTCGAAATTTCTTTATTTTGACATTTCAAAGTTCGCTACCTTAAAATTCAGAAGTGCTTCATTTAAATTGGAGCACTTCAATGGGGGTAAAATGAAATTTTTAAAACTTGTTCTTAAATTAAACGTATCTGTTTTCGCAGTTATTTTATTTTTAAATGTTGGTGCAAAATTAAATGCCGCAACCTACGAGATTGTAAGTCCTTCGTCTTGGCTGACGAATCTCGATGCTGTTGATGCAAAACTTTATCTGAATAATGTTCTTACAGATGGCAGTGTGCTTGGCACCATATACGCAAAATTTAACGGTCAGAATGAAAAGACTTTTAAGATGGCGCGAATTTTTTCAGATGGAAGAATGTTGTGGATTAAAAATGCTGCGACTTCTGGTGAAATCGCCGGATACACAACTGTTAAAATTTTAGATGCAAGTGCAGATGGTTCGATCGTCGCAGGACAAGTTTGCAAGTCTTATCTTTGTCGAGCGGCTTATTGGACTCTTCAACCCAGCGGTGAATATTCATCTGTTCCTGCGGTGCTCGGATCTTACTCCGGTGAAATTGTAAAAGTGGTGAACGAAAATACTTTTCTCGTAAATCAATATGCTTACAATCGCTTGCCCGCTCGCGCTATGATTTACGAATCCGGCGTTGCAAGAAGCTTCGAGCCACTGAGCAATCAAAAATGTAAATATTCAAAAATTTTAGATGTGGCTCCATCTGGTGAATGGATTTTAGGAGTGTCTCAGAACTGCTTGAATAGTGGTACAAGCAGTGATTGGAACCAAACTGAGCCATCGTCATTTCCGACACTTTGGAATCGGCAAACGGGAGCGAGTAGTGAGCTCTCCTCTTTGCAAAACTTTATGCAAATGAACGCAACGGCGCTCTCTTCTGATGGTGTCATTGTAGGATCGAGTATCGTTTTTAAAGACATGGTAAATTACGATAAAAGAAATCCAGCCGTGGTTTGGGGTAATGGTGGATCTGTATCCGAACTGCCAGTTCCAACAAATACGACCTACGCTTCAACGCGAGGATTTTTGAATGGGTCGCTAGAAATTTTTGGAACTATTTATAGTCCTCCTCAAGGTAGCTTGGTCTATGTGACGTGGAAGAGAACTTCGATTGTCACGAATGATTGGGTAATGGAAGAGCTTCGCCCATCCGTTGTAGGTATGCCCGCAAATACAAATTTTGGTTGGGATCCTATCATTGCAAAAGACGGATCTATTATTACTTATTTAGACCCAACTGATTTGAGTTTGCGAACGAGCTCTGTATTTTTGCGCAAGATTTCGAATTAATTTAAGCTCAAGCTTCGGACGAGACGAACACATCGTCCGAGCGCTGAGCGACCCAGCCCATGACTTCCGGAAGAAAGCAAAGTGTGGGCTGATTTAATTTGCATCTGTGAGTTTCCTTCCATGGCGCGCTTCACAAGTTCAATGAGTTCTTCATCTGGATGTATTTCACTCGAAGTTTTTGGATAGCGATTGGCTAAGATCGAAAGAATTCCCTGCCATCGTTGAAAGAGTGAAGTATTCATCGGCGCTTTCGCTGGATCAGTCAGTGAAGCCATCTGTTCTTCCTGAGTCATTGTGGGAAAGCGAACGATATTAACCTTGTCAATCGTATCTGCAACGGCCAAACCCACCGGAGTTACAATTCGCGGTTGATCGATATCCAAATTATGCAAAGCTTCGAGCGCTTTGATATTTTTAAAAATTTTCCATCTCGACACTTTAGCGAGCGTTAAAATCACAGGGTTGTATTGATCCTTTTTAAGTTGTGGATCGACTCCTGAAGACTGCATCATTCCTACGCAATAAGTAGACGCGCAGTAGAGCTCTCCAGCTTTGTCTGAAAATCCATAAGAAAATTCTGTTCCGTTTTGAGTCAAATAAAAATGACGAATATGATCGGTGAGTCTGGTCATGACTTGCGAATACCATTCTTTAGCTCGCTCGCGAGGAATCGAATGTAATTTTACAAATTCTTCTCGAGAAATCATCACGGGCCATTTGACTAAGAGAGAAGAGCCGCCATCTTGCAAAAGCTTAACATCGCTATTCCAAAGCACTTCCCAGTAGCCATCTTTTTCGTATGCAAATCTTCCAGAGAAATGATCTTTTCTCGCCTCGATTTGTGCATGAGCTAAATCCCAAAGCTTTTCGGGATTATCTCGTGCGAAAGCAATTTTCATAAAAATTCCAGGCAATGCAAAGGCGTCCATAATCCCGACTTGTCGAATACCGCCGGGATAGATATCGAGAGCCCAAGTAGTTTTGATTCCTGTTTCGGGATCTTCGGGAACCCAAGCGGTTCCGATATGAGAAACTCCGTAGCTGCCGTAGTGAGTGCTTGAAGCTTTGAGTCGCAACATTTGGCCCGGGGATAATTTAGCTGCTGCCATTTCGCCACTTGGCCAAAACATCGCGCTAAAAGTTCCGATTAATCCTCTCTGCGCGGCGAACCAAACTCGGCCCCAATGTGGAATAGCTCCATTGGTGATTTGCGCGGCTTCGAGTTCTCGAGTTCTTTCGAAAACTCGATCACCTGTTCGAACATTAAAAAGTTGTCGGCGACCAAATTCATCGGGGATCGAAAGTGTGGTTCCAACAAAATTTCCTAAATCCAGATCTCGAAGTTCAAGTTTCTTTTGAAGCGGCAGGGTGATTTTTGAATCTTTATGAAAAAATTCGTAACGTCTTAATGAGAGAGCAAGGGCTCTTCCCAAAAAGCTAGTTTGTCCCATCGTAGAATCGAGCCACATAAAACTGACGACTTCTTGAACAAGTTTATGAATTTCCCAAAACTCTTTCGCCGTTGTTTCGAGTTCCGGATTCCAGCTCTGATTTTTTGCCAAAGTCTCTGCGAGACTTTCAACAGAAGAAGCTCCATTTAAAGTTTCAATAAAATTAGAAGTAACTTCTGTCGTTTGCTGCAAAATTTTAGACGCAATGAAATGCGAGATATGTTCTTTAAGCGCAGCCTCTCTTTGCTTGGCGGGAAGATTTTTTATTTCTGTAGGAATTTCTTTCTCAGGATTTCCCGGCTGAAGATCAATGCATCGAGCGGTAAGCTCTAAAGCTCGCCCAATAAATAAATCGCGCTTTTTTGGATCTTTGATTTTTTCTAAAGCAATCATCAGTCGCACCGCTAATTCGCGTGAGTGATTGATAATTTCATATCGCTTTTGATTATATTCCAAACTTTTGCGCTGTTTTTCAGATGTTACTTTTCCGGAATCGAGAAGGCCTCGAATTTGAGCGGAATAATCTTCGTAACCGAGACGTCTTAAAAATTGATCATATTCAGCGCGAACTTCTTCTGGATTTCTTGATTGAGCGAATCCAGCGAAAGAGGAGAGGGCGGTGGTTAATATAAAGACAAGGGGGATAAATCTCTGAAGCAATTTCACCGAGATGTCTTAGGCGAAGCACTTGTTTTTTTCAAGCCTGGTCCCAGAGCTTGGGATTCTCTTTTCGTATCGTGGATAAAACATGTTTATAGAGTTTCCTGGTCGATTTCGTGATTTAAATCATTTTATGCCCGGGCATAAAATGAGGTGGAGATATTATCCGATTAATTTGAATTTTGTTTCAGGATGAAGCAAAGCAGAACTTGGTCGAGCGAGGCGATAGCCTTGACCAAAGTCACAGCGGAAGGAGCGAACGATATCGAGCTCTTCTTGAGTTTCGATACCTTCAGCGATGATCTTGGCATTCACTTTGCGTCCGATATCACTGATGGCTTTGAGTAATTCTTGTTTGACCCGGCTTTGATCGATATTGCGGATGATCGAAATATCCACTTTTACGTATTCGGGTTTTAAATTGGCGATCGCTTCTAAACTTCCGTAACCGGTTCCGATATCGTCCACGGCCAAACCAAATCCTAAATTAGAATAATAGGCCTGCTCTTTTTGAAAGAGTCCGTAATTTTCGATCGCAAATCTTTCGGTAATTTCAAAAACGATATTGCTACCTTCGAGTTTGGCTGCCTTCAAAAGCTTTTGAAGAGCCTCACCTTTGAATTCTGGATCATGCATGGTGGTCGGAAATGTATTTACGAAAAGTTTTTGATGGGGAGCTAAACCCGAAACATTTTGAATCGCTTTTCTTCTGCACAGTCGATCCACTTCAAACGAAAGATTTGCTTTATCAGCAATTCCAAACAACATCAGCGGACTTTCCATCGGAGAACCTTTAGGTCCGCGAGAGAGAGCTTCGTAAGCAAAGATAGATCCATCTTCTAGGTCAACGATAGGTTGAAAATGCGTAACGATATTTTCATCCATAATGATCTCTTTAAGAGACTCATTTACTTGTTGTAAAAATCTATCGCCGTTGAATTTAGCGACTGACTTAGCCTGTTCGATTAAACGATAAATCGTTCTTTCAGAAGAGAGGAGTGGATTGTGAACGGCGTAGGCGTAACCAATATCGGCTTTTAAAATTCGCTTCGTATAAGGAAAAGTGATTTGAAAAATCTTGGCATTCAAAAGTTGAACAAACCTATCAATAATATTTTGAAGGTTTTCGATTTTTAAAAAGTTTGAATATTCAGGTCGATGGCTCGATAAAAACAAAAGAAAAACTTCATCCTGAGGATGACGAATTGAAAGTATATCTTCTTTGCGAATTAAATTTCCTTTGAGATCTTCAATGGCCGACACAACTTCGCACAAAATTTTTCCGTAAACTTCTTTTCCGTAGTCGTATTCGATTTTACCAAGTTCTGACGCGTCGACAAAAATCATTCCGAGTGCGCGCTGATCATTTAAAATTTTATTGAGATTGGGAAGGTAGTGTGGAAAAGCATGAAGACCCGTTACCGGATCAAGGTGCTGCGACGTTTCGTCTGCCTTAGAGACAATGTGAAGCCGCTTATCAGAATTTTTTTCAGAAATAGACATGGACACCCCAAGACCTTGATCTATTTTAGCTCACATTTTTCAAATCGTCTGCTTGCTTAAAGTTTAAAGAAGTTGATGAGTAAGGGTCAAACAAGATACGATTTAGAGAGTGAGCTCAGAGTCAAAACAGTGGCGCTCCTTTCGTGCTATAAGTTTAAAAATCTCCCAAATCTTCTCGTTATCGTTGGTGCTCAGCGTTAGTTTTTTGACAGCTGCCCCTGAAACACTGATGGTGAGCTTGCCAGAGCTGCTCGCGAGGGCTGAAAAAAATGCGGCCTTAGTAAAAGACTTCAACGCTTTGCGTAGGTCGGCGGAATTAAAAATTACTCAAGTCGAAACCAATCGATGGTTAAGTTCTCTCGAGCTCAAAGTGATTGGTGGAGTAGTTCCGGATGCAAAAATAGATACGTCTGTTCCTGTTCCTTACAATGTCAGCGGTGCGAGCGACGGAAAATCATTTTCGAATCTTGGCCCCTTCACTCGAGTGGAGATAGAAGCCGTTCAACCTATTTTTACGTTTGGTAAAATTTCTGGATACGCAGAGATGGCAAGCCACGCTCCTGAACTTGCTAGCCTCGAAAATAAAAAGAAACTTGGAGAGGTTCGTAGTCTTGTAAAACGAGCTTACTATACTTTGCTTCTAGCGACTGATTCGAGCGCGATTTTAAATGAAGTACAGTCGAAGTTGAATGATGCTTCTGAAAAAGTAGAAGAGCTTCTCATTAAAAACGCAGACAATGTTTCGGAAATTGATCGATTAAAAATTCGCGTGTTTTTAGCGGACGTAAAAAATCGCGCACTCGATGCAGATCGAGGAATAAAATTATCTCGCTCGGCTTTGAGTGAACTTTCAAGTTTGGCTGGAGATTGGGAGCTCGATCAAAAAACTTTGCAGGCCGAAAAATTAGCCGATCCAAATAAAGCCGACATTATCAGTATCGCTCTTCGCGCGAAACCTGAGCTCAATCAATTGCAGCAAGTTATTCAGGTAAAGAAGGCCGAAAAGAAAGTGGTGATGTCGGATTATTTTCCTACGATTTTTGCAGGCGGAAAGATTGAATATGCGTCGGCACCGGGACGAACTGATGTCTCTAATCCGTTTTTAAAAAATGATTTTAATTATTTTAATATGGGCGTGATCTTGGGTCTTAAGCAGGACCTAGGATTTCATCGCACCTATAATAAGGTGGATGCTGTTTCGGCTGAAATCGAAAGGATGTCGGCCTTATTCATTCAATTAGAGGTTAAAACTCGATTAGACGCTGAAAGGTCCTTTGAAGAGGCAGTTTCGGCTCAGGAAGGAATCAAGATCAACGAAGATGGCTTTAGAGCAGCTCGGTCTTGGTTAACGTCAGCGGGTTTGTCTTTTAATTTAGGCACTTCAGAGACTAAGGATGTTTTGGAGTCTTTTGCAGCGTATTTCAAGGCTCGTGCTGACCTGATAAAGAGCGTTTATACGCTTAATCTGGCTTTGACAGACCTTTCCCAGACGATTGGGGTAGAGGTCGTAGACCGCCTTAAATAAACTTCGATTTTTCACCAAATGCACCATCACGTAAAAGCAACCTTAGGGGTTGTTTTTTTTTGCATGGCATCTTACAAAGACACGGTTATGCAAAAAGACTTAAGCCCATCAAAAAAGATCAGACTCGCTGTTGTAGGCGTTGGAAATTGTGCCAGTTCGTTAATCCAAGGCCTCGAATATTATCGTCAAGCTTCGTCCGATGTGAAGAAAAGCCATATTGGTCTTATGCACTATGATTTAGGTGGATATACACCCGAGTCCATCGAGATCGTTGCCGCTATCGATATCGATAAGCGCAAAGTCGGTCAGCCTTTAGAGAAAGCGATTTATGCACAACCAAACTGTACGAAACAAATTGTTTCTGAGGTTCCGGCGACCGGTGTCACCGTTCAAATGGGTACAGCTTTAGATGGGATTTCTCCACATATGGCAGAATATCCTGAGCATCAAAGCTTTCGTATCTCCGATGCGAAGCCTGTCGATGTCGTTCAAGTTTTAAAAGATACAAAAGCGGAAGTGATGGTTTGTTATTTACCTGTGGGTAGCGAGCAAGCTGTTCGTTTTTATGCTCAAGCATGTTTGGATGCGAAAGTAGGAATGGTTAATTGCATGCCTGTTTTCATCGCTTCAAATCCTGAGTGGGCTGCAAAATTTAAAGCAGCAGGCGTTCCAATTGTTGGCGATGATATCAAGAGCCAAGTGGGCGCGACCATTGTGCACCGAGTTCTCGCGAAACTTTTCAATGATCGTGGCGTAAAATTAGAGCGCACTTATCAATTGAATACCGGTGGAAACACTGACTTCTTAAATATGCTCAATCAACATCGATTGAAGTCGAAGAAAATTTCTAAAACCGAAGCTGTCCAATCTCAACTTTCTGAGCCACTTGAGGCAGATAATATTCATATCGGCCCTTCGGATTATGTTCCTTTTCAAAAAGACAACAAACTTTGTTTCTTGAGAATGGAAGGCACAGGCTTTGCAGGAATTCCACTTCATTTAGAAATGAGACTTTCGGTGGAAGATTCTCCTAACTCCGCTGGAGTCGCGATCGATGCCGTTCGTTGCATTAAACTTGCGCTCGATAGAAAAGTTTCTGGTCCGCTAACCTCCATTTCTTCGTACACGATGAAGCATCCTCCTGTTCAATTTTCGGATGCAATCGCTCACGATAATGTAGAGTCCTATATTGCCGGCCGAATCGAAGCTTAATATTTCTACGGAATCTTCGTCAGCTAACTCTGAGGTCGATGCGGGAAAACTCGCAGGCTCTCGTTTTATTTCTGCAGGCCTTAAAGAATTTTGGGTGCAGGATCTAATGAACCCCATCGAAAATTTTTGCATTCGCGCGAAGTTCACTCCCAACCAAATCACGATCGCCGGTTTAATTTTGTCGTTTGTTGCTTCGTTTTTATTCGCTACTCATCATCTTATTTTAGGTGGTTGGATGATCATCTTGAGTGGCTGCTGTGATTTTTTGGATGGTCGTATAGCAAGGCGACTTCAATTGAAAACTCAATCAGGAGCTTTTTTTGATTCGGTAATGGATCGTTATATGGATACGGCTGTTTTGTGTGGATTGGCTTATTTGTTTCGAGACTCGTGGGTACTTCTTTTAGTTTTTTTGGCGATTATTGGAACCGTAGCCACTCCTTATATTCGAGCGAAGTCTGAAAGTCTGGGGCTCGATGGGGCAGGCGGAGAGATGCAAAGACCTGAGCGTATCGTTTATATTGGCATTGGAGCGATGCTTTCGGGATATTTGGGATGTCTGATGTATCCGTTTTTAAGTCCTGGCGAAGAGATTCCCCCTTATTTTTTGATCATCGGTTTGAGTGTGGTGGCATTTATGTCGAACAAAGTTGCCCTAGATCGTTTTTTCAAAACTTTTAATGCACTTAAAGCAACAGACAATCGTAAGTGATCTTACGTAATCACTTCTAAATACCCATAGAAAAATAAAATTCGAATGTTTAAAATCCTTAGAGAAAGAGGATTTTTTATGACTTTATTTTCTATTTTAGGAGTTTTGATTGCCGTAGCTGGAGCAGATGTGAGCAAGCCCACTCCTATTGAAGGTTCACAAATTTTATCGACGACTTACAAAATTGAGCCGGGATCAGCTTCAGAATTTCTTATTCAAAATACAATAGCTTTAGAAAAATTGGTGGCGGGAATCGATAAGGCAAAAGGTGAAGACGCTAAGAAAAAGGAAGCTGCGATCAAGAGTTTAGTTTCGGGAATTTTAGATCTTGATGTGCTGGGTCGTCGCGCACTGATTACTTATTGGGATGAGGTAAATAAAACGGCAAATGGAAAAAAACTTCTTTCGCAATACATGGCGACATTTAAAAAATTGGTGGAAGAAAATTATTTAGAAAAAGCTCGTCAGTATGTGAATGGTAAATATCAAATTCCTTTAACGGGCGAAGAGAAAACCGCAAAAGGTTCTAAGATCACCGCGAAAATTAAAAAAACGGACGTCGATCTCTTGGTGGAGTTTTATGTCGTGAAGGGCGATAAGGGCTGGAGGGTGGTGGATATCAAATTGGACGACACCTCTTTAGAAGAAACTTATCGCGGAAGTTTTAATCGCATCATCAAGAAAAAAGGCGGCATTGAAGCGGGCTTACCTGAGTTGATTGCGGTGATGGATAAACGTCTGCAAGAACTAAAAAAAGGTAAGGCCACGAGTATTTGATTTTTTTGGGTCGGGGCCCGACCCCTTCTGGAGAAAATAATGAAAAAGTTTAATTTTTTAGTTTTAGGATTGATGTTCTCTGTATTTTCTTTGCAGGCTGCGGATTCTGTTCCTGCCTTTCTCAAAAATTTTCCCACCGAGTCTTTTCATAAACTTGTGAGTGGAAATCAGGTTATCGGAAAAACTTTATTTCATTGGAAACCAGAGAATGGATATCTTTTTTTCAAAGAAGATTCAGAAATGCAACTCACTCTGTTTAAAAAACCCCAAATCATTACGACTTCGATTGGTGTTTGGACAAACGATAAAATGGAGATTCAAAAATTTAATTTCACGATGAAAAGTTTGGAATCTACGATTGAAATCTCTGCCGAAAGACAGGGTAATATTTTGAAGATGCGGGTCACTCAGGCGGGTAAAGTTCAAACCAAAGATGTAGCTATTCAGGAACCTGTTTTGATGAGTCCAACCATTCGTCCTTTTTTATTGATGAGAGGTCTGCCTGCAGAAAAAGCAAAATTTGAAGCTTATGTATTAGAGCCTGCGGCCCTGACGACGGTTCCTTTGAGTTTGGAACTAACAAAAAAATCAAAAGATCTTTGGACGTTGAAGGTCAGCTATCTTCAACATGATTTGATTAGCGAAATTAATTCGGTTGGAAGTTTGATTAAAGAGAAATCAGATTTCGCAGGCCTGCCTGTCGAAGCCGTTGCTGTTTCAAAATCTGAAATGTCTTCTATGAAAGTCGTCGGAACAAAAGCAGATCTGGTTGAGCTTTCAAAAGTTTCTTTTCCTTCTCTGCCAAAGGCTCGAGAGCTCAAATCTTTTTCTGTAAAAATTTCGGGTGTTGATTTGAAAAATTACGAGCTCAATCGACATCGACAAAAACTTGATCGAGATATTTTGACGGTTCAGGTAGAGAATCCAGCGATAGAGAGTGCTCCAGCTCAATCTTTGGTTGGAAAAAAAGAGTTCGAAAAATATCTAGAAGGCGATACTTCGATTCCTGTTTATGATCCCGTGATTCAAAAGAAAGCTCGCGAAATTATCGGAAATGAATCTGATCTTTGGAAGCGAGCAAAACTTATTTATGATTTTGTTTTTAAAACTTTAGAGAAAACTCCTTTTACAGCAGTCCCCAATGCCATCGAAGCTTTAACTTCGAAGAAAGGTGACTGCAAAGAGCATGCAGCTTTATACACCGCCTTAGCTCGTGCGGCGGGAATTCCTACTCGAACGGTCGTTGGACTTGTGTATAGCGATCATTTTTATGGCGAGCCGGGATTTTATTATCACGCATGGGTTGAAGTTTATACGGGCAAAAATTGGGTCGCGATCGATCCAACTTGGAATCAGATTCCCGCAGACTCCACTCATTTGGCTTTCGTAGAAGGCGGATTGGATCAACAAGTTCAAGTGACGGCATTGATGGGTAAAGTAAAACTTTCTCCTGTTGATGCCACTCGCCCAAAGCTTTGATTCGATAGCTGTTGCTTCTTGAAAGAGATTTGCCTTACAAAAGCTGTAGATGGCTAAACTTAAATCACAACCTTATATCTGTAGTTCTTGTCATACCTCTTATGCGAAGTGGATGGGACGATGTACGGAGTGCGGAGAACTCAATACGGTTTCAGAAGTTGTTTCGATTACAACGAGCGGACGTTCAACCTCAGCTCCCGTTCGCTTAGTCGATGTAAAAGACATTCAAAACGATGAAAAAAAATCGACGCATTTAGATTTTCTCAATCGATTGGTGGGCGATGGGATTCCAACAGGCACTGCTATTTTACTTGCTGGAGAACCGGGAATTGGAAAAAGCACTTTGCTCTTTCAAATGATGGCGCAGCAAAGTGAATCTGTTCTTTATGTTTCGGCTGAAGAATCCGTTCAGCAAATTTCGAGACGCTTTAAAAGTTTTCCTTCAAAAAATTCGGATCAGCTTTTTATTATTTCTGAAAATCATACGGGCAGAGTTTTAGAACATATCGATGCGCTCAAGCCTGAAGTCGTAGTGATCGATTCGATTCAGATGATGATGACCGATTCGGAAGATCGCGTAAAAGGTGGGGTCGCGAGTCTTAAAGAAATCACAGAAGCTTTAGTCAATCGCGCCAAAGAGCGCGGATTTATTTTATGGATCGTGGGTCATGTTAATAAAGATGGTGATATTGCGGGCCCAAAAACCTTAGAGCATCTGGTAGACACGGTTCTCATTTTTTCGATGGCTGAAGATTCGAGATTGCGTATTTTGCAAACGCAAAAAAACAGATTTGGTCCTTCGGGTGAACTTGCACTTTTAGAAATGGATGAAAAAGGATTGCGCGAAAAGCAGGAAGGCGATTCTTACTGGGTTCATCAGCGTGATCAAGGCGTCGCGGGCTGCGCGATTTCTTCGATACTTTTTGGTAGTCGAGTTTTGTCGGTCGAGATTCAGGCTTTAGTGGTGGATAGTTATTTTCCTTCACCAAGAAGAAGCACTTCTGGTTTTGAATTTAATCGTTTGTATTTATTACTCGCCGTTTTAGAAAAACGTTTGAAAATTCCGTTTGGAAAAATGGATGTCTACCTCAATGTGGTGGGTGGATTAAAAATTTCAGATCCCGGAGCAGATCTGGCTGTGGCGGCAGCTTTGGTTTCTGCGCATTCTGAAAAACCTATTCCTAAGCAGACGATTTTTTGTGGAGAGATTGGACTGACGGGAGAACTTCGACCTGTTGCAGCACTTAAAGATCGCATCCGATCGGCCTCGCAGAGCCATCCCAAAGCTCGTTTTTTGACCTCATCGGGAGTGGCCTCAGAGGTGAAAGTAAAAGAGGGATTTCAGGTAAAGGGCTTTGATAGCCTCGAGAAAGCCCTCCAGTCGCTTTCTTAACTAACCTAGGATTTTTCGCCTTTTCGGGATAAAATATTTTGTGCGGATTACGAGGGCTTTAGGGCTATTTGCCATCGTGTTTTCTTTTCTGGGGGTTGAGGCAAAGACCAATCTTCGTCATCAAGTTTCTTTGCCGTTTCCTCAAGAGCTCAAATTCAAAGTTGAATTCTGGAGAGCTATTTATACCAAGTACTCGACGAAGCAAGGTGTTCTGCATGATGCGGAAGATTTAAGTATTATTTACGATGCGATTGAACTTCCAAAAAATGGAGACACGGCAGGTGTTGATCAGATGCGAGCCGAGATTCGCGAGCATCTTTTTAATATTTTAAGAAAACGCGGTGAAAATCTTACGATGGCAGAACGAAAACTGCTGACGAAATTTCCTGCGAATACTTCTCGCTCACGACTCCTTCAGGCTACTGAGAATATTCGTTTTCAATTGGGACAATCCGATCGTTTTAAGGCGGGGCTTTTAAGATCTGGTCTCTATATGAAACATATCGAAGTGATTTTAGCAGAAGAGGGATTACCCGACTTTATTAAATATCTTCCCCATGTGGAGTCTTCGTATAGCGAACAGGCGATTTCAAAATTTGGTGCTGCCGGACTTTGGCAGCTGATGCCGCAGACGGGTAAGCAATATCTGAGAGTCGACTATGCGGTCGATGAACGATTGGATCCTTTGCTTGCAACGCATGCTGCAGCCAAACATTTAGCGCGAGATTTTCAAATGCTGGGAGCGTGGCCTTTGGCACTTACGGCTTACAATCATGGAGCAGGTGGGATCTCGCGAGCAGTGCAGACTTTAGGAACAACAGATATCGCCGAGATAGCTTTTAGATTTCAAAGTCCAAGTTTTGGTTTTGCATCTCGAAATTTTTACGCTCAGTTTTTGGCAGCGGTCGATGTGGCAGAGAACTATCGCCGATATTTTGGTGAGCTTCCGATTCCGCAACCTATCGTTTTTGAAGCTGTGACTTTGAAAGAGCCAAAATATTTTCGAGAATTTTCTCAAAATTATCGTGTGTCTTTAGAAGATTTTAAAAAATTAAATCCTGCACTGCGTTCACCTGTTTATAGTAACCAAAGACCTATTCCTCGAGGGATGTTGTTGAGAGTTCCGCCGCATTCGCAGAGATTGCCTGAGCTCATTGCTTCTTTAGATAAGCGTGCAATTCCTGCCAAAGCAAAATCTGCGAAACTGCCTGAAATTCGCGTAACTAAAACTCCTGCTGCAAAAGATTTAAAGCCCAAGAATGAGGTCGTCGAAATTATTTCGCCTTATCGTATTCAAGATATTGCAAATGGTAAGGGTTGGATCACTGTAGAAATTAATGAAACGATTTCTCAAATCGCCGAATGGTTGGGAGTTGGTTTAGAGGATTTACGTTCATGGAACGGAATGGATGCGCAGGCTCAAACCCGTTTAGGGCAGAAATTATTAGTTAAAGTAGATCGCATTAAGGTCGATGAGTTTCAGCAAGTGCGAGAAGATTATCATAAGAAAATTAAAGAAGACTTTTTTAGTCAGTACGACGTCGCCAGTTTAACAAATTACGAAGTGCAAAAAGGGGAGAACCTCTGGTCGCTCTGCTATCAGAAGTTTGATTTACCACCTTGGTTGTTGCAAGAATACAATGTAGGCGTTTCGCTGGTGAACCTAGCACCGGGAACTAAATTAAAGATTCCGGTTCTCAACGAGAAGCTCGGTGCTCCCATGATTTCCTCTCGACAATAAGAAATCTTCTAAAACTTGCCGAACATCAGGCAGCCATTTATTCCAAATCTCAAAATACTGCTCATGCTTTAAAATGAAATCTCTTTTGAGTTCGTAGTCAGTGGTATACATCGCTGGCATTTCATTGATGAGTTTTTCAAAAGTGAAATGCGCTGGAAATAAAATAGAAACTGCAAGATTATAGAAATGCGGATCGTTATTGATAGCTTCAACTTTAATTTCGAGAATCCTATCAATTCTCTCGTTCAGCCAATCAATCGAAACTTGTTTGCCTTCGAGCTCTTTATCTTCGATTTTCTTTCTCCAAGATTTAATATCGTTTACCAATGGTCCTGTTTTGGAGAGCCAGTGCGAAAGACGCTCAATACTTTTTGAAGCACCTTCTTTAATTTTTGTTTCGCGCTCATGAATAATTTCGGGAGCGGGAGTTTTGGTAAGTTCTTTTTTTATCGGATAAAGATCAAAATGCTCAGGCTTCGTTGATTCTAAAGCTTGAGTAAGAGTCATGGTCTCGGCACCTGCAATTTTGGCACCTTTAAGAGCAGTATTGATCCATCTTTTTTGAGGAGTATTCGCGATATAGTTCTCAATCTGATTTCGATAGAGGTTCCACTCTAAACGAGTCGCAACCACATCGGTATCATCTTGAGTTTCAATCTGCATACCTTGAGACTCAGCGAGAAGTTCGCTTTGAGTTCTCGATCTTTCGCGAGAAGGATCGATGGTTCCACGTACGTGAGTTTCGTTGGTTTTATATCCGTAAGCTAAGTTGTGCCCAACTAGAATAATATTGGTGAACCCAAGTACGTTGGCGATCGTCAAATTTAAATTTCCTGCCGAAGATCCACCGTGATATCTCATTAAAAAATTTAAAGCTAAGACATCTGCGTAACTGGGCATCGGAGCGTACATTAATTTTTGGCCTTTAAATTCATCAAAAGATTCTTTGAGAATCAAAGTAGGGGCCACGAGAGTGGTTCGCTCATGCACGAATTGATTTCTAAAAAAGTCAGTAACGATATCGTCTCGCTCAAGTGCCGTAACGAAATCTGGAAAAATGCCGCGATCACTCATGGGTTTAAGCAAAGTATCGCACGCGATGATTGGAATTTTTCCTTGAACAGCTTTGAGTGTGTCCCAATGTTCATTGACCGAAGGTCCGGCAGCGACAGAGATACAAGTTTTTCCAGGAAATTTGTCGCGAAGAGATTCAAGGCCTGCGTTCGTGAGTGCTTCAGGAATATTTCTTAAAGTATTTTCAAACCCACGGAAGCAATCGTAGACAGAATTTCCGGTAAGCAAGGTGACTTGATCGCGCGCGCTCATTAAATGCTTAGCGACTTGTGAATAATATTCATCTTCGCTGGCAAGTGCATTCGGAGTGGCTAAAATTCGAATGACTCGGCTGACAATAGTTTGATCTTGAATAAACGCACCCACCATAGATTTTGCTTTTGGAAGATTGCGCTCAACTACCCAAGAAATACTTACATCTTCAAAAGCTTTGGTAAAATCATGAACGCAAAGGGCTCTCAAAAAGATTTGAGGATTACGTTCAATGACTAGGAGAACGAAATTTCCAGCGGGGCGGTTGTCTAAAAATTCTTTGAGTAAGTATCCAAGTCCCATTCCAAAAATAAAAACCATGGTGGGATGTTTGAGGTCCACTTTGTCCATGACCTCGAGAGTCTCAGCTCGCGGATCCATTCCATGATAAAAACCTTTGAAGAGGGGATTCTTGCGTTGATACTTTAGATTTTTTTGGCCGTCTGGCATATCGGCCCAAACAAAACTTTCATTGTCATTTCCTTCGGGAAATTTTTGAAAAATTTCGAGCTCGGGCTGGATATACTCTTTGAAATTTGGATAGCGAGCACAAAGAGTCGCAAAATTCTTTCTAAAAATTTCGTTCATGATACGCGACCAACAAATTTATCTTTATCGCCGAAGCCTTTGATCTCAACTGAAGGCGTGTCTCGATACTCTTCAGGAATCATCGAGTGCAATCGTTGATCATCAAGCCAATCGGTATTGATATTCGAAGCATATCTAAATCCGTCTACAGGGCGAGTGCCTTTGGCGTAAGCGGGAGTTGAGGCTGACCACCAAGGAAATTCTGGCTCAACGACAAAGCGATCTCCAAGTTCAACCGTGTGACGAGACTCATCTTCGGTGATCATGACTTCGTGAAGTTTTTCGCCTGGACGAATTCCAGTGACATTGAGTTTTGCTTTTGGAGCAAGCACTCGAGCAAGATCGGTGATCTTCATGCTAGGAAGTTTTGGAATAAAAACTTCTCCACCTTGCATCATCTCAATGGATGAGTGAACAAAGCGAACAGCTTGATCAAGAGTGATCCAGAAGCGAGTCATGCGATCGTCAGTGATGGTGACTTCTCCGGACTTTGCTTGTTGTTTAAAAATCGGCACAACAGATCCGCGTGATCCAACAACGTTTCCGTATCGAACGCAAGAGAGTCTGGTTTTCTTTGGACCAACGTAGCTATTACTTTGAACTACAATTTTTTCTTGGCAAAGTTTTGTAGCACCGTAGAGATTTACAGGATTAACAGCTTTGTCGCTCGAGATGGCGATCACGCGCTCAACGCCATTATCAATCGCGGCGTTGATGATGTTTTGTGTTCCAACGATATTGGTTTGAATTGCTTCGAATGGATTATATTCGCAAGCTTCAACTCGCTTCATCGCTGCTGCGTGAATGACGATGTGAACCCCGCGAAGTGCGCGCTCAAGTCTTTCGGCATCACGAACATCTCCGATGAAGTAGCGAAGACTCGGATGCTTAAATTGTTCGCGAAGTTCGCTTTGCTTTAGTTCGTCTCGACTAAAAACTCGAATGACATCAGGTTTTAAATGTTCGAGAGCGTATTTAATAAATGCACGACCAAAAGAGCCCGTGCCACCAGTGATTAAAATCTTTTTTGAAGTCCAATCCATCATGCTTTAAGTGTATCAGCAAGCGGGCTTCAACGGACCGCGTTAAGTTTCTGAAATGAATCAATTTCATCGTGTTGATGCGTTGCTTTTTTAATTGATGTTAGGAATCAATCGAAATGCCTTGTTAAACTTAAATCGTGCAAGCAATTCCCATTATTTTTCGGTGTGATGCGTCTAATGAAATTGGTTGGGGGCATTTCCGAAGATGTTATGCTCTCGCAGAAGTTGCTCAACAGAGCGGTCGATACAAAGTTTATTTTTTAACAAGACCACTTCCAAAAGGTCTCGATAAAAAACTTAAAGAAATTCATGCGACTGTTCAAACTTTAAGTGCTGATGCAACTTTAGAACAGGATTCACAATATCTTCATTCGATGTTCGATATGATGAGCCGAAAAAATGTGATCGTCTGCATCGACCACTACGACTGGACGAGCGAGCGACTCGCAGAACTTAAAAATGATCCCCGAGTGATCTTGATGGCTTTCGATGATGGAATGAAAAAACATTACCCCGTCGACTTTTTGATTAACCAAAATTTAGATGCCGAAAAAATTGCGCATTCGACTTCTTCGACTTGTCAGCAACTTCTTGGACCAAAATATGTCATGATCCGAGATGAAATTCATACGCTTCGACAACATCCTACCGAGAGAATGGCTGAAAATTTTCAATTTCTTGTTACCTTAGGTGGCGGCGATGTTTGGGGACACGCACTTAAAGTGATCGATGCGGTTCGGCAATCCACCGTGAAATTTGAAACTCATTTGATCGTCGGAAGTCAGTGGCCTCACCTTGAAAAAGCGAAGCGCTTGATCGGTAATCATCCACGAATTCACCTCTATGAAGATCCCAGTTTCTTTCCGCAATTATTAGCGCGGGCTGATCTTGCGCTCTGTGGAGCGGGAAGCACAACTTATGAACTGGCTTATTTAGGAATTCCAATGATGACCGTGGCTCTTGTGCCTCATCAAGTTGCTATTGGAAAAGCTTGGGAAGATCGCGGAATCGGCGATCATCTCGGCATGGCCGACGTACTAACGCCTGAACTCATCATGCAAAAAGTTTTGCATTGGATGGAACTTGATCAAGAACTTGAAAATCGCGGGATCGCGGCTCAAAAAGTAGTCGATGGACGAGGTAAGTTTAGAGTTCTTGAGAGAGTGGCAAAGTTTATTCAACGTCGCAAAGAGCTTGCTCTCGAGTCCGCTTAAAAAACTTTTCATTTAAAATTCATTTTTAATCTTGGGATTTGACGCCTTTTCAAATCCATTTGCTAATCCCTTAGAATCCTTTTGCATATTATTCATTTCAAAAAAAAAATTTAGATTCTCATCGCGTTGACGCCGATAGGGTAACGATGAAAATGGATTTACAAAAATTTTTCAGCGCTGCGTCGAAGAAAAAAATCTACCGACGCATTCTGAATCAAAAATCTAAGGTCTTTAAAGCTTTAGTTTTTTTGGTTGGAGTCGCGCTAAGAATTTGAAAAAAGTCATTTCAGCCGAAGAAAAAGATGAACTGGGTACATTCAACAGGGGTTGGATGCACCGCAGTGAGATAAAAAGAGGTAACTATATATGAAAATAAATTCAAACCTGCCTTCAATGAATATTCAACGCCAATTGAATTTGACGACGACCGCTATCGCTCGTTCGCTTCAGCGACTATCGAGTGGTAGTCGGATCTCTAGTGCATTTGATGGTGATACAGCAAGCTTGTCGATTGCGAATAAGTTGGAAGCGCAGACGCGCGGTCTTTTGCAAGCCAATCAGAATATGAATGTGGCGCAGGGGATGTTGGTCTCGGCGGAGTCCGGAATGGACAGTCAAATTAATATCGTGATTCGAATGCGCGAAATTGCAATCGAAGCGGCCAATGGAACTCTTTCGACAACAGATCGATCGAATCTCAATCTTGAACTCAATCAACTCTTTCAAGAGTTTCAACGAGTCACCAATTCGACGGAGTTCAATGGAACAAAGCTTCTCGACGGAAGTTTAGGTCAGAAGGCTTTGCAAACCACTGCGAATACTCAAAACGGTCAAGACATGGTGAAATTTGAAATTGGAAATTTAAGCGCAGGAAATGTTTTTACTAGAACGATCGGCTCGGGAACTTATGCGACGGCGGCAACCTACGGCACGAGCACGAATGTGTACGCGTCAGTCGCGGGAGATTTCAACGGCGATGGTTATCAAGATATCGCTGTTCAAAATTCAAATAGTACGGTTTCTGTCTTCATCAATAAAAAGGATGGAACGTTTGAAAGGGGCGTGAACTATACAGTGGGAGCTACTTCGTCTGCAGGCGCAAAAATTCGCGCAGCCGATATCACAGGTGATGGAATCTTAGAGTTACTTACAATGGATTCTACAGATGCAACTATTTCTATTTTAAAAGGAAATGGAGATGGAACTTTTCAAGCAAGAAGTACCAAGACTGGTTACAGCGCTTTAGAAATTGGAGATGTCAATGGAGATGGTAAAGCCGATATCGTCACTACTCTCGATGGAGCCTCGGTTTCGGTTTATCTTGGCCAAGGTGGTGGAAGTTTTGCTTCGGCGTCTAGTGCGGGTCCGTCTTCCGGAGGGATTGGAGGGTTAAGCTTAGCGGATATCAATGGGGATGGAAAACTTGATTTGATTTATCAAGACAATGATATTGCATCGATGACTTCTTATTTGGGTTTAGGAAATGGAACTTTTACGGGTCCGACAACGTGGTCCACGATGAATTCGACGTCGAGTAAAATTAATTTTGGAGATTTTAATAATGACGGCAAAATAGATTTTCTTGCAGGTGGATATCTTTTTAAGGGAAATGGAAACGGTACTTTTCAAACTGAAACTTTAGTAGGAACCGGTGGTGTCGATATGGCGACCGGAGATTTCAACAATGACGGAAATTTAGATTTTATCGAAATCAACGTTGGTAATATGAAGTTTGGTACCGGCTCGGGAACTTTTACAAGTAACGGAGCTGTTTCGATTGGAAGCACACCAAGCTCTGCAATCGGAGTGGATGTTAATAATGACGGCGCTCTCGACTTGATTTCAACAAACAATATTGCTTCAGGAACCATGACAGCGAGATTGGCGAATGGAGTGTCTGCATTCACCGCAAGTACCATCGATGTGTCGACTCAAACAAAGGCGCAAAGTTTGCTGACGATCATCGACAACGCGCTTGGCAGTTTAAAAACAGAGCAAGCTAAAATTGCCGGCCTTCATAGTCGACTGGATGTGGGCTTGGCAAATAATTTGCTATTGAGTGAAAATTTGAGTGAGGCGCGTTCACGAACGAGAGATGTGGATGTGGCATTAGAAACAGCGGAACTTGTGCGCAATCAAGTTTTGCAGCAGGCACAGGTTTCAGTGTTGACTCAGGCGAATGTACAATGGCAATCGGTCGCGGAATTACTAAAATTCAATTGAGTGAATTTTAAATGGCTAACAAATATGTGGGCCGTTCCTCAGGCGAGGGCGTAACTATTGCTTCCTGGGTTAAATATAAAAATTTTCCAAGATTTACTGCAGGAATTTTTCAATAGCTCCGCGATGTTCATCGTAGGTAGAGCTAAAATGATGTGAGCCGTCTCGTCGCGAAACAAAATAAAGATAATCGCTCGATTGTGGAAGAAGCGCTGCTTGAATTGAAAGCAATCCAGGATTTCCAATAGGAGTCAGCGGTAATCCATCAATTTGATAAGTATTAAATGGAGATTTTCTTTGAAGATGTCCACGTGTCACTCTTCCTCCATAAGGCATGATGTCGTAAACTGCGGTCGGATCACTTTGAAGTCGCATTCGACTTTTTAAGCGGTTGTAAAAAACGCTGCTGATTAAACCCATTTCTCCAACGAGCCCTGTTTCTTTTTCAATCACAGACGCCATGATCACAGCTTCGTGAAAACTGAGTGGATTATTTTTGGCGAGACTTAAAAAGTTTTCTGGCATTTTGGTCCAAAACATATCGACGAACATTCTTAAAATAGCGCGCGGCGAACTTCCTCGAGGAATATGATAAGTCTCCGGAAATAAATATCCTTCAGCGGTGAGAGAAGGAATATGAAGTTCTGCCAATAAAACGGGATCCCAACAAGATTCGAGAAACTGCATTTCGTCTACGAGTCCCATCGAATCCAAAAGTTGGGCGATCTGAAACATATTTACGCCTTCGGGCAATGTTAGTTTATAAAGTTTGACATGAGAGCCTGTGATAACTTTTAAAACCTCCCATGCCGACATTTCTGCATTGATTTCGTATTCGCCGGCTTTGAGATCCCCTGATTTTGCAGTCAATCTTCCTAAATAATAGAAGAGACTTTGAGATCGAATGAGATTCTCATTTTTTAATCTCTCCGAAACCGATTTAAAGCTTTGTCCGCTTTCAATTGAAAAGCTGGTGAAGCGTTTGCCTGTTGAACGAGGTTGTTGAAGACCAAGAAAAATAATCAGCGAGCCGATCGACACAAAAAGAATGGCTGAGATGAGAAGCCAAAACTTAATCGGACGCACGAATGAATTCCTCTAAAAATAAAGCGGCGGCGATACTATCTTTTTTTTCTTTATGTTTTTTTCGGGCGGTTGTTTCTTGCAAAATAGAATAAGCATCTTGAGTAGAGAGACTTTCGTCGTAAGTAAAAACTGGTAAAGAAAAGCTTTTCATCTGTTCAACCCAAAATTCAGCGTTTTTAGTGCTCTCTGTTATTTTGCCACCGAGGCTCATTGGAATGCCAACGAGAAAACCCTGGATTTCATTGTCGGCAGTGATTTTTCTAAAAAATTCTAAATCTTCTTTGAGAGTTTTACGTTTTCTGGCCTCTAGAGGGCGGGCCATTTTTGCCGCAGGATTCCATAAGGCAAGGCCAATACGCTTTGAACCAATATCCAGAGCGAGAAGTTTTAAATCTTGAGGTTTTTCTTTTTTAATCCATTCAATTTAAGCTATTTTGTATCTCTATGCGAACCAGAATTTCATTAGCCATTTTGTGTCTAGGAATGACCTTTATTCTTCAAGCCTGTGGGCCTAAAGCTTTTACTAAAGGGGGTTATGATGACCCTAATCGAGTAATCTTGCTCGATGATAAATTTAATGAAAACGATATGCAGCTCATATCGAATCAATTAGTTGATTCGCTCACTCAATTTGGAAAAATTCAAAACGCCACCAAATCTCCAGTCGTGATGGTGGGAAGAGTGCGAAATCACACGAGTGAGCATATCGATGTGAAAAGTTTAACGGATAAAATTCGTACAGCTTTGATTAAATCAGGAAAATTTCGTTTTTCGGATAAGGAAGCTCGCGATGAACTTGCCGAGGAGTATGAATATGAGAGCGGAAAATTTGTCGATAAAAAGACAGGCAAAGCTCCTGGTAAACAGATCGGTGTCGATTATTTGATCACCGGCGATGTGGCTAGCAATGTTCAAGAAGTCGGCAATGACAAAGTCGTTTATTATAAGGTCACTCTTAATCTCAATAATCTTTCGACCAATATTATCGAATGGTCGGACGATAAAGAAGTTCGCAAGCGTTATCGCAAACAAAGCATAGGATATTAATTTGTTTTTATTCAAGAGAGCGTGGTTCATGCGCTCTCTTTTTCTTTTCGCGCTTATTTTTCTTTCTGCCTGCGCGACCACCTACGAAAATGCGGCGAAGCGATCTTGGAATCTGATGAAGGATGGCAAGGTAGACGAAGCTCTTAAAATTTACGAAAAAGATGTGACTTCCGATAAAGAGAAACTTCTTCGTCTCATGGATGAAGGAATTTTGCTGCGGGTGGGTAAGCGATACAAAGAGAGCAATGAGAAATTTTTTGCAGCGGCGAAGATTATCGATCTCTCTGGATATATTTCTTTAGGCGAGCAGTCAGTCACTTTGCTGACAAACGAAAAACAAACCGTTTATCAGGGTGAAGATTTTGAAAAAGTTTTGATTCATCTCTATTTGGGTTTGAATTTTTTAAATTTAAAAAATTATGAAGCGGCGCTGGTTGAAACCAGAAAGGTAAATGAGATTCTTTTTAAGATGATCTCAGAATCTGCGCGACCTTACGAGCTCAATGCTTTTGCAAAATATTTAGGAGCTTTGCTTTTTGAAAATGATCGAAATGACAATGATGCTTTGGTCTCTTATCGAGAAACTTTAAAACTTGATCCAAGTTTGGAGCAAAAGTTTCCTGTTTTAGGTCAGGATTTGATGCGCATTTTGAAGCGACAAGGCATGACGGGAGAGCTCGAAGAGTTTAAGAAAAAATTTGGAAATGAAAGCTGGGAGAAAGCCAAAAAATCTTTGGATAATCGCGACGGCGCAGCTGTTCTTCTTTTCGAAAGTGGAAAAAGTCCTGAAAAATATTCTTCTCGCGAACGACATCTGAAAGCAGGAAAGGGTGGAACCCTTCTCGAGGTGGCGATTCCAGTTGCTTATTATAAAAATCGGCCCACTCAAATTCAGTCAGCAATTTTATCTGTGGGTGGACAAAAAGCGCAGACAGTTATTCTCAATGATATTGAGAGAACAGCGATTGAGCAGCTAAAGGATCGAATGGGTCGAGCCATGGCAAAAGCTTTACTTACCGCTGGAGTGAAAGCAGGAATCGCAACGGGAATCGGCAAGGCGACAAATAATTCCGACTTAGGGGTTCTTGCAGGCATTGCATTATTTTTAAGTTCAGAAGCGGATACTCGCTCGTGGCTTTTGCTTCCGGGTGAATTACAGGTGGCTAAGATTTTTTTAGCTCCTGGTAAGTATCAAGCAAAAGTTTTTTATATCGACGGCTCTGGAAAAGATCTGGGATCGGAAGTGATCCCAGACGTAGAGATTAAATCGAACCGTAATACTTTTATTCAGTCGCGAAGCTTGGATTAAAAAGTATAGCTCGCTCGCGCTGTCAGCGAATGAGAATCCGCAGAATCTAAAACAGAATTATAGAGCCACATCATTCCAAATTGAAAACGTCGGGTGAGCTCAATATCGGTTCCGATGCCAGCAGAAATATCAAATTTGGTTCTCGTTTTTCCATAATTCGTGATGGCGATTCCTGGGCCGATCATGGCGTATGGAAAAAAGTTTGAAATTTGTGTGTGAACGAGTGGAGTAACAGTGATCATAGTCGCCTTAGGAGATGAAAGTCCTTGAAGGCCTGTTAGTCGAATTCCAAAAAGTTCATAGGGTCGATAATCGGCGTCAGCACCTACGGCAAAAGTTCCATCTGAAGAATTCGTGGGAAGAATGGTTCCAAAGTGAGCACCCACTTGAAATTGTCCGTCGAAAAGCTTGTCGAAATCAGACCATTCGGAGCCCGGTTTTCCATCGGTACGTTTATTCCCAAATCGGTCTTCAGCAAAAGTAGAGGTTAAAGTGAGAAGAAAGAGCGCTTGGCTGACAAAAAATATTTTTTTCATGTGCTCATAAAATCATTGACCCCCAATCTAACGCAACTTTAAACTGCTTTGTGTCATGAAAGTTTTGTAGGGGGGATTTATGTTTGGGGGGAGCTTTCGTTTTTGTGCGAGCGCGCGTAGCGTTTCGCTTTTTAGAGTTTCGATTATTTTTTTAACAGTTTCGTTGGCTTTCGAGGCAACGAATATCTTGGCTATGGGCCTGGAGAAAAATTTCAAAGAGGCATCCTCCCCCGAGGATGAGTTTCAAACGGCCTCTGAGAATTCTTCCCCGGGCCCATCCTTTTTGGGCTCACCTTATTTAAATAGAAAACCTTCAAGTTCGTTTTCAGAAATTCCATCGGTGATTGCGCCGTTAGGATCTTCAATTCCCCCAAGTGCAACGAATAATATTTCTCCCGCTCTTTTAACTCCAGGCGTGTTTCCGTATCAGCCGAGTCCTGTTTCGGCTCTGATCGCCGCAGCCATTACAATGGGAGCGATGTCGCTCAAAGAAACCGGCAAGGTGGATTTTGAAGGCATTCTTTATATGCTCAACTCGAGCGATTTTTATGTGGGGTTGCTTGGAGCTTGGGAAAAATCTCCGCTCTCTGGTCCTGGGATGCAGCAAATTTTTTCGGGTGGAATTGCGCAAGCACTTGAAAAAGCGATCAAGGCTTCTCCAAAATTTTTGAAACCTATTCTCGATAATCCCACGGTGAAAGCTTTAGGAAATATCACGGACGGACTTTCTTATACTTTCATGACGGGCGCGGGTTATGAGTACTACTCGCAAGTTTGGATGTATGCGACGGAGAAAATTCCTGAAGCCTATACGATGACGGGAGTTATTTCGTCGTCATGGCCGATTAAAAAGAAAATTGCATCGAATCTTCTTTATTATATGGTTCTCAATCCCGACAAGCAGAAGCAGATTTTAAGTTCTGTTTACAATCATCGCATCATGACTTTTGAATTTTTGGCGACGAATGTGATGCTCTATGTAGGAGCCCAAGTGGGATATCTTACGGCTCAAAAATTCGCTCCCGGAAATCCATTTGCTCAAAATTTAGCTCCCTTGTTGGGCGGTATAGCGGGAGGTTTGACGGTTCAGATGATTCCGGACTCGTGGAAAAGCAATGCGAATATGCAACTCGTGGATTATAAGATCAATCGACAGAGAAGATTTTTAACGACGGCGATTTCGCGTGTGAACGAAGGTGTGAATCGAGGATTTTATCCGGCAGCTCGCTCAAAGTGGGTGGGGTATTTGACACCATGGATGGATCTTCAGTCGGATGTCGAAGATATTTTTAGTCGAAGAAGAATGTTGATGTCGCTTCAGCTAGAGAAAATGATTTACGGCGGAGATGCCAAAGCGATTTTTCTAGAAGTTCAAGACGGTTACGCCGCTATTGAAAAAGATATTTCGTCGCTGATTCAGAATTTAGAATTAACTTTGCCAGCCGAAAGTTTGGATCAGCGTCTGGATCGCTGGTCGAATGAAGGGCGAACTCCTGAAGAAGTTCAAAATTTAAATTCTCATCTGGTTGTTCATCCCGATCAAAAATCTTATTACAGATTATTGTTAGGAGCTGCTCTCGATAGAATTAAAATTCAAGCCGAAGAAACGAATCAGAGATTTGCTTACTTTGCGAATGGTGCAACGAAAGCTCCTGCCGATGTTTCAAAAATGATTTGGGATATATCTGTTGAGAGTACGCAAGACTAAAAGTTGGCGCTGAAATCATCTCATCTGCTTTGTTGAACTTCGACTCGGGCGCTATAAAGAAGTTGAATCGTCTTTTTTAAATTCGTAAGTAGTTTTGAAGTCGTAAGGGGCGGCCATCACCTTTTGATATTCTTCGAGTTTGATTTCGCCAGAGTGATACAAGCCCTCTAAAGCTCGCATCATTTGAATTCTTACAAATTTTTTAGGTAGTTGATCGTCTTGGATTTTTCCAAAGCGAGCAGGGTTAGGAATAATTGCCGCCAAGAAAACAGATTCGCGTACATTGAGGTCAGCGGCTTTCTTTTTAAAATAGTGGAGGGAGGCATCGTTGATTCCAAAAATGCCGTGGCCCCAATCAATACTATTTAAATAAATTTCTAAGATTTTTCTTTTGGGCAAAGTGAGTTCAAGTTTGATTGTAATGAGCGCTTCAAAAATTTTTCGCCGAAAAGAACGTTCAGAGCTCAGATAAAGATTTTTAGCAAGCTGCTGAGTAAGTGTACTGGCTCCACGAAGTCTTTTTCCTCGAGTGATCGAATTTGAAACCGCGTTGACGATTTCATCGACATCAAAACCGTTATGTTGAAAAAATTTAGCGTCTTCGAGTTCTAAAACCGAAAGCCAAAGCGCTCTTGGAATTTGTGAAAGAGAGACGTAGCTTCGATTCTTAGGCCCAGCCACAAAATTAAAAGGTTTAAGATCGGAGTTCAGCCGTTGAAGTTTCACCCCATCACGAAGTTTGATGGTGTTAGGAAGCGCGAAATAAACGCCAGCTATAGCGGCTAAATCCAGGGCCGTGAAAAGTAAAATCCATCGCGCAAATTTCATGAGTCTTAAGTAGATTAGCGAACTTTCCGAGATGACTGTAGAACTTTCATTATGCCAAAATAAGGATGTAATGGAATTTGGTGAAATACAGGCAGCTCCCACTCAGATATCGAATATTCGCGAAGGAAAACTCAGATATCGGGGCATTTTACTCGAAGATTTGGTATCTCAATCCAGTTTTGAAGAAGTGGTCTTACTTTTGTGGAATGGCAAACTGCCTTTGGCGGCAGAGCTGAAAGAATTTTCAAATCAAATCCAAGGGGAGTGTGGGCTGGATTCCGACTGGCTTAGAAAGATTTTAAATTTAAGAAACTTTGAGAGCGCGATCGATTTTTTAATTGCAGCTTTAAGTTTAGTTTCAACTGGCAAAAACTCGAATCATAAAATTTTTTTTCAATTACCGCCACTATTGGCGGCTTGGGAAAATAACTTTCAAAAGAAGAATCTAGGTTTACTCTCAAAAAATTCATCGATTGCAGCTTATTTTTTAAATTCTATTCGCGAATCAAATGCGTCTGATCTTGAAATCGTAGCTTTAGATAAAACGATGCTTATTCATGCTGATCATGAACTCAATATTTCTACCTTTGGATTGAGATTGGCGGCTTCAACAGGCAGTGATTTTGTTTCATCAGTTATTGCGGCTCTTGGAATTCTCAAAGGCCCACTTCATGGCGGAGCAAGCGAGTGGGTAATGAAAACTTTTGACCAGGTGAAAGATAAAAAACATGTCTCGGCGTTTTTAGATCAGGCTTTTAAAAATAAAGAAAAAATAATGGGTTTTGGGCATTTGCTTTATAAAAACGGAGATCCTCGAGCGAAAGCGCTCAAAAATATCGCAAAAAATTTATCGGCGCATTTAAATCGCCAAGTCGATTTTGAAATGGCTGAAGCTTTTGAATCTGAAATGCTGAAGCGAAAAAATTTACATCCGAATATCGATTTTTATTCAGGCTGTGTTTATCGCTTGCTTGGATTTAGATCTGAGCTTGGACCAGGAGTTTTCGCCATGAGTCGAATGGCGGGCTGGGTTGCGCATTACGAAGAACAAAATTCAGATAGGCGAATTGTTTTAGCGCGTGGCTTAGACGAAAAAAAGAGAGAGGATGTTTATATTCCTCTCTCTCAGAGAACTTCTTAAAATTTTTTTATTTATTACCGAGCGATTTCGAGGCCAACGGCTGTTAATCGAAGGGTGCAATCAATAGATTTCGTTGGATCGATCATATGAACAAACCAAACGAAGCTTAATTTATCTCGGGACGAACTTAAATCTCCGCCCAAAGTAATTTCATATCTACTACCGGCATTTTCTCCTGGAATAACTTGGTCAAAATCAAATCGCGTGGTTCCGATTCCACCGCTTGCAGTAGCTTGTCGAAAAATATCAAAAGATTTATCTCGATTGGATGTTCCATGAGCGGTCATATCAGCCATTGATAAAGTAAAATCAGATCCGGAAACTTGTGCATTCACTTTAACGTCGTAATCACCTTCGGCGTAAGGAGGGCAGGTTGCTTGGTCTAAACGTGCAACTCCCATATAAGTGTCTTGATAACTCTCACCGCAAGAGATGAGGCTTAAGGTCATTAAACTTAAAGTAGCGTATAAACTTAGTTTTAATTTCATAGAAATTCTCCCTTTATACCCCTTGTAAATGCAATTGCTGTGCCAAGACCCGCTGGCCACTGGCCTTTAAAAAAGCTAAGCTTTTCAAATGTTTACAAAGGTGACGGAGTCAAATTGGGGAGTTTGGGCGCGTCTTCGAGGGGGCAAAAGTGGGGCATAAAAGTCCCAGATTTAAGAAGGTTCCTCACCTAGGATTAACGGGATCTCTAGCCTCTGGAAAATCGACGACTCTTAAATTTTTTAAAAAGCAGGGTTGGAAAATTCTTTCGGCCGATGAAATCGTCGCTGAGATTTACAAAGAAAAAGGATTCACCAAAGAAAAGCTGCGAAAAGATTTCGAAGGATCGCCTGCAAAATTAAAAAAATTTGAAAAGTGGATTCATCCTCAAGTGGGCAATCGAATCAAGGTTTGGATGAAAAAACAAAAGGCTCCGATGATCGTCGAAGTGCCCTTGCTGTTTGAAGCGAAGTTCGATCGCTACTTCGATAAAACGGTTTTTGTTTACGCGCCAAAAAAAGATCGAGAAAAAAGAGTGATGAAGCGAGGTATGAGTCGAAAACTCTTTTTATTTTTGGATGCTAAGCAAATGTCGCCCGCCGATAAGGCCGTTCGCTCTGATTTTATTTTGCATAATTTTTCTAAGAAATCGTTAGAGCTTCAAGTGAAGCAACTTTCAAAATTCTTAACTCACTAAAAATAAAAAAGGCCCTTCGAGTGAAGAGCCTTTTTGAATTTGTTTATTAAGATTAATTAATCGCCAGAAGGATAGAGTTGATCTACCGATTCACCTTCAGGAGCTACTGGTACTTGAGGTACTGCTGCAACAGAGGCATCTGGATTTACAAAATTTGCGGATCCTTGAGGACCTGAGCTATTCGAAGGATTAGCTTTTGCTAACAAGTTAGCTCTTTCAGCTTTTTGCGCATCTAAAGTCGCTTGAGCTGCATCCAATTTTTGTACGAGACCAGGAACTTGATCTGCATTCACTTTAAGTTCGGCAATTTTTTGAGTTTGAGAAGCAATTGAATCATTCAAGCTTTGTTCCAAAGCTGCTTTGGTAGCGGCCAATGCATCTTTGCTAGCACTTGATTCTTGAAGAGCTACGATCAAAGCAGCTGAAGCTTTTTGAGCTTTATCGAGATCAACTAACTTTGTATCAAGCGCAGCTTTCATTGCATTGATTGTCTCGCCTTGTTGAGCTTGGGTATTGGCAACTTCTCCAACAGCTCCGTTTACTTTTTTAGATTCTGCTAAATTCGCTGCACTTACTCGAATGCCACCTGCTACAAGTCGATTGGTTTGATCTGCGTTAACATTCGTATTCTCTTTTACATCACTAGCATTAGCATCCGTATTACCTCGAGTAAGTTCGGCTTGCTTAATGACGTGATCACTCGTGGCTCGAGCATCATCATGAGCTCTTGCTGCGTTTGCTTGCGCCATTTTTGTTTTGCTATTAAAAATGCCAGCTCCTAAGCCGGCTCCAAATCCTAGTTTTTTGCCATCAGGGCCTACAGTATTTCCTGTATCGACTGCGGTTGAAACTCTTTCTAAAGCCAGCAATCCAACTCCTGCAATCGCGAGTCCTAAAATCCAACTATTTTTATTGTTAGCACTTTGCGAATTGCTTGCAGCGGCTTGAGACGCGGCCAAAGTTTGGGCGAGATCTGCTTTGAGTGCGTTCACTGCTGCAGTGTTTGCAGCGATATCATCCGTTGCTGTTGCTCCAACCGTATTTGTCGTTGTGTCTACTGTTGAAGGTACCGTAATCGTTGGCACCGTTGTAGTTGGTGTCGTATTTGATGTCTGTCGTGTTGCGGTTGAACCTCCGCTGCAACCTGCGAGTATAATTCCCATGGCTGTCATAGCGGCGACAGATTTAAGTACGGTTTGTGTAGCTTTCATTCGGATTCCTCCTCGATTGTTTCGCCGGGATTTTTATCATCCATCTTTCGAGCACTGCCCTTAGGCTCTAAGACTTGGCATTCACAATCGTGTATAAGGCTATTTGCCTTAGTCTTATCGATCGCAAGCTTCGTGCCAGGTGTGCCATGCCCTAAGTTACTGAAATAACTTAGACTTCTTAATTGGCTGAGAGAGTTTTCTGGGACCTAAACTCCCCAGGACGCGACATAAATGTCCCAAATTTCAAGCAAAATAAGTGAGTAAAATCTGTCGCAAAAATGAAGTAATTAAAAAGATTTTTGCCAAAAAAAAAGCGTCTGATGTTGGACCTAACATCAGACGCTCGTGTGGTGTGTGTGAGTGTGGAGTATGAGGTAACTTAATTCTTTAACAAATTGTCGACTTCCTCGCGCACCTTCGCGGGATCGTTCACAGGTACTTTGTTTTGAAATTCTTGATAGAACATTTTTCCAGAACCAGAGGTTCCGTAGAGTCCGCGATAATTCCCACCCTGTGGTTTATAACCAGGAAGAATCATCTCGATAGCGGTTTGATTGAGGCCACTCTTAATCAGAATCTCGAGAGTTTCAATACTTGCTTTTTCTTCTGGAGATACAGGCTCAACGCTTGGACCTACAATCACTTTTGCATTCTTAAATCCCCAGTTGCCGTTTACTTTAACATATTCATTTCCAGCGCTATCTTTTGCAACGCTTTCACCTTTTTCATTTACGGTGATTTGAAGAAATTCAAAACCGCCAGAAGGTTTTTGAACTTGAAGTCGTAATCCATTTGCACCCCAATCACGTTCGGCGATGATGGAGTAACCATTTCCGCTCGTGGTGTTGATGCTGATCGAAGAAGCAGAACCTTCGTTTGATCTTCGAGGAGAAGGTTTCACTTGAGTATTTGGAGCATCAGAATTTTGATCATCAATCGAAATATCAGATTGAGAATCTTTTCGAGGACCTTTGCCATTTTGCAATTTGATAATCAGTCGAGCGAGTTGATCGATTTGATTGTCATCGGTGATTCCTGTTTCATCGCGAAGTTTCGCTTTGATAGAATCTAAATCTCCGGCATCGCCCGAATTAATAATTTTCAAAATGAGTCGAGATAATCTTTGTTTCTGAGCATCGCTCCAGTTGATTCCGATATCATCGAGGCCGCTGCTAACATTTGATTCACTGATTGAAATTGAAAAATCTCCAGGACCAAAAACTAAATCGTAGTCATCGCCTAAGAGAGAGCGCATATAAGCGTCGTCACCGGATGAGCTCGATCGCGTTGTTCTTGTTGTTGAGCGATTGTTTCTTGAAGGAACATTGCTCTCTTCAATTTCAACAGAGAAATAAGAATCGAATAAACGTTTAGCAAGTGCATCGATAAAATCTGCATCTGCATTGGGATAGAGTTCGCGAAGTTTTGCTTTGATATCGGCAAGACTGCGATCTCCAGAATCTAAATATTCTAAAATAGCTTGAGCATTGAAGCTGGAAGGCTTTCTATGCTTAAGCAAAAGGTCGAAGTCAGACAAATCGCTATCGCCTAAGCCAGATTTACCGCTCCACTCGATTTTAAGAGTGCTGTTTGAAGAGCGCGTTTTTCGATTTGGATTTGAATCGCTATCGTCTGAAGAATCAAAACCTTCATCGCCTGAATCTCTTGGAGTTTTTGTTTTTTTATTCGAAGTAGTTCGAGTGGTTTTACTATAATCGTACATATCATCGATATCGTTTCCACTATTGCTAGTAACTCGAATCGTCGATTTAGAGCCGGGTCGATTAGAATTATCTGCATCTACACCGCTGTCGCCGTCGCTATCCGAGTCTGAACCTTCAGAATCGATACCTGTTTCGGATCGATCTTTTTTGTTGGGTGCTTTTTTAGTCGAAGTGGTTCGAGTGGTTTTGCTGTAATCGTACATATCGTCGATATCATTACGACCATCGATTCCGCTTTCGCTTGAATTTGATACACGATCGCCGCCGTCTTCACCGCGTTCGCCACCGCCGTCATTATTTTTGTTTTTGAGACGAGCGCGAGCTTTCGCGAGTTGAGCGTGATAAAAATCTTCGAAGTTGCCGTATTTAATGGTGGTGTCTTTGGCGTCGACAATATCTCCATTGAAAATAACAAGGCCATGCTTGAATAATGCTTCGTTGAGCGCAGCTTTGAAAGCGGCTTCGGCTTCGGGAGTGTTAAGATCACCATTCCATGTAAATTTAAAATCGAAAGAGCGCTGATTTCCATTGCGATCTTTAAGTGTAATTTTTGTCGTTCGTGTTGAGGTTTTACCTTTTTCGGGAGCAACTTCGTAAGTGACTTTGCCTTCGCCGTAAATATTAATTCCTTTAACAACTCTTCCAGTGCTTTTTTCTACAATTGAACCAGATTTCATTTCGAGTCCGTCGGCTTCGAGTCGTGCTCTATCGATTTTGATAACTTTTACACCTTTACCGTAAGTGGAGGCTTCTTCGGCGTTGCCGTTCCAGATGTCGATCAAACGTTTTTCATCAAACGTCGCCCAGATTTGTTGTGCGTAGATTCTTTCGACCATCCCCGTAGTCGTGATCGCTAGTGCCGCGATCATCAGAATTTTATTAAGTTTCATTTTCGTCCCTCGCATTTTTTAATCCTCCTCGTGGGAACACCAAAATGGTTGAATCCACGTCTAACTGAAATTTCTGCAACCTCCGTGCCAAGCCTGTCGCAGGGGTAGGATCCCGAAATGCTTAAGGTTTTACGATTTTCGTGGTTTTCCGCCTTCGGACAGCCAAGTCTCAATTGGGGCGTGGATGTCCCAGTTTTGAGACCTTCTTAAACCTCCAAAAACACAAGAAAAATACGGCTTTCGTCTTTAAAAAAGTTTTAGTTTCAGAGATCCTAAACCTTCATGTTTGAGAAAATTTGGTCGTGGCGGGTGAGTTTTTTTGGAATTCTGGGGATCATTTCATGGATCGCGTTTGCGATCTGGTATTTACAAATTCCGATTTTTTCAGATGAAGTTGAAGTGAGTGTGTCCGCCATGGCTCTAGCTTGGAAAAATGGTCAGCCTCTTTATCACGCTCTCGATTCAGCCGCGCGAACGAGTCTACTTTATGGGCCACTTCTTTATTTAGTGAATGCTGCCGCATTGACGGTGCTCGGCTTAAATATTTTATCGGCAAAGATTCTGGGAATTGGAACGAGTATGTTAGGATTCGTTTTCCTTTTTTTCGCCGTAGAGAAAATTTTTAAAAATCGATTTCGATCTTTAGTCGTTGTGGGGCTGGCGATTCTCTATCTTTTACCTCACGATCATTTTTCTCTTTCAAATCGATCTGATCCCTTTTTGTTCTGCTTAGTTTCGATGGCGCTTTGGCTGATGCCATTTATTTCTGGAATGTTGCCCGCTATTTTATTTGGACTGATTTTAGGAATTTCAACGGGCATGAAATTTCACTCTGGTTTTTATTTTTTACCGATTCTTTTAAGTCTGTTGTTCGAAAAGAAGTACAGAGAGTTGGTCGTAGCTTTTGTCATTTGCGGGCTCGCGGCCTTGCTTCCCTTTGTTTTGTTTTCAAATATCTCGCTCTCGCATTATTTAGAATGGCTAGGAGCTGCCGCTCAGCATCCGCGCGAGAGAGGAGCTTTCACTCAAATTTTTGAGTGGGTTTTACTTTGCGCTACTCCCGTTTTTCTTTTGCTTACAAAGCAGTCTCTTCGAAAGAGATCCACTCGGGGGTTTGTGATTGGATTGAGCATTGCGCTTTTGATGGTTCTATTTTTTGGAGCCAAAGAAGGAGCGGGACGACATCACATCAGTCCGCTTTTGCCCAGCTTAGCTTATTTGTTGGCCATGCTTTGGCCCAACTCAGGTGCAAAATATCGATTTTCTATTTTGTATCAAACGGCACTTTTTTTACTTCTGCTATTTGTATCGGCGTATGGAATTCGAATTTGTTCTGAGCTTATTTCAAATACGAATCGATCGCTTTCGATTGGAATGATCGATGATCTTAAAAATTATCTCGCCAAGAACCCCGAGCGAAAAATTGCGGTGGGATATACAAAAGATTTTCAAAATATAAGTTCGTTAAGAATTTATCCGGTCTTTCAAAATCATCCTTATCTACTCGATGGAGCCGCGATGATGGATATGGATCTCTCTCATATTAAAATGCCAGAGAGCACTTTGGATATTTTACGAAACTGTGAGATCGATACCTGGTTAATTCCCAAAGGCGAGCAACCATTTTCGGTTACGACTTGGTATTCGAATGGCAGAAATTTTTTCGGACCACAGTTTTTAAATCTTTTCTTTGAAACATATGCAAAAAAGTCTCAGACAGATTTTTTTGATATCTGGGAATGTAAATCTAAGCTCTCTGATGTCCATCCACAAAAACCGAATGAATATCGGCCGAAGTAATCGAGTGGATGAGGCTTTCGTAAGGAAAATCTGGGTTGAATTGAACGAAATCCGGAACTTGAATCACTAAGAAATCAGCTTTTTTCCCAATTTCAAGTGAGCCAATTTCTTTTTCTTGATGAAGAGCTTTGGCTCCGCCCATGGTGGCCATCTTAAAAACTCTTTCGGCAGAAAATCCGTAGAGGCCATGCAGATAGCGATTAAGCAAATGTGTTAAACGCATTTCAAAAAATGGATCGAGCAAATTATTGCAAGGAGCTCCGTCTACGCCGAGAGACAGATTAAGAGAAGCTAGGCGTTTGAGATCAGCCAATCCGGATGCCAATTTCAGATTACTCGTAGGGCAATGACTGATGCTGACTTTGCGTTTTCGTAAAAGCGCAATATCTCTATCGCTAAAATGCACACCATGAGCAATGGTGGTCCACTCATTCAAGCAGCCAAACTTTTCTAAGATTTCTATGTTTGATTTTTTGTAACGCTTTTCGATCCATTCGCATTCAGCTTTATTTTCGGAGGCGTGAGTGTGATGGAGTAGGCGATATTTTTTTGAAAGTTCGCCCACGCTTCGAAGCAATTTCTCGGAGCAACTTAAAACAAATCGAGGACATAAGGTTACTTGTAAACGGCCATTTTCTTTTTGATGCCATTTATCTAGATGATCAAAAATTTCTTCAAGAGGGTGAGGTTCAATAAGATTTTTGGGTCCCTGATCCATCAAAGCTTTTCCGATAAAAGCTCGAATGCCGCAATTTCGCGCTGCTTCGAAAACCGAATCCGTATGTCGAGCAGTCGCCATATCTAAAATGCTGGTGATTCCTTTTGAAAGGCTTTCATCCATTCCGCAAAGCGCACTGTAATAAGCTGTTTTTTTGGTAAGCTTCGCTTCAAAAGGCCAAATGACTTTTGAAAGCCATTCAAGAAGCTCCATATTTTCGGCTGTATTTCGGGCATGAGTTTGAATCGTATGAATATGAGTCGAAATAAATCCTGGCAGAATAAGTTTAGTAATTTTTTTAGGCCTTCGAATGGCCTTGATACTCGCAATACGATCTTTCTTAGAACTTAAAGTTCCATAGAAAGGTTTAGGCGTAAAAATATAACCTTCAAATTTCATAAAAGCTTAAGAAGACGTAGAATTTTTGGGCATCTCAATGGATTTTTTCATCTTGGCCCAAAGTGCATTCGCTCGAGCGCGAATCTTAGCTTCATCGGCGACTAAAATTTTATATTTTTTCATCAGTGGCTTGCCGGCAATATAGACCGATTCAACGTCGGAGCCGCGCGCACTATATATAAGATGGGCGTAAACATTGGTCAGCGGACTTAAATGCGGTTGCTCTGCATTTAAAATAATAAAATCAGCTTCCTTGCCTGGCTCTAAACTTCCTAGTTGCTTCGAAAGTCCAACGGCTTCGGCCGCTCGACGAGTGGCGGCATCAAAAACAATGGGACCAGGTAAACCTTTTAAATTTTTCTCAGTGAGATGATGAACTTTGGATAAAAAATTCATCTCTGCGATGATGTCCATATTGTTATTGCTCGCAGCTCCATCGGTTCCCATCACAAAGCGAACACCGCGCTCTAAATATTGTTGAACGGGTGCCACTCCACTGGCAAGTTTAGCATTGCACTGGGAATTCATAACGACGGAGAGATTGGGTTTCGCCAAAATTTTAAAATCGCTGTCTTTCATCCAAACGGAATGCGCGAGTAAAATTTGAGGTGACTTAAGCACGCCTGATTTTTCGAGATATTCGGTTGGCGTCATTTGATATTGAGCCTGCATATCATCGAATTCTTTTTTCGTTTCAGACAAATGAATCATCATCGGAGCATTATGTTCGCGCGCAAATTCGCCCGACTGTCGCAAAATTTCTTGAGAGCAAGTGTAGGGTGCATGGGGTGCGATGCCCGTTCGAATTCTCGGATGATCTTTGTATTTTTTTACAAACGAAACCGATTTTTCAAGAGCCGCTTCGCCCGATGGAAAATCGAAAGATTCTTGATCCCAAATATGTTCAAGCAACCATCCGCGCAAACCAAATTTATCAACGCAAGCGGCGATATCTGATTCGAAGTAGTACATATCGGATACGAAAGTGACGCCGTTTCTCAACGATTCACAAAGCGCAAGCTCAGTGCCGATTCGAACGAATTCCGGACTCACCCATTTTTTTTCGAGTGGCAAAATAATTTTAAAAATCCACGTTTGAAAATCCACGTCTTCGGCGACTCCGCGAAGCAGGGTCATCGGAAGGTGAGTGTGCAGATTGAATAATCCAGGCGCGATAATCCCGTAAGTCGCATCGACGATTTGCGCAGTTTTAGCTCGCGGACGATTTTTCCAAGGACCTACATCGACGATTTTATTTTTTTCAATAGCCAAAAAGCCATCTTCAAAAACATCATGAGCTTCATTGGAAGTAACAATGGCTTTGGCGCGAAAAACTTTCACCAGGCTAGTCTACTTTTGAAGTAGCTCGCTGACAAAAAGATTGAAGGTCTTTTGTGATTTTTTAGTCGTTTCTAAAACTTCGCGGTGAGAAAGCGGTTTATTGGTGACACCCGTACCAAAATTCGTCACGCAAGATATTCCCAAAATCTCCGCACCCATTTGCTTTAAAGCGATGGTTTCCCAAACCGTAGACATCCCAACGATAGAAGCTCCCCACTGAGCAAACATTTTGATTTCAGCAGGAGTTTCAAAACTTGGACCCAAAACTCCGCCGTAAACTCCCTCTTGAATTTTGATCTTGAGCCTTTGAGCGACAGCTTTCGCCGCTTTTCTCCATGCTTTCGAATACGCATCGCTCATATCTGGAAAACGTTCACCTTCAAAAAGCTCTTTTCCGGTGAGCGGACTTTGGCAGGTAAAATTAATATGATCCGAAATTAAAACCAAACTTCCAGGCTTGAAAGTTTTTTTGGTCGAACCCGTCGCATTGGTTAAAATAAATTTTTTGATTCCCCAAAGTCGCATGGCTCTTAAATTATGCACGACTTGATGGGGAGAATTGCCTTCGTATCCATGTATTCGCCCCGCTAAAACCGCCACGGATTTTGCAGAATTTTTGCTCACTTTTCCAACGACGAGTTTTCCCGAATGACCTTGCACGGTGCTGATGACTCCGCCTGGAATTTCTTGAGTTGAGATCGAAGCCGTATTGTGAAGAGTTTCAGTGAAAGCGCTTAACCCACTTCCCAAAACTACGCCGACTTCAGGAGCTTCTCCAAATCGACTTTCTAAAAAACGAGCCGCAGTTTTAAGCTGAGAAATCATGTGGTGAGCACCTTTCGAATAAGAGGGGATTTTGGAAAAAACTCAGATTTAATTTGAATCGCCGACTCAAGCATTTTTTTGCATTCGGCCAATTGCCTTGCCTCTTTATAATAGACACGCAAAATTTCGGTATTTGCTTCGACTCGAGTGCCGGCCTCAAGAGGATGATAAAAACCTACATCGGGATCAATCTTATCTTCTTTTCGTTTTCTACCCGCTTCAAGTTCGACAAGGGCGAGACCTAATTTTCGAACGTCGTAAAAAAGATAACCTTTTTGAGGAGCTTTAAACGAAAAAGTTTTGAGTTTCGATTGGACAGATTTATGAGCTTTCTCAAAAGCTTTCACCGATCCACCTTGAGCTTCAACCACTTCGACAAATTTTTTAAAAGCGGCGCCGGTGTGAAGAGCCTTTTCAATCGCATGATCGGCTTCTTTCAAAGTTTTTCCGCTCCACTGTAAAATGCGACGAGTGAAATCTTTGGTGAGTTCAGTGGAATCTTCTGGACCTTGTTCTTTTAAAATTGCAATCGCTTCGGCCACTTCTAAACGATTGCCTGAGTAATGACCAAGGGGCGTATCCATTCTGGTCATGCAAAGTTGGGCGCGTAAATTCGAATCGCGGGCAACGCTGATCAAAGACTCCGCCAGTTTTTCGGTCTGATCCATATCAGTTAAAAAAGCACCATTACCGTATTTCAAATCGAGAATAAGAAAATTTAAAGTCTCCGAAAGTTTTTTAGATAAAATACTGGCCGTCATCAGAGGAATATTTTCAACCGTTCCCGTCACATCGCGAAGGGCATAGAGAATCTGATCCGCTGGCACTATCTCTTTGGTTTGCGATAAAAAACAAGCGCGATGTTTTTTTAAGATTTTATAAAAAGCGCTGAGACTGAGACTCGTTTTTAATCCAGGAATGCTTTCGAGTTTATCCACCGTTCCGCCGGTGTGGCCTAAGCCTCGACCTGCAATCGTTGGAAAATGCAGTCGCTCGTCGCAAGCCGCGACAAGCGGTGCAAGGGCGAGAGTGATTTTATCTCCGACTCCTCCAGTTGAATGCTTATCGACGAACAAACTTCCTTTCGGAAAATTTTTATAATCAAATTGTAAGCCCGACATTCTCATCGCCTGAGTGAGAGTTGCGGTTTCAAGTTCGTTCATTCCTTTAGAAAAAATAAAAGCAAGTAAGCTAGCGATTTGATAATCGGGCGGAGGCTTTTTGGAAGCGAGAGATTGAACAAAGCTCTCTATTTCTTCTTGGGTGAGGGTGAGTCCATCACGTTTTTTATAAATAAGAGGGAGAAGATGGCTCATGAGAGTTCAGCGAGAAAGCTTTTTCCTGAAGAAATAGGTTTAACATTAAAATTATCGCAGAGACTTTGTCCGATATCGGAGAAGCTTGCGCGATCTACGAGTTTTCTTGAAGCAGCAGGTGCGCTTTTAAAACGTGGGGAATAAGCAAGAAGCGGAACATATTCTCGAGTGTGATCGGTACCTTTATAAGTGGTATCGTTTCCGTGATCCGCCGAAATTAAAAGTAAATCATCAGGCTGAAGTGCCTCTAAAATTTTTGGCATCTGAGTATCGAGAAATTCTAAATGCTTTGCATAGCCTTCTACATTTCGTCGATGTCCAAAAACCATATCGAGATCATTTAAATTCGTAAAAATGAGCGCTGCATTTTTTTCATTTTTTAAAGCGGCGATAGTGGCATCAATAGCCTCTTGATCATTGTGGGCTTCGAGAGGCTTTGTAATTCCTTCAAACGCAAAAATATAAGGAATTTTTCCTACACCTACGACTTCAAGTTTTGCATCTGCCAAATGATTAAGCGCCGATTTTCCGTATGGGGCGATCGAAAAATCTCGGCGATTTCCCGTTCGTCTAAATTCTCCAAGTTTATTTCCGACGAAAGGTCGTGCGATTACTCGGCCAACTTTGAATGGAGATTTATCTAATATATCTCTGGCGATTTCGCAAATTTCATAGAGTCGATCGAGTCCATATTTTTCTTCATGCCAAGCTATTTGAAAGACAGAATCGCCCGAAGTATAAACAATAGCTTTTCCTGTTTTTAAATGTTCTTCGCCAAGCTCATCAATAATGACGGTTCCGCTTGCAGGCTTGTTGCCGAGAATTTCTAAGCCCGTTCGTTTTTTAAATTCATTTAAAATTTCGGGAGGAAAGCCATTTGGAAATAAGCTCAATCCCTCGGTGAGAGGCAGTCCCATCATTTCCCAATGGCCCGTTGTCGTATCTTTTCCTTTTGAGACTTCCCGCATTCTTCCAAAATAGGCAAAGAGTTCGGCGGGGGACTTTGTTTTTTCTAATTTTCCCGCGGCGCCCATTCCAAGTTTCATCAAGTTTGGAATTTTCAATGCGCCTAATCGATCTTCTAAATGTTTAAGAGTGTTTGCGCCTGAGTCGTCGTAGGTGGCGGCGTCTGGCAATTCGCCAATGCCAAGACTGTCTAAAATAATGAGACAGATGCGCTTAAATTTCATAAGGATTTCAGCCTTCTTGAAAGCCACCAATTAATCAAGTTTTGAGCACGGCTTTTAGGTAGAAATTCTGCGTATTTAGCGGCTATTTGCCGAATTTGCTAAACTATTTATGACGCGCTGCCGATAGAATCTTAAAGGAAGGGACGCCTTATGACGACGCCAATTTCAGGGAGCCGAAATTCGTTTTTGAATTCTCAAGAAAAACTTCAAGATCGAAAAATCAAACAATCACAAGTTTGGCTCGATCGTCAGAAGACTGCGCTTGAAGAAGCTCGCTTGAGTGTAGAAAAAGGGAAGGCGCTGAAGACTCCTTTTGTTGCTCAGCCTAAGCTTTCAGAAATTCCGGATGACGGTAAGCCGTTCACTCGACCAGCTTTTAAAAATAATCCGCTCGTAAATGACATTCTCGGTAAAGCGATTGACGAAGATTCTTAATGATCGATGCAAGAGTAGTCGGTTTCTTCGATATCTTTCATCCAAGTAGATTCGCCTGAATTAAAATGAGTTGAAATTTCTTTAGTCACTCGATCTTTCGCATCGTAAGAAAATTCGGTGTCGTACTTCATACTCGCATTTCCCGGAAACGTAAGTTCAACTTCGGTTTTGGATAGAAGATTTTTTTCATTATAAGTTTTTTTCGTATGAGCTTGGGTGACCTCATCTATATTTTGCGCTGGAATTTTTTCTTCGTAGCGAGCAAAAATTCCATCTTCATCCCAAAACATTTTGGAAGAGTGAGACATTAAACCATGCTCATCGTAGTCAATAGCTTCGCTAATCAACAAAACACCTTTGTCGCTATAAACTTGCGAACCTCGATGTCTTAAAACTTTGTCGATCATGCAATCACTTAGCAAAGTTCGACCTTCGCTATCTTGTTGCTCTGTTCCTTCAACATTATCGCCAACTACATTCATGCAAGAATTTGAAGTCACTTGATGAAGATCGTCATTGTAGGAGGTAAGGATTTTCTTTTGATCTGTGACTGCGCCATTTTTGTAAGTGGTGATTGTTTCTTCGACACCGCGATTTTTAGAATCACGTTTAATCAAAGTAGCTTCGATCAGAGTATTTTTATCGTCGTAAGTATTTACGCCAAGTGGATATCCGCTCGAAGGAGAGTAGGTAGGAATAAAAATTTTAGAAATTTTTCCGGCTTTATAGAAAACTGTTTTTCTCCAGTATTTATCGGCGCCGTATTGATATTCGCGAACATCCGTCGGTTGGTTTTGCGCACTGTAAACGCTGCCGACGAGTTGGATATAAGATCCATCGTTGCCGCGCATGATTTTAGATTTATAACTGTCGATTCGCTTTTTAAATTCCATTTTCTCAGAATAAATTTCTGTATAGTCGATGACTGAACAGGATTTTGGATTGAAAATAAATTCGCCGCCTGCAGAAGGAGCGGAGACTAAAAATAAAAAACCAAGAGTGATGCTGAGCATAGAAGTTTCCTTTCGAAGAGAATCTATGCTCATTATTAAATGGGCGGATCGATGACAGAAGGCCCCAAAACTAGTGCAATGCGTGTAAGAAAATTAGTAAGAAGATGGAGCGGTTTCGGTATCGGTTAAAATAGCGACCGATTGCGAAATGCCGAGTCGAGTTGCGCCGGCGGCGATAAGAGCTTCTGCGGTTTTTCTGTCGCGAATACCGCCACTTGCTTTGACGCCGAATCCAGAGCCGACAACTTCTCGCATAAGTTGAATATCTTCAACATTCGCTCCACCGCCTCCAAAGCCCGTCGATGTTTTTACAAAATGGGCACCTGCTGCAATGGCGAGTTCGCAAGATCGAATTTTTTCTTCACGAGTGAGAAGGTTTGTTTCTAAAATCACTTTCACGATTCGAGGCGAAGCGACTCGCACGATTTCTTTAATCTCATCAAAAACATATTCAGTGTTTCCGGTTTTCAAA